>NZ_JODR01000018.1 GCF_000725885.1 Streptomyces albus subsp. albus | reverse complement strand
AACGGATCAACGTCCTGTTCGCGATGCTCCGCGACGGAACCTTCTACGAACCCAGAACCCCACGCCCCGCTTGACGAAAGACATAGAGGCACCCCCCCCGGAAACACCGGCCACGAGGGAACCGAGCCGGCAGCCGGTTCGCCGAGGTGGCGCACGCCCCTCGGCGAACCGCCGGCCTCAGTACGCCCGTACCGTGACGTTGACCCGTCCGCGCAGTCCCAGTCCGGGCGGGGCGGTGCCGGGATCGGTGCGCGGGACCCCGTGGTAGGCCAGCCGTGCGGGGCCGCCGAAGACGAACGCGTCGCCGCTGCGCAAGGTCACGTCGTGCCACGGTCTGCCCCGGCCCCCGCTGTGGCCGAACCGGAAGACGCAGGCGTCGCCGAGGCTGAAGGAGACGACCGGCGCCGCGGACTTCTCGTCGCTGTCCCGGTGCATGCCCATCCGGGCGCCGTCGCCGTAGAAGTTGACGAGCGCGATGTCGTACGGGACGTCGCACGGCCGCCGTCCGAGCGTGTCCGTGCCGGCGACGACCTCCGCCGCGGCGTCCACCGCGGCGCGGGCCCACTCCCCCAGCCAGCCGGGGAACGGTTTGACCGGCTCGCCTCCCCCGTCCACGACAGTGTCCGCGTAGCCGTACGGGTACCAGTGCCGCCCCAGGCTGAGCTGCCGCACCGACATCCGGCCGCCGCTCGGCATCCGTACGGTGCGCAGTCCGGCCGGGGGCAGGGCCCAGCGGCGGCAGGCCGTCAGCAGTTCGTGCTGCGCCTCGGCGTCCAGCCGGCCGGGTAGGTGCACGGCTCCCGGGGCGATCTCGGCCGGGGGCCGCGGGAACAGCTCCTCGCTCACGGTGCGAGCCTACGGCGACGGGACCACACCTGCCCTGCCGCCCCGGGCGGCACCCCGCTCGCCGCCGTGCGGGCCCCGGTGCGCGTCCATGGGCCCCGCCGGTTCAGTCGCGGTCTCCGCACCGGCCCCGGGCGCCTCGGGACTGCGCCCCGTTCCGGTCACCTACGGGAACTGATCGCCTCAGGCACCGATGTCGTATCGTCGAACGGACGGCCGTAGCGGAACGCAGAGGGAGCACTCGTGACTCAGGAGCCCACCGAGATCGAGCTGGCCGGGGTTCGGAACTTCCGCGACGTCGGCGGGCTGCCGACGGTGGATGGCCGGCGGGTGCGGCGAGGGGTGCTCTTCCGCAGCGGTCACCTGGCGCACGCCACCCCCCAGGACACCGTCTTCCTGGGCGGCCTGAAGCTGCACACCGTCTTCGACTTCCGCAACTCCGCCGACCAGGCGCTCGACGGCCCCGACGTGGAACTTCCCGGTGTCCGCAACGTCAACATCCCGCTGTCCGACCCGGCCGACGGCGCCGAGTTCTGGAAGATGGTGCGCGACGGCGAGCTGGACCAGCTCCGCGCGATCCTCGGCGACGGGCTGGCCGTCGAGCGGATGACCAGCTCCTACCGGGCCATGATCACCTCGCGTACGGCCGAGCACAGCCGCATCCTGCACGCGCTCGCCGAGGACAGCGTGCCCGCGCTGATGCACTGCGCCGCGGGCAAGGACCGGGCGGGGCTGTCGGTGGCGATCACGCTGCTGGCCCTCGGCGTGGACCGGGCGGCGATCGAGGAGGACTACCTCCAGTCGAACCAGCCGCACCGGCGGTACAAGATCTACCGCAGCCCCCGTTCGAAGGCCGGGATGTCCCCGGAAGTGCTGGAGCTGCTGGCGCCGCTCTTCGACGCCCGCGCGGCGTATCTGCACGCGGCGTTCGACACGATCGACGGGACGTGGGGCGACGTGGACACCTATCTGACCGAGGGCCTCAAGCTCTCGCGGCACACCCGGGCCCGGCTCCAGGACCGCATGCTGGAGGGCTGACCCGGATTCCGGTGCCCGCCCGGCGCGGGGCCCGGTGCCGGTGCGGCCCCGCGTCCGACGGGCACCGCAGACATCCGGCGCGTCCGCCGTTAGGCTGGCGCCGCAGCTGGTTCGCCCCGTCCGCCAGGCGGGAGGCGTCGCAAGAGGGAACCCGGTGCGAATCCGGGACTGCCCCGCAGCGGTGAGCGGGAACGACCGCCGTCATACGCACTGGACCGCCGGTCCGGGAAGCGACGGCCATTAGGTGTCCGCCGGTACGAGTCCGGCGGGTGTGCCCGCGAGTCCGAAGACCTGCCCGCTGCCCGTACGCGTCGTATACGCGTGCGGTTCTCCCGGAGACCTCGTGGGCGGGTCGGAGAACAGCGCACACGTGCGGGTGGCCCTCGCACGCGTGCGACGCGGACGGCACCGACGGCCGTCCGCCCTGTCGTCCTTCGCGTCCTCGTCCCGCTCCGGGAGCGCTGAGACGTCTCGCGAAGGAGAGTTGCGTGACAGCGACCGGACACCGCACAGCACCGGCGCCCGGCCCCCGGGCGTCCACCGGAGGGACCGGCACGGCCCGCGCCACAGTGCACGGCTATCCGCGGCAGGGGCCCGACCGCGAGCTCAAGAAGGCGGTCGAGGGCTACTGGAGGGGCCGCGTCGACGCGGAGTCCCTGCTGGCCACCGCCGCCCGGCTCCGCCGCGCCAACTGGCGGCAGATGGCCGAGGCGGGCCTGCACGAGGTGCCCACGGGCGACTTCTCGCTCTACGACCACATGCTCGACACCACGGTCATGGTCGGCGCCGTCCCCGAACGGCACCGCGCGGCCGTCGCCGCCGATCCGCTGGACGGCTACTTCGCCATGGCCCGCGGCACACGGGAGACCGCGCCGCTGGAGATGACCAAGTGGTTCGACACCAACTACCACTACCTGGTGCCCGAGATCGGGGACGGAACCGTCTTCCGTGCGGACCCCGGCAAGCAGACGGCCGAGCTGACGGAGGCGCTCGCACTCGGTGTGGCGGCCCCGCGGCCGGTGCTGGTGGGGCCGGTCACCTATCTGCTGCTGGCCAAGCCCGCCCCCGGCTCGGCGCCGGACTTCGAGCCGCTGTCGCTGCTGGGGAGGCTGCTGCCCGTATACGCCGAGATCCTGGCGCGGCTGCGCGCGGCCGGCGCCGACTGGGTGCAGCTGGACGAGCCGGCCCTGGTGCAGGACCGCACGCCCGCCGAGCTGGCGGCGACGGCCCGCGCCTACCGGTACCTGGGCGAGTCGGCGGACCGGCCGCGGCTGCTGGTCGCCTCCTACTTCGACCGCCTCGGTGAGGCCCTGCCCGTCCTGGCGAAGGCGCCGGTCGAGGGCCTGGCGCTCGACTTCACGGGCCCCGCAGCCGCCAACCTCGACGAGCTGGCCGCAGTCGGCGGTCTGCCCGGCAAACGGCTGGTGGCAGGGGTGATCGACGGGCGGAACGTGTGGATCGACGATCACGAGCGGTCCATGACCACGCTGGGGACGCTGCTGGGCCTGGCCGGCCGGGTGGATGTGGCCGCCTCCTGCTCGCTGCTGCACGTCCCGCTGGACGTTGGGGCGGAGCGGGACCTGGATCCGCAGGTCGCGCGCTGGCTGGCGTTCGCGCGGCAGAAGGCCCGGGAGGCCGCGACCCTGGCCCGCGGACTGTCCGAGGGGACCGGCGCCATCCGCGCGCGGCTCGCCGCCAATCGTGCCCACCTGGCGTCCCGCACCGCCTCGCCGCTGACCCGTGACACGGCCGTACGGGCCCGTGCCGCCGCGGCCACCGAGGCCGACGGGCGGCGTGGCGTGCCGTACTCGCGGCGTACGGCGGCGCAGCGCACCCGGCTGGGGCTGCCGCCGCTGCCCACCACCACCGTGGGCTCGTTCCCGCAGACACGTGCGCTGCGCGAGGCCCGCGCCGCGCTGCGGGCCGGCCGGACCGGCGTTGCGGAGTACGAGCAGCGGGTGGCGGCCGAGATCGGCGAGGTGATCGCCTTCCAGGAGGAGGCGGGGCTCGACGTGCTGGTGCACGGCGAGGCCGAACGGGACGACATGGTGCGCTACTTCGCCGAGCGGCTCACCGGTTTCCTCACCACCCGGCACGGCTGGGTCCAGTCGTACGGCACCCGCTACGTACGGCCGCCGATCCTGGCCGGTGACGTGGCGCGCCCGGAGCCGATGACGGTGCGCTGGACGCGGTACGCGCAGTCGCTCACCTCGCGCCCCGTCAAGGGGATGCTGACAGGCCCGGTCACCATGCTGGCCTGGTCGTTCGTCAGGGACGACCAGCCGCGGTCGGTCACGGCCCGCCAGGTGGCGCTGGCACTGCGCGACGAGGTGTGCGAACTGGAGGCGGCCGGTACGCCGGTGATCCAGGTGGACGAGCCGGCGCTGCGTGAGACGCTGCCGCTGCGCGCCGCCGGGCGCCGGGCCCATCTGGCGTGGGCGACCGAGGCGTTCCGGCTGGCCACCGGCGGGGTGCGGGCGGACACCCAGATCCACACCCACATGTGTTACGCGGAGTTCGGCGACATCATCGAGGCCATCGACGCGCTGGACGCCGACGTCATCAGCCTGGAGGCGGCCCGCTCCCGGATGCAGGTGGCCGACGAACTGCGGTCGTACGGCTACCCGCGCGAGGCGGGCCCCGGCGTGTACGACATCCACAGTCCGCGGGTGCCCGACGCCGGGGAACTCGCCGCCCTGCTCCGCAAGGGGCTGGCGGCCCTGTCCGCTGACCGGCTGTGGGTCAACCCGGACTGCGGGCTCAAGACCCGCGAGTGGCCCCAGGTGAGGGCGGCCCTGCGGAACATGGTGACCGCGGCGCACACGGTGCGCGCCGAGCTGCCGGGCTCCCCGGACTGACCGGACGGGCAGCCGGTGCGCACTTCCCGGCGCAGCGCCGCGGGCCCGGGCCGGAGCTGTTCCGGTCCGGGCCCGCGGCGGGGTCCGCTGAGCGGTCGCCGGTTCAGCGGTTGGCGACGGCCTGCTTGACCAGGGTGCGGCCGAAGTCCCACATGAGACCGCCGCCGTTGTGCGCGTCCTCCATGACCTCGGTGAACGCGGTCACGAAGCGGTCCACCTCGGCCTCGCCGATCACCAGCGGCGGAATCAGCTTGATGACCTCCAGGTGGTCGCCGGAGACCTGGGTGAGGATGCGGTGCTTCTGCAGCAGCGGGACGACGACCATCTGCGCGAACAGGCCCTTGCGGGCGGTCTGGAGCATCGTCCAGCGGCTGCGCAGCCCCAGCGACCTCGGCTTGCCGAACTCGATGCCGATCATCAGGCCCCGGCCGCGCACTTCGTGCAGCAGCTCGTACTTGTCGACGAGCGCGGCCAGCCGGGTGCGCAGCTCGTCACCGGTGCGGCGGGCGTTCTCGGTGATCCGCTCGTCGTCCATGACCGCGAGGGTGGCCAGGCCGGCGGCCATCGCCTGGGCGTTGCTGCCGAAGCTGGCCGAGTGCACCTGGACCCGGTCCATGGAGGAGTAGACCTTCTTGAAGATCCAGTCCTTGCCGAGCGTCGCGCCCACCGGTACGTAGCCGCCCGACAGCGACTTGGCCACGCACACCAGGTCCGGGTCGACGCCGTCCTCGTGCTGGTAGGCGAAGAAGTCGCCGGTGCGGCCGATGCCCGTCTGCACCTCGTCGGCGATCAGCAGCGCCCCGTGCTTGTGCAGCAGTTCGCGGGCGGCCCGCAGATAGCCGGGCGGGGCCGCGTGCACGCCCTTGCCCTGGATGGGCTCGACGACGAGCGCCGCCACGTCCTTCGCGCGCAGCTCGCGTTCCAGCGCGTCGAGGTCGCCCAGTTCGACGGGGGTGTCGGGAAGCAGCGGGGCGAAACCGTCGCGGAATCCCCTCTCGCCGTTGACGGACAGCGAGCCGGTGGTCAGCCCGTGGAAGGCGTGGGTGCAGTAGAGCACGCGGGGCCTGCCGGTGGCGTACCGGGCGAACTTGAGTGCCGTCTCCACCGCTTCGGTGCCGCTGTTGCCGAAGAACACCCGGTCGAGGCCGGGCGCGTACGACAGCAGTTTCTCGGCCAGCAGTCCGGGCAGCGGCTGGCAGTCGAACCGGGTGAGGTCGGCGAGCTGGGCGTCCAGCACGTCGTGCAGGGCCTGTCTGACGACCGGATGGTGGCGGCCCAGGCCCATGACGCCGAAGCCGGAGAGCATGTCCAGGTAGTCGTTGCCCTCGGCGTCGTAGAAGTGGGCGCCCTCGGCACGCTCGTACACCTTGTCGAAGCCGATGGTGCGCAGCATGCGCGGCAGTTGGTGGTTCAGGTACCGGGTGTGCAACTCGTACCGTTCACCGCTGCGTTCGGCCAGCAGCTTGGTCAGGTCGAAACCGGTCACGCCACGCTCCCCTTCTCCTGGCTCGATGATCTTCGCTGGCGGTGCTCAGCCGGCCCGGTTCCCGGCTGCGGTCTCGCGGGCCGCGCGCAGCGACTCCTTGAGGGAGCCCATGGTGGCCAGCACGGCGGTCGGCTCGTAGCCGCAGTGGGCCATGCAGTTGGCGCACCGGGGGTCCTTGCCGCGGCCGTACTTGTCCCAGTCGGTCTCCTCGACCAGCTGCCGGTAGGTGGGGACGTAGCCGTCGCTCATCAGGTAGCAGGGGCGCTGCCAGCCGAACAGGGAGTAGTTGGGGATGGCCCAGGCGGTGCAGTCGAAGTCGGCCTTGCCTTCGAGGAAGTCGAGGAAGAGCGGGCTGTGGTTGAGCCGCCAGCGGGCCCTGTTGCCGCCGGCGAACGCCTTCTTGAACAGCTCCCGGGTCTGTTCCACGCCGAGGAAGTGCTCCTGGTCGGGCGCCTTCTCGTAGGCATAGGCGGGCGAGATCATCATCTCGTCGACCTTGATCTCGTCGTTCAGGAAGTTGAGAACGTCGATGATGGTCTGCGGGGTGTCCGTGTTGAAGAACGTGGAATTGGTGGTGACGCGGAAACCGCGGCGCTTGGCCTCCTTCATGGCCTCCACCGCCTCGTCGAACACGCCCTCCTTCGCGACGGAGGCGTCGTGCCGCTCGCGCAGCCCGTCGATGTGCACGGCGAAAGCGAAATACGGCGACGGCTTGAACTGGTCCATCTTCTTGCGCAGCAGCATGGCATTGGTGCAAAGGAAGACGTATTTGCGCCTGGCCACCAGTTCCCGCACGATCTCCCCGATCTGCGGGTGCATCAGCGGCTCACCGCCCGCGATGGAAACCATCGGCGCGCCGGACTCCAGTACGGCCCCCACCGCCTGGGCCACCGGCATCCGCTGCTTGAGAACACCGGCCGGGTGCTGGATCTTTCCGCAGCCCTCGCACTTCAGATTGCAGGCGAACAACGGTTCCAGTTCGACGATGAGGGGGAACTTCTCCCGCTTGCGGAGCTTCTGCTGGAAGAGATACGTCCCGATACGGAGCGTCTGGCGGAGCGGCATGGCCATTTCTGGCTCACCTCCAGGGGAGCAGCAGGGATCGGTGCCATTCGAGGAATGCGGGCAGGACACCGCGAAGGACGCGGAATGCCGATATTCCACCCCGCAGTGTCCCGATGCGGATCAGTTCATGGCCCGGAGCGTCCACGACCACCCGTACAGCCGCAACCGGGCGCCGGGCCGTGCCCGCGGCGGCGGCGCCCAGTGTGGCGGCGGATTCCATGTCGGCGGCGATCGCTCCGGACGTGTGCAGTGCGGCCCGGCCCCGGCCCCGCACCACGCGGTCGGTGCCCGCGAGGGGGCCGACGTGGACGGTGCCGCCGAAGCCGCGCCTGGTGAGCGCGGTCGTCAGCAGTTCGGTGCCGGTGCAGCGGGTGCGGCCGTGCTCGTCGCGGGTCTCCTCGGCGACGACGAGATCGCCGGGCCGCATGCCGCGGGCCAGCCCGGCGCAGAAGCCGGTGGCCAGTACCGCGGTGCCGCCGGCCACCTCCTCCCCGGCCAGGGCCCTGGTCACCGCGGTGCGGGCGGCCTGGGGGCCCATGCCGCTGCGCAGCAGCCTCACCCGGGCGGCGTCCGTTCCCCCGTTCGCGTGGTCGGGGCCCGGGCGCCCCAGGCCGCGGCGCAGCGCGACGTGCTCGATGCCGAGTGCGCACGCCACGAGGAGCGGTCCTGGGGTCTCCGGGCTGTCCATCAGGCGTCCCGTCCGGTACGCCGGGCGAGGCCGTCACCGTGCAGGTAGCGGCCCAGCGCGGTGAGCGGGAAGACCATCCGGTAGAGGTGGTAGTTGATGGAGAAGTCCCAGGGGAAGCCGGTACCGGTGAAGTAGGGCTCGTCCCAGTAGCCGTCCTCGCGCTGGGTCTCGGCCAGCCAGGTGACGCCGCGTTCGACGGCCTTGCTGTCCTGTTCGCCGGCGGCCAGCAGCGCCATGAGGGCCCAGCCGGTCTGGGAGGCGGTGGAGGTGCCGTTGGCGATCCACTCGGAGTCGATGTAGGAGCGCAGGTCCTCGCCCCAGCCGCCGTCGTCGTTCTGCACGCTCTCCAGCCAGCCGACGGCCCGCCGGATGGCCGGATGCGAGGTGGGCAGTCCGGCGGCCACCAGTGCGGGGACGACCGAGCCGGTGCCGTACAGGTAGTTGACGCCCCAACGGCCGAACCAGGAACCGTTGGACTCCTGTTCGGAGAGCAGCCAGGCGATGGCCTTGCGGGTACGCGGATCGTCCTGCTTGCCCTCGGCCGCCAGCATCTCCACCACGTGCGCGGTCACATCGGCCGACGGCGGGTCGATGACCTCACCGAAGTCGCAGAACGGCAGCCGGTTGGGGAACTTGCTGGTGTTGTCCACGTCGAAGGCGCCCCACGCGCCGTCGCGGGACTGCATGCCCAGGTTCCAGCGCACCGCCCGTGCGATGGCCCGGTTCACGCGCTCGGAGTCGGGGTGCTCGATACGGCGCAGCGCCAGCGCGACCTCGGCGGTGTCGTCGATGTCCGGATAGTTGTCGTTGTGGAACTCGAACGCCCAGCCGCCCGGGGTCAGCTGCGGCCGGCGCACCGACCAGTCACCGGGACGTACGATCTGCTCGCCGAGCATCCAGTCGGCGGCCTTGACCAGCGCCGGGTGGTCGCGCGGCAGTCCCGCGTCGGCCAGGGCGATGGCGGTCAGACAGGTGTCCCACACCGGGGACTGGCAGGCTTCGATCATCCGGGTCTGCTCGTCGTGCCAGACCGCGAACCGGTCCAGCGACTCCAGCCCGGCCTTGAGCACGGGGTGGTCCAGGTCGTAGCCGAGCAGCCGCAGGGCGATCAGCGAGTAGACGGCGGGCGGCTGGATGCCGCCCCAGCAGCCGTCGTTCTCCTGCCGCTCGATGATCCAGCGCGACGCCTCCTTGACAGCGGCCCTGCGCAGCCTGCGCGAGCCCACCTTGCGGTAGGCGTGCAGGGCCCGGTCGATGCGCTGGAAGGCACCGTCCCAGCTGGTGAGGGGGGCCTTGGCGGCGGGCGGGTTGGGCCGCGCGGGGTCGACGTGCAGCTCGTCCAGCCGGAAGGGCGCCGGGTGGACGGGGCGGTAGGCGCACACGATGGTCAGCGGCACGATGGTCTGCCGGGCCCAGCAGCCGAAGTCGTAGATGTTGAGCGGGAACCACTTGGGGAACCAGATGATCTCCGGCGGCATCTCCGGCAGGTCCTCCCAGCGCCACCAGCCGAAGAGCGCGAGCCAGATGCGGGTGAAGACCCTGCTGCGGACGATCCCGCCCTGTTCCCTGATCCAGGCCGCGGCCCGCGCCATGTGCGGTGCCTCGGGGTCGTCGCCGGCGAGCTTGAGGGCGACGTATGCCTCGATGGTGGTGGACAGCTCGCCGGGTCCGCCGTAGAAGGTGGCCCAAGTGCCGTCCTCGCGCTGCTGTGAGCGGATCCAGCGGGCGGCGGCTGCGGAGGTCTTCTCGTCCCGGATGCCGAGGAACTCCCGCAGCAGCAGGTCCTCGGCGTCCATGGTGACGTTGGTGTCCAGATCTCCCTTCCACCAGCCCGCCTCGTCCTGCCGGGCGAGCAGGTGGTCGACGGCGCGGGCAGCGGTCCGCTCCGCCAGGGCGACGGTGCTCTCGCGTCCGCCGGCGGCGGGGGCGAGGGTGTCGCTCGTGAGGTTCTTCGTTCCGGAGACGCCGGGTCCAGCGGATCCGTCGGTCGTTGCTGTCATCCCTTCTCCTTCCGAAGTGTCCGATGAATCGGAACCGTCAGGTGCCGGGGGCGCTCACCTTTGCCGTACGACGACGAAGTCGGCGAGAGCGGCGAACTGTTCGCGCACTCTGCCCGGCATCGGGATCGAGTCGAGCGCCTGAATGGCGGTGGTGTGCTGCCGCTGTGCCTCCTGGGAGGTCCACTCGCGGCCCCCGGCCTCCTCGATGAGCGCGGCCCGCTCGGCGAACTCCGCCTCGTGGAAGTCCTCGAACTCGGCCTGGCTCTTCTGTGCGTCCTCGGCCAGCAGCTTGGCCAGCCGGGCGGCGGCGGGGCCTTCGGAGCCGAGGGCGGCGGCCACGGGCAGCGATTTCTTGCGCTGGCGCAGATCGCTCCAGGCCTGCTTGCCGGTAGACTGGGGGTCGCCCCAGATGCCGAGCAGATCGTCGACGGCCTGGAAGGCGAGCCCGAGGTGGTGGCCGTAGGCCTCCAGTGCGTCGGCCGTGCGGTCGTCCGCGCCGCCGAGGACGGCGCCGATGGAGGCGGCGCAGGCCAGCAGGGCGCCCGTCTTGTTGCCTTCCATGTGCAGGCACTCCTCGACGGTCACCAGGTCGCGGTGCTCGTAGGAGATGTCCTGCGCCTGGCCGTCGATGAGCTTGCGCGAGGCGACGGTCAGCCGCCGGGTGGCCCGGCCTGCCTCGACCGTGCCCATCTCCAGCAGTATCTCGCTGCCGAGTGCGAAGAGGGCGTCACCGACGAGGATGGCCTGGGCGGGGCCGTGCACCTTCCAGACGGTGTCGCGGTGGCGGCGCTGTTCGTCGCCGTCCATCAGGTCGTCGTGGAGCAGCGAGAAGTTGTGCACCAGTTCGACGGCGACCGCGCCGGGGATGCCGGCCTCGGGCGGGGCGCCGGCGGCCTCGGCGGACAGCAGCGCCAGCGCCGGCCGTACCGCCTTGCCGCCCGCGGCGTCGGAGGGCCGGCCCTCGGCGTCGATCCAGCCGAAGTGGTAGGCGGCCACGGTGTCCATCGGCGGGGCCAGCCGCTCGACCGCGGCCCGCAGCACCGGGGTGGTCAGCGCGCGCCCGCGGTCCAGCAGCGCGGTCACGCCCCGGGCGCCGGCCTCTTGAGAGCCGGCGCTCTCCTCGACTGCGTCGTCCGCCTGCGCGAGATGCTGCTTCGCCGGGGTCACAGGGTCTCCTTGGTGCGGTGCTGGCGGGCCGGCTGTGGGGCCCGTACTGGCTGTGCTCGGTACGTCAGTGGTGCTCATGGGCCCTTCCTTCGCTGCCGGGGACCGGTTCCTTCCCATGGGGACGGCCCAGCGCGGCGAGTGCCTCCCGTGCGGCACGCGCACCGCTGCGGACGGCGCCCTCCATCGTCGCGGGCCAGCCGGTGGCGGTCCACGCGCCGGCCAGGTAGACGCCGGGCGCGAAGGTACGCGCGCCGGGCCGCAGCCGTTCCACGCCGGGTGTCGGCGCGAACGTGGCGGTGCGCTCGCGGGTGACGAAGAAGTCACGTACGCGGGCGCCCCGCGCGGCCGGCAGCAGCCGCTCGAGTTCGGGCAGGTACCGCTCGCGCAGGGCGGCGACCGGCAGGTCGATCTCCTGCTGCGCCACGGACTGGGACAGCGCCAGGTACTGGCCGCCGCCGGTCAGTCCGGAGGCCTCGGTGCGGTCGAAGACCCACTGGACGGGGGTGCCCAGCGCGGTGAAGAAGGGACGGCGCAGCACCTTGCGGTCGTAGACGACGTGCACGTTGAGGATGGGTGCGGTGCCGATGTCCAGCAGCCTGCCCGGGTCGGCCAGGGCCCCGGGGGGCAGCAGCCGGTGCGCCTCGCGCTGCGGTACGGCGAGCACGACCGTGCCGGCCGTCAGCTGCCCGGCTCCGTCGGCTCCTTCGTCGAGCGTCACGCGCCAGCCGGCCTCGTCGTCCGCTTCGAGGGCCCGTGCGCGAGTGCGCAGCAGGGTGCGCACGCCCGCCTTGTCGAGCGCGGCCCGGGCCAGACCGTCGTGGATGTCGCCGAGCGGCACATGGGCCCAGCCGATGTCCGCGGCGCCCGGCTCGCTGAGCAGCCCGGTCTTGAAGACCATCGCGGCCAGCGCCATGGAGGCGTGCGGGGCGCGGGCGTTGAGGGTGGCGGTGCCCACCAGGTCCCACAGGGCCTCGACGGTGCGGGCCGACTGGCCGTGCCGGTGCAGCCAGGTGCCGAAGTCGATGGCGTCCAGCGCGGGGTCGGCCGGGTCGAGCCCCTTGAGGGCGAGCGCGGCGCGGGCCACCGACAGCCGCTCGGCCGGCGACAGGTGCGGGTAGGTGCTCAGGCTCGCCGCCAGGTGGAGCGGGACGGGCAGCGCGGTGCGGCGCAGCCGGCCCAGCCGCGGCCGGGGCCCGCCGACGTCCAGCACCGGCACGTCCAGCCGGTCCTGGAGCGGGGCGAGACGGGCGGCGCCGACCCGCTTGAGGAACCATCCGTAGGCGGTGCAGCAGCGCAGGTAGACGTGCTGGCCGTTGTCGACGGTCAGCGGGCCTGCGGCGGAGTCGCGGTGGAAGGAGAAGGCCAGTCCGCCCAGCCGGGGCCGGGTCTCCACGAGGGTGGTCTCCAGGCCGGCCTCGGCGAGCCGTAGCGCGGCCGTCGTGCCCGCCAGGCCGCCGCCGAGCACCACGGCGCGCCGGGAGCCGCCGGACCGGTCATCGGACCGTTTCTCGTCCGCTGTCATGGACGCTCCTCCCCTCGCTGCCGCTGCTGGTCCGCGCCCGCTCGGACGCCGCGTCCCCGCGGCGAGTTGCCCCGCTGCCTGTCCTCGGGGCCATCAGGCGCTCCGCCGTGCTGCCTGCCGCACGGCCTGGCGGGTGTCGAGGCCGGAGAGTCCCCGTACCGCCACGTACGCCTTCTCGTGTCCGGGCAGGGAGACCCGGCCGCGCAGTACGGCGGCGGGGTCCGCCGCGATGCGGTCGAGCAGCCGGTGGTAGATGCCCGCCATGGCGGCCACGCAGGCACCGGAGCGCCGGTCGAGCAGGGGCAGCAGCCGGTAACCCTCGGCGAACAGCGCGCGGGCGCGCCGGACCTCGAAATGCACCAGCCCGGTGAAGTCGGCACCGGGCTGCACCGTATCGCTGTTGAATCCGTCGGCACAGCCAAATTTCTCGAGGTCCTCGGCAGGGAGATAGGTACGTCCGTCCTCCGCGTCTTCCCGAACGTCCCTGAGAATATTGGTCAGTTGGAGTGCCAGGCCCAAAGTGTCGGCGTATTCGGGGGCGCGGACGGCGTCCCGTGCGCCGGGCACCGTCCCGAAGACGCCGAGCGAGAGCCGTCCGATGGCGCCGGCCACGCAGCGACAGTAGCCCTTGAGGTCGTCCCAGGTGCGGTAGGTGGTGCCGGCGACGTCCAGCAGTACTCCGTCGATCAGTTCGTCGAGCGCGTCCAGCGGCAGGGGGAACCGGTCGGCGGCGTGGGTGAGCGCGACGGCGACCGGGTCGGTGTCGTCCTCGGCCACCTTCCGGTCCTTGATCCGCGCGAGCAGCGACCGCGTCTGCTCCAGGCGCTCCTTCTTGGCCTCGGCGGGCAGGTCGCCGTCACCGATGTCGTCCACACGGCGGGAGAACGCGTACAGCGCGGACATGGCCTGCCGTTTGGGTCCGGGCAGCAGCCGGATGCCGTAGGCGAAGTTGCGGGCCTGCTGCCCGGTGACGGCCTCGCAGTACCGGTAGGCGGCGGTCACCTGCGGGGAGGGCTGCGACACGGGAGCGGTCGCGGAACGGATCGATCTGGCGGTCTTCGGTGTGTTCCCCACCGTGCCCCTCACCCCTCTCCTCGCAGGCTCGCCCAGGAGGCGCGCAGCACGCTGGCGGCGCCGGCCCGGGGAGCCCCTGCCAGTACGTCGTACCGTGCGGCCCGCAGTGCCCGGACCGCCGCCCGGCCGCCGCCGGTGAACCCGGCGAGCAGCAGCCGCAGCCTGCCGTGGACGCTGCGCACCAGCGGTGTGCCCTCGTCCAGCAGCCCCAGTGCGCGGTCGGCCTCGAAAGCGATCAGGGCGCGCACCGAGGCGTTCGCGGTGGGGGCCGCCAGATCGGCCTCGCCGACCCGGAAACGGTCCATGTCCTCGGCCGGGAGGTAGATGCGGTCCCGGGCCAGGTCCTCGGCCACGTCCTGGAGGTGTTCGACGATCTGGAGCCCGGTGCAGACCGCGTCGGAGCGGTGTACCCGTTCGGGTGTCGCGGTGCCGGTGATGGCCAGGACGAGGCGGCCGACCGGGTTGGCCGACAGCTCGCAGTAGGCGAGGAGTTCGCTCCAGGTGGCGTAGCGGCGGATCTTCTGGTCCTGCCGGTTGGCCTCGACCAGGGCGAGGAACGGCTCGGCGGTCAGTCCGCGGCGGTGGACGGTGGGGACGAGGGCCCGCAGCAGCGGGTGGGCCGGCCCGCCGCCCGGGGACGGCGCGGCGCCGCCGGTCTGGTGGGAGCCGTCGAACACCTTGAGCAGGTCGGCTTCGAACGCGTCGAGCATCGCGAGTGTGTCGCCGGCCTGGTCGGGAGCCAGTCCGAGGGTGCGCGCGTGCTCGGGGGCGTCGTCCAGGTCGCCGTCCCCGATGTCGTCGACCAGGCGGGCGAATCCGTAGACGGCCATCAGGTCGTCCCGCCACGCACGGGGTAGGAAGCGGGGCGCCACCGGGAAGTTCTCCGCCTTGGCCTTGGAGAGCACCGCGCTCGCCTGCGCGTCCTCCTCCGGGGTCACCACGTGCTGCCCATGGCCATTGCCGTCACATCTCCGTTTCTACACCGCCGCGCCAGAACATCCTATTTCGGACACGCCGCGCACGCTGGCCTGCGGAAGCGGCCAGCGGCACAGAGCGGCCGAGGCCGGTTCGCCCGAGTTACTGCGAATCAGCACCGAAACAGCTTACGCCGTACATCAATCCCCCGTGCGGTGGGTCAGCATCCCTGAGCGGACGGACCCGATCACCCGTCAGAGTGAGCGCGTGCCGGGGCCTTCGGGAGCGGTCAGTCCGGCCACGATGTCGTGCGGCACCCGATCGAGCACACGAGCGGCCTCCTCCTCGCCGAGGGCGCCGAGCGGGCCGTCGAGGAGAAGCATGGCGGCGCCGTGGAGCATGGCCCAGGCGCTCAGCTCGGCCCCGGCCCGGCGCCCGGCCGGGACGAGTCCGGCGGCGACGGCCTCGTCCAGGGCCGCGGCGAGCACCGCGAGCGGGCGGCTCCCCCAGCCGGACCGGGGCCCTGGCGAGCCGGCCGGGGTGCCCGTACCGGGACGGCCCGCGGAGCCGCAGGGCCGGTGGCGGAAGGCCGTGCGGTAGAGGCCGGGTTCCTCCCGGGCGAAGCCGAGGTAGCCGCGGCCAAGGGTCAGCAAGCGCTCCCGTGCCGCCTCACGTCCGGTGCCGCCGCGGGTCTGCCGGCGGGCGGCTTCCATACGGGTGACGAGGCGCCGGCGGGCGTGCTCGGCGACGGCGCCGAGCAGCTCGCCGTGGCCGTCGAAGTGCCGGTAGGCGGCGGTGGCGGAGACGCCGGCCTGGCGGGCCGCGGCGCGGAGCACCACGGCGTCGGGCCCGCCCTCGGCCGCCAGCGCGACGGCTGCCCGCAGCAGCGCGTTGCGCAGGTCGCCGTGGTGGTAGCGGCTTCCGCCGCCGGTCCCGCCCGCTTCCGTGGCGCCGCCGGACCCCGCTGCCGGGCGGGGCCGCCCGGGAGGGGCCGCGCCCGTCGCCGCACCGTTCGCCCGCATGCCGCCCATCCTGCCCGACGCGGACGGCGGCGCGGCACGTCACCGACAGCACATGCCGGCGTGTGGCCGCGGTGTGCGCCGGCGCACCCGGCCGCAGGGCCCGCGCCGTGGGCACCCCTCCCCCTGGGCCGCCGCCTCCACGACGAAGCGGCCCGCCGCCCCGGGAGACACCGGGGCGGCGGGCCGCGCAAGGCGTGCGGGGAAACCGGCCGGGCCCGCAGGGCGGGGCGGGCCGCTGACGGCCGACCCCGCCGGACGCTACTTGCTGGTGAACTTCTCGTACTCCTTGAGGACCTCGTCCGTGGGCCCGTCGAGCAGCAGCTGGCCCTTCTCCAGCCACAGCACCCGCTCGCAGGTGTCGCGGATCGACTTGTTGTTGTGGCTGACGAGGAAGACCGTGCCGGCCTCCTTGCGCAGCTCGCGGATGCGGGCCTCCGAGCGCTTCTGGAACTTCTTGTCACCGGTGGCCAGCGCCTCGTCGATCATGAGGACGTCGTGGTTCTTGGCCGCGGCGATGGAGAAGCGCAGCCGGGCCGCCATGCCGGAGGAATAGGTGCGCATCGGCAGGGTGATGAAGTCGCCCTTCTCGTTGATGCCGGAGAAGTCGACGATGTCCTGGTAGCGGCGGCCGATCTCCTCCCGGGACATGCCCATGGCCAGACCGCCGAGGATGACGTTCCGCTCGCCGGTCAGATCGTTCATCATCGCCGCGTTGACGCCCAGCAGCGAGGGCTGGCCGTCGGTGTAGACCCGGCCGCTCTCGGCCGGCAGCAGCCCGGCCACGGCCTTGAGCAGCGTGGACTTGCCCGAACCGTTCGAGCCGATCAGGCCGATGGCCTGGCCCCGGTAGGCGGTGAAGCTGACCCCGCGCACCGCGTGGACCTCGCGCATACCGCCGCCCGGCTTGCGCCGGATGATGCGGTTGAGGGCCGCGGTGGCGCTGCCCCTGCCCTTGGCGCCGCCGTAGACGCGGTAGACGATGTGCAGGTCCTCGGCGATGACCGTCGGCACCCAGGGGGTCGCCGCCACAGCGGCCTGGGCCTCGGTCCCCTGACCGGACGCGGCGGGTGCTCCGCTTCGCTCGGTGTGCTCAGCCACGGCCATAACGCTCCTCCGCCTTCCAGAAGAAAACAAATCCGCCGAGGCCCACGACCACCGCCCAGCCGAGCGCGAGCGCCCACACGTGCGGCGGCAGGTCCGCACCGGTGTACTCGTCGATGAACGCGAACCGCATGAGGTCCATGTAGACGGCCGCGGGGTTGGCCTGGAGCACGTCCACCAGCCAGCCCGGCGCGCTCGCCCGGGTCTGCAGCATGTGCTGGAGGGGGAACATCACGCCGGACGCGTACATCCACGTACGGGTGACGAACGGCATCAGCTGGGCCAGGTCCGGGGTCTTGCTGCCGAGCCGGGCCATGATGAGCGCCAGCCCGGTGTTGAAGCCGAACTGGAGGACGAGCGTCGGCACGATCAGCAGCCACGACCAGGCGGGGAACTGTCCGAAGCCGATCAGGATGA
Source organism: Streptomyces albus subsp. albus (assembly GCF_000725885.1). Classification (GTDB taxonomy): domain Bacteria; phylum Actinomycetota; class Actinomycetes; order Streptomycetales; family Streptomycetaceae; genus Streptomyces; species Streptomyces albus. The sequence continues at coordinate 308,442 of NZ_JODR01000018.1, read as the reverse complement.
CGATCAGGACGATCATCGAGAAGAGCAGCTGCTGGAGCTGCTGGAGCGAGACGGAGATCGGCAGGGAGGCGCGGGGGAAGTGCAGCGCCCGCACCAGTCCCAGGTTCGAGGAGATCGCCCGTACCCCGTTGAGCACCGAGGTCTGCGTGAAGGTGAAGACGAACACCCCGGTGACCAGGAACGGGACGTAGTTCTCCTTGCCGCCCGGGGTACCGTCCCGGCCGCCCAGCAGCACGCCGAAGATGAAGAAGTAGACCGCCGCGTTCAGCAGCGGGGTGGCGACCTGCCACAACTGGCCCAGCTTGGCCTGGCTGTACTGTGCCGTCAGCTTTGCCCGGGAGAAGGCGAGAATGAAGTGTCGCCTGGCCCACAGCTGCCGTACGTAATCGGGCAGCGAGGGGCGGGCCCCGCTCACCGACAGGCCGTACTTGGCCGCGAGTTCGGCCGGGGTCAGACGGTCGTCCGGTGACGGCGGAGGGGCCACACCCACCGCGCTGTCGGCGCTGTCCGCACTGTCGTGGGTTGTCTCGCTCACGTTGGAAACTTTCGTCCTCACACTGCGCAGGGGCTTGTGGAGCCGATGCTCTCAGAAGGAGAGCTTGTCAGATGACGGGCGGGCGTCCGAGCCGCGTCAGACGCCATACCGTACGCCACCGCATGGGCCGGCGGGGACCGGCGGGCGTCGTCCAGCCCTCCTTGAAACCGCCCATCCAGGCGCGGAGCGCCGGCAGGGACGGGCGGCGGGCGAGGGTGAGCAGCAGCCAGACGCCCAGGTAGACGGGGACCAGCAGGGCGGGCAGGTTGCGGCGGGCCAGCCACACCCGGTTGCGGGCCACCATCCGGTGGTAGACGGCGTGCCTGCTGGGGGCTGTGGTGGGGTGGTGCAGCACCATGTCGGCGCGGTACTCGATGCCCCAGCCGGCGTCCAGGGCCCGCCAGGCCAGGTCGGTCTCCTCGTGCGCGTAGAAGAACTCGTCGGGCAGGCCGCCGACTTCGGCCAGCACCCGGGTGCGCACGGCGTTGGCGCCGCCGAGGAAGGTGGTGACCTTCGAGGAGCGCATCGGGTCGGAGGCGCGCAGCCGGGGTACGTGGCGGCGCTGGGTGACCCCGGTGTCCGGGTCGGCGATCCGGAAGCTGATGATGCCCAGCCGCGGATCCGCCGCGAACGCCTCGCGCACCAGTTCGGCCGTGTCGGTGTGGGGCAGCAGCCCGTCGTCGTCCAGGAAGAGCAGCGCGTCCACCTCGCTCCCCGCGGGGCCGAACGCCTCGATGCCGACGTTGCGGCCCCCGGGGATGCCGAGGTTTTCCGGAAGCTCGACCTTCCGTACACCTTCCGGCAGCTTCGGCAACGGCGCCCCGTTACCCACCACGACGACCTCGATCGGGTCGCCCTTCTGCCCGGCCACCGAGTCGAGCAGCGCCCGCAGCTCGTCGGGGCGGTTGCCCATGGTCAGGACCACGGCACCCAGTCGCATCGTCTTCCCGCCCTCCGTCACTTGAGCCTGCTGGAGGCCAGGATGGACACCAGGTGCAGCAGCGTCTGGAGGACCGCGATGCCCGCCAGGACGGCGACGCCGAGCCGGGTGAGGAACAGATCACCGCGGATCTGGTCCACGATCGCGACCACCAGGATCAGCAGCGACGCCTCGATGCCGAGGACCAGCCGGTGGAACTTGAGCGCGGAGGCCGCCCGGCGGGCCAGCGCCAGACCGGAGGAGCGCGGCTCGGCCGCCGACTCCTTGACCGGCGGCAGCCCGCCCTGGTGCCGGGCGACACCGACGAGGTCGGACTCCGCCTTGATCAGGATGGCGCCGAGCGCGGCCAGGGTGCCCAGGAAGGCCCACAGCCAGTCGATGCGCCCGCTCCCCCACAGGTCGGCGGCCCGCAGTCCGAAGCCGACCAGGACCGCCGCGTCGCACAGGTAGGCGCCGACCCGGTCCAGGTAGACGCCGCCCAGCGAGAACTGCTTCTTCCAGCGGGCCACCTCGCCGTCGACGCAGTCGAGCAGCAGGTAGAGCTGGACCATCACCACCCCGAGGACCGCCCCGGCGATCCCGGGCACCAGCAGTGCCGGGAGGGCCAGCACGCCGGCGACGGTCATCACATAGGTCAGCTGGTTGGGCGTGACCCGGGTGTTGACCAGGTGCCGGTCCACGCGCAGGGAGATCTCCCGCATGTAGAGCCGGCCGGCCCAGTGCTCACCGCTGCGCCGGTCCTTCACCCCGGCGGGGTGCACGACCGGCCGCAGTTCAGCTACCGATGGCTTGTGCATAGTCCGCGTACGCGTCCCTGATCTGGTCGGTGGACAGGTCGAGGTGTTCCAGGATCGTGTACCGCCCGGGGCGGGTCTGCGGCGCGTACGCGACGGCCTCGACGAACTCGTCCGCGTCGAAACCGATGTCGGCGGGCAGCACCGGGAGCTGGTGCCGGCGCAGCACCTCCACCATCAGCTTGGCCGTGTCCTTGTCCCCCCGCAGATACGTGGCGAAGGCGGCGCCGAGGCCGCACTGCTCGCCGTGGGGCGCGGCACGCCTGGGGTACAGCAGGTCGAAGGCGTGGTTGATCTCGTGGCAGGCGCCCGAGGCGGGTCGGCTGTCCCCGGCCACCGACATCGAGATGCCGGTGAGCACCAGGCCCTCGGCCAGCACCTGGAGGAAGTTGTCGTCGCTGACGTCCCCCGGGTGGTGCAGGATCGCTTCGCCTGCCTGCCGGGCCATCGCGGCGGCGAGCCCGTCGATGGCCTCGCCGCGCACCTCGTGGCCCAGTTCCCAGTCCTTGACCGCGGAGATGTTGGAGATCACATCGCCGATGCCGGAGCGGATGTAGCGCTCGGGGGCCTCGCGGATGACGTCGAGGTCGATGACGACGGCGATCGGGTTGGGCACCCCGTAGGAGCCGCGGCCCGCGTCGTTGTCGAGGGTGGCGACCGGCGAGCACAGCCCGTCGTGCGACAGATTGGTGGCGACCGCCACCAGCGGCAGGCCGATCCGGGCCGCCGCGTACTTCGCACAGTCGATGATCTTGCCGCCGCCCAGGCCGACCACCGCGTCGTAGCGGCCGGACTTCATGGCGTCGGCGAGCTTGATCGCGTCGTCCAGGGTGCCGCCGCCGACCTCGTACCAGGAGGCGTTGGGCAGCAGCGGCGCGAACCGGTCACGCAGCGTCGCGCCCGAGCCGCCGCTGATCGCGAAGGCGAGCTTGCCGTTGGTGGAGATCCGCTGATCGGCCAACAGGCCCGCCAGGTCGTCCAGGGCGCCGCGGGAGATGTCCACGACGACCGGCGACGGAATGAGGCGGGTCAGTACCGGCATGCGATCTCCCGGCCCTTGGCGAGATCGTCGTGGTTGTCGATCTCGACCCACTGGACGTCGCCGATGGGGGCGACGTCCACCTTGAAGCCGCGGTTGACCAGCTCCTGGTAGCCGTCCTCGTAGTACAGCTGCGGGTCGCGCTCGAAGGTGGCCTTCAGTGCGTCGGCCAGCTCGGCGCCGGCCTCGGCCTCGATGAGGGTCAGCCCGATGTACTCGCCCGTGGCCTCGGCCGGGTCCATCAGCTTGGTGATGCGCTGCACGCCCTTCTCGGGGTCGACGACGACCTTCATCTCCTCGTCGGCCAGGTTCTTGACGGTGTCCAGCGCCAGGATGATCTTCTGGCCGCTGCCCCGTGCGTCCAGCAGGGTCTTCTCCACGGAGACGGGGTGCACGGTGTCGCCGTTGGCGAGCAGCACGCCCTCCTTGAAGACCTCACGGGCGCAGTAGAGGGAGTAGGCGTTGTTCCACTCCTCGGCCTTGTCGTTGTCGATGAGGGTGAGCTTGACGCCGTGCTTGGCCTCCAGCGCCGCCTGCCGCTCGTAGACGGCCTCCTTGCGGTAGCCCACGACGACCGCGACGTCGGTGAGACCGACCTCGGCGAAGTTGCTCAGCGCGATGTCCAGGACGGTCGTCTCGCCGTCCACGGGCACCAGGGCCTTGGGCAGGGTGTCGGTGTAGGGGCGCAGACGCCGTCCGGCGCCGGCGGCCAGCACGAGGCCGATCATGCGGGTTCTCCTGTTTCGTCGTGTACTGCGGGTGCGTGCGACGACACCCAGAAACGGATGCTCTCGACGAGCACCACGGCCGCGATGACCACGGCCAGCGCGGTCAGCGCGAAGATGAAGCCTTGGGTGTGACCGCCGCCGCCCAGCCAGAGAGCCGCGAAGACGGTGACCACCAGGGTCCGCCCTTCGTGCCCCCCGACAGCCCGCACCAGCCAGTGCGGGGGCGCTCCGGCGTCCCCGCGGATGCGGTACACCGTGTCGTAGTGATGGTAGGCGAGAGCCGCGACCAGCCCGAAGGCTGCGGGAAGCGCGCCGTCGGTCTGCGACCGGGCGGCGAGCACCAGCACCGTCCCGTATTCCGCGATGCGAAAGATCGGCGGGAGCAGCCAGTCGAGGGGGCCCTTGAGCGGCCGGGCGAGGGCCACGCCCGAGCAGAGCGCGTACACCGCCGCGGCGACGATGGGCCAGGGGCTGCCCAGCGGGGAGGCCCAGGCGGTGGCGAGGATCACGGCGCCGCCCAGCAGGGCCACGGCGGGCGCCCCCAGGGACGGCAGCCGGACGGGCCGCAGCAGGCGGCCGGCCACCTCGGCGAGCGGGCCGCTGTCGGTGAGGGCGAACACCCCCGCGGCGGCGCGGTCGGTGCGGGCCCGGCGGCGCACGGAGCGCAGCAGGCGGCCGGCGGTGGTGTAGCAGGCGGCGAGGGTGCCCGCCACGAGCAGGACGACGAAGGTGATGCGCGGCGTGGTGGCGGCCGTCAGCACGGCGATCAGGGCCCAGCGCTCGCCGATGGGCAGCACTATCATCCGCCGCGCCCACACGGTCCAGCCGGCGCTGTCGAGCCGTTTGGAGAGCACGGCGGTGGGGCTGGTGTTGGCCACCTCGTCGCGGCTGGCCTCGTTGAAGGAGAAGTCGACGGTGTGCCGGGCGGTCATCAGCAGCATCGCGCCCAGGGCGAGCGCCCACACGTCGTCGCCGCCGCGGGCGGCGCCCAGGGCGAGCCCCGCGTAGTAGGCGTACTCCTTGGCCCGGTCGAAGGTCGCGTCCAGCCAGGCGCCCAGCTTGGAGTACTTGAGGGCGTAGCGGGCGAGCTGGCCGTCGGTGGCGTCCAGCACGAACGAGGCGATCAGCAGGACGCCGGCCACCACGAAGCCCCACCGCTGGCCGGTGGCGGCACAGGCGGCGGCGATCAGCGCGGTGATCAGCGAGGCGGTGGTGACCTGGTTGGGGGTGAGCCCGCGGCGGGCGCACCAGCGGGCGATGTAACGCGAGTAGGGGCTGATGCAGAACGTGGTGAAGAACCCGTCGCGGGCCTTGACCGCGGAGCGCAGCCGCACCTGCTCGTCGTCCACGGCCGCCACGGCCCGCTCGGCCTCCTGCCGGGCGGCTTCGTCGGCGGGCACGGCGGCGACGAGGACCCCCAGCTCGGGCCGGTGCACCGGGATGCCCGCAGCCTCCAGGGCGCGGGCTGCGGCGTCCGGGTCGTCCGCCGTTCCGGAGGGGAGGTGGCGCCGGGCCTCGGGGGTGAGGCCGAGCACACCGGGGAGGGCGCCGGCCTCGAAGCGCGGGTCGGTCAGCGCGAGGCGGAGCGCGTGCGCGTGCCCGACGAAGCGGGGGTCGACAAGGGCGAGCCGTTCCTGGGGGGCCACCCGGGCCAGGTGCGCGTTGACGTCGGCGGAGGGGTCCGTGCCGTCGGCCACGCGCACGTCGAAGCCGAGGGAGCGCAGGTCGGCTTCGAGCGGCGACCCGGCGACCGGCGGACCGGTGAGGATGGCGGTCGACAGAACGAACTCACTCCTTGGAAGCTGGCATACCCGCGCGAGAGGGGACACAAAGGCAGCGGGCAGCGTGCGCCACGGCCCGTCAGGGGGTCGGCAGCACGTCGGCAGAGAGTATCCGATCGCCGGAAGGAGCCTTCACCGAGCGTTCATCGCCCAGGTGTTGCCCGTCGGACGCCTTGGCGCCCCAGCATGGTCGATCGGCGGCCCGGCTCACAACCTGGGCCGATAGGGTGCGGTGCATGACCTGGTTGATCACGGGCGGTGCCGGCTACATCGGGGCGCACGTCGCCCGGGCCCTGGTGGCCTCGGGCGAGCGGGCGGTCGCACTGGACGACGTCTCCGGCGGGGTCCCCGAGCGGCTGCCCGCCGAGGTGCCGCTGGTGCGCGGCTCGGTGCTGGACGGCCCGCTGGTGGCCCGTACGCTCGCCGGGCACCGGGTGAGCGGTGTGATCCATCTCGCGGCCAAGAAGCAGGTCGCCGAATCCGTGGCGCAGCCGCTGCGCTACTACGAGGAGAACCTGCACGGTCTCACCACGCTGCTGCGCACGGTGGTGGAGGCGGGCGTGCGCCGGTTCGTGTTCTCCTCGTCGGCGGCCGTCTACGGGATGCCGGATGTGGACCTGGTCACCGAGCACACACCGACGGTGCCGATGAACCCCTACGGCGAGACGAAGCTGGCCGGCGAGTGGCTGGTGCGCGCGACGGGGCGGGCACACGGGGTGAACACGGCGTGCCTGCGCTACTTCAACGTGGCCGGGGCCGCCGCGCCCGAGCTGGCCGACACGGGGGTGTCCAACATCGTCCCGATGTTCTTCGACGCCCTCACCCGCGGCGAGGCGCCGCAGATCTTCGGCGACGACTACCCGACCCCGGACGGCACCTGCGTCCGCGACTACATCCACGTGCGCGACCTGGCGGAGGCGCACGTGGCCGCCGCCCGCGCGATGGCGGCCGGCGGTGGTACGGCCGAGGGCAGTGATCTGACGCTCAACGTGGGCACCGGCACCGGGGTGTCCGTACGGGAGATGGCCACGCTGGTGGCTGAGGTCACCGGGCTGCGGGAGCCCGCGCCCCGGGTGGCGCCGCGCCGCCCCGGCGACCCGGCACGGGTGGTGGCCTCCGCCGAGCGGATCCGTACGGAGCTGGGCTGGTCGCCGCGGTTCGGGGTGCGGGAGATGGTCGCCTCGGCGTGGGAGGGCTGGCTGCTGCGGCACCCCGAGGCGGGCACGCGCCGTTCGGAATGATGCACTGAGTGGCGATTGTCGGACCGGTGCGGAGCGGGTCCGGTCCGTCATGAGCGGAGATGAGCACGAAGCGGGCAGATTCGCGCGGAATGCGGAGTTGCGGCGTAACCTGCGGCACACTGGATCGCGCTGCCCACAGGCCCACGAGAAGGATGAACATGGCGAACAGCTCAGCGGCCCCGATCATGCTCGAACTTGTCGACGAGAACGGGACGACGATCGGTACCGCGGAGAAGCTCTCCGCCCATGTGGCACCCGGGCAGTTGCACCGCGCCTTCTCGGTCTTCCTCTTCGACGACGAGGGCAGACTGCTGCTCCAGCGGCGGGCCCTGAGCAAGTACCACTCGCCGGGCGTCTGGTCCAACACCTGCTGCGGCCATCCGTATCCGCAGGAGGCCCCGTTCGCAGCGGCCACCCGGCGCGTCGGCGAGGAACTGGGCGTCGCACCGGCACTGCTGCGGGAGGCGGGCACCGTCCGCTACAACCACCCCGACCCGGCCTCCGGTCTCGTCGAGCAGGAGTACAACCACCTGTTCGTGGGGCTGCTGCGCCAGGAGCCCCGGCCGGACCCCGAGGAGATCGCCGAGATCGCCTTCGTGACGGCCAAGGAGCTGGACAAGCGGCACGCGACCGACACCTTCTCGACCTGGTTCATGACGGTGCTGGACGCGGCGCGGCCCGCGATCCGCGAAGTGACCGGCGGCGCCGGGGAATGGTGACCGCAGGCCGCCCGTTCTGACGCCTGCTCCGCCTGCCCCGTCCGGTCGGACGCCTGCCCGCCCGGCCGCACCGCAGGCGGTGCGCCGGCGTCGGCCGGTGGGCGCCGTCAGGGCGCGCCGGTCAGGGGAAGCGCGGCCCAGACCACCTTGCCGCCGGTCCCGGTCCGCGTCACATCACACACACCGCCCGCCTCGGCGGTGAGCACCCTGACGAGCAGCAGTCCCCGGCCGCCGGTGCTCTCGTCCATGGGCGCCGCCTCCAGCGCCTTGGGCCGGTAGGGGTGGTCGTCCTCCACCGCGACGGTCAGCCGGCCGCGCTCCAGGGAGATCTCGACGCCGATCCGCGGGGAGAGCAGCGCCGCGTGCCGGACGGCGTTGGTGACCAGTTCGGAGAGGATCAGCAGCGCGGTGTCGCGGGTCTCCCGCGGCACCGTCACGGGCTGCCGCTCCAGCAGGTCCCGCACGGCGTGCCGCAGCCGGGGAACCGAGTGGTCGGCGGTGGGCGCCGTGAACCGCCAGGTGCCCCGGGGGGCCGGCACGCGCTGTCCCGCGGGCGCAATGTCCTCTCCCGCGGGCGCATTGTCGTTTCTGCTGGGGGGAGCATTGTCGTTTCTGCTCGGAGAATCGCCGTCGATGCTGCTCATGGGAAACCTGTCGATGACACCGGCCCGTCCGCCGCGGCTGTCCATCTCCGCACCCCGCTCTCTGGTAGGTCGAGTGGACGTACTTGCAGATGCACTTGCATTGAATGGTGGTGCCGCACCCGCCCGGGTTGTGCCGCTGACCGTAACTCGGCACATATCGATGGCATTTGACAGAAGACTTACGCACCGATCGGCTCAGTGACAGAAGATGGCGGGTGCTGGATACGATCACGCCCATGGAGCCGACCCTGCACGCGGCGTGCGACGACGACGGCGTCGCCACCGTCACCCTCCACCACCCGGCCCGACGCAACGCGATGACACCCGCCATGTGGCGCCGGCTCCCGCCCCTGCTGGAAGAGCTCGCCGCCGATCCGCGGGTGCGTGTCCTCGTCCTGACGGGAGCGGAGGGCACGTTCTGCGCCGGCGCCGACATCACCGCCCTGCACGAGGCGGCAGGGCAAGGCCCCCGCACGCCGGCCCCGGAGACCGCCGGCGACGCCGCGTGGCACCGGGGCGCGGTGCACACGCAGCAGTCCCTGGCCGTGGCCGCCGAGGAGGCGCTGGCCGCCTTCCCCCGCCCCACCCTCGCGGCCGTGCACGGCCACTGCGTCGGCGGCGGCTGCCAGCTCGCCGCCGCCTGCGACCTGCGGTTCGCCTCCGACGACGCGCTCTTCGGCGTCACCCCCGCCAAGCTGGGCATCGTCCACGCCGCCTCGTCCACCGAGCGCCTGGTGCGCCTCGTCGGCCCCGCCACCACGAAGTACCTGCTCTACTCGGGTGAACTCATCGACGCCGCACGCGCGTTGCGCACCGGCCTGGTGGACGAGGTCCATCCGGCAGGCGAACTCGACAAGCGCGTCGCCGACTTCGCCCGTACCCTCACCACCCGCTCCGCGCTCACCCAGGCCGCGGCCAAGGAGTTCGCCGACGGCCGCACCGGGCCCGACCGCGTCGCGCACTGGCAGCGGGAGGCAGCCGCCGCGGGCGAGGCGGCGGAGGGTGTGGCCGCCTTCCTGGAACGCCGGGCACCACGCTTCCGCTGGGGACGCTGACTCCGGCCCTCGCCGAATCCCCGGGCGGTGGAGCGGCCGGTTCCCCTGCCTTCCGGGCCGCTCGTACCGCCCGGTAGCGTACGGGGCCATGACGCCACTTCCCGAACGCGCCGGGCGGCGCTGCCACAACGCTTTGAACGCCCTGCACTCCGCGCTCTACTTCTCACCCGCGCTGGGGAAGGAACTCGCTCCCTACGGCATCGACGACCCGCACGCGGTCAACCTGGCCACCCGATCCGCGCCACTGGGCGCCGTGGGGGCCGGCACGGTGACCGCCACGTTCTACAACTACAGCCACGCCCTCGTCGCCCGTTTCGTCCCCGAGGTGTGGGACGCGGCCTCGCCCGAGACGGTGCTGGCCGCACGGCTGCGGGCGGCGGACAGCACACTGCGGCACCTGCTGGGCGAGGAGACCGTCACCTGTCCGCAGATGGCCGAAGCTGCCCGGCTGGCGCTGCGTGCCGCCGAGGGCTGCACCCGCTCGGGCCGCCCGCTGTACGCCGCCAACGCCGACCTGCCCACCCCGCCCGTCGAGCAGGCACCGCACCTGGCGCTGTGGCACGCGGCCACCCTGCTGCGCGAGCACCGCGGCGACGGCCACATAGCCGCCCTCCAGCACGCCGAACTCGACGCGCTGGAGGCCCTGGTCTCCCACACGGCGAGCGGACACGGCATGAACCCCGTATGGGTCATGCGCACCCGCGGCTACAACGAGCGTGACTGGGCCGCGGCCCAGTCACGGCTGGCCGAGCGCGGCCTGCTGGGCGGCGACGGGGAGCTGACCGAGGAGGGCGTGGCCCTGCGCAAGCACCTGGAGGAGGAGACCGACCGGCTCGACCGGCGCCCCTACGAGCTGCTCGGCGCCGAGGGCGTGGCCCGGCTGACCGAACTGGCCGGCGGCTTCGCCCGCACCGCGACCGAGGCGGGCGCCTTCCCGGCCGACCTGCGCGGCAAGGGCTGATGCCGCCCGGGTTGTCGGCGGCGCCTGCCACAATGCATGCCTACCGGGGGACCACAGCACCGAGAAGGCGGAACGAACCATCGTGACGACGACCATCGAAGGCAGGATCGCCGAGGAACTCGGCGTACGCGAGCGGCAGGTCCGCGCCGCTGTCGAGCTGCTCGACGGCGGGTCCACCGTGCCGTTCATCGCGCGCTACCGCAAGGAAGCGACCGAGATGCTCGACGACGCGCAGCTGCGCTCCCTGGAGGAGCGGCTGCGCTATCTGCGGGAGCTGGAGGAGCGGCGCGAGGCCGTCCTGGAGTCCGTGCGCTCCCAGGGCAAACTCACCGAGGAGCTGGAGGCCCGGATCAGGGCCGCCGACTCCAAGGCACGCCTGGAGGACATCTACCTGCCCTTCAAACCCAAGCGGCGCACCAAGGCGCAGATCGCGCGCGAGGCCGGTCTGGAGCCGCTCGCCGACGGGCTGCTGGCCGACCCCACGGTGGAGCCGGCGGCGGCAGCCGCCGCGTTCGTCGACGCGGACAAGGGCGTCGCCGACACCGCGGCGGCCCTGGAGGGGGCCCGCGCGATCCTGACCGAGCGGTTCGGCGAGGACGCCGACCTCATCGGCGAGCTGCGCGAACGGATGTGGGAGCGCGGCCGGCTGGTCGCCAGGGTGCGGGAGGGGAAGGAGGAGCAGGGCGCCAAGTTCGCCGACTACTTCGACTTCTCCGAGAGCTTCACCGAGCTGCCCTCGCACCGGATCCTCGCGATGCTTCGCGGCGAGAAGGAGGACGTCCTCGACCTCGTCCTGGAGCCGGAGCCGGCCGGCGCGGAGGCCGCCGAGGGCCCCAGCTCGTACGAGCGCAGCATCGCCGCCCGGTTCGGGGTGCGCAACGAGGGTCGTCCGGCCGACGCCTGGCTGGCCGAGACGGTGCGCTGGGCGTGGCGGACCCGCATCCAGGTGCATCTGGGCATCGACCTGCGCACCCGGCTGCGGACGGCCGCCGAGGACGAGGCGGTGCGGGTGTTCGCCGCCAATCTGCGGGACCTGCTGCTGGCCGCCCCCGCCGGCACCCGCCCCACGCTGGGGCTCGACCCGGGGCTGCGGACGGGCGTGAAGGTCGCCGTCATCGACGCGACGGGCAAGGTCGCGGCCACCGACACCATCTACCCGCACGCGCCGCAGAAGCAGTGGGCGCAGTCCCTGGCCCGGCTCGCGGAGCTGGCCGAGGCCCACAAGGTGGAACTCGTCGCGATCGGCAACGGCACCGCCTCCCGGGAGACGGACAAGCTCGCTGGTGAGCTGATCGCCGCGAAACCGGAGCTGAAGCTGACCAAGGTGATGGTCTCCGAGGCGGGCGCCTCGGTCTACTCGGCCTCCGCGTACGCCTCGCAGGAGCTGCCCGAGCTGGACGTGTCGCTGCGCGGTGCCGTCTCGATCGCGCGCCGGCTCCAGGACCCGCTGGCGGAGCTGGTGAAGATCGACCCGAAGTCGATCGGTGTGGGCCAGTACCAGCACGATCTGTCCGAGGTGAAGCTGTCCCGTTCGCTGGACGCGGTGGTCGAGGACTGTGTGAACGGCGTGGGTGTGGACGTCAACACGGCCTCCGCACCGCTGCTGTCACGGGTCTCGGGCATCGGCGCCACCCTGGCGGAGAACATCGTGGCGCACCGCGACGCCAACGGCCCCTTCACCAGCCGCCGGCAGCTCAAGGAGGTGCCCCGGCTCGGGCCGAAGGCGTTCGAGCAGTGCGCGGGCTTCCTGCGCATCCGGGGCGGCGACGATCCGCTGGACGCCTCGGCCGTGCACCCGGAGGCGTACCCGGTGGTGCGGGGCATGGTGGAGAAGACCGGCGCGGACGTGGCCTCGCTGATCGGCAACACCAAGGTGCTGCGCGGGCTGGATCCGAAGGAGTTCGTCAACGAGACCTTCGGTCTGCCGACGGTCACCGACATCCTCCGCGAGCTGGAGAAGCCCGGCCGTGACCCGCGTCCGGCCTTCCGCACAGCCGCCTTCAAGGAGGGCGTGGAGAAGCTGAGCGATCTGGCACCGGGCATGGTGCTGGAGGGTGTGGTCACGAACGTCGCCGCCTTCGGCGCCTTCGTGGACGTCGGTGTCCACCAGGACGGTCTGGTGCACGTCTCAGCCATGTCGAAGACGTTCGTGAAGGACCCGCGGGACGTGGTCAAGCCGGGCGACATCGTCAAGGTCCGGGTGCTGGACGTGGACGAGGCCCGCAAGCGGATCTCGCTGACGCTGCGGCTGGACGACGAGCCGGAGGCCGCGGGCGGCGCGGGCCGGCGGGGCGGCCGGGACAGGCAGCGCGGCGGCGGTGCCCCGCGTCAGCGTCAGGGCTCGGGCAACCCCGCCTCCGGTTCCGTGGCCCGCCCCGGGCTCTGCGGCCCGCCCCCGCTCGGAGTGCGGCCACCGGCCTCGCCCGGTGACACAGGCCACGTCCGGGGCCGTCCGCACCGGGGCCTGCGTGCCCGTGCGTGTGCGCGTGACGCCGTTCGGTCACGGAGGTGTGTGCGGCATGACGGCGTTCGGTCACCGGGCCGGCCGGGGGCGTGCCCGGGGTGCCGCCCGCGGGCGGACGGCTCAGGCGGTCACAGACGGATCATGACCTCCTCCAGCGGTTTGCGCCGCAGGTCCGGCACGCGGGCCGCGGGAGCCGGGTAGCCGACGGGGATGACATAGGCCCCGCGCTCCTCGGGCGGCCGTTCGCAGACCTCGTTGAGGAACCGCATCGGGCTGGGCGTGTGGGTGAGGGTGGCCAGCCCCGCCTGGTGGAGCGTGGCCAGCAGGAAGCCGACGGCGATACCGACGGACTCCTTCGTGTAGTACGGGCGGGGCGTGCCGGGCCCCTTGTGGACCTCGAAGACGACGATGACGGCGGGTGCCGTCTCCAGGAACGGCTTGTGCTCGTCGGTGCCGAGCGGGGCCAGGGCTGCCAGCCACTCGTCCGAGGCGCGGCGCGTGTAGAACTCCCGCTCCTCGGCCTCCGCGGCCAGGCGCAGCCGCCGCTTGCGCCCGGGATCGGTCAGCACGACGAACCGCCACGGCTGGACGTGGGCGCCGCTGGGCGCGGTGGCGGCGGTGCGGACGGCCCACTCCAGGACGGACTCGGGGATGGGCCGGGAGTCGAAGTCCCGCACGGTGCGGCGCCGCGACATGATCTCGTAGAACGCGCGGGCGCGGTCCTCGGCCTGCTGGGCCGGGACGGTCAGGGGCGTCAGCGGTACGGTCGGGAGCCGGCCGCCGGAATCCGGCCGGTGCTGTGTGGTATGGACCATAGGGGCAGCACAGCACACGGCCGCGCGCCGGAAAAGGCTTGCGAGCGGGCCGGGCGGGGCGTATGGTCCCGGACGGCCCTGTCGCCGTCGATTGGAGAGGCCGTTGCTCAGCTGAGGTCGAAGACACCGTGTGCCCCTGTCTGTTGTGTCACACGTGCGACCTCGGAAGTGAGCCGGCCCATCGTTTCCGTCTCTCCTTCTGCTCCCGCCCCCCGGACGCCGTTCTGGCCGGGGCCCGGTGTCTCCCCCGCACTGTCCCGGGCGGCCACTTCTCCTGTGGCCCGCCCCCGATGCGACCGCGGCCAGGAGGCCCCATGCAAACCCACACCCCCTCTCTCACCTGTTCCCGGCTGGACTTCTCCTGGCCGGACGGCACCCCCGTGCTGGCCTCGTTCGATCTGGCCGTCGGCCCCGGCCGCACAGGTCTGATCGGGCTCAACGGCTCGGGAAAGTCAACCCTGTTGAAGCTGCTGGCGGGTGAACTGCGCCCCGACGCGGGGACCGTGAAGGTCTCCGGCGAGGTGCGGTACCTGCCGCAGGATTTGACCCTGGACGTGGCGCTGCGGGTCGACCAGGCCCTCGGTATCGCCGCCGCGCGGGCGGCGCTGCACGCCATCGAGGCGGGCGATGTCGCCGAGGAGCACTTCACCGCCGTCGGCGACGACTGGGACGTCGAGGAACGCGCCCGGGCCACGCTGGACCAGCTCGGCCTGGAGCACGTCGGACTGGACACGACCATCGGCGAACTGTCGGGCGGCGAGTCGGTGCTGCTGCGGCTGGCGGCGCTGCTGCTGGCCCGGCCGGACGTGCTGCTGCTGGACGAGCCCACCAACAATCTGGACCGGGCGGCCAGGCGCCGGCTCCACGAGGCGGTCGACGCGTTCCCGGGCGTGCTCGTCGTCGTCAGTCACGACCGCGAACTGCTGGAGCGGGTGGACCGGATCGCCGAGCTGCGTGATGGCGAGGTCACCTGGTACGGCGGCAATCTGACCGCGTACGAGGAGGCCGTCGCCGCGGAACAGGAGGCCGCGGAGCGCATGGTTCGGGCGGCCGAGACGGATGTGCGGCGGCAGAAGCGCGAGTTGGCCGAGGCACAGACGAAGCTGGCCCGGCGGGCACGGCAGGGCAGGAAGGTCGCCGCCAGCAGGAGCGAACCGAAGATCCTGCTGGGCGCCCGCAAACGCAGAGCGCAGGAGACGGCGGGCAAGCACCGCGTCCTGCACGAACAGCGGCTGGAGGAGGCAAAGGAACGGCTGGACGAGGCGGCCGAACGGGTGCGCGACGACGCCGAGATTTATATCGAGCTGCCGTTCACCGCCGTGCCGCGCGGACGCCAGGTGCTCACCATGGAGGAGGTGGAGCTGCGCAACGGCGCGCACGTGGCCCTGGAGGTGAACGGGCCCGACCGGATCGCGCTGGTGGGGCCGAACGGCGCGGGCAAGACGACGCTGCTGCGTACGCTTGCCGGACAGCTGGCGCCGGCCGCTGGCCGGGTGCGCACCCATGTGCCGCTGCGCTTCCTGCCGCAGCGGCTCGACGTCCTCGACGACGCGCTGTCCCTGGTGGACAACGTCGCCGCGCTGGCGCCCCAGGCCACCCCCCAGCAGATCAGGTCGCGGCTGGCGCGGTTCCTCTTCCGCGGCCAGCGCGCCGAGCAGGCCGTCGGCACCCTCTCGGGCGGGGAGCGGTTCCGCGCGACGCTGGCGGCCGTCATGCTCGCCGAGCCCGGCCCGCAGCTGCTGATGCTGGACGAGCCGACCAACAACCTGGACATGGCGAGCGTCCGCCAGTTGCGGGAGGCGCTGGCCGCCTACCAGGGCGCGCTGCTGGTCGCCAGCCACGACCTGCCGTTCCTGCGGGAGCTGGGCGTCACCCGGTGGCTGGAGCTGGCGGACGGCGAGCTGCGGGACGTGGCTCCGGAGGAGCTGGAGTAGCCGGCGGCGGCCCCTCCCGGCCGCCGGCCCCTCCCCCAACCGGTCGCGGACCGGCCGGGCCCCGTGTGCGACAGGGCCCGGCCGGTTCGCGGGCGCGCTGCGGCGAGTCCCCGGCCCGACTGCCTGCCGGGGGCCGGTGGTCGGGCCCTCAGCTCTTGTCGGCGCCCGCGGTCAGGCCCTCGGTGAGGAGCCGTTCCGCGGCGAAGAACAGCAGGACGACGGGGACGGTCAGCACCACGGAGCCCGCCATCAGCACCGTCTTGGGCACCTCGACGCCGCCCGCGAGCTGCTGGAGCCCCAGCGAGACGGTCCACCTCTCGGGCCGGGCGGCCAGGAAGAGCAGGGCGAAGAGGAACTCGTTCCAGGCGATCATGAACACATACAGCCCGGTGGCGGTGAGCGAGGGCACGGCCAGCGGCAGGACGACCTTGCGCACCGTCTGGAGGCGGGTGCAGCCGTCGAGGGCCGCCGCCTCCTCCAGCGTGGCGGGCACGGTGACGAAGTAGTTCCTGAGCATGTAGACCGCCACCGGCACGGTCTGCGCGACGTAGACGAGGGCGAGCCCGCCCAGGCTCCCTTGCAGCCCCAGCTTCGCGAACATCACGAACAGCGGCACGGCCAGCAGCGTCGCCGGGAAGAGGTAGACGGCCAGGAACAGGGCGCTGACCTGCCTGCTGCCGAAGAACCGCAGCCGGGTGACGGCGTACGCGCCGGGGATCGCGGCCAGCAGGGTGAGGGCGACCGTACCCAGCGAGACCAGCCCGGAGTTGACCAGCATGCGCAAGAAGCCCTGGCCGCCTTCCGAGGCGGGCCGCAGCACCTGCTGGTAGGTGGCGAGGGTGAACTCCCGCGCGGAGACCCACAGCCGGCCCGGCTCCAGCAGCAGCGCGTCGATGGACTTGACCGACAGCAGCAGCATGTAGCAGAAGGGCAGCACGGTGACGAGGGCGAGCAGCACGGTCACCACCCACCGCAGCACCCCGAAGAGGCGTTCCTCGGCCTGCGCACGGCTCGGCCTCATGACTCCTCCCGCACCTTCCCCGCGAACAGCCCGGAGCACACGCCCAGCAGAGCCGTCAGGACGGCGGCGAGCACCAACGCCTGTGCGGCGGCGCCGCCGACGTCGAAACGCGCGGTGAGGAAGTCGTACACCCGCACCGCCACCACGTCCGTGCCGGAGCCGCCGCCGGTCAGCAGGTAGACGTCGTCGAACTTGGTGAACGTCATCAGGAAACGCAGCACGCACAGCAGCGCGATGACCGGCATCAGCTGCGGCAGCAGCACATGGCGGAAACGCTGGGTGGGGGTGGCCCCGTCCACCAGCGCGGCCTCCTCCAGCACGGTGGGCACCGCCTGGAGCCGGGCGAGCAGGAAGAGGAAGGCGAACGGGAAGTAGCGCCACGTCTCGAAGGCGATGACGGTCAGCAGGGCGAGCGGGACATCGAAGTGCAGCCCCCATACGCTCACCTCCCAGTCGCGGGTGGACAGGAAGGCGATCGGATCGTCCCAGCCCAGCAGCGTGGCGCCCCACTCGTTGACGATGCCGAACTGGGGGCTGAGTGCGATCTGCCACACGAACGTGACGGCCACCACCGGCGCCACGTACGGCAGCAGCATCGCACCGCGCAGCAGGCCCCGGCCGCGGAACGGGCGGCGCAGGGCGAGCGCGGCGACCAGACCGAGTACGAGGGAGCCCGCGGTGCCCCCGACGGTGTACAGCAGTGTCGTCCACAGACTGGTCCAGAAGTCCGACGACGAGAAGACGCCCGCGAAGTTGGCCAGGGACCAGTCGCCGAACAGACCCATGTGCGGGATGTCCACGAGCCGGGCGCGCCGGAAGGAGAGCAGCACCGTCCACAGGATCGGCAGGACGACGACGACCAGGACCACCAGGACGGTGGGTGTGACGAAGAGCAGCCCGGCACGGTTCTCCCGCGCCGCACGGGTCAGCAGCCGACGCCGCGCCGGCCCGGTCCGTCCGCCGTGGCCCGGGCCGCCGCCCGGCGAAGGGCCGGCGGGTCGGCCCGACGCGGAACCCGTCGGAGGGTTTGACGCGGAGCCTGCGGGGCCACCCGGCGCGGAGCGCCCGGGGCCGCCCGACGGCGGGTCCGCCCGACCACCCGGCGCGGAGCCCCCGGAGCCGCTGGAGGCGGAGCCTTCGGAACCACCCGAAGCGGCAGGGCCGTCCGCAGCGCGCCGCACGCCACCGCCCAGCACCGAGCCTGCGAGACCGCCCGACGGTGAATCCGGCCGACCGTCCGGCACGGAACCCGGAGCGCCACCCGGCGGGGAACCCGGAGAACCACCCAGCGCGGAGCCCTCGAAGCCGCCCGGCACCGAGTCCGCTGAACCACCCGAGGCGACGGAGCCGTCCGCGGCGGGCGCGATGCGACCGTCCGACGCGGAGTCCGAAGCGCCGTCGGGTACCGAACCCGCGGAGGCATCCGGCGCGGGGCCGGGCGGACCGTCCGGGGCAGCCGAGCTTTCCGCATCGGGGCCGGCCGGACCGTCCGCAGCGGGCGCGATGCGACTGCCCGACGCGGAGTCCGAAGCGCCGTCCGGCACCGAGCCCGCAGAGCCGTCCCGCGCGGGGCCGGGCGGACCGTCCGGGGCAGCCGAGCCGTCCGCATCGGGGCCGGCCGGGCCGTCCGCATCCGGGCGGTCCGGTGGCGGTCCCGCAGGGAGCGGGGGTGGCGGGCTCATCGGAGGGACCTGCGCAGGGCGGTGACGTCCTCGGCGGCGCGGCGGGCGGCCTCGCCGGGTGAGGCCCGGCCGCTGACCATCTCGCCGACCGCCCTGGCCACGGGCAGTTCCCCGCCCGCGGCACCGACCAGGGCGCCCTCCCCCTCGGTGATGCCCCAGCGGCGCATGTGGCGGACGCCGTCGAGGAGTTCGTCCAGCAGTGCCTCGGGATACAGGGCGTTGAGCCGCCTGCGGTGGGTGGCCTCCACACCGAGCCGGCCGCCGCGCCACGCCCGCGTGTACTTGTCGGGGTCGCCCGCGGTTCCTTCGCGGACGGGGATCTTGCCTTCGGGTGCCATGCCGAACCAGTCCTGGTAGCCGGTGCTCATCATGTAGGTGATCAGTTCGCGGGACGCCCTGGCCTCGGCGGTTCTGGTGACCGCCCAGGAGGTGATCTCCCCGAAACGGCCGGGCCGCGCCGCGTCCGGTCCTTTGAGCGCGGTGGTGATCCCGCTGTTCCTGGCGAGGAAGCCGGGGTCCTTCTTGCACTGCGGGCAGCTGGGCCTGGTGTCCGCCCGTTCCCCCGCGAGT
The DNA here is from genome assembly GCF_000725885.1 of Streptomyces albus subsp. albus. Classification (GTDB taxonomy): domain Bacteria; phylum Actinomycetota; class Actinomycetes; order Streptomycetales; family Streptomycetaceae; genus Streptomyces; species Streptomyces albus. Next base: position 289,519 of record NZ_JODR01000018.1, on the reverse strand, counting down.
TCGTCCAGCAGGAAGGAGGACCACAGCAGCATCGGGGCGCGGCCGGCGAAGTAGGCGGCGCGGGTCGTGTCCAGCGTCTGTGTGCCGGCGGGCCCGTGGTCGCGGGCGAGTGCCCGGTAGGCGGCGAAGGTGCGGCGGCAGGCGGGCGAGTCGAGCGTCACCGCCGTCCGGCCGCCTCCCCTGCGCGTGACGAGGCGGCAGTCGTCTGCCAGTGCCATGGTCTCGAAGCTCTGCTGGGTGAAGACGTCGCCCGGGTCGGTGGCGAGTGCGATGCCGTCGCGCCGGCCCCGGTCGAGTGCGTCGGCCGCCGCTTCCATGGCGTGGTAGCCGGTGGGCCGGGCCAGTCCGGCCCTGGCGAACAGGTCCTTGCGGTGGACCAGGAGCTGGAGCCAGGCGTCCGAGGGCACCGCCAGCCGCCTGCCGCCGTCCTGGGTCAGCCGCAGCGCGGTGGGGGTGAAGGTGCGGGCGCCGAGTCTCCGCACCACCTGGGCGGGGAGCCGGGTGTTCAGCAGTTCGTTGCCGTGCATCTGCCAGAGCTGGCCGAGGGGGAGGGCCGCGATCACGTCGGGGAGGTCACCTGCCGCCGCCGCGGACATGATCATCTGGGGCAGCTGGGTCTCGTCCACCCCGACGAGGGTGACCCGGACGCCGCTGCGCCGCTCCCAGCGGGCGATGATCTCGCGGGTCGCGGCGGTCCGTGCGGGCAGGTTCTCCAGCGTCCACACGGTGAGCTTCCGGTCGGGTGCCCCGGCCCCGTCGCCGCCGGAGCACCCGGTGACAAGGGTCACGCCGAGCAGCCCGGCGAGCCCTGCCGCGGTCGCCCGCGAACGCCGTCTCCACCTCCGCATACGGCCTCACTTCGCGTCGGTCCCCACCGGCTGTCCGCCGCGCCGTCCCGCTTCACGGCGAGGGTCGCGTCTGCCGGGCGGACGTCGTTGCGAGGTACCTTCGACTGGTCTGCCGATGTCGACCCGCTCGGAGCACGCCGTGGAGCACATGACCCGGCCCACCGCCCTTCCCCATTCGGGCATATCGGCACGCAAGGAACATACCGCCCGACAGGGCTGCTGTGACGGCCCGCACGAGGTGCCACGGTGACAACCACCCCGCCGGTCCCCGGCACCCACGCCGCCGCACTCCCCCGCCCCCGCACCGCTCCCCCGCGCCGCCCCGACACCCACCGCGCCCTGCGCCGCGCCGCCGCCCGGGTGCTCGACGGCAACTGGACCGGCACCTCGACCGTCCCGTCCCGCAGCCTGTACCCGCACCAGTGGAGCTGGGATTCCGCGTTCATCGCCATCGGGCTGCGCCATCTCTCCCCCGTACGGGCACAGCGGGAACTGGAGACACTGCTGTCCGCGCAGTGGGCCGACGGGCGGGTGCCGCACATCGTCTTCAACGCGGAGGTGCCGCCGGACGCCTACTTCCCCTCCCCCTCCTTCTGGCGCTCCTCCACGGCCGGTGCGCCCTGTGGGGCGCCGGGGGCGGTGGAGACCTCCGGCATCGTGCAGCCGCCCGTCCACGCACTGGCCGCGTGGCTCGTCCACGGCGCCGACCCGGACGCCTCCGCACGGCGCGGCTTCCTGGCCCGCGTCCATCCGCGGCTGGTGGCCTGGCACCGGTATCTGGCCCGCCACCGTGACCTGGACGGCGGCGGCCTCGCCGCGGTCGTGCACCCGTGGGAACCCGGGATGGACAACAGCCCGTGCTGGGACGGGCCGCTGTCCCGGATCGCCCCCGCCGACCCCGCGACGTACCGCCGCGCGGACCTGACGCACGGGGACGCCGCCGACCGGCCCACCGACCTGGACTACGGGCGGTACGTACGGCTCGCCGCCGCGTACCGCGACCACGGCTACCGGGACGCCGCCGCGGAACACGCCTTCGCCGTCGAGGACCCCGGCTTCAACGCGCTGTACGCCGCCGCCGAGCACGCCCTCGCCCGGATCGCCGAGGCGCTGGGCCACGATCCCGGCCCCCACCGGGCGCGGGCCGCCGAACTGACCGACGCGCTGGTGCGGCGGCTGTGGTCCGAGCAGGCCGGTCAGTTCCTCGCCCGCGATCTGCGGGCCGGACCCCGGCAGTCCGGTGCGGGGCCCGCCGGCCGGCTGGTGGCCGAACGCAGCGCCGCGGGACTGCTGCCGCTCGTCGTGCCCGGTCTGCCCCGGCCGGTCGCCGACGCCCTGCTGCGCACTGTCGCCGGTGAGCATTTCGGGCTGGGCTCGGCCGTACGGCTGCTGCCCAGTTACGACCTGCGGGGCGCCGCCTTCGACCGGCGCCGCTACTGGCGCGGCCCCGCCTGGTTCAACGTCAACTGGCTGCTGGTGCGGGGCCTGTCGCGGTACGGGGAGCGGGCCCGTGCGGACGCGCTGGCCGGCGAGGTGCTGCGGGCGGCGGGCGCGACGCGGTTCGCGGAGTACCTCGACCCGTACACCGGCGAGGGGCGCGGTGCCCGTGAGTTCGGCTGGACCGCCGCCCTGACGCTCGACCTGCTCGCCGACCCGGTCGTCGGCGCGGACCCGCAGCGCGCGTCCCGCACCGGCGCGCCCGTCCCCTGACCCGCCCTCGGAGAACAGCGGAACAGCCGTCGGCGCTGGGCGCTCGACCTGGGCGCTCAGCACGGTGGTCCACTCCGCTGCCGGGGTTCGGCGCACTTCGTGTGAGCGGTGTGGCGTGGGGCCACCGTCCGCCTGGTGCCGGTGGATTCTCCGGCTGATGAGCAGGCTGCGGCGTACAGGCGGTTCGTGGAGTAGCCGACGCGCTTCTTCCATCTCGACGGCGTGGGCCGGAACTTGCCGCGGCCTCGGGGTCGTCGGTCACATTCGGACAGGCCCGGCCCGGCAGGGCCGGGTGCCGGTGCTCAACGCGGGCTGTGTCGGCTGCGGTAGGCCGCGACGCTGGCCCGGTGTGCGCAGGTCCGGGTGCAGTACTGCTTCGAGCCGTTGCGCGAGAGGTCCACGAAAGTGGCCCGGCAGGTCGGCCCGGCACATACGCCGAGACGCGCGGGACCGAGCGTGGCGATCACGGAGGCCAATGCGCTGAGCGTGATCGCGGCGAGGTGCGCCGCGCAGCGGTCGGTGTCGGCGGTCACCTCGGTCCACCAGCGGTCGTCCTCGTGGCGCAGTACCGGGGTGGCGCGGCTGCGACGCAGGCCCTCGTTGATCAGAGCCGCAGCCGCGTCGGCGTCCGCGTTCGCCCGTTCGAGCACCTCACGCACCGTCTCGCGCAACGCGCGGACTTCCGCCAGGTCGGCGCGGGTGAGACGCCGCGGACCGGTCCCTTGGTCCGCCGCCGGACGCGGAGGCCCGGCCGCGGGATGGTCGTCGAGGAAGTCCCGGAGCTGCTCCACGGTCTCCAGCGCGTCCTCTCCCTTGACCGGCTTCAGGGTGTTGGCCAGATCGACGGCCGTCTGGACCACCAATGGACTGTAATACGCGTCCCGCATTTGACGTGTCTCCTCACTGCTCCGTAGCGTTACACCCAAAGGAGCTTTCACATGTCACAAAATACCTCGCAGGGGCCGACGTCGCGGACGACCCCGCCGGGAGGTGGTCCGGCACCGGAGCGAACGGATGCCCCGGGCGGGCGCCGGCTGGGGCTGACCCTGGGAATGCTGGTGCTGCCGATGTACGTGGCACTGGGAGCGCCGTCTGTGGCCCTGCCGGCCATCGGCCGCGCACTCGCGGTGCCGTTCGGGGCCACCGCATGGATTCTCGCCGCATGGTCGCTGACCTCCGCGCTGGCGATGCCGGTCGCGGGCCGGCTGCTGGTCCGCTGGAGCCCCTTCCAGGTCCTGGTCGCCGGGGTCGTGACGCTCGCCGCGGGCTCCGCGCTCGCCGGAGCCGGGCCGGTGCTGTCCGTCGTGATCGTCGGCCGGCTGATCGGCGGCGCCGGGGCGGGCGCGACGGTGATCGCCGTCTTCGCCGCGGCCACCGCCCTTCCCGGGCGGCAACGGATCCGCGTCCTGGGACTCATCGCGGCGGCCAGCGCGACGGCGTCGGGGTGCGGGACGCTGATAGGCGGAGCGGTGACCGCATGGCTCGGGTGGCGTGCCGTGCTCGCGATCCCGGTCCTCGCGCTGCCCCTGCTGCTGGCCGCATTGCCGAGCAGGCGCGCGCCGGGGCGGAGCGGAGCCGGCGAGCGAAACGGCCCGGCCGGGCGACTCGATGTCGTCGGCGCGGCCGTGCTGTCGGTACTCGCCGGCTCCTTGATCACGTTGCTGCAGGCACACTCGGTCGGCCTGCCCGCTCCGGTCACGCTCGTCGTGGCCGCCGCCGGTGCGCTCGCCGCCGCAGGGCTGTGGTGGCGGGTGCGCAGCACACCCGACGGGTTCGTGCCCCGGCGGGTGATCGCATCCCGCGGCTTCCCGGCGGCCGGGCTCATCGGCGGGGCCGTCTTCGCCGGCTACTACGGGGTGCTGTTCCGCGCCCCGTCCCTGATCGAGCAGGCCACCGGCGGTGGCCCCCTGGAAGCCGGCGTGCTCCTGCTCCCGGCCGCCGCCTGCTCGGTGCTGGCCGGGCGGCTGGTCGGCACGTTGACCGACCGGTTCACCGGCTGGCAGATGTCGGCCGGGCTTGCGGCACTCACCGTCATCGGCGTGCTCGTGGTCGCGGTCTCCACCGGGCCGGTCCCGGTCGTCCTCGGCACGGCCTTGACCGTATGCGGGTTCGCCGGTGCCCAAGCCGTACTGGTGAACCTCGCACCGGACCTGGTCGCCGCGGACGACCGCAACACCGCGCAAGGCCTGCTCAACTTCATGAACGTCCTGGGCGGCGGGATCGGTCCGGCCGCTGTCGCGGGTCTGTCCGGCATCGTGCCGGCGCCGGTGGCCCTCGCCGTGCTCGCGGCACTCCCCCTGGCCGGACTCGTCATCAGCCTGACCCGGCGCCCTGCCGCCGGCCGCCGCCCCGCACCCGGTGCCACGCGTGGGAGCCCGCACTGACGGCCCGCCCGCACCTGATCCGACAACGCCTCCACAGTAAGGAGCCCTGCCATGTCCGCCGAGCCATTCGAGGTCAGCATCACCGAAGCCGAGATCGCGGACCTGCGTGAACGACTGCGCCGGACACGGTGGCCCGAACGCGAGCCGGTGGACGACTGGTCACAGGGGCTGCCGCTGGCGTACGCGCGGGAGCTGTGCCGCAGCTGGGCCGAGGACTACGACTTCGGGTTCGCCGAGCGGCTGAACGTGTTCCCGCAGTACCGCGACACCATCGACGGGCTGGGCATCCACTTCCTGCACGTCCGCTCGCCGGAGCCGGACGCGTTCCCGCTCGTGCTCACACACGGGTGGCCGGGCTCGGTACTCGAATTCCTGGAGGTCCTCGGCCCGCTGACCGACCCCCGCGCGCACGGCGGTGACCCGGCGGACGCGTTCCACGTGGTCGCGCCGTCGTTGCCCGGGTACGGCTGGAGCGACAAGCCGTCGACGACCGGGTGGGGCGTCACTCGCATCGCGCGCGCCTGGGACACCTTGATGGTCTCGCTGGGTTACGAACGGTACGGCGCGCAGGGCGGTGACTGGGGTTCGGCGGTGTCCGGGGCGCTGGGCGAAGTGGCGCCCGAGCGGGTCGCCGGCGTCCACCTGAACCTGGGATCCGTGGCGGCGGGCACGTTCGACGACCCGACACCCGCGGAGCTGGCGAATCTTGAGGCCGAGAAGGAGATGCGGCGCACCGGCCGGGGATACTCGGCGATCCAGGCGACCCGGCCGCAGACACTCGGCTACGCCCTCACCGACTCCCCGGCCGGGCAGGCCGCCTGGATCGCCGAGAAGTTCTGGGCGTGGACGGACAACGACGGCCACCCCGAGGACGCGTTGTCGCGGCAGACGATCCTCGACGAGATCTCGGTCTACTGGTTCACCGCGTCGGCCACGTCGTCGGCACGCCTGTACTGGGAGAGCTTCGCCGACTTCCGGGACACGGTGACCGCGCCGTCCGGGCTGTCGGTCTACCCGCGCGACATAACCCGCCCGTCGAGGCGGGAGGCCGAGCTGCGGTTCACCGACCTGCGCTGGTTCGAGGAGCTGCCGCGCGGCGGCCACTTCGCCGCGCTGGAGCAGCCGGAGTCGCTGGTCGAGCAGGTGCGTGGATTCTTCCGCCTCTTCCGCTGACTGTCCATGCCGACCCTGGGAGGCGCGCGCCCGGTTCCTGCGGCTATGTCGTTCCGACGGACTTGTTGACTGGTCGGTTGCCCGAAGCCGCACCCCGACCCTTCGTCCGGCCCCGCCGTCCGGCCGGAGGGCGGGAGCCGGCGGTGGACGGCGGCGGCCCCTGGGGGGCGGCGCGTCCGGCCGGTGGGAACGTAGTGTCGGCACATGGGTGATACACGGGACGACGAAGCCGTCGTCATAGGAGGCGGGGTCATCGGGCTGACGACCGCGGTGGTGCTGGCCGAACGGGGCACACGGGTGCGGCTGTGGAGTCCGCAGGCCCCTCACGAGACGACGTCGGCCGTCGCGGGCGGCCTCGTGTGGCCGTACCGCATCGAACCGCAGGAGCAGGCGCTCGACTGGTCGGTGCGCTCCTTCCGGCACTTCTCCTGGCTCGCGGAACAGCCGGGGACGACGGGTGTGCGGCTGGTGCGCGGCAGCATGCCGGGCGGCTCGCCGCCGCCGGAGTGGACGGCGCTCACCGGTACCCCGCCGCGCACCCCGCTTGTCGACATGCAGACGTATCTCCCCTACCTGGTGGCCCGCTTCGAAGCCGCCGGGGGACGCTGGGAGCAGCGCGCGGCCCGTTCCCTGGCGGAGGCCGCCGCCGAGGCGCCCGTCGTCGTCAACTGCGCGGGGCTCGGCGCCCGCGAACTGGTGCCGGACCCGAGCGTGCGCCCGGTGCGGGGCCAGGTCCTGGTGGTGGAGGACCCGGGCGTCGAGGAGTGGTACGTCGTCGCGACGGGCGGGGCCAGCGAGACGACGTACATCCTGCCGCAGCCCTACGGCGTGGTGCTGGGCGGCACCGCACACGACGGCGCCGAGGACCGGAGGCCGGACCCGGCGACGGCGGAGGCGATCGTGCGGCGGTGTGCCGCCGTCGATCCCCGGCTGGCGGACGCGAAGGTGCTCGAACACCGGGTCGGCCTGCGCCCGTTCCGGCCCCGCGTGCGGCTGGAGGCGGGGCGGCTGCCCGACGGCCGGGGCGGCACCGCCCTGTGCGTGCACAACTACGGCCACGGCGGTGCCGGGGTCACGGTCTCCTGGGGCTGCGCGGTGGACGCCGTCCGGCTGGTGGGCCCGGCCACCGGGGAGTGAGCCGGGCCCCCGCGGCGTCGGCCGGCGGTCAGCCGCACCGCTGAACGGGTGTGCCCGCGGTCAGGGGGAAGCGGGCACGCTCGTCGAGCAGCAGCGGCACCAGGGCGCGCTGCGACTGGCGCAGCGGCACGAAGGCGCCGTCGCCGCGCCGCTGGGCGCGGATTCCGTGCAGGTCCAGTTCGTCCCGGACGTCCGCGTACTGGGCGCCGGTCAGCCGGTAGCCGCAGGGCGGGTCCGTCAGTACCCGGTCGTCGGCGGGCGGCTCGTTGTCGGCGCCGTCCAGGTAGACGGGCCCGCGGTCGGCCAGTCCGGCCGTCCGGGCCGCGTCGGTGGCCTTCTCTATCCGGGCGCGGCGCGTGCCGGCGAAGTCGAACGCGCCCTTGAGGGCGGTGAGGTGGGAGTGGACGCGGCGCCGGTTGTTGAGCGCCTCGTCGGCCTTCTCCTCGTCGGTGAGGGGGTCGACGCGGGTCTCGGCGAGCAGGCCCACGGCGCCCTTGATACCGACGGTGTTGCGGAGTATTCGTTCCTGCCCGTCGCCGGCGACCTGCCGGACGGGCTCGCCCGTCCGCGGATCGGTCCATATGCCGTAGATGCCGGTGCTGTGGCCGCCGGACTCGGCAGCGGGCCGCGCGTACTTCTCCGACAGCGCCGTGGACTCGCGGTGCAGCCCCTCGGCCGCGTTGAGGTTGCGGGGCCACAGGGTGAGCAGGTCCTTGACGTAGTACGGCTCGTGGGCACCGTACTCGTGGAGGTCGTAGACGGTGTCGGGCCGCCAGTCGCGGGTGACGGCGGCCATCGTGCGGGCCTCCGCGGTGGTGAGGGCGAGGTGGTCGCGGTTGATGTCGACGCCGTCGGAGTTGCCCCGGGTGCCGGCCGCGCGGCCGTCGGGGTTGGCGGTGGGGACGACGAGCACGGTGGTGCGGGCGAGGAACCGCGTCGTGGCCCGGTCCCGGGCGAAGGCCAGGTCGCGGATGGTGCTCAGGCACGCTTCGCGTCCGGCGGGCTCGTCACCGTGCTGGGAGCAGATCAGCAGTACGGAGTTGCCGTGCCGTACCGCGCCGGGGCCGGCGGGGGCCGGGGCGCCGATCCTCACGAGCTGGAGGGGGCGCCCCTGTTTCGTCCGGCCGACGGTGTCGAGTGCCACACGGTGGCTGGAGCGGTCCACGGTCCGCAGGAAGTCCTGTTCCTCGGGCTGGGACGTCCAGCGTGCCCCGTGACTGCGTTCGAATCCGGTGCGCGGTTCCTGTGCCGGTGCGGGGGCCGGGGACTCGGAGCGGATGGGTGCCGGGGAGGAGGCCTGGGCGACGGGTGGGGTGGCGAGGAGGGGGACGAGGAGTGCCGCCGGGGCCAGGGCGGCGGTCTTCCACGGGAAGCGGCCGTGCCGCGCGCTTGTCACCATGTGGGGGACGGTAACGACGGGGACGGGCGGGGAGAAGGGGGCGTATGTCGTCCGTATGGCAATCGGATGACGTTAGTTGCTGTGGACATGCGGTGTGCCGCATGAGTACATACCTTCGGACGGAACGACATCCCACGCGGCACCCGAACCCGCCGGTGCCGCAGCAGGGTTGACGGAGAGTTGGAGGACTCGTGCGTCACAGACTGATCGTCCCGGGTGCGATGGTGGCGGCCTCGCTGCTGCTCGCGGTGCCGGCCTCGGCCGCCGAACCGTCCCCGGGCGCACCGGGCGTGGGCGACCCCTACTACCCGGACTACGGGAACGGCGGATACGACGTCTCCCACTACGACCTTCGGCTCACCTACCAGCCGAAGACGGACGAACTGAGCGGAACGGCGACCCTGCTGGCCACCGCGACCCAGGACCTGTCCCGCTTCAACCTCGACTTCGCACTGGACGTCAGCGAGGTGCGGGTCGACGGCAAGAAGGCCCGCTTCGCCACCTCGGGCGCACACGAGCTGAGCATCACCCCGGCCAAGCCGCTGGCCGAGGGCGAGAAGGCCACCGTCGTGGTCCGGTACAAGGGTGTGCCCTCGAAGGTGAAGGTGAACGGTTTCACCTCCTGGCTGCGCACCGAGGACGGCGGGGTCGCCGCCAACGAGCCCGAGGCCGCCTGGTGGTGGTTCCCCAGCAACGACCACCCCTCCGACAAGGCGAGCTACGACGTCAGCGTCGCCGTCCCCGACGGCACCCAGGCCATCAGCAACGGCACGCTCCAGTCGCAGCGTTCCAAGGCGGGCTGGACCCGCTACAACTGGCGGTCCCGGGCCCCGCAGGCCACCTATCTGGCCACCCTGGCCGTCGGCAGGTTCGACATCACCACCGCGAAGACCGACTCGGGACTGCCCGTCATCAACGCCTACAGCAAGGACCTGGGCGAGCACGCGGGCGCCGCGCGGGCCAGTGTGGAGCGTACGGCGGAGATCACCGAATGGCTGGAGGGCCACTTCGGCACGTACCCGTTCGACGCGGTGGGCGGCTACGTCCCCAACACGGACACCACCTACGCACTGGAGACGCAGACCCGGCCCTTCTACAGCCCGGACGACTTCGCCGACGGCTCCAACACCTCCGTCGTCGTCCACGAGATGGCCCACCAGTGGTACGGGGACAGCGTCTCGCTGAAGCGGTGGAAGGACATCTGGATCAACGAGGGCTTCGCCCGCTACAGCCAGTGGCTGTGGTCGGAGGACCAGGGCGAGGGCACCGCGCAGGAACTGGCCGACTACACCTACGCCTCGCGCCCGGCCGGCGATGCCTTCTGGAAGGTCGCACCCGGTGACCCCGGCCCGGACAACCAGTTCCACTCTGCCGTCTACGACCGCGGCGCTCTCGCTCTCCAGGCGCTGCGCAACGAGATCGGCGACAAGGACTTCTTCGCGATCCTCAAGGGCTGGCCCGCCCTGCACAAGGACGGCAACGCGACCGTGCGCGACTTCATCGGCTACGCGGAGAAGGTGTCGGGCAAGCCGCTGGCCGGCCTCTTCGACACCTGGCTGTACCAGCCCTCGAAGCCGGCGGCCGGTCCGGCGGGGAAGGGCTTCGCCGCCGAGGCCGCCCCGAAGAAGCCCGCGTCCTGGGACGAGATCCACACGGTGGACCACCCGCACCGGCACGGCTGAGCGGCCACCGCGGCGGCCCGCCCGCAGGCGGAGCGGCCCCGAAGGTCCGTGGCAGGCGGCCCGCACCCTCCGGCCCGAGGGTGCGGGCCGCCGCGCTGCCGGACCGGCGCCCCGGACGGGGCTAGCTGCGGACGGGCTGGCGCACCGCCCGGGAGGGGGTTCAGTGCCGCGCCGGGGTGCGCTGTGCGCGGGCCCGGCGCGCATACGGCAGATAGCGCAGCCGTTCGGGCAGCAGCGGGACGATGTTGGCCACCACCCGCCCCACCAGCCGCAGCCGCCTCTCCTGACGGGGTGTCCACGGCAGCCGCAGCGCCCGGCGGGCCTCCGGCGGCATCAGTCCGATCGTCATGAACCGCCGGAACCGGGCGAGTCCGGGCACCAGCAGCGGCCACAGCACCCGCAGCACCAGCCGGACCGGCCGCGGCCCGTAGGGCGGCGGCGGGATGCCGGGGTTGTAGGCGGCCAGTTCCCGGGCGACGGCCGTCGGCTCTATCGTCTCGGCCAGCATCCGGTGCCAGTAGGGCCAGAACTCCTCCGGCGTCTGCGGCATGTCGCGGTCGTGGATGCCCAGCACCCGGCCCACCTGGAGCCACTCGGCGTACAGCCGGCGCTCCTGTGCGGGCGTGTAGGGGTGGCGGTCCAGATAGCGGCGGGCGTAGCGCAGGGAGGGGAAGCCGGTGGCGTGCACCCACGCGTAGTAGGCGGGGGTGAGCGCGTGGTAGCGCTGCCCGTAGGCGTCGACGCCCTGGATCGTCTTGTGCAGCCTGCGCAGCCTGCGCCCCTCCGCGACCGCGTCCGCGCCGCCGTACACCCACAGCAGCACGCTGCGCACGGACCGTTCGCCCCGCCCCCAGGGGTCGGTGCGGAAGACGGAGTGCTGGTCGACGCCGGCGCCGACGGCGGGGTGTGCGACCTGCATGGTCAGCGCGGAGGGCAGGCTGAGCAGTACGCGGACGTCCCCGGCGACGTCCCACAGGATGCCGCCCGGCGGCGGGGGCTCCGGGTCCTTGCGCACAGTCCTCTCACCTGCCTTCACCCCTTCATGATGCCCCCCTTCGCGGGGTGCCGCTCGCCCCGGGGGGAGCAGGTCGCGGGCCAAGTGGAGGGAAAGATTCCGGGCACTTCCGAAGCGGAACACCCCATGGTTATTCCGTGATCACTAACTGACTTATATTGGTGCGACGTTGATCAGAGGGCTGCGGCTCAGCTCTCGCCTCTGCCCGGTTCCGTCCCCCTAGGACCTGATTGATGACCTCCCCCGAGATACCACCGCAGCCTGCCGCGGGCGCGCCTCGGCCGGTTGCGGGAGGCGGGACCGCCACCGGTACCGCCCTCGCCCTGCTGGTCTGCGCCGCGGTCGTCGCCGTCGCGTGGCTGGGCGCCGTCCACGCCGCCGGCGCCTCGGCCCGTACCGCCGTCGCCTGGGGCAGTGGCGCGGCGGGTGTGGTGCTGTGCGCGGCGGTCACCGTGGCCGCCCGCGCCGTGCTGACCGGCCGCCGGCTGCGCGCCGCGCTGACGGACTGCCGGGCACGGCACGCGGAACGGGACACGGCCGACGCCTACTTCGCCGACGTGGTCGTACCCGACGTCGTCGACCGGCTGCGCAACGGCGGCTCCGCGGAGACCGCGCTGGCCGAGGCCCCCTCGGTGACGAACGAGATGCAGCGCCGGGTCCTGGTCACCCTGGCGCGCGAGGTGCACAAGGGCGAGAGCATGCGGGCCGCGGCACTCTCCGCCTGCGCCAACGCGGCCGGCCGCGTGCAGGCCCTGGCCACCAGCATGGCCGCCGACCTGCGGGAGATGGAGCACCGGCACGCCGACGAGGACGTGCTGGCCGACCTGCTGCACCTGGACCACAGGACGGCGCAGACAGGCCGCATCGCCGACTCCATCGCCGTGCTCACCGGTGCCCGTTCGGGCCGCCGCTGGGCCAAGCCGATCGTCATGGAGTCGATCCTGCGCGGCGCCATGGGCCGTATCAGCGGCTACCAGCGGGTCCGGCTGCACTCGACGAGCGAGGCCGCCATCGCCGGGCACGCCGCCGAGGGCGTCATGCACGCACTGGCCGAACTGATGGACAACGCGGCGAACTTCTCGCCGCCCACCTCCGAGGTGCACGTCTACGTCGAGGAGGTCGCGGCCGGCATCGTCATCACCGTCGAGGACGGCGGTCTGGTGATGGGCGAGCTGGCGCTGCGCCGCGCCCAGCAGGCCGTCACCGGCGAACAGAGCGACCTGACCGCCCTCTCCGGCACCCGGCTCGGGCTCGCCGTGGTCGGCCGCCTGGCCCGCAAGCACGGACTGTCCGTCTCCTTCCGGCCCTCCGCGCACGGCGGCACCGGCGTGCTCATGCGCATCCCCCGCGAACTGGTCACCGAGCCGCGCGACAGGGAGCGCGTCACCGCGCCCACACCCGCCCCGCGGCCGGCCGCCGCCTCCGCGCGCGGCCGGCTGACCAGCGCCCCCGGCCTGCCGCACGACACCGCGCACACGGCCGAGCACACCCGGCAGCCCGAGGCCGAGCCGGCCGCGCGGCCGGGGAGCGGGAGCCACGAGGGGCCCGCCCGCGAGTCCGACGGCCCCAGGACCGGCGAGCGGCCCGCGGTGGCGCCGCCGCCCCAGGAGTACATCGCCAGCGGACTGCCCAAGCGGCGGCGCGGCCAGACGCTGGCGGCAGTGGCCCGGGCGACCGCCTCGCGCACCGGCACCTCCTCCGCCTCCCCCGCCTCCTCCACCGCCGCTGCATCCGGCCGCGGGGACGGTACCGCCGAGGGCCCGGCGCAGGACGACGAGACCCCCGCCCCCCGCCGCAAGCGTCCCTCCGGCGCCCGGTTCGGCGACTTCCGGAGGGCCGTACGGGGCACGGCCTCGTCCGGAGACACGGGCACCCACCCCGCTGCCCCCGCCTCCTCCCCCGACCGCTCCTCTTCCCTCTCGGAGGACGACACCGAATGATCACTGACAGCAAGCTCGACTGGCTGCTGGAGAACCTGCTGGAGCGCACTCCCGGCGCCCGGCACGCCCTCGTGCTCTCCCGGGACGGCCTCAAGCTGTGCCGCACCCCGGAGCTCTCCGTCGACCAGGCCGACCAGCTCGCCGCCATCTCGGCGGGCATCCAGAGCCTCTCGCACGGCGCCTCCGTGGAGTTCGGCGACGGCGACGGCGGCGTACGCCAGGCCATGGCGGAGTTCTACGGCGGCATCCTCTTCGTCGTGGAGGCCGGTGACGGCGCGCACCTGGCGGTCATCGCCGACGAGGACTCCGACGTGGGGCTGATCGGCCACAACATGAACGAACTGGTCGAGCAGCTCAGCGAACACCTCAGCGCCCCGCCCCGCCGGCCGGCCGCGGACGACGGGCGCGGAGACGGATCGGCATGACGCGGCCGGGCCGGGACGAGAACCCGGACCGGCTGTACACCGTGACCGGTGGACGCAGCCGTTCCGTGGCCGGGGCGGAGACGTTCGACCTGGTGACACTCGTGGTCAGTGAGAGCGCTCCGGTGCCCGGCATGCAGTCGGAGCACGCCGCGATCCTGCGGATCTGCCGTTTTCCCACGGCGGTCGTGGAACTGGCTTCCGACCTGGGACTGCCGGTGAGCGTCGTCCGCATCCTGCTGGGCGACCTGCTCGTCCAGGGGAAGATCACCGCCCGCCATCCGCGGCGGGCACAGACCGCTGACGCACTGCCCGACCCCGACATCCTGAAGCAGGTGCTCGTTGGACTCCGCAACATCTGAAGCGAACCCGGTGGCGACCGCCGACGCCTCGGCCCGTCCTCCGTTGCTCAGCACGGCCGCGCAGGGACTGAAGATCGTCATCGTCGGCGGTTTCGGTGTCGGCAAGACCACCATGGTCCGGGCGGTCAGCGACATCCGTCCGCTGAACACCGAGGAGACGATGACCCGCGCCGGCGAGGGCGTCGACGACCTGTGGGGCGTCCAGGGCAAGACGACCACGACCATCGCCTTCGACTTCGGCCGGATCAGCCTCAACGACGAGACGGTGCTGTACCTGTTCGGGGCGCCGGGGCAGGAGAGGTTCTGGTTCCTGTGGGACCGGCTCTTCGCCGGCACCCTGGGCGCCGTCGTCCTGGTGGACACCCGGCGGCTGGAGGACTGCTGGTACGCGATCGACCGGCTGGAGGCGCACGGCACCCCGTTCATCGTCGCGCGCAACGATTTCGGCGGCCCCCGGCACACCGCCGAGCAGGTGCGGGAAGCCCTCGACCTGCCCGACGACGTGCCGCTGGTCGAGTGCGACGCCCGCTCCCGCGAGTCGAGCAAGGAAGTCCTCCTCGCGCTCGTCCACCACCTGTACGACATCTCCACCGCGCGCCTGGAGAGCACCCCGTGACATCGGCTCAGCACCACACCTCGCCCTCCGCTCCGCCGCCCGGCTGCCCCGCGCACCCGTCCGACGAGGCCATGCCCCTGCTCGGGCCGCGCTTCCAGAACGACGACCGCGCCCGCCTGTACCGCGAGATGTACGAGCAGCACGGCCCGCTCGCCCCGGTCGTCCTGCCCGGCGACGTGCCCTGCTGGCTGGTGCTCGGCTACCGGGAACTGCACCAGATCAGCTCCGATCCGGTGCTCTTCAGCCGCGACTCGGGGCTGTGGAACCAGTGGCCCAACATCCCCGACGACTGGCCGCTGCTGCCGATGGTCGGCAAACAGCCGTCCATCCTCTACACCGTGGGCGAGCGGCACCAACGGCGCTCGGCGCTGGTGAGCGAGGCCCTGGCCGCCGTGGACCAGTTCGAACTGCGCGCCCACGCCGAACAGTTCGCGGACCGGCTGATCGACGAGCTGTGCGGACGCGGCTCGGCCGATCTGATCGCGGAGTACGCCAAGGTGCTGCCCGCGCTGGTGCTGGCCCGGCTCTACGGCTTCTCCGACAAGGAGGGCCACGACCTGGTGCCGAGCATCAACGATCTGGTGGACGGCGGCGAGGGCGCGCTGGCGGGCCGCGACACGGTCAAGGCGGCCATGAGCACGCTGCTGGCCTCACGGCGTACGAACCCGGCCGCCGGGGTGGCCTCCCGCATGCTGCACCACGACTTCGCCGACGGGTTCTCCTTCGAGGAGATCGTCGAGGACATGATGGTCAACATCATCGCGGGCCACCAGCCGACCGCCGACTGGATCGGCAACTCGCTGCGGCTGATGCTCACCGACGACCGGTTCGCCGCCTCCCTGTCCGGCGGGCGGCACAGCGTGGCCGAGGCCATGAACGAGGTGCTGTGGGAGGACACCCCCTGCCAGAACATCGCCGGCCGGTGGGCGACCCGCGACACCCAGATCGCCGGCCGTCACATCGCCGCCGGTGATCTGCTGATGCTCAGCTTCGCCGCGGCCAACGGCGACCCCCAGGTGCGGCCCGACCGCACGGTGTTCACCAGCGGCAACAACGCCTTCCTCTCCTTCGGGCACGGCGACCACCGCTGCCCCTACCCGGCGCAGGACATCGCCGAGGGCATCGCCCGCACCGGCATCGAGGTCCTGGTGGACCGGCTGCCCGACGTGGATCTCGCCGTCAGCCCGCAGGCCCTGGTGTGGCGGCCCTCGCCTTTCCTGCGCGGCCTGGAGTCGCTGCCGGTCCGCTTCACCCCCACACCGACGCGCACCGCCGGGGGCCTGCGGTGACCCCGTGCCCCGTCACGGGCTCGGGCGATGACCCCGGTCCCCGGCCCGGCACCGCCTCCGAGCCGATCGCCCTCGATCCGCTGGTCCGTGACCTGGCGGGCGAGGGCGCCCGGTTGCGGGCCGCCGGTCCGGTGGCCGCCGTCGAACTGCCGGGCGGAGTCCCGGTGTGGGCGGTCACCCGGCACGCGGAGGCCCGCCGGCTGCTGACCGACACCCGGCTGGTGAAGGACATCGCGCACTGGGCCGCCTGGCGGCGGGGGGAGATCCCCTCGACGTGGCCGCTGATCGGGCTGGCCGACCCCGGCCCCAGCATGCTCACCTTCGACGGGACCGAGCACCGCCGGCTGCGCTCGCTCACCGCGCAGGCCCTCACTCCCCGCCGGGTGGCCGCGATGCGTCCGCGCATCGAGGAGATCACCCGCCGGCTCCTCGACGGCCTGGCCGGGCAGGCGGACGCCGAGGGGCGTGTCGATCTCAAGGCCGCCTACGCCCATCCGCTGCCCATGGCCGTGATCGGCGAGCTGGTGGGCGTCGACACCGCGCAGATCCCGCGGCTGCGCACCCTGTACGACGGCTTCTTCAGCAGCGTCACACCCGGTGCCGAGGTGCAGGCGGTCATCGCGGAGCTGGCGGAGCTGTTCACCGCGATCGTCGCGGAGAAGCGGCGGAACCCGGGCGACGATCTGACCAGCGCATTGCTGGCCGCCGCCGAGGAGGGCGACTCGCTCAGCGACGAGGAGATCGTCGCCACCGTGCAGGTGCTGATCACGGCGGGGCACGAGACCACCATCAGCCTCATCGTCAGCGCCGTGCGGGCCCTGCTCACCCACCCGGGGCAGCTCGCCCTCGTCCGCTCCGGCGAGGTGAGCTGGGAGGCGGCGATCGAGGAGACGCTGCGCTGGGACCCGCCCGTCACGCACGTGCTCATCCGGTTCGCCACCGAGGACGTCGAGGTGGACGGCACGGTGATCCGCGAGGGCGACGCCGTGATCATCGCCTACGGTGCCATCGGCCGGGACGAGCGGCAGCACGGGCCGGACGCCGGGCACTTCGATGTGACCCGCACGCCGACGCGGCACCTCTCCTTCGGGCACGGCCCCCATGTGTGCCCGGGGGCCCCGCTGTCCCGGCTGGAGGCCCTGGTGGCGCTGCCCGCGCTCTTCGAGCGGTACCCCGCCCTGTCGCCGGCCGTCGCGCCGGAAGAGCTGCGCAACAAGCCGGCGGTCACCCAGAACGAGCTGTACGAACTGCCGGTCTTCCTGCACTGACCGACGACGTGGGGCCCCGCCCTCTCCCCGTGCGAGAGCCGGGAGGAGGGACGGGGCCCCACGTCGTCATCCGGGTGCCGTCCGCTTCGTCACTCGCGTGCCGGCTCGCCCGCGGCGGCGGCTTCCCGTTCGGCCGCCGCGGCGTTGACCCGGCCGCGCACTGCGAACCATCCGGCGACCAGCGCGACGGCGATCAGCGGAATGAGCATCACGGTGCGCCGTCCCACCTCGGGGTCGTTCCACATCAGGGCGACGACGCCGAGCAGGAAGGCGATGGTCACCCACTCGGTGACGGGCGAGAACGGCAGCCGGAACGCGGGCCGCTCGACCAGCCCGGCCTTGGCCCGGCGCACGAACACCCAGTGACAGAGCATGATCGTGCACCAGGTGCTGATGATGCCGAGCGCGGCGATGTTCAGCACGATCTCGAACGCCTTGCCGGGCACCACGTAGTTGAGGCCGACGCCGACGACGCAGACCGCGGAGGTCAGCAGGATGCCGCCGTAGGGCACCTGGCTGGAATTCATCCGGGCGGTGAACTTCGGCGCGGACCCGGCCACGGCCATGGAGCGCAGGATGCGCCCCGTGGAGTACAGCCCGGAGTTGAGGCTGGACATGGCGGCGGTCAGCACGACGAGGTTCATGATGTCGCCCGCGCCGTCCACGCCGAGCTTCGACAGGACGGTCACGAAGGGGCTCTGGCCGTCCTTGTACTGGTTCCACGGCAGCAGCAGCGCCAGCAGCACCACGGAGCCGACGTAGAAGAAGCCGACGCGCCACATGATGGCGTTGACGGCCTTGGGGACCACCTTGTGCGGCTCGGCGGTCTCGCCCGCGGTCACACCGACCAGCTCGACGCAGGAGTAGGCGAAGACGACGCCCTGCATGACGATGACGACGGGCATCAGACCCTCGGGGAAGATGCCGCCGTGGTCGGTGAGGTTGGCCAGGCCCGGGGCGGCGCCGTCCACCGGGTGCTGGGTGGCCAGCAGCACGATGCCGATGATCATGAAGATCACCAGTGCGGCCACCTTGATCACCGCGAACCAGAACTCCAGCTCGCCGAAGATCTTCACCGAGATCATGTTGATGGCCAGCACCACGGCCAGCGCGATCAGCGCGAGCACCCACTGCGGGATGTCGGTGAAGAAGCTCCAGTAGTGGGTGTAGAGGGCGATGGCGGTGATGTCCGCGATACCGGTGGTGGACCAGTTGAGGAAGTACATCCAGCCGGCGACGTAGGCGCCCTTCTCGCCGAGGAACTCCCGCGAGTAGGAGACGAAGGAGCCGGAGGAGGGCCGGTGCAGCACCAGTTCGCCCAGCGCCTTGACGACGAAGAAGGCGAAGAGGCCGCAGACGGCGTAGGCGAGGGCGAGCGCGGGGCCCGCCGAGGCGAGGCGCCCGCCGGCGCCGAGGAAGAGACCGGTTCCGATCGCCCCGCCGATGGCGATCATGTTGATGTGGCGGGCTTTGAGGTCCTTGCTGTAGCCGGTGTCACCGGCGTCCTTGGCCGTTCCGTGCGGGGAAGGCGCTGCGACCCGGTCGCCACCGCCGGGCTGGGGGGTGGCGTCCTGGACGACGTCGTTGCTCACGATTGATCCAACTCACTCTGGATAACGGGCTCTGCCGGGCCGACGGCCGCCGTGATCACGGCTGCGGACCAAGGCGTCACCTAACCCTTCAAGGGCCATCCATGCGGTGACGGAGATCACACCAGGGAACTTCTCACACCTGATCTTCGTAGAGTCCGTCGATTTCCCGCCGGTAACGAGCCGCGATCACCCGGCGGCGCAGCTTGAGCGAGGGCGTCAGCTCACCGGTCGCCGGGCTCCATTCCTGCTCCAACAGCCGGTGGCGTTTGACCTGTTCGGTGCGGTTGAGGCGGGCGTTGGCGGCGGCGACCGCGCGGTCGATCTCGGCGCGCAGTCCGGGGTGCGCGGCCAGGGTGCCGGTGTCCGCGTCCACGCCGTGACCGGCCGCCCAGGACGCAGCGGCCTCGCCGTCGAGCACCAGGAGGGCGACGAGGTAGGAGCGGCCGTCGCCGTACACCATGGCCTGCCCGATCAGCGGGTGCTCCTTGAGGATGTTCTCCACCAGCGCGGGCGAGACGTTCTTGCCGGTGGAGGTGACGATCATCTCCTTCTTGCGGTCCGTCACCCACAGGTAGCCGTCCTCGTCGACGCGGCCCAGATCGCCGGTGGCGAACCAGCCGTCGGCGTCGGTACCGGGCTCGACGGAGCCGTCGGGGCGCAGATAGCCCTCGAAGAGGGTGACGCCGCGGACCTCTATCTCGCCGTCGGGCGCCGTGCGGACCTCGGTGCCCTCCAGCGGCCGGCCCACGGAGCCCAGCCGGAAGGCGCGGGGGCCGTTGAGGGTGAGGGCCCCGCTGGTCTCGGTCAGCCCCCAGGCGTCCATGACCGGCAGGCCGAGGCCCGCGAAGAAGTCGAGCACGCCGGGCGGCAGGGGCGCGGACGCGCTGGCTGCCCACACCAGCCGGTCGAACCCCGCCCGGGCCAGTACGGGTGCGAGCACGTCGCGCCGGGCCTGTTCCCATGCGGCTTCCAGTGCGGGCGGCGGCGTGCGGCCCTCCTCCCGGCAGCGGAGGTGGGCGCGCGCGGTCCGTCCGGCCTCCTCCAGGGCTGCGCGCTGCCCGGCCGGGAGGGCGTCGAGGGCGGTGCGCAGGGCGGCGGCGCACTTCTCCCAGATGCGGGGCACGCCGAAGAACTGCGCGGGACGCAGTGCGCGGACCAGCGTGGTGACCTCGGCGGGGTCGGCGCACAGGTGCACGTGGGAGGCCCGCAGCAGGGGCAGGTAGATGCCCAGCATGCGCTCGGCTATGTGGGCGAACGGCAGGTAGCAGATGTGCGCGGCGTGGTCGGGCAGCTCGGTGACCTTGTCGAGCGCGATCCCGTTGAGGATGACGTTCCGGTGGCTGATGACCACCCCTTTGGGGTCGCCGGTGGTGCCCGAGGTGTAGACGACGGTCACCGGCTGCCCGGCCCGCACCCGGCGCCGGCTCTCCTCGACGGCGGACGTGTCCTCGGGGCGGGGCAGCCGGCTGAAGGCGGTGTGGGGGCCCACGGCGTCCTCGTCGGCCACCACGAGACGCCGCAGCCCGGTGGGCGGCGTCCCGTCCGGCCCGCCCCCCGACGGCGCCAGCAGGGGCTCCCAGCGGGCCCGCTCCTCGGCGTCGCCGACGACGGCGAGCGCGGCGCGGCTGTGCCGGGCGATGTGGGCGATCTGTTCGGGTGCCGCCGTCCGGTAGACGGAGACGGGGACGGCACCCAGATGGACGAGGGCGAGGTCGGTGAGCCAGTGCTCGGGACGGTTGCCCATCATGAGCAGCACGTGGTCGCCGGGTGCGACGCCCAGTGCCGCGAGTCCGGCGGCGACCTCGACGACACGGTGCCTGGCCTCGGACCAGGTGAGGGTGGTGGCCGTGCCGTCGGCGGCGTACCAGGTGAGGGCCGGCAGTGCGCCGTGGTCCTGTGCGTTGCGCAGCAGGAGGTCCGGAACGGTCAGCTCGGCGGGGTGCGTACCGGGGAGTCGCAGCAGTGTGGTCATCACGCCTCCGGGGTCTGGTGTCCGCCCGCCGTCCGACGGTTTCACAGGAGTGGTGAGACAGCAATACTGTTGAACGGGATCGGACGGTGCCGGCACCCCGGCGGTGCGGCGGTGAGAGGGGTGCGGCAGATGGCGCGGCAGGACGGAACGGCCCAGGAGCTCACCGACCAGCTCACCGTCGACCAGCTCGCGGCCCGCGCGGGCGTGACGGTCCGCACGATCCGCTTCTACAGCACCCGGGGCCTGCTGCCCCCGCCCACGATCGGACCCCGCCGCGTGGGCCGCTACGGTCCCGAGCACCTCTCCCGGCTGGCCCTCATAGAAGAGCTCCAGAACCAGGGCATGACGCTGGCGGCGATCGAACGCTATCTCCAGCGGCTCCCCGACGACATCAGCGCCCACGATCTGGCCATCCACCGGGCGGTGGTCGCCTCCTGGATGCCGGACACGGTGGACGAGTCGACGCGTGAGCAGCTGGAGCGACGGGTCGGGCGCCGGCTGACCGATGACGACCTCGAGCGGCTGGAGGCGATGAGCGTGCTCGGCCGTACGGACGACCCCGACGTCTTCCGGGTCGATCCGGCACTGGTGCAGCTGGGGGTGCGGCTGCTGGACGTGCCGATCTCGCAGGAGGCGATCCTGGCGGCCCGCGAGGTGATGCTGGACCACGCCCGGGCCGCGGCACGGGAGCTGAGCCGGCTGTTCAAGCAGGAGGTGTGGGAGCCCTACCGGGAGCGGGAGCCGGACGGGGAGCGGCGGGAGCGGATGAAGGCGCTGTCCGCGCATATGCAGCCCATGGTGGTGCAGGCCCTGGTGACGGCGTTCCAGCGGTCGATGAAGGAGGAGCTGCGCGAGGTCTTCCCCGGCGAGACCGCGCCGCGGCCGGGCCCCGCCGGGTGACGGCGGGGCCGGCCAGGCGGTGCGTGCGGCCGGTCAGTCGGTGAAGGTCTCGCCCGCTGCGGCCTTGCGGGCCAGCAGTCCGGGGACCGCGAACCTTTCGCCGTAGCGCTCACGCAGCTCGCCCGCGCGGGCGACGAATCCGGGCAGGCCGCCCTCGTAGCCGTTGATGTACTGGATGACGCCGCCGGTCCAGGCGGGGAAACCGATGCCCATGATGGAGCCGATGTTGGCGTCGGCGACCGTGGTGAGCACGCCTTCCTCGAACAGCCGCACGGTGTCCAGCGCCTCGGCGAAGAGCATCCGCTCCTGCATGTCCGCGAACGGGATGCGGGCCTCGCCCTGTGCGGTGAAGTGCTCGCGCAGTCCGGGCCACAGGCCGAGGCGCTTGCCGTTCTCGTCGTAGTCGTAGAAGCCCGCGCCACCGCTGCGGCCGGTGCGGCCGAACTCGTCGACCATGCGGTCCAGGACGGCGTCCGCGGGGTGCGCGGGCAGGTCCTTGCCCTCGGCGCGGAGTGCCTGCCGTGTCTCGTCCCGGATTCTGCGCGGCAGGGTGAGGGTGAGGTCGTCCATCAGGGAGAGCACCTTGGCCGGGTAGCCGGCCTGCGCGGCGGCCTGTTCGACGGTGGCCGGATCCACGCCCTCGGCCAGCAGCGCGACGCCCTCGTTGATGAAGTGGCCGATGACGCGCGAGGTGAAGAAGCCCCGCGAGTCGTTGACGACGATGGGGGTCTTGCGGATCTGGCGCACCAGGTCGAAGGCGCGGGCCAGGGCCGCCTCCCCGGTGCGCCGGCCCTTGATGATCTCCACGAGGGGCATCTTGTCGACGGGTGAGAAGAAGTGCAGCCCGATGAAGTCCTGCTGCCGCTCGACCCCTTCGGCCAGGCCGGTGATCGGCAGGGTGGAGGTGTTGGAGCACAGCAGGGCGTCCGGGGCGACGAGGTGCTGGATCTCCTGGAACACCTTGTGCTTGAGCGCCGGGTCCTCGAAGACGGCCTCGATCACCGTGTCGCAGCCGGCCACGTCCTGCGGGTCGGTGGTGGGGGTGATGCGGGCCAGCAGCGCGTCCCGCTCGGCCTCGGTGGTCCTGCCCCGCTTCAGCGCCTTGTCCAGCAGCCGGGCCGAGTACGCCTTGCCCTTGTCGGCCGCTTCCCGGGTGACGTCCTTGAGGACCACCTCGATGCCCGCCTTGGCGCACACGTACGCGATCCCGGCGCCCATCATGCCGGCGCCGAGCACGGCGACCTTGCGGGCCTTTCGCTCCTCGACACCGTCCGGCCTGCTGCGGCCGGCGTTGACGGCCTGGAGGTCGAAGAAGAACGCCTGGATCATGTTGGTGGAGATCTGGCCGCAGGCCAGCTCCACGAAGTAGCGCGACTCGATCACCTGGGCGGTCTCGAAGTCCACCTGGGAGCCTTCGACGGCCGCCGCGAGGATGTTGCGCTGCGCGGGGTAGGGGGCGCCGGCCGTCTGCTTCCGGAGGTTGGCGGGGAAGGCCGGCAGGTTCTCGGCGAACTTCGCGTCGGCCGGGGTCCCGCCGGGAATGCGGTGGCCCTTGACGTCCCAGGGCTGCTGGGAGGTGGGGTTGGCCTCGATGAAGGCGCGCGCCGCCGCGAACATCTCCTCGCGGCTGCCGACGACCTCGTGGACGAGCCCGACCTCCTTGGCCCTGGCCGGGCGGTACTGCTGTCCCTGGAGCAGCACGTTGAGCAGCGCGTCGGCGATGCCCAGCAGCCGTACCGTACGGGTGACGCCGCCGCCCGCCGGCAGCAGGCCCAGTGTGGCCTCCGGGCAGCCGATTTTGGAGCCCGGCGCATCGAGGGCGACCCGGTGGTGGCAGGCCAGCGCGATCTCCAGCCCGCCGCCGAGGGCCGCGCCGTTGAGGGCCGCGACGACGGGGACGCCGAGGGTCTCGATACGGCGCAGGTCGCGCTTGATGCGCATGCTGTTGTCGAAGACTTCCTGGGCGTTCTCGGGGCGCGCCCGGATCAGCAGCCGCAGGTCGCCGCCGGCGAAGAACGTCTTCTTGGCGGAGGTCATGATGACGCCGCGTACGTCGTCCCGTTCGGCCTCCAGCCGGTCGGCGACGGCGGTCAGCGATGCCTGGAACGCGGCGTTCATGGTGTTCGCCGACTGGTCCGGGTCGTCGAAGGTCAGCGTGACGATGCCGGCGCCGTCCTTCTCCCAGCGGATGGTCGCAGGTGCGGTGGTCTCGGGCATGGGTGGTCTCCAAGCTCGTGTCCGCCGCGGCGGCGCGCGGCCACCGCGACGAGGGGTCGGGGCGCCCCGGGGCGGGGCGGCGGGGGCGGGGTGACGGGCCGGCGCGGGCCCGCCGGGCTACAGCCGCTCCACGACGGTGGCGATCCCCATGCCGCCCCCCACGCACAGCGTGACCAGGCCGTACCGCTGGCCGGTCCGCTCCAGTTCGTCGATGCAGGTGCCCAGCAGCATCGCCCCGGTGGCGCCCAGCGGGTGGCCCATGGCGATGGCTCCCCCGTTGACGTTCACCTTCTCCAGGGGGATCTCCATGTCCTTCACGAAGCGCAGTACGACGGCGGCGAACGCCTCGTTCATCTCCGCGACGGCGATGTCGTCCACGGTCAGTCCGGCCTTGGCGAGCGCCTTGCGGCAGGCGGGCGCGGGCCCGGTCAGCATGATGGTCGGCTCGGCGCCGGAGACGGCCGCCGAGACGATCCTGGCGCGGGGGGTGAGGCCGTAGCGCTTGCCGGCCTCCTCGCTGCCGACGGCCACGAGCGCGGAACCGTCCACGATCCCGGAGGAGTTGCCCGCGTGGTGCACGTGGTCGATCTTCTCGACCCAGTGGTACTTCTGGAGCGCGACGGCGTCGAAGCCGCCCAGCTCGCCGACGGCGGCGAACGACGGCTTGAGCCCGGCCAGGGTCTCGGCGGTGGTGCCGGGCCGGATGTGCTCGTCGTGGTCGAGCACGGTCAGTCCGTTGCGGTCGCGTACGGGCACGACGGAGCGCGCGAAGCGGCCCTCCTTCCAGGCCGCGGCGGCCAGCTCCTGGGAGCGGGCCGCGTACTCGTCCACGTCGCGCCGGCTGAAGCCCTCCAGGGTGGCGATGAGGTCGGCGCCGATGCCCTGCGGCACGAAACCGGTCTCGAAGCTGGTCATGGGGTCGTTGAACCAGGCTCCCCCGTCGCTGCCCATCGGCACCCGGGACATGGACTCCACGCCGCCCGCCAGCACCAGGTCCTCCCAGCCGGAGCGGACCTTGGCCGCGGCCATGTTGACGGCCTCCAGACCGGAGGCGCAGAATCGGTTCTCCTGCACGCCCGCGACGGTGTCGGGCAAACCAGCGGCGAGGGCGGCGATCTTGGCGATGTCGGATCCCTGGTCACCGACGGGCCCCACGACACCGAGCACGATGTCGTCGATCGCCCGCGGGTCCAGGTCCGGCATGCGGCGGCGCATCTCGTCGATGAGGCCCACGACCAGATCGACGGGCTTGGTGCCGTGCAGGGCGCCGCCTGCCTTGCCGCGCCCGCGCGGGGTGCGGATCGCCTCGTACACGAACGCTTCTGAGCTCACGAGGGTGCCTTTCGTATCGGTGGAGGGGCTGTGCGGGCGGACGGGACGATGACGCGGGTCAGCCCAGCAGCGACCGGCCGACGATCTCCTTCATGATCTCGGTGGTCCCGCCGTAGATGGTCTGGATGCGGCCGTCGGTGAACGCCTTGGCCACCGGGTACTCGTTCATGTAGCCGTAGCCGCCGTGCAGTTGCAGACAGCGGTCCGCGGTGCGCTTCTGCAACTCGGTGGCCCACCACTTGGCCATCGACGCGTGCACGGCGTCCAGTTCGCCCCGCGCGTGGTCCTCGATGCAGCGGTCCAGGAAGGCCCGGGTGACGGCGCACTCGGTGGCCATCTCGGCGATCTCGAACCGGATGTGCTGGAGCCTGGCCAGCGGCCGGCCGAACGCGGTGCGCTCCTTCACGTACGCGGTGGTGGTCTCCACCAGGTGCTCGGCGGCGGCGATCCCGGCCACCGCGATGGCCATCCGCTCCTGCGCGAGGTTGGTCATCAGATGGACGAAGGCGCCGTTGCGTTCCCCCAGGAGGTTCTCCTTGGGCACCCGTACGTCGGTGAAGAACAGTTCGGCGGTGTCCTGCGCCTTCTGGCCGATCTTGTCGAGGTTCCGCCCGCGTTCGAAGCCGGCCATGCCCCGTTCGACGACCAGCAGACTGAGGCCGTGGGCGCCTCCCTCGGGCGTCGTCCTGGCCACCACGACGACGAGGTCGGCGAGGATGCCGTTGGAGATGAACGTCTTGGAGCCGTTGAGCAGCCAGTGGTCGCCCTTGTCCTCGGCGGTGGTGCGTATCCCCTGGAGGTCGGACCCGGCGCCGGGCTCGGTCATCGCGATGGCGGTGATCGTCTCGCCGGTGCAGAAGCCGGGCAGCCAGCGCCGCTTCTGCTCCTCGGTGGCCAGCGCGGTCAGATAGGGCCCGACGATGTCGTTGTGCAGCCCCAGAGCCAGCCCCGGCGCGCCCGCGCGGGTGAACTCCTCGGCCAGTACGGCGGCGTAGCGGAAATCCGGCTCGCCCCCGCCGCCGTACTCCTCGGGCACGGCGAGCCCCAGCAGCCCCTGCCGGCCGGCGGCCAGCCACGCCTCACGGGAGACGATGCCGTCCCGCTCCCACTGGGCGTAGTACGGCGCCACCTCCTTGGCGAGGAAAGTGCGCACGGTCCGCCGGAACGCCTCGTGGTCCTCGGTGAAGATCTGACGCTTCATGGTGCGGAGTGTTCTCCTTCGGGCGTGCCGCCCGCGGCCTGCGGGGCCAGGGCGGCGACGCCCCAGTCACGGGCGACCTCGGCGGTGTGGGCCCCGGGCCGGGCCGGGCCGGAGGCGACACGGGTGGGTGTCGCCGAGAACCGGGGCGCGGGGGCGGGCTGGATCAGACCGTCGTGCTCCAGATAGGTGCCGCGGGCGGCCAGATGCGGATGCGCTGGTGCCTCGGTGAGGGAGAGCACCGGCGCGACACACGCGTCGGTGTCCTGGAAGACCTCGGTCCACTCGGCGCGGGGGCGGGAGGCGAAGCGGTCGGCGATCAGCCGGCGCAGTTCCGTCCAAGCCGCCACATCGTCCCGGGGCGGGGCCTGCGCCTCGATGCCCAGCAGCCGGACGAACTCCGCGTAGAACTTGGGCTCCAGGGCGCCGACGGCCATGAACCCGCCATCCGAGGTGGCATAGGTGCCGTAGAAGGGGCAGCCGCCGTCCAGCAGGTTGGCGGCGCGCCGGTCCTGCCAGCCGCCCGCCGCGAGCAGGCCCCGGATCATCGCGGTCAGATGGCTGGTGCCGTCCACGATGGCCGCGTCCACGACCTGGCCGGCGCCCTGCGGCGTACGGGCGTGGTGCAGCGCGGCGAGGACGCCGACGACGAGGTAGAGGGAGCCGCCCGCGTAGTCGCCCAGCAGGTTGGCGGGCGCGACCGGCGGCCCCTCGGCCGGGCCGGTCATGCCGAGGGCGCCGGTGACGGCGATGTAGCCGATGTCGTGGCCCGCGCGCGGCGCGAGCGGTCCGTCCTGGCCCCAGCCGGTCATCCGGCCGTACACCAGGCGGGGGTTGCGCTCCAGGCAGACCTCCGGGCCGACGCCGAGCCGTTCGGCCACCCCGGGGCGGAAGCCCTCGATGAGCACGTCGGCACGCTCGACCAGCGCGAGGGCCGCCGCCACACCGTCCGGCGCCTTGAGGTCCAGCAGAACGGAACGCTTGTTGCGGTTGGTGATGTCGTGCTCGGGCGAAACGGTGAGACCGCCGCCGCCGGGCCGCTCGACGCGGACCACGTCGGCACCGAGGTCGGCCAGTGTCATGGCGGCGAACGGGCCCGGACCGATACCGGCCAGCTCCACGACGCGCACCCCGGCCAGTGGGCCCCGGGCCTGTTCTCGCGCTGCTCCCATCGAGCCCCCAGCACTGTGACACAACTGATGTAACACCGGTGATGCTATGGAGCGTGCGGACGTTCCACAAGACCCCGCGTCCGGCGCGCGGGCACCCCGTTCCCGAGGGACGCACCCCTGGAATCCGCCGCCACGCGGATGCCGGGCACGGACGCCACGTCCGTATCCCGCCAGCACACGGACCCACGCCCGGCGGAAGCTCGGCGACATGACGACAAAAGCCGAGACGACCTACGAGATCCGCGCCCTGTCCCCCGCCACCCTCGCCGGACTCCGCGTCCGCGACGACTCGGGAGCAGCTCCCAGGGAGCGGGTGGACACCGAGGGCGGCAGCCCGCTGCGCTGCTGTCTGGAGCGGAGCAGGCCGGGCGAGAGGATGCTGCTGGTCTCCTACGCACCGCTGCGCCGCTGGGCGCGGGAGACCGGCGCCGACCCGGGCGCCTACGACGAGGTGGGACCTGTCTTCATCCACCCCGAGGAGTGCGCAGGACCCACCGCCGGCCCGGACACCTTCCCCGAGGCCCTGCGGGGCGACCGCCGGGTGCTGCGCGCCTACTCCGCCGAGGGCCACATCCTGGGCGGCCTGCTGATCGACCGGACCCGCGAGAACGCGCCCACCATCGAGGAGGGACTGGCGCAGCTGTACGCCGACCCGCGGGTGGCGGCGGTACACGTGCGGGCCGTCGAGTTCGGCTGCTTCCACCTGGAGACCCGCCGCGCTGCGGGGCCACGGGCCGCGCACTGACCCGGGCGCCGTGGGGCCCCGCGCGGCCCTCGACCGCGTGGGAGCTCCACGGGTACGGGCGCGGCGGGCTCACTCGCCGGTCACGCCGGGTGGACGGGCGGACGGCCGGGGAGCCGTACCGATGAGGCTGGCGGGGCGGTACCGGCGGGCGGGCGGGCGGGTCGGTACGACCCAGAGCGATACGGCCCGGATCACCCCGGCCCCGGATCCCGGCCTCGGATCCCGGCCTGAAGCGGCCGGCGGGCCCGGAGCAGCAGGCGGCGGGCGGGCAGCCGGCGGGCCCGGGGCAGCCGTCAGTGGCGGAGCGCCGGCTCCCGGGCCGACCTGCCTGCCGGGACAGGAGTCGGGGGGACCTTGACCTCGGGCTACGGGGCGGGCGGGGCGGCCACCCGGGAGCGGGATGGACAGCGGCGGCCTGCTTGCGTAAAGTTGCGTGAAAGTCGAATGTTCCACGCAACTTCACGCATCGGCCGGTCGTCGGCCGAATCCCAGGAGGGGGTGCCCGACGTGGGCGAGACGTCACACATGGAGCAGGAGCTGCGCAGCCAGCCGGAGACCTGGCGGGCGGCGGCCGAGATCGGCTCCGCGGACACCCCGCTCCCGGCTGCGGGCGCCCGCGTGGCCGTGGTCGGCTGCGGAACCTCGTGGTTCATGGCGCAGTCGTACGCCGCGCTGCGCGAGCGGGCCGGACAGGGCGTGACGGACGCGTTCGCCGCCTCCGAAGCGTTCCTCGGCGAGGCCCGCGGATACGACGCGGTCGTCGCGATCACCCGTTCGGGCACCACCACGGAGGTCCTGCGGGTCCTGGAGGCCGTCAAGGGCCGCATCCCCACCGTCACCGTGCTCGGCGACCCGGACACCCCGGCGACCTCCCTCTCCGACGAGACGGTCGCACTGCCGTTCGCCGACGAGAAGTCCGTGGTGCAGACCCGTTTCGCCACCTCCGCCCTCGCCCTGTTCCGGGCGCACCTGGGCGAGGACATGGCGGCTGCCGCCGAGGACGCCCGGAAGGCGCTCGACTGCCCGCTGGAGCAGGAGTGGGTGTCCGCCGAGCAGTTCACCTTCCTGGGCACCGGCTGGACGTTCGGCCTCGCCAACGAGGCCGCGCTAAAGATGCGCGAGGCGTCCCAGAGCTGGACGGAGTCCTACCCCGCCATGGAGTACCGGCACGGCCCCATAGCGATCGCCGCGCCCGGCCGGGTCACCTGGCTGTTCGGCCAGGCGCCGGAGGGCCTGGCCGACGATGTCGCCGCGACCGGCGCCCGCTTCGTGCGGCACGACCGCGACCCGCTGGCCGATCTCGTCCTGGTGCACCGGGTCGCCCTGGAGCGGGCACGCAGCCGCGGTCTGGACCCGGACAGCCCGCGCAGCCTCACCCGTTCGGTGATGCTGGACGGCTGACCACGCGGTCCGGCGCCACGCCGCCCTTCGCCGTCCCGCCGTACCCCGTCCGGCCCCGCCACCGCCCCGCCCCACCCCGCGCTGTCGCGTCCGGCCCGGGTCGCAGCGGGGCGGGCCGGGCGGCGCTCCGGGCCCGGCTTCCGGCCCCCGCCTCCCTCTGCGGAGCCGCACCGCTCCCACCCGCCGGCTGTCGCCGGTCGTTCCCTCTGGAGTCCCCGTATGCCTCTTGTCCCCACCGGTTCGATCGTCGCCGGCGCCCACGCGGCCGGCACCGGTGCCGCCGCCTTCAACGTCATTCATCTGGAGACCGCCGAGGCGCTGGTGGCCGCCGCCGACGCCACCGGGATCCCGCTGATCCTCCAGATCAGCGAGAACTGTGTGCGCTACCACGGGAGCCTGCTGCCGCTGACGCGGGCGACGCTCGCCCTGGCGGAGGCCGCACGCGCCGATGTGTCGGTGCACCTGGACCACATCACCGACCCGGACCTGATCCGGCAGGGCGTCGCGGCCGGGGTGGGCTCCGTGATGATCGACGCCTCGACGCTGCCGTACGCGCAGAACGTGGAGACGACCGCGCGGCTGACCGCCTGGTGCCATGAGCGCGAGGTGTTCGTCGAGGCGGAGCTGGGCGAGGTCGGCGGCAAGGACGGGGTGCACGCGCCGGGTGTGCGCACCGACCCGGACGAGGCGCTCGCTTTCGTGGCGGCGACGGGCGTGGACGCGCTCGCCGTCGCCGTCGGCTCCTCGCACGCCATGCGGGAGCGCACGGCGAAGCTGGATCTGGAGCTGATTCGCACACTGCGCGACAAGCTGCCGGTGCCACTGGTGCTGCACGGTTCCTCCGGGGTGCCCGACGACGAGCTGCGGGCGGCCATCGAGGCGGGCATGACCAAGATCAACATTTCGACGCATCTCGTGTCGGTCTTCACCGGCGGCGTGCGTAAGGTACTGGAGGCCGATCCCGCGCTCATCGACTCGCGCAAGTACGTAGCCCCGGCGCGGGAGGCGGTCCGGAGCGAGGCCGCACGCCTGCTGGACCTGCTGGGGGGCGCGGGGCGGGAGAAGGAGAAGACGTCAGGTGAAGCGCCATGAGCGGATGAACGCTCTGCTGGAGCTGCTCGGCGAGCGGGGCAGTCTGGAGGTGGAGGAGGCCGCCACCGCACTGGAGGTCTCCGCCGCCACGATGCGGCGCGACATGGACGCGCTCGCCGAGCAGCAGCTCCTCACCCGTACCCGGGGCGGCGCGGTGCTCAGCGCGGTGACCTACGATCTGCCGATCCGCTACAAGCGCGGTCACCATGGGGACGCCAAGCAGTCGCTGGCCCGGTCCGCCGCCGCGATGGTGGAGCGCGGCAGTGTGGTGGGGCTGAGCGGCGGCACGACCACCACGGAGATCGCCCGCGCGCTGGCCACCCGCCCCGATCTGGCCGAGCCGGGCCCGCAGCCGCATCTGACCATCGTCACCAACGCCTTGAACATCGCGTACGAGCTGGCGGTGCGCCCGCAGATCAAGACGATGCTGACCGGCGGCGTGGCCCACTCGCGAACGTTCGAACTGACCGGGCCCTACAGCGAGTTGCTGCTGGGCGAGGTGACGGTGGACATCGCCTTCATCGGGGCGAACGGTATGGACCCCGAGACGGGGGCGACCGTCCATGACGAGGCGGAGGGCCGGATCAACCGGCTGATGGCGCAGCGGGCCGGGCGGGCCGTGGTGGTGACGGACTCCTCGAAGGTGGGGGTGCGGTGCTTCGCCCGTATCGGCGGCCCCGAGACGTTCGACACCTTCCTCACGGACAGCGGTATCGCGGACTCCGCGCGACGGGAGTTCGAGGAGCGGGGCCTGCCGACGGTGCTGGCCGAACCGGAAGCGGACGAGGAGGACGGCAGGTAGCCACCACCCCGCCCCGTTCCCGCCAGGTCTCCCCCTCCCCCGCCGACGCGTCCACGCACCCGCCGACGCGTCCACGCACCCGCCGGCGCTCCGGTCACCGCACGGCAACGGTCCGTCCGCCCCGCGCGGCCACCCCGCGCCCGGCGCCCCGGCCGCTTCGCGCCCGCCCCGGCTGGTGCGGGTGTTGACGACACGTTCGCCGGGGTCGCGGGCGAAGGTCCGTCGCACTCCCCCGGGTTCGCCTCGCGGTTCCGCGATGCGTGGACGGCCTCGCCGTTTCGGGTTCCCGGACGGCCTCGCCGCTCGACGGCTCGTGGGCCGCCTCGCCACTCCGGGTCTCGTGGACGGCTTCGGTGCGCGGCCCGCCGACACCAGGACGACCGGGGCAACCGGGGCTGTCCAGAGCGGTCCGGGGCTCCTGGCCGCCGGCTAAGACAGCTGGGACCGGAGTGACGCCCCAGCCGTCGCGCATGACCTCCTCCGGAGGCCGGCTGCTAGCGGAA
The DNA here is from genome assembly GCF_000725885.1 of Streptomyces albus subsp. albus. GTDB lineage: Bacteria > Actinomycetota > Actinomycetes > Streptomycetales > Streptomycetaceae > Streptomyces > Streptomyces albus. The sequence goes on along the minus strand of NZ_JODR01000018.1, from coordinate 257,348 downwards.
CTCCCTTGCGCGGCCGAGCACTTGGGCGGCGATGTCCGGAACGACGCATCGAATCGCCATTTACCCTCCCCTTGTTCGATAATGTGCTTGTTTCCCTGCGGGGCCCAGCGCCCCACGGGCAGCGCCGCCCGGCGTCCGCCCGCACCACCTGTCGCACCAGGAGCCACCCTCATGCACGCCCCCGCCTCCCCCGCATCCCGTGAGCGCCGGTCCGTCCCGGCCCGTGCCGCCGCCCTCGCACTGGCCGCCGTTCTCCTGGGGGGCTGCGCCGCGGGTGAGGACTCCGGGGACGCGGGCGAACGGGACCGCGGGAAGGCGGCCGGCGAGGTGCGGCTCCCGCCTGTGCACGCCGGGTTCGACTACCAGATCGGCGGCCCGTACTCACCGCCCGAGGGAGTGCGGGTCGTCTCCCGCGACCGCAAGGCCGAACCGGCGGCCGGCCACTACAGCGTCTGCTACGTCAACGCCTTCCAGGCCCAGCCGAACGCCCTCGAGTGGTGGGACGAGCACCACCCGCGGCTGCTGCTGCGCGACGACGAGGGCGAGCCGGTGATGGACACCGACTGGGACGAGGCGATCTTCGACACCTCCAGCGCCGGGAACCGCGCGGAACTGGCCCGTATCGTCGGCCGCTGGATCGACGGGTGCGCCGACAAGGGCTTCCAGGCCGTCGAACTCGACAACCTCGACTCCTACGAGCGCTCCGACGACCGCCTGGACCACGCCGACAACGTCGCGTTCGCCAAGCTGCTGACCCGCCGTGCGCACGACAGCGGCATGGCCGCGGGCCAGAAGAACGCGGCGGACATGGTCGGGCGGCGGAAGGCGATGGGGTTCGACTTCGCGGTGACGGAGCAGTGCGGGCAGTACAAGGAGTGCGAGCAGTACGCGAAGGCCTACGACGACCGGGTGCTGGACGTCGAGTACGACGCCAAGGGGATGGCCAACGCCTGCCGCACCTGGGGGGACCGGCTGTCGGTCGTCCGCCGCGATCTGGATGTGAAGCCCCGCGGCGAGAAGGGATACGTCTTCGCGCACTGCTGAGCGGCGCGGGAGATCCCGCCCGCACGACCGCCCGGACACCCCGGCCCGGACCCGGCGGGCCCCAGCCGCGGCTCCGTTCCCGACCCCGGCCCCGGACAACTGATCCCTTGATCACATGTTCGTCTGCCCGGCGGCCCGGCGCCGTAACCTGGGCCCGGTACCGCCCCGCCGAGCCGGGCTCCAGCACCGAAAGGTGCGAAAATGTCCGGTATGGATAAGTTTTCAGAGGCCGGGAAGCCCCCGTCGGCGCGGGGCTTCGCCGCGGGAGACACCGCGCGCGCCGGGAAGTTCGAGGTCGAGTTCGAGCCGGGCCCGGAGGCCGTCGGCGGCTCCGGAACAGCCGGCAGCGCCGGCGCCGTCACCGGGCGGACCGGCCGGCGACCGTCCGCGACCGCCCAGGCATGGGCGGCACTCGGCGGCGACCCCGCACTGCTGGGCCGCGTCACGCGGGAGCAGCGCGGCGGGCTGCTCCCCTCCGCGCTGCCCGTCCGTGAGCTGGCCTCCGCGACGGTCGCCGCCTGCTCCCTGGCGGCGGCCGAGTTCTCCTGCGTCAGGGCCCGCAGCGCCCTGCTGCCGCCCGTCCGCGTGGACGACGGCGCCGTCGCCACCGCGTTCCACAGCGACCGGCTGGTGCGCATCGACGGGCGCGCGCCGGTCACCTTCGCGCCGCTGTCCCGGTTCTGGCGTACCGCCGACGGCTGGGTGCGCACCCACGCCAACTACCCCCACCACCGGGCCCGGCTGCTGTCGGCGCTGGGCATGCCCGACCACGGACCCGCCGAGGACGAGGCGGCGGCGGGCCGGGTGGCGACCGAGCTGGCGGGCCGTCAGGCGCGCGACGTGGAGGAGGCGGTGCACGCGGAGGGCGGTCTGGCCGTGGCCGTCCGGACCGTCGAGGAGTGGACGCGGCACCCCCAGCGCGCGGCCGTCGCGCAGCTGCCGCTGGTCGAGCTGAGCCGGCTGGACGCGGCCCCCACCCCCGCCCTGGACGGACCGACGGGACCGGGCGGGCTGCGGGGCGTGCGGATCCTGGACCTGACCCGGGTGCTGGCGGGGCCGGTGGCGACGCGCACGCTCGCCCTGCTGGGCGCCGACGTGCTGCGCATCGACGCTCCGGAGCGGCCCGAGCTCCTGGACACGCACGCCGATACGGACCTGGGCAAGCGCTCCACACTGCTGGACCTGTCGAGCCGCCCGGGACAGGCCGCTTTCGAGGAACTGCTGTCCATGGCGCACGTGGTGGTGACGGGCTACCGCCCCGGGGCGCTGGACCGGTTCGGGCTGGCGCCCGAGTCGCTGATGGACCGCCGTCCGGGTCTGGTGGTGGGCCAGCTCAGCGCCTGGGGGGCGGCCGGGCCGTGGCAGCGCCGGCGCGGTTTCGACAGCCTGGTGCAGGCGGCGACCGGTATCGCCTGCCTGGAGGCGGCCGACGGCGCGGGCGGGGCGTCCAGCTCGCCCGATCTGGTGCCCGGTGCGCTGCCCGCGCAGGCACTCGACCACGGCACCGGCTATCTGCTGGCCGCCGGGCTGCTGCGCGCGCTGACCGAGCAGCGCACGGGGACGGCGGGTTCCCGGCTGGTGCGGCTGTCCCTGGCGCGGACCGCGGACTGGCTGCTGCACGAGGTGCCCGGCCGGGACGGGGAGGCGGCGGGTGACGAACCGGACGGCGAGGCGGCCGAGCAGCCGCCGTTGGACCCGGCACCGTGGCTGACGGAGGCCGAGAGTCCGCTGGGCCGCCTGCGGTACGTGCTGCCGCCGGTCGGTTTCGGCACGGCCGGCCCGGCCGCTGCCGGGCCCGGCGGCGGGACACCGGACGCCGCGTGCAGCCCCCGCGACTGGGCACGTCTGCCGGGTACGGCCGGCGGTGACAGCGCCGAGTGGATCTGACGGCCCGTACGGGCGCCCGGTCCCTCGGCGCGGCAGGGCGTCAGGGCCCGCCGGAGAAGCCGAGCAGCCACTCGCCGAACAGGACGAGGACGAAGCCGAGCCCCAGTACGGCCGTCGCCACCCGGGTTCGGCCCAGGCGGCTGAGGACGATGGCGGTGCCGGAGAGGATGAGCGCGAGACCGTAGAAGCCGACGGTCAGCACCGAGGGTGCGGAACGCAGCCGGATTGCAAGGGCTGCGGCGACGACGAGCATGACGACGGTGGAGACGGCTATGCGTATGCGCCGTGCCTGACGGGGCGTCAGCGGTGGGCGCCCGTGCTCGTCCGCATCGTTACTCGGCTGCGGGCCGGCTGTGGAGCCGGAGGGCGCGGGGTGCGGCTCCGGCCGGTCCCCGGGCCCGGACGGCTGCCGCGGCGGCGCTTGGTGCGCCGTCTTCCCGGTGTGCGCGGCATCCTGCCGCCCGCTGTCGGGCGCGGGCCCCGTCGCGGGGCGGGGGGTGGTCGTCGTCGGGACGGGCTCGCCGGTGCCGGTGGCGCGGGCGGCGTGTGCGCTGCCGCCTTCGGCCGGGCCGGCGTGGGGGGACGACGAGGAGGGCGAGTTGGCTTCCGGCATGCACGGGAGCGTATCCGGCCCCGGCACCGGGCGGGACCCTCGGCCACCCGCGGGGATCGCCGGGGCCGTGCGGGGCTCACTCCCCCTCGGCGCTCTTCTTGCGTCCGCCCGCCCAACTGCGCAGCGCCTCACGGCTGTCGAACTCGCCGAGGTTGGTGTCGATCGGGTCGCTGGTGTACTGGTGGAAACGCCAGCGGTGCTTGATGCCGGGCTCGCCGGGCTTCCCGTTGTAGTGCGCGATCCACAGACCGTCGCCCGCGAACGAGGTCTTGTCGCGGTTGAGCCAGAAGTCGCGGTTGCAGTACAGCAGGACCTTGTGCTTGGGGGCCTTGTCCTGGACGTACTTGATCCAGTCGTCCTTCTCGTCGTTGCTGACCTTGGGATCCTCCCAGTCGAGGACGAGCATGTCGCCGGGGGCCAGCTTGATCTTCGACAGGAAGTAGTCGGCCTGCTTCTTCATGCTGCCGGGCCGCACGAAGTGGTAGAAGCCGGTGACGAGGCCGGCGTCCCGCGCGGTCTTGCGCTGCGCGACCCATTTCGGGTTGGTGTACGACTTCCCCTCGGTGAGCTTGATGAAGACGAACTCGATTCCCCTGGTGCTGTAGTCCGAAGGCTGGTACGAGGAGACATCGATGCCCTTGATCATGGTTGCGTGCCACCCACTCTCTTTCTCACGCTCCGGATCTGGCTGATTACTCCTTGATACCCGCCGGGCCTCACACCGTACCGCCGCGGCGAGCGCGAAACGTAAGGGAACTGTCGCACTGGGTGAAGGTGCTGTGGCCGCCCGGCGCGTCGCCGGGCGCGCGGCGCGTGGCGAGGGCGCAGGATCGGGTACTGCGACAGACGCGAAGCACCACACGAGCCGAAAGGGGCACCATGGCCACCACACGCACCGCCCACACCGTCTGGACCGGCAATCTGGCGGCCGGCGAGGGCACCGTCACCTTCGACTCGTCCGGCATCGGCGCCTACCCGGTCTCCTGGGCGGCCCGCGCCGAGGAGCCGGGGGGCCGCACCAGCCCGGAGGAGCTGATCGCCGCGGCCCATTCGAGCTGCTTCTCCATGGCGCTCTCCAACGGTCTGGGCAACGCGGGGACCCCGCCGGCCAGGCTGTCGACGAAGGCCGCCGTCGACTTCCAGCCGGGCACCGGCATCACCGGCATCCATCTGACCGTGGAGGGCGAGGTGCCCGGCATCGACCAGGCGACGTTCGCCGCGGCAGCCGCCGAGGCCGCGCGGAACTGCCCGGTGAGCCAGGCGCTGAAGGCCACCCCGATCACCCACGAGGCCAAGCTGGTCTGAGCCCTCCCGGCTCGGACCACGGCTGGAGGTCGTCGCCATGCCGGAACTGCCCGAGGTCGAGGCGCTGAAGGACTTCCTGGCCGAGCGGCTGCCCGGCCGCACCGTCCGCCGGATGCTGCCGGTGGCGGTCAACGTGCTCAAGACGTACGACCCGCCGCCGCAGGCACTGGAGGGCGCCGTCTTCAGCGGGGTGGCACGGCACGGGAAGTTCCTCGATCTGATGACGGCCGGGCCCGGCGGCGCACCGGACGAGGGCCCGCATCTGGTCGTCCACCTGGCCAGGGCCGGGTGGCTGCGGTGGCAGGACACGCTGCCCGCCACGCCCCCGCGCCCCGGCAAGGGGCCGCTCGCGCTGCGGGTGGAGCTGAGCCCGCAGCCGGACGCGGACGGGCCCGGCCCGGGATTCGACCTCACGGAGGCGGGCACCCAGAAGCGGCTGGCGGTGTACGTCGTGCGCCAGGTGACGGATGTCCCCGGCATCGCCCGGCTGGGCCCCGACCCCCTCTCCCCCGGCTTCGGGCGTGACACCCTGGCGGGCCTGCTGGCGGGCCGGCGCCGGCAGGTGAAGGGGCTGCTGCGGGACCAGTCGGTCGTCTCCGGCATCGGCAACGCATACTCGGACGAGATCCTGCACGCCGCGAAGATGTCCCCGTTCAAACTGGCGGCCGAGCTGTCCGAGGAGGAGATCACCGGGCTGTACGCCGCACTGCGCGACACTCTCGGCGGCGCGGTCGAGCGGGCGCGGGGGCTGTCCGCCGCCGAGCTGAAGGCGGGCAAGCGGATGGGGATGCGGGTGCACGGCCGCGCGGGCGAGCCGTGCCCGGTGTGCGGGGACACCGTCCGTCAGGTCTCCTTCCGCGACTCGGCGCTGGACTACTGCCCCACCTGCCAGACGGGGGGCAAGCCCCTCGCCGACCGCCGGCTGTCGCGCCTGCTGAAGTGAGCCCTCCGCCTGGGCCGCCCCCGCCCCGGCTCACCGCCGGCTGGGCCCCGGCCGGTCCGGCCCTGACGGCCAGGACGCCGGGGCCCCGGCCGGTCCGGCGGGTGAGGGCGGGGCCGTGTAAGGGGCGACGGGCCTCCCCCCGTGGCCCGGGAGCCGGGTTCAGTCCCGCGGTGCGCCCAGGACGGCGACCACGTTCTGGCCGCCGAAGCCGAAGGCGTTGACCAGGGCCGTGGTGACATCGGCCTTCCGCGCGGTGTGCGGCACGTAGTCCAGGTCGCACTCGGGGTCGGGCGTGTCCAGGTTGACCGTCGGGGGCACCGCGCCGTCGCGCATGGCCAGCGCGGTGACCATCGCCGAGAGCGCCCCAGCCGCGCCGATCATGTGCCCCACCATCGACTTGGGGGAGCTGACCAGCAGCCGGTCGGCGGCCTCGCCGAAGACCGACCGCAGCGCGCGGGACTCCAGCCGGTCGTTGATGCGGGTGGCCGTCCCGTGCGCGCACACGTAGTCCACCTCGTCGGGGCCGGTGTGCGCCGCCGCCAGTGCCCGCCGCATCGCCGTCTCGGCGTGCTCGCCCGACGGGTGGGGGGCGCTCACGTGGAACGCGTCCGAGGTGAGCGCCCCACCGCGGATCTCCATGTAGGGCCGGGCGCCGCGGGCCGCCGCGTGCTCGGCGGACTCGACGACGAGGACGACGGCGCCCTCCCCGAAGACGAAACCGTCGCGCTCGGCGTCGAACGGCCGGCTGGCGCGCTCGGGCGCGTCGTTGCGGGTGGAGAGCGCTCCCATGTTGCTCAGCCCGGTGAACATCACGGGGGTGATCGCCGCGTCGGTGCCGCCCGCCACCACCACGTCGGCGTCGCCCGCGAGGATGGTGCGGCGGGCTTCCAGCAGGGCGTGGATGCCGCTGGCGCAGGCCAGTGCCGAGGCGTTCACCGGTCCGTGCGCGCCCAGGTCGATGGCGACCTCGCAGGCGGGCATGTTGGGGATGACGGAGGAGACGAAGTACGGGCTGACCTTGCGCGGGTCGTCGTGGCGCTGGTCGGTCGCCGCCTCGATGCCGGGGAAGCCGGCCACGGCGTTGTTGATCTGCACGCCGATCCGGGCGTCGGGGTCGCCGTCCACGGCGAGGCCCGCGTCGTGGACGGCTTCGCGGGCGGCGACGACGGCGTACTGCGAGAAGCGTTCGGAGCGGCGCAGCCGCTTGCGGTCGAAGTGGTCCTCGGCGGCGAAGTTCTTCACCTCGGCGGCGATGCGGGTGGGGAAGTCGCGGGCGTCGAACCGGGAGATCTCGGCGATGCCGGATCTGCCGGCGAGCAGCGCCTGCCAGCTGCTCTCCCGGTCGTTGCCGACGGGGGTGAGCGCGCCGATGCCGGTGACGACGACGCGGGTGGATGCGGTGCTGTCGGGTCGGGACACGTTGCTGCTTTCGTCGTGGTTGCGGTGTGTGGGGGCCGTACCTCGCCCCGCTCTTCCCGGGGGGACGCCGGGAGAGGGACCGCCGCGGTGCGGCGGGGGCGGGGCCGAGGGTGCCCCCGCGGGGGCCGGGCTCCCGCGTGCGGTCAGCGGGCGGCCAGGCGGTGTGCGGCGCGCAGGGCTTCGCCGGTGGCGCGGACGGCGTTGACACCGTTCGCGTCGCGCGCGCCGCCGACGGCCTCGAACGGCACCCCGGCGGCCCGCAGCGCCGGCACCACGGACCGTTCCCTCTCCTGCCCGGCGGCGAAGACGAGGGTGTCGGCCGGGATCAGCCGCTCGCGGTCCTCGGCGTCCCGCACCACGAGCCCTTCGCGGGTGACTTCCTGGTACGTGACGCCGGTGACCGTCTCCACGCCGTGCGCGCGGAGGGCGGAGAGCACCACCCAGCGGGTGCTGGCCGAGGTGCCGGAGCCGATGCGGCTGCCGCGCCGTACGAGGGTGAGCCGGTGCCGGGCGGGCGGGGTGGCCGGCGGCGGGCTGTCGCGCAGCCCGTGCGCGGCGAAGAACCGTTCGGGGTCGGTGGGGCCGGGGTCGCCCGTCAGCAGGTGGGCGAGGTCCATGGCGATGCCTCCGCCGCCGACGAGGACGACACGTTCGCCGAGGCTCTCGGGCCGGGCGAAGGCTTCTGGATAGGTGAGGGTGGGCAGGAGGGTCCAGCCGGGGATGTCGGGCAGCCGGGGCTGCACACCGGTGGCCAGGACGGCTCCGTCGAAGCGGCTCAGGAGCGCGGTGTCGCCGAGCCCGAGACGCCGTGCGAGGTGGACGCGCACGCCGAGCCGGTCGAGTTCGGCGGTGTAGTAGCGGACGGTGGCGCCGAAGTCCTCCTTGCCGGGGACCTGCCGGGCGAGCCGGAACTGGCCGCCCGGTTCGCGCTCGGCCTCGAAGAGTTCGACGTGGTGGCCGAGCGCGGCCAGGGCGCGGGCCGCTTCGAGTCCGGCGGGGCCGCCGCCGATGACGGCGTAGCTGCGGCGGCCGGCCGGGCCGACGGGCTCCTCGGGGAACTCGCCCTCGTGTCCGGCCCGGGGGTTGACCAGGCAGGAGACGCGTTCGCTGCCGAAGGAGCGGTCGATGCACGCCTCGTTGCAGGCGAGGCAGACGTTGACGAGGTGGCCGGCTCCGGCGCGCTCCTTGCCGACCAGATCGGGGTCGGCAAGGAAGGGCCGGGCCATGGAGACGTGGTCGATGCCGCCGCCGCTCAGCAGTTCCTCGGCCTGGTCGAGGCGGTTGACGCGGTTGGAGGCGATGACGGGCAGGTCGGGGTGGCCCGCGGCGCACAGGGCCTTCTTGACGGCTTCGGCGTGCCCGGCCCAGGTGCCGGGCGGCACGGCCGACTGGACGGTGGGGATGCGCGACTCGTGCCAGCCGACGCCGACGTTGACCGCGGCGACACCGCCGTCGGCCAGGGCGACGGCGAAGGCGTCGGTCTCCTCCTGCGTGCTGCTGCCGGGCATCAGATCGGCGCCGGAGATGCGGAAGAGGACGGGGTAGTCCTCGCCGGCGGCTTCCCGCACGGCGCGCAGCACTTCGAGGGGGAAGCGGCGGCGGCGTGCGGCGTCGCCGCCCCAGGCGTCGGTGCGCAGATTGGTCAGGGGCGAGAGGAACTGGTTGAGCAGATAGCCCTCGGAGGCCATCACCTCGACGGCGTCGAAGCCCAGTTCCCGGGCGGTGGCCGCGCCGCGGGCGAAGTCGTCGAGGGTGGCGCGGATCTCCTGGTCGGTCAGTTCCCTGGGGGTGGTGCGGGCGAAGCGGCTGGGGACGGCCGAGGGGGCGACCGGCGTCAGCCCGGTGCCGGACAGCAGCGCGTACCGGCCGGCGTGGAAGAGCTGGAGGGCGATCTTGCCGCCGGCCTCGTGCACGGCGGCGGCGGCGCGGCGCAGCGCCGGATGGTGGGCGGGGTCGTTGATGTGGCTGTAGCCGGGGCCGCCGGCGGCGACGGGGCTGACGGCCGAGCCGCCGGTGACGATGAGGCCGGCTCCGCCGCGTGCCCGTGCGGCGTAGAAGGCGGCCAGGGCCGCGCCGCCGTCACCGAGGGTCTCCAGGTTGAGGTGCATCGCGCCCATGACGAGGCGGTTCGCGACGTGGAGCGAGCCGATCGCGCCGGGCCGCAGTACGTGGGTGAACACGCGCGGAACTCCTGGGTGTTGTCGTGTCCGGGCCGCGCCGGGCGCCCGCCGGAGGGGGTGAGCGGGCGCCCGACGGGCCGTCATCGGGGCCGTCGGTGGCCGGTCAGGCGTCGCGCCGGGGGCGCGGCGGGAGTGCCAGTTCGTCTCCCGCGTCGGCGAAGAACGGCGGTGCGACGGCGCTGAGACCGCCGTCCACGACGAGCGTCTGGCCGGTGATGTACTCCGATTCGGGCGCCAGCAGGAAGGCCAGCACGTCGGCGACCTCCCGCACGGTGCCCGGCCGGCCCTTGGGGATGCGGTCGAGCACGGTGCGCATGTCGGGCATGCCGGGGACGTTGTAGAAGAACTCCAGCGAGTCGGAGTCGATCAGACCGCCGTTGACGGCGTTGACGTTGATGCCGTACGGCGCGAACTCCAGGGCCATGTAGCGCACCCACGCCTCGATGGCGGCCTTCATTCCGCCGAGCGTGGCGTAGGTGGGGTAGGCGCGGATGGAGCCGTAGGAGGAGAGGGTGACGATCCGGCCGCCGTTGTCCATGAGTTTGACGGCTTCCTGCGCACCGAGCACGAAGGGGCGCAGGTTCATGGCGTAGGAGCGGTCGAGGTGGTGCGGCTTGAGGTCGACGATGTTCTTGAAGGCGCTGGCGGCGGCGTTGGAGACGAACCAGTCCAGCCGTCCGCAGCGCCGGGCGACCTCGTCGAACAGCGCGGTGACGCCCTCGGGGGTCTCCACGTCGGCCTGGACGGCGAAGCCGCTGCCGCCGAGCGCTTCGATGTCGGCGACGGTCTTCTCGGCCAGGTCGGCGTTCTTCTTGTAGTTGACCGCGATGGTGGCCCGGTCGCGGCGGGCCAGGGTGAGGGCCAGCTCACGGCCGATGCCGCGGGAGGCGCCGGTGATCAGTGCGACCTTGCGGCCGTGTGCGGGGGTGTCCGGGGTGTCGGTCATCGGTTCCCTCCCTGGGTGTGCCGCCGCAGCAGCTCGCGGAAGACGACGGTCTTCTGGATCTCGTTGGTGCCCTCTTCGAACCGCTGGGCACGGGCGTCGCGGTAGACGCGTTCGATGGGGCTGGTCCGCCAGTACCCGAGTCCGCCGTGCACCTGGAGCGCGTTGTCGGTGACGCGGGTCAGCATGGAGACGGCCGTCATCTTGGCCATGGAGGAGAGCATGGACGCGTCGTCGCCGCCCTCCTCGAAGGCGCGGGCGGCGTGCAGCACCAGTTGCTTGGCGGCCTCGATGTCCGCGGCGTTCTCGGCGAGCATGAACTGCACCGCCTGCCGCTTGCTGAGCTTCTTGCCGAAGGTGACGCGGCTCTCGGCGTAGTCGAGGGCCAGCTCCTGGGCGCGCTGGGCCAGCCCGACGCAGCTCATGCCCACGGAGATGCGGGAGGGGGTGAGGAAGCCGCCGAGTGCGACCTCCAGGCCCTCGCCCTCCTTGCCGAGCCGGTTGGCGACGGGCACGGGGGTGCGCTCGAAACGGATGGTGGCGTGGTCGGTGCCCACCACACCCATCGTCTGGGAGGTGTCCTCGACGTGGACGCCCTCGGCGTGGCGGGGCACCAGCAGCGAGACGGTGCCCTCATGGCCCGTGGTGCCCTCGACCCGTGCGGCGAGCAGGTAGTAGTCGCAGCGCACCCCGAACGTGATCAGGTGCTTGTCGCCGGTCAGGTAGTAGGTGTCGCCCTCGCGGACCACGGAGGTGGTGATGTCGGCACCGGTGCCGTTGCCGGGCTCGGTGAGCGTGAAAGCGATCTTGATGTCGCCCTCGATGGCGGGCAGCACGAACTTCTTGCGCTGCTCCTCGGTGGCGAAGGGGTCCATGGCACGCCAGATGCCGTTGACCACGTGCACGATCATGCGGATGGAGCCGTGGGAGCGGGAGAAGATCTCCATCAGTCCCATCCACTGGGTGAAGGACAGCCCGTGCCCGCCGTAGGAGCGGGGGGCGGCCATCCTCAGGAAGCCCTGTTCCCGCAGCTCGGCCCAGAGTTCTTCGGGCACCTGCCCGGTGGTCTCGATGCGCTGGGCCCACTCCTCGCCCGGTCCGGTCACCCATGCGGTGACCTTCTGGCGCAGCCGCTCGTACTGTGCCGGGCCGACGCCCTGCTGCTCACTCACTTGTCCGCTCCTTCTCCGCGCTGGGGGCGCAGGCCGCGTGCCCGCTCCCGCAGCACGAACTTCTGGATCTTTCCGACTTCGTTGCGGGGCAACGCGTCCGCGACGATCTCCAGCCGCTCGGGCCAGTACTGCTTGGCGACCTGGTGGGAGTCGAGGTACTTCTGCATCTCCTCGAAGCCGAGTCCGGCGCCCTCGGGTTCGAGAACGACGAAGGCGCAGGCGCGTTCTCCCAGCCGCTCGTCGGGCATGGCGACGATCGCCACATCGGCCACGGCGGGGTGGTCGTACAGCAGTTGTTCCACCTCGGCGACGGGGATCTTCTCGCCGCCCCGGTTGATGACGTCCTTGACCCGGCCGGTGATGCGCAGGAAGCCGGAGGCGTCGATGGTGGCCAGGTCGCCGGTGCGGTACCAGCCGTCGTCGGTGAACGCGTCGGCGGTCAGGTCGGGGCGCTCCAGGTAGCCGTCGAAGATGGTGGGGGTGAGGATCTCGAAGTTGCCCTCGGTGCCGGGCGGCAGTTCGGCCCCGGCGTCGTCCCGCACCCTGATCCGTACGCCGGCCAGTACGCGGCCGTCGGTGCCCCAGCGCTGGGCGGGTTCGTCGCCGGGGGCGGCGAGCGCGGCCAGGCAGGTCTCGGTGGAGCCGAAGGCGCCCAGCACGGTGGTGCCCAGTACCCGGCCGGCGCGCTCGGCGAGGCCGCGCGGCACGGTGGCGCCGGTGGCGACGAAGATCCGCAGGTCCTGGGGGGCGCGTTCGCCGTCCTCGACGGCGCGCACCAGGTCCATCAGGAAGGGCGTGGCGGCCTGGACGAAGGTGGCGCGGTGCTCGCGCAGGGAGCGCAGCGCGAGGGAGGCGTTCCACTCGGCCTGCACGATCTGCGGGACGCCCAGGACGAGCGCGAGCCACATGCCGTAGAGGAACCCGGTCTGGTGGGCCAGCGGGGAGGGGATCCAGATGGTGTCGGCGCCGGTCAGGCCCAGATGGCGGATCTCCATGGAGACGGCGCGGGTGAGCGATTCGGAGCGCTGGAGGACCCCCTTGGGCTCACCGGTGGTGCCGGAGGTGAACAGGAGTTGGGTGAGGTCCTGGGGGCTGGGCACGCGCGCGGCGAGGGCGTCGTCGTCGCGGGGGGTGGCGGCGAGTGCGGCTTCCCAGTCGTGCCAGGTGACGGTGCCCGCGGACGCGGCGGCGTCGGGCAGGCCGGCCGGGCCCTCGGTGGCCGGGAGGACGACGACGTGTTCGAGCTTGCCGGTGTCGGTGGTGCCTTCCGCGACGAGCGCGGCGATCTCGGCGGCGTGCCGCCGGCCGCGGAACTCGTCGGGCAGCAGCAGTACGCGGGCGCCGGAGCGGCGCAGCATGAAGGCGGCTTCCCGCTCGCGGAAGATCGGCATGATGGGGCAGCACAGGGCCCGCACCCGCAGGCAGGCCAGGGCGATGGCGGTGAACTCCCAGCGGTTGGGGAGCTGGAAGGCGACGGCCTCGCCGGGCTGGACGCCCAGCCGCAGCAGCAGGCCGGCGATGTGTTCGCTGCGCTCGTGCAGTTGGCGCCAGGTGAGGGTGGTGCTGCCGTTGCTGCGGACGTCCACCAGCGCGGTGCCGTCGGGGTCGGCGGCGGCGCGCCGGGCGACGAGGCCGGGCAGGGTGTGGCGGGCCGCCTCGTCGGGGCGGGACACGTCCGGTTCGGTACGGGAGGGCTGCGGGGTGCGGCCCTCGGCGCGTCTGCCGCCTTCGACGGTCATGGGGATGCCCAGGGTGTTCATCGCTTCCAGGAAGGTCGGATAGGAGATCCGGTAGGCATTGGGGTAGGTGAGGGTGGTGCAGCCGCTGGCGCGGGAGGCGGCGACCGCCAGGGACATCAGTACCCGGTGGTCGTTGAAGGACGACAGCTTGGCGCCCACGAGCCGCTGGGTGCCGCCGTTGACCCGCAACGTCTCGCCGGTCAGTTCGAGTTCGCCGCCCATGGCATTGAGCTGGAGCATGGCGGCGGCCCGGTCGGACTCCTTGAGCCGGGTGTGGGCGACGTTGTGGAAGACGGTCTCGCCCTGGGCGAAGGTGCCGAGGGTGGAGAGGATGGGCAGCATGTCGGGCACGTCACGGCAGTCGACCTCGATGCCCTTGAGGTCCACCCCGTCGTGCCGGATGCGTACGCCGTCGCCGTCCGCGTCGAGTTCCATGGGGATGCCCATGGCCTGGGCCAGGTCCAGGAAGTGCGCTTCGGGGTGGTCGGCGGGCCCGCCGTGGAGCTTGTGCATGCCGCGCAGCAGTACGTCGGAGGGGTGGAGCGCGGCGGCGGCGATGCCGAAGGCGGCGGAGCCGATGTCGGGCGGGAGGGTCAGATCGGTGGGCGTGGCCCGCTGTCCGCCCTCGATCTCGAAGCGCCGCCAGTCCTCGGAGACGGTCACGGCGAGGCCGAACTGCCGCATCATGGCGACGGTCAGCTCCAGGTAGGGCTGTTCGTTCAGTTCGCCCTCGACCTCGATGACGCTGGGCCCGGTGGCGAAGGGGGCGAGCAGGATGAGCCCGGAGATCCACTGGGAGAGGGTGCCGGCGATGCGGACGTGACCGCCGGTGGGGCGCTTGGCCGTCACATGGACGGGCGGGCAGCCGTCGGCCGACTCCAGTTCGACGCCCATGGTGCGCAGCGCGTCCAGCAACGGGGAGACGGGGCGGCGTTTGAAGTACTTCTGTCCGGTGACGGCGACGGACCGTTCGGCGAGCGAGGCCAGTCCGATCATGAAGTACAGCGTGGTGCCGGAGCTGCCGGCGGAGACGGAGGAGCGGCGCGGCCGGTAGGGGCCGCCGTGGACGACGAAGGAGTCGCCGTCCACGTCGATGCGGGTGCCGAGGCCCCGCAGGAGTTGCACGGTGTACTGCACGTGCCGGGCGTCCGAGAGGCCGCGGATGACGCTGGTGCCTTCTGCGAGGGAGGCCAGGATCAGGGCGCGGTGCGCGTGGTACTTGGAGTTGGGGACGAGGACCTCGCCGGTCAGCGGCTGGCGGGTTCCTTTGACAAGAAGGTGCATATGGTGCGCTTCCCATACCCGTTGTGTCACGGCACGTCGGACGTGCCCTGGGCGTTGAAGGACGGTGCGTTTCGTACCTCTACGACAAGTGGGGCGTTCTGCTGCCGCGACGATCTTGACGATCGCTTCCTCGGTACGCGTGGAGCCGTGCCGGTCGACGTCCCGACCAGCACCTCACGGAGTAACGGGGCGCGCTCGGAAGCGGAGTGCGCCGGCGGGCGCGCCGCCGTGGGCGCGCAGCACGGACCGGCCCGCCGCACAAGGCCGCCCGGGAGGGCGGCGTGCGGGGGTTCGTCGCAGTGTCGCGGAGTGTCGGACGCCCGCGTCGTGGGGCGTCAGGTACCCAAACGTGTGAAGCGGTGCGGGGATGATGAAGTGAGAGCCCTCATCCGAGGGGACCCGCTGTGGCTGCTGTCGCGGCACGTGGTCGTGGCAGGAGCCCCATGACGGGCTTCCCGGATGACGAGCTCGCCGTGTGCGTGCTCGATCATGCCCTCCGGTATATCAGGTGTATGCGACACCTAAGCAGCCGCCCCCCGGTCCGGTGGCCTGAAACTCCGTCAGGCCACGGCGCCGTCGAGGTAGCTCCAGGCGCCGTCCACCCGCACGAAACGGCTCCGTTCCTCCTGCGTACCGCGCTCACCGGCGGCCGTGACCCAGTGGGCACGGAACGTCACCGTGCCCTCGCCGTGGAAGGCACTGCCGCCCGACGTGTCGAGGATCTCCAGCCCGGTCCACCGCGGACCGTCCGCCGGATCGAGCCGCGCGGGCCGGGTGGCGGGGTGCCAGGTGCCCAGCAGGTAGGCCGCATCCCCGACCGCGAACGCGCTGTAGCGGGACCGCATCAGCTCCTCGGCCGTCGCGGGCAGCGCCTCGCCCCGGTGGAAGCGCCCGCAGCACGCCGCGTAGGCGCCACCGCCGCACGGGCAGGGCGCCCCGGCATCGGGTCGGCGGGACAGATCGGCGGGGCGGCGCCCGCGCCGGGCGCTCTTGCGTCGGGACATGGCCCCATCATGCCGGACCTCTGATCGCGCCCGACCCCTGGACAGGGCGCCGCCCGGCAACCAGCCTTGCCGGGCGATCAGTTCGCCCTCGGGTCCCCGCGAGGGCGCCGTCGAGGTGAGGGGTGTGTCCATGTACCGGCCCGATCTGTCGCCCGTCGCCGACAGTCTCGCCCTGTCCGCACTGGTGGGAGCCGCTCCCCTGCTCACCCTCTTCGTGCTCCTGGGCGGTCTGCGGCTGAAGGCCCACTGGGCGGGGCTCGCCGCGCTGGCCGTCTCCGTGGTGGTGGCGGTGTGGGCCTACGGCATGCCGGCGGACCTGGCGCTGCTCGCGGGCGCCGAGGGCGCGGCCTTCGGGCTGTTCCCGATCATGTGGATCGTGCTGGCCGCGCTGTGGGTGCACCAGTTGACCGTCGTCAGCGGCCGGTTCGCGGATCTGCGCCGTGCCTTCCGGCTCGTCGGCGACGATCCGCGGGTGCAGGCGCTCATCATCGCCTTCTGTTTCGGTGCCCTGCTGGAGGCGCTGGCCGGTTTCGGCGCCCCGGTGGCGATCACCGGGGTGATGCTGATGTCGCTGGGCTTCTCCCCGGTGCGGGCCGCGGTGACGGTGCTGGTGGCCAACACCGCGCCGGTGGCGTTCGGTGCCATCGCGACGCCGATCATCACGGCGGGCAGCCTCACCGGTATCGACCCCGAGCGGATCGGCGCGTACGTAGGCCGGCAGACACCGCTGCTCGCGCTGTTCGTGCCGCTGCTGCTGGTGGTGCTGGTGGACGGGGTACGCGGCCTGCGGCAGACCTGGCCGGTGGCGCTGGTGTGCGGCGGCGCGTTCGCGGTCGCGCAGTTCGTGAGCGCGAACTGGATCTCGGTCGAGCTGACCGACATCATCGCCTCGCTGGTGGCGCTGGCGACCGTCGTCGCCTTCCTCCGCGTCTGGCAGCCCCGAGAGGGGGAGCGCGTACGGGAGGACCTGCGGCGCGCGGCCGAGCGGGAGCGCCGGGAGACGGGTGCGGCACGCCCCGGCGAACCGGCGCCGGAGGCCGCGTCGCCGGCGGACGGGGCGGAGCCGGTCACCACTCCCCGGATCCTGGCGGCCTTCACCCCTTATCTGATCATCATCGCCGTCTTCTCCGTCGCGAAACTGTGGGCCCCCGCCGAGCGGTTCCTCGCCGCCCGCGAGGTGTCGGTGCGCTGGCCGGGACTGGACGGGCAGGTGCTGACGGCAGCCGGGGAGCGGTCCGGCACGACCGTCTACGCCCTCCCCTGGCTCTCCTCCCCCGGCTCGCTCCTGGTGCTGTGCGGGGTACTGGTGGCCGTCGCCCACCGGGTACGGCCCGCCGACGCCGTACGGGAGTTCGGCCGCACGGTGCTCACCCTGCGCTGGGCACTGCTGACCGTCGCCTCGGTCCTGGCACTCGCCTACGTGATGAACCTCTCGGGCCAGACCATCACGATCGGTACCTGGATCGCGGGCGCGGGCGCGGCGTTCGCCTTCCTCTCGCCGCTGCTGGGCTGGCTGGGCACGGCCGTGACCGGCTCCGACACCTCGGCCAACGCGCTGTTCGCGACCCTCCAGCAGACCGCGGCCGGCAGGGCCGGACTCGACCCGATCCTGCTGGTCGCCGCGAACACCTCGGGCGGGGTGGTGGGAAAGATGATCAGCCCGCAGAACCTGACGATCGCGGCGACGGCCGTCGGCCTCCTCGGCAAGGAGGCCGTGCTCTTCCGCAAGGCCATCGCCTGGAGCCTCGGACTGCTGCTGGCGATCTGCCTGCTGGTGCTGCTCCAGTCCCACGCGCCGGCGTGGATGCTGCCCTAGACCTGCGCTTCCGTCGCCGCGGAGAACTCCACGGCGACGTCGTACAGCGCCGGGCTGGCGGTGATCGGTGTGCGTGCGTCGTCGCGGGCGGCGCGGGTGCGGTCCTGGAACTCCTGGTCCGCGGTGGCCGCCTCCCACGCCTCCTGGCTCTCCCAGTGGGCGACGTTGACCAGTTGGTAGCGGGTCTGCGACGAACGGGCCCGGTGCAGCCGGGAGTCGATGAAGCCCGGCTTGTCGCGCATGAGCGCGGCGCGCTTCTCCCACTGGGAGACGAACGCGTCGACGTGACCGGCGTCGATCTCGAAGACGTTGATGAACGTGACGGGTGAACCGTCCGCGCCCGCCTGGCGGTTGCTCGTGGCCATGGTGAACTCCTTTTGCGGAAGGCCCGGTCCGCACGGTGCCGAGACCGGGAACGGCGGCGCCCCTGTCCGTACGGGCCGGCCGTGGCACCGATCATGGCCGGTTCACCTGACATCCGCTGTCATTTTTGCTCGGACAACGGCGCGAAGCGCGGTGCCGCGCCCAGGACGATGGCATGTGAACCGGCCTGCGGAGCAAGCGAGTCCCGCCGTGGAACCGGAGCACCCTTCTTACGGCGACCGGATTGTTTCCAGGTACACGTAGATGTATAACGGGCTTATGCATGTACAGGGCAAGGACACCGGCTCCGTCGCGGACGTGTCGCCCGACGAGCTGATGACCGCCGTGGAGCGGATCGTCCGCCACATACGGCACAGCGCCACCGCGGGCGGCCTGAGCACCGCGGCGTCCTCCGCACTGGGCCGGCTGGGCCGCGAGGGTCCCCAGCGGCTGTCCGAGCTCGCCCGGGCCGAGGGTGTCTCCCAGCCGAACATGACCCAGCTCGTGACCCGCATGGAACGCGCTGACCTGGTACGGCGCACCGCCGACCGCAGCGACGGGCGGGGCGTGCTGGTGGAGGCCACCGGCACCGGCCTGGACCTGTTCCGCCGGCGCCGCGCCGAGCGGACCCGGGCCCTGCGGGAGCTGCTCGCGGAGCTGTCCGGGCCGGAGCGGCAGGCGGTGGGGGTCGCGCTGCCCGCGCTGGCCCGCGCGATCCACGACCGCCAGGCGCGTTCCTGACCCTGTGCACCCCCATTCGTCCCAACTGCTCGGAAGAGAACGCACATGAGTGCCTCGCACGAGGAACACGGGAGGGCCGCGAGCCCGTTCAAGCAGCCGAAGGCCGTGTGGGCGGTCGCCTTCGCCTGCGTCATCTCCTTCATGGGCATCGGCCTGGTGGACCCGATCCTGCCCGCCCTGGCCGAGAGTCTGCACGCCTCCCCCAGCCAGGTCTCCCTGCTGTTCAGCAGCTATCTGATCGTCACGGCCGTCGCCATGCTCGTCGTGGGCTGGGTCTCCAGCCGGCTGGGGGCCAAACGCACGCTCGTCATCGGTCTCGCCGTCATCGTCGTCTTCGCCGCCGCGGCCGGGGCCACGGACTCCATCAACGGCATCGTCGGCTTCCGCGCCGGCTGGGGGCTCGGCAACGCCCTGTTCATCGCCACCTCACTGGCCGTCATCGTGGCCTCCGCCAGCGGCGGCTTCGGCGGCGCGATCATCCTCTACGAGACGGCGCTGGGCCTCGGTATCGCCGTAGGTCCTCTGCTGGGCGGAGAACTGGGCGCCATCAGCTGGCGCGGCCCGTTCTTCGGGGTGGCCGTCCTCATGGCCATAGCCCTGGCCGCCACACTTGCCTTCGTCCCCGACTCCCCCAAACCGGCCCGCCCCACCTCACCCGTCGCCCCGCTGAAGGCGCTGCGCCACCGCGGGCTGCTGACCATGGGCATCATGGCGCTGCTGTACAACTGGGGCTTCTTCACCATGCTGGGCTACGCCCCGTACCCGATGAAGCTGAGCGCCCACGAACTGGGGCTGGTCTTCACGGGCTGGGGGCTGCTGGTGGCCCTCTTCAGCGTCCTGTTCGCACCGCGGCTCCAGGCCCGCTTCGGCACCGCCCCCGTGCTGTACGCGAACCTCTTCTGTCTGGGCGTGGTGATGGCGGTCATCGCCGCCGGGGTGGCCACGCCGACGGTGGTCATCGTGGCCGTCATCGTCAGCGGCGCCTTCATCGGCATCAACAACACGCTCACCACCCAGGCGGTCATGCTGGTCTCCCCAGTCGAGCGGCCGGTGGCCTCCTCCGCGTACGGCTTCCTGCGGTTCATCGGCGGCGGTCTGGCCCCGTACGTCGCGGGGAAGCTCGCCGACGCGACGGACCTGGGCGTGCCCTTCTACGTCGGCGCCGGCGCCTTCCTGCTCGCCATCCCGGTGCTGGCCAGCGGCCATGGGCTGGTCAGCGCGGCCGAGCAGCACACCGGCGAGGGCGAGACCGTCACACCCGGGCTGGTCCCGGTGGGGCCGGCCCCGGCGGGCGGGGAGCCGCCGCTCATCGTGGCGGTGGGCGCCGGCGGCAATGCCGCCGAGATCGTGGACGCGGCGGCCCGGCTCGCCCAGGACGCGGACAGCCCGCTGGAGGTCGTCCATGTGCAGCTGACGGCCGTGGTGGAGGAGCAGGCCGTCGAGACGGAGACGGAGGAGAGCGCCAGGGCGGCGGTCACCGCGCACCTGGACCGGCTCGCGGCCCGGGGCGTGCCGGCCACCGGCCAGGTCCTCACCGGCGTCGGCGACCGGGCCGCCGCCGGCCGCGTCCTGGCGCGGCACGCCGCCGAGGTGGGGGCCCGCACCGTGGCGGTGGGCCGAGCCGTTCGCGGCTCCGTCACCCAGTTCGGGGAGGGCAGTCTGACCACGGCTCTCACCCATGCCGCGGCCTGCACGGTCGTCCTCATCGACCCGGACAGTACGCACCGGCCGCTGACGGCCGCGGCTCTGGCCGAGCTGCGGGGCAGCGGCGCCTGAGCCCGCGCGGGGGTCCCTCCCTGCCCCTGGGTTCCGGCGGCCCTCCGGCCGCCGGAGGACCGCCGTCCGGAAACGGCACTGGGGCCGCGCACCGGTCGGTGCGGGCCCCAGTGGCTGCTCCCCCGCCCGGAGGCGAGGGAGCGGGGTCGAGCGGTCAGGCGGGGGTGATGTTCTCCGCCTGCGGGCCCTTCTGGCCCTGGGTGACGTCGAAGTTGACCTTCTGGCCTTCGTGGAGCTCACGGAAGCCCTGGGCCGCGATGTTCGAGTAGTGGGCGAAGACGTCGGCGCCGCCGCCGTCCTGCTCGATGAACCCGAAGCCCTTTTCCGAGTTGAACCACT
Organism: Streptomyces albus subsp. albus; assembly: GCF_000725885.1. Lineage (GTDB taxonomy): Bacteria > Actinomycetota > Actinomycetes > Streptomycetales > Streptomycetaceae > Streptomyces > Streptomyces albus. The sequence continues at coordinate 236,780 of NZ_JODR01000018.1, read as the reverse complement.
TCACAGTGCCGGATGCCATCTTCTTCTCCTTCAGGGTGGCTGGGAGCCGCACACCTCGTGCGCTCCGCGTCGCCGTCATGACCCCCATCCAGAAAAGCTCCGGATAAACAGAACGCGCCCAAGCTACGAAGCTCAGGCGCGCACAAGTCATGGGTACCAAAACTGCAACGAGTCCACAGTACCACCCGGAGCCCCGGATGGCACAGGGATCGTCGGGAGAGGCTGCGGGATGGCCGGGGGCGGGCCCGCACGGGGCGTCAGTGGTGGTCGCCGTGGCCGGGGACGGTGCCGTCGGGTTTGGCGATCAGCAGCAGGCCGGCCATGCCCATGTCGGAGTGGCTCTGGACGTGGCAGTGGTACATCCAGGCGCCGGCGCCCACCCCTTCCCCGGCGATCACCTGGAAGCCGAAGGAGTCGGCCGGCCCGGTGATCTTGTTGTCGATGACCCGGCTGGTGTCCTCGGGGCCCTCCAGCAGCCCGGTGCGGTTGTCCGCCCAGCGGTGACCGTGCATGTGGAAGGTGTGGTAGTACTCACCGTGCGTGATCATGATGATCTCGATGCGGTCGCCCACCGTGGCCTTGAAGTCCGGGCCCTTGGCCAGGTTGTTGGTGGTCATGTCGTTGAAGACGATGGTGAACTGCCGGTCGGGGTCGGGCAGGATGTCGCCCTCGCGGCGCACGACGACGGGCCCGTACAGGCCGCCTCGGATGCCTCCGGTGCCGTGTTCGGTGCCGACCACGTGGTCGTGGTAGTGCCAGTAGCCGGCGCTTCCGGGGCGCCAGGTGCCGTCCTTGCGGCGACCCGGGGCGTGGGTGCGCCAGGTGTAGGTGCGCTTGCCGCCCGGCTCGACGTGGCTCTTGTTCATCCTGGTGCCGTCGTTGGCGATGTCGTAGTCCACGCCGTGCGGGTGGAGGCTGGCGGCCACGTCCATCGTGTTCTCGAACTCGATGTGGAGGGTGTCCCCCTCGACCAGTTCGATGAGTGGCCCGGGGATGGTGGCCTTGCCCTTCTCCAGCCCGTAGCCCATCTGACCGTCGGAGAGCTTTTCCGCGTACATCTTGATGCGGCGCACCTGACCGCCCTTGCCCGCGCGGCGCACCTGGCCGGTGGCGGCCGGTGCCGCCGCCTGCGCGGGTCCGGCGGTCGCGGCCAGTGCGCTGCCGCCGACGGCGGCGACGGCGCCGCCCGCGAGCAGGCGTCTGCTGAAGGTGCGGCGGGTGTGGGTGGTGGCGTCAGGGTTTCCGGTCATCGTTCTCGATCTCCCCCGGGCGAGTGGCCAATGGAGCGTGGATCGGGCCGAGTTGAGCGGATCAGCTGGGGGGACGGTAGCGCCGCGCCGGGAGTTTATCCACACCCGGGACAAAGTTCGTCGAGTTGTGGTCATAGCTCTTGGCGAAGCATCGAAAGGGGTCTAGCTTCTGCCACGTTTCTGTGACCGAAGAGGGGTGGACAACCCATGCGGCACCAACCACACCCAAAACGGGCGAGACCCCGGCGGAGAAGGATCGCCGCACTGCTGACGGGCGCACTCGCCGCCGGTCTGCTGGGCGGGCCCGCACTGGCCGGGCCGCCGCCCGACACGCCCGTGCCGAAGCTCGCACTGCCCAGCCCCCCGGGCGGGGAGGACGTACGCGTCCTGGTCTTCCACGGCGCGACCGGCGAGGAGTCCCCCACCGTCGACGCCGCCATCGAGGCCATCGAGACGATCGGCCGGCAGGGTCCGGCCCAGGAGCAGTTCACCATCCGGGCCACCGACGATCCTGCGGTCTTCACCAACGCCAAGCGGCTGGGCCGCTTCAACGCAGTGGTCTTCCTCACCGGTGACGGCGATGTGCTCGACCCCGAGCAGGAGGCCGGGCTGGAGAGCTTCATGGAGGCGGGCGGCGGCTTCCTGGGCATCCACGACGCGGCCCGCGCGGAGCCGTACTCGGACTGGTTCACCGGACTGATCGGCGCCCGCCCCGCCGAGCACAGCCCTGCCAAGGCGCAGCGGGCCGTGGTGGAGGTCGGCGACCGGCAGCACCCGGCGACCAAGGAGCTGCCCGTCGAGTGGAAACGCCTGGACAAGTGGCTCAACTGGGAGAAGAACCCGTCCGGTGCGGTGCACACCGTGGCGCGGGTGCGCACCAACAGCTATGAGCCCGGCCCGGACGCCGGCGGCTGGGACCACCCCGTCTCGTGGTGCCGGGACTACGACGGGGGACGGTCGTTCTACACCGCCATGGGCGGCACCGCGGCAAGCTACCAGGAGACCGACTTCCGCACCCATCTGCGCGGCGCCCTGATGTGGACGACCCGGCTGGCGCGTGCCGACTGCCAGGCCGCAATCTCCGCGAACTACAAGGCCGAACGGCTGACCGCGCCCAACCAGCCGGGCAAGGCCGACCAGATCGGCGAGCCGCACGGGCTGGTCACGGCGCCGGACGGCCGCGTCTTCTACATCGGCCGGGGCGGCGCCGACGCCTCCCAGCCGGTGGTCACCGACTGGGACGACCCGGACATCGGCAAGGGCAAGGGCCAGGTGCACATCTGGGACCCGGAGACCGAGAAGGTCACCCTCGCGGGAGAGCTGACGGTCTTCGGGAACAAGGGCGGCGGCGAGGAGCTGGTCAAGAACGAGGAGGGGCTGCTCGGCATCGAGCTGGACCCCGGCTTCGAGGACAACGGCTGGGTCTATCTGCACTACACGCCGCACAGCGAGATCAACCGTGAGACGCACATGGCCGAGCGCCGCGTCTCCCGGTTCACCCTGGATCAGAAGACCGACAAGCTGGACATGGGATCGGAGAAGGTGCTGCTCTCCTGGCCCGTGCAGATCCACAGCTGCTGCCACGCGGGCGGCGGGATGGCGTGGGACTCCAAGGAGAATCTGTACATCGCCACGGGCGACAACAACTCCTCGCAGTTCAGCGACGGTTACTCGGGCAACAACCCGGAGCCGGACTTCAAGGGCGTCTCGTTCGCTGACGCGCGCCGCACCGCGGGCAACACCAACAACCTCAACGGGAAGATCCTGCGCATCCACCCGGAGGACGACGGGACCTACACCATTCCCGAGGGCAATCTGTTCACCGGCAAGGAACCCGACGAGGGCGGCGGCAAGACGCGCGGCGAGATCTATGTGATGGGGGTGCGCAACCCCGCCCGGATCGCCGTGGACAAGGAGACCGACACCCTGTACGCGGGGTGGGTCGGGCCCGACGCCACCGAACCGAGCCCCACCTGGGGTCCGGCCAAGTACGACACGTTCGCGAAGATCACCAGCGCGGGCAACCAGGGCTGGCCGTACTGCATGGGCAACAAACAGCCCTACCGCGACCGCAATCTGCCCGACCCGAGCAAGCCGCTGGGCTGGTACGACTGCGACCATCTGCGCAACGAGTCGCCGAACAACGACGGACTGGTGAACATCCCGCCCGCGCGGCCCAACAACATCTGGTACTCGCCGCAGGGCGGCGGTCCGGACTTCCCGCGCAACGCCGACGGTGTCCCCAGCTACAAGAAGGCCGAGCAGAAGCTCACCCTGCCCTGGCTCAAGGGCGGCGGGCAGGCCGCGATGAACGGCCCGGTCTACCGCTACGACGCCGGCAGCGGGGCGAAGGGCAAGTGGCCTTCCTACTGGAACGGCAAGTGGTTCGTGGGCGATCTGTACGACGGTGAACAGCCGCGGCACGCCCTGGTGATGCCCGACGGCGACAAGACGGGCGCGCTGCCGGCCCACGCGGAGAGCCTGGACGGCATCGTCCCGGTCGGCGAGGGCGGCATCCGCAACCTCATGGACTGGAAGTTCGGGCCCGACGGGGCGCTGTACGTCCTGGACTACGGGCGCGGCTTCTTCACCTCCGACGACAAGTCGGCACTGTGGCGCGTCACCTACAAGGGCGGCGAGCCCACCCCGCTGCCCGGGGACATGGCCGAGCCGGCGCTGCGGAAGGGAGCGGGCCGATGAGCGCCCGGGACGGACGAGCGCGCCGGGAGGGGCGCCGACTGGTGACCGCCGTGCTGGCGGCGCTGTTGATGGTGCTCGGGCTGACCTCCGCCACGGCGTGGGGGAAGGCTGGGCCGGCGCCGTCCGCGCGGGAGGCGCCGCAGGCCGAGCAGGTGCTGACCTGGACGGCCGACGACGACATGACCAAGTACGCCTCGGCGCCGGCCACGGCCGTGGCGGGCAAGGCGACGATCGTCTTCGAGAACAGCGCGGCCACCGGCAACACCTCCGGCATGGCACACACCCTCACCTTCGTCACCTCCGACCCGGACTACAACCAGGACGTGAACCTCAACATCCTCGCCTCGCCGGGCGACGCGAAGGGCGGCAAGCACACCGCCGAGGTGACGCTGACCCCGGGCACCTACAAGTACCACTGCACCATTCCGGGCCACCAGCAGATGCAGGGCACGCTCGTGGTGACGGGCGGCGACCCGGGTGAGGACACCACCCCGCCCGAGACCTCCGCGACGGTGGAGGGCGACAAGGACGCCGACGGCAACTATCTGGGCACCGCGACGGTCACCGTGACCGCCTCGGACGCCGGCTCGGGTGTGGCCGCCATCGAGTACGCCCTGGACGACGGTCCGTTCCAGCCGTACACGGCGCCGGTGACCGTCACCGACGAGGGGGAGCACACCGTCCGCTACCGCGCCGAGGACAAGGCGGGGAACGCGGCCGGGGAGAAGTCGGTGAGCTTCACCGTCGTCCGGCCGCCGGAGGGGGACACCACCCCGCCGGTCGTGGAGGGCAAGGCCGAGGGCAGGAAGAACGCGGACGGCCACTTCCTCGGCAAGGCCACCGTCACCCTGACCGCGACGGACGAGAAGTCCGGTGTGGACAGGACCGAGTACGCACTGGACGGCGGCCCCTACCTGGCCTACACCGAGCCGCTCGTCGTGGACCGGGCCGGATACCACGCGGTCGTCTACCGGGCGACGGACAAGGAGGGGAACACCTCGGAGCCCAAGAAGCTGTCCTTCCGGATCGTCGCGGGCGGCGGGGTGCCCTCGCCCGACTGCCCCGAGTACGACGAGCGGGAGACCGTCATCGTCGGCACCATCGACACCGGTGTCCCCAACCGGATGACGAAGCGGCGCTGCACCGTCAACGAGCTGATCGAGGACGAGCGGGAGTGGACCTCGCAGGCCCTCTTCCTCAAGCATGTGCGCGGCGTGACCGAACAGTTGGTCACCGAGGGCGTGCTGGTGCCCCGCGAGCAGAAGCTGATCAACCGGGCCGCCAAGCGCTCCGGGATCGGCACCCCGGGCCAGAACACCGGGTACCGCGACCTGTTCGACGGCAGCGAGGAGTCCTTCGCCGCCTGGGAGCAGGTGGGCGGCGGCCGGTTCGGGCTCGCCGACGACGCCACCATGACCAGCGACAAGAGCGTCGACGGCATGGGGATGCTGTGGTATCCGCAGCGCCGGTACGGGGACTTCTCGCTGAAGCTCCAGTTCCGCGACGACGCCGCCGGTGACGGCCGGACCAACAGCGGGGTGTTCGTCCGCTTCCCCGATGTGCACGACCACCCGGAGGAGTCCCGCCCGGAGTGGGTGGCCATCAAGTACGGCCACGAGATCCAGATACTGGACCGCCCGGACGGCGACATCTACAAGACGGGTTCCGTCTACGGGTTCGACCGGGTGGGTCTGGCCGGTGCGGGCGTCACCCCGAAGGGCACCTGGAACGACTACGAGATCCGGGTGATCGGTCAGCACTACGAGATCTACCGCAACGGCACGCTCATCAACGAGTTCGAGAACGACCGCGGCCAGATCTTCGACCCGCCGCGTGACGACGACCCGGGCACCGACGGGCGCCGTTACGCCTCGGGCTACGTGGGCCTCCAGGTGCACAGCGCCCAGGACGCGGTCTCGTTCCGCAACATCCGCATCAAGGAGCTGTGACGGCTCCGCACCCGCGGTGCGGACACGCGTGCGGGGTGGTGCCGGCGGTCGCGCCGGTACCACCCCGCACGTACCCCGGCCGTCAGGAACCCTGCTGGGCCGCGCCCATGTGCGAGGGGAACTCCTCCGGCGTGCCGTCGAAACCGCGCAGCACGACCTTGTGGTGCCACTCCCCCGTCTCGCCGCGTACGAACTCCGCGACCGTGGCCGCGGTGGAGCCCGCCACGCCGGTGAGGTCCGTGGCCGACAGTTCCTCGTAGCCCTCCCGGATGCGCACCGCCGTGTTGGGCACCTGGGCGAACGTCTTGCGGCCCTCGCCCTGCTGGACGGCCACACCGACGACGACGCGCACATACGTGTCGGCCAGCCGCTCCAGCTCCAGGGTCATCACCTCGTCGGAGCCGAAGCCCTGGCCGGTCTTGCTGTCCCGGTTGAGGGTGATGGTGCCGTCCGGGGAGCGGCTGTCGAAGTGGACGAGGTAGGCGGGCTCGCCGTAGGGGGCCTCGGCGGTGTAGGTGGCGGCCACGAGGTCGAGGTCGTGGTCCGGCTCGCCCATGGGACTCGGGTCCCATTTGAGCGTGACCTCCACCTTGCCGAGTCCTTTGCTGAGACCGCTCACCTGCGCACCCTCCCCGTCCCGTCCTGGCGTTCTGCCCCGCACGCCGCCGCGCGGGGTGAAACCGCTGCGGCGGAGCGGGAGTTCCATCTTGCCACGGGCGGCGCCGCCGGATCAGTTCTCTTCCGGCCCCTTCGGGGGAGGAATGGGGGCGGGGCGGGAAGCGGGGCGAGCAGAGGCGGGGCGGGAAGCGAGCGGGGCCGTGAGGGGGCCGCGCCGGGCCGGGCCGCGCCGTGTCACTCGGAACCCGATACGGCCATTTCCGTGCGCGGAGCGGTCAACTCCGAAAGCAGAACGGTCACTTCACGATCCCTCCTGGCATGTTCCCGAGGAATGTGCCCGAACGAACGCGCCCTGGCACACAGATGCGTAGCGTCGGCTTCACCGTCCGTGGCCGGGCGGTGTGCACCGGGGTGGTCTGCCGTGCCGGGGAGGGGAGTTCAGTGTGCCCGGGATCGACGAGAGTCTGCTGGAGGCGATGCGCCTGCCGGGCGCCCGGAGCGCCGCGGTGGTCGACTGGGTCAGCGGTCTGGCGCTCGGCGTCGCCGGGGAGGCACCCGGCGGGGACCACGAGGCGGCGGCCTGCGAGACGGCGGAACTGGCCAGAATGGTCGCCGAGTACCGCTCCTTCGGTCCCCTCACCACCGCCCGCGGCCCGGACGGGAGCACCGCGGTCCCGCCCGTCGAGGACATCATCACGACCAACGCCGACAGCTACCACCTGCTGCGATTCGTGACCGGAGCCCTGGACGGCAGCTTCTTCCTCCATCTGTGGCTCGCCCGCGACGAGGGCAACCTCGCGCTGGCCCGGATGCGGCTGGCCCGGATAGCCGATCGGATGGTGCTGTGATGCCGTGCGCGACCCCCGCGCCCGCCCATGCGCCCTCGATGCTGCACCGGCTGGCCGCCGAGCACGCCACCGGCGCCTACACCCGGGCGGGCGGCACCCTCTTCCTCGTCGAGGGGCGGATCGTGCACGCCGAGAGCCCGGCCGCGCCCGGACTGGAGGCCCTTCTTTCGTGCGGCACCGGCCCGCACCGGGGCGGAGGGCGGCAACCGCGCACGCGGACGGGAAGCGACAGCGGCTCCGCCGGGCATCCTGCCGGGGCCGGGCCGCGGGTGCCCGGCGGGGTGCTGGAGCTGTGCGCGAGTGTGGCGCTGCACGACGCGGCGTTCTTCGTCCTCGCACCCGGTGGCGGGCCGGGGCGGTTCCGGCGGGGAGTGCGCCCCTGGCCGCACGTCACCGGGTGCGTGACGGCGGCGGCCCTGGAGCGGGAGGCCGTGCGCCGCCGTACGTTCCTGGACCGGATCTGGCCCGACGGCCGGCTCGACGCGCTCCCTCCCGTACCGGCCCGGTCCGTCTCCCCCGCGGACCGGGCGGCCGGCCCGCCGGCGCCCGTGCCGGGGCGCCGGCGGGCGGTACTCGAGCTGGCCGACGGGGTGCGGACCGCCTCCGACATCGCACGGGAGCTGCGCCGCCCCGCGTTCCACACGCTGGTGGACGTGCGCCGGCTGGCGGCGGCCGGGCTGCTCGTTCCCGCTCCCCCGCCGCCCGTCCGGGCGGGCCCTGCCCGGGCGCAGCCGGTGCCCGGCGAGTTCCCGGACCCGGACGTCTCCCTGCTGCGCAGGCTCAGGGACGCCCTGGAGGCGTGGTGATCAGCAGGTTCCGACAGCGCTCCGGAAGGAGGGTGCTCATGACGGCCGAGGCCCGGGTGGCGGCGGAGCTGCGCCGCGTCAGGGTGCGGGTGCCGCAGGCGGAGGCGGTGCTGGCGGCGACCGTGGACGGTTTCGTGCTGGCACAGGACAGCGGCCCGTCCCCGAGGGGCGGACCGCCGGAGGCCGAGCCGCTGGCCGCGCTGACGGCCGCCGCGCTCGGACTGGCGTTCCGCATGAACGAGGCGACCGGCCGGGGCGCCTTCCGGGAGTTGCTGGTCCACGGCGAACTGGGCTACGTCGCGACGTACGCGGCGGGCCCGGCCGCGGTGCTCACCCTGCTCGCGGACGAGCGGATCAACGTGGGCCGGCTGCATCTGGAGGGGCGCCGCACCGCGGCGCGGATCGGCGAACTGGTCGCCGGAGCGCAGCGGCAGCCCGCGCCGCCCGGCCCCGGGGGCCCGCAACCCGCCGCTCCGCCGCCTCCCGAGGGGCACCGCCCGCCCCTGGAACGCCGCCGCGGGCCCTTCCCCGCACCGTGACGGACCACAGCGGCGCACCGCGCCATCCCGTACCGGCGCCTGCGCGCCCCGTACGACGCCCGCCCCGCCGGCAGGACGCCGCATCCGCAAGACGCCCTATCCGCAAGACGCGTATACGAGGAAGGACTGAGCGCCACCATGTCGAACACCGAGGCTTCCCTCAAGGAAGCGATGAGCAGCATCGACGGCACGATCGGGGTCGCCCTGGTCGACTACACCAGCGGCATGGCGCTGGGCACGCTCGGCGGGGGAAAGGACTTCGACCTGGAGGTCGCCGCCGCCGGGAACACGGACGTCGTACGGGCCAAGCTGCGCACGATGGAGCACCTGGGGCTGGACGACCAGATCGAGGACATCCTGATCACCCTGGGGTCCCAGTACCACCTGATACGGCTGTTGCGGGGCAAGAGCGGCAACGGTCTGTTCCTCTACATCGCGCTGGACGCGGGCAAGGCCAATCTGGCCATGGCCCGGCATCAGTTGCGCCGCATCGAGGGGATGCTGGAGGTGTGAGGCGCACCCGGCGCCGGGCCGCGCGTACCGGTCCGTGGCGCGCGTACCCGGCGTCGGGCCGTGCGCGGCCGGGCGGTAGCGTGAGCCGCTCGATCACGGCATGGGTTCCCGGCGTCGCCGCGGGGCCGGAACGGGGCACGAGGGCGCACGGTGTACACGGTTGGTGAGCAGGACGACCACGAGGACATCTTTCCCGTCGTCGAGCACGAGGGCGGCCACTGGCAGGCCCCGGCCGAACTGGAGCGCCGGCTCCACAAGCTGGTCGAGGTGGACGAGACCTACACGTATCTGCGCCATCTGGCGCGGCACGGGCTCTACCATCCGATGCCGGTCGAGCGGACCTCACCGGATCCGGCCGAACGCGTGCCCCACACCAGTCAGGTGACGGGCTCCGACGGGGTGACCCGCACCGTCATGCAGGTCTACACGGACGGCATGCTGACGCGCCCGCACCCTTATGTGGTCTTCGAGTTCGTGACGCTCGGCTCGCTGGCGCGGATCGTGCCGCCCGAGGTGGACGTGCTGGTCGTCAACGCGGCGACGCCGTGCCAGCTGCTGTTGCAGGTGGACGACGAGGAGCGCGAGGTGTGGGCCGATCTGCACGAGGAGCTCTTCGATCCGGACGCCCTCACGGACCGGCTGGTCACCCGGTACACGGGGGCGCCGGAGACCGGGCCGCTGCTGCACGGTCTGGCCTGCGGCGCCCACCTGTGCTACGCCAACGGCGACCCGTGGAACACCCTCGACTGGCACGGCGCCGGATACAGCCACGAGGTGGAACGCCTGGCCGACAGCTGGGATGTGACCGGCCGTCAGGAGTGGCTGGAGACCCAGCAGCGGCTGCTGGAGTGCGAGGTCAGCCCGTGGTACTGGGACTTCGTACTGGGGGCCCGGCTCGCACTCGTCAAGGCGCACGGCACGAGCAGCACCCGGGTGGACGCCGGACTGTGGCGCGACAGTGTGGAATCGACGCTGCGCCGCGTCGTGGAGGTCCCTGACGAGGCGCAGTTCGCGTCGTTCGTGGCGGACATGCGCCAACTGGTCGGCACGGTGCTGCGGTACGAGGCCCGCTTCCGCGCCGACGGTCTGCTGGGGGAGGACGAGGTGGTCCGCACGGTGGCTGCCTGGGACCTGGGCCGGGCCTCCAAGATGGCCCGCTGGGGGCGGGGCGCGCGGTACGCGACGCGGGCGGAGATGAACGACGCGCTGGTGCGGGTGAGCGCGGGCGTGCGCAACGCCTACTCCTCCTGGGCTCAGTTCTCGGCCGCGTACGTGCTGGGCCGCTGCCTCCACTTCGACGAGGAGCGGTTCGGCGACTGGTACACGTCCGTACGGGAGGCGCACCACGCGTTGCTGCGCGCGCCCGGCAGCCCGTGGCGTACGGTGCCGTTCCGGCTGCCGGGCTGAGCGCGGGGCTCCCGGATCAGTCGAGGACGGCCGCGACCGCCTCGATCTCGACGAGTTGGCCGGTGTAGCCCAGGACGGTGACGCCCATCAGGGTGCTGGGGACGTCGTGGTCGCCCACCGCGTCGCGGTAGACCTGCCAGGCGGCCACCAGGTCCTCCTGCCGTGCGGAGGCCACCAGCACCCGGGTGCTGATGAGGTCCTCCAGGCCGGCGCCGGCTTCCTTCAGGGCGGTGCGCAGGTTCTCCACCGCGCGGCGGGCCTGCCCCGCGTAGTCGCCCAGGGGCGCGACCTCCCCCTCGGGGGTGAGCGGGCAGGCGCCGGCGAGGAAGACCAGGCGGGCCTCGGCGGGTGCCGTGGCCGCGTAGGCGTACTCGGCGATGTCGGACAGGGCGGTGGAGCGGATGAGGGTGACGGCACGCGGCATGATGCTCCTCGGACACTGGTGCGAACGGTCAGGGCAGCCCAGCCGACGGCCGCGTCCCTCGCAACCGGTTTTCCGGGCTCCCCGCCGCCCGCGGGCCGTCAGCCTGCCGCGGGCCGCCGTCCACCGCCGGCAGGTGTTCAGCCGCCCGTGGGTCCGAGCTGCCTGAGCCGGCCGAGCAGTTCGGCCTCGCAGAAGTCGAAGAAGCCGCGCGGGTTTGGTCCGGCGTTCATCAGGACGAGACGGTCGTAGCCGGCGTCGGCGAAGGGCCGGGCCACTTCCAGATACCGGGCGGGATCGTTTCCGCAGGCGAAGCGCCCGCGGATGTCCTCTTCGCGGACCTGCGCGGTGGCGGCCTCGAAGTTGACCGGATTGGGCAGCTCGCTCATCACCTTCCAGCCGCTGAGGGCCCACCTGAAGTAGGTGAGGGCGGAGCGGACCGCCTCCTTCTCGTCGGCCGCGTAGGACATGGGGACCTCCGCGTAGCCGGGCCCGGTGCCGCCCGCCTGGCGGTAGTGGCGGACGATCTCGGGTTTCTCCTCGGTGGCGAAGAGGGCGTCGCCCAGTTCTGCGGCGATCCTCGCGGAGGCGGCTCCGCTCGCGGCGACCGCGATCAGCGGCTGTTCGGGCGGCAGGTCGAAGACGCGGGCGTCCTCGAGCCGCAGGTACTTGCCCCCGTAGGAGCGGTAGCCGCCCTGCCACAGCAGCCGGATGATCTCCAGGGCCTCGCGGAACATGGTGTGGCGTTCGGAGACGGCGGGCCAGCCGCGGCCGATCACGTGTTCGTTCAGCCGTTCGCCGGAACCGACACCGAGCACGAAGCGGCCCTCGGAGACGAGCGCCACGGTGGCGGCGGCCTGGGCGACGATCGCGGGGTGGTAGCGCATGCTGGGGCAGGTCACGCCGGTGACCAGCCCGATGCGTTCGGTCTTGGCGGCGATGGCGCCCAGCACGCTCCAGGTGAAGGCCGAGTGGCCCTGGTCGTCGAGCCACGGGTGGTAGTGGTCGCTCATCTCGACGAAGTCGAATCCGGCGGCCTCCGCGGCGACGGCCTGCCGGATCAGTTCCTGCGGTCCGTACTGCTCGGTCGCGAGCTTGTAGCCGATCTGCATGTGTGCTGCTCCTTGGTCGCTCTCCTTGCGCGGGTACCTCGGTTTCCTTTCGCACATTCGCACCGGGAGGCTGTCCGGGGCGGGTGTGACACGGCGGATGCGGGGAACCGCCGTGGGACGACACCCCCGTGAAGGAGGCCGGTGATGGACGCACTCTCGGATCTGTCGGTGCTGGTGACAGGCGGTTCCCGCGGACTGGGACTGCTGCTGGCCCGGCAGTGCGTGGAGCGGCGCTGCGACGTCACCGTCGTGGCCAGGGACGCGGCCGAGCTGGAGCACGCCGTGGAGCTGCTGCGCCGCAGGACACGGGAGAACACGGTCACCGGGCGCGTGTGCGACGTCACCGACCGGGCGGCGGTGCACGAGGTGATCGAGCGCACCGCGGCCGACCAGCACGGGCTGGACGTGGTGCTGGCGAACGCCGGGAACATCCAGGTGGGGCCGGCCGAGGAGTCGGGGACGGAGGCGTTCCGCAGCGCCATGGAGACGATGTTCTTCGGTGCGCTGCACACCTCGATGGAGGCGCTGCCGCATCTGCGGGAGAGCCCGGCGGGCGGCCGGCTGGGCCTGATCGGCTCGATCGGCGGGCTGCTGCCGGTACCCCATCTGGTGCCGTACTCGTGCGCGAAGTCGGCGGTCGCCGCGCTGGCCGAGGGGCTGCACGCCGAGCAGGCCGAGCACGGGGTGACCGTCACGGCGGTGCATCCGGGACTGATGCGGACCGGCTCGCACCGGCAGGTGGAGCTGTCCGGCGACCAGGGCCGGGAGTTCGCCTGGTTCGCGACGCTGGCCGGGCTGCCGGGCCTGTCGATGGACGCGCTGCGGGCGGCCGAGCGCATCATCCGCGCGCTGGAGCGGCGCCGCACCCGGGTGGTGCTCACCCCCGCGGCACAACTGGGCGCCAAGGCGTACGGCGTGGCACCGACGCTGGTGACCCGCACCAACGACCTGGTGGCGCGGCTGATGCCGGACCCCAAGCAGTCCGGCCGCGAGGGCCGGTCCCGGTGGCAGTCGGCGGTCAGCGCGCTCAACGACCGTGCGGCCCGCCGCCTCAACCAGACGAGCGGCCAGCCGGGCTGAGCCGTCCCCCGCCCACCGGGAGCCGGCCGACCGTGCACGGACGACGCGAGGAGAGGTTCATGAGGGCCCTGACCTACCAAGGCAAGCGCAATGTGACGGTGGAGACCGTGCCCGACCCGGAGATCTCCGAGCCGGACGATGTGGTGGTACGCGTGACCACGAGCGGGATCTGCGGTTCCGACCTGCACCTGTACGAGGTGCTGGGCCCGTTCCTGGACCAGGGGGACGTGCTGGGCCACGAGGCGATGGGCGTGGTCGAGGAGGTCGGCCCGGAGGTGGAGTCGGTCTCCGCCGGCGACCGGGTGGTGGTGCCGTTCAACGTGAGCTGCGGCACCTGCTGGATGTGCCGGCAGGGCCTCCACTCGCAGTGCGAGACCACGCAGGTGGAGGAGTGGGGCAGCGGCGCCGCGCTGTTCGGCTACAGCAAGCTGTACGGGCAGGTGCCGGGCGGGCAGGCGGAGTTCGTGCGGGTGCCGTTCGGCAACCACTTGCCGATCAAGGTCCCGGACGGGCCGCCGGACGAGCGGTTCGTGTACCTGTCGGACGTGCTGCCCACCGCCTGGCAGGCGGTCGCCTACGCGGACATCCCGCAGGGCGGCACGGTGACCGTGCTCGGTCTGGGGCCGATCGGTGACATGTGCTGCCGTATCGCGCTGCACCGCGGCGCCTCCCAGGTGATCGGCGTGGACCTGGTCCCCGAGCGGCTGGAGCGGGCCGCCGCGCGCGGGGTGCACACCCTCGACCTGCGGGAGCACCAGGACATCGGCGCTGCGGTACGGGAGCTGACGCACGGACGGGGCACGGACGCGGCGATCGACGCGGTCGGCATGGAGGCGCACGGCGCGCCGGTGGCCAAGGCCGCCCACCAGGCGGTGGGGCTGCTGCCGGAGACGCTGGGCCAGAAGCTGATGCAGCGGGCCGGGGTGGACCGGCTGGCGGCGCTGAACGCGGCGTTCGACGTGGTACGGCGCGGTGGCACCGTGTCCCTGTCGGGCGTCTACGGCGGTTCGGCAGATCCGCTGCCGATGCTCAAGCTGTTCGACAAGCAGATCCAGTTGCGCATGGGACAGGCGAACGTGCACCGCTGGGTGGACGACATCCTGCCGCTGCTGACCGACGAGGACCCGCTGGGCGTCGATCATTTCGCGACGCACTCGCTGCCGCTGGAGAAGGGACCGGAGGCGTACGGCACCTTCCAGCGCAAGCAGGACGGCATGGTCAAGGCGGTGCTCAAACCGACGGCGGCCTGAGCCGCCGGGCCGGGAGCGCCCGGGCCCCGTCACCCCCACCGGGCCAGCAGGGCGCCGCAGTAGGTGTCCACGCCCATCACCGGGGGCGGCGGGGCCGCCGGCTGGACGGCGAGGACGAGCGCGGCCAGCTCGGGCGACCAGGCGCGCAGCGGCAGCCAGGCGGCCACGTGGGCCTGTTCGCGGTCGGTGCCGGGCCGGCCGTCGCCGCTCACGTCGTGCCGCATGCGGGGCCGCTGCCCGGGGTCTCCGCCGAGCGGGCCCTGACCGGCGACGACGTGCCGGGTGAAGGTCGTGGCCACCGCCCGCAGGTCGCTGTCGGTGAAGACCGGCGGCACCGTGCCGGGCGGCTGGCAGTGGTACAGGTGCAGGAAGTCGAGGTCGATGAGGGCGTGCGTGACGTCCTCGGGCGCGGTGACGGGCGCGTACGAGGGGCGCACGCCGGAGCCGTCGGTGGCGGGTGAGCCGGTGGCCGTCCAGCCGTTGTGGACGCGGCCGAAGGCGGGCCAGTACGGCCATACGGCGGCGCCGTCCCGCCGGGCGAGGTCGGCCTTGAGCGAGCGGGCCATGGCGGCGGCACGCTCGGCGTACTCCTCCTCGCCGGTGAGGGCGGCCAGGTGGACGAGGGTGCGGCCCATGGCCAGGAACTCATTGGTGGGCAGTTCCGCCCCGGCGAAGGAGACGGGCTCGTCCGGCAGCCAGCGGTAGCAGCCGCGCCGGTCCGCGACGGGCTGCCACTGGTGGTCGTGCGCGGCTACGGCCCGTCGGACCGCGTCCAGATAGCCGTCGAGGCGGGCCCGTACGGCGGGCGGCACGGCGCGGGACCGCCCGGTGCGGGCGAGCCGCACCAGCCCCGCGATCGGGTAGGCGATCATCCCGGTCTGGGCGGCGAGTGCGACGCGGGCGGGCTGCACGGAGTACTCCCCCGCACGGACCCGGCGCGGCGCAGGTGACCGCAAGGGCGACGGCCCCTGCGCACCGTCCCGCGCGAGCAGCCGCCCGGTCACGGCGGTGCGCTGGTCGTACGCCTCGTACAGCACCCGGTCGGCGCGCCGCGGGTCGGCCGGGTCGAGGCTGAGCCCCTCCACCGTGCAGGCGGGGCGCCCCTTGCCGGTGACGGTGAGGGTGAACCGGTCGCCGCCGTCCTCGGGAGCGACGGTCACCACGGCGTCCACGGCACGCGGCGGGCAGACGGTCACCTCCAGGGCGACGGCGCCGCTCTCGTCGGGCACGGCGGCGGTCGCGGCGGTGAACTTGCCCGCCGTGGACCACACGGGTGCGCTGCGGCCCCGGTGGTCGCGGCTGCCGCGCTCGTCGTCGCGCGCGGCCAGCACCCGGTCCACGATGCCCGCCAGCCGGCCGGCGTAGACGGGGTTCCCGGTGCGCTCGGCCATCAGCAGATAGCCCTGCATCCGCCAGGAGGTGCCCCAGCCGATGACCCCGTTCTCGTTGTCGCCGGGCACGCCGAACGTGTCCGAGTCCTTGGTCAGCTCGTGCTCGACGTGGTGGAAGTAGCGGGCACCGAACCGGTGGCCCCGGGTACGGGTGGGCAGGGGGAGCGACCACGGGGCGCGGGGGCGAGGGCGGCTACGCCCTGAGATCAGCGTCATACCGGCAGTAAAACCGACATCCCCGGCAGCCGCCCGCCGGGCGGCTCCCACCGGGGGCCGCCCACTGCCGCACGGGGACACCGCGCCGGGGAAGCGGTCAGGCCGGGGCCGTCTCCGGTGCCGTCCGCAGGTCGCGGATGCGGCGGAACTTGCCCGCCGACCGCTCGACGGTCCCCGGATCGACCACCCTGGCCTCCACCGTCACCCCTATGCCGTCCTTGACGCCGCGCGCCAGAGCCGCCTCGGCCGCCTCCCGCTGGGCACGGGAGGTACCTGGCCGCGCCTCCACGAGGACGCACAGATGGTCGGTGCGGCCCCGCCGGGTGAGCTGGAGCTGGAAGTGCGGGGCGACGGCGGGCAGCGCCAGCACGATCTCCTCTATCTGGCTGGGGAAGACGTTGACGCCCCGCAGGATGATCATGTCGTCGCTGCGGCCGGTGATCTTCTCGATGCGGCGGAACGCGGGCCGCGCCGTACCCGGCAGCAGCCGCGTCAGATCCCGGGTGCGGTACCGCACGACGGGCAGCGCCTCCTTCGTCAGCGTCGTCAGCACCAGCTCGCCGCGCTCCCCCGGCTCGGCCAGGGGCCGCTCCCCCAGCGGGTCCACGATCTCCGGATAGACGTGGTCCTCCCACACGTGCAGCCCGTCCTTGGTCTCCACGCACTCCTGTGCCACCCCGGGGCCCATCACCTCCGACAGCCCGTAGATGTCCACCGCGTGCAGGTCGAAGCGGTCCTCGATCTCCCGCCGCATCGCCTCCGTCCACGGCTCCGCGCCGAAGATCCCCACCCGCAGCGAGGTGCCGCGCGGATCGATGCCCTGCCGCTCGAACTCGTCCAGCAGCGTGAGCATGTACGTCGGCGTCACCATGATGATGTCCGGCCGGAAGTCCTGGATGAGCTGCACCTGCCGCGCGGTCATCCCGCTGGACGCCGGGATGACGGTGCACCCCGCGCGCTCGGCCCCGTAGTGCGCCCCGAGCCCGCCCGTGAACAGGCCGTAGCCGTAGGAGATGTGCACCTTGTCGCCGGGCCGGCCGCCCGCCGCGCGGATGCAGCGCGCCACCAGCTGAGCCCAGGTGTCCAGATCCCGCTGGGTGTAGCCGACCACCGTGGGGCGCCCCGTCGAACCGCTCGACGCGTGGATGCGCCGCACGTCCTCCATCGGGACGCCGAACATCCCGTACGGGTACGTGTCGCGCAGGTCCGCCTTCGTCGTGAACGGGAAGCGCGCCAGGTCGGCGAGGGTCCGGCAGTCCTCGGGCCGCACTCCGGCCGTGTCGAACTTCCTGCGGTACAGCTCCACGTCCTCGTAGGCGTGCCGCAATGTGGCGCGCAGCCGCTCCAGTTGGAGCGCCCGCAGCTCCTCGCGGTCCAGCCGCTCCCCCGCGTCCGCGAGTCCGCCCCTCATGCCGTCGCCTCCGTCCCCTTGACGGGCGTCGCCGTGCGGCTGCGCCCCCGGAACTCCGCGATCACCTGCTCGCCGCGCAGCACCGTCACGTCGTAGAGACCGCTGCGCCCGTGCCGGACGCGTTCTCGCGCGACGGCCCGCAGCTCGTCGCCCTCCCAGGCGGGCGCCACGAAGGTGATGTCCGCACCCGCCGCGACCGTCACCGGACCGTGGCTGTTGCACGCGCAGGCGAACGCGGTGTCCGCGAGGAGGAACACATAGCCGCCGTGCGCGGTGCCGTGGCCGTTGACCATCTCGCCGGTCACCGTCATCCGGACTTCGGCGAATCCGTCGCCCTCGTCGACCAGTCCGATCCCCAGCCCGGCCGAGGCCCTGTCGGCCTCCAGCATCGCCTCCACGGGTCCGTTCCCCACGTGTGACCTCCCCGTCCGTGCCGACCGACCATTCGGTGCGGCCAGTTACGCAGCGGGACGGCAGCACTGTCAAGAGACGTGCACGCACACGAGAGGCCGCTTGCCGGTGTGAGCCCGCCCACATCCTGAACCATTCGATCCAAGATATCTTGTACCGAACGATTCAAGATGCTTACCGTGACGACCAGTGGTTCCCGCACCCGAAAGGCCACAAGGTGATCGACAACGTCGCGACGGCCGCCCGCACACCAGCGGCCCCACCCGCCGAGGGACGCCGGCCACGCGCCGGGTTCTGGCTCACAGCCGCGGTGTACATGCTGGTCATGCTGGGCGGGACGCTCCCCGTTCCGCTCTACGCGTTCTGGGCCCCGCAGATGGGCTTCGGCCCCTTCACCACCACACTGGTCTTCGCCGTCTACGCCTTGGGGACCGTGCTCGCCCTGATGGTCTTCGCCTCGCTGTCCGACCGCGCGGGCCGCCGCCCCCTCCTGGCCGCCGCACTCCTGGCCGCAGCCGCGAGCACGGTGCTGTTCCTCGTCGCCCACGACGTCACAACCCTGCTGGCAGCGCGGTTCCTCTGCGGTCTGAGCACGGGCGTCTTCACCGCCACGGCGACCGCCGCCCTGGGGGAACTGGCCGGCCCCGGACACACCCGGCGTGCGTCGACCGTCGCCGCGGTGGCGAACATGGGCGGACTGGGACTGGGCACCGTCGCCGCGGGCCTGTTCGCGCAGTACGGGACGGACCCCACGCACCTGGTGTTCCAGGTCTACCTCGCCGGCCTCGTCCCGGCACTCGTGGCCCTCGTCATCACCCCGGAGACCGTCGAGCACCGGCAGCGCCCCGCACTGTCCGTGCGCCGCCCCACCGTTCCCGGCCGGCGGCCGGCACGGGCCGAGTTCCTGCGCGCGGCCACGGCCGTTCTCGCCGCCTTCGCGGTCAGCGGACTGTTCTCCTCGCTGGTGCCCTCCTTCCTCCGCGAACAGTTGCACGTCCACAACGTCGCCGCTGTCGGCGCGCAGGTCGGACTGTTGTTCGTGGTCGCCCTGATCGCCCAGGTGGCCGCACCGCAACGGTGGACCTCCGGGCGCTGGCCGGCCCCGGGCTTCCTCATCGCGGGCGTCGCGGTGTTCGAGGCCGGACTGTGGATGCGGTCACTGCCCGCGTTCGCCGCCGGAACGGTGCTGGCGGGGGCGGGCATCGGCCTGGCCTTCCGCCGCGGCATCCAGGTCACCCAGCGGCTCGCGGACCCGCACCACCGAGCGGACCTGCTGTCCACGTACTTCCTGGCCGCCTACACCGGCACCATCGTGCCCACGCTGGCCCTCGGGGTTCTCAGCCAGGCCCTCGACCAGGATCTCGCGACCCTGATCCTCGCCGTCGCCGTCGTGGCCACCACCTTGGCCGCCGCGCTGAACCGCCCCGCCCGCGCCCCTGCCTGAGCGCGCACCGTCACGAGGCACCATCGCGCAGAACCAGCAGCGCAAGAGCCGACGGATGTCCGTCCCCGTCCTGACGGCAGACGGAGAGGAGCACGTCGTCGGCGCGACGATGGAACTGGCCGCCGGCCATGTGGAGAGCCTCGTCCTTGCCGGGTGCGGCCACCACCCCGCCGAGGAGACCCCGGAGGCGATGCCGGCGGCGCTGACCGCCTTCCTGGCCCCCTACCGCGACGGGCGGGGGACATCCGGCGCCTTCTCGGCACGGGGTGCCCGAGCCGGGGCGGCCACGGACTGACGCCGGCGCCCACCGGCCCTACGGGCGGCGGCTCTGCCCCGAGGCAGCCGGGCGCACCGGTTCCCCGCGGCGCACGCGGCGGTCCCGGGGCCTGGCGAGGAGCCGGGCCGCGCCGCCCGCTGCCTGCGGCGGCGCCCGTGACATCTCCGGGGTGCGGCCCCGGGGGACAGCGGCGGGGCACCCGGCGGGACGGCGTCGGCGTGCCGTCCGTGCGCCCGGTGGGCACTGTGCCACCTCGCAGGCGCGTGCACAGGCTGCCGGGACCGGCCGCCCGTGTCGGCGCGGGCCCGGGTCCGGCGGGGCCGGCCGGTAGCCTGGCGGGCAGCCCCCGGGCGTCCCGCGACCGGCCCGGGCCCGAGCCCGAACGCACCGAGGAACCGATGGACCACAGCCGCCGCAATCTGCCCCAGCTCCTCGGCGAGGGGCGGCGCTGGTTCGAGGAGGCGCTGCTCGCGGCGCTGGCGGCGGCCGGTGCGGTACCGGTCTCGCCGACGCAGGCGCAGCTGTTCTCCGTGCTGGACGAGGAGGGCACCACCGTCGCCGAGCTGGCGCGCCGCATGGGCGTCACCCGGCAGACCGCCCACCAGGCGGTGCACGGGCTGGTCGCGGCCGGGCTGCTGGAGCAGACCCCCGATCCGGCCTCCGCGCGGCAGCGGCTGATCCGCCGTACCGCGGAGGGCACGCGGGTGCACGCCCGGGCCGAAGAGGTGCTGGCCGCGTTGGAGGAGCGGCTCGCCGAGCGGATCGGTGCCGAGGCGGTCGCCGCGCTACGGGCGGCGCTGGAGACCCCGTGGGGGCCTCCTCCGGCTCCGGACGGCGGCCAGGGACCGGCCGGCTGAGTCCGCGCGGCCCCGGCGTCATCTTCCGCAAGCCGCCCGGTGGCCTGCGGGTTCCTCGGTGGAGTTCCGCACCGCGGCGGGCCCCGCGTTCAGTCCCCGCGCAGCCACTCGGCGGCCCGCGTCAGGTCCGGGGCGGGCCAGCCCTCCCGGCGCCAGGGCCGCTCCGGGTCCGGATCCGGCCGGAAGGCGGCCAGTGCCGAGCACACCTCTTCCAGGGTGTGTCCGGCGGGGCCCAGCAGCTGGCGGGCGACGACCAGTGCGGAGCCCGGCGGTACGTGGGAGCGGTGCAGCCGCTGGAGCACGGCGGGCAGGCCGCCGGCCGCGAAGGCGGCATGTGACTCCGCCACCAGCGGGGCGAGCCAGCGTGCGCTGAGCCGGTAGCGGACGGACTCGCCGCTGCCGTCGTCCTTTGGCGCGAACGTGGGCGCCAGACCGGCGTCCAGCCTCTCCAGCCACTCGGCCGGGGGCCCGTCCGGGGCCGTGGCCGCCGGGCCGGTGATGTGCGGATGGTCCTTGGCGAACTCCCGCCACTCCGCCTGGGCCGCCGCATGGCGGATCACCCCGGCCAGCACCGGGTTGCGGTCGAAGTACCCGTACTCGACGTCACGGAAGACGGCGCGGAGCAGATCGAACGACAGGGTGAAGGACGGGTCCTCGGCCAGCAGCACCGCGTCGTAGAAGTCCTTGCCCTCCGGGTACATGTCGTTGGCCAGCCACAGCACCTTCCACGCCAGGGACAGCTCACGGGTGGCGGCCCGCAGCGTCAGCGGTCCGCCGGGCACACCGTCGGGACGCGGCACCCGGGTGGGGGCGGCGGGCGCCGGCAGGGCCTCCCCGAAGACGAAGTCCAGCTGCACCGTGCCGCCGGGCAGCCCCTCCGCGTTCCACGGAACGACCAAGCGGCGGCCCGGCACCCTGTCGTAGGTCCAGATCTCGTCGCGGGCCGCGCCCCGCGCGTCCAGCAGGACCGGCCCGCCGGCACGGGCGGAGTGCTCCTCGGCGGCGCGCGCCAGCTCCTCCAGCATCCGTTCGGTCCGCGGATCGGCAAGCTGCCAGGTCACCGGCTCCACCACGAAGTCGAGGTCCCCCGGCTCCCGCGCGGCGTCCCCGTACCAGGCGCGCAGCAGCACACTGCCGCGCAGCACCAGGTGCGGTGCCCACGGCGAGTCCGCGACGGCGGCCAGCACGTGGTCCAGCGCCCTGCGGCGGGCCGCGTACCAGCGGGTGCCCGCCTGAGCGTCGGCGAACTCCGGTTCACCGAGCCGCATGGCCCTGGTGTGGTGCTGCACGGACGGGTCGAACACCGGCCGCTGCACCACCGCCTCCCCGCCCGCCACCGGACGCAGCGTGGGCGGCAGTTCCAGCCCCCTGCGGGTGGCCTCGTCGGGCTGTTCCTGGGGGACGGTCTCGTCGGCGGGCCAGGGGCCGAAGGAAAATCTGCGCCACTCCGGCCCGGGGCGCTGTCCGCCGGGCTCCTCGGCGGCCGTGCCGCTCACCGCCGCTCCCCCTCCCCCGCCACCGCACCGGGAAGCCACCCGGCGTCCAGCGCCTCGGCGCTGTCGTACACGACGAACTCCCGCTCCACGGCGAGGATGTCGTGGGGCAGCTCGGACAGCGCGGCCAGCAGCGCCGCCAGCCGGTGTCCCGCGGTCGCGCCGCCCACCTCGCGGCAGCGCTGGGTGACGAACCGTTCCTGTTGCCCGTCCCGTCTGACGCGGCGCGCATTGCGGGACAGATGCGCGGCGTGCCGCGTCGCCGCCCGGGCCAGTGCGCGGGGCACGCCACCGGGCGGCAGGAGCAGTTTGACGTGGTGCTCGAAGTAGCGGGAGGGGCCGAGCAGCATGCCCTCGCGGTCGCTGCGGGGCACGCCCCGCGCCCATGGCGCCGCCTCCACCTTCGTCCGCACCACCGGGCAGCCCAGGGCGGCCAGTTCGCCTGCCGCCGCCCCGGCCGCGTCGCACGCCGCCGCGGACGTGCCCTCCACGGCGAGCGTCACCATCGGCTGCACGGGGGTGCGGCCCCGGTCGAGCACGATGTGCGCGTACTTCCAGGAACGTTCCGCCGCGTAGGCGGCGAGCGCGCCGGAGGGCACGGCCGGACAGTCGGGGGCGACGGTCAGATGGATCTCGAACTCGCCCGAGAAGGACGGCCCGGTGCCTGCCGCCGGGACGGTTCCCGACGACGGCGTGGACAAGGGTGCGGATGCTGCTGCGGATTCGGGCACGGGTGCGATGCTCTCAGGCGCCGGTGCCCGGCCCGGGGCCGGTGCCGGGCCCGTACTCGCGCAGATACGCGTGCAACTGGCCCGCGCCCTCCAGCATGGCCCTCGTGGTGGCCGTCAGCTCCTCCTCGCGCCGGGCCAGTGCCGCCCGCAGGGCCTCCGTACTGCCCGTCCGCCTCAGTCCGTCGAGGACCGGACGGATCTGAGGCAGCGGGTAGCGGCTCTGCCGCAGCAGCGCGACCAGTCGCGCGTCGCGGATCTCGGCGGGCCCGAACCGGCGGTATCCGGTGTCCGGCTCCCGGCGCGGGACCAGCAGCCCGGCGGCCTCCCACACCCGCAGCGCGGAGGGGCGCACCCCCAACTGGTGTGCGAGTTCACCGATCCGCAAGGTGGTGCGGGGCCGGGCCGTCTCCTCGGGCGCCTGCCGGGCCACGGCGGTCAGTGCCTCGCTCGCGGCCCGGAGGGAGCACCGCTGCTGGTGCTGTGCGGCGTGCCCCTCGTCGACCAGGGCGAGCACCTGGGTCACATCGCCCTCGTGCAGGGCCCGCATCATCCGCTGGGCCGCCACCAGTCCGAACCCGGGGACGAGACAGCGGTAGAGCAGCAGGGCGGCGCGGTGGCGGGGCGTGAAGGTGCGGTAGCCGGACTCGGTGCGGGCGGCCGGCGGAAGGACGCCCGCCTCCTCGTAGTTGCGCACCTGCTGGGTGGAGATCCCGGCGGCCCGCGCCAGGTCGACGGAGCGCAGCCGCCCGCCCCGTGCGCTGTCGCTCCCCATCCGCCGCCGTCCCCTTCCCTGACCGGTTCCTGACCGGACAGCCGGTGTCCGTGCAGCCCGCAAAGGATAGGTCACGGGCGCGGGACGGACGCGCCTCGCGTGGGCGGGCTCCCTCCCGGCCGGGCCAGGAGGGAGCCCGTCGCAGGGGAGGGCTGCGGCCGGCCGCAGCCCTCCTGCCACGGGTTCACCCCAGTGTTTCCTCGGGCACCGCCAGGGGCGGTGCGGAGATCCGCCAGGCGACGAGGCAGGCCGCGGCCAGTCCGGCGACGGCCAGCACGCTGCTGGTCAGGAACGGGTCGGTGCCGACGGCGGGGGCGAAGCCGATGCCGACGTAGAGCGTGACGCCGGTGGATCCGCCCAGTTGGTCGGCGGCCCGCTGGACGCCGGAGGCGATACCGGCGTCGTCACCGGTCACTCCCGTCACCGCGATGTACTGGAGTCCGACGATCCCGAAGCCCATCCCGGCGGCGACGAGGACCATGGCCGGGATCATCGCCCACCCCGCGGCGCCGACACGGGTGACCAGTGCGATGGCCGCCATCGCCAGCGCGGTGAAGCCGATCCCGGCCAGGACGCAGGCACGGGCGCCCCACCGCCCCAGCAGCCGGGGCACCAGCACCGACGCCAGGATCAGGGACACCGCCAGGGGCAGCATCGTCAGCCCGGCCCGGAGCGGGCTCGCCCCCAACCGGTCCTGCAAGTAGTAGGTGAACAGCAGGAACGAGGTGGACAGCGCGGCGCTCAGCAAGGCCGTGGCCAGGTTGGCCAGGACACGCGGCCGGTGGGAGAAGAACCGCAGCGGCACGAGCGGGCTGCGGGAGCGGCGCTCGGCCCTGACGAACAGGACACCGGCCGCCACCGCACCCGCCAGCGCCACCGGCGGCAGCCACGGCAGTGCCGTCTCCGCCTCGCCCGCCTCGACGACCCCGAGGGTGAACAGCAGCGGAGCCGCGACCAGCAGAAGGGAGCCGGGCAGGTCCAACGTGGCGGGGACGGCGGGCCGTTCCGCGGGGACGAGGAGGAACACCGCGCCGAGCACCACCACGATGAACGGGACGGACACCAGGAAGATCCAGCGCCAGCCGAGCAGTTCGGTGATGACCCCGGACAGTACGAAGCCGACGACGAGTCCGCAGCTGGCGACGGCCGCCCACACGCTCAGTGCCCGTGACCTGCGCGGCCCTTCCGGGAACAGCAGCACGATCACCGCCATCGCCGCCGGCAGCGCGACCGCCTCACCGGCGCCCTGCAACAGCCGGGCCGCCACCAGCAGGGCGAACGAGGGTGCGAGCCCCGCCAGCAGGGAGGCGGCGCCGAAGAGGGCCGTGCCCAGCAGCAGGATGCGCCGCCTGCCGAGTACGTCACCCAGCCGGCCGCCGAGCATCAGCAGCCCGCCGCCGGTGATCGTGTAGCCGACCACGACCCAGGTCAGGGCGTGCCCGTCGACGCCGAAGCCGGCGCCGATCGAGGGCAGTGCGACGTTGACCACGGTCACGTCGACCGCGATGAAGAACTGCAGCATGGCCATGCAGCACAGCACCAGCCACGCGCGCACGGGAGACGGTCCGTCTCCGCGTGAGAGGGAAACACCTGAAAACACCGTGTGCTCCGTTGCTCAGAAGAAGTTCCGAGCAGCACGAACGTGCCGCTCCGGTTCCAGCACGAAGCGGCGAAACGTTCAACAGGAGTGAGACGAACGCCCCGCCGCTAGCGGAGCGTCCTCGTCACCGCGGCACAAGCCGCGCACGAAGCACCGGACATGCCGCCCAGGGTAGCCCAGCCCCGGTGTCCCCGTCCGCCTCCGCTACGACCGGTGCGGGCGGCGGCATCGGCAACAGGGCGGATTCGCGGGGCGCGTCGGCGCACTGGCGTATCCCGGCACCCCGCGGAAGGCGGACGATGCGGTCACCGGCCCGGTCCGGGCAGCGGATGTCACAGAGCCGCAGTCGGCGAAGTACGAGACGACGAGACGAACGAGAAGAGCGAGGTGTGGGCATGCTCCGCAGGACGACCCGTACGATCCGCACCACCGTGGCGGCGGTCTGCGCCGCCGGCGCCCTGGCGCTCACCGCGGCCCCCGCCCAGGCGACGGCCTCCCCGCCGGTGACCCGCGCCGACGCCCCGCCCGCGGCCGGGACGTCCGGCTCCTTCGCGGCGCACACCGCGGCCGTCGCGGACCGGCACACCGGTCCCGAGATCCACCGTTTCCTGCGCTGGTTCTACGGGCAGCACGGCCCCGACGAGCAGCAGCGCGAGCACTTCGTCTCGGATCTCCTCAAACGCAAGCAGGCCGAGAACCCGGGTTACGACGTGCTGCTGTGCGCCCAGAACACTCCGCGGCGCATCGATGTCGGGCCGGTCACCGTCGCCCAGTCGGCCGGTGTCGGCTGGGCCACGGTGACCGCGCACTGGAGCGACGGCACCACCAGCGCGTTCACCGCCTACGTCGCCCTAGACTCGCACCCGATCGAACTGCACGACGTCGTGTGCGGGCAGTGAGGCACGAGCAGGGAGCAACGGGTGGGGACGGACACCGGGGCGCACGGAACCGGCCGCGGGGAGCCGCAAGGACGGGCCCTCACCGGGCATGACTGGCCCACCACCGAGGCGGAGGCGGTCGCCGTCCAGGAACGCGTCCGCGCCGCCGCCGACACGATGGGCCCGGGCCCGGCCCCCGAGGAGGTCCGCACCGTCGCCGGGGTGGACGTCGCCTACGCGGACGACGGCACGCTGGTGGCCGCCGCCGTCGTGCTGGAGACGGCCGGTCTCACCGTGGTGGAGGAGTCCGTGCACGCCGGCCGCGCCCAGTTCCCCTACGTCCCCGGGCTCCTCGCCTTCCGCGAACTGCCGTCCGTCATGGCCGCGCTCGACGGCCTCGCCCACCGGCCGGACGTGCTGGTGTGCGACGGCTACGGCATCGCCCACCCGCGCCGCGCCGGACTCGCCGTCCACCTCGGCGTGTTGACCGGCATTCCCTGCTACGGCGTGGCCAAGACACCCTTCCTCTTCGACTATGAACAGCCCGGCTTCGATCGCGGCGCCACCTCCCCGCTGACCATCGACGGCGAACAGGTGGGCTGCGCGCTGCGCACCCAGGACGGCGTCAAACCGGTGTTCGTCTCCGTCGGCAGCGGCATCGGCCTGCCGCACGCCACCGCCCTCACCCTCCGGCTGGCCCCCGCCTACCGCCAGCCGGAGACCACCCGCAGGGCCGACCGGCTGGGCCGCGCCCGGCTCGCCTCGCTCACCTGACCCGGCCCCTGGCCCCGCCCGGCCGCGCCACCGCGCCCGTTCGCCACCGGGTGGCGGACCGCGTCCATCCGGGCTCCTTCACGGAGGGAGAGTGCAAGGTCACACTCGTGCCCCCTGCTACTCGCCGGTCGCCTCACCTAATCTGCGGCCATGACGGTCCCGCCTGAAGAAGGGCTCTCCCTCGCTCAGGACTTTCCGGACGCCACGTACGACCAGTGGCAGCAGCTCGTCGCCGGGGTCCTGCGCAAGACGGGAGCGACGGTCCCGGACGACTCCGGACCCGAGTCCGCCCTCACCACGACGCTCGCCGACGGCATCAGGGTGCAGCCCCTCTACACCCGCGAGGACGGGCACGGCCCCGAGGGGCTGCCCGGCTTCCCGCCCTTCACGCGGGGCTCCCGCCCCGAGGGCAACGCGGCCCGCGGCTGGGACGTACGCCAGCGGCACACCCGGCCCGACGCCGCCGGCACCCGCGAGGCGGTGCTCGCCGACCTGGAGAACGGTGTCACCTCGCTGTGGCTGACGGTGGGCGCCCACGGACTGCCCGCCGACGAACTGGAAGCCGCCCTCGAAGGCGTCTACCTGGACCTGGCGCCCGTCGTGCTGGAACCCGGCGCGGAGCTGGGAGCGGCCACCGCCCAACTGCTGCGGCTGCGCGGCCGGCTGGAGAGCGCACCCGCCGACGGCAGTGTGCTGGGCGCCGACCCGCTGGGCCTCGCGGCGCGCACCGGCGCGCACGACACGGCGGCGGGGCTGCGCCAGGAAGCCGCCTCGCTGGCGGTGCGCTGCGACGCCGGCCATGCGGGCCTGCGCACCTACGTGGTCGACACGCTCCCCTACCACGAGGCCGGCGGCTCGCCCGCCCGCGAGTTGGGCTACGCCCTGGCGACCGGGGTCGCCTATCTGCGGGACATGACGGCGGCGGGGCTGCCGGTGGCGGCGGCCTGCGGCCAGCTGGAGTTCCGGTACGCCGCCACGGCCGACCAGTTCACCACCATCGCCGCGCTGCGCGCCGCCCGCCGGCTGTGGGCGCGGGTGGTGGAGGCGTGCGGCGCACCCGCGCGGGCGGGCGCCCAGCGGCAGCACGCGGTGACCTCACCGGTGATGATGACGCGCCGCGACCCGTGGGTGAACATGCTGCGCACGACCGTCGCCACCCTCGCCGCCGGGGTCGGCGGCGCCGACGCCGTCACCGTCCTGCCCTTCGACGACGCGCTGGGCCTGCCCGACGCCTTCGCCCGGCGCATCGCCCGCAACACCTCCTCCATCCTGCTGGAGGAGTCCCACCTGGCCGGCGTCATCGACCCGGCCGGCGGCTCCTGGTACGTAGAGGCGCTCACCGACGAGCTGGCCCGCACCGCCTGGGAGCACTTCCAGCGGATCGAGGCGGCCGGCGGCATGGCGGCGGCGCTCCGCGACGGGCTGGTGGCCGAGCAGTTGCGCGAGAGCTGGGCGGAGCGCAGCAGCGCGCTGGCCCACCGCCGCGAACCGGTCACCGGTGTCAGCGAGTTCCCGCTGCTCGACGAGCGCCCGGTGGAACGCGAGCCGGCTCCCGAGCAGCCCGGCGGCGGGCTGCCGCGGGTGAGGCGGGACGACGCCTACGAGGCCCTGCGGGCCCGCTCGGACCGGCATCTGGCCGCGACCGGTGCACGCCCCAAGCTGTTCCTGGCCGCCCTGGGGCCGGCCGCCGCCCACACCGCGCGGGTCTCCTTCGTCGCCAACCTCGCCCAGGCCGGCGGCATCCAGCCGGTGCACGACCCGGTCACGGTGGACGCCGGCACCGTGGCGCGGGCGTTCGGCGACAGCGGGGCCACCGTGGCCTGTCTGTGCTCCAGCGACGCCGTCTACGCCGAGGAGGCCGCCGCGACGGCCGCCGCCCTCAAGGAGGCAGGTGCCCGCCGGGTGCTGCTCGCGGGCCGGCCGGACGCGGAGGCGCGTACGGCGTATCTGGCCGCCGGTATCGACGAGTTCGTCCACGCGGGCGGCGACGCGGTCGCCGCCCTCACCTCCCTCCTCGACCGCATGGGGGTCGACGCATGAGCCAGCAGCCGACAGCCGGCGCCGGAGGCGGTGCCGTCCCGGACTTCACCACCGTGAGCTGGGAGTCCGCGCACAGCGGCACCGGTGCAGCGGCCGACCAGTGGCGCGAGGCGGTCAAGGAACGCACCGGGCACAGCGTCGAGGATCTGGCCTGGCACACCCCCGAGGGCATCGCCGTCAAACCCCTCTACACGGCCGAGGACCTGGCCGGCCTCGACTTCCTGGGCACCTATCCGGGCATCGCCCCGTATCTGCGGGGCCCCTACCCGACGATGTACGTCAACCAGCCGTGGACGATCCGCCAGTACGCGGGTTTCTCCACCGCCGAGGAGTCCAACGCCTTCTACCGCCGTAACCTGGCCGCCGGGCAGAAGGGCCTGTCCGTCGCCTTCGACCTGCCCACCCACCGCGGCTACGACAGCGACCACCCGAGGGTGACGGGCGATGTGGGCATGGCGGGCGTGGCGATCGACTCGCTCTACGACATGCGCCAGCTCTTCGACGGCATCCCGCTCGACAGGATGACCGTCTCCATGACGATGAACGGCGCCGTGCTGCCGGTGCTGGCGCTCTACATCGTCGCCGCCGAGGAGCAGGGTGTGCCGCCGCAGAAGCTGGCGGGGACCATACAGAACGACATCCTCAAGGAGTTCATGGTCCGCAACACCTACATCTACCCGCCGCAGCCCTCCATGCGGATCATCTCGGACATCTTCGCCTACACCTCGCAGAAGATGCCGCGCTACAACTCCATCTCCATCTCCGGTTACCACATCCAGGAGGCCGGTGCCACGGCCGATCTGGAGCTCGCCTACACGCTGGCGGACGGGGTGGAGTACCTGCGCGCCGGGCTGGACGCGGGCATGGACGTGGACGCCTTCGCACCCAGGCTGTCGTTCTTCTGGGCGATCGGCATGAACTTCTTCATGGAGATCGCCAAGCTGCGGGCGGCCCGGCTGCTGTGGGCGAAGCTGGTGAAGCGGTTCGACCCGAAGAATCCCAAGTCGCTGTCGCTGCGCACCCACTCGCAGACCTCCGGCTGGTCGCTGACCGCGCAGGACGTCTTCAACAACGTCACCCGTACGTGTGTGGAGGCGATGGCCGCCACCCAGGGGCACACCCAGTCGCTGCACACCAACGCCCTGGATGAGGCACTGGCGCTGCCCACCGACTTCTCCGCCCGCATCGCCCGCAACACCCAGTTGCTGCTCCAGCAGGAGTCGGGCACCTGCCGGGTGATCGACCCGTGGGGCGGCAGCGCGTACGTGGAGCGGCTGACCCACGATCTGGCACACCGCGCCTGGCAGCACATCGAGGAGGTGGAGGCGGCGGGCGGTATGGCCAAGGCCATCGACGCGGGCATCCCCAAGCTGCGCGTGGAGGAGGCCGCGGCCCGCACCCAGGCCCGTATCGACTCGGGGCGCCAGCCGGTCATCGGCGTCAACAAGTACCGGGCGCTGGGCGACGAGCGGATCGACGTGCTCAAGGTGGACAACTCCGCGGTGCGCGCGCAGCAGATCGAGAAGCTGCACAGGCTGCGCGCCGAACGCGACGAGACGGCCTGCCGGGCCGCGCTGGACGCGCTCACCCGCGCCGCCGGTGCAGCGCCGGGGCCCGGTCTGGAGAACAACCTGCTGGCACTGGCCGTGGACGCGGCCCGCGCCATGGCCACCGTCGGCGAGATCTCCGACGCCCTGGAGAAGGTCTTCGGGCGGCACGCGGGCCAGATCCGTACGATCTCGGGTGTCTATCGCGAGGAGGCAGGAGTGTCGTCGTCCCTGGCCCGCACCCGGGAGTTGGTGGACGCCTTCGCCGAGGCGGAGGGCCGCAGGCCGCGGCTGCTGGTGGCCAAGATGGGGCAGGACGGCCACGACCGCGGCCAGAAGGTGATCGCCACCGCCTTCGCCGACCTGGGCTTCGACGTGGACGTCGGCCCGCTCTTCCAGACCCCCGCCGAGGTGGCACGGCAGGCGGTGGAGGCGGACGCGCACATCGTGGGCGTCTCCTCGCTGGCCGCCGGGCACCTGACCCTCGTCCCCGCGCTGCGGGACGAGCTGGCGGCGGCCGGGCGGGACGACATCATGATCGTGGTCGGGGGCGTCATCCCCCCGGCGGACGTGGAGCCGCTGCACGAAGCCGGGGCGACCGCCGTCTTCCCCCCGGGGACCGTCATCCCCGACGCCGCCCACGACCTGCTGCGCAAGCTGGCCGCCGCCCTCGGGCACGACGACCTCGCCGAGGCCGCCGGGAAGGACGGTGCGGCAGGGGACACCGACAGCGGTGGCGCGACCGCCGGGGGCGGCACGGAGGGTGAGGGCTGAGCCGGTGCCGCGCACCATCGACATCGACAGCTACGTCAAGGGCGTCCTGGAGGGCTCCCGCGCCCACATCGCCCGCGCCATCACCCTGGTCGAGTCCCGCCGGGCCGACCACCGGGAGCTGGCGCAGCAGATGCTCACCGCACTGCTGCCCCACGCGGGCGGCGCCCGGCGGGTGGGCATCAGCGGCGTGCCCGGGGTGGGCAAATCCACCTTCATCGACGCGCTGGGCACCCTGCTGACCGCCCGCGGACACCGGGTCGCCGTGCTGGCCGTCGATCCGTCCTCCAGCCGCACGGGCGGCTCCATCCTGGGTGACAAGACCCGCATGGAGCGGCTGGCCGTCAACCCGGACGCGTTCGTGCGGCCCTCCCCCACCGCGGGCACGCTCGGCGGGGTGGCGAAGGCGACCCGGGAGACGATGGTCGTCATGGAGGCGGCCGGGTACGACGTGGTGCTCGTCGAGACGGTCGGCGTCGGCCAGTCCGAGGCCACCGTCGCCCAGATGGTGGACTCCTTCCTGCTGCTCACCCTGGCCCGCACCGGGGACCAGCTCCAGGGCATCAAGAAGGGCGTGCTGGAGCTGGCCGACGTGCTGGCCGTCAACAAGGCCGACGGCCCGCACGAGAGGGACGCCCGCTCCGCCGCCCGTGAACTGGCCGGTGCCCTGCGGCTGATGCGTACGGCGGACGCCGCCTGGACCCCGCCCGTCCTCACGTGCAGCGGGCGCGAGGGCAGCGGTCTGGAGGAGGTGTGGGAGCGCCTGGAGCGGCACCGCGCGCTGCTGGAGTCCAGCGGGGAGCTGGCCGCCAAACGCCGCGACCAGCAGGTCGAGTGGGTCTGGTCGATGGTCCGTGACGAACTGCTCGGCCGGCTGGAGCAGCACCCCGAGGTGCGGCGGCTGGCGCCGCTGCTGGAGGAGCGGGTCCGTACCGGCTCCCTGACGGCGACCCGCGCGGCCCAGCGCATCGTGGAGGCGTTCGGCCTGAGCTGAACCGCCGGGGGCGCGAAGGCGCTCCCGGCGCACGACGCGGGCGCGGGCCGTGCGCCGACAGCGCGCGCCGTGCGGGAGACGCGGGGCGAGAGCGTCGTTCCCGTGCGCAAGTTTCAACCCCGGCTGCATCCCACGTTGGAGCGGGACCCGCCCGCCTGCCGACAGTGTGCGATTTTCCCTGGGCATGTCGCAGCGAGACACGGATTCCGCTCACGACGTGCCGCGTTGACGAGCCCCGGCTTCCAACGAATCGGTTCCCGAAGGGATTCGGACGCACTTCCGGAAGGCTCACCAGGAGAACAGCGGATGGGAAACGCGGCCCCCCTCGTGCACACGGCCGTCGCCATCGCGGCGGTCGTCGTGCTGATCCTCAAGTTCGGCGTGAATCCGGCGCTCGCCCTCGTGCTGGGCGCCGTCTACCTCGGCATCGCCTGCGGCCTCGATCCCGCCCACACCCTGGAGGTCGTCAACCGGGGCTTCGGCGATCTGATGGCCAAGGTCGGGCTGCTCATCGTGCTCGGCGTCCTGCTCGGCACCCTGCTGTCCGCACTCGGCGCCATCGACAAACTCATGGCCCTGCTGCTGCGCAGACTCGGCCCCAAGCTGCTGCCGTACTCGTTCGCCGTCCTGATGGGCACCGTCCTCCAGTTCATCTTCACCGACGTCCTGCTGATGGTGACCGCCCCGCTGGCCCGCACACTCGGGCCGCGGATCGGACGGTACGGCGTGGCCCGGATGGCGGCGGCGATGGCCCTCGGCCTGGAAGTGGGCGTCGCGCTGTCCGTCCCCGGCATCGGCACCCTGGCACTGGCCGGTCTGCTCCACGTCCCGCTCGGCATCATGCTGCTGTACGGGTTCCCGCTGGCCGCCGTGACGATCGTGCTCACCCTGCTGCTCTTCAGCGCCCTGGCCCGGCACGGTTTCTGGGACCCGGAGCGGGACGAGAGGCCGGCGGCGGCCGACCGGTCCGGCGCCGTGCGCAGGCACACGGCCGGGAACAGACCCGGCACGCCCGTCAAGGGCGCCCTCGCCCGGGTGGGCGGCGCGGCCATGTGGCAGCCGGCGAACCCGCCGCCCCTCGCGCTGTCCCTCTCGCCTCTGCTGATCGCCCTGCTGATGATGGCGACGGGCGCCGTCGCCCAGGCCGCCGAATGGCGCTCCCCTCTCGTGACCTTCCTCGGCCACCCGGTCGCGGGGCTCCTCACCGGACTGATCTGCGCCTGCCTGATCGCGCGGCGCCGCCTGCCCGAGGGCGCGGTCGGCGAGGTCTTCGGCGAGAGCTACCGTGCGAGCGGCCAGGTTCTCGTGCTGCGCGGCGTCGGCGGGTCGCTCGCCGCGGTCGTGGGCGCCGTGGGCCTGGGCGGCATCATCGAGGACAGCGTCGGCCAGGACCCCTGGGCCCCGCTGGCACTCGTGTGGGCGCTGGCCGCCGTACTGCACATCGCCATCGGCTCGGTGATCACCGCGGCCATCACCGCCGCCGGTGTGCTGGCTCCGGTGGCGCCCGAACTGGACGTGCAGCCGGTGCTGGTGGCCCTGGCGGCGGGCGCCGGCTCGCTGTTCGCCATCCACGCCACCAGCAACACCTTCTGGCTGCTCCAGAGCCTGCTGGGCCAGACCCCCAGAGGTGCCCTCAAAACGGTCACCGTGACCGTCTCCGCCGCCTCCCTGATCGCCTTGGGTCTCATCCACGTACTGAGTCTGGTGGTCTGAGCGCGGCGTGCGGGCCGCGAAAACCTCCGATCCGCGGCTGCGATTTCCTCATGCGGCGTTTTCCTTACCGTAACGGCATGTTGACCGTCGGGAACCTGCGGAAAGCCCGCCGACAGCCACGGATTTCGTGGAAGAGAGGTCTTGACTGCTCCGCGCTTCAACAGCTTGTATGCGCTGACCGGAGCGAAGCTCCGCCCCCGCTCATTCCTCACCGCACCGCGGTGTCCCCCGGAGGCGATACCCCTCCCCGCCAGCACACGCAGGACGAACGGAACCGCATGACCGAGACGTTCGAAGACACCAGCAGGCCCCGGCTCACACGCTCCATCGGCGTCGTGGGCGGCACCCTCCTCACCCTCTCCTGTCTGACCCCGGCCTCCTCACTCTTCGTGATCGTGCCGGACTCCTTCGGCGCCCTCGGCACCGGCACGGCCCTCACCCTCGCCGTCGCCGCCCTGCTGTGCGTCGCCGTCGCCTTCACCTACTCCGAACTCGGCACCCTCGTCCCGAGTTCCGGCGGTGAATACGCCATGGTCGGCACCCTGATGGGCAGGCTCGCCGGCTGGCTCGTCTTCGTCCTGTCCCTCATCGTCGTGATGATCGTGCCGCCGATCATCGCCCTGGGCACCGCGGACTACCTCGCGCCCGTCGTCGATCTCGACCCCCGGTTCGCCGCCGCCGCGGTCATGCTGCTGTCCACCGCCATGGGTCTGCTGGACCTGCGCGCCAACGCCTGGATCACCGGCATCTTCCTCGCGCTGGAGGTGGTGGGCGCCGGCATCGTCGCCTTCCTCGGCTTCACCCACACCCAGCGCCCGGCCTCCGTGCTCCTCCACCCCGTCATGGACGGCGGCCAGGGCCACACCGACCCGGTCACGGCCGGTCTGATCGTCACCGGGCTCGCCACCGCGCTCTTCATCCTCCAGGGCTTCACCACCGCCGTGTACCTGGCCGAGGAGATGGAGAACCCCCGCCGCACCGTCTCCCGGACCGTGCTGTGGACCCTGGGCATCGGCTTCACCATCGTCTTCGTCCCCGTCGTGGCGATCACCCTGGGCGCCCCGGACCTGCACTCCCTGGCCGGCGGCGACATCGCCGGCATGGTGCAGCAGTGGAGCAACTCGACCGTGGGGACGTTCATCAGCCTCTGCATCGCGCTGGCCATCGTCAACGCCGCGATCGTCATGGTCATCCAGAACTCCCGCGTCGTCTTCGCCTCCGCCCGCGACGCCGCCTGGCCCACCCCCGTCAACCGCGCCTTCTCCCGGCTCGGCGCGCGCTTCGGCTCCCCCTGGGTCGCCACCCTGGTCGTCGGCGTACCGGGCGCCGTTCTGTGCTTCGTCAACCTCGACGTCCTCAACGAGGTGACCGGGGTCGCCGTCGCCGGGATGTACGTCTTCGTCGCGCTGGGTGCCCTGGCGGCGCGCCGCGAGAACTTCAAGCACCGGGCCGCCTGGCGGATGCCGCTGTGGCCGGTGCTGCCCGCACTGCTGATCGCCGCCCTGCTGTGGGTGCTGTGGCAGCAGAGCGCCGAGAGCCTGCTGATCACCGGCGGGATCGTCCTCGTCGCCGCCGTCTACTGGGCCTGCTACCTGCGGCCCCGCCAGGAGACCCACTGGGTCATCTCCGTCCCCGAGGAGGACGTGGCCGCCTCCGTGCCGGCCACGCCCCCCGCCCCGGCGGGCGACGGCCACCGGACGGACGGCGAGCAGGGCGACGACCGGAACGACGGCCGGGGCGACGGGCACGACGCTCTCCAGCCCGTCTGAGCCCGGCGCGCCCCACCCGTCGCCCCTGCCTGCGGCGCCTCGGCGGCTCAGTGCCTCAGCGCGCCGGCCCCTGCCTTCCCGCCGCTCTCGCTCTTCCGCTCTTGGCCGTCCTTCGCGCAGGTCACGTCACCGCCCGGCAGCTTGCCCGTGCTCAGGTAGGCGTTGACCTGCGTGTAGACGCAGCGGTTGGGATACAGCCCGTAGACGCCGTGCACCCGTGCCTTGAGGGTGACGAGGCGCGACCGGGGCATCTTGCGGTGCAGCTCCTGCCCGTTGGCGTACGAGGTGCGCGTGTCACCGGTGGACTGCACGATCAGCCCCGGCACGTCGTTCCCCCCGGTGACCGGCGGCTCCAGCGGCTTCGCGGGCCAGAAGGCGCACGGGTGCACCCCGTTGAACAGCGGGCCGTAGAACGGGGCCTTCGCGCGGCTGCGCTCCACGTTGCCGCGGTACCAGGACAGCTCGCGCGGGACCGCGCGGTCGGCGCACATCAACGCCATCTGGAGGGAGTTCTGCACCTCCGTCTCGTCGTCGGGCGGGCCCAGCGCCGCGGCCAGGAACTCCGTGGGCCGCACCGGACGTCCCAGCGACGCCTCGTGCAGCACCTTGACCGTCTCGGCCACCCGTGCGAACTCCCGGTCGTCGTACATGATCATCGCCAGCACGGGCGCCACCTGCTGGCCGTCCACCGTGTACTCGCCCACCGCGAACGGCTCACGCGCGGCCTGCCGGGAGATCCCCTCGACCGTCGCACGCACCTTGCGCGGTGTGTCCCCCAGGCCGTACGTCGCGTCCCGCTCGGCCGCCCACGCCGCCCACGCGTCCAGGAACTCCTCGTTCGCGGCGGTCGCGTCCCGGAAGGCGTTCACGTACGTGCGGGCCGGGTCCAGGGCGCTGTCCAGCAGCAGCCGGTCCACCCGCCGGGGGAACATCTTGGCGTAGACGGCGCCCAGATACGTGCCGTAGGAGACGCCGAAGTAGGAGGTGCGGCGCTCGCCGAGGACGGCGCGGAGCAGGTCCATGTCCCGCGCGGTGTTGCGGGTGGTGAAGTGCCGCAGGTACGGCACCTTCTCGCCGTACGTCTTCTGGCAGCTGCGCACCAGTTCCTTCTCGTACCCGGCCTGGGCGCGGAAGCCCGCCGCGTCGTACCCGGCCGAACGCAGCCAGTGGCCCTTCGTTCCGCAGCGCACCGCACTGCTGCGGCCCACCCCGCGCGGGTCCATGCCGATCAGGTCGAAGCGGGCCGCCAGCTTCTCGCCCATGGCCGGCTCGTCCAGCAACGGCATGTCGAGGGTGACACCGCCGGGCCCGCCGGAGTTGTGCATCAGCAGACCGATGCGGTGCTCGGTGTCCTTCGCCTTGATCCGGGAGAACCCGATGGTGAGGGTGCGCCCCTGGGGCTTGCGGTAGTCGAGCGGCACCCGGATGGTCGCGCACCGCGCACCGGCTGCGTCCAGCCCCTCGTGGCCGCACTTTTGCCACCGGGGGCGCTGGTGGACGAAACGGCTCAGGTCCCCGCGCACACCGGCGACCGGCCCGGCCTTTTGTGCCGCGTCCCGGTCCGCGTCCGCCCGGCCCCGCACGGGCCCGTCCGCCTGCCCCGGTCCGTCCGCCTGTGCGGGCACCTGGGTGCCCGCGAACACTGCTGCGACCGCCAGTGCTGCCACCGCCAGGCGCCGCCCGGCCGACGTGGTGCTCCCGCTGCCGTTCCTCACCGCTCCCCCTCCCCGGCCGGCCTGCCGTGCGGCAGCCGCCTGAATATCCGTTCGACCGTGTCGACCACGGCCTGCGAGCCGTCCTGGCGGGGCGACACCTCGTTGACGGCGACCAGCACGGCCCTGCCGTCGTCGGTCATCCCCCCGCGCGTCCTGGTGCCCTCCACGGTGCCGCCGTGCCCCCAGTAGCCCGTCGCCCCCACGACGCCGCTCAGCGGATAGCGGGCCAGACCGAGCCCGTAGACGGCACCGCGCGCGATGTCGCACGGGACGCCGTCCTTCATCCGGGCCAGCGGGCCGGACGGCAGCAGCCGCCCGGACAGCAGACCGCGCAGGAACACCGTCAGATCCGCTCCCGTGGACACCAGCGCACCGGCCGCGCCGATGACCGAGGTGTTGACGAAGGTGACCGGCCGGTGCCCGCCGTCGGCCGTCCGCCGGTAGGCGCTCGGATGCGGGCCTCGCAGCCGCTGTTCCGGCCAGCGCGGCCAGTAGGTGTGCTCCAGACCGAGCCGGGCGGTCACCCGGCGGCGCACCTCCTGCTCGCAGGAGCGGCCGGTGACCCGCTCGACGACCATGCCGAGCAGGATGTAGCCCAGGTTGCAGTACTCCCAGCGGGCACCGGGCGCGAAGCGCGGCGGCTGCCGCAGGGAGATCTCCGCCACCTGTTCGGGCCGGTGGTACCCGGGCGTGTGCTCGCTCAGGCTCTCCGGCAGCTCCGGCAACCCGCTGGTGTGCTGGAGCAGATGGCGGACGCGCACCCGGCGGCTGCCGTCGGTCTCCGGCAGCACCCCGGGCAGATACCGGGCGACGGGGGCCTCCAGCTCGATCCGCCCGGCGGCGGCGAGTTGCAGCACGACCGTGGCGACGAACATCTTGGTGTTGCTGGCGACCCGTAACCGCGCCCGGTGCGGGAACGGGCGCCCCGTCGCCAGATCACCCGCCCCGGCCGTCACCTCGGTCACCCGGCCCCGCGCGTCGGTGATGACCGCCTGCGCGCCGGGCAGCCCCTGCTCCGCCACCAGCCGGGACAGCTCCCGGCGCACCCCCTGCGCCCAGTGCGGGGCCGGGGCGGTCCTTCCGGTGCCGGCCGTCGCGGCACCCGCCGCTTCGGCGCCGGCGGCGTGGGCTGTCCCGGCGGGCCCGCCCGCCAGTCCCGTACCGGCCAGCAGCGTGGCCGCGCCCAGCCCGGCCCCGCCGCGGGTGAACGCCCGCCGGCCGAGGGCGGGTCCGGGCCGGTCCCGGGATCGAGGCCGCTCATCGGGCCGGCGGGAGAAGGACGTGGCTGCGCGTGGCGATTGCGCGGAAGATCTCGTCATGCGGCCATGCTCCCGGCGGGCGCGCACCGCCCGCCATGGTGCCAGCACGAGACCGGCCAACCAGCCCGCTACCGTCCGATGGTGGTGACAGCACCCTTGCGCCGGGCGGCAGTCGGGGCTCACGGGTCGTTGTCGGCGCACGTCGCACGTCGCCGGTACCGAGCGGGGGAAGAACACCGTGCGGGCTTCCCGGGGCTCCCGCCCGGCCCGATGTGTCCCCGCGGCGGTGCGCGCCCCCGCACGGCGTCGGGGCACCAGAGGTGGCAGGCGTGGTGCGGGGTGTGACGCGTCCTGCACCACCGGGCCGGTGCCCACCGGGGAGCGCCCCGGGCAGGTCAGGGCATCATGCGCAGGCCGTCCTTCTGCGCGCCCCTGCTGAAGACGGTCTCGCGGATGTGCGCGTACGCGTGGTCCTGCTCCGGGTCGCCCGCACCGCGGCTGCTCTTCGAGGCGAGATTGACGAGGGTGTGCCGGGGCGAGGTCTGCATCATGAACGGGGTGAAGCCCGCCTTGTCGACGGTCCATTCCCCGTTGCCGCCGTCCTTGGGCGGGGAGAAGTGGAAGCGGGCGGCGGTGCCCATGGAGCCGCGGGGGTCGTTCATCTTGCCGGCGATCTGGTCGCCCATGCCGTAGACGACCCAGGTGCCGTTGACCTTCTCGTACGCCTGCGGCACGTGCGCGTGGGTGCCCAGGATCAGATCGATGTCCTTGCGGCCGTGCGAACGGGACGCGGTCAGTTTGCGGGCGGCGGAACGCTGGAGTTCGTCCGGTTCCTGCTGCCATTCGGTGCCCCAGTGCATGCTGACCACCACCACGTCGGCGCCCGCACGCCGGGCGGCGCGGGCGTCACGGATGATGCGCTCCGGCTCGATGAGGTTGACGAGCCAGGGTTTGTCCTCGGGGAGGGAGATGCCGTTGGTGCCGTAGGTGTAGGCGAGCTGGGCGACCTTGGCACCGCCCGCCCGCAGCACGGCGGGCTGCTTGCGCTCCCGGGCCGACCGTGCGGACCCGACATGGGCGAGGCCCGCCTCGTCCATGGCGTCGAGAGTACGGCGGACACCGTCCGTACTGTCGTCGAGCGTGTGGTTGGACCCCGTGGAGCACGAGTCGTACCCGGTCTCCTTGACCGAACGCGCCAGTTGCGGCGGCGTCTTGAACAGCGGGTACCCGGAGAACGGCCCGTCCTTGGGGCCGTACACGGTCTCCATGTGGCAGATCGCCAGGTCGGCGCCGCGCACCATCGGCTTCGCCGCCTCGATCATGCGGCCGAACTCGTATCCGGAGCCGTCCGCGTCCGCGCGCGCCTGCCGGATGATCGAGTCGTGCACGAGCAGGTCGCCGGTCGCGACGAGGGAGAAGCCGCGCCCGGCCGGCTGCACCCGCTTGTGCGCGGCCTTCTCACCGCTGCCGCGGGCGACGTCCTGGTCGGCGGCGGAACGGGGACCGTCCGTCACCGTCCCGCACCCGGCGACGCCGCCCAGCAGCGCGGCGAGACCGAGCGCGGCGGCGGCACGGCGCACGGCGCGGCCGGGGCGGTCACCGCCGGCCCGGGAGCCCGTGCGGTCAGCTGTGGGGAGGCGCAGGCGGATGCGGGTGCGGGGTCGCGAGGGGCGGGGCCCGGTGTCGCGCCCGGGATGGCGCTCCGGGCGGCTGTCGTCTGGGGGAACGGTTGTGCGCATGCGTGCTCCTGCGGGACGAGCCAGTCATATAAGTGCGATAAACGCACTGGATGACGAACCGTCCCCCAGCACCTACGGCGACACGGCTCCCCGCGGCCATCCGGCCCACACAATGCACCCGATCAGGCTTTCGACACCCCGCCCGCACCACCTCCCCACCAACCGTCACTCTCGACACCCAGCAGCGCGCCCCACCCGCCCGGAGCGGGTACGGGGGCGGAACCGGGGCCGCGAGGAGCGAGGGCGTCCGGGGCCGGGCACCCCCGCGACAGACCGCAGCTCAACCGCCGCCGGAGACCGCGTGGCGGAACAGTGCCCGGAGCGCGGCGTGCGAGGCCGGCGGCAGGGCGGCCTTGTCCAACTGGGTGAGGGCCTCCGTCAGCTGCCAGGCGGAGATCTCGCGCGCGGCGGCCCGGCCCCCCGCGTTCTCGATCAACGCCGCCAGCTCGTCCGGAGGCGGCGGACAGGCGGGCCCGCCGCCCAGGGACTCGGCGAGGGTGCGGGCGGCCGGGTTGCCCGCGCGCAGGGCGGCGATCAGCGGCAGACTGGGGCCGCCCTCCCGCAGTCCGCTCATCACGGGCCGCCCGCTCAGTGCCGTACCCGACCACAGATCCTCGATGTCGCGGGCCGCCTGGGCAGCTATGCCCAGGTGGTGACCGGCCCGGGTCAGGGTCTCCACGACCCGTTCGTCCGCTCCGCCCAGCAGTGCCCCGCCGGCCAGCGCGCACTCCAGCAGGGAACTGCTGCGGGCCGCCGCGACCGCGGCGTACTCCTCCATGCTGATGCCTTCCGGCGCTCTGCGGCGCAGGGCGAGCTCCGCGGAACGGCCGCCGACGAGCCGGGAGGTGGTACGGGTGAGCAGACGCAGCATCGCGGCGTGGTCCGGCCGGGGGCCGGCGGGCTCGGCGGAAACGGTGCCGAACGGTTCGGCGAGCGGCCGGGAGGGCGCACCGGGGTGCGCCCTCCCGTTCACGGCCGCGGGCGCACCGTTCTCCCCGGCCGGCTCCGCGGGCAGCAGGCAGCGGCTGGCCGCCCCCAGTAACGCGTCGCCCGCGAGAACGGCCCAGCCGGTGCCGTAGACCGCCCACACGGCGGACCGGCCCCGGCGCAGCGCCTCACCGTCCATCACGTCGTCGTGCAGGGTCGCCCAGTTGTGCACCAGTTCCACGGCCGCGGCCCCCGGCAGTGCCGCGGCCGTGGAGTTCTCCGGGCCGCCGCCGTCCCGGCCGCTCTCGCCGGCGCCCGCCGCGTACAGGGCGAGCGCCGCGCGGAGCAGCGGTTCGGGGGTGACACCGTAGGTGGGGCTGCCGTTCGGCTGCGTCCATCCGAAGTGGTAGCCGCAGACGCGGCGGAGTTCGGGCTGGAGGCCGCCGACGGCCTCGCGCAGCAGTGGCTCGGTCCGCTCGTGTGCGTACGAGAGCAGGGACGGGGCGGCGGGCAGGCCGGGGACGTCGGAGAGCTCATGAGTCGTCATACCGGAACGCCTTCTCCTTTCTCCGAGCCGGGCGCCGCTTGCTGCGGACCGGACGCCGCCAGGCGGACGCGAAGCGTGTGGGAACGGTGTGCTCTCAGTAATCGGCTTTCCCTTCCCACGGCCCGGTGACTCCCGCTCGGCCCCACCGGTGCGAAGCACGCGGGGCGCAGGGGGCGGCAAGGCGGAGCGGCGCGTGCGAACTGAGGGGTGTGAGGCGCCGGGGGCGTGAAACCCGGGGCACACGGACGCACGGCCCCGGATGCGACGGCGTGCGCCAGGGGTGAGAGTGAGAGCGCGCTCGTCCCACGGGCGGAGGGGCGCACAGCGGCCCGGGTCGGCGAACCCGGATCACGAAGGGGCAGGAGCAGCGATGGCACGCCCGGTCTGGAGCGGAGTGATCACCTTCGGGCTGGTCACGGTCCCGGTGCGGATGTACTCCGCCACCGAGGACCACACGACCCACTTCCACCAGTTGCAGCGCGGCACCGACGACCGGGTGCGCAACAAGAGGGTCAACGAACGCACCGGCAAGGACGTCGGCTACGACGACATCGTCAAGGGCTACGAGATCTCCGACGGCGAGTACGTCACCGTCGAGCCGGAGGAGCTCCAGGACATCGCGCCCGGCAAGTCGCAGGTGATCGACGTCAGCGGTTTCGTG
This sequence comes from Streptomyces albus subsp. albus, assembly GCF_000725885.1. GTDB lineage: Bacteria > Actinomycetota > Actinomycetes > Streptomycetales > Streptomycetaceae > Streptomyces > Streptomyces albus. The sequence goes on along the minus strand of NZ_JODR01000018.1, from coordinate 194,350 downwards.
GCGGCGGACGAGGTCGATCCCGTCCACTACGTACGCGCCTACTACCTCTCCCCCGGCGGCGAGCAGTACCACAAGCCCTACGAGCTGCTGCGCGCGGCGCTCGCCACCACCGGCAGGACCGGTATCGCCACCTTCGTGATGCACAGCAAGGAGTACCTGGTCGCGCTCCGCGCCGGCGAGGACGTGCTGGCGCTGCACACCCTGCACTGGGCGGACGAGATCCGCGACCCCCGCGAGGAACTGCCCGAGCTGCCGGAACACGAACGGACGGGCAGCCGGGAGCTGAGGACGGCGCAGCAGCTCGTCGAGAGCATGAGCACCACCTTCCGCCCGCAGGACTACCACGACACCTACGAGGAGCGGGTACGGGCCCTGATCGAGGCGAAGGCCAAGGGCGAGCGGATCACCCCCGAGGAGGGCCCGCCGGAGGCCACCAACGTCGTGGATCTGAGCGAAGCCCTCAACCGCAGCATCGAGCGGGCCCGCGCACGCGGCGGCGGCCGAGGGGGCGGCACAGCGCGGCGGGGCGGCACCGGGCGGAGCGGTGCCCGAAGCGGCTCGCGGGGTGCCGGCCGCAGCGGCGCGGGGGGCGGCTCGCGGGGCGGCTCGCGCGCCGGCAGCCGGGAACGCCCGCGGGAGGGCCGCCGCAAGAGCGCGCCGAAGAAGACCTCCGCCGGCCGCGGCGGCCCGCCCCTGGAGGAGCTGAGCAAGGACGAGCTGTACCGGCGCGCCACCGACCGCGGCGTCAAGGGCCGCTCCCGGATGACGCGAGAACAACTGGCCGAGGCGCTGGGCGCCTCCAAGAAGGCCGCCTGAACGGCGGGAACGGCAGCACGGACAGAGCCGACGAAGCGAGCGGGACGAAAAACGGAACCCTCACAGCCGCGGTCCCCGGTGGGAGCGAGGCGGGGCCGAAAGGACACGGGATGGGCGTACGCACATGGATCAAGGACTGGCCCGTCTACCGGCAGCTCACCCAGGGGGACGATCCCACCGGCAGAGGCGCCGCCGCCTCGTCCGCGCACACACGCACACTGCGCCCCCGCACCAGCACGGCCGACCGGGTCGTCAAATCGGTGTGCCCGTACTGCGCTGTCGGCTGCGGCCAGCAGGTGTACGTCAAGGACGAGAAGGTCGTACAGATCGAGGGTGACCCCGACTCGCCCGTCAGCAGGGGCAGGCTCTGCCCCAAAGGGGCGGCCACCCTTCAGCTGACCACCGGTGAGGCACGCCGCCACGAAGTGCTCTACCGCCGCCCCTACGGCACCGAATGGGAACGGCTCGACCTGGACACCGCCATGGACATGGTGGCCGACCGGGTCATCCGCACCCGTCGCCAGACCTGGGAGGCGGAGCGGGACGGCGTCCGCGTCAACCGCACCCTGGGGCTGGCCGCACTGGGCGGCGCCGCCCTCGACAACGAGGAGAACTACCTCATCAAGAAGCTGTTCACGGCGCTGGGCGTGGTGCAGATCGAGAACCAGGCCCGCGTCTGCCACAGCTCCACCGTCGCCGGGCTCGGCACCTCCTTCGGGCGGGGCGGCGCCACCACCTTCCTCCAGGACCTCCAGCACGCCGACTGCATCGTCATCGAGGGCTCCAACTTCGCCGAGGCACACCCGGTCGGCTTCCAGTGGGTGATGGAGGCCAAGGCGCGGGGCGCCACCGTCATCCACGTCGACCCGCGCTTCACCCGGACGAGTGCCCTCGCCGATCTGCACGTGCCGATCCGGGCCGGCACCGACATCGCCTTCCTCGGCGGCATCATCAACCACGTCCTCAGCAACGACGCGTACTTCCACGACTACGTCGTCGACTACACCAACGCCTCCACCATCGTCGGCGACGAGTTCCGCGACACCGAGGACCTGGCCGGCGTCTTCTCCGGCCTCAACGAGGAAACCGGCCACTACGACATCGCCAGCTGGCAGTACGAGGGCGACACGGTGCAGGCCGCCTCCGGACAGCGGGACGCCCTCTTCCAGGAACGCAGCCGGCAGGGCCGTTCCGTCGCCAGCGCGGGCGGCTCCGAATCGCACGGCTCCGGCGGCGCCCCCGTCTCCGGCCACCGCCGGCACGACCGCACCCTGCAACACCCGCGCTGCGTCTTCCAGCTGCTCAAACGGCACTACGCGCGCTATACCCCGGAGATGGTCGAGGAGACCTGCGGCATCCCCCGCGAAACGTTCCTGGGGGTGTGCCGGACGCTGGTGGAGAACTCCGGGCGCGAGCGCACCACCGCCTTCGCCTACGCCGTCGGCTGGACGCAGCACACCGTCGGCGCCCAGTACATCCGCGCCGCGTGCATGCTCCAGCTGCTGCTGGGCAACATCGGCCGGCCCGGCGGCGGCATCCAGGCGCTCCGCGGACACGCCAGCATCCAGGGCTCCAGCGACATCCCCACCCTCTTCAACCTGCTGCCCGGCTACATCCCCATGCCGCACGCCCACAAGGACGAAGGGCTGGACGCCTTCGTCGAGGCCATGCGCACCGACAAGGGCTACTGGGGCAACATGCGCGCCTACCTCGTCAGCCTGCTCAAGGCGTACTGGGGCGAGGCGGCCACCGCCGAGAACGACTACTGCTTCGACCGGCTGCCCCGGCTGACCGGCTCGCACAGCACCTACGACACGGTGCTCGCCCAGCTCGACGGCACCTGCAAGGGCTACTTCCTGCTGGGCGAGAACCCCGCCGTCGGCTCGGCCAACGCCAAGATGCAGCGGGTGGGCATGGCCAACCTCGAATGGCTGGTGGTCCGCGACTTCTCCCTCATCGAATCCGCCACCTGGTGGAAGGACGGCCCCGAGACGGAGACCGGCGAACTGCGCACCGAGGAGAACGGCACCGAGGTGTTCTTCTTCCCCGCCGCCTCGCACACCGAGAAAGCCGGCTCCTTCACCAACACCAACCGCATGCTCCAGTGGCACTACCCGGCCAAGGAACCCGACGGCGACGCCCGCAGCGACCTGTGGTTCATGTACCACCTCGGCCGGCGCATCCGGGAGAAGCTGAGCGGATCCACCGACCCCGTCGACCGTCCCGTACTCGACCTGACGTGGGACTACCCGGTCGACGGCCCGCTCCAGGAGCCCGTCGCCGACGCCGTCCTCGCCGAGATCAACGGCCGCCACGCCGACGGCAGCCCGCTCAGCCGCTACCAGGAACTGCGCGACGACGGCTCCACCTCCTGCGGCTGCTGGATCTACTGCGGCGTCTACAAGGACGGCGTCAACCAGGCGGCCCGCAAGAAACCCCACACCCAGCAGGACTGGATCGCCGCCGAATGGGCCTGGTCCTGGCCGTCCAACCGGCGCATCCTCTACAACCGCGCCTCCGCCGACCCCGACGGCGCGCCCTGGAGCCCCCGCAAGGCCCTGGTGTGGTGGGACGCCGGCCAGGGCCGCTGGGAGGGCTACGACGTCCCCGACTTCATCGCGGACCGGCCGCCCTCCTACCGGCCCGCACCGGACGCCACCGGCCCCGACGCCCTCTCCGGCATCGATCCGTTCATCATGCAGGGCGACGGCAAGGGCTGGCTGTACGCCCCGGCCGGACTGATGGACGGCCCCCTGCCCACCCACTACGAGCCGCAGGACTCCCCCGTCCACAACCCGCTCCACCCCGGCCAGCAGCGCAGTCCCGTACGCGAGACCCATCCGCACCCGGCCAACGCCTACCACCCCAGCGGCCGGGAGCGCGGCGCCGGCGTCTACCCGTACGTGGTCACCACCTACCGGCTCACCGAACACTTCACCGCGGGCGGGATGAGCCGCTGGTCGCCGTACCTGTCCGAGCTCCAGCCGGAGTTCTTCTGCGAGGTCTCACCGCAGCTGGCCGCCGAACGCGGCCTCGAACACACCGGCTGGGCCACCGTCGTCACCGCCCGCGGCGCCGTGGAGGCCCGCGTACTGGTGACGGAACGGATGCGGCCCCTGCGGGTGGGCGGCCGGGACATCCACCAGATCGGGCTCCCCTACCACTGGGGCCGCAACGGCTACGCCCGCGGGGACTCGGCCAACGAACTCACCTCGATGGCCCTGGACCCCAACGTGCACATCCAGGAGGTCAAAGCGCTCACCGCCGACATCCGGCCGGGCCGCCGCCCCCGGGGCCCCGCCCTGCTGGCCCTGCTGGAGGAGTACCGGGAGCGGGCCGGCGTGACCGCACACACCGGAACGGAGGTACGGGGATGACCACGGAAACCCGGCCGGACGCCCGGCCCTCCCCCGCCGGCGCCACCGGCACCCGCGAGGTGACGGCCACCGAGGAACGCGTCGGCTTCTTCACCGACACCTCCGTGTGCATCGGCTGCAAGGCGTGCGAAGTGGCGTGCAAGGAATGGAACGCCATCCCGGAAGACGGCATGGAACTGACCGGGATGAGCTACGACAACAGCCAGGGACTCGGCGCCTCCACCTGGCGGCACGTCGCCTTCATCGAACAGAGCAAACCCGTGGTGCCCAAGGTCCCGCACAGCACCGACGCCGACGACGGCCCCGACGTCTTCGCGCTGGCCGCCCAGGGCTCCGGCTCCTCCGAGCTGCGCTGGCTGATGTCCTCCGACGTGTGCAAGCACTGCACCCACGCCGCCTGCCTCGACGTGTGCCCGACGGGCTCCCTCTTCCGCACCGAGTTCGGCACGGTCGTGGTGCAGGAGGACATCTGCAACGGCTGCGGCTACTGCGTACCCGCCTGCCCCTACGGCGTCATCGAACAGCGCCCCGACGACGGACGCGCCTTCAAGTGCACGCTGTGCTACGACCGGCTCGGCGCGGGACAGACCCCCGCCTGCGCGAAGGCGTGCCCCACCGAGTCCATCCAGTTCGGCCCCCTCGACGAACTGCGCGAACGGGCCGCCGCCCGCGTCGAGGAACTGCACCGCGCCGGCGTCCCCGACGCCCGCCTGTACGGCCACGACCCCGACGACGGCGTCGGCGGCGACGGTGCCTTCTTCCTGCTGCTGGACGAGCCGGAGGTCTACGGCCTGCCGCCCGACCCGGTGGTGACCACCCGCGACCTGCCCGCCATGTGGAAACACGCGGGCGCCGCCGCGCTGACCCTGCTCGGCGGCATCGCCGCCGCGTTCGCCGCCGGCCGCACCCCCGGCCACCACCGCCCGGGAAGGAGCCTCCCCCGATGACCGAACCCCCACACGACGACAACGACCGCCCGCGGGACGGGGAGCGCGGCGGGCCGCCGTACGAGGAGCGCGGCGGGCCCCGGAACGAGGAGCGCGGCGGGCCGCCGAAGGACGAACACGGCGGGCCGCAGCGCGGCGCACACGGCGGGCCGCCGCGCGACGAGCAGAGAGATGGCGGGCGCCACGCACGCCGGGACGGTGGACGCAGGCGGCGCAAGCGGCGCGGCGAACAGACCGTCGTCCCGGAACCGGAGTTCACCTCCTACTACGGCAAGCCCATCCTCAACACCCCCGGCTGGAAACCCCTCAACATCGGCGGCTACTTCTTCCTCGGCGGGCTCGCCGGCGCCGGGTCGGTGCTGGCCGCCGGCGCCCGGCTGACGGGACGGCCGGTGACAGCCCGCGCCATGAAGATCTCCGCCACCGTCTCCATCGCCGGCTCGGCCGCCGCCCTCATCCACGACCTGGGCCGGCCCGCCCGGTTCGGCAACATGCTGCGCGTCCTCAAGCCCACCTCGCCGATGAGCGTCGGCTCCTGGCTGCTGGCCGCCTACGGCCCGCTCAGCGGGATCGCCGCCGCCTCCGACGTCACGGGCCTGCTGCCCCGGACCGGCGACGCCGCCACCTGCGGTGCCGCGCTGCTGGGGCCAGCCGTGGCGACCTACACCGCCGTCCTGGCCGCCGACACCGCCGTACCGGCCTGGCACGACGGCTACCGCGAGCTCCCGTTCGTCTTCGCGGGCTCGGCCACGGCTGCCGCCGCCGGTACCGCGCTGATGACCGGACCGCTGCGGGAGAACAGCCCGGCGCGGTACGCCGCACTGTTCGGCACCGCGCTGGAGACCGCCGCCCGGCACCGGATGGAATCCCGGCTCGGCATGGTCGCCGAGACCTACCGCACCGGAACGGCCGGACGGCTCATGCGTTCCGCCGAGGCACTCACCGTCGGCGGAGCGCTGACCGCCGCAGTCGCCGGTGGCCGCAGCCGGCTGCTGGCCGCGGTCAGCGGTGCCGCCCTGGTCGCCGGTTCCGTGTGCACCCGCCTGGGCGTTTTCCATGCGGGGCGTGCCGCGATGGCCGACCCGAAGTACACCGTGGTACCGCAGCGGGAGCGACTGCGTGCCCGGGAGGAGGCGGCCTACGGCCGCCAGCGGCGCAGCGACGTGGCCCCCTCGTAAGGCTGGGGGTCGGGGTAGGCGAGCAGTTCCAGGGTGCTGCCCCAGGGGGTGCGGCAGTAGACGAACCGGTTACGGGGCCCGGCCTCGGGCCCTGGCAGCGGCTGCGGCTCGCCCAGCACCGTGCCGCCGGCCTCCCGCACCGCAGCGCAGGCCGCCGGCAGGTCCTCCGTGTAGCAGGCCAGGTGCTGCCAGCCGACGTCGTGGGGTCGGGCGGCGTCCCGTCGCCCGGTCCCCCGGAACTCGAACAGCTCCAGCCCCGGTCCGTGCGGGAGCCGCAGCATGCGCACGGCGAGCTGTTCCGTACCGGGCGGCACGCCCAGCCGTCGTTCGGTCTCCGCACCGCTCCTGGGACCGGCCTCTCTGGGCAAGGTGTCGTACAGCGTCTCGGCGCCCAGAGCGTGGGAGAAGAACTCCGTCGCCGCCTCGATGTCGGGAACCGTCACCCCGACGTGGTCGATTCCGCGCACCGCGTGCATCCGTGGTCCTCCCTCCACAGGGCGCCCGCCTCTCCTCGGACGCGGCCGGTTCCCAGCATCACCCGGAAGCGGAGGGTCCGCATACGGCACCGCTGGCCGCACGAAGACCCGCCGGCACTTGCTGCGACCGTCACCATCCACCGCGAACACGAACCGTGGGACGCAACGCCGGCCGGCCGTGAACGCGAACCGCACGAGAATCCCGGAACACTCACGAACGCGGCCTCTCGGCGAGCGGGCCGTCTTCGAGCGGGGACGCCTGGGGACGCGGACCGCCTGGGGTGACGACGCGGACCGCCTGGGGACGCGGACCGTACCGGGACACGGACAGTGCAGGAACACAGACCGTACGGGACAGAGATCGTGCAGGAACACGGACCTATGCAGGAATGCACCCCGCGCCGGATTGCGCACCGCGCCGGATTGCGCACCGTGTCGGACTGCGTACCGTGTCGGACTGCGCACCCTCGGGAACTACGGGAAAAGCTTCACAGCGGAATACCCGCGTAGATGATCTTTCCGTTGTTGCGGCGCAGTCTGATGGTGATGTCCCGCGCCAGGTGTCGGATGATGGGCCAGCCGAACCCGCCGCCTTCTCCTTCCTCGAAAGTCTGCGGAGCACGTTCCCTGGGAAGCGCGGAACTGGAATCCCCGACTTCGACCAGCAGAGTGTCGTGCAGGGAACTGAGGCGGAAGTCGGTGACCCCATTGCCGTACCGCAGCGCATTGGTCACCAACTCGGAGACCACCAACAGGACCGTCTCGGTCGTTTCCGGAGTGGGCGCGGGCGAGAGAGTGGCAAGGAACCCCCGAGTCAGCTGACGCGCCTGAAAGCTGCTGGTCACACAGGTGGTGTGGGTGCTGACCGGGGGAAGGTCCTCCTCCTCGTCGTGCAAGGCTGTTGCCTGATCCATACGTTGTCTCCCGTCTCCGCAGGGCCGATGCCGCTGAAAGCAGACCCGCGAATGTGGGGGTCTTTCCTCTCCCGGTGAGGCCCTACGCGGGCGCGTATTGCCTCGCCGTCCGCCGTAGGGTGCCCCGTGTGAACGCTCCGGCGGACGCAGGGTCAGTTACCCGGCGTCTCGGTCTTCATGCATCTCCTCACATCCGTAACGGGGCTCAGCCGATTCCGGAGCCGATGCCCCTCACATGAACAGGGGTTTCTCCGAGGGAATCGGCAACCAAGGAGCGCATCGCACGAGTGCCGTCCAAAGCCCGGTGGCCGCGCCGGGCCATCAGATGTACCTCCGCCGTCCATGGCGTACCGGGGCGGACCCGCGCACCCGCCCCAGGGCCTGGCGGACGGCGGCGCCGGACGGCGGCGCCGGACGGCGGCGCCGGACGACCCTCCACGGCGGACGCCGACGCCACGCGCCCGACCGGATCGGCCCCGGTCTCAGGAAAACCACCCCGGCACCCGAACGACCACCCCAGCACCCGGCCGACCGCCGCCGTGGCGGCCGGCGCCCCTCTCCTCCCGTTCGCCCTGCGCCATCAGCCGTCCCCTTCGCCACCGCGCCGCCGCGCCGGGGCGTCCTCCGCGCCCGCGCCGGAGACCGCACCGCGGACCGTTCCGGCCGACCGCGGCCGGGCCGTCCAGACGCCGTCGTCCTCGCTGGTCCAGATATCCGTGATCCGGATGTCGATGGTTTCCACCTCCAGCCCCAGCTCTCCGTCGACCGCGGCACGGACCCGTTCCCGTACCTCGTCGGCGACCTCGCGCAGCGGGACGGGAGCCGAGACGGCCACCTCCAGCTCGACGACCGCCACGCCACGCCGGTGCCCCGAACCCCGCGCCGGCCCCGAGCCCGTCTCTGCTTCCCGACCCGCCCCTGGCGCCGAAGGCGACCCGAGCACCGAGCCTCGGCGGGTCGCTGCATCGAGCCCGAGCGCCGAACCTGGCTCGGGTACCGAACCCTGCTCGGATGCCGAACGCGGCTCGGTTGCTGCACCGGGTCGTGCCGCCGGGCCGGGTTCTGGTGCGGAGCCCGGTCCGGGTGCCGGGCCCACCCCGGGCGCCAGGTCCGGTCCTTGCACGCAGCCCGGTTCCGATACCGAGCCTTGTTCTCGTGCGTAACCCCCTTCCAAGTCCGAGCCCGCCCCGGGCGCCGAGCCCGGTCCTTGCGCGCAGCCCCGTTCCAGTCCCGAGCCCGGTTCTCGCGCGCAACCCGGCTCCGGTGCCGGGTCCGCCCCAGGCGCCGAACCCAGTCCTCGGACACAGCCCGGTTCCGGTCCCGAGTCCGGTCCCCGTGCGCAGCCCGGTTCCAGTCCCGAACCCGGTCCCCGTGCGCAGCCCGGCTCCGGTCCCGAGTCCGGTCCCAGTGCGCAGCCCGGCTCCGGTCCCGAGTCCGGTCCCAGTGCGCAGCCCGGCTCCGGTCCCGAACCCGGCCCCCGTGCGCAGCCCGGCTCCGGTCCCGAACCCGGCCCCCGTACACAGCCCGGCTCCGGTCCCGAACCCGGCCCCCGTACACAGCCCGGCTCCGGTCCCGAGTCCACCCCAGGCGCCGAGCCCGGTCCTTGCGCGCAGCCCGCCCCGGGCCCCGAGCGCGATGCTCGCGCGCAGTCCTGCTCCGGTGCCGAGCCTGCCCTGGGCGCCGACTCCGCTCCCGCTTCCGGATCCGGTCCTGGTACCGAACCTTGCTGCGATCCGGTACCCGGGCGGGTAGCAGCCGCGCCCGACCCCGCACTCCGCGCCGCGGCAGACCCCGGTCCCGGCACCGCGGGTCCGGTCCACTCCGGCAGGGGTCCGATACGGCAGGAGCCTGCATACACACCGTGGAGGCCGTCCACCGCCGCCCGGACGGTCCTGGCCACCGCCGTCTCAGTCATCCAGAGGTCGTGCCGGCCCCCCAGCGGCAGCGGACGGCCGGGCCGCAACTCCATCCGCACCACATCCATGACCCGCTCGGTCAGTCCGCCGACGTCCCAGGCCCCCTCGGCCGCATCGTCGGCCTCCGCGGCCAGGACGTCCCGCACCGCTTCCCCCAGCAGCCCGAGTTCGGCGCGGGCGGCGGAGCAGTGCGGGCACTGGGACAGATGCACGTCACCGCCTCCCTCGTCCGCGGCGTCCCAGACATCCGAGAGCAGCAGTCCGCACGGCAGCCGCTCGTCGTCCCCCTCGTCCTCCCTCCTGTGCACAACTGCACCTTTCTCACCCATGACTGAGGCGGCCTGCGCCGGGATCGTCCCGCCGGGCCCCCCGGGCAGCCCGCCCCGGCCGGTCACGGGGGTAGTCTCCGGGCCGTCCATGGGGCGGTTCCCCTGCGTCTCGTCGTTTATCGCCATGCTCCCATCGCCTCCGTCAGACAGCGCCGTGCACGGAAGACACGGCCCCGGACCGCCTCCGGCCGGATTCCGACCATTTCCCCGATCTCCTCATGGGACAGCCCGTCCATTTCCTTGAGCACCCAGCACACGCGCTGCTCGGGCGACAGCCGTGCCAGGGCCTCGAACAGTGCCTTGGCCGCCGCCTGCGACTCGGCCGACCTCTCCGGCGAGACCAAGTGCTCGGGAGCGGCCGGTTCCGGAATGCTGTCGAGCCCTGCGACGGGCCGTCGGGCCCGCAGCACGTTGAGACAGCGGTTGCTCACGATGCGGTACATCCACGTCCCGAACTCGGCCTGCTGCCGGAACTCGGGCAGTTTTCGCCATGCGCTCACCAAGGATTCCTGCACGGCGTCCTCGGCTTCCGCCCGGCTGCCGAGCAGCCGTGTCGCGAGCCGCAGCAGCGCGGGCGCATAACGACGCACGAGGACCTCGAAGGCCTCGTCATCGCCCTCCCTCGCCCGCACCGCCAGCAGCGCGTCGCGCACGGTGTCCTCCGCGCCCTCCGCGTCCGCTGGCGGCCTCTTCTTCTCATCCCCCGGCAACGGCGGCTCCTTCCCTTCGCCTCCGCAGGTTCGACACACCACCCCCCGCTCGCGTTACGCGGCTTCGCCTTCCGAACTGCCCGAAATTTCTTTGCGGGATCCGCGTAACGGATCCGGTGGGGATGTGTCGGAAGCAGTGGAGGCGCGTGTCGGCACTGCGGACACGCAGGACCCGAGCCCATCGAGGAGGCCACGATGACGGCACCGCAGAACACCGCAACGCCCGCGCATAAGAAGGGGAATGAGGCCGGGACGCCCGACACCACGCTCGGCACCACGACGGTCGGCGACGGCGGCCGGGGCCCGAAGGAACCGGCGCCCGACCGCGGCAGGACGACCATCGCGGACGTGGTGGTGGTCAAGATCGCCGGTATGGCCGCCCGGGAGATCCCCGGCGTCTGGGACATGGGTGGCGGCTTCTCCCGCACCCTCGGCGCCGTCCGCGACCGAGTGCCCGGTGGCCGCCCCAACGTGGGCCGCGGCGTGAAGGTCGAGGTGGGGGAACGTCAGACGGCCATAGATCTCGACCTGGTACTGGAGTACGGCGTCCCGATCATGGACGTGGCCCGTGACGTGAGGGAGAACGTGATCTCCGCGGTGGAGCGCATCACCGGTCTGGAGGTCGTCGAAGTCAACGTGGCGATCAACGACATCCATCTGCCGGACGAAGAGGACTCCGGCCCCGACACCCGCGTGGAATGACCGGCCCGGCTCCGGGAGGGGACGGGAGCGGTGACGAGAACGCACGACGACGCGAGGAGGGACAGGGTGAACACAGCGTTGGTCGGTCTGATGGTGGGCATGGCCCTGGCATTCGCCGCTTGGTTCGGCGGCTTCGGGGCGTTCCTACTGGTGGCAGCGCTGGGGACGATCGGGTTCGCGGTCGGCCGGATGGTGGACGGTGGCCTCGACTGGCGGGAGGTCCTGCGGGGAGCCGACCGGAGGCGACGGTGACCGGCCCGGGCCACAGGGGAGCCACCCTCATCGCTGACCGCGCAATCCGGCGGATCGCCCAGCGTGCCGCCACCGAGGCGCTGGCGCCCGGAAAAGTAGAGGTTGTGGACGCCTCCGCCTCTGTCGAGGGCGGACGCGCCCACCTGTCTGTCAGCGTGGCCCTGCCCTACCCCACAGCCCTGGAGGAGACCGGCGCCCGGGTCCGCCGGCATGTGAGCGAACGAACCTCCCAGTTGACCGGTCTTCCGGTGGCCGAGGCGGATCTAAGGATCAGCCGCCTGGTACGCCACCCGTCCCCCGCCCGGCCTACCGCACGCTCCACCACGGAGCCCGAGGACACCACCGGCCCCGTGGCGACCGTGGGCCCCCACCGGCCCGGGGAAGCCACAGGCTCCGACCGGTCCACGGATACCCCGAACGCCGACAGCTCCGGGAACGCCGCGAACCCCTTGCCCCCTCCGAAGGCCCCGCTCCCTTCGAACGCCCCGCCGCACTCTGCGAACACTCCGAACTCCATGGATTCCGCCGACACCGCGAACATCGCAGACGCCGCGCATCCCACCAGCGCTGCGAACGCCACACCTGCCCCACCGACCCCTACCAGCACCACAAAGAACCCCGCGAACTGCGCTGTCGGCACCACGGAGACCCCGGGCTCCGCGAACTCCCCAGACGCAGCAAGCACCTCCGCAGGAAAGGCCCCTCCCCACAACGGGGAATCATGGCGACCCTGGTCGCGGCGGAGACTGCCGGTGGCGGCCCTGGCGCTGCTGGGTGCCATGGGCGGCGCCGTGCTGCTGGCGGACGTGGTGTCCGTGCACGCCGGCTCCCACTCCCCGGCTTCCTGGCGGATGGAGCTGGTCTCGTGGCTGTCCCGCCACGGGCCAGGGGATCCGGTCGTGGTGGCCGGCGGAGCGACGGCCACCGTGGTGTCGCTGTGGCTGCTGTGGCTGGCCTGCACGCCGGGGCGGCGGAGCCTGCTGCCGGCCCTGCCCCCGGACGGGAGCACGCGAGTCGTACTGGAGCGGACCGCGGTGGCCGCACTGGTGCGGGACGCCGCCGTCGGCATCGAGGGCGTAAGCCGTGTCGTGGTCCGCTGCGGCAGGCGGCGCCTCCGGGTCAGGGCCCGGATCGCCTTCGGTGAGCCCTCGGGGGCGGATGAGGCGATACTCGCTGCGGCGCAGGAGGCACTGCGCGGTTGTGGGCCGTCCCGCCCGCCGCAACTGCGGGTCACCGTCCGGCCCGAGCCCCACTGGCGCCCGCCCGGGGACACCCCCGCCCCGGGCGGGTCCCTTTCACTGCCCCAGACCACGCCCGTCGCCCGGCAGGGCGGCGAACGCACCACGGCGGCAAGAGAGCGCGCAGAAGAGACCGGTCACCTGCCGGAGGTGACGCGGTCTGACGCGGAGCCGGTGCCCGGGGGGCCGGGACCGTTCGGCCGGGAAGGAGGAGATGACCTATGAGCCCGCACCATGTCGTGAACCGGACACTGCTGGCGCTGTGCGGTGCCGTGCTGCTGGCAGGAGGTCTTCTCGGTGTGAGTTCCTGGTCCGTGGTGGCGGAGCGGCTGCCTTCCTGGTGGCCGTCCGCCCAACCGGGTTCCGTGCTGCTGGACCGGGCCGGCCTCGGCGAACTGCGGCACGAGGGCTGGTGGACGCCGGTGGTCATCGCCGGGGCCGCCACGGTGCTGCTGGCCTCGCTGCTGGTGCTGTGGTCCCAGGCGGCGGCCGGACGGGCGGGGCCGGCTCTGCTCACGCTCGCCCGTCCGGACGTCACCATCCGGACCCGTGCTCTGGCGGATGCGCTGACCCGTGACGTGTGCGCACTGCCCTCGGTGGCCGACGGCCGGGTGCGGGTCCGGGGCGGTCCGGAGGAGTTGCGGGCGCGGATACGTCTGCGTCTGGAACCCGGCGCGGAGCCGCGCGCGGTGCTGCGGCAGCTCTCGGAGGAGACGCTCGCCGAGGCGCGCGCCTCGGTGGCGCCGCGCCGGGTGCGGGCGGAAGTCCGGGTGAGCGTACGCTCACACCGCGCGCGTCGCGCCCTGTGACGAGCGGCGGTGCTCGCGACCCCGGGCCCGACGGCAGGCGAGTGCCCGACGCGTGACACACCGTCCGGCTGGCGAGGAAGGACATATGGCAAGGCCCCAGGCGCTCCCCGAGGGGAAAGCAGCACAGCCCCCTCCCGACTGGCGGGCCGCGCTGCGGCGGACACCGGTGTCGATGTGGAACGACGATGTGTCGGACTGGGCCGCCGCCCTCACCTACTACGCGATGCTGGCGCTCCTGCCGGCGCTGCTGGTGACCGTCTCGCTGATCGGGCTGGTGAGTCCGGCGGCCACGGACGCGTTGATCGAGCACATCACCGCCTGGGCGCCGGCGCAGGCGGGGCAATCGCTGCACCATGCCCTGCGGGACATGGCGGACCAGCGGTCGGCGGCCCTGACCGTGGTGGTCGTGGGGTGTGTCAGCGCGCTGTGGTCGGCCTCCAGTTATCTGGCGGTCTTCCGGCGGGCACTGCATGCGATGTATGCGGTGGAGGACCGGCGGCCGGTACTGCGCAGGGCGCACCGGATCGTGCTGACGGCGTCGGCGGCGCTGGGGCTGCTGATGGCCAGTGTGCTGGTGCTCACGCTGTCCGGCTCGTTGGCGCAGATGGTCGGTGTGCGGCTGGGGCTGGCCGGCGCGGGTGCCCTTGCCTGGCAGTTGCTCAGGTGGCCGGTGCTGCTGTGTCTGGTGACGCTGCTGGTCGTCGTGGTGTTCCGCACGGGTCCGGCGACTCCGGCGGCGCGGCGGCACCGGCTGGCGGGCGGGGTGCTGGCGGCGTTGCTGTGGCTGGTGTCGTCGGCGGGCTTCACGCTGTATGCGTCCTTGAGCACCTACAGCAGGCTCTACGGTTCACTGGCCGGTGTCGTGGTGTTCCTGATCTGGCTGTGGCTGTCCAACCTCTCCTTGCTGGCCGGTGCGCAGTTCGCGGCGGAACTGACGGGGCGGCACGGGGTGCGGACGGCCCGTCGTCCGACGGGCCCGCGGCGCGGGCCGGACGACGGGGTCACGGCCGGTGCGGAAGGAGGGCCGGTGGACACCGCCGGGACGCCGTCGCACGGCGTCCCGGGGACGTACGATCACGGTGAAGGAGAACGTATGCGTGAAGCGGCGCCGCGCGGGGGCTGAGGCGGAGCTGCCCGGTCCGGCCGCGGTCCAGGGAAGTGAGCGGTGCCGACGGGCCCGTCCCGGGTGGCGGCGGTCGCGCTCGGCGGGGGCGGGGAAGCCTGTGACCAGAGGTGTCCGTGCCGGATATGCCGGGTACCGCACTGGAAAGAATGTTCGAATAATGGGGTTTGGGATACTCGGAGGCCGTGGGTCCGTCACGGGGAACGGACACGCAGAGCACCGGCACTCTGCCGGGGGACGGAGGCGGAGTGAGGTCGCGGGAGAACGACCGTCTGACCATCACCCCGATCACCGTCAAGGACGAGTGCGCGGTGATCCGGTTCAGCGGGGAGTTGGACCGGGCGTCCGAGGAGTTCTATCTGGACCGTATCGGCGCCGTGGTGGCGACGGGCTACCGTCATCTCGTCCTGGACGTCACGGCCCTGGTTTTCTGCGACTCGCGGGGGTTGAACTGTCTGCTCGCCCTGCGGTGGCTGCTGCATCGGCGGGAGGGCAGCCTGCTGCTGGCCTGTGTGGGACGGCGACTCGCCGCGGTCCTGGCCCTCACCGGCAGCACCGAGGTGCTGCCGGTCTTCTCCAGTGTGAGTGAGGCACTGCGCACCCTGCCCCCTGAGCAGCGACCGGAGTGGCCGCCCACCGGCAGTGTCGAGACGGGCATCCCGCTGCACAGCCCCGAACCGTTGGAGACCTCCTGGCAGCGGGACACCAACCCGCATCTGCCGCCACCCCCCAAGGGCCTGGATACCAAGGGGACAGGCGCCAGGGGCCTGGCAGCCGACAGCATGAACCGCAAGGGCAAGGGGACCAAGGGCCGGGGCGGCGCCGGCCCCGGCCAAGCGCAGCGCGACCCGTAGCCCGCCGACTCATCGCGGCGGCACGCGGTGTCGCAGCGGGCGTGGAGGCGGGCACGAGTGAGGATGGAGGGTCGGATCTCACACTGTCGGAGCACCGCACCACAAGGAACGGCCATGAAACAGCAGCACAGGACGGTGAAGCAGCCGCGACCTGCCGCGCTGCCGGTACGGGACGCCGTGGAGCGGCGGCCGAAGTCGCTGTCCAACCGGGCGTTCCTCGCGTGGATCCTCGGCCTGACGATGCTGGTGCTTGCGCTGAGCCTGGTGGCCGGGTCGGAGACGCGGCTGGTCGGACTGCTCATTTTCCTGCCCGCCATTGCCGCCAGTCTGGGCACTGTGCGGCAGACGCAGA
Organism: Streptomyces albus subsp. albus; assembly: GCF_000725885.1. Lineage (GTDB taxonomy): Bacteria > Actinomycetota > Actinomycetes > Streptomycetales > Streptomycetaceae > Streptomyces > Streptomyces albus. Next base: position 178,357 of record NZ_JODR01000018.1, on the reverse strand, counting down.
TCGCCTCTGCCTGGGCGACGGTGGCGGTGGCGGTGTCGGTCGCGCGGTCGCCGGGTTACCACCTCGACGACGGGCTGACCCTGGCGCTGACGCTGGTCTTCGCCGGGCTGGCCGTGTACGGCAGCCGCTGGCGCATCGCGCGGGACTCCGAGCTGGTGCGGCTGCGTTCGACGGCGGCCGTCATCCAGCAGCACATCCTGCATCCGTTGCCGGAGCTGACGTCGCAGGTGCGGGTGGACGGTGTCTTCGAGCCGCTCCAGGAGGACAAGCTCTTCGGCGGTGACATCTACGACGTGGCCGCCACCCGCTACGGCACACGGGTGCTGATCGGTGACGTGCAGGGCAAGGGGCTGTCGGCGGTGGGGGTGGCGTTCGCCGTGCTGGGCGGTTTCCGGGAGGCGGCGCACCGGGAGCCGACGCTGAGCGGGCTGGTGGAGGCGCTGGAGCGGTCGGTGGTCCGGCACAACGCGTACGCCCGTCACGCGGGTGAGCAGGAGCGGTTCGTCACGGCTCTGGTCGTCGCGGTGGATCCGCTGGACAGCGGTACGGCACAGGCCGTCAACTGCGGGCATCTTCCGCCCTATCTGGTGCGGGACGGCGGCCCGCCGCAGCGGCTTCGCCTGGAGGACACCGGGGTGCCGCTGGGGCTGGCGTCGCTGGTGGACGAGGAGCGGTCGGCGCAGACCTTCCGGTTTCCGCCGGATTCCACTCTGCTGCTGTACACGGACGGGCTCTCGGAGGCACGGGACGGCGACGGACTCTTCTATCCGCTGGCCGACCGGCTCGCCGCTCTCGTGGCGAAGATCGGCGCGCCGGAGCCGGAGGCAGGCGGTACGGCGGACGCGGGCGGAACGGCGGGGGCGGCGCCGGACGGCGGGGGCCGGGAGGCCGGTGGCGGCGGGGCCGCCGCCCCGGCGAGCGGCGCCCCGGTGCTGGGGCTGGCGCAGGCACTGCGCGACGACGTCCGTGCGTTCACTCATCCGTATCAGCAGGACGATCTCGCGATTCTCACCCTCGAACGGCGCCCGGCGTACGCCGACGGATCGGCAGATCCGAACACCGGGTGAACCCACGGTAGGGGAAGCCGACAATAACGGCAAAGCCGACGGAAAACTCGGTATAGCGTTGGCCAACTAACCCGTAATGCCAGCGTGTTCCACAGGAACGCGCGGGACGCTGTGGTCCGAGCGGGGGAGTTCCGGATCGCGGAAGGGCGTCCGCCGTGTCACCCACGAGCGGAGCCCAGAAGGGTTGGTTCCCATGCGACGCCTCACAGCGCGTCAGAAAGCGGAGAGGGCCGCGATGACGGCCGCCGACCGGCTCCTCGCGGCAGGCACGGCACTCCGGCGCACGGACACCACACCGGACCTGCGCGCCGCCTACCGTCCCGACCAGCGGGTCAACGACGAGCCGTACCGGGAGCGCTGGGCCCACGACAAGGTGGTGCGCTCCACCCACGGGGTCAACTGCACCGGTTCGTGCTCGTGGAAGGTCTACGTCAAGGACGGACTGATCACCTGGGAGACGCAGCAGACCGATTACCCCTCGGTCGGGCCCGACCGGCCCGAGTACGAGCCGCGCGGATGTCCGCGGGGCGCGTCGTTCTCCTGGTACACCTACTCGCCCCCCCGGGTCCGCTACCCGCACGCCCGCGGGGTGCTGGTGGAGATGTACCGCGAGGCGCGGGCGCGGCTGGGCGACCCGGTCGCCGCCTGGGCGGAGATCACCGGCGATCCCGGACGCCGCCGGCGTTACCAGGCCGCGCGTGGCAAGGGCGGACTGGTGCGGATCGGCTGGGACGAGGCCCTGGAGATCGCCGCGGCGGCGCATGTGCACACTCTCGTCGCCCACGGCCCGGACCGGATCGCGGGCTTCTCCCCCATCCCGGCGATGTCGATGGCCTCGCACGCGGTCGGAGCCCGTTTCATGTCGCTGATCGGCGCCCCGATGCTCTCCTTCTACGACTGGTACGCGGATCTGCCGATCGCCTCGCCGCAGGTCTTCGGCGACCAGACGGACGTGCCCGAATCGGGTGACTGGTGGGACGCGGCGTATCTGATGCTGTGGGGCTCGAACGTGCCGGTGACCCGGACTCCCGACGCGCACTGGATGACGGAGGCCCGCTACCGGGGACAGAAGGTGGTCGTCGTCTCCCCGGACTACTCGGACGCGGCGAAGTTCGCCGACGAGTGGCTGCATCCGCACCCGGGGACGGACGGGGCGGTCGCGATGGCCATGGGCCACGTGGTGCTGACGGAGTTCTTCGTGCGCCGCCAAGTGCCCTGCTTCACCGACTACGTGAAACGCTTCACCGATCTGCCGTTCCTCGTGGAGATGGAGCCCGGGGATGACGGCGGCCACGTGCCGGGCGCGTTCGTGACGGCCGCGGATCTCGCGCCCGGGGGTGATGCCGCCGACCGGTGGCGGCCCCTGCTGCTGGACGGCCGTACCGGTGCCCCGGTGGTGCCCAACGGGACGCTGGGAGAGCGCTGGTCCCCACAGGGCGAGGGGCGCTGGAACCTCGACCTGGGAGACGTGGACCCCCTGCTGAGCCTCTACGCGGACGGCTGCCGGACGGTGGAGACGGTGCTGCCCCGTTTCGAGAGCACGCACGGCGACGCGGACGGGGCGCCCGGGGACGCAGCGGCCCCGGTGGGCACCGTCCGCCGTTCGGTGCCGGTGACAACCGTCGCGGGCCGCACCGTCACCACCGTCTACGACCTGCTGCTGGCCCGCTACGGCGTGCACCGTCCCGGGCTGCCCGGCCAGTGGCCGGCGGGCTACGACGACGCGGAGGAGCCGTGTACGCCCGCCTGGCAGGAGCGTCTGACGTCCGTGCCGGCCGGCGCGGTGGTGCGCGCGGCACGCGAGTTCGCCACCACGGCGGAGAAGACACGGGGCCGCTGCATGATCGTGATGGGCGCGGGCACCAACCACTGGTTCCACTCCGACACCATCTACCGCTCGTTCCTGGCGCTGCTGGCCCTCACCGGCTGCCAGGGCGTCAACGGCGGCGGCTGGGCGCACTACGTCGGGCAGGAGAAGGTACGCCCCTACGCCGGCTGGCAGCAGATGCAGACGGCCGCCGACTGGGTGCGGCCCTCCCGGCAGATGGCGGGCACCCCCTACTGGTTCCTCCACACCGACCAGTGGCGGTACGAGAGCTTCCGCGCGGACGCGCTGACCGCACCGACCGCGCGCGGGCTGTTCACCGGTCTGCACACCGTGGACCTGGTGGCACAGTCGGCACGAAGGGGCTGGATGCCCTCCTACCCCACGTTCTCGGAGAACCCGCTGGAGCTGGGGCGGCGGGTGCGGGAGAGCGGGGCCGACCCGGGGGCCTGGGTCGCCTCCCGGCTGGCCGACGGCTCGCTGCGCTTCGCCTGCGAGGACCCGGACGCGCCCGCCAACTGGCCCCGGGTGCTGACAGTGTGGCGGGCGAACCTGATCGGCTCGTCGGCGAAGGGCAACGAGTTCTTCCTGCGGCATCTGCTGGGCGCGAGCGACAACGCCGCGGCCGACGAGGCACCGCCGGGGCGCAGGCCGCGCGAGGTGACCTGGCGTCCCGAGGCGCCGCGGGGCAAATTGGACCTGCTGCTTGCGCTGGACTTCCGGATGACGTCCACGACGCTCTACGCGGACCTCGTGCTGCCGGCCGCCACCTGGTACGAGAAGCACGATCTGTCCAGCACGGACATGCACCCCTATGTGCATGCCTTCTCCCCGGCGATCAGCCCGCCCTGGCAGGCCAGGACCGATTTTGAGATCTTCCACGGGCTGGCGGCCCGCGTCGGTGAACTGGCCGAGGGCCGCCTCGGCGTCGCCCACGATCTGGTGGCCACCGCCCTCCAGCACGACACCCCGGGCGAGACAGCGCAGCCGTCGCGCGGGGCTCCGCCCGGACCGGACGGTGCCGCGTCACCGGCCGGCGCGCACGAGCTGCCCGAATTCACCGTGGTGGAGCGTGACTACACCGCTATCGCCCGCAAACTCGCCGCCCTGGGGCCGCTGACGGAACGCGAGGGCATGACCGTACGGGGTGTCACCGTGCGCCCGGAGGCGGAGTGCCGCTGGCTGGCGGACCGCTGCGGCACCGCCCGGGACGGGGTGGCCGCGGGACGTCCGCTGCTGGACACGGATGTGAAGCTGTGCGAGGCGATCCTGGCGCTCTCCGGCACCACCAACGGACGGCTGGCCGCCCAGGGGCTGGAGGCGCTCGCCAGGCGGTGCGGCCCCGGCAGCGGGCTGGAGGACCTGGCCGCATCGGTGGCCGAGCGGCGTGTGGTCTTCTCCGACACCCAGACCCGTCCCGTCCAGGTGGGCACCAGTTTCGAATGGTCGGGCAAGGAGGCCCCGGACCGCCGCTACTCCCCCTTCACGGTCAACACCGAGCACCGCAAGCCCTGGCACACCCTCACCGGACGCCAGCACTTCTACCTGGACCACGCGTGGATGGCCGAACTGGGTGAGCAGCTCCCGGTCTACCGTCCCCCGCTGGACCTGGCGGCACTGGGCGAGCACACCGACCGCGCGGACGGCGGCTCCCGTTCGGTGACCGTGCGCTATCTCACCCCGCACTCGAAGTGGTCGATCCACTCCGAGTACCAGGAGAACCTGCTGATGCAGACGCTGGCGCGCGGCGGACCGGTCGTCTGGCTGTCGGTCGAGGACGCCGAGGCGATCGGCGTGGCCGACAACGACTGGATCGAAGCGGTCAACGGCAACGGCGTCGTGGCGGCCCGTGCCGTGGTCTCGCACCGGATGCCGCGCGGCACGGTGTTCATGTACCACGTGCAGGAGCGTCTGGTGAACGTCCCCAAGTCCCAGACGACGGGCCGCCGGGGCGGGGTCCACAACGCGCTGACGAAGCTCCTGATCAAGCCGACCCATCTGATCGGTGGTCACGCCCAGTTGTCCTTCGCGCCCAACTACTACGGGCCGACCGGCAACCAGCGTGACGCCGTCACCGTCATCCGCTCGCCGCACCCAGCCCGTGGAGTTCTGACCGTCATGAGGAAGAAGACCCTCCGCTCCGGCAACTCCCGGATGGCGGGCGCCCCCGCAGGCCGGGTCATGGCGCAGGTCGCCATGGTGATGAACCTCGACAAGTGCATCGGCTGCCACACCTGTTCGGTCACCTGCAAGCAGACCTGGACGAACCGGCCCGGCACCGAGTACGCGTGGTTCAACAACGTGGAGACCCGTCCCGGCCAGGGATACCCCCGCGGCCACGAGGACCAGGACAGGTGGAAGGGCGGCTGGCGGCTGTCGCACGGCCGGCTGGTGCCGCGCACCGGAGGCCGCGCCCGCAGGCTGGCCCGGCTCTTCGCCAACCCGGAGCTGCCCGCCCTCGACGACTACTACCAGCCCTGGACCTACGACTACGAGACCCTCACCACCGCCCCGCTCGGCGACGATCTGCCCACCGCGCGCCCCCGCTCCCTCATCGACGGCACCGACACCGAGATCACCTGGGGGCCCAACTGGGACGACGATCTGGGCGGCGGGCCCGCGCATCTGGCGGACGATCCGGTGCTCAAACGGCTCGGTGAGGTCGGCGAGCGGGTACGGCTGGAGTACGAGCAGGCGTTCATGTTCCACCTGCCGCGCATCTGCGAGCACTGCCTCAACCCCACGTGTGTGGCCGTCTGCCCCTCGGGCGCGCTCTACAAGCGCATCGAGGACGGCATCGTGCTGGTCGACCAGGACCGCTGCCGCGGCTGGCGGATGTGCGTGTCGGGCTGCCCGTACAAGAAGGTTTATTTCAACCACCGCACCGGCAAAGCGGAAAAGTGCACCCTATGCTACCCGCGCATCGAAGCGGGCGAGCCGACCGTCTGCTCCGAGACCTGCGTGGGCCGCCTGCGCTACCTGGGCGTCATGCTGTACGACGCCGACCGGGTGGGCGAGGCCGCGGCCACCGCGGACGAGAAGGACCTCTACGAGGCGCAGTTGGCCTGCTTCCTCGACCCGGACGACCCGCTGGTGGCGCGTGCCGCCGAGGAGTCCGGAATTCCCCACGACTGGGTGACGGCCGCCCGCCGCTCCCCCGTGCGGGCCCTCATCAGCCGCTACCGGATCGCGCTGCCGCTCCACCCGGAGTACCGCACCATGCCGATGGTCTGGTATGTGCCGCCGCTCTCCCCCGTCGTGGAGGCCCTCACCCGCGACGGTCACGACGGTGAGGACCCCGCGAAGCTGTTCGGCGCCATCGACTCGCTGCGCATCCCCCTGGAGTATCTGGCGGGCCTGTTCACCGCGGGCGACACCGGCCCCGTCGAGGCGGCGCTGTGCCGGCTGGCGGCGATGCGCTCGTACATGCGCCGCATCAACCTCGGCGAGGAACGCGACCCGCGGCTGGCTGAGGCCGTCGGCATGGAAGCCGCCGACATGGAGGAGATGTACCGGCTGCTGGCAGTGGCCAAGTACGAGGAGCGGTACGTGATCCCCACCGGCTACACGGGCGAGGCGCCACGCGACCCCGCCGCAACAGGCTGCGGACTCGAGACCGAGGGCGGCCCCGGTATGTACCCGGACCCGGCGGAGACCTTCCACTCCACGGCACCGCTCGCACACATCCCGACGCAGACCGCCGCCCAGGCCCGCGACACGGGCGCCTCCCCCACCGCCGGACGGCTCAATCTGCTCGGCTGGAACGGAAAAGGCCGGCCCGCCGGTCTCTTCCCCCGTCGCCGGAACGGGGACGGCTCATGACCGCCCCGCTCGTGCACCAGGCCGCGTCCCTCCTGCTGAGCTACCCGGACGACGGCTGGCCGGCACGGCTGCGGACCGTCACCACGACGCTGGAAGAGGTGCCCGCCGCCTCCTGCGCCTCCCGTGCCGGGCTGCTGCGGTTCTGCGCCGAGGCCGCGGACGCCTCCGGGCTGGAGCCCGCCGCCCGCTATGTGGCCACTTTCGACCGCAGCAGGCGGCGCACCCTCCATCTCACGTACTACACCCACGGCGACACCCGCGCCCGGGGCGCCGCGCTGGCCGCCCTCAAGGCGTTGATGCGACAGCACGGCTGGGAGGTGAGTCAGGGGGAGCTGCCCGACTTCCTGCCGGGCGTCCTGGAGTTCGCGGCCCGTTGTCCTGAGCCGGGTGGCCGGCTGCTGGCGGACCACCGGGCGGCGCTCACCCTGCTGACCGAGGCACTGGCGCGGTACGGCAGCCCCTACCGTCATGTGCTCGGCGCGGTCCTGAGTACCCTGCCGGCCCCGCCGCGCGCCGAACGTGCCGCCGTGCGGGCGCTGGCGCGGTCGGGGCCGCCCACCGAAACCGTCGGCCTGCGCACCGCCGCGCCGCCCGCCCCCGGCACGCCCGCCCCCGTCCCGTTTCCCCGCACGGAAGGCACACTGTTCTCCCGCACGGAAGGCCCACGCCGGTGACGCACCTCCACATCGCCCTGTGGGGCGTCCTGCCGTACCTGGTGCTCGCCGTTTTCCTGGGCGGCACCGCATGGCGGTACCGCTACGACCGGTTCGGTTTCACCACCCGTTCCAGCCAGCTGCACGAGAGCCGGCTGCTGCGGGTGGGCGGACCGCTGTTCCACTACGGACTGTTCTTCGTGTTCTGCGGCCATGTTCTGGGGCTGCTGGTCCCCGAACAGGTGACGGACCGGCTGCGGGTGAGCGAGCACGTCTACCACCTCAACGCGCTGATCGCGGGCGGGGCGGCCGGTCTCGCCGCACTGGCCGGCCTGACGGTGCTGCTGTGGCGGAGACTGCGGGTACCGGCCGTGCGCGCCGCCACCAGCCGCAGCGACCGCGTCGTCCTGCCCGTGCTGCTGGTGGTGCTGCTGGCCGGGCTGGCGGCGACCGCCTCCAGCGGGATCTCCGGCTCCTACGACTACCGGCTGGGCGTGTCCGTGTGGTTCCGCAGCCTCTTCGCGCTCGACCCGGACGTGGCGGCCATGCGGCAGGCCCCGCTCGTCTACCAGGTGCACGCACTGCTGGCGATGGCGCTGTTCACCCTGTGGCCGTTCAGCCGGCTGGTGCACGCCTTCACGGCGCCGCTGGGCTACCTGGTGCGCCCGTACATCGTCTACCGCTCCCGGGGCCGCACCGTGCCGCCCGGCGGGCCGCGAGCCCGCCGGGCACGCCGGTAGTCCACCCGGACGTTCCCGGCCGTCCTGCGCCGCGGGGGTCCCGGCGGTTATCGTCGGGGCGGCACAGGGACGGCGTGGGCCATCAGGGGGGGGGAATGCCGTATGACATCGGGCCGAGGCCGCCTGCTGGCGGTGAGCGATCTGCACGTGGGCATGGCCGACAACAGACCGGTCACCGAGTCACTGCGTCCCCACACGGACGAGGACTGGCTGATCGTGGCCGGAGACGTCGCCGAGATCTTCGCCGACATCGAATGGGGACTGCGCCTGCTGGCCGAACGGTTCGCCCGCGTCATCTGGACACCCGGCAACCACGAACTGTGGACCCCGCGCGGCGACGCCGTCCAGTTGCGGGGCGCCGCCCGGTACGCGCGCCTGGTCGAACTGTGCCGCTCCCTGGGCATCCTGACGCCCGAGGACCCCTATGCGCGCTGGTCGGGCCCGGACGGCGAGGTGGTGATCGCGCCGCTGTTCCTGCTGTACGACTACACCTTCCGAGTACGCGGGACGCGCACCAAGGAGGAGTCACTGGCCCGGGCCCACGAGGCCGGTGTCGTGTGCACCGACGAGTATCTGCTCCACCCCGACCCCTACCCGACGATCGACGCCTGGTGCCGCGAGCGGGTGGCGGCCACCCGGCGGCGCCTCGACGCTCTTGACGCGGACACCCCTGTCGTCCTGGCCGGCCACTGGCCGCTGCTGCGGGAGCCGACCGACGTCATGTGGTACCCCGAGTTCGCCCAGTGGTGCGGTACGGAACTGACGGCCGACTGGCACACCGCCTACAACGTGGCCGCCGTCGTCTACGGCCATCTGCACATCCCCCGCACCACGTACCACGACGGGGTCCGCTTCGAAGAGGTCTCCGTCGGCTACCCGCGGGAATGGCGCCGCCGGGGGCACCCGCGCGGGCTGCTGAGGCAGATCCTGCCGGCCCCGGCGGCCGGCTGAAACCGCTCAGCCGGCCGGCCGCACCAGCGCCTTCGCACGCCGCACGACAGCGAACAGCAACACCGCGGTCACCCCCGCGGCAACCACCACGGGCCGTACGAGGGACGAGACCGGCGCCCCCGCGTCGAGGACTCCGCCCAGCCCGAGAGCGGCCGTCAACGGCCCCACGGCGGACACGAACGGAGCCGCGTACCAGCCGAGGAAGACGAAGACACTGGCGTCACCGGCGGGCGTCACCAGCCCCAGCGACAGCAGTTCCGTACGCACCGGTCCGCGCGCCGCCGCCAGCACCGCCGCGGCGGCGAACGGCGGTACGCACAGCGGCATCAGCAGCAGTGCCCGGCCGCCGCCCTGCAGCGCGAACGGCACGGCAGCCGCCAGCGCGAGCAGCACACCGGCCGCCACCGGCACCAGCACGTGCATGAGCAGCAGAGTGGGCAGCCGGAACGGTGACCACGAGGAGCGCCGCAGATCGTCCGTCTCCAGCCGCGCGGTCTCCGCGAGTCTGGCCACGCCCAGCCAGCCGAGCGCCAGCGCGGCAGCCAGCACGATCAGCCGGGTTCCCCCGTCCAGCGCCACCGCGAGGGCGGCCGTGCCGGCACCGGCGCCCAGCCACAGCGCGGCGGCGACGAGCCGCTCCGGTGCGCGCAGCAGGGCGAGGGCGTCCCGCCACACGACGGCGAGCCGGCGCGAGCGCGGCACCCGCAGCCGGCGGCGTGCGCCGGTGGTGCCACCTGCGAGGGCTTCGGTGACGGCGAGCCGCGCGGCGCGCAGTTCGGCGGACCACAGCACGGACGTCACGGTGGCGACGGTCGCGGCGCGGGCCCGCAGCCGCCGGGTCGGCACCGTCCCCGCCGCCTTGTCGGCGTGCAGCACGGCCGCCGACGCGGCGACGGCCAGCAGCGCGACGGCCACCGGCCAGCCGGGCGCCTGCCCCGTCACGGCGTGCACCACCGGCAGCGCCGCCCACCCCCAGGGGCCGGACCACAGTTCGGCCGTCTCCAGGACCGTCGACCGGTGGCCCGCCGCAGCCCACGCCGCCTGCCCCGCGAGCAGGGCAACCGCCAGCAGGACGTACGGCGTCAGAGCGCGCACCCGGTCCGCCGCCCGCCCGCTGCGCTCCACCTGGAGGGCGAGCGCGGCGGCCAGCGGCGGCAGGCACACACCGGCGGGCGCACACAGCGCCAGCGCCTCCCCCAGCCCGGCCAGCCCGGTCAGCCGCAGCAGCACCGCACCGCCGACGGCGCACAGCGCACCGGCGGCCGTCAGCAGGCCCAGCGTCCACCGGAACACCGGCCGCAGCATCCGTTCCCGGCGCAACGGCTGGGACAGCAGCCACGACAGGTCGGGGCGCGAGACCAGCACGGGGCCGCGCCACAGGGCGTCCCGCGCGGCGAGCAGCGCCAGCCCGCAGGCCAGCAGCAGGAGTACGGCCGGCAGGGCCCGCCGGAGCGCCTCGGTCACACCGTCCTGCGCGGCGAGGTGTTCCAGGTCGCGCACGAAGCGGTAGCCCAGGGTGCTCCCGTAGCCGACGGCGAACAGCAGCGCCACGTATCCGCTGACGGCCAGATCGCGGCGGCGCTGCCCACGGTGGGCCCGCCGCTTGTCCCGCAGCAGGCGCAGCGTCTCCTCGGTACGGTCGTCCTCCGGGCCCCAGGCGGCACCGTCGTCGTCCTCCTCGTCGGTGGACGGACCGTCAGGGCCGGTCCCGTCGCCGGCCGCGTCGGCGGAGTCGTCGGCCGTGCGCGCGCTCCCGGGGCCGGGAAAGGCGCGCGGTGCGGCGCCGTCATCCTCGTCGCGGGAGGGAGCGTTGTGGCCGGGGCCGGTCTCGTGGGCGTCCTCGCGCGCCTCCTCGCGGATGTCCACGTGAGCGTCCTCGCGGAGGTCCACGTCGGCGTCGCGTGTACTGCGCCCGCCCTGCGCACTCTTGCGGCCCGCTCCGGGCGCACCTTGCGAGCGGGTGTCCGTGCCGGTCTCCGGGCCGGTGGCCCGCTCCGGGGCCGCGCCGGTGGCCTGGCCAGTGCCCGGAACGGCACCGGAGGCAGCGGGCGTGACCGCGCGGGTGGCCGAGTCGGCGCGGGTGGCCGTGTCCGGGCCGGTGCCGTCCGTGCCGGACCCGGCCGCCTCGCCCGGCGGCACCGCACCGTCCACCGGCACCGCACCGCGCGGCGGTACCGAACTGTCCACCGGTGCCGCTCCGTCCGGTTGCCGGGACCGGCCGGCGGTCCCCGTCATCCGGCACCTCCGAGGGCACCCGGAGCCACCGGTTCCTGGGCGCTGTCGAGCACGTCGGGGCCGCCCTCGGCGATGATGCGGCCGTCCTCCAGCACCAGTACGTGATCGGCCACGGCACGCGCGAGTTCGACCTGGTGGGTGGCCAGGAGCACGGCCACCCCGTCGTTCTTCTCGGCCACCAGGAGTGCGGCGAGCCGGGTGCGGGCGCCCGGGTCGAGCCGCTGCTCGGGCTCGTCCAGGACGAGCAGGTCACGGGGGCGGACGAGTGCGGCGGCCAGTTGGAGGGCCTGTGTCTGCCCGGAGGAGAGCGCGGAGGGCAGTTGGTCGGCGTGGCCCGCCAGGCGCCGGTCGGCCAGCACCTGGTCGATCCAGGCGCCGGCGTCGGCCACGTCGTGCGCGACGGTGATCAGCTCCAGGTGCTCCCGGACGGTCAGGTCCGGGTAGAAGGCCACCGTGTCCCCGGTGACGGCGACACGGGCGCGGACCTGCGGATCGTCCTCGTCGACGGGACGCCCGTCGAACAGCGCCGTCCCCGTTGTGGGCCGGTCCCGGCCGCAGGCCAGGCGCAGCAGTGTGGACTTGCCGGAGCCGTTGTGCCCGAACAGGACGGTGCACCGGCCCGCGGCCAGTTCCAGGTCGAGAGGATGGAGTGCCTGCCGCTCGCCGTAGCGGCGGCTGACGCCGGTGAGCCGCAGCAGCACCGGGTGCTCTCCCCCCTCGCCCGCGCCGTGGTCCTGCGGGCGCGTGCGTTCCTCCGTCATGAGCCGGTTCCCCCTCGTGTGCGTTCCGTCTGCCCGGTCATCCGTTCCGGGTGCCGGGCCGGTGCAGGACGTGGACGATCACGTCGTGCCCCAGGAAGCGGTCGCGCCGCCCCGGTGTGAACCCCAGCCGGGCCGCGACCTTCGCGGAGGCCGTGTTGGCGGGGTCGATCATGGCGGTGAAGTAGGGCACGTCCAGTGCGGCGAACCCCCACTCCAGGCAGGCCCGTGCCGCCTCGGTGGCGTACCCCTGCCCCCAGGCGGATCGGCGGAAGGTCCAGCCGGCTTCGACCTCGTCGAAGACTTCCCAGTGGTTGAGGCCGCAGCGCCCGAGGAAGGCGCCCGTCTCCTTCAGTTCCACGGCGCACACTCCGTGTCCGCGCTCGTCCCACTGCTGTTCGATCTCCGCGAGCCGCTGCCGGGCCTGTTCGCGGGTGTAGGCCGGTACGAAGCGGGTCACTTCGGGGTCGGCGTGCAGGTCGACGAACGGGTCGAGATCGTCCGCGGTCAGCGGACGCAGCACGAGCCGCTCGGTCTCGAGGAGCGGACCGGAGTTCCCCGGTCCGTAAGGTCTGGTGCGGACGTATCCATGGCGGTCATGCTCTCAGAACGCCGTACCGGCCCTCCGGCCGGTCGGAACCGGTGCGTAACGGATTGTCGGTGCCGCGCGTCATACTCCTGTCACAGCCCGGCGCCATGCGCTGACCCTGGAAGCGGTGAGTTGGTTAATCTGCATGGGCAGCGCGTCGTGTGCGGCGTGCGGGTGCGGATCTGACGGGGAGGGGACGTCGATGCCGGAGACTCGGGGGAGCTCCGATGAGGGCCGGACGCCGGGGCTGCGTCCACGGCGGCTGGTCGACGACACCACGAAGGACGAGGAGGAGCGCGGCCCGCGGGGCCTGGCCGCGCTCCGAGCGCGCTGCGCGGCGCTCGCCGCGGCGGCGTGGGCGGCGGTACGCCCGACCAGACGCCGCGCGACGGGTTACATCGCGCTGTGTTCGGTGGGCGCGCTGGTGGGCACATCGGTCGTGGTCGGTTCCGGCAAGGCGGGCGCGGTGCCCGATCTGGCCGACATCGGCGCGTGGCTGACGAGTTCGCGCACGGGAGAGGCCGCGCACGCCAACGGGCTGACGGGTGACGTGGACGGCAAGGTGAAACTGCCCGGCATGACCGATCATCCGGTCTCCGTCTCGCAGGACGGCAAGACGGTCCTGGTGCTGGACGAGAAGACGGGCAAGCTGGTGCGAATCGACCCGTCGCAGCTGACGGTCGAGCAGTCCTCCCGCTACGGCGCCGGGCTCCAGTTGGTCTCCGGCGGCAAGTACGCGTATCTCGTCGATCCCGTCAAGGCACAGGTGCAGCGCATCGATCCGGTGCGCACGACACCGATCGGCGCTCCGGTGGACCTGGGCGCGGGGCCGCTGGGCAAGGCCGTGGCGGACCCGAAGGGAACGCTGTGGGTGCCGGTGCCCCGCAAGGGCACGGTGGTGCCCTTCCCCCACGGCAAGAAGGCGCGGGGCATCAAGGTGGCGTCCGGCGGTGGCAGGCCGGAGTCGCTGCTGATGACCCTCGCCGACGGCCGGCCGGTGGTGACCGACACCAGGGCGGGCACGGTCACGGTGCTGCGGCACACCGGGCGCGGGATGCGTTTCCAGCTGCCGGACGCAATCACCAAGGCCCCGGCGGACGCGGTGCTGGTGCCGTCCGCGACGGCCGGTGACGTGGTGCCGGTGCTGGCCCGCACCTCGGGCCGCATGTCGCTGGTCAACACCCGTACGGGCTCGCTGCTGAGCGCCTCGCTGGGCTCGGGCAGCCACGACTACGGCACTCCGCAGGTGCTCGGCTCCAAGGTCTACGTGCCCGACCACACCAACGGCACGCTGAAGGTGTACGACACGGAGGCCGCCGCGATCACCGAGCCGGTGAAGGTGACCGGCAAGCGGGGCAAGCTGAGCCTGTTCGTCCGCGACGGTCTGCTGTGGGTCAACGACGAGGACAACGAGACCGCCGTCGTCATCAACTCCTCGGGCCGCGTCAACCGCGTCCACAAGTACGACACGGATGTGCCCTCGGGCCGTAAACGTGACGAGGACACCCCGTCCGGCGACGACGCCAGGCGCGATCCCGACCCGGGCCGCGACGCACCGGACACCGCGCCGCAGGCGCCCAGCGGGCCGGGCCGGGACGAGTCCCCCTCGGGGCCGGACGGGCCGGCCGGGAAGCCCGACAAGGGCGGCGCCGCGCGCAAGCCGGTGCCCCCGGAGAAGCCGCAGCCGCCCGAGAAACCGAAGGACGAGGAGGAGCCCGAGAAGCCGAAGGACGAGGAGGAGCCTGCCAGGACGGAGCCGCCGGGCACCCCGCAGGCGCAGTCCGGCCCGGGCACCGTCACGGTCACTTTCGCGCCCTCGCCCGGTGTGAAGCCCACCGGCTACCGGCTGGAGGGTGCGCCGGCCGGTGCCGAGGTGAAGCCGGGCAAGGTCGGTCCCGACGGCCCGTTCACCTTCGAGGTGAAGGGTGGTTCCTGTGACCAGCAGTACAGCTTCTCGGTGGTGGCCGAGTTCGCGGGCGGTGAGACGGCGGAGTCGGGCCGGTCCGTGCCGACCCGTCCGTGTGTGGCGCCGGGCGCACCGCAGAACGTGAAGACGGCATTCCCGCAGGGCGGCCGGGGCATCGACCTGAGCTGGCAGGCGCCGGCGAACGCGGGGAACGGCACCAAGTACGCGGTCAGCGGTACCGGTTTCGCCGCGCAGAACGACCTGGCCCGGCCGCGGGCGGCACTGCGCGGGCTGAAGAACAACCGGACCTACGACATCACCGTCGCCGCCCGCAACGCGGCCGGGGCGGGCGGCACCACGCCGGTGCGGGTGGACCTGTCGAACGTGCGCAACCTGCGCATCGCCGACAACGTCGCCGACGGCAATGAGGTCGGTATCCGTTCGGTGCCCTCCACGAAGGAAGGCGGGCGCCTGGGCGAGGTGCCCCCTGGCGAGACACCACCGATAAAGGTGATCTGCCAGGTCAAGGGCACGGAGGAGACGCACGACTCCTTCGGCTGGAAGAGCGACATCTGGGACCGCATCGAGTGGGAGGGCAAGACCGCGTATGTGAGCGACCTGTGGGTGTCCACCACCAGGCACAAGGAAGGGCAGTTCTCACCGGAGGTGTGGCAGTGCGACTAGAAAACAACCAACCGGCTGCCACGACCGCCTCCCCGGAGGCCGTCGCGCTGCTCGCCCAGTGCTTCCACGCCCTGGGGGACAACATCGAGCGCGTCGTCAAGGGCAAACGCGACACGGTCGAACTCGCCCTGGTGTGCCTGTTCTCCGAAGGCCATCTGCTGATCGAGGACGTGCCCGGCACCGGCAAGACGACCCTGGCCCGCTGTCTGGCGGCCTCGCTGGAAGCCGACTGGCACCGGGTGCAGTTCACTCCCGACCTGCTGCCCTCGGACATCACCGGGGTGACGGTCTACCGGCAGAACACCGGCACCTTCGAGTTCCTGCCCGGCCCGGTGTTCGCGAACATCGTGCTCGGCGACGAGATCAACCGCGCCTCGCCCAAGACGCAGTCGGCGATGCTGGAGGTGATGGAGGAGCGGCAGGTCACCGCGGACGGCAGCACCCATCCGGTGCCCCGCCCCTTCATGGTGATCGCCACCCAGAACTCGGTGGACATGGGCGGCACCTACCCGCTGCCCGAGGCGCAGCTCGACCGGTTCCTGATGCAGGTCACTCTCGGCTACCCGGACCACGCATCCGAGGTCGCCGTGCTCTCGGGCGCCGCCTCCCAGACGAGCATCGAGCAGCTGCCGACGATCGCGACGGGCCGGCACATAGCGGAGTTCATCCAGGTCGCCCGGCAGATCCAGGTGGCGCCGCAGCTCTACGACTATCTGGTGCGGGTGGTGGCGGCCACCCGGTCGCTGCCCGAGGTGCGGCTGGGCGCCAGCCCTCGCGGGTCGGTGGCCCTGCTGCGCGCAGTACGGGTGCGGGCCGCTTCGCAGGGACGTACGTACGCGCTGCCGGAGGACGTGAAGGCGCTGGCGGGCCCGGTGCTGGCGCACCGGCTCATCCTGACACCGGAGGCCGAACTGAGCGGACGCTGCGGCGCCGATGTCATCGCCGAGGCCCTGGCGACCGTCCCGGTACCGCAGGCGGGAGCCCCGGTCTGATGCTGTCGCCGACGGGTTGGGGGGCACTGGTCGGCGGCGCGGCACTCACGGGGGTCGGGTACGGGTTCGGCTACACGGAGGCGGCCGTGCTGGGGCTGGCCGGTCTGCTGGCGGTGGCCGTCGCCCTGCTGTGGACGGGGCGTGCGCCGCGGCTGGCGGTACGCCGCCGGGTGACACCGCGGAAGGTGGCGCGCGGTGACCGGGCGGAGGGCACGGTCGTTCTGACCAGCGCCCAGGGCCGTACCCGGCGCGGTCTGGAGCTGACCGACATGTGCGGGGACACGCCGCTGACCCTGCACGTGCCGCCGCTCGCGCAGGGGGCCGCGCACACGGTGCGGTACGCGCTGCCCACCGAACGGCGCGGCCGGATCACCCTGGGGCCGCTGCGGCTGGAGCGTACGGATCCGCTCGGACTCGCCCGCCGGGTGCGGGTGTTCGGCCCGCGCGAGGGGGGCACGGACACGCTGCTGGTGCGTCCCCGGGTGTGTCTGCTGCCCGTCCTGCCCTCCGGTACGGCCCACCATATGGAGGGGCCGACCTCGGACACGGCGGACGAGGGCTCGCTGACCTTCCACGCGCTGCGCGAGTACGTCCTCGGTGACGATCTGCGCCGGGTGCACTGGCGGTCCTCGGCGCGGACGGGCACGCTGATGGTCAAACAGCTGGTGGACGTCTCCTTGCCGCACACCACGCTGGTGCTCGACACCCGGGCCGCCGCCTACCGGACGGAGGACGATTTCGAACTCGCCGTGGACAGCGCCGCCTCGGTGGCGTACGCGGCGGCACGCTCCCACTTCCCGGTCGACGTGCTGAGCGAGACCGGCCCGGTGCTGCGCACGGACGGCGCCGGCGGCAACGACGCGGAGGCACTGCTGGACCGCCTCGCGCTGGTGCGGCGCTCCGCGCAGGCGTCGGCGGCCGGCGCCTTCGACGAACTGGAGCGCTCCCGCCGCCGCGGCTCCCTGATCGTCGTCACCGGCACGGGAGACACCACCGGGCTGGCGGCGCTGGAGCGGGTGCGCCGCCGCTTCGACCGGACGGTGGTGCTGCGGGCCGGGGCCGACGCGGCGGACGAGCCGCCGCAGCCGCACCACAGTCCGGGCGGTGAGGTGCCGCAGCTGCGCATCACGGGGCCGGACGCACTGCTGGCCGCCTGGCGTCGGGAGGCCGTGCGATGAGTCCCGCACCTCGTGCCACGGCCGTGCCCGGGCTGCGGCCCGCAGGACACGACGGCCCGTCATGGGCGCCGCCCCGGCCCGACGCCCCCGGCTCGGCTCCCCCTCCGGCGGCCGTGCCCGGGGCGCGCGACGGCGGCGGCACGGGCGGCGGGGGCGCCCCGGAGGGCGTGACGGCCTCGCCGACCGCGCCGCGCCGGCTCCCGCTGACACGCCGTCTGTGGTCGCTGCTGCCGCTGGCCGGTGTGCTGGCCTGCGCGGGGCTGGGCTTCCACCGGGTGTTCGGTCCGGCCCCGCTGCTGCCGGTGCTGGCGGTCGCGGTCGTGGGGCCGATGGCGGTGGCCACCGGATTGTTCCTGGGGCAGAGCCGCAAGGGCCGTCAGGCGCCGCTGTGGCCGTCGCTGGTGCTGGGCTGCGTGGTGTGGCTGGTGGTGGTGTGCGCCACGCTGTTCAGGGACGCGGCCGGCGGGCTGCCGACCGGCGGTGCGGTGGCGAAGGCGGCAGCCGCGCTGCTGGACTCGCCGCACGCGATCCTCACGACCATCCTGCCGGCGCCCGCGGGCGGGGAGTACCTGGTGCTGCCGCACGCGGTGGTGTGGCTGGCCGGGCTGGCCGCCACGGAGCTGGCGTTGCGTACCCGCGGGCCGCTGTTGCCGGCCCTCCCCGCCGTGCCGGCCTTCGGTTCCGCGCTCGTACTGGGCGTGGACGGCCCCGGCTCCAACACGCTGCCGGCGGCCGGTCTGGTGGCCTGCACGGCGCTGCTGGTGCTGCTGCGTTCCGGGGCGGCCCGGCGCGGCACGGTACGCATGCTGGGGACGGGACTGCCGGTCGTCGCGGTGGTGGCGCTCGCCGCGACGCTGCTGGGGCCGCGACTGCCCGGGCTGTCCGCCCGTGAACCGTTCGACCTGCGGCAGGACGTGCGCCCGCCCACCGTCCGCCCCCAGTCCACGAGCCCCCTCGACCAGATGTCGGCGTGGATGCAGCACCCGGAGACCCGGCTGTTCACCGCGCGGACGACGGCGGAGCACAACTGGCGGCTGGCGGTGCTGGACCGCTACGACGGTGTGAAGTGGACCTCGGGGGCCGAACTGGCCCGCTCGGGCGGCCGGGTGCCGCCCGAGCGGGGCGCCGTTTCGGGGCGGCGGGAGCGAGTGGAGCAGCACGTCACGGTGCAGAATCTGCCGGGCATCTGGCTGCCGGCGGCCGACCGGCCCGCCTCGGTGGAGGTCACCAAGGGCTCGGCACGGCTGGCGGTCGATCCGGCGAGCGGTGTGGTGGCCGTCGGCAAGGGCGGGGCGACGGGGTCACGCACCAACCGGGGGCTGTCGTACACGGCGGTGTCGCAGGTGCCCGTCCCCGAAGCGAAGCGGTTGCAGTACGCGGCGGTTCACGAATCGTCCGCCTACACGTCGCTGCCCCGTACCGACGCGGCGGGCAAACCGGTCAAGGCCGTGGAGACGTTCCGGCAGCTGGCGGCCATCGCCACCTCGGGCAGCAGCTATCCGTACCAGCAGGCGTACGAACTGGCCACCTGGCTGCGGGAGCACTACCGCTTCGATCCCCGGGCGGTGCCGGGGCACGCCTACCGGAACCTGGAGTTCTTCCTCACCACGGGAAAGCACGGAACCTCCGAGCAGTTCGCCGCCTCGTTCGCCGTGATGGCCCGCACGCTGGGGCTGCCGACACGGGTGGCGGTCGGTTTCCGCGCGGACGAGGACGGCGGAAAGGGCGGCACCCGCCAGGTGCGGGGGCAGGACGCGCTCGCCTGGCCGGAGGTGCGCTTCCAAGGTGTCGGCTGGGTGCCGTTCTATCCGACGCCGGGGCAGACTTCCCAGGACGGCTCCACGGTGCCGCCCGCCGGCCGGCCCAAGGAGCGCGAGAAGGCGGACCGGGACATCGCCGAGCAGCCGCGGCCCTCGGTGCCGCCGGTCCGGCAGGACGACACCGACCGCTCCGGCCGGGCGGCCGGCTCCGGCGGCGGGTTGCCCGTCTGGGTGTACGCGCTGTCGGCGGCCCTGCTGGCGGCAGTGGCGTACTGCGGTTTCGCGGCCTGGGTGCCGTACGTCACGCGCCGGCGGCGCCGCCGTGCGCGTGATCCCGGGCAGCGGGTGCTGGGCGCCTGGCAGCAGATCGTCGACCGACTCACCGAGATCGGACTGCCGGCCACCGCCGCGCACACCGCGACGGAGGTGGCGTCCTTCGGTGCGGCCCGGATCGGGGGCAGTGGCAGCGAGCAACTGCCGGCGCTCGCCCGGCTGGTGAACGAGGTCGGCTACGGCGGGCGGGTGCCCGACGAGGCCACCGCGGAGGCGGCCTGGCGGCACTGCGATGCGATCGAACAGGTCGTGACCCGTACGGTGCCGCGCCGGGAACGCGTCAGGCGGGCGCTGCGTCCGCTCACGTTGCTACGTCACAGCCGAGCAGGAGCACGCCAGTGAATGTGACGCCCAGTTGGGGCCCTGCCGAGGGGACGGCCGGTGCGGCTACCCCAGCCGCGCCCCTGCACGTGCCCGGTCCGCACCCCTGGAACGGCGCCCCGCCCGCTGCCGCACCGGGCCGCGCGCCGGGTGCCGTCCCCGTGCTGCCGGACGGTTACGAGCCGGGACGCGTGCTGTCGGCGGGCCCGCGTGGCACCGTCGTGCAGTGCCGGGAGACCTCCAGTGGCCGGGAGGTGGCCGTCAGGGTGCTGCCGCCCACCGTGGACGATCCCGCGCGCCGTCTGGCCGCGCACTCCGAACTGCTGGCGGCAGGAGCGGCGGCCAGGCACCCGTGCGCGGTGACCGTCCGGGACGCGGGTTTCACCTCCGCCGGGCAGCCGTATGTGGTGGAGGATCTCTGCCGTGGGGGCTCGGCGCAGGACCGGCTTGCCGCCGGCGGGCCGTTCCCCGTGGAGGACGTGCTGGTCGTCGGCGTGCGGCTGGCCCTGGCGCTGCACTCGGCGCACCGGCGCGGCGTGCTCCACCTGGATGTGCGCCCGGCGAACGTCCTCCACCACGATGCGCGCGGCCCGCTGCTGGCCGGGCACGCGCTCGGCAGGGTGGTGCAGCGTGCGGCGCCCTCCCAGGGGGCGGTGTTCGACCCGGCGTACGCGGCGCGGGAGTTGTTCGGCTGGGAGGCGCCGGGCCCGGCCGCCGACGTGTACGCGCTCGGTGCCACGCTGTTCGCGCTGCTGGCGGGGGCGCCGGCCCGTGAATCAGCGGTGCGCCAGGGCGGTGCCGCCCTGTACGAGGCCGTCATGACAGGCGGCCTGCCGCGTCCGCCGCGCGGGGACGTCCCGGAGCCGCTGTTCGCGCTGCTGCACCGGATGACGGCCCCGCACGCGGAGGGCCGCCCTCCGCTGACCGAGGTCCACGAGGTGCTGCGGTCCCTGCTTCCCGTCAGCCGCGCCGCGCAGGTGCCCGACCTCCAGCCGGAGGCCGAACCGGCGGTGCCGCTGCCCGGCTGGGACCCGGCCGACGACGCGCTGACGGAGCCGCCGCCCGTGGTGGACGACGATCCGGACTCGCCCGAGGCCGTCGCCCGTCGCCGCCGGGTCCGCAACCGGGTGCTGGCCGCGTGCGGCGCCCTGCTGCTGGTGGCCGGTGCGGGGGCGGCGCTCTTCCTGGTGCGGGCGGCGGGCGGGGGCGGGGAGCCCGCGGCGGACGGCCCGTCCAAGCGTCCCGCCGGCTCGGCCCACCCGCTGCCCAAGGGGCAGGTTCCCGACTTCCAGGCGCAGAACGTGAAGGTCACCCGCGTCGGACAGCAGGTGCAGGTGGTCTGGGACGCCCCGAAGAAGCCTCAGCCGGTGTACGGGTACGCCATCACGGCACAGTCCGCCGACGGCCGCACCGTCAAGGTCAAGAACACCAACGCCGACGAGCCGACCGTCGTCTTCTCCTCACCGCCTGTCGAGCCGGGTTCCTGCTATGTGGTGACCTCCCTCGTCCAGACGGCCGACGGCAGCGTCGGGCTGGCGTCGGCGGAGTCGGTGTGCGACAAGGGGGAGCGGCAGGACTGAGCGGGAACGCCGCGGGAGCGTCGAGCGTCTTGAACATGCGTGTGTGGTAGGAGCGTCGTGCGAACGGCGGGCGGCCCGGGGCCGGCCGCACGGTGCGGTGGCCGCCGTCATCGGGGGGAGCGGAAGGAATGAACGACTTCAGCGGGGTCGACCCGTACCGGCTGCGTGATCTGGCCAATGCCTTGCAGGGGCTGGCAGACACGCTCGACAGGGAGGGCAAGACCATCCGTGACCTGTTCACCAAGTGGGAGGGGACACTCGGACAGGGTGTACTGACGCAGCAGGCGGCGCAGGTGCGTGACGATGCGCGCAGCATGGCCCTGCGCGCGGATTTCGCCTACAACGTGCTGCTCCAGCCCCGGATCGGGCCCGTGAACAGTCCGCTGCCGCCCAACTGGGTCAACATTCCGTGGGACGTCTCACGTATCGACACGGCGCAGGAGGGGGCGCAGGAGGCACGGAGCCTGCTGGCCGCGCTGAACAACCCCGACAGTCCTCAGTCGCGCACGACCCTGCGCATGCTGTCGCAGTCGTTGGCGGACCATGCGAACGACCCCGCTTTTCTCCAGGCGTTCATGAACGCGGGCGGGCTGGAGGCGTCGGCCCGCGCGGCGCGTTTTCTGCACACCCAGGACGGCACGCACGGAGAGGCCGTGCTGTCCCAGGAGTCTGAGCAGATCCTCGCCCGCTTCGGGCAAGCGGTGCAGGCGGCGACGAGCCTCGCCGAGCAGGGCAAGATCAAGTTGTCGCCGACGTATCTGGAGGCGCTGACCAAGCCCAAGGGCGGCGACATGTGGTCGGTCGCCATGCTGTTCAAATACGGCCCCAAGGGCGACAAGTGGGACGCGAAGGTGCTCTCCTCCGTGGGGGGAGCGATGCTGGACTGGCGGTCCAAGCAGCAGATGCGGCCCGACTACTCTCCCCCGAGCATGAACATCGGCGGCTATGTGCCGGGCGGCTATGTGGAGGGCGACAACCCCTGGTACGAGAGTCTGGGGCTGAACGTGTCGTATCTGTCGGTGGGCTCCGGCGACGCGGCCGTCCGCATCCGGGGCATCGCCGCGAACGATCCCTCGCTCATCCTCATGCAGCGGGTCGGCGAGAACGCGGACGCCTCCCGGCAGTTGCTGACCGGTCCGGACGGCGCTCGCCACGCCAAGGCGCTCGTCAACGACAAATGGCACACTCCGGGCCCGCAGTCGTTCAACGACGCACAGTGGCCGGCGGCCGTCATCATCGCGGCAACGACGGACCGCAAGGGGCATCCGGAGCAGTCGGCGGAGGCGGCTGCCAACGTCATCAACGCCGGTGCCGCGGAGTACGGCGCGGAGAAGGGCAAGAACGAGTACCAGAAGACGCAGTATCCGGTGCCCGCCGGCATCACGCGCGCACTCGCACAGGTTTTCGCCACGTATGTGCCGGACTTCGCCGAGTCGCACGGCATGCCCAAGGACCAGGCCGCAGCCGCCGCGACGGGGAAGGACAACGCCGGCAGGCTCATCGTGGGGCACCAGACGGCACTGAACTTCCTCAGCATGATCATGCAGAACAAGGACGATGCCGGGAACGTCGTCAACGCCGTCAACGCGCAGGTCTCGCTGACCGCCGCACGGGGAATGGACTCTCCCGAGGCGGGGACGTACATGGAGAACCTGGCCGAACTCCAGGGAGAGGTCACCGCGGCCGGTCACCAGGTCGGGCTCGACGCGGAGAAACTGAAGGACGAGGCGAACAAGAAGACGGTGCTGTGGGTCGACTCGCTCGGCGCCGCCGTCACCGCGATCCCCGGCATCCCGGTGCAGGGCGAATGGGTGCAGACTGCCATCGCCGGGGCACTGCCCGCCATCAAGGACAGCTTCTCCGTGGACAACGCCCAGAAGTACCAGGAGGCGGCGGACATCAAGTTCTACGACGACCGGTCGGCCATGCGGCTGCCGCTGATGAGGGGCCTGCTGCTCGGCGGGAAGATCAAGCCGCCCGAGGGCCACCCGGAATGGGCGAACGGACAGATCTCCCTCAAGACGCCGGGCGATCTGACGGACTTCAACAGCTGGTGGCAGCAGGTGGCCCGCCAGCAGGGCGGCCAACTGGACCGGTTCGACGACGGCATGCGGACCGCTTTCGACCGCGGCAACAGCGCCCGCTGACATCGGATCCGGCGGAGGGGGACGAAGGGAAGGGCATGGGCCAGCACGAAGCCGAACTGTGCAAGCAGGACATGGCGAAGATCGAGACCGCGGTCGGCAACATCCGCACCGCGATGAAGAGAGTGACCGATCTGATGGGCGCCCAGACCTGGGTGGGCCCCACAGCGGACCGGTGGGGCGGTGACTTCCAGGGCCGCATGGGCTCGCTGAACTATCTCTTCAACTCCTACCCCGCGGAGGAACAGCGGCTCATCACCAAGGCACAGCAGGAAAACAAACCGGAAAACCCGAAGTAGACAGGCCGAGCGGGGGCGCACATGGAACTGCGGTTGACCGCTGTCGACGCCGTGGGCGGGCGGCGGGCGGATCTGCTGCTGGAGGCGGAGGCCGACGCCGCCGTCGGCAGCGTCGCGCAGGAGGTCGCCCGGCACCTGGGCGGTGCCCCGCCGCCCGGTGGCGCGGGGCCCGCGCTGCACGTGGGCGGGTACGCCCTCGATCCCACGCTGCCGCTGGCGGACTCCCCCGTGCGGGACGGGGCGACGGTGTCGGTGGGTGCGCCGGGGGCCGGTCCGGTACCGCAGGCGCAGGGCCTGGTGGAGGTACGCGTCGTGGGCGGGCCGGACGCCGGGCGGGTGTACCGGCTGGGGCCGGGCGTCGCGGTGGTCGGCAGCGGGCCGGAGGCGTGGGTGCGCCCGGCCGACGGCACCCTGCCCAGTTCGGCGTTCGAGATCGACGTGGCCGTGGACGGCGGGGTGCGGGTCAGCCCGGCGTTCGGCAGCGGTGTCACGATGGACGGGCGGCCGGTGGAGGGCACCACGCCGTGGCGCCGGCGCGGTGTCGTGGCCGCCGGGCACTCGCTGTTCGAGCTGCGGGAGCCCACGTTTCCCGACAGCGCGCTCAAGCCGTCGAAGGACGGGACGGGGCTGGACTACAACCGGCCGCCGCGGATCAGGCCACCGGCCCGCAAGACCCAGTTCCAGTTGCCGCCGCGGCCCAAGCAGGCGGAGACCCGGCCGATGCCGTGGGCGGTGGCGCTGGCCCCGCTGCTGGCCGCGGTGGCGATGGTGGTGCTGCTGGGCAGCGCCATCTACCTGATCATGGCGGTGCTGACCCCCGTCACGCTGGTCGCCAACCACTTCTACGACCGGCGGCAGGGCCGCACCTCCCACCGCCGCAAACGCCGCGAGTGGGAGCAGCACAAGGTCTCCATCGAGTACCAGGCCCGCAAGGCCATGGCCGAGGAGACGGCGGCACGGCGGCTGGCCTGCCCCGACCCCGCGGAGCTGTACATCGTCGCGACCGGGCCCGGCCAGCGGCTGTGGGAGCGGCGGCTGGAGGACGACGACTACGGCGTGCTGCGCGTGGGCACCGGGGCGCTGCCCTCGGAGGTGGCCGTCAGCGACCCGGAGCAGCAGGAGCACCGCCGGGCCGAGCCGCGGGTGCTGAGTGATGTGCCGGTCTTCGTCCCGCTGCGCACCCACGGCATCCTCGGTGTGGCCGGACGCGGCCAACTGCCCCGTGCGATCGGGCGCTGGCTGGTGGCGCAGGCGGCGGTGCTGCACTCGCCGAAGGACCTGAGCGTCTGCGTGCTGACGGACGCCTCGGGCCGGGAGTGCTGGGAGTGGGTGCGATGGCTGCCGCACGCCCGGGGCCGCGAGGGGCACAACACGGTGGCGCTGCTGGGCACCGATGTGGAGAGCGTGGCCCGGCGCATCAGCGAGCTGCTGGCCCTGCTGGCTGCCCGCCAGGAGGCCGCCGGGGAGCGCCCGCCGGGCGCCGACCAGGAGTGGCGCGGGCCGTCGGTGCTGGTGGTGCTCGACGGTTCCCGTCGGCTGCGGGCGCTGCCCGGTCTGACGCAACTGCTGCGGGAGGGGCCGCGGTTCGGCATCCATCTGATCTGTCTGGACGCGGACCGCGGACTGCTGCCCGAGGAGTGCCGGGCGCTGGTGGAGGAGGACCACTTCGGGCTCTTGCAGGTGTCGCAGTTCGGCGGCTCCCCCGTACGGTCGGTGCGCCCCGACTGTGTGCCGCCCGGCTGGTGCGAGGAGGTGTCCCGTGCGATGGCGCCCGTGCGGGACGTGAGCGAGAAGGAGTCGGGCGCTCTTCCGGACGCCTGCCGGCTGCTGGATCTGCTGGGGCTGGAGCCGCCGTCCGCGGCGGACATCGCGGCACGCTGGAAGGCGGGCGGCCGGTCGACGGCGGCGGTCGTGGGCGTCTCGTTCGACGGGCCGTTCACCATCGACCTGGTGCGGGACGGCCCGCACGGTCTGGTGGCGGGCACCACCGGGTCGGGAAAGTCGGAGCTGCTGCAGACGCTGGTGGCGTCGCTGGCGGTGGCCAACCGGCCGGACGCGATGAACTTCGTCCTGGTCGACTACAAGGGCGGGGCGGCCTTCAAGGGGTGCGAGCAGCTGCCGCACACGGTCGGCATGGTCACCGACCTGGACACCCATCTGGTGGAGCGGGCCCTGGTGTCCCTCGGCGCGGAGGTGCGCCGCCGGGAGGAGATGCTGGAGCCGGTGGGCGCCAAGGACATCGAGGCGTACGAGCTGGCCGGCCGCCGCGATCCGTCACTGCCTCCGCTGCCGCGGCTGCTGATCGTGGTGGACGAGTTCGCCTCGATGGCGCGGGAGCTGCCGGATTTCGTCACGGGCCTGGTCAACATCGCCCAGCGGGGCCGTTCCCTGGGCATTCATCTGATCCTGGCCACGCAGCGGCCCAGTGGCGTGGTCTCCCCCGAGATCCGTGCCAACACCAATCTGCGGATCGCGCTGCGGGTGACCGACAACGCCGAGAGCCAGGATGTGATCGACGCGCCGGACGCCGCGTTCGTCTCCAAGAGCACTCCGGGGCGGGCCCTAGTGCGGCTGGGCGCTTCCTCGCTGCTGCCGTTCCAGTCGGGCCGGGTGGGCGGGCGCCGCCCGCAGGAGAGCACTGCCGCGGAGAGCGAGCCGTGGGCCGTGCCGGTGGAGTGGGCGGATCTGGGCCGGCCGGTGCCCGTCCGGCCCGAGCCGCCGGGCGGGGACGACGACGATCCGCTGACGGATCTGGCGCTGCTGGTGGCGGCCGTACGGGAGAGCGCGGCGCTGCTGGAGTGCCCCGAGCCGTACCGGCCGTGGCTGGAGCCGCTGCCGGATCTGGTGACGGTCGCCGAGGTGCCCAGCGCTCCGGCGGGCCGGCCGGGTGACGTGCCGCCCGCCGTGTTCGGTGTCACCGACGTGCCCGCGCGGCAGGCCCGCCGGGCGCTGGCGCTGGATCTGGTGGACGGTGACCATCTGCTGCTGGTGGGCGGGCCCCGGTCGGGCCGCTCCACGGCGCTGCGCACCATCGCCGCCTCGCTGGCCGATCTCGCCTCGCCGGGCGATGTGCACCTGTACGGGGTGGACTGCGGTTCCAACGCGCTGGTGCCGCTGTCCGTGCTGCCGCACTGCGGCGCGGTGGTCACCCGGGAGCAGACCGACCGGCTCACCCGGCTGCTGGGCAGGCTCCAGCAGGAGATCTCCCGGCGGCAGCAGATCCTGGCGCGGGCGGGCGCGGCGAACGTGGCCGAGCAGCGGGCGTCGGCCGCCTCTCCCGAGGAGCGGCTGCCGTGGCTGGTGCTGCTGCTGGACGGCTGGGAGAGCTACACGGCCGCCTTCGAGTCGTACGACTACGGCAAGCTCATCGACGGGATGACGCAGCTGTTCCGCGAGGGCCCCTCGGTGGGGCTGCGGGTGGTGATGTCGGCGGGCCGCGGCGGTCTGTCGGGCACCGTCTCCTCGTCGTTCGGCGACCGGCTCATCCTGCGGCTGGCCGATCCCAACGACTACACCACGGCCGGTATGACCCCGCGTGACATCCCCTCCCATCTGCCGCCGGGCCGCGCGCTGCGGCCGGGCGACGACGGGGTGCTGGAGAGCCAGCTCGCGCTGCTGGACGCGGACCCCTCCGGGCAGGCGCAGGTTGCGGCGGTCCGCCGTATCGCCGAGCGCGCCGAGGCCGCGCACGGGCGCCCGCCGCGGGCGCTGCGCCCCATGCGGGTGGACGCGCTGCCGGGACGGGCCACCAGCACCGAGGCCCTGGCGCTGGACGCGGAGTTCGTCCCGCCGTCGCCGCTGTGGGCGCTGGTGGGCGTGGGCGGGGACGAGCTGGCGCCGGTCGGTGTGGACCTGGTGCAGCACGGCCCCGGTTTCGTGATCGCCGGCCCTCCCAAGTCGGGCCGCTCCACGTCGGTGTGCGCGGCGGCCCGTTCGCTGCTGCGCGCGGGGGTGCCGCTGGTCGTCGTCACCCCGAAGCGGTCGCCGCTGCGGGAGCTGGAGGGCGAGCCCGGTGTGGTGGGCGGGGTGCGGGAGACCGCGGACTCGGCCGCGTTGCAGGAGTTGCTGGAGCGGGCCGGGGCACACGGCCCGTACGCGGTGGTCGTCGACGACGCGGAGCTGGTGTACGACACTCCGCTGGACGCGGTGCTGGAGGCGGTGGTGCGCAGCGGTGTGGACGGCGGTCACGGGCTGGTGGCCGCCGGTACGGCCGACTCCCTGGTCTCGCAGTACCGCGGTTTCGTCAAGGAGGCCCGCCGGGCCCGCAGCGGTCTGCTGCTCTCCCCGCAGAACAACACCGAGGGGGAGCTGTTCAACGTGCGGCTGCCCCGGTCGGGCGCCGCGGGGGTCACCGGCCGCGGACTGCTCGTGCTCAACGGCGACATGATGCCCGTACAGGCGGTGACCGACGAGTGAGAGGCGTGACCGTGGTACGTGGTACACCAGAGGGGCAGCAGGACGCCGCTGGCGTCGTCTGGGGCCTGAGGCGGGTTGTGACATCGGCTGGGCGGACCGCGTATCCACGGTTCAAGCGGCTCGTCACCGTGCGAAGCTGCGCCTGTTCTTCTCCCCCAGCCTGACGAGCCGGAGTCTACGGCCGATACCACGGACCGCGAGGAGCGGCATCTGCCGGCCGGGGAGGTCGTCCAGGAGACTCTGTGCTCCTTGGCTGGAGGCAGCTGCGAAGCGCCGCCGCGGCGGCGGATGCCGGGTGTCCGGGGAACGACGGTCCGGTGATCGATCCGGTGACGGGCATCCAGTCGTTGCGGGCGTTCCGGGCGGACGGTCAGCGGCCCCCGGCAAACAGCCGGAGCAGCAAGGCACCCGGCCAGGCCGCGTGACCGGCCACGGGCCTCCTCGTGTGAGCGCGGGGCCGTACAGGCGAAGCGGCGCCCGAGGTCACCTCATGCGGCCTCGGCGCCGCTTCTGAAGCGACCGGGCGGTCAGGCGCCGGGCTGCTGCCGCCCGCGCACGAGCCGCAGCGCCGTACACGGCCGGCTGACCGCTCACTGCCGACTGGGCGAAGCGCCCCTGATGACCGTACGTTCGCCGGCCCGTCTTCGTCAGACGTCACCGAGGCTCACGCCGTTTGTCCTTCTGGATAGGGCACGTCAGGTTTCGCGGACGAGGAGGTTCTTCGCGGATTCACGGAAGTGGGCGACGAGCGGGTTGGTGTCCGCGGAGCGAGTGACGAGTGCCACTTGGCAGGGTTCGACTCCCTCGACGGGGATGGTGGCGAGGTCGTCGCGGAGTGCGCAGCGCCGGTCGTCGGCCGGCACGAGGGCGATGGCCCGGCCGTCGGCGACGACTTCGAGCTTGTCCTCGAAGGTGTCGACGAGCATGGGGCCGAGGGGAGCGGGGCTGCCGTCCGGACGGGGGTCGAGCCGCCAGAACCCGGTCCACTGCGCGGCCATACCGGCACAGGCCACGAGGGGTTCGTCGGTGAAGTCGTCCGGGGTGACCGACTCCTTGCCGGCGAGGCGGTGGAACGCGGGCACGAGGAGTGCCCGGGGTTCGTCGTAGAGGACGGTCACGTCCAGACCGTCGCTCGGGATCGGGAGCGGCGTGCGGACGACGAGCGCGTCGATCCGGCCCTCGGGCAGGGCGCGGGCCTCGTCCCAGTCCAGGTGGCGGGTGCGGACGTGGGCTTCGGGGCGGCGGCGGCGCAGGTCCCGTACCGCGGGGGTGATGACGAGGTCTTCGACATACCCGATGGTGACCGTGCACGAGGGGGCGGCGGCACGGGCGGTGAGCACCGCCTGGTGAGCCGTGTGCAGGAGCGTCTGAGCCTGCGGGAGGAAGGCCGCGCCGGCCGCGGTGAGGCGACTGCCCTGGTTGGTGCGCTCCAGCAGGCGCACGCCGAGGGCGTCCTCCAGCCGCTGGATCTGCCGGCTCAGGGAGGGCTGGGCGACGTGCAGCGCGGCAGCCGCCCGGGCGAAGTTCAGGTGCTCGGCGACGACCGCGAAGTACCGCACCAGTCTCAGATCCAGGTCAGGGCCGGGACGGGGTGCCGTGGAGGGCGAGGCTGGGTCGGACATGCCAGCAGCCTACCGTCATGCAGTTGCTGCATGACGGGGTGCAGAACAGGTATTGGACGCCCGGTTCGGTCCGGTTGTTGACTCGATGTTGTCCGGCTGGGTCAACCGCTCGGACGAAAAGCAACAATCCTGCTCACAGATGGAGTGTGTCCGAAAATGGGCAAGTACGAAGGCAAGCGTGTGGTGATCACCGGAGGCAGCAGCGGTTTCGGACTGGCCACCGCACAGCTGCTCGTGGACGAAGGCGCACGGGTGCTGATCACCGGGCGTAACCAGGCCGCCCTCGACTCCGCACGCGACCGGCTCGGCGAGAGGGCGATCGCGGTCCGCAGCGACGCCGCGTCGCTGCCCGACATCGATGCGCTGGCCGACCGGGTGAAGGCCGAGTTCGGTACGGTCGACGCCCTGTTCGCCAACGCGGGCATCAACGGCTTCGCGCCGTTCGAGTCGACCAGCGAGGAACTCTTCGACCAACTGCTGAGCATCAACGCCAAGGGCCCCTACTTCACGGTGCAGAAGCTCGCTCCGCTGCTGGCGGAAGGCAGCGGCGTCGTGCTCACCACATCTGTGGCGAACGTGCTGGGACTTCCGATGCTCAGCGCGTACGCGGCCGGCAAGGCGGCGCTGCGCTCGATGACCCGCAGCCTGGCCCGTGAGCTGCTCCCGCGCAAGATCCGCGTCAACGCGGTCAGCCCCGGCCCGATCGACTCCGGAATCCTGGAGAAGTCGATGCCCCGGGAGGCGGCCGAACAGACCAAGGCACAGATGGCGGGCGACAACCCCATGCTGCGCATGGGCACCCCCGTCGAAGTCGCCAGGGCGGTGCTGTTCCTCGCCTTCGACGCCACCTACACCACCGGCGGGGGAAAAGGGAGGGGGGGCGCGGGGAAGAGAGGCCCCGGCCCCGCCGGGCAGCCGGCAAAGGCCGGCGGTGGGTCAGTTGGTGGCGTGGTCGATGTTGTCCGCGTTGGTCCGCGCGGCACGGCCCGCGTCGCGCAGCGTCTCCACGAACCGGTCGAACGTCGGCTTCAGGCTCTCCCATTCGGCGCGGAACTGCTGCGCCTTGCCGCCGGTCCAGTAGCCGCCGCTGTCGTTGCAGGCGGTCTGCAGGCTGGTGATCAGCCCCTGGAGCTGGTTGGCGTCACCGTCGAACTTGCTCGCCAGCTCCCGCAGTCGCGCCAGGTCGGCACCGTTCATTCCCATAAGGAACCCTCCCCGTTTTCCGGCTTTGACACGTCTGGCAGCACGGTAACGCACCCCGCGGCCCCGTGCGCCCCGATCGTGTCACAGACCGTCAACAGCCTTGTTCCGCACGGCGGGTGGCCGGTGCCGCGGGGGGGGTTCAGAAGACGGGCAGGGCCGTGAGTGTGCCGCCCTGGAGGAGGAAGACCCGGTTCCCCGCGGCCTCCGCCCGCCAGGGGCCGGCGGTTCCCTGGACGTACGTCCACGCCTGTGCGCCCTTGCGGGTGTCGAGCGCCGTCACACCGTCGGAGCCGTCCCGCTGAAGGGCGACCCACGCGGTGTTGCGCTGCACCACCGGCGCATCGGGCGGCAGCGTCGTGGTGTCGAGGGTGACCGTCCAGTCGCCGGTGCCGTTCTCCGCGTCGCGGGCCTCCACGTCGCCCGCGTTCGCCGCGTACAGCACCGCGCCCCGCCGGGCGGGGGCGCCCCAGCCGCTGTCCTCGGCGGCGGGCTGCGCCCACTTCTGCGAGCCGTCGGCCACCGCGAGCGCCACCAGGCGCCGACCGCCCAGGTGCACCAGGCCGTCACCGCCCGTTGCGGGGAGCAGCGCGGTGCCCTCCGCGCTCTGCCGGCGCGGCCCCCACACGGTGCGGCCGTCGCGGACGTCCACTCCGGCGACCCGCCCGTCGGAGCCGTGCACCACCAGCCGGCCCTGTGCCACGGCGGCCAGCGCGGGACGTTCGGGGGACGAGGCGACGGGCAGCTTGGCCGTCCACACCGTCTTGCGCGTCACGAGGCCGACCGCGCGCAGCCGGTTGTCCTTCGTCGCCAGGTACAGCGTCTCGGTGTCGGCGGCCAGCAGCACGGACGCGTCGGCCGCCGCCGACCAGCGGCCCTCGCCGTCCGCGCCCACGGCGAACACGTCACCGGAGTCGTCGGCGCCCAGCACCGCCGGCTCCCGGCCCGCCGAGGCCAGCAGCGGCCCGACGGGGGTTCCGGCCGCCCGCCAGCGCCGGCCGCCGGTGCGCACGTCGTACCCGTGCACGCCGCCGTTCTCGGCCGCCACGACCACCACGTCCCGCACCGCGACCGGCGCCGGGGCGTCCTCGCGGGCCACCGTGAAGGGGCCCCACAGGGCGGACGGCGGCTTGCCCGTCTCGTAGCGGGACAGCGGCTCGGCGTCCCACCCGCCGTCCTCGCCACCGCCGTCCCCCAGCCAGTACCAGGCGCCCGCGCCGCCCGCCGCGAGGACGACTCCCCCGCCGGCCGCGGCGGTCAGCAGCCGACGCCGCGACGGGCCCCCGCGGCGCTGTTCACCGGCCGCAGGCCACGCGGTCAGCCGCGCCGCGTTCCGCTCGCGCTCCGCGATGTCCTCGGCCAGCGGCCCCTTGCGCCACACCCGCCGTGCGGTACGGGGCGGCGCCAGCGCCCGCGCCACCCCGGCGGGCGCGGGGCGGCGCGCGGCGTCCTTGTCGAGACACGCAGCGACCAGTGGCAACAGCCCCTCGGGCACCGCCTCCAGACGCGGCTGCCCGTGCACCACCTCGTACTGCACCGCGGCCACGTGCTCCCCCGTGAACGCCCGCCGGCCCGTCGCCGCGAGGACGAGGACGGCGCCCAGCGCGAACACGTCGGCCGCCGGGCCCACCCGCTGCCCCAGCACCTGTTCCGGCGGACCGTAGCCGGGGGTCACGGGCGCCTGACCGGTCGCCGTGAGGGTCAGCCCGTGCTCGGGCCGGGCGATCCCGAAGTCGATGACGCGGGGGCCGCGGGAGGTCAGCACGATGTTCGACGGTTTCACGTCCCGGTGCACCAGGCCCGCCGCGTGGATCTCGTGGAGCGTCTTGCCCAGTGCAGCGCCCAGCAGGCGGACCGCCGCCTCGTCCAGCGGGCCGTGCCGCTGCACCGCCTCGTGCAGGGTGGGTCCCGCCAGGAACTCGGAGGCGATCCACGGCCGCCCGCCCTCCGTCCGCGCCGCCAGCACCCGTGCCACGCCCGTGCTCCGCACCGCGCTCGCGGCCTGCGCCTCCCGTACGAAGCGCTGTGCCATGCCCGCGTCGTGCGCCAGTTCCGGCCGCAGCACCTTCACCGCCGCGGCCCGCCCCTGCCCGTCACGTCCCAGATAGACCTTGCCCATGCCCCCGGCGCCGAGCACGCCCACCAGCCGGTAGGGGCCCAGCCGCAGGGGGTCGCCGACACCGAGAGGATTCATCGAGGGGCTCCTGGGTTCGCGCGTGCGGTCATGTCAGGGGGAGGGCGAAGACGCGCCGGTCGGTGGCGACGACCAGTTGGCCGGAGCGGCGGTGGGCGAGCAGCCGCGGCGCCAACTCCTTCCTCTTGCCGGCCGATGTCCACCGCACCGCCCGCGCGGCGGGGTCCACCGCGGTGACCAGCGCGGTGCCGGCGGAGGGGAAGTAGAGGTACCGCCGGCCCGCCACCGGGACGGCGTCGGGCGGGATCCGTGCGGCGATGTTCGTCTTCAGCTCCCAGCGCAGCTTTCCGCTCGTGGCGTCGAGCGCGACCATTCCGTTGCGCGACTCCAGCGCGTACACCGTCCCGCCCCGGGCCACGGGCGGCCCGTAGGCCGCGTAGTCCTGCGAGTCGGTCGTGTGCTTGCGGCCTTCCCCGAAGCGCCAGAGCGTTTTCCCGTCCCGGGCCCGGAGGGCGACGATCTCATCCAGGTTGAGGTACAGGGTGCCGCGCGTGTCGGCGCCCGAGGTGACCAGCGGGCGCCCGAAGCCGAGGTGGAAACTCCTGGACCAGACTTCCTCGCCCGTTTCGATGTCGAGCGCCCACACCTTCTCGTCGAGGGCGCCGGCCAGGACGAGCAGGCCGTCGGTCGTCGCCACGACGCTCGTCTCGCGTGGGATCTTCTTCCGCCATCGTTTCCGGCCGGTGTCGCCGTCGAGGGCGACGCACGGCTGTTGCGGGTCGAAGCCGCCCCGGCGCACCACGACGATCCCGCGGTGCGCGGCGAGGACGGACACCGGCTCGGTCGCCTTGCTGCCCAGCAGTTCGTGCACCGCGCCGAGGGGTTCGGTGAAGGCGCCGGCCCGCGGATCGAGCGGGCGAAGTTCGCCCTCGGCGCCCTGGATTCCGTAGAGGCGGCCGTCGCCTCCGCCGGCGGCCCGCACGTCCTTGAGCGTCCCGGCCTCCTCGCCGTCCGTGGAGAGCAGCAGCAGTTCGTTCGCGGGGACGGTCGCCACGGCCAGCCGCTGCCCGGCCGCCAGCGGAACCGGCACCGTGACGCTGTCGAAGAGCGTCTGCCACCGGGGGCTCGGCGCGGTCCGGGCAGCCGCGGCGGGCGGGGAGGAGGGGGCGGGCGCCGTGGTGGCGTCGTCCGTGGGCCGCGTCCACAGCCACGCGCCGGTCGCTGCTGCGGCGGCCACCAGTCCGCCGCCCGCGAACGCGACCAGACGGCGACGGGACGGCCCCGACGCGGAGTCGCCCCGCTGCTCGTCCGCCTGCGGGCCGGCCGGCGGCTCGTCCCGCGCCGGCCGTATCGCGCAGACCTCGGCGCTGCGCCGGAGGATCTCCGCGTGCACGGTGTCGGGCAGCGTGTCGGCGAACTCGGCCTCGCCGTCGCCGCCTTGCGCGCCTGTTGCGCCGTCCCTCAGCAGTGCGGCGAGTTCCGCCGGGTCCGGGCGGCGGCCGGGGTCCTTGTCCAGACACCGGGCCAGCACGGGGACGAGACGTTCCGGTACCCGGGTGAGGCAGGGCTCCGCATAGCGGACGCGGTAGAGCAGGTCCGCCGTCGTGCCCGTACCGAACGGGCCGCTGCCGGTGCAGGCGAAGACGAGCACCCCGGCCAGCGCGAACACGTCGCCCGCGGACGTGTGTTCCCGCCCGGTGGCCTGTTCCGGGGACATGAAGGCGGGCGTGCCCGCCGCCGCGCCCGTACGGGTCAGTCTGTCGTCGCCGGCGGCACGCGCGATGCCGAAGTCGATGACCTTCGGGCCGGTCGCGGCCAGGAGGATGTTCGAGGGCTTCAGATCACGGTGGACGACGTCCGAGGAGTGCAGCTGGGAGAGGGCCTCGCACAGCCGGACGCCCACGGCCCGCACGGTCTCCTCGGGCAGCGGCCCGCACAGGGCGACGGCCTCGTCGAGCGGCGGCCCCAGCACGTACTCGGTCGCCAGCCACGGGGTGTCGGCCAGCGGGTCCGCGTCGACGACCTGGGCACCGTGGTGGCCGCCGATGATCCGTGCCGCGTCCGCCTCCAGCCGGAAGCGGGTGCGGAACTCCGCCTCCGCCGCGATCTCCCGGTGCATCGTCTTGAGCGCGACGGTCCGCCCGCGCGCGGACCGGCCGAGGTAGACCGTGCCCATGCCGCCGCTGCCGAGCCGCGCCACCAGCCGGTAGGGGCCCAGGTGTGCGGGATCGTCATGAGCGAGGGGAAAAGCCATGTGATCAGTCCACCGGAAGTCCGTAGATGCCACCACTGTCGTTCACCACGACGGCGACTCCGGGCGCGCTGACGGGAACCACGCCCGCGTTCGCCGCCAGTTCTCCCTCGCCCACCGTCGCGAGCCGCCACCGCGGTGATCCGTCGCGGGTGTCGAACGCGTCGATCTCCGTGCTGCTCGACCGGAACAGGGTGCGCCCCGAGGCGCTGAGCGTCATGGCGGAGACGGAGGAGTCCTCGTCGGCAGCGCCGTTGTCCTTCCTCCTCCACCGCACCGAGCCGTCCCGGAGGTCGACCGCGTAGGTCGTCAGTGCGGAGTCGGCCGCATAGAGCAGGTGACCACGACGGGCCGCGCCGGTGGCGACGGTGCCGCTGACGGGGACGCGCCACCGTTCCGCGCCGTCGGCGAGGTTCACACCCAGCAGGGCGTCGTCGACGGCCGCCACGAGGAGTCCGCCGGGCAGGGGCAGCAGCAGCCCCGCCGCTCTGCGGGGAATGCCGTCGTACGTCCTCTTCCATTTCTCGCGGCCGTCGCGCACGTCGATCGCGCGGTAGACCAGATGGTCGCCCGTCGCCAGCAGGCCCGCGTTGGCCAGCAGCAGGGTGGAGCCCACCACCGCGGGCCCGGCCACCCCTTCCTGCGGCGGCTCCAGGGTCTCGATGAGGCCGCTGGGCAACCGGCGGCGCCACAGCTCCTTGCGGTCCCGCACCCGGTAGGCGAGGAGGAAGGTGTCCGGTTTCTCCGATGATGCGGAGACGTCCTCCGCCACGAGGAACAGCACGCCCGCCCGGTGGCCGGCCACCAGCGCCATGGTCAGCGGCTGGTCCGGGCCGGTGCTCAGATACTTCCTCTCGTGCCATTTGACCGCGCCGTCGCGGGCCGACAGCAGGCTGAACACGCCCTGGTCGCCGGACGAGGTCGCCACCACCCGGCCACGCGCCGCGGGCAGCAACTGCCCGGTCAGGACGTCGTCCCGCCTCCACAGTTGCCGCCCCGAGCGCACGTCGAGCGCGAACGTTCCGGCCCCCGCCCCTGCCGCCATGACGAGGGTGCGCTCGCCCACCAGCGTCAGCGCCTGAAGTCCGTCGCCGGGTGTCTTGCGCCGCCACAACGGCGCGGGCGCCGCCCCCGGCACGGTGCGGGGGACACTGGCGCGCCGCGGAGGGCTGACGGTGCGCCATGTGGCGACCGCGGCCGTGCCGACGGCCAGGCCGGCCACTCCGGCGCCCGCGGCGAGGAGGAGGGTGCGGCGGGCGGGGGCCGTCCCCGGCGGGGGCCCGGGCGGTGGTGGGGGCGGAGGCGCGGCGGGTGCTTGTGCCCGCTGGGCGGCCAGGGCCGCTCGGACGGGCTCGGGGAGAGCCACGTCGTGCGGTCCCGCCGGGCGCAGCCCGCGCAGCACCTCCTCGGCGCGGGGCCGGTGCGCGGGGTCGGCGGCCAGGCAGCGGCTCACCACTTCTGCGAGGCCGCCCGGTGGTTGCGGCGGACGGTGCGGCAGCCCTGCGGCGTGCGCGAGGACGGAGCCGAGGGCGTAGATGTCGCCGGCGGGCAAGGGCCTGGCGCCGGCAGCCTGTTCGGGAGGCACGCTGTCCGCCGGGACGCCGGGCACACGGGGGCGTGCGGAGCCTTCCTGGGCCGCCGCACGCACCAGGCCGTATCCGGTCAGCCGCGGCCCGTCGTCGGTGAGCAGCACCGAGTGGGGCGACAGGCCCGCGTGCACCAGCCCGTGCGAGTGGGCGGTGAACAGCGCCTCGGCCAGCGCCCGGCCCAGTACGACGACGGTGTGCTCGGGCAGCGGCCCGTCGTGTGCCGCCAGCGCGGCGCTCAGGGTGAGCGCCGGGAAACAGCCGTAGCTCACCCAGGGGACGGCGGCCCGCGCCGGGGAGACGTCCTTGACCGGTGCCGCCCAACGACTGTTCAGCCGCTGCGAGTTGCCCGCCTCCGACCAGAAGCGCAGGCGGTACCCGGCGTCTTCCGCGCGGGGCCCGTCGGCGGCCATCAGCACGCACGGGGCACCGTCGGGCCCGGTCGCCGTCCACCAGCCGATGTCGCCCGGCGGGGTGTCGAGGCGGCTCAGGAGGACGTGGCCGTCCAGGGTGTGCGGGGCCGGCGGGGGCGGCGTGTCCGTCCGTTCGGCTTCTGTGACGGGTGTCGGTCCAGTCGGTGTCGGCATCTCGTCCCGGTTCAGGCTCGGTCCAGGGGCAGTGCGTGGACGCCGCGTCCGCTGACGACCAGTACGTGCCGGTCGCCTGCGGCGACACGGCGGCGGCGGGCCACCTTCCGCGACGACGGGGGCAGGTCGGTGAAGCGCCACAGCAGGGTGCCTTCGGCGGCGTCGAAGGCGTCGGCCTCGAAGTCGCCGGCGCTCAGCAGCACTTCGCCGTCCGGGGTGAGGGACACGTCCGGCGCGGCGTTCCGCGCGGTGGGCCGCAGCGCGTCGGACGGCTGCGCCCGCCACTCCACTTCTCCGCTGCCGGCATCGATCCGGTGGACGACGTGGCTGGTGTCGGCGATGTAGATCCGTCTGCCGCGGGGTACGGGCACCCCGAAGTACGCCGACTTGTCGTCCAGCCCGCCCTTCGCCTTCACCTTCCACTGCGTTCCCCCGGACGCGGTGAGGGCGTAGCCGCGCAGGGTGGAGCCGGTCGCGGCGACGAGGGTGGCCGGTTCGGCCACCGCCGTGGCCGTCTCGGCGTGGCCGGATCCGCAGGTGCGGGCCGAGCGTGTGCGGCCGGTCCTCCGGTCGAGGACGGTGCATCTGCGCGGCTCCCCGTCCGCGCCGGTGACCACGACGAGGAAGTCGCCGAGCAGGTGGGCCGTCCGGAAACCGGCGGGCAGCGGGCTGCTCCACAGCTCCCGGCCGGACGCGATGTCGTGGGCGACGACGGTGCGGCGGCGGGCCCGGCCGCCGGAGCGCGCCTCGACGGCCAGCCACACGATGCCTGCGTGTGCGGCGAGCACCGCAGTCCAGGGGCGGTCGCCGCCCCTGCGGTAGCGGCGTGCACGCCACGTGGTGCTGCCGTCGTGCGGGTCGAGCGCCATGAGGTCGTCGCCGGCCAGCAGCACCGAACCGTCGTCCAGGCCCCAGGCGCGCCCCCGGGGGCGGAGTGCCGTACGGCGCCACAGTTCGTTGCCCGTGCGGATGTCGACGCCGACGGCGGTGGTCCCGTCGGCGAGGAGCGCGATGCGGTCGCGCCACAGGAACGGGGAGAAGCTGCCGGACGGTTCGCGCAGGTCGTACCGCCACAGCGGGGTCGGCGGCGCCCCTTCGGGACGCTTGCGCGTGCTGCGGCGCGCGGCCAGTTTCTGCGCCTCCGTCAGCCGGGCCGGGGACGGCGAGGTGAGGGCCCACGTGCCGGCCCCGCCGACGGCGGCGCCGGCCACCCCGGTGCCGGCGGCGGTCAGCACTGCCCGCCGTGAGGGGGCACGCCGGGAGCGTGCACGGGGCTGCGGGGACGGTTCCGTGCTGCGGGGCGGTACGGGGGCGTGCCCGCCCGCGGCGGTGGGTTCGGGAGCCGGTACGGCGGCCGGCACCAGGTCCTCGTCCGCCTCGGCGGCGAGGACGGCGGCGGCCTGCACCGCCAGGGCGGCGCTCACCCGCCGGGGCAGCCACCCGGGCGCGAGCGGCACCACGCCCGCTCCCCCGCCGGGCGGGGCGGAGAAGCCACCCGTGTGCGCTCCGGCGGCGCCGTCGAGCACGGTGGCGCCACGGCCGGCGGCTTCGCCGCCGTCCAGCACAGTGCCGCCGCCGTCCAAGGCGGCAACGCCGTCCCGCATAGTGCCGTCGCGGTGCGTGGCCTCGCCGCCGTCAGGCGTCGTGGGCTCCCGGGGCGGGCCGGGCGTCGTGACGGGGACGCGCGGCGGGGCCGGGGGCGGAAAGCAGGCGGGGAGGCGCGCAAGGACGGTGTCCGCGGTGGGGCGGGCGGCGGGGTCGGGATCGAGGCAGGCGGTGAGGAGGTCGCGCAGGGGGCCGGGCGGCAGGCCGAGGGGCCGGGGCGGTCGGGCGGTGGCCGCGAAGGCGAGGACGGCGGCGAGGCCGTGGACGTCGCCGAGGGGGTGGGGCGGGCCGCCGTCGAGCTGCTCGGGCGGGAGGAAGGGATGGAGGTGGCGCGGCGTGCTGCCGGCCGCCCTGATGCGGGCGGTGCCGTAGCCGGTGAGCCGAGGTCCGTCGGCGGTCAGCAGGACGGAGTCGGGGAGCACCCCGGCGTGGGTGAGCCCGGCGGCGTGGAGCCGGGCGAGGGCGTCGGCGAGTGCGGTGCCGATCGCGAGCAGGGTGCGGCCGGGCAGGGGCCCGTGCGCGTCCAGCACGGTGGGCAGCGGCAGCGCCGGGCGGTAGGGCGAGGCGTACCAGGCGGTTTCCGCGTCGGGGCCGCCGACCTCGCCGACGGGCAGCAGCCAGGGCGCGGGCGCGGTGGCAGCGGCTGCCGTCGTCTGCGCTGCGCGGGCCTCGGCGTGGAAGCGCTGCCGGTGGGCGGGGTCGTGCGCGGCTTCGGCGGGCGGGGTGACGAGGAGTGCGGCACCGTCGCCGTCGGGCGCCAGCGCGAGGAACCGCCGGGCGGCGGGGCTGATCCGGCCGGTCTCGGGCTCCAGGCGTCCGACAGGTGTGTACGGCCCGAGACGTCGCGGATCGTCCTGGCGCAGCGGTTCCATGCCCTCCCCCATGGGTTACGGAGAGCAGCGAGCCTACGCCAAACGGTGTCGTCGCAGCCACACGGTGCTGTGGGCGGCTCACCGTCCGGAACCGGCATCCGGCACACCTGCGGATGTGACGTGAATCACGAACCTTGTGGTGATTTCTTTCCCCTCACTGTTCACCCGGCTGGTCGGCGGGTGAGTTCCGATCGCCCACCGCAGGCGCTCTTCGGAAGGAGGAAGAGGACCATGGCAGTGCCTACCACCGGCAGCAGCATCGAGCACCACCCGGATCTCGTGGAGATGCGTGCCCGGTACGAGAAGGCGGGATCGACGCCGGTCGCTCAGATCGTGGAGGGTCTGAGCTTTCTCACGGGCCTCTACATCGCGATCTCGCCGTGGGTGGTCGGGTTCCACACGACGACGACCCTGGCGGTGAGCAACCTCGTCGTGGGTCTGGCGTTCGCGGTGCTGGCCCTGGGATTCGGTTCCGCGTACGAACGAACGCACCTGCTGGGCTGGACGGCGCCGCTGCTCGGTGTCTGGGTGATCGTCTCGCAGTGGGTGATCCGGGGTGCGCCGGACACGACGTCCATCGTCCTCAACAACGTGATCGCGGGAGGTGTCGCGGCCCTGTGCGGCCTTGCCGTCATGGGCCTGGCGATGACGGGCAAGCGCAAGAAGCACTGAGTCCGTCCATCCGGCCGGTGCGGGCGGGGCGGTGACCGACCGCCCCGCCCGCTCGCGTCCGCACGCCGGCCCGGCCCCGGCGGACGCCGAACGGCCCCCGGCACCGTGCGGGAACGGCGGCCCTGGGATTGGCTGGGCTGGGGGCTGAGCGTCCCGCCCCGGCACGGCGGGCCCGGGCGGACGGGCAGGGAGGCTGCTGAGAGACGATGGGCAGGGCCAAGGGCACCGGTACGGCGCGGCGGATCGACGCCTTCCAGCAGCGGCACCGCTGGGCCGGGCTGCCCCTCGCCGTCGTCTACAAGATCTTCGACGACCAGGCCCTGTACCTGGTGGCCCTGCTGACCTACTACACCTTCCTGTCGATCTTTCCGGTACTGCTGCTGTTCGTCTCCGGGCTGGGCGCGTTCCTGGAGGGCGACCCCGAACTCCAGCGCCGGCTGCTGAACTCCGTCCTGCGGGAGTTCCCCGTACTGGGCGATCAGATCCAGGGCCGCATCCACCCCTTCCGCAGCAACGGCGTAGCCCTCGCCGTCGGTGTCCTGGGCAGCCTCTACGGCAGTCTCGGTGCCGCACAGGCCGCCCAGTACAGCCTTAACAAGGTGTGGGCGGTGCCCCGGCACCAGCGGCACAACCCGTTCCTCTCCCGGTTCAAGGGCATGCTCTTCCTGATGACGGTCGCCGGCGGCCTGAGCGTGACGCTGCTGCTGTCGCTGGCCGCCTCGGAGGCGGAGACGTTCGGCACCGATCTGGGCTCCGGGCTGCGGTCCGCCATCACCGTGGTGGCCGTCGGCGTGAACGCCGGACTGCTGCTGGCCACCTACACCTTCCTGACCCACCACCAGGTGCCGCTGCGGCACATGTGGGCGGAGTCGCTGGGCGCGGCCTGCGCCTGGCAGGGCCTGCAATGGGGCGGCAGCTACTACGCGACCCATGTGCTGCGCGGGGCGAGCGCCACCTACGGCATGTTCGGCATCGTGCTGGGACTGCTCGGCTGGATCTACCTGGGGGCGCTCATCTTCGTGGTGGCGGCGGAGGTGAGCGTGGTACGCACCCACCGGCTGTGGCCGCGCACCCTGCTGACCCCGTTCACCGACCGGGTGTGGCTCAGTTGGGCGGACCGCAAGGCGTACACCTCCTACGCCACCACAGAGACTTTCAAGAGCTTCGAGACGGTCACCGTGGAGTTCCACCAGCGGCCTCCCCCCGGCCCGCCACCGGACGACGACCCGCCGCGGGACACCTCGCCCGATGCCCAGCCGGACAGCCCGCCTGGCACGGACGGCGGAGACGGTGCGGGCGGCGGAGACGGCGCGGGCGGCGAGCACCCGGAGAACTGACCCGACGGCCGACGGGGAAAAGGGGAAAAGGCGTGCGAGGCATCCGTCCCCGCTGTCAGCATGTCCGCGGCGAGGGCCGGCACAAGCTGCGGGAGGAACACATGGCCTCGGGCACGGGGTGCCTGATCCTGTCCGGGATGCCGGGGGCGGGCAAGTCGACCGTGGCACCACTGGTCGCCGCGCACCACCCGCGCGGGGCACACATCAGCGGGGACGTGCTGTCCTACATGGTCGTCAAGGGGCGGGCGAGTCCGCTCGGCGACGGCGAGGAGTCACAGCGCCAGCTGCGCCTGTGCTTCCGGAACATGGCCGCACTGGCCGACAACTTCGCCGAGAGCGGCGTCTTCCCCGTCATCGAGTATCCCGTCACGCGTCCGCTGCTCGATCTGCTGGTGTCCGAGCTGCGCTGCCGGCCCCTGCTGTTCGTGACGCTGGCGCCGCCGCTGGAGGAGTGCCGGCGCCGGAACGCAGCACGACCCGCACCGCAGCGGGTCGCCTACGACATCGCCCCGTACTACCGGGCGATGCGCGGGGAGCTGGAGGGGACCGGCTGGTGGCTGGACTCCTCGGGTCTCACCCCGCAGGAGACGGCCGCCCTGATCGCGGCGGAGGCCCGGGAGCGGGCGCTCCTGGCGGTGGACTGACGGCGCGGAGCACCCCACGCGGCCGGTGGGCGTGCCCGCGCGGGGGTGCGCCGCGGTGGCCGGGGGTACTCGGCCGACGGGGTGGTGTGCGGCCATGCGCCGGCGGAGGGGTTTACCGGACGTCTTCCCTGGAACTCCGTGGCGTGTGTGGCTGCTGAGACCGCCCGGGGTGTACGCCCCGCAAGGCGATTCCGAACTTCTGCTCGAAGCGCTGGCAGAGGCGACCGTCCCGCGCGGCGCACGCATGCTCGATGTGTGCACCGGCACCGGTGTGGTCGCCCTCGCGGGCGCACGCCTGGGTGCCCGCGAGGTGCACGCGGTCGACATCTCCGCGCGGGCCGCCCTGGCAGCCGCCTGGAACGCCCGGC
This sequence comes from Streptomyces albus subsp. albus, assembly GCF_000725885.1. Lineage (GTDB taxonomy): Bacteria > Actinomycetota > Actinomycetes > Streptomycetales > Streptomycetaceae > Streptomyces > Streptomyces albus. The sequence continues at coordinate 135,226 of NZ_JODR01000018.1, read as the reverse complement.
TGCGGGGTCTGCCCGTGCGCGCCCACCGCGGCGACTTCCTGGAGCACGCCGCAGGACGCTTCGACGTCGTGACCGCCAATCCCCCCTACGTGCCGCACTCCGGCAGCCGTCACGGCGCCCCGCGCCGGTCCCGCGCGTGGAACGCCGGGCAGGACGGACGCCGCTACGTGGACCGGCTGTGCGAGGCGGCGCCCCGGCTGCTCACCCGCAACGGGGTGCTGCTGATGGTCCACTCGGCCCTGTGCGGGCCCGACCGCACGCTAGAACTCCTGCGCCGGGCCGGGCTGGAGGCGGCCGTGACCGCGCGCCGCATCCAGCCCTTCGGCCCCGTGCTGCGCGAGCGCGCCGCCTGGCTGGAACAGCAGCGACTGATCGCCCCCGGACAGCGACATGAGGAACTGGTGGTCATCCGTGCCGACCTCGTCCCCCCGGAAGAGCGCTCCGACAAGCGGCCGGGAACGCTCCACGCCCGCGCCGGAATCCGGCACGGCAGAAGGCTCTCCCCCGGTGAGCGGCCCGGCGCACAACCCGCGGAGGACTGACACGCCGGCCGGCGCCGCGGACACCGCCGTGTCCCGCGACACGAGCCGGCCGGCACGTCGGGTGACGCTGGAGCGGGGCGGGCCCGTCCTGCTGGAGGGGCCGGTGGAGGTGCGTCTCGACGACGGCCGGACCGTCACCTCGGACCGGTTCATGGTGGCCCTGTGCACCTGCCGCCGCAGCCGCACCTACCCCTGGTGCGACACCAGCCACCGCCGCCGTTCCCGCACACGCTGAAACGCTGTCACACCCTGCGCCCAAGCCGAGCGCCGAGCGCCGGACGCTGCGGCAGCGGATGCGCCCGGCGCGGCGGCGGTGCCGCGCCGGGCGTATCCGGCCGAGGTCTGTCAGCGGGTGTCCGTCAGTCCGCCCGTCACGGCGATGATCTCGCCCGTGGTGAAGCTGGCGTCCGGATCGGAGGCCAGATAGACGTACGCCGGCGCGATCTCCTCCGGCTGCGCGGGGCGGCCCTCGGACGCCTCGCTGCCCACATGGGCCAGGCCCGACTGGGGCATGTGCTGGTCGGCGACGTTCAGTACCGTCCAGGTCGGCCCGGGGGCGACGATGTTGGCCCGCACCCCGCGCTTGGCCAGGTCCGGGGTGATCGACTTGGTGAACGCGATCAACGCGGCCTTGGAGGCGGCGTAGTCGATCATGGTGGGGCTGCCCTTGAGCCCTTCCTCCGAGGCCGTGGCGATGATCGAGTCGCCCGGTTCCAGATAGTCCAGCGCCGCCACCACCAGGTGGAAGTAGGCGTACACATTGGTCTTGAAGGTGCGGTCCCAGTCGGCCGAGGTCAGTTCCGACAGCTTCAGTTTGCTGTTGAGGTAGGCGGCGTTGCTGACGAGGATGTTCAGACCGCCCAGCTCCCGCACGGTGCGGTGCACGCTCTGACGGCAGAACTCCTCGTCGGTCAGGTCGCCGGGGATCAGCAGACAGCGGCGGCCGGTCGCCTCGATCTCGCGCCGCGTCTCCTCGGCGTCGGGTTGCTCGTAGGGCAGATAGACGATGGCGACGTCCGCTCCCTCCCGCGCGTACAGCAGGGAGACGGCCCGGCCGATCCCCGAGTCACCGCCGGTGATCAGCGCGATCTTGCCCTCCAGTTTGCCCGCCGGCCGGTACCGCTCGGCGCGGTACCGGGGGCGGGGCCGCATCTCGGATTCGAGCCCCGGCGGGTCCTGTTTCTGCTTCTCGAACGGCGGCAGCGGTTCCGCGTCGATCTGCGGGGTGCCCGGTTTATCCTCCGGCATGGTGCTCACTCCTGTTCGCTCGGTCCGCGGCGGCACGGGCACGCCCGTGTCCCGCCGGGCGGCGGCCGGCGGCCCCGGCCCGGCCCGCTCAGGGCAGCGGGGTGCCGCCGGTCGCGTTGAGGATTTCCGCGGTCACGTAGTTGGCGTCCTCGGAGGCGAGGAAGACGTAGCCCGGTGCCATCTCGGCGGGCTGCGCGGGCCGTTGCAGCAGGCTCTTGGCGCCGAACTCGCTGGTGTCGGGCAGGGTGGAGGGGATCAGCGGCGTCCACACCGGGCCGGGCGCGACCGCGTTGACGCGGATGCCGCGCTCGGCCAGGTTCTGGGCCAGGCCCTGGGTGAAGGTGACGATGCCGCCCTTGGTCGTCGCGTAGTCGAGCAGATGCGGCTTGGGCTGGTACGCCTGCACCGAGGTGGTGTTGATGATGCAGCCGCCCGCCGGGATGTGCGGGAGCGCCAGCTTGGTCACGAAGAACATCCCGTACAGATTGGTGCGCACCACCCGGTCGAACTGTTCGACGCTGATGCCGTCGATCCCCTCCGACTGCGCCATCTGGTACGCCGCGTTGTTGACGAGCACGTCGATCCCGCCGAACGCGTCCACCGCCCGGTCCACCAGCCGGCGGCACTCCGCCTCCTCGCGGATGTCGCAGGCCACGGGCACCGCACGCCGGCCCGCGTCCTCCACCAGCCGCGTCGTCTCCTGGGCCTCGGTCTCCTCCTCCGGCAGATACCCGAACGCCACGTCCGCGCCCTCCCGGGCGAACGCCAGCGCCACCGCCCGGCCGATGCCCGAGTCGCCCCCGGTGATCAGCGTGCGCCGCCCGGCCAGCCGGCCCGTCCCCCGGTAGGTGTGCTCACCGTGGTCGGGACGGGGGTCCATCGCCTCGGTGTCCCCCGGATGCGGCTGGTCCTGCTGCGGATACTCCGGCTTGGGATGCTTGTCGGCGGGGTGCCCGCCGGCCGGCTCGGCACCGGTGCCGTCAGCGTTCATGGCTCTCCTCCTCCGGATGCGGGCCGGGACACCCACCGGGTGTCCCGCGTACAGGGAGGGCACCGCACGGGTGCCCCCGCTCGGGGCGCCTACCGGGCCGCCGGTCACCGGCGCGGCGGTGCGCCGTGCCGCGGACTCGTACGGTGCCGGCGGCCGGAAAGGGCGGGGTGACGGGGCAGTGCGACGGGGCCCGGCCGCCCCCGCGGGACCGGGCCCCGTCGCGGAGTCACCGCGTGGCCGTCGTACCGGGCGGGAAGCGGTCCCACACCCGGTGACGGGTCAGCAGGTCGGTGACCTCGGACAGGACACTCCCGGGGTCCTGGGAGACGACCACGCCGGGCGCGTCCTGCGGACAGCCCGCCGCGGCGAGCGCGTCGGCGCCGCCGCCCCACGCGCCGAGCGCCTTGGCGTGCCGGTACGCCTCGGAGAGGAGCAGCAGCACGCGCGGGTCGATGTTGCCGCTGCCCTGGCGCTGCGCCGCCTTGACGTCGCGGGCCCCGTAGGCGTCGGCCCCCATGCCGGGAGCACCGGCCACGAGGAGGGCGTCGAACTCCACGGAGCGGGCGTTGGCGAAGGTCCGCTGGACGGTGACCGGGCCGCCGCTGCCGGCCAGCTCACCGCCGTGCGGGGCGATGACGAGCGGCACCATGCCGCCCTCCAGCACGGTGGAGCGCAGGTCGCTGAGTGCGGCGAGGTCGCTGTTCTCGTCGGCGATGATGCCGATGATCCTGCCGTCGGTCGGCCAGGTGTGCCCGAGCTGGGAGAGGGCCGGGCTGGGCTCGACGTCGGGCAGCGGACCGGACGGCTCGGGCGCGGGCAGACCGAGACCGGCCGCGACACCGGCGCACAGCTCGGGGTCGATGTCGGCCAGTACCCGCAGATTGCGTTCCTTGACGGCCTGCTCGTAGCACTTGCTCAGCTCGAACGTGTACGCCGCGATGACGTGTTCCCGCTCGACCGGGTCGAGGCTGAGGTAGAAGCGGCGCGGGTGGCTGGTGTGGTCGGCGAACGAGGCGGGAGCGGCGCGCACCTTGGTGGACTCCGGCACGGTGACGGGCGTCTCGACGTAGGCGCCGTCCGCCGCGCCGGCCAGGAACGGGCAGCCGCCGTCCAGCGAGTTGGGCCGGTAGGGCGCCACCCCGCTGTGCACGGCGGTCTGGTGCAGCCCGTCCCGCAGCATGTCGTTGATCGGCGCGTGCGGGCGGTTGACGGGGATCTGCGCGAAGTTGGGGCCGCCCAGCCGGGTGATCTGGGTGTCGATGTAGGAGAACAGCCGGCCGGCCAGCAGCGGGTCGTCCGTGATGTCGATACCAGGCACCAGATGGCCGGGGTGGAAGGCGACCTGCTCCGTCTCGGCGAAGAAGTTGGAGGGGTTGGCGGTGAGCGTCATCAGCCCGATCGGCTGCACCGGGGCCCACTCCTCCGGAACAATCTTGGTCGGGTCGAGCAGATCGATGCCGCGGAAGGTCTGCTCGGGGTTGTCGGGGAAGGTCTGGATGCCCAGCTCCCACTCCGGGAAGGCCCCGGCCTCGATGGCGTCGGCCAGGTCCCGGCGGTGGAAGTCCGGGTCCACGCCCCCGGTGATCTGGGCCTCCTCCCAGGTCAGGGAGTGGACGCCCAGCCGCGGCTTCCAGTGGAACTTCACCAGGGTGGTGCCGCCCTGCTCGTCCACGAGCCGGAAGGTGTGGACGCCGAAGCCCTCCATCATCCGGAACGAACGCGGGATGCCCCGGTCGGACATGTTCCAGAGGGTGTGGTGGGCGGCCTCGGTGTGGAGGGAGACGAAGTCCCAGAAGGTGTCGTGGGCGCTCTGCGCCTGCGGGATCTCCCGGTCCGGGTGCGGCTTCCCGGCGTGGATGATGTCGGGGAACTTGATGGCGTCCTGGATGAAGAAGACCGGGATGTTGTTCCCCACCAGGTCGAAGACGCCCTGCTGGGTGTAGAACTTGGTGGCGAAGCCCCGGGTGTCGCGCACCGTGTCGGCCGAGCCGCGGGAGCCGAGCACCGTGGAGAAGCGTACGAAGACGGGCGTCTCGACGTCCTTGCCGAGGAACGCCGCCTTGCAGATGTTCGAGGCGGTGCCGTAGCCGCGGAAGACGCCGTGGGCCGCGGCGCCCCGGGCGTGCACCACCCGCTCGGGGATCCGCTCGTGGTCGAAGTGGGTGATCTTCTCGCGCAGGTGGTGGTCCTGGAGCAGCACCGGGCCCCGCTCACCGGCCTTGAGCGAGTGGTCGGTGTCGTACAGGCGCAGGCCCTGGGCGGTGGTCAGCCGGCTGCCGGTCTGGGAGCGCACCGTGGGGTCCGCGTCGAGGGCGCGGCCCGTGGCGGTGTAGACCTCCGGGCCCGACTGGTCCTTCTTCGGCGGCAGCGGCTCGCGCGGTTCGGTCGGCTCCTCCAGCTGCGGCGCCTCCGGTCCGGGACGGCCGGGGATGGGCGGCTCACCCTTCTGCTGCTTGTCGTGCGTCGGGCCGGCCATGGCACCTCCAAAGAGCTTTCGGGACGGACCACCGCAGGGGTAACCCGGCCGCCCGACGTCGAAACGGACGGTGTGCGAAGTAACCGCCGATGCCTCAGCACACGACCCGCACGCCCCTCCCCCGGGCCGGACGTGTGCCGCCTCGACGGTCCTTCGCCCGGCGGTGTCCGGCGCGCCCGGGTCCGGTCCGGCGCGTCCGGGCCTGGTCCGGTCCGGCGGCTTCGGCCCGGCGGTGTCCAGCCCGCCCGGTGCCGGGCCCGACGGCGGTGTCCGGCGCGCCCCGGCCCGGTCCGGCGGTCGGTTCGGCGCGCCCGGTGCCGGCTCCGGCGGGTGTCCGGCTCAGTCGGCGTCGGGCAGGCGGACCTCCAGCACGCCGTCGCTCACCCGCGTCTCGAAGCAGGGCTGCGGTGCCGTGGCCGGGCCGGAGACGTTCTGGCCGTCCGAGAGGCGGAAGGTGCTGCCGTGCCAGGGGCAGGTGACGCAGCCCTCGGCGACGGTGCCCTGCGAGAGGGGACCGGACTGGTGGCTGCACCGGTCGGCCAGCACCCGGACGGCGCCGGAGGACTCACGGTGGACCAGCAGCGGCACCTCGCCCAGCATGGCGCGCACCGCCTGCCCTACGGGGAACTGGTCCACCTTGCCGACCCGCTGCCAGCCCTGCCCGACGATGTGGGGTACCGGCTCCGCCTTGTTGGGGCCGACGCCCTGACGGTATGCCAGATGACCGCCGATCAACCCGCCGAGTCCTGCGGCGGTCAGTCCGCCGTATCCCAGCAGCCGGCCGCGGCACTCGCGTCCGCGGGCCCGCGCCGCCAGGGACGCGGTGTACAGGCCCAGGGCCACGGTGTTGGCGGCGGCGTGCACCAGCCCGCTGCGCAGCTGGGGCTTGTGCAGTTCGGCCCAGTCGGCGGCGCCGGTCAGCGCCGCCGGCACGGCGGCCAGCACGCCGGTGGCGATCAGCACCCGGCTGGCGCGCCGGGTGCCGGGCAGCATGTCCAGCACCCCGGCCGACATCCAGGCGCCCACGGGCAGCTGCACCAGTGCGGGATGCAGGGGGTGGCCCAGCCACCGGCCGTGCAGCACGTCCCGCAGTCCGCCGAGGGGAAGTTTGCGTACCGCGTTCTGCACGGGGCTGATCACCGGGTCGAGGGCGCGCAGCCGGCCGAGCGCGTCGAGCGGACCGACGACCGGCAGCCGTTCCAGGCCGCTCTCCATGGCGCGGACGGCCCGGGGGCGCTCCAGGCTCTCCTTGGTCAGGTCTTGAGTCGACATACCGCTCCGGTTGCCACGCCACGCCGTGCACAAACGGTCCGCGCACGGCGCCACTCCGTCAGCGCGCCCAGGACCGCCGTTTGGGCACATCCGCCCCCGGCTACCCGGCACGGGCCCGATCGACGGCCGGCTGTTCTTCCCATCCCGAGTCCGAGAGGAGCCGAGATGACCACGGCACGAGAGATCATGAATCCGGGCGCCGACTGTGTGCGGACCGACCAGACGGCGGCCGACGCGGCGACCCTGATGACCCGCCTGGGGGTGGGCGCGCTGCCCATCTGCGGGAAGGACGACAAGCTCAAGGGCGTCGTCACCGACCGGGACCTGGTGGTCAAGGTGCTGGGGCCCGGACGGGACCCGGCCACGTTCCCGGCCGGCAGCCTCAACCAGCAGGAGGCCGTCACCATCGGCGCCGACGACAGCGCCGAGGAGGTGCTGGAGACCATGGCGCGGCACAAGGTGCGCCGCCTCCCGGTGATCGACGGTGACCGGCTGGTCGGCATGGTGGCGGTCGCGGATGTGGCCCGTTCGCTGCCGCACCCCGAGGTGGGGCGGCTGGTGGAGGTCATCTCCACGGACTGACCCACAGGGCGGCTCGCGCGGCGGCCGGGCCGCGGTACCCGCACGGCCCCGGGCGCACCCCCGTTGGTGTGCCGCGGCCCGGCGTCGGGGGCAACCCTCGGGCGGACGTGTTTGGTGTGACAACTGCGGGGGACTGAGGTATGCGGTCATTCCGAGGGAGGGCGACCGCATGACACACTCGCGGGCCCGTGCGGCCCGGCGGGCCGCGCTGCGCAAGGCCGCCGAGCGCGGCTTCCGCGGCGCCGACGACCGGCTGCCGGTGGCGGCGGGCGGCCGGGTCCTGCTGCGCAAGGCGTTTCCGGAGCACTGGTCTTTCCTGCTGGGCGAGCTGGCGCTCTACAGCTTCGTCGTGCTGCTGATCACGGGTGTCTACCTCACCCTGTTCTTCGACCCGGACATGACGCAGATCCGGTACCAGGGGCCGTACGAGCCGATGCGCGGCCAGCTGGTGTCCACGGCGTACGACTCGGCGCTGAGGATCAGTTTCGAGATCCGCGGCGGGCTGCTGGTGCGGCAGATCCACCACTGGTCGGCGCTGATCTTCCTGGCGGCCATCGGCGTGCACATGCTGCGCATCTTCTTCACGGGGGCGTTCCGCAAGCCGCGGGACGTCAACTGGCTGGTGGGGATGACGCTGTTCGTGCTGGCGCTCGCCGAGGGCTTCACGGGCTACTCCCTCCCCGACGACCTGCTGTCCGGTATCGGGCTGCGCATCGCGCAGGGGATCATGCTGTCGATCCCGGTGGTGGGCACCTATGTGGCGCTGTTCGTCTTCGGCGGGCAGTTCCCCGGCCACGAGATCATCGAGCGGCTCTACCCCGTGCACATCCTGCTGCTGCCCGGGCTGCTGGTGGCCCTGGTCGTGGTGCATCTGATCCTGGTGGTCTACCTCCAGCACACCCAGTGGAGCGGTCCGGGCCGCACCGACAAGAACGTGGTGGGGCACGCGATGGTGCCCCAGTTCGCCGCCCGCTCCACGGGGCTGTTCTTCACGCTGGCCGGGATCATCCCGGTGCTGGGGGCCGTCGCCCAGATCAACCCCATCTGGGACTACGGGCCCTATGAGCCCTCGCAGGTCTCGACCGCCGCCCAGCCGGACTGGTACGTAGGGTTCCTGGAGGGCTCGCTGCGGCTGATGCCGCCCTTCGAGACGAACCTGTTCGGGCACACGGTGATGTGGAACGTCCTGGTGCCCGCCGTGATCCTGCCGGCGCTGCTGTTCGGGCTGCTGTACGCCTACCCGTTCTTCGAACGGTGGATCACCGGCGGCACCGAGACGCCGCACGTGTGCGACCGCCCCCGGAACCGGCCGGTGCGCACCGGGCTGGGCGTCGCGGGCGTCACCTTCTACGCCGTCCTGCTGCTGGCCGGCGGCAACGACGTCATCGCCGAGGCGTTCGGGGTGTCCCTCAACGGACTCACCTGGTGTTTCCGCGTGGCGCTGGTGCTGGCGCCGCCGCTGGCCTTCGTCCTGACGAAGCGGCTGTGCCTCTCCTTGCAGAAGCAGGACGCGGAACGGGTGACGCACGGCGAGGAGACCAGCCGGGTGAGGCAGTCGGTGGAGGGCACGTTCGGCGCGGACCACGAGCCGCTGCCGCAGAGCGAACGCTTCCGGCTGGCGGCCCAGCGCTTCCCCCGCCCCCTGGAGGCCGGCGAAGGCGCCGGCCGGATCGCACGGCTGCGGGCCGCGCTCAGCCGCTGGTACTACCGGGACGCGGTCTCCCCCGCCTGGCAGGCCGTCGACCGGCACCGGGAGCGGGCGCAGGCCGCCGTATCGGGCGCCCGCCCACGAGAGGGCGGGCCCGCCGGGCGTCCGAAGCCGGCGCCCTCGCCGGCCCGTGCGGTGCGGCGGCTGGTCAGTGGTCGCTCCGCGCGTACTGGAAAACGAATCCGCAGACCGCGGCGCCGGTGACACCCGTCCCGATGAGGAACAGCCACAGGCCGAACACCGTCCCCGTGCCCAGCAGGGCGACGCCGAGCGCGGTCATCGCGGGCCAGGGACTGCGGGCCGGGAAGAGTCCCAGCGGTCCGCCGCGTTCGCGGATCTCCCCGTCCCTGCGGTCCTCGGGCCGCGCGCCGTGCCGTTTGTGCTGGACCGCCAGGAAGAAGGAGACCAGCGCGGCCATCAGACAGGCGATGACCACCGCGGCGGTGCCCGCGGGGTCCTCGGAGTAGGTCGCGTAGGGAACGGTGACGCAGGCGAAGAAGAGGGCGACGCCGGCGAAGAGGGTCGCTTCGAGTTTCATGACGGCATCCCCTTGCTGGGTGTCCGCTTGGAGGCGGGGTCCTGCATGCCCACGTTGCCCGGCTCGGGCGGCTCCTGGGGGCCGGCGGGCCGCATCATCGGGCTCTCCGGGGTGCCCGGCGCGATGATCGCCGCGCCCTCCTCGGCCTCGGGGTGGTGCACCCAGAAGGCGGGCGAGTCGGAGCGGATCTGCGGGAGGGCGACGAAGTTGTGGCGCGGCGGCGGGCAGGAGGTGGCCCACTCCAGCGAGCGGCCCCAGCCCCAGGGGTCGTCCTCGGTGACCTTCTCGGCGTGGGTGGTGGTCCACCACACGTTGTAGACGAAGACGAGGGTGGAGACACCGAGGAGGAAGGCGCCCAGCGAGGAGATCGTGTTGAGCACGGTGAAGCCGTCGGCGGGCAGGTAGTCGGCGTAGCGGCGGGGCATGCCGGCGGCGCCGAGCCAGTGCTGCACCAGGAACGTCGTCTGGAAGCCGATCAGCGTCGTCCAGAAGTGGATCTTGCCCAGACGTTCGCCGAGCATCCGGCCGGTGAACTTCGGCCACCAGAAGTAGAAGCCGCCGAACATCGCGAACACGACGGTGCCGAAGAGCACGTAGTGCAGGTGGGCGACGATGAAGTAGCTGTCGGTGGTGTGGAAGTCCAGCGGCGGCGAGGCGATCAGCACTCCGCTGAGCCCGCCCAGCAGGAAGGTGACCAGGAAGCCGATGGACCACAGCATCGGTGTCTCGAAGCTGAGCGAGCCCTTCCACATGGTGCCGATCCAGTTGAAGAACTTCACCCCGGTGGGCACCGCGATCAGGAACGACATGAGGGAGAAGAACGGCAGCAGCACGGCGCCGGTGGCGAACATGTGGTGGGCCCACACGACCGCGGACAGCATGGTGATGGCGGCGGTGGCGCCGACCAGCCCGATGTAGCCGAAGAGCGGTTTGCGGCTGAAGACGGGGAAGATCTCGCTGACGATGCCGAAGAACGGCAGGGCCACGATGTAGACCTCGGGGTGCCCGAAGAACCAGAACAGGTGCTGCCACAGGATGGCGCCGCCGTTCGCCGGGTCGAAGATGTGCGCCCCGAACTTGCGGTCGGCCTCCAGTGCCAGCAGTGCCGCCGTCAGCACCGGGAAGGCGAACAGCGCCAGGATCGAGGTGAACAGCACGTTCCAGGTGAACAGCGGCATCCGGAACATGGTCATGCCGGGGGCGCGCAGGCAGATGATGGTGGTGATGAAGTTGACGGCGCCCAGGATGGTGCTCATGCCCGCCACCACCAGGCCCATGGTCCACAGGTCACCGCCGTGGCCCGGGCTGTGGGCGGGCCCGTTGAGCGGCGCGTAGGCGAACCAGCCGAAATCGGCGGCGCCGTTCGGGGTGAGGAACCCGCTGACCACCATCAGCCCGCCCAGCAGGTACACCCAGTAGGTGAAGGCGTTCAGCCGGGGGAAGGCCACGTCGGGGGCGCCGATCTGGAGGGGCATGACGGCGTTGGCGAACCCGGCGAACAGGGGCGTGGCGAACAGCAGCATCATGATGGTGCCGTGCACCGAGAAGAACTGGTTGTACTGCTCCTCGGAGACCAGTTGCATCCCGGGCCGCATCAACTCGGCGCGCATCACCATGGCCAGTGCGCCGGCCGTCAGGAAGAAGCAGAAGGACGTGACGAGATAGAGGTTGCCGATCACTTTGTGGTCGGTCGTCGTCAGCCACCGCAGCACCATGGCACCTTCTCCTCGGTTCCCTCTGCTCGGTCCGCTCCCCCGTTCCGCCCGCCCCTGACCCGCCCTGCGGCCCCGGTGGCGCGGGCCGCCGCCCGGTGCCCGCTCACCGCGCCGGCCGGCCCGCGCGCCGGCCGGCCGCGAGGGCGGTGGCGGTGGCCAGCGCGGCCGGTACCGCCAGCCGGGCGGCTCGCCTGGGCCAGGCGGGGGCGGGTTTGGCCGCCTGCTGCGCAGGACCGGTCCTGCCGTCGTGGGCCTGGTAGGCGCGGCGGACGAGTTCGGCGATGTGCACCGGGTCCCGGCCGGTGCCCGCGTGCTGGATCTGCGTCGTGCAGGAGAAGCCGTTGGCGACCACACGGGTGGCCGGGTCGGCGGCGCGGACGGCCGGCAGCAGGGCCTGTTCGCCGCAGTCCATGGAGATGCCGTACTTGCCCTGTTCGAAGCCCCAGGACCCGGCCAGACCGCAGCAGCCGCCGGCCAGGTCCTCGGTGGTGTGGCCCAGTTTCTCCAGCAGTTTGCGGTCGGCGTCGGTGCCGCCGGTGGCGCGCTGATGGCAGTGGCCCCACAGCAGGGCCTCTCCTGCGTCGTCGAGCGGGGGCGGGGTGATGTCGTGGACGTCGAAGAACTCGGCGAAGTGGTGGGCGCTGGACGCGAGCCGCCGGGCGTCGTTGTCGTGCGGGAGGAGCTTGGTCAGCTCGTCCTTGAAGACGGCCAGACAGCTGGGCTCCATACCGACGATCGGGGTGCCGGCGTGCAGATGGGGGCCCAGCATCCGCAGGACGTTGCGCAGATAGCGTTCGGCCGCCTCCAGGAAGCCGAAGTCGTAGAGCGGGCGCCCGCAGCACACGTGCTGCTCGGGCATGATCACCGACCAGCCGGCGGCCTCGACGGCCTCCACGCAGGCCACGCCGACATCCGTGTCGAAGTAGTTGTTGAAGGTGTCGGGGAAGAGCACCACCGGCCGCCCGCCCGGGTTGGCGGTGCCGCCGCGCTCGCGGAACCAGCGCTGGAGCGTCATCGGCGCGAAGGAGGGCAGCGGCCGGCGGCGGTCGATGCCCGCGGCCAGTTTGGCGAGCCGGGCCAGGCCGGGGGTGTGGGTTGCGAGATTGGCCAGTTCGGGCACGTGGGAGGCCAGCCGGGCCGCCTGGTCGATGAAGCCGAAGGCATAGGCGCTGCGGGGCCGCCACCGCCGCACCGACTTGTAGTGGTGGTGCAGGAACTCGGCCTTATAGGTGGGCATGTCCACGTTGACGGGGCAGTCGCTGGTGCAGCCCTTGCAGGCCAGGCAGAGATCGAGGGCGTCGGCGACCTCCTTGGACTGCCAGCCGTCCTTGATCGTCTCGCCGCGCAGCATCTCGTGCAGCAGCCGGGCCCGCCCCCGGGTGGTGTGCTTCTCCTCGCGGGTCACCTGGTAGCTGGGGCACATCGTCTGGCCGGACTCGGTGGCCTCGGGCACACGGCAGGCCCCGACCCCGACGCAGCGCAGGCTGGCGTGGACGAAGTCGCCGGCGTCCTGGGTGTAGGCGAAGGCGACGGGCGGGCGGGGCGGGTTGAAGCCGGCGCCCAGTTTCAGGTCCTCGTCCAGCCGGTAGGCGTCCACGATCTTGCCGGGGTTCATCCGGGACTCGGGGTCCCAGATCCGTTTGAACTCGCGCATGGCCTCGACGAGCTCGGCGCCGTACTGCCGCTCCAGCAGTTCGCCGCGCTGCTGGCCGTCGCCGTGTTCCCCGGACAGCGAGCCGCCGAAGGAGGAGACCAGGTCGGCGGCCTCCTCCATGAAGGCGCGGTAGCGGGCCACGCCCTCGGCGGTGCGCAGCTCGAAGCTGATCCGCGAGTGGACGCAGCCTTGCGCGAAGTGCCCGTACATCGCGCCGCGCAGCCCGTGCCTGTCGAGCAGTTCGCGCAGCGCGGGCAGGTACTCGGCGAGCCGGTGCGGCGGCACGGCCGAGTCCTCCCAGCCGGGCCAGTGGTCGCCGTCGGGCGGGAAGGCGGTGGCGCCCAGGCCGCCCTCGCGGACGGTCCACAGGTTCTTCGCGGTCTCGGCGTCCTGGTCGCTGGTGGTGATCCGGTCGGCCGCGTAGCCGCGCTCCTCGGTCAGCCACCGCGCGAACCGCTCGGACTGGGCGCGGGCCTCCTGTTTGGTGTCGGCGCCGAACTGGACGAGCAGCCAGGCGGCGCCGCCCTGCCGCGGCAGCTGCTGGAGGGAGGCGAGGTTCATGTGCTGGAGCTTCTGGTCCTCGATGAGCTGTTCGTCCAGCGCCTCCAGGCCGATGGGGCGGAACTCGCGGCAGCAGATGTCGGCGTCCCTGGCGGCGTCCACGAGATGGTCGTACTCGACGACGACCAGGGTGCGCTCCAGCAGCGCCGGGGTGAGCAGTACCTGGGCCCGCAGGACGGTGGCGCAGGTGGACTCGGTGCCGACCAGGGCGCGGGCGACGTTGAAGCCGTTCTCGGGCAGCAGTTCGTCCAGGTTGTAGCCGGAGACCCGGCGGGGCATCTCGGCGACCGTGGGGAAGCCCGCACGGATGGCGTCGGCGTAGCGGTCGCGCAGCTCGCGCAGCTGGGCGTAGATCTCGCCCTTGCGCCCGCCCGCGGCGATGATCTCGTCCAGCTCCTGCTCCTCGTCCACGCCGACCCAGAAGCGGTCGCCGCCGTAGGTGACGACCTCCAGCGCGTGCACGTTGTCCGAGGTGCGCGGCCCGGGGCCGTACAGCTGGGCCTGCACGGAGTGGGTGCCGCAGGAGTTGTTGCCGATGTTGCCGCCCAACGAGCAGCGCGAATGGGTGGAGGGGTCGGGGCCGAAGACGAGGTTCCACTTCCCGGTGTGCCGGTTGAGCTGCTCGTTGATGACGCCGGGTTCCACGGTGACCCGGCGGGCCTCGGCGTCGACCTCGCCGATGCGGGTGAGGTACTTGGAGTGGTCGATGACGACGGCGTAGTTGACGGTCTCCCCCGACAGACTGGTGCCGCCGCCCCGGTTGAGGATCGGGGCACCGTACTGGCGGCAGATCCGGTGGACGGCCACCACGTCCTCGGCGCTGCGGGGCACGACGACACCGATCGGGACCTGGCGGAAGTTGGAGGCGTCGTGGGCGTAGAGCGCTTTGGAGGCGCTGTCGAAGCGGACCTCGCCCTCCACCGCGTCGCGCAGCGCCCTGGCCAGCTTCCCGACGGCGATCACCTGCTGGGCGCGCGGCGGCCCGGGAATGCCGGGGTCGGTCCTGGCGGGGATCTGCTCGGTGTGCGTACGGGCGGGGGTCCTGTCGGCCATCTGCGGTCGCCTCATTCGTGAATTCGTGAACGTCACTGGCGGGAGCGGTACGCGGCCCGCCCGGCGGGGCGCGTACCGCCGCACCGGGTCAGCCGGGGCGGCTGCCGCGGATCCGGTACTGCTCGGCGTCCGCCCATCTGACGCGCAGTCCCAGTCCGGGCCGGTCCGCGGCCGGCCGCAGGGCACCGTCCTCGGGGCGGGGCACCCCGTCGAACAGCAGCGCTTCCGCCCGTACGTGGTCGTGGAAGTACTCCAGATGGCGCAGCCGCTGCACGGCGCAGAACGCGTGCGCCGAGACGGCGGGCGCGCAGTGCGCCGACAGGTCCACCCGGTGCGCGGCGGCCAGCCCGGCCACCTGGAGCAGCCCGGTGATGCCGCCGCAGCGGGTCACGTCCGCCTGGAGGCAGTCCACCGCCTGGGCCTCCAGCAGCCCGGCGAAGTCCCCCAGGACGTAGCCGTACTCCCCCGCCGCGATCTCCAGCCGGCCCGGCCCCTGGTCGCGCAGCAGCCGCAGGCCCGCCGGGTCGTCGGAGGAGACCGGCTCCTCCAGCCACCGCACGTCCCACTCCTCGGCGAGCCGCCGCGCCCAGTACAGGGCCTCCTTGCGGCTGAGCGCCCCGTTGGCGTCGGTGTACAGCTCCACGCGCGGGCCGAGTGCCTCGCGGACCGCCGACAGCCGTGCGGGGTCCTGCTCCGGATGGCGGGAGATCTTCAGCTTCACCCGGGGGATGCCCTGCTCGGCCCAGCCCGTGAGCTGGTCGACGAGCCGGCCGAGGGGGTAGTTGGTGAAGCCGCCGCTGCCGTAGACGGGGACCTCCTGGTGGGCGGCGGGCAGCAACCGGTGGAGGGGCAGCCCCAGCAGCCGGGCTTTGAGGTCCCACAGGGCGATGTCGACCGCGGAGACGGCCATGGCCCCCAGGCCGGGGCGGCCCGCGTTGCGGATGGCGGCGAACATCCGGTGCCAGAGCGCGGCGGGGGCGAGTGCGTCGCCGCCGCGGACGGCGGGGGCCAGCGCGGAGCCGATGAAGTCGGCGATCGAGACGTCACCGTAGGTGTAGCCCAGTCCGGTGTGTCCCCCTGCGTGCGCCTCCACGACGACGGCCGTGGTCGCCTGCCACCGCAGGGTGCCGTCCTCCTCGGCTCCGCCGGGGCCGTCGGTGGGCACCCGGAAGGCGTGGATGCCCAGGTCGTCGAGGGCGGCCCGGCCCGCACCGGGGCCCGCGTCCGCCTCCCGCGCCGTGCCCGTCCCGGTCACTGCCCGCCGTCTCCTTCCGCGCCCCGGCGGTCGCCGCCGTCCTTCGCCGACCGCTCATGGGTACCTCGCGGTGGCGTGGCGAAACGGCCGGACGCATCCGCAGTAGCGGACGGTTTGCGGGTGTCCGCGGTGTGGGACCCGGGGCGGGACCGTCGCGTCGACCACGTGAAGGGGAGTACCCATGGCGCAGCAGGTAGCCGACTACGTTCTCGACCGCTTCCGCGAGTGGGGTGTGCACCGGGTCTACGGGTACCCCGGCGACGGCATCAACGGCATGCTCGGCGCGTTCGACCGGGCGAAGGGCGACCCGAAGTTCATCCAGACCCGGCACGAGGAGATGGCGGCGTTCATGGCGTGCGGGCACGCCAAGTTCACCGGCGAGGTCGGCGTCTGCGCCGCGACGTCGGGACCGGGCGCGATCCACCTGCTCAACGGCCTGTACGACGCCAAGCTCGACCATCAGCCGGTGGTGGCCCTGGTCGGCCAGCAAAAACGGCTCGCGCAGGGCACCCACTACCAGCAGGAGGTCGCCCTCGAACAGCTCTTCGCGGACGTCTCGGAGTTCTGCCAGATCGTCATGCATCCGGGGCAGATGCGGCATGTGATCGACCGCGCGTTCAAGACGGCGCTCACCACGCGCGGAGTCGCGACGATCATCGTCCCCGAGGACATCCAGGAGTCCGACGCGCAGCCGTCGCCGCCCAAGACGCACGGTTCGGTCTACTCCAGCGTCGGCTGGAGCCGGCCGCGGGTGCTGCCCAACAAGGACGAGCTGCGCAAGGCCGCCGACATCCTCAACGAGGGCAACAAGGTCGCCATCCTCATCGGACAGGGCGCGGCCAACGCGGAGGCGGAGGTCGTGGAGGCGGCCGAACTGCTGGGCGCGGGGGTCGCCAAGGCCCTGCTGGGCCGCGAGGTCGTCCCGGACGACCTGCCGTTCGTCACCGGTCCGATCGGTCTGCTCGGCTCCAAGGCGAGCGACGAGATGATCATGAACTGTGACACGCTGTTCATGATCGGCACCAGCTTCCCGTACGGGGAGTGGCTGCCCGACGAGGGCCAGTGCAAGGGCGTGGAGATCGACATCGACGGCCGCATGATCGGCATCCGCTATCCGATGGACGCCCACGTGGTCGGCGACGCCAAGGAGACGCTCAGGGAGCTGATCCCGCTCCTCCAGCGCAAGGAGGACCGCTCCTGGCGCAAACAGATCGAGGAGAACGTCCGCACCTGGAACGAGGTGCTGGCCAAGCGCGCCGGACAGAGCTTCGAGGGCAAGATCAACCCGCAGGCCGTCGCCCACGAGGTGTCCTCGCTGCTCCCGGACAACGCCATCCTGACCGCGGACTCCGGTTCGGCGACCAACTGGTGGGCCCGCCACATCAAGCTCCGCAAGGGCATGCGGGCCTCCCTCTCCGGCACCCTGGCCACCATGGGCCCCGGCGTGCCCTACGCGATCGCGGCCCGCTTCGCCTACCCGGACCACCCGGTGATCGCCTTCGTCGGTGACGGCGCGTTCCAGATGAACGGCATGAACGAGATGATCACCGTCAAGCGCTACTGGGACCGGATGGCCGGGTCGCCGCCGCTGATCTTCTGCGTCCTCAACAACCAGGACCTCAACCAGGTCACCTGGGAGCAGCGCGCCATGGGCGGCGACCCCAAGTACCCGGGCTCCCAGTACCTGCCGGACTTCCCGTACGCCGAGTACGCGGAACTGACCGGTCTGCGCGGCATCCGCTGCGACGACCCGAAGCAGGTCACGTCCGTGTGGGAGCAGGCCCTGGCCAGCGACCGTCCGGTCGTCCTGGAGTTCGTGGTGGACAACGAGATCGCCCCCATCCCGCCCCACATCATGAAGGAGCAGGCCAAGAAGGCGGTCAAGGCGGGCATCCGCGACCCCGAACGCGTCGGTATCGCCACTCGCGGCTTCCGCCAGAAGCTCACCGACTTCTACGAGAACCTGCCCGGCCGCAAGCACGACTGAGCTGCCGGAGCTCCCCCGGCAGCTGTGGTTGGCGGGGCCCCGTCCGGCCGGCGGCCCACGCCAGGGTGCGGCGGCCCGCACCGGGGCCCGGCGGCCCTGCCCCGGGGTCACGCCCCTGCCGGGTCAGCGGACCGGCGCATGCGCCCGGCGGTGCCGGCCGCCGCACCCGTCACCCGCGTCACCCGCCGGACGCACCCGGTACCGGCCAGGACGGGGCTGAAGCCGGCAGGAACGGCTCCGGGCGGCGTCCGGGCGTTCGTTCCGGAGCGTCAGGAGGCTTCTGCGACGTCCCGCCCGTTCCCCCCGCCCTCTCCCGGACGCCCCGGCGATGACCGCGCACAGCGACCGGGCACAGCGGGCCCGGAGACCTGTGCACAGCGGGCCCGGCGGCCGGTCCGCCGAGGCCGGGACCGGTCACAGCGGCCGGTCGGGCAGACTGATCACGTGCCAAGGCGCCAGGTTCCACGGGCTGGCGCGGTTGGCGGGGTCGAGGAGGGTCCGCAGATGGGCGTCGGAGACGGCCTGCGGGGCGGGGAAGTCCTCGCTGGACGTGCCCCGCAAACCCTCCATCCACACCTGCCGCACCAGCAGGTAGTCCCGCGCGAATGTCTCCCACGAGTGGTAGGCGGCGACCGTCGGCCGCACGGCGGCGCGCAGCAGGCCCCAGGCGGTGTCCGCGTCGAGGTACCCGGCCGCGTACCCCTTGCGGGTGATGTCGGCGTAGAGCGCGACGTCCCAGGCCAGCGGCTCGGTGCCCGTCTGCTCCCGCAGCGGTGCCCGGTATCCCTCGCGCAGCAGCCCGTCCAGCCGATCCAGCAGCTCGTCACGGCCCGGTATGCCCCACTGCTCCCGCAGCCAGCTCCCGGCCGCGGCGTCGTCGCGGTACCGGAAGGGGTACAGGCTCGTGCGGGCGGCCTCCCCGCCCCGGTTGACCGGTGCGGCCAGGGAGACCAGCCACAGTTGGTGGGTGGAGAGCGGCGGCTCGTGCGGAGGCGGCTCGGCACGGTGCTGACGGCGCAAGCGCCCGAACAACTCGAACATGGTGCCGCACCCTACTGGTGCCGCACCCGTCACACCCCCGGCTTGGTGCCGACCGCCGCCCAGCAGCCCACTTCGGACCGGCTGATCGAACCGGCCGGCCGCCGCATTCCGTCCTGGCCGTCCTCCATCTCGGGGTGCCATTCGCAGGTGGCCACGATGCCCGGCTCGATCAGCGTCAGCCCGGCGCCGGCGAACAGTTGGCGGATCTCCCGCTCGCCGCGCAGCTGCACGGTGATGCCCTGCGACTGGTAGACGTCCACCACCTTGCGCAGGGCGATGTCGAGTTCGTCGGTGCCGTGGGAGAGGACCATCGCGCTGCCCGGCGGCAGGGCGTCCATGAGGGTACGGACGATGCCCTGCGGGTCGTCCTCGTCGCCGAGGAAGTGCAGCAGCGCGACGAGGGACAGCGCGACGGGCCGCTCGAAGTCCAGGGTTCTGCGGGCGTGTTCGAGGATGCGGCCGGGGTCGCGCACGTCGGCCTCGATGTAGTCCGTGGCGCCCTCCGGCGTGCCGCTCATCAGCGCCCGTGCGTAGGTGAGGACGATCGGGTCGTTGTCGGCGTACACCACCCGGCAGGCCGCGTCCTCCCGCTGGGCCACCTGGTGCAGGTTGGGGGCGCTGGGGATGCCCGTCCCGATGTCGAGGAACTGCCGGATGCCCCGCTCCCGGGCCAGGTAGCGCACCGCGCGGTGCATGAACTCGCGGTTCTCGCGGGCGGCGGTCAGCGCGTTGGGGTAGACCCCCAGG
Organism: Streptomyces albus subsp. albus; assembly: GCF_000725885.1. GTDB lineage: Bacteria > Actinomycetota > Actinomycetes > Streptomycetales > Streptomycetaceae > Streptomyces > Streptomyces albus. Next base: position 115,856 of record NZ_JODR01000018.1, on the reverse strand, counting down.
GTCTGTCCGGCGACCTGCCGGTCGGGGCCGTAGTTGGTCTTGCCGCCGAGGTAGTAGTCGTAGATCCGGGCCGAATGCGGCTTGGGCCCGTGCGGCTCGGGCATCTGGTGGCTCATGACGGCGGCTCCCGCATGCTGCGCGTAGGGTGAGGGCCCCTCCGGTCCGGCAAGAGCGGGACCCTCACCCGCCGGGAGGGACGACGGACGGACAGAACTACTGTCCTACACCGGCCTGTTCACTTTCCATCGCCCTCCCGCCGGGAGCGGCCCGCCCCGTCGAGGGCGACGATCAGACCGCGCACCTCGTAGCTGCCCAGGTTCTCCTTGAAGCGGACGGTGGGTTCGGCGGCCATCCGCACGCCGGGCTCGGCCAGCAGACGGGTCAGGAAGATGTCGGTCTCCTGGAGGGCGACATGCGCCCCCGGGCACTTGTGCGGGCCGTCCCCGAAGGAGAGGCCGGGGCCGTCGGTGTACCTGTCGGCTCCGGGAGCAGGACGGAGGCGGCAGGCCTCGGGCCCGAAGGTGCCGGGGTCGGTGTTGGCCTCGGGGACGCGTATCTCGACCAGTTCCCCGGCCGGCACCGTCACCTCCGCGCCGTCCGCCCCGGGAACGGTGAGCGGGGCGGTGGTGCGGCGGTGCAGGGCGGCGACGACCGGTTCGAGACGGAGGATCTCCTGGAGGACGGCCAGGCGCCCGCTCTCGTCGGCCGCCACGTACTGCGCACGGAGCGCGTCGTCGCAGAACAGGTGCCAGGCGGCGACATTGACGAACTCCCGCGTGGTGATCATGCCGGCGGCGGCGAAGGTGACGCACTCGCCGAGGATCTCGCCGTCCGAGCAGCCCTCGTCCAGCAGATGGGAGAGGAGGTCGTCGCGGCGCTGCCGGCGCCGGGCGCGTACCGCGGGCCGGACGTCCGCGAAGTACAGCCTGAGCCAGGCCGCGTTGCGCCGCAGCAGGAACCGCAGGCCGGGCAGGCTGGTGAAGGAGGCTTCCTCGAACTTGTCGGGGAAGAAACGCTCCAGCCGTCCGGCGAGACCCGGCCTGTCCCCGGCCAGTCCGATGACGGCGGCGGCCACCTGCACGGCCAGCTCGAAGCTGAGGTCCGAGAGCTGGGCCCGGCCCGCCTCCCGCAGCCGGGCGAGTTGCTGGTCCGCCACGCGCATCATCAGCTCGCGGTAGTGCTCGGAGACGCGGCGCGGGGTGAAGTAGCGGGCGGTCTGCCGCCGGTGCTCCCGGTGTTCGGCGCCGTCCCGGTAGAGGACCGGGCGCCGGAAGGAGGAGGGCAGCTTCTCCACCGTCTCGATGCCGAGCCCCGCCTGGACAGTGCCGCCGGCGCGCAATGCGGCCCGTGCGCTGTCGTGGCCGCTCAGCCGCCACACCCCGTCCTCACCCCGGGCCACCGGGCAGCGCTGCCCTTCCGTCCCTCTCCGGACCGCCTTGCGCCCGCCCGACGTCACGCCGTCCACCTGTGCCGCTCCTCCCCTGTGCCGGCCCGGTGCGGTCACCTCCGTGCGCGGTGCGCCCCGGTCGCTCCTCGTCCGCCTGTCCCCGACGTGCGGGGCCGTGTGGCCGAACCGTACGCGATCAGCGGCCGGCCGGCAGCCGGACATCGCGCCAAACGGGATACGGCGACGGGGTGTTGGGCGCTCCCGTACCGGTTCACCGGCACGGGAGCGTGCAGGTCCCGTTCACAGGTCCAGGACGAGCCGTGCGGAGCGGGCCCGTGACACGCATGCGAACATCCGGCCCTCGGCGGCACCGATGTCGTCCCGGTGCTCGGGCTCACCGTCGAGGACGGACAGTTCGCAGCTTCCGCAGACGCCCTCGCGGCAGCCGGACGCCAGGGGGAATCCGGCGTGTGTCAGGGCCTCCAGCAGTGATGCGTCCGCCGGTACCGGAACGGTCCGGCCGGACCGCGCACACGTCACCTCGAACGGGGTGTCGGGGGCGAACGTCCTGGCCACCGGGCGGAACCGCTCCGCGTGGAACCGTTCGGCGGGGAAGACGGCCTCGGCCGCGTCGAGCATCGGCCCCGGGCCGCAGCAGTAGACCCCGGTCTCGGGGCCAAAGGCGGCGGCCAGGGCCGCGAGGTCCGGCCTGCCGTCGCGCCGCGTGGCGATCACGCGCACCCGCTGACCGTACCGGTCCCGCAGCTCGTCGAGGAACGGCATCTTCTCGGGGGACCGCCCCACGTAGACGAGGGTGGCCGGGACCCCGGCGTCGCTCGCCGCCCGCAGCATGGACAGCAGCGGGGTGATGCCGATTCCGCCGGCCAGGAAGAGGTATTCCGGGGCGGGCAGCAGCGGGAAGTGGTTGCGCGGCAGCGACACCTCCAGCGGGCGGCCCAGGCGCAGGTAGCGGTGGATGTACTCCGATCCGCCGCGGCTGAGGCGGTCGTGGCGTACCGCGATGCGGTAGTGCTCCCGGTCGGCCGGGTCCGAGCACAGCGAGTACTGCCGGGTCAGCCAGTTGGGCAGGCGCAGGTCGATGTGCGCTCCCGGTTCCCAGGGCGCCAGCGGGCCGGCGGCACCGCGCAGGGTGACGGAGACGACGTCCTCGGCCACCGGCTCTATCCGGTCGATGATGGTCTGTTGCATCGGTGATTCACCTTGGGGTGGTGGTCAGTAGAGCTTCCGGTAGCTGTCTTCGAGCGCGTGGTCGAGCTGCTGAGGGGTGATGCCGGCCCCGATCTGGGCGGCGTACATCTCACCCGCGGAGGGCACCTCCTCGGCGAGGGCCTGGCTCGCGGGGTCCCACAGCCGGGAGCGGATGAGCGCACGCCCGCAGTGCCCGTATGCCTCCGCAACCTCGACGATGATGGCCAGCTCGGGGGTCCTGCCCTCGATCTGCATCCGGGCCAGCACCTCGGGGTCGTCGGTGGGGTACGCGCGGCCGTTGACCCGCAGCGTCTCGCGCACGCCGGGGACGAGGAACAGCAGCCCGATCCCGTCGTTCTCGGCAAGGTTGCGGAACGAGTCGGCGATCCGGTTGCCGGGCCGGTCGGGGATCGCGAGCGTGCGCTCGTCGAGGACCTTCACGAAGCCGGGGTAGTCGCCGCGTGGCGAGCAGTCGGCGCGTCCCCGGGCGTCGGCGGTCGCCATGGTCAGGAACGGCGAGTGGGCGATCAGGATCCGGAACTGGTCGTCGATGTGGTCGAGGATCTTGTCCTTGACCATGGCGTCCGGCTCCCCGAGCCGGGCGCGTACCTCTTCCGGTGACAGCGGCCGGGGGCGCGTACGGGCAGGCGTCACGGGGGCTCCTTCCGGATCGGGCTGAGGCGCCGGGCGCTCGGGGCCTGCGGCGCGCAGGGGCACGCCCCTGCCGTCGGCGGGACCTTCATGCTCCGCCGCAGCTCATGGCCCTATTCTGAGCAATAACTCAGTTCTTTGCCTACTCGCTTTCCCAGCGCTTCCCAGGAGGTCCCGTGCCGGCCGACCCAACGGAGCTCCAGCCTCGTAAGCAGCCACGCCAGGTGCGCGCCGAGCTCACCCGCCAGCGGATCCTCACCGCAGCTGCTCACGTTTTCGCCGAGTACGGCTACGCCGCCGGGACCACCAACCGCATCGCCGAACGGGCGCGCGTCTCGATCGGCTCGCTGTACCAGTACTATCCGAACAAGGACGCGATCCTTCTCGAACTGATGACCAGGCACCTCACCGCCGGGATCGTCGCCCACCGACAGCGGCGCGACGCCGAACCCTCCGGCACCCTCGAACAGGCACTCCGCGCCCAGGTGCGGGCCGTGATCGACAACCACAGGGACGATCCGAACCTGCTCCGGATCATGTTCGAGCACGCTCCCCGCTCCCCCGAACTGTTCCGGAAGATCGCCCAGTTCGAACGGGAACACATCGCCTACGCCCAGCAGTTGCTGGCCGAGTACCCGGAAGTCCGCGTCCAGGACACCTACGTGGCCGCGCGGCTCGTCGTCTCGACAGCCGAGCTCGTCATCCACAAACTCATGGCGGAGCCCGACCCCCTCGACGTCGAACGGCTCGAGAACGAGATGGTCGCCATGCTTCTCAGCTATCTGACGGCGCCGCCCCGCGCCGAGGGGGAAGGCTGAGGCCGCAGGCCCTGGATCCGCGCGCCCGCTTGTCGCGGGATGCCGGGCCTGTTTGACTGCGCCACGTCAGTCCGGCTCCCGGGGGGAGGCCCCATGGAGATCGCCCGCAGACATGTCCTGTCCCTCCTGTCCGCCGCCGGCCTGGCCGCGGTGATCCCCGCCCGCCCCGCCGAGGCCGGTTCCGCTTCCCGCACCCCCGTCGGCAGCACCGGCACCGGACGGCTGCTCGCCAACGCGGTCGCCGCCCTCGCCGGAACCCGCGCCTCGAACGCACGCCCGGAGACGGCGCCGAAACTGGCGGCCCTCGACAAGGCGGCAGCGGCCCACCTGGCGAAGATGGACGCGGCGGGCCCCGGGGAACTCTTCGCCGGCCTGCCCCTGGGCACCAGCGACGGCAACCTCAACGCCAGCTACCGGATGCTGTACGAGATCGCCCTCGCCGCCCGCGCACCCCGGGCCGGCGACGCTCCCGGGCCCCTCGATCCGGCCGCCGCCCGCCGCCGGGTCGCCGACGGCCTCCGCCTGCTGCACGAGCGCTACTACGGCGACCAGTCCACCGGCTACTACGGCAACTGGTACACGTGGGAGATCGGTATCTCCACCAGCGCGACCGCGACACTCGCGCTGCTCGCCGACGAACCGGCCGCCGGCCACTCCGCGCTGGTCCGCTCCTACATCACGTCCATGGACGCCTACCTGCGCAACGGCAAGGACGGCGACGTCGACCTCGACTCCCGCTTCCACACCGGCGCCAACCTCGCCGACATCACCACCAACCGCCTCCTCCAGGGCGCGCTGCTGGACGACGAGGCACGCGTCCGCAAGGCGCTGGAAGACCAGCTGACCGTCTACGCCACCGTCGACCCGTACCGCCTGCGGCACGGAGTCACCGACGGGTACTACGCGGACGGCTCCTTCCTCCAGCACGCCTCCGTGGCCTACACCGGGTCCTACGGCAAGGGCCTGCTGACCCGGGCCGTGCAGACACTGGGCCTCCTGGCCGGCACCGGCTACGCGGACACCGACGTCCTGGTGCCCGTCATCGCCCGCTGGGTGACCGACGGCTTCGCCCCCGTCGTCTTCGAGGGCTGGATGATGGAGATCGTCAAGGGCCGGGCCGTCTCCCGCACGGGCAGCGGCTACGCGGACTCGGCAGCCGTCGCGGAGGCCGTCACGGACCTGTCCGGCCACGCGGGCGGCGACCGCGCCGCCGCACTGAGGAGCTACGTCAAACATCTGGCCACGGCCTCGGCCACCGCCCCCGATCCGGCCAGGTTCGCCTCCCCCCTCACGGTGGTGCGCTACGCCGCCATCCTGGCGGACCCCGACGTACCCGCCCGCGACCTCAACCCGGCCGCCCGCAGCACCGCGTTCAACGCCATGGAACGCACGGTCCACCGGCGGCCCGGATTCGCCTTCGCCCTCGCCCGGAACTCCGAACGCATCAGCAAGTACGAGTACATGAACGGCGAGAACCTGATGCCCTGGTTCCAGGGAGAGGGCGCCCACTACCTCTATCTGTCCGGGGAGGACCAGTCGCGTACGTTCGGCGCCGACCACTTCACCACCGTCTCCCCCCACGGCCTGCCCGGGGTGACCGCCCCGGTCGAACGGCGCCGCACCGTACCCGAGCTGTACGGCAAGCCCTACTACGACAACCCGGACCACCCGCTCCACTTCACGGCCTCGTCCGAGTCGCAGAACGCCTACGTGTACTTCCCGCGCGGCACCCACGCCCACTCCGGCGGCGCCGTGCTCGGCACCTACGGCACGGCGGCGATGGTGCAGTCCGACGACGTGGCCTACGCACAACGGGACCGGCTGCCCGACGACTTCACCGTCCACCGCAACGCGACGGCGACCAAGTCGTGGTTCCTGTTCGACGAGGAGATCGTGGTGCTGGCGGCGGGCGTCGGCGACCGGGGCGGGCGCCCGGTGACGAGCACCCTGGACGCCCGCACCGCCGCCCCCGACTCCGTCATCACCCTCACCGGGGAGCGGACCGGCGGCGGCGAGTGGTCCGGCCCCGGCACGGCCCGGCTGCGCTGGCTCAGATACGCCGACGAGACCCACGGCACGGGCATCGGCTACGTCTTCCTCGACTCCCCCGGCCTCCGCGACGCGTCCGACCGCCGGCCGCACCCCGTCACCGTGAGCCTGGAGACCGTCACCCGCAGCCGCCGCGTCATCCGCACGGCCAACCCCGACACGCCCGCCACCCGTCGCGTCTTCCACGCCGCCTACCGGCAGGAGGCCGGAGCCGCGCCGCTCTCCTTCGCCTACGCACTGGTACCGCACGCCACGGCGCGGTCCCTGCGCGCGTACGACAGGCACGGGCCGCTGTCCGTCCTGGCCAACACCACCCGGCTCCAGGCCGTGCGCCACTCCCGGCTCGGGCTGCTGGCCGTCAACTCCTTCGGGCGGGGCGACCGTTCGGTGGCCGGCCTGCGCCTCGACGGAGCGGCCTCGCTCCTGCTGCGCCGCGACGGGCGTGAGGTCACGGTCGCCGTGAGCGATCCGACCATGCGCCGGGACAGCATCACCCTGCTGCTGCACGGCCGCCGCCTGCGCCCCGTACGCACCGACGACGGTGTGCGGGTGAGCCCCGCGCCCGGCGGCACCCTGGTACGGGTGCGGACCCGGCACGCCTACGGACGCTCGTTCGCCGCCACGCTCGCCTAGCACCTGTGCCGGCGGACCGCTGGACCATCACCCGGGAACAGCACCGGGTGCCCCTTGTGCGGACCTACGAAGTTCCGGTCGTCTGCCGCGGTGGATTTCGGGTCTTCCCTCCCTTAGCCGACACCACCTCTCGGCTGTGTACTCCTCGGACCGGCAGCAAGCGACCGGAAGCGGGCGTCCGCGAACGGCGGGCGCGCCCGGCCCGCCGGGCCGGGACACGAGGACGCACGGATGAGGACAGCGATGAGCGGGCAGCAGTACGACGAGATCGGCGAGGCGTTCGAAGGGTTCAAATCGCTGCCACTGGTCCGTCACGGGGAGGTGCCGAGCTTTCTCGGCATGGTCGGGGACGTGCGCGGCAAGACCGTACTCGACCTGGCATGCGGCACCGGCTTCTACAGCAGGGAGTTCAAACGGCGCGGCGCCGCGGACGTCCTCGGGATCGACATATCCGGCGAGATGATCGCCGCCGCCCGGAAGACCGAGGAGCGGGAACCGCTGGGGGTGCGCTACGAGATCGGCGACGTGGCCGAACTTCCGCCCCTGGGCAGGCGCTACGACATCGCCACCGCGGTGCAGTGCCTCAACTACGCGGAAGACCTCGCCGCGATGCGGCGGATGTGCCGCAACATCCACCAACATCTGGTTCCGGGCGGGGAGTTCTTCGTGTTCGCCCAGAATCCCGACTACCGGTTCGACTGCCCGGACCTGGACAGATACGGCTTCCGCTGCGAGCCGACGGGCGAGGAGACCGGGATGGGTCCGCGTGTACGGGTCACCGCGCTCCTCGATCCGCAGCCGATCAGCATCATCGGCGCAGCCCCACGCCGCGAGATCTACGAGGAGTGTTCGCGGTCGGCCGGGTTCACCGAACTCGCCTGGGTCCCGTTGACGATCTCCGACGCCGGTGTCCGTGAGTACGGCGCGGACTTCTGGGCCGATCTCCTCGCCCACCCGCCGCTGGAGATGTTGCGCTGCCGGGCCTGACACCAGCCGGCCGGACCGCCGGCGCATGCCGTGGTCTCTCGTGTGGCTCGGGCATTGCGGACGGATCCTGACCGCAAGGGACGGCAGGATGATCGTCGTGGGGACGGGGGAAACACCACCGGCCCGCTTCACGCGGACCGCGCCCGCACCCGCAGCACCCGCGCCCACCACGAACGGAGCGACCCGATGAGCCGCACTCTTCAGATCACCTTCGACGCCCACGACCCGCGGGCCCAGTCGACGTTCTGGGGCCGGGTACTGGGCTATGTCCACCCCGGCCCGCCCGGTGCCGGCCTTCCCGAGGGCGCCGACCCGCTGGCCGCGTGGGACGACTTCCTGGAGCGGGCCGGCGTCCCGGAGGAGCAGCGCAACACCAGATCGGCGATCGAGGACCCGGACGGCAACGGCCCGCGGCTGTTCTTCCAGCAGGTACCGGAGGGCAAAACCGTCAAGAACCGCGTCCACCTCGACGTCCGGGCCGCGCCCGGACTGCACGGGGAGGAGAGGATGGCGGCACTGGAGACCGAGTGCGAACGACTGGTCGCGCTGGGTGCCGGACGACTGCGCCGCGAGGAGCCCGCTCCTCCGCTGAGCGCCGGGTTCATCGTGATGGCCGACCCGGAAGGCAACGAATTCTGCCTGGACTGACGTCCGCACGGCTGGAGCCGCGCTCCGAGGAAACATCCGGCGCGGACGGGATCCCCGTCTCGTACGGGGTACCCGGCGGACGAAGGGACACGCACGGCCGCCCGGGGACCACCGCCGTTCCGCCGCTCCGCACCGGATCGCTCGGGATGCGCGGCCAGGGCCTGGGGCGCACCGTGGTGCACAGGGCCTTCTCCGAGAGGAGCTGAGGATGAGCGAGCAGACTCCCTCGCAGGCCGAGGGCGAGCGCGACGACGAGATGCAGGACGTCCGCCGTGGGGCGCCTGCGGAACGTCGTCGTCCGGAACACCCGGACTGCCCCCGCACGACGCCCTCTCAGGCCGAGGGCGAGCGGGACGAGGAACCCGGGAAGAGCTGAGGCGAGCGGGCCGGGGCGGCTCCGGTCGAGCCCTTCGGCCCGCCCCGGCATGGCGGCGACGACCGTGCCGGCCGGTCCGCGCGGCCGGGGTGGGGCGCGCTCCTTCACGTCCCTGGATGACGGAAGGTGCTTCAGGAGCCGGCCTTCGCGGTCGCCTGGCGGGCGGCCTTCTTCGCCGGCTGGCGCCCGTTGTCGCCGCGTTGCGGCTCCGAGGCGAGGATTTCCGCACTCGCCTCGGCGGCGATGTCGGAAAGCTCCTCATTCGCCTCGTGGGCGGCCCGTTTTGCACCAGCCGCCAGCTTCACCGACGTTTTGATGGTGCCGCGGACGATGGGTTTGACCATCTTCTTGACAAGTGGCGCCGAGACCACTCCGACCAGAAAGACAGGAACTACAGGAGGCATGACGAACCGTTCCCCTCGGAGTGTTTCCGCAGGTCTTCTGTGGTGTCGAGCATAGGTGTCCGGCCGCAGGCCCAACCAGACCGCATCCGAGATATTCACTCTTTCGAGTATTGCCGGCGGTTATTGCTCTTTTTCATCCGCATGTGTTCCGCGGGGCTGGCGAGAAAATTGTGGCTGCTATTTTCTCGTCACACACCTGCGGAGAGGAACTGCCGTGACAGAACATCTGAGCCATGACCCGGAAACCTCGGCGGACGAGGAAACCGGGGAGATCGCGGAAACGGAACCGGAGGAGGACATTCTGTATTCGGCCGAGGTGTACCGCACCGAGAACGGCTGCGTGCTGCGGGTCACCGACTGGCAGGACGGCACCGTGCAGACCTACCCGGTGGCCCGGAGGATGGTGGACAAGCTCCCCTTCTACCTCTCCATGCTGAAAAGCAAGCTCGGCTGAGCGCACCCCGCGCACCATGCGCCAAGCCGCCGCCGGGCCCCCGGCGGCGGCTCTCTCCCGTCGGCGGACGCCGTCAGGAGTTGCGGCCGTTCTGCTGGGTGACCACCGGCAGTCCGGCCGCCCTCTCCCCCGTCTGGAGATTCCAGAGGCTGGCGTACCGCCCCCCGCTGCGCAGCAGTTCCTCGTGCGTGCCCTTCTCGGCCAGGACCCCACCGCGGTCCAGCACATAGATGCGGTCGGCGTTGCGGATCGTGGACAGGCGGTGGGCGATGACGATCAGCGTCCGCCGGTGGGCGAACGCGTTGAGCGCCCGCTGGATCACCGCCTCGGTCTCGTAGTCCACGGCCGAGGTCGCCTCGTCGAGAATGACGATCGGCGGCGCGTTGAGAATCATCCTGGCCAGCGCGATGCGCTGCTTCTGCCCTCCGGACAGCGCCGCCCCGCGCTCCCCGACCCGGGTGTCGTACCCGTCCGGCAGCGCCTCGATGAACGTGTCGGCTCCGGCCTTGCGCGCCGCTTCCACGATCCGTCTCCGGTCGGCGGCGAAGGTGCCGTACTCGATGTTGTCGGCGATGGTTCCGTCGAAGAGGAACGGCTCCTGGGCCACGTAACCGATGGCGCCGCGCAGTTCCCGCAGCGACATCTGGGAGACGCTCCTGCCGTCCAGCCGGACACACCCCGAGTCGGGGTGCTCGAACCGCATCAGGAGCTTGGCGACCGTGGTCTTGCCCGCCCCGGTCGAGCCGACGATGCCGGTGACCTGCCCCTGCGCCATCTCCATCGACAGGTTCCGCAGCACAGGAGGGCGCCCCGGGTAGGCGAAGGTGACGTTCTCCAGGGTGATCCTGCCCGGCCCCCGCCGGGTGGCGGGCGGCTCGCCCTCGCCGTCCGCCTCGACGGGGAGGGAGTGCAGGTACCGCACCCGGTCGAACGCGGCCAGCGCGCGCTGGTGTTCGTCCGTGATGTCACCGAGCCGGTTGAGCCGCCACAGCGCGGCCGGCGGCATGTCGAACAGCGGGGCGAACCGTTCCACGGTGAGGGCCCCGGCGAACAGTGCCCGGCTGCCGAGCAGCATGGTGAAGGGCAGGGTCGCCCCGGCGCACAGCCGCACCAGATGGGTCTGGGCCAGGGCACTGCGGTCGGTGCGGTGGGCGGCGTCGCAGTGGGCGTCGCTGAGTTCACCGATGCGGCGGGCCTCGTAGTCCTCCGTGCAGGACGCCTTGACGGTCTGGTTGGCCTGGAGGTTGTTGACGACCTGCGCGTACAGCTGCGACTTGCGTGCCCCCGCCGCCTCGTGGTCGGCGACGGCACGGCTGTGGAACCGCAGCGACAGCCAGGTGACGAGGGGGATCGGCAGCATCGCGGCCCATGCCACCTGCGGGGCCAGCAGCAGATAGGCGCCGACCATCACACCGAAACAGGTGACCAGCGCGATGGACTCGTGCATCGTGCGCCCGACGAAGTCGCCCAGCTGGCCGACGTCCTCCGTGAGGACCTGTGCGATGCGGCTGGCCCGTTCGTCCTCCAGCACGGACGGCTTCATCCGCTGGACGTGGTCGTAGGTACGGGTCCGCCACTCGTGCTCGACCTCCTTGCCCAGCTTGTGCCAGGTGCGGCCCGCGCTGTACGAGAGGCCCATCAGCAGCAGTGTGGCCGCCCCGATGCCGGTGCCCAGGAACGCGAGCTGGCGGCCGAGACCGAGCACCCCGAGGCGGGTCAGCGCGGTGCTGCCACCGCGGATGACGGTCATCAGGGTGAAGGCGGACACCGCGAACAGCCCGCTCTCCACCACCTGCGAGAGCACCGAGAGGGACGCCGCCACGCCGAACTTCCGGCGGCGTCCGGCCACCATGCCCAGATACGCGTTCTGCCCACGCCGCCGTCCCGGCCCGGGTTCGCCGGGTCCGGGTGCGCCGGGGTCGGACCGCGCCAGTCCGGAGCGCCGCCACGCCCGTCTGATGACGACGGTCGTGCCGACGGTGACCAGGCCGAGCGCGACCAGCGGTTGGGTCAGCACGGAGAACGCGGCCTTGCCGCAGCCCAGGGCGAGCGCGGCGGTCGCGCCTCCGCCCGCGATCAGGAGAGGTGACAGGCCGGCTGCCGTCCCGCCGGCGGCACGTCGGGCGCCGGCGTCCGTCCGCGCCCCGTCCCGTGCCGGCTCCCCGCCGGACACGGCTGCCGTCCGGGCGCACACATCGGCCACGCACCGACCCAGCGCCCTGGCGACTTCGCGGGGCGCGGTCCGGGGGTCGTGGAGGAGCAGCACCCGGCCGGTGACCGGGTTGGCGCGGACCTCGTGGATGCCGTCGACCGCGGTGAGTGCGGACTCGACGAGCTGGGCGAGGTGGGGCCGGCCGAGGATGGCCGGCACGTCCCAGCGCTGCCGGCCGGGGACCACCGACCGCACCTGCACGGGGGCTCGGGCGCCGCCGGGCCTGCGGACGGCGGGCGGCCCGGGGGAACGGACCAGAAGTGACATGAGGGAAACCACCGGCTCCGGTCAGCGGGACTTGGCGGCGGCGGACCGGCTCTTGGGCACGGTCTTGTGCTCCTTGCCCTCCGGCTCGGCCATTTCGTCGAGGAAAAGCTCGGCTCCGGCCTCCGCGGTGATGTCGCGGAGTTCGTCATTGAGTTCGTGAGCAGCCCGCCGGGTGTCGGCAGCGAGTTTCAATGACGTTTTCACCACGCTGCGAACAGCGGGCTTCGCCACCTTCTTCGCGAGAACGGCCGTGAGAATACCCGCCATAAAGGCAGGAAATACAGGCATCGCGATCCGTTTCCTCTCCTGTGACGTGAGACGCGCACCGAAGCCTAGGGGACATGGCGGACCCGACCCGCCGGATTCACTCGTACGAAGGTTTAGTGCGTTGAAATTACCTCGATACGGTCAACTTCCCGGTGACGCCGGGGCCGTGCCTGCAGGATGGCGGCCGGCCGGTTCGCCGACCCGCCCGGCAACGGGCTCGCGGCGGTGCCACCCGCAGTCCCTCGGCGGCGACCGACGGCCTGCGGTGCCGTTTTCCCGTATGAGTGAAAGCATTTGACGGCCCCTCACGTCGGCCGATCGGTCCGGCAGCATGTTTCTCCTCTGACCCAGTTCATGACAGGAGGCGTCGGGTGAGCGCAGTCATTCGGGGCGGCTCGGGCGTACGGCGGACTTTCGAGGAACAGGAAGCACCGTGGAAAGCGCAGCTGCGCGAGGTGTGCCGGCGCCTTCCCGAGGACGCGCTGCCGCACACCTCGGTCACCTATCTCGAAAAACTCAAAGCCAGCGCCCTGGTGTTCGAGGTGCACCGGCTGGGCTCCATGCTCGGCTGTGAGCAGCAGGTCATCGCGCGGATGCTGCCGCTGCTGCTCCACCTGGAAGGGCTCGTCTACCGCGCCGACCTCGCCTACGAGGCGGAGCAGCGCGGCGGGGGCCCCGCCGGGACGGAGTGGCTGCGCGGCATGCGCACCGTCCTGGCCGCCCACGACCTCGACACCCCGCGGGTGGAGGCCCAGCTGTCCGCGCTGCGGGAGTACTTCGAGGAGGAGACCCGGGTGGTCACCGGGGCCGTGGAGCTGGACGAGGCCGGGCTGCGGGAGCTGACCCACAAGAGGTCATCCGATCTGCGGCTGCTGACGTGTGTGACGTGTCTGCACACGGGCCACGCCGCCGAACTCGACAAGGTGCTGTGGCTGCTGGACCCGCTGGTGGCACTGCGCGAGATCGCCAGCGACCTGCGGTCCTACCGGGCGGACTGCGAGGAGGGCACGTTCAACACCCTGCGCGAGTACGTCCGCCTGCACGGGAAGGACGAGGCCTTCGACCGGCTCGGCGCCGAATGGGGGCGGCTCACGGGCGAGTTGGCGCGCCGCTGGCGGACCGCGCCCCGGGCGTGGATGCCCGGTCTGTGGGCGGTCGCCTTCGGCCCGCTGCCCGGCTCCCGCGGACTGTTGCTGCGCATCCCGCCACAGCGCACCGTGGCCGGCTGGATCGAGCGCCGGCTGCCGCGCCCCGAGGACTACTTCACCGACTCCGTCGCGTGACCGCCACGGCCGCCGCGGAGGGCACACCCTCCACGGCGGCCGTTCCGTGTGCGGCGCCGCTTCGCACGCCGCACTCCGTACGGCCGGGACGTCCGGTCCCGGCCCCGCAGGAGAACCAGGGAGACAATCTGTGCGTGATGTCGTTGCCCGACTCCGTCCGCCGCAGGCCGCCGCGCGGCGGTACCGGGCCCAGGGCTGGTGGCGCGAGGAGACGTTCGCCGACGATCTGCGGACCGTCGCCGCCGAGGAGCCCGACCGCACCGCGCTGGTCAGCCGCCGCCACCTCGACGGCAGCGTCGTCACACTGACGTTCCGCGAACTGGGCCGCGCGGCGCGGCGCGTGAGCCGCGGGCTGCGCACCCTCGGGGTACGGCCGGGCCAGGTGGTGGCCTACCAGTTGCCGGACCGCTGGGAGACCGTCGCCTTCGTCCTGGGCTGCATCGAGGCCGGCGCGGTGACGGTGCCGGTACTGGACGGCGAGAGCCCCGCCGAGCTGGAGCGGGTGCTGGAGGCGACCGGCGCCTCGGTGTGCGCGGTCGGCGACGCGGGCGCGGCCCGTGCCCTGGCCCGGTGCGGCGGACGGCTGCCCTCGCTCGCCCACCGGATCGTGCTCGGCGCCCGGGACGGCGACGGCCGCACCGACGGCCCGGCGGCGGGCGGCGACGGCGGCGCGCTCGACTTCCACCACGCGCTGCTGTCCGCGACGCCCGGCGACCGGGAGGACCCTCCCACGCCGCTTCCGCCGGACGCACCCGCGCTGATCGCCTTCACCTCCGGCACCACCGGCCGCGCCAAGGGGGTGCTGCACAGCGGCAACACGCTGTACGCGGCCGTGACCGGGGCCCGGGACTGCGCCTCGCGGGAGCCGGCCGGCGGGGTGGTCGCCACCACGGCGCCGCTCTCCAACCTCGTCGGTGTCCGGCACGCGGTCCTCGAACCGCTGGTGCACCGCTCCACCACGGTGTTCCTGGACAGCTGGGACCCTGCGGCGCTGGTGGAGCTGGCGGCACAGCACCGGGTGGACTGTCTGCTGACCCGCCCCGCCGATCTGCGCCGGCTGCTGCACCACTCCCCCGGCCGGCCCGCGGCCTCGCTGGAGACCGTCGTGTGCACCGGCTCGCCGCTGCCCGCCGACCTGGTGGAGGCCGTCGAGCGGGGCTGGGGCGTGCGGGTGCGGAACGCCTGGGGCATGACGGAGACGGGCGGGGCGCTGAGCACCGCGCCCGACGATCCGGACGGCTGGGCGGCCCGCAGCGTGGGGCGGCCCTGGCCGAGCGTCGAGGTGCGTCTGCGGGAGGCCGGCGAGGCGGAGCCGGGCACAAGCCAGCTGGCGGTCCGCGGCCCGGGGGTGTGCCTGGCCGTTCTCGACCCGGCGCGCGGGCAGGTGACCTGGTGCCCCGACGACACCGACGGCTGGTTCGACACCGGGGACCTGGTCAGGGACGACGGGCGCGGCGGCCTGCGCCTGGTGGGCCGGCGCAGCGAACGGGTGCTGAGCGCCGCCGGGTTCATGGTCCCGGTGGTGGACGTGGAGAACGTGCTGCGGGAGCACCCCGACATCGACGACGCGGTACTGGTCGGCTGCCCGGACGCGGCGCACGGCGAGGTGCCGCGGGCCGTGGTCGTGGCGCAGGGGAGGGCACCGTCACTGGAGAACGTGCGGGACTTCCTCAGCGGCCGGCAGGTGCCCGACTGGCACCAGCCGCTGTGCCTGGGCACGGTCCCCCGGCTGCCCCGCAACGGCATGGGCAAGGTGGCCAGGAACCGGCTGCGCGAAGCCCTCTCCTGCCCGGCCGGCGCCCACGGAACCGCGCACTGACCCCCCGCACCCGACCCTTGATCCGGTATCCCGCGCGCGGCGCGGGGAAGAGGAAGTTGCACGTGCTGTCGCACTCCGATCTGAGCATCGGCCACAAGCCCCGTCCCGCCGAGGAGACCGGCCTGCTGCTGCGGGAGGTGTCCCGCCGGCTGGTGGAGGCCCGCGAACGGTTCCTGGGGTTCCCCGGGAACATGGCCTTCGACGACTCCGACAGCGGTCATCTGCTGGCCGCGCTGGCCAACAACGTCGGTGACCCCGACAGCGAGGACGCGTCCGGGGTGCACACGAAGCTCTTCGAGAGGGAGGTCACCGCCTGGTTCACCGCGCTGGCGCAGGGCGATCCGGAGACCACCTACGGGTATGTGACCAGCGGCGGCAGCGAAGGGATCACCTTCGGGCTGTACGTGGGCCGCCGCCGGTTACCGCACGCGCCCGTCTACGCGTCCTCGGCCGCCCACTACAGCGTGCGCAAGGCCGCCGATCTGCTGCGGATGCCGCTGGTCACCGTGGAGTGCGGGCCGGACGGTGCCATGGACGCGGAGGCGCTGGCGAAGCTGTGCCGCGCGCAGCGCCACGAGGACGAGGCCGCCGGACGCCCGCCGCGCGGCGCGGTGCTGCTGGCCACCGCGGGGGCGACGATGGGCGGGGCCTTCGACGACGTGCCCCCGCTGCGCGAGGCGGCCGGCGCCGCGGGCCCCTGCTATGTGCACACCGACGCGGCGCTGGGCGGCATCGTGGCGCCCTTCAGCACGCCCCGGCCCGCCTGGTGCCTGGGGGACGGCGCGGACAGCGTCTCGGTCAGCGGCCACAAGTTCCTCGGCGTGCCGGTGCCGTGCGGCATCGTGCTGGCGCGGCGGGAGCTGCTGCCGAGTTTCCCGGTGGGCGAGTACGTGGGCGCGCGGGACCACACGCTGGCCTGCTCCCGCAGCGGACTGGCCGCCGTACTGCTGTGGAAAAGGCTTCGCCAGCTGGGCACCTGCGGGCTGCGCACACTGGTGCACCGCTGCCAGGACACCGCGGAGTACGCGGTGGGGGCGCTGGCGGCCGTGGGGGCGCACCCCGGGCGGCACCGGCACGCGCTGGCCGTCACCTTCGACCGGCCGCCGGAGGAGGTGTGCCGGCGCTGGCGGCTGTCGGCGGAGGGCCGGCGCGCACAGCTGATCGCCATGCCGCATGTGACGCGCCGGGCGGTGGACGAACTGTGCGCCGCCCTGCGCCAGTCGGACCCGCCGGTGCCCTCACCGTCCCGGTGGGCAGTAGCGGTACGGGACGAGGACGCGTACCGGGCCGAACCCGCCGCGGCACAGCACCGGCCGGCTTGAGCCCAGCGCCTCCGTGTACAGCAGGCGGTGCCCGCGGTCGGCGGCGAGAGCGGCGCGGAGCCGGACGAGCGCCCGGTAGAGGCCCCGCCCCCGCCACGCGGGGGCGGTGGCCCCGCCCCACAGGGAAGCGAAGGGCGTACCGGGGTGGAAGCGGACCCACGCCGCGGCGACCAGCCGGCCGCGCGGGGTGCGTGCCGTGACGACGGTGCAGGGGGCGCGGTCGTCACGGACCCAGTGCGCGAGGGCGTCCGGCAGCCACGACCAGTCGCCGCCGCGCACCGTCCGGGCCAGGTCCCGCACCGCGGCGTAGTCGGTGCTGTCCGCCTGGACCCGGATGCCCGGCGGCAGGTCGTCGCCCCGGCCGGCGGCGGCGTGCCCGGCGCTGCCCAGCAGCACGGTGACCGGGCGGCGTTCCCGGAATCCCGCGGCGGCCAGCCGGTTCGGCAGCCGGTCGGGGAATCGCTCGTCCAGTTCCCAGTCCAGGGGCAGGCCCAGCGCGGCGGCCCGGGCGCGCTGGGTGGCCAGCAAGTGCTCCCAGCCGCGTTCGGGCAGCGCGCCGAGGGAGGCGGGGTCGGGGACGAGGACGATCCCGGCCTGTCCCGCAACGAACTTGGTGGCCACCCGCCCCGTGCAGTCCAGCGCCAGCGCGCCGGGGGAGGCGTGGAAGTCGCCGCGGACGCCGGGTCCCGCGGCGCCCACCTGCGCGTCCCAGTCGCTCAACAGTGCCTTGTCGCAGGCGGGTCGGGTCAGTTGCCGGTCGGTCCTCGTCATGGGGGACAGCATCGCCACGCTGCGGTGGTGATGATCGGCTTTCCGCTTGTGATGCCCTGCCCGCGTGACAGGGTCCGCCCGCGAGGGTGAACGCCCGAACAGCCGGGCCCGTACGCGGCCGGCGCGTCGGTACCGGCCCGGCCCGGGTACGGCGCAAGAACACGCCGGGGGCAGGCCGTCCGCGTGCCCCTCGGCGCCCGTGCGGGAACCCCGCCCGGCACACGCGTCGCGGCCGTGCCGTGACCGGACCCTCCGCATCGCCTCCGGCCGCGCGGCGTGCCGCCCCCGGCACCCCGGCACGAACCGCGGCATGCTCGGCACGGCGCAACCGGCCGTGGCTCCCCCGCACCTCGGCGCGGACCCCACCGACGGTTCCCGTGGAACTGCCCGGCACACAGCCGGGCCCTTCGCATCACTCCCGGCTGCGCGGCTTGCCGTCCCCGGCGTCCTCGGCACGGCCCGCGGCGCGCCCGGCCTGCTGCCGGGCCTCGGTGAGGGCGCGCTCGGCGCGGCGGAGCCGGTCGTGGGCGCCCCGCGCCTCGGTGCGGGCCTGTCGTTGTTGGGCGCGGGCCTGGTCGAGCTGTTCCGTCAGCCGCGCCACCTCTTCCTCGGTCTCCTGACGGCGTGTGTCCGCGCGGTGGGCCTCCGTCTCCGCGGTCTCGTGGTCCTTCTCGCGGGCGCGCAGTTCGCGCTCGGCTGCGCGGGCCCGTTCGCGGGCGCGGTCCGCCTCCTTGTGCTGTTCGCGCCGGGCGCGCTCTGCGCCGCCGCGGTCGCGCGCGGGCGCCTCGGCGGCGGGGCGTTGCGCGGGTTTCTCCGTACGGGTGGCCTTCGGGCGGCGGGACGGCGCCGGGGCGGCCGTGTCCGGGGCGAAGCCGACGGGTGCGGGCAGTGGTCTGTCCAGCCGGCCGGCGGCCCATTCGCCGGCGGCCCGGGGGTCGGCCAGCACCGCGTGCAGCGTCTCGGTGACCTCGCGCTGGGCATCGTCGCCGATCCTGTGCCCGGCACGGGCTGTCAGGTCCGCCGCTTCCCGGGCGAGCCGCGCGGTGATGCGGTGCTGTTCGGCGGAGAGCTGCCGCAGTTGTGCGCCGTCCAGGTCGCGGTGCGCCCGGCGCAGCTCCTCGCCCAGTTCCAGCAGCAGCCGCGTCTCCTCGGGCCGGTCGCGGACCAGCAGGTTGCAGGCCCAGGCGGCGAGGGTCGGGCGGCGCAGCCGGCGGATGCGCCCGGACAGTTCCCGGTCGCCCGACTTCCGTGCCTCCTGTGCCCGCCGGTCGCGTACGGCGGTGAAGTCCTCGGGCGGCAGCCCGTACAGCTCGTCGGTGACAGCGTCCAGGTCCACCGTGTTCCCTCCGCGCGCTCCCGGCACCGGTCCGGCGCGGGCCGTGAGGTCCGTACGCCGGGCCGCCCGCACGCCGGAGCGGTACCCGGCGGCGGGGGCCGGGGCGCGAGGCGGGGCGAGAAGCACCCGTGGGCGTCACCCCGCGCCCCGCCGATCGGGTGCCCGGCCGCCTGGGGAGGGCCCCTCGGAGGGGGGGCGAGGCCCCGGGGCCGGGGGCCGGTCAGGTGGTGAGCGTCGCCGGGTCGCTGACACCCGGGCGGCCGGTCTCCACGTGCCCGGCGAGCCGGCGCAGCCAGGACCGGTCGGTGTCGCAGGTGACGGTCAGGTCGTACCAGTGCTCGGTGCCGCGCAAGTTCACCGTACGGACCAGACGGGCGCCCGCCGGTATGCGGTGGGTCTCGGTGGTGCCGCCGTAGGCGTTGGTGATCTGCAAAGAGCAGTCGCTCTTCCCGGCGTTGGTCAGCGTCAGTTCGATGCCGTCGCTGTCCGGCAGGTGCCTCGCGGTCACCTCGGGGCCCGCCGTGCGGCCGGGGCCGCGGAAGGTGCGCAGGAAGCCCGCGGGGCCGTGCGCGGTCAGATCGTAGGAGCCGCCGGAGTAGGCGGTGTTCCAGGTGTCGGAGAGCGTCTTGCCCGCCTCGGCGGTGTACGTCCAGGGGCCGTCGTCGCGGTTGGCCGAGGTGACCAGGAAGCAGGCGCCGGCGTGCGGGCCGCCGCCGAAGGTCAGCGTGAACCTGCCCTCGGCGGTCTGCTGCGCGCCGTCCACCAGCGGCGCGTACCGCAGCGGACGGGTGGGCCGTGAGCCCTTCTCCTGTTTGGGCAGCACCGGGGTGGCCGGCGGCTTGGGCACGTAGCTGTCGTGCCGCTCGTTGTCCGGCGGCCGGTAGCCGTCGGTGTCCGGCAGGGCTGCCGGGGTGGTGTCCCGGAGCGAGAAGTCGAACGCGGAGGTCAGATCGCCGCAGATCGCGCGCCGCCAGGGCGAGATGTGGGGTTCGCGCACTCCGAAGCGGCGCTCCATGAAGCGCAGGAGGGAGGTGTGGTCGAACAGTTCGGAGCACACGTAGCCGCCGGTGCTCCACGGCGAGACGACCAGCATGGGCACGCGCTGGCCGAGTCCGTAGGGCCCGGGCGCGTATCCGGGCACGCCGCCACGGTAGGAATCGGGTTCGGTGTCGACGGTGGAGCGCCCCTGCGCGGCGGAGGCGGGCGGGTAGGGCGGGACGACGTGGTCGAAGTAGCCGTCGTTCTCGTCGTAGGTGATGAACAGCGCCGTTCTGGCCCACACCGCGGGGTCGGCGGTGAGCGCGTCCAGCACCTGGGAGATGTACCAGGCACCGTAGTTGGCGGGGAAGTTGGGGTGCTCGCTGAACGCCTCGGGGGCGGCGATCCAGGAGATCTGCGGCAGCTTTCCGCTCGTCACGTCGGAGCGGAGGATGTCGAAGAAGCCGTCGCCCTTCTTGGCGTCGGTACCGGTACGGGCCTTGTCGTACAGGGGGTCGCCGGGTTCGGCGTTCTGGTAGCGGGTGAACCACAGCAGGGAGTTGTCGCCGTAGTTGCCCCGGTAGGCGTCCTCGATCCAGCCCCAGCCGCCGTCCTCGTCGAGGCCGTCGCCGATGTCCTGGTAGATCTTCCAGGAGATGCCCGCCTCCTCCAGCCGCTCCGGGTAGGTCGTCCACCCGTAGCCGGCCTCCTCGTTGCCGAGGACGGGGCCGCCGCCCTCGCCGTCGTTGCCGGCGTGGCCGGTCCACATGTAGTAGCGGTTGGGGTCGGTGGCGCCGATCATCGAGCAGTGGTAGGCGTCGCAGATGGTGAAGGCGTCGGCCAGCGCGTAGTGGAAGGGGATGTCCTCGCGGGTCAGATATGCCATGGTGCCGGGCCCCTTGGCCGGTATCCACTGGTCGTAGCGGCCCTCGTGCCACGCCTGGTGCCCGCCGGCCCAGTCGTGGTTGAGGCCCGCGATGAAGCGCATGCCCAGGTTGTCGGCGTCCGGGCGGTAGGGCAGCAGGTCCTTGGTGCCGTCCGACTGGTGCCAGACCGTCTTCTTGCCGGCCGGTGCCATGGGGCGCGGGTCGCCGAAGCCGCGTACGCCGCGCAGGGTGCCGAAGTAGTGGTCGAACGAACGGTTCTCCTGCATCAGTACGACGATGTGCTCGACGTCCTCGATGGTGCCGGAGCGGCGGGCGGCGGGGATGGCGGCGGCGCGCTGGATGCTGGCGCTGAGCGCGGTGAAGGCGGCGGTGGCGCCGGCGATCTGGAGGAACCTGCGGCGGTTGAGTTCCGGCATGGGGCTGCTGACCTCGCAACGGTGGGGGGATCGTCGGGCCCTGCGAGTCTGCCAAGGCGCCCCACCGCCAGGGAAGCCACCTGTATGAACAAGCCGACAACGGACGGCAACGGCAGGGCTCTTGCGGCCCGCCCATGGGCCGCCCTCCCGGCGACCCGGCCCCCAGGCAGGAGCCGGGCTCGTGCACGGCACCGGCGCGCCCGCGCCCGTGGGGCGGTCAGCGTACGGAGGTGACCGGGGCGAGCCAGAGGCCGACGAGGGCGTCGATGAGCCCCGTCTCGTACGCCTCCCAGGTGGGGCGGGCGGTCTCCGTGCCCTCGGCCAGCGCGCGTTCCCGCTCCGCCAGGGTGTGCAGCACCAGATGGCGTGCCATGTCCGAGCGCTCCCGCCGTACCGGCGCGGGGAGTCCGGGCAGGCAGCGGTGGAGCCCGTCGAGGGTGTGCTGGAGCGAGGGGCCGAGGATCTCCTCCAGCATGACCTGGCGCAGTTGCGGGTCGGTCATCAGCTGTACGGCGAACCGCGCGTACCAGGTCGGGCTGCCCAGCTCGGCCAGGTGCCGGGGCCCCGGGGACACCAGGCAGGCCACCCAGTCGCGGATGCGGTCGGAGTCGCCGATCTGGCCGAGCATCTCGGCGCGGAGTTCCTCCACGCGTCCGCTGTGCCGGCGGACGATGGCGCGCAGCAGTTCGGTCTTGCTGCCGAAGTGGTAGCCGACGGCCGTGTTGTTGCCCTGCCCCGCCGCCTCGCTGATCTGGCGGTTGGAGACGGTGTTGACGCCGTGCTCGGCGAACAGCCGCTCCGCCACCGTCAGGATCGTCTCCCGCGTGCGGCCGGCCCGTGCGCCGCGGGCCTCCCGTCCGGACACCGTCACCGCCCGCACCGGCCGCCGTGCCGTCCGGCCCGTGGCCCGCGGTCCGCCGCCGCGGCGTCGAGCACAGGGGCGCGGTCACCGTTCCCAGCGCGGGGCGGTGCGGCGTGGTCAGCGTTCCCGGCGCGGGGCGGTGCGGCGTGGTCGGTGCGGTGACGGGTGGCCATGAGCTGCGGATCTCCCGGGGTGTGGCGGTTTCCCGCCCCGACGGTACCCGGGTGCGTGCGGCGGCTGGCCCGGGGGCGCCCGTGCGGCGGCGGCGTTCGAACGGACGCACGGCGCTCCAGCATCCTGCTAGCTTAAGTCAATCAGTTGACTTAAGGATGGGCCCGCACGTTCCGCACTGCCGGCGGGCGCGCACAGTCCCGTCCCCGCCACGGCGGCGGACAGGACGAGAAACCAGGAGGTGTTCCGTGCTGTCCGGTGCTTCGCCGCAACCCGCCGGCGGTCCCCCGGCCGAGCGTCCCGCACGAGGCAACGCCGTCGTCGCCGTACTCGCCCTCGCCGGGATCGTCGTCTCGCTGATGCAGACGGTCGTCATCCCCCTCGTCCCCGAACTGCCCCGACTGCTGCACGCCGGCCCGGCCGACACCACCTGGGCGATCACCGCGACGCTCCTCGCCGGCGCCGTCGCCACCCCCGTCATGGGACGGCTCGGCGACATGTACGGCAAGCGGCGCATGCTGCTGCTGAGCCTCGCCATGCTGACCGCGGGCTCCGTCATCGGCGCCCTCAGCGACACCCTCGCCCCGATGATCGCCGGCCGCACCCTCCAGGGCCTGGCCGCCGGCGTCATCCCGCTCGGCATCTCCATCATGCGGGACGAACTTGCCCCCGCGCGGATGGGAGCCGCCACCGCCCTGATGAGCGCCTCGCTCGGTATCGGCGGCGCCCTCGGCCTCCCCCTCGCCGCCTTCCTCGCCGAACGCGTCGACTGGCACGTGCTGTTCTGGGGCTCCGGCGCACTGGGCGCCCTCGCCGCGCTCCTCGTCGTCAGCCTGGTGCCCGAATCCGGCCTCCGCGGCGGCGGACGGTTCGACGTGCCCGGCGCACTGGGCCTCTCGGCCGCGCTGCTGTGCCTGCTGCTCGGCATCTCCAAAGGAGCCGACTGGGGCTGGGGCGGCACAGCGACACTCGGTCTGTTCGCGGGCGGCGCCGTGCTGCTGGCGGTGTGGGGCTGGTGGGAACTGCGCACCCCCGAACCCCTGGTGGACCTGCGCACCACCGCCCGCCGCCAGGTGCTGCTGACCAACCTCGCCTCCGCCGTCTTCGGCTTCGCGATGTTCGCCATGTCCCTGGTGCTGCCCCAGATCATCCAGCTGCCCGAGGCCACCGGCTACGGGCTGGGCGCCTCGATGCTGACGGTCGGTCTGGTCATGGCGCCCTCCGGGCTGGTGATGATGGCCGTCGCGCCGTTGTCCGCGCGGATATCCCGCACCCGGGGGCCCAAGGTGACGCTGATGACCGGCGCCGTGGTCGTCGCCGCCGGGTACGGGCTCGGCATCGTGCTGATGTCCGCCCTGTGGCAGCTCGTCCTCGTCTCCGCGATCGTCGGTGCCGGCATCGGCCTGGCGTACGGCTCCATGCCGGCCCTGATCATGGCGGCCGTCCCGCCGTCCGAGACGGCCGCGGCCAACAGCTTCAACACCCTGATGCGCTCGATCGGCACCTCCGTCTCCAGCGCGGTCGCCGGCGTCGTCCTCGCCCAGCTCACCATGCGGCTCGGCCCCGTCACGGTGCCCGCGCAAAGCGGCTTCCGCCTCGTGATGGCCATCGGCGCCGGCGCGGCCCTCGCCGCGCTCGCCGTCGCCTGCTTCCTGCCCGGCCGGCGCGCCCCGGCCGCGTCCGCCGCACAGCCCGCCGGCCGGGTCCCGGCCACGACGGCGGCCGAGCCCCGGGGCTGACGGGGAGACACGCGGCCCGCGAAGAGGCGGCCGGCACCGGCCGCCGTACTCCGGCGCACGGCGGACGGCCGGGACGGGCCGCCTGGCCAGGCCAGGCCAGGATGGACGGAGGCGCCCGGACCAGGACGTGGGCCGGGCACAGAAAGTGCGGTGGGTCAGCGTGGTGTCCGGGCGGCCACCACCCGCCGGCGGCTCCACACCAGCAGACCCGCCAGCAGGAACGCGGCCAGGATCAGACTGGAACCCGCGCTCCAGCCGCTGAACGGCAGCTCACGGACCAGCCCCCAGGCCACCCCGGCACCCGCCAGGGCCAGCACCGCCAGCACGGAACCGGCCAGCCGCAGCGGGGACGAGACACTCTCCTCCGCGGCTTGCAGCGCCCGCTCCCGGACGGGGACGACGTACCGGTCCAGCGCGGGGAACTCTCTTGCGAGGAGCAGCAGCCCCGCGAAGACGAGGAGCAGACCCGGCCCCGGGAGCACGAGCAGCGCCAGCCCCACGAGGACGAGCACTCCGCCGGCCACCAGGATTCCGGCGCGTCTGAAGTGCCTGCCGGTCACCATCGCCGCTCCCTTCGACGCCCTTGCCGTTCTCCAGCGTCCCCCCGGCCGGACTGCCCCCGCCGGACCGCCACGCCGTCGGGTACCACCCCCACGGACGGTCACCCGCGGCCCGTCGGCTGAGGGCAACAGGGCGGGCGGCTCAGCGGCCGGGGTCTTCGGGGGCGGGGTCCGGGAGGCCGAGGCGCTGGTGCTCGACGTGGTAGAGCGCCTGGTCGAGGAGCTCGGCGACGTGGTTGTCGTAGAGCGAGTAGACGACCGAGCGGCCCTTGCGGGTGCCCAGCACCAGGCCGAGGTTGCGCAGCAGACGCAGCTGGTGGGAGCAGGCGGACTGCTCCATGCCGACTTCGGCGGCCAGTTCGGTGGCGGCGAGCGGTCCTTCGCGCAGGCGGGCGAGGATCAGCAGCCGGGACGGGGTCGAGAGGGCCTGGAGCGTGGTGGCCACCTGCTGCGCGGCCTGCGGGGTGAGCCGCGTGCGCGGCGCCGCTGTCGTCGGGGGTTTCGCTCCGTGGCCCATGGGAACAGTCTACGGAGCCCGACGAATGAATACCTGTTCATTCATTCCTGTAAGGTGTCGGGCCGAACCGTCCCCAGCGAAGGGCAGCTCCCCCATGACCTCCGTCCTGTCCGCCGACACCACCGGGCCCGAACCCGGCGCCCCCTCCCCTCCCCCGCCCCGGACGCCGCCGACGGTCCGCACCCGGGTGCTCGCCGTGCCGGAGGCGCGCTGGGCGCTGGCGGCCCTGCTGCTCTTCCTGCTCGCCCTCCCCGCCTATCTGCTGGGGGCGCCCGCCTGGCTGTGGGGCCCGCTGTTCGCCCTGACCTACGCCACCGGCGGCTGGGAGCCGGGCTGGGCGGGGCTGTGCGCCCTGCGGGAGAAGACACTCGACGTCGATCTGCTGATGGTCGTCGCCGCACTCGGGGCCGCAGCCATCGGACAAGTACTCGACGGGGCGCTGCTCATCGTCATCTTCGCCACGTCGGGCGCACTGGAGGCGATCGCCACCGCCCGGACCGCCGACTCGGTCCGCGGACTGCTCGACCTGGCCCCCGCGACCGCCACCCGCCTCACCGACGACGGCGCGGAGGAGACCGTCCCCACCGGACAGCTCGCGGTCGGCGACACCCTCCTGGTGCGGCCCGGCGAACACATCGGCGCGGACGGCCGCGTGCTGGACGGGCTGAGCGAGGTCGACCAGGCCACCATCACCGGGGAGCCCCTGCCCGCCACCAAGAAGGCCGGCGACGAGGTCTACGCCGGCACCCTCAACGGCTCCGGGGCGCTGCGCATCAGGGTCGAGCGCGACGCGGGCGACTCCGTACTGGCCCGGATCGTCCGTCTGGTGGAGGAGGCGTCCCGCACCAAGGCGCCGACCCAGCTGTTCATCGAGAAGGTCGAACAGCGCTACAGCCTGGCCATGGTGACCGCGACGGTCGCCCTCTTCGCCGTCCCGCTGCTGTTCGGCGCCGCGTTGCAGCCCACACTGCTGCGGGCCATGACCTTCATGATCGTGGCCTCGCCCTGTGCGGTGGTCCTCGCCACCATGCCGCCGCTGCTCTCGGCGATCGCCAACGCCGGACGCCACGGCGTACTGGTGAAGTCGGCCGTGGTGATGGAACGGCTCGGACAGACCGACACCGTCGCCCTCGACAAGACCGGCACCCTGACCGAAGGCACCCCGCGGGTCACCCGTGTCCTGACGCTGCCCGGCGGCGGCCACACCGAGGAGACCGTGCTGCGGCTGGCCGCCTCCGCCGAGCACCCCAGCGAACACCCGCTGGCCCGCGCCGTGGTGGCCGCCGCCCGCGACCGCGGCCTCACCCCCGCACCCGCCGCGGACTTCACCGCCACGCCGGGCACCGGGGTGACCGCCACCGTGGAGGGCCGCACCGTGGCGGTCGGCAGCCCCGCCCGGCTGACGGCGGACGACATCGGCACGGCCCCCGGCACGCTGGAGGCCGAAGGGTGCACAACCGTACTGGTAGTCGTCGACGGCACCCCGGCAGGACTCCTGGGGATCGCCGACCGCCTCCGCACCGACGCCGCCGCGACCGTACGCGACCTGTCCGGGCTGACCGGCCGCACGCCGCTGCTGGTCACCGGCGACAACCGGCGTGCCGCCGCACGGCTCGCCGGCGAGGTCGGTATCACCGATGTCCGCGCCGGGCTGCTGCCGCAGGACAAGGTCGCGGCGGTGGAGGAGCTGCGCGGCTCCGGCCACCGGGTGCTGATGATCGGCGACGGCGTCAACGACGCGCCGGCGCTGGCCGCCGCCGACACCGGCGTCGCCATGGGCCGGACGGGCTCCGACCTCGCCCTGGAGAGCGCCGACGCCGTCGTGGTCCACGACGAGTTGGCCGCCGTGCCCCGCGTCGTCGCCCTCTCCCGCCGCGCCCGCCGCCTGGTGAAGCAGAACCTCGTCATCGCCGGCACGGTCATCGCGGCACTCGTCGTCTGGGACCTGGCCGCGACCCTGCCCCTTCCGCTGGGGGTCGCCGGGCACGAGGGCTCCACCATCCTCGTGGCCCTCAACGGCCTGCGCCTGCTGACCGACCGCTCCTGGAACGCCCCCGCCGCCGCCCACGAGGGAGCCCGCGCCCACGCGGAGTGACACCGACGCGGGCGGGGGCCGGCCGATGCGGGCGAGGCGGGCACGTGCGGCCGGACAGGACCGGGTGGTGCGGGGCGGCGCGCGGGCGGCCGGGCAGCGGCGGGTACGGGCCGCCCTCCGGGACGGGGCCGGACAGCCGGTCGGCACGGGTAGCCGGGCACTACGGGCGCCGGCGGCCGGGCGGGGCCGAGGTGCTGCGGGCCGCTACTCCGCTTCCGTGCCCGCGCGTATGCTCCCCTCCGCCACCGCCTCCGCGCCCGAGCCCGCACGCGGCTCCACACCCGTGCGCGCGTCCCCGCCCGCCGGCGCCGCGCGGCCCAGCCGGGTCCGTACGGCGGTGCCCGCGCAGCCGACCACGACGAGACCGCCCAGGACGGTGGGCCAGGTGAGGTGCTCGTGCAGGAGCAGCGCGGCCCAGCAGATGGTCAGCACCGGCTGGACGAGCTGGATCTGGCTGACCTGCGCCATCGGGCCGATGGCCAGCCCCCGGTACCAGGCGAAGAAGCCCAGGAACATGCTCACGACGCCGAGGTAGGCGAACGCGGCCCACTCGGCGGCGGAGCCGGTCGGCGGATGCTGCGCCATGGCGAGCACGGTGAGCGCGGTCATCACCGGGGCGGCCAGGACGAGGGCCCAGGAGATGGTCTGCCAGGCGCCGAGCTCGCGGGCGAGCAGCCCGCCTTCCGCGTAGCCGACACCCGCCGCGACGACGGAGCCGAACAGCAGCAGGTCCGACCAGTGCAGACCGCCCGGCCCGCCGCCCTGCAGGAAGGCGAACCCGACGGTGGCGGCGGCACCGACGCCGGCCATGGCCCAGAACGGCTTCGGGGGGCGTTCGTGCCCGCGGAGCACGGCCAGCACCGCCGTCGCGGCGGGCAGGAGCGCGATCACCACGGCACTGTGGCTCGCCGAGGCGGTGGTCAGCGCGTACGAGGTCAGCACCGGGAAGCCGACGACCACGCCGGCCGCGACGACCGCGAGCCGTCCCCACTGGAGACCGCGCGGCAGCCGCTGCCGGGTGACGGCGAGCGCGACGGCGGCGAGCAGTGCGGCGATCACCGCTCGGCCGCACCCGGTGAACAGCGCCGACATCCCGTCACCTGCGACGGCGACGCGGGTGAACGGCACGGTGAAGGAGAACGCCGTGACTCCGAGCAGACCCCACCACAGACCGGACCGGGCCGGGGGTAGCACCGGAGCGTCAGGAAGAGTAGCGCTACTATTAGATGTCATGCACAACGATAGCAGCGGGCGGATCGTCGCCGATCTTCGTGAGTGGATCGCGACGGCCCCGCCCGGCGCGAAACTGCCCTCCACCCGGGCTCTGGTCGCCGAGTACGGCGCGAGTCCGGTCACGGTGCAAAAGGCGCTGCGGGCCCTCGGGGCGCAAGGACTGGTGGAGAGCCGGCCGGGTGTGGGCACCTTCGTCCGGGCGGTCCGCGTCGCGCGGCCCCACGACTACGGGTGGCAGACGGCGGCCCTCGGCGCGCCGCCCCACCGTCTGCCGCGGCTGTCCGCCGCCTTGCGGACCACCCCCAACGACGTGATCGCGCTGCACTCGGGCTACCCGGACCGGGAGCTGCTGCCCGAACGCCTGGTGCGGGCCGCGTTCGGACGGGCGGCGCGCGGTGACTCCGCCGTCGGCCGGCCACCGGCCGCGGGACTGCCGGAGCTCCAGGCCTGGTTCGCGAACGAGCTGGCCACCGAGACGCCGCTCGGGGTCACCCCGCCCTCCCCCGGCGACATCGTCGTCTTCCCGGGCAGCCAGAGCGGGCTGAACACCGCCTTCCGGGCCCTCGTCGGCGCCGGGCGCCCGCTGCTGGTCGAGTCGCCGACCTACTGGGGGGCGATCCTGGCCGCCGCGCAGGCGGGGGTCCGTACGGTGCCCGTGCCCAGCGGAACGCACGGTCCCGACCCGGAGGCGCTGGCGCGGGCGTTCGCGCAGACCGGGGCACGGGCGTTCTACGCCCAGCCCCACTTCGCCAATCCCACCGGCGCCCGGTGGGCGCCCGGCCTCGCCGACCGGGTCCTGGATCTCGTCCGCGAGCACGGCGCGTTCCTGATCGAGGACGACTGGGCACACGACTTCGGGATCGACGCCGACCCGGTGCCGCTCGCCGCGCGCGACGACCAGGGGCACGTCGTCCACCTGCGCTCCCTGACCAAGAGCGTCTCCCCCGCCGTCCGGATCGCCGGGCTCATGGCCCGCGGGCCCGCCCGTGAACGCATCCTCGCCGACGCGCAGGCCGAGGCCATGTACGTCAGCGGGCTGCTCCAGACCGTCGCCCTCGACGTCGTGACGCAGCCGGCCTGGCGCACGCACCTGCGCAGCCTCCGCCACCAACTCGCCGCCCGGCGTGACGTGCTGCTCGGCGCACTGTGGGAGCACGTACCCGCGGCGCACGTCGAGACCGTGCCCCAGGGCGGGCTGAACCTGTGGGTCCGGCTGCCGGACACCACCGACCTGCCGCGGCTCGTCGCGGACTGCGAGAGCTCGGGGGTGGCCGTCGCCGCCGGGGGCGAGTGGTTCCCCGCCGAACCGACCGGCGCCTATCTGCGCCTCAACTACTCGGGGCCGAACCCGGGTGCCTTCCCCGAGGGCGCCCGCCTGCTCGGCCGGGCCCTCGCCCGGCAGGGGGCACGGTAGGGAAGGGCGCGTGCCAAGTCCCGTCCCGAGCCGTCACGTCACGCACGCGGGACGGCGCCGGACACGGACAACGGGGGGACACCGACAACGGGAAAGCCCCGTTCCTGCGTGTCGCAGGAACGGGGCTTTCCCGTACGGAGCGCCGGGCAGGCCTTGCACTTGCATTTCCCCGCAGGAAGCGGGGCGTCTTTCCTTAGACGACCGACGCACTGCCGACGGCCGCCGCTGCGGCCCGCCGTGCAAGATCAATCATAGGGGAGCCGCGCTCCTGATGCACATCGGGCTGACCGGGCACCATCAAGGAGCGCTGCCCGCGTCGGCGCGGCGGCCGGCCCGGAGTGCCGCCCGGCGGCGGCGCATTCACCGGGCGGACGACAACTCCCGTTCCGCGACGGTGCGGAAACTGTGCGGCGGACGGCCCGTCAGGCGCTGGACCGTGTCGGTGACGCGGTCCTCGGCCCCCTGCGCGATGGCGCCGTCCATGCCGGCCAGTATCCCGGCGAACTCCGCCGGGACCTCCGCCGCGAGACGGTCGCGCAACTGCGTCTGCGTCAGCCGGTGGTGGACCACCGGCCGGCCCGTCACCTCGGTGAGGACCGCCGCGACGTCGTCGTAGGAGAGGGCCTCGGGACCCGTGAGGACCAGATCGGTGTCCGGTGCCCGGTCGTCGGTCAGGGCCCGGACGGCGACCTCGGCGATGTCGTCCGCGTCGACGAAACCGACGCGGCCACTTCCCGTGGCGCTCCGGACCGTGCCGTCCTCGCGGATGCCACGGGCGTGCAGATGGTCGCCGGTGAAGTTCTGCATGAACCAGGAGGGGCGCAGCACGGCCCACTCGGGGAACAGCCCGGGCAGGGCCTGGTGCACCAGGCCGACCGCCGGTCCGCCGGAAGGCACGGCCGAGGAACTGAGGAGCACCGCACGGCGCACCCCTGCGGCACGGGCCTGCCGCAGGAAGGGCAGCATGACCGCGGCCGGGTCGGGATCGCCCACGGGCGGGACGAGATAGACGCGGTCCACGCCTTCCAGTGCCGGGGCGTGCGTGGCGGTGTCGTACCAGTCGAAGCGCACCGGTTCGGCGCCGGCGACCGGTGCGGCGCGCCGCGACGCGGCCTTCACACGGTGGCCCTCTGCGGTCAGCCGGGCGGCGGTGCGGCTGCCGGTGGTGCCGGTGGCACCCACGACCAGGACGGCGGGGGCGGTCACCGGCTGCTCCCCGCAAACTCGGCACCCGGCGCGACGGCGAGGGGGCTCCAGTAGTCGCGGTAGGAGGTGATGCGTCCGTCGTGGACGGTCACCACACCGACGTACCGCATATCGAAGGGGCTGTCGTCCGCGACGAGCCGGCCCACACCCCGCATCTCGACCACGATCGTCTCCGGCTCGGACGTCTGATGGATCACCACTTCGGGGAAGTCGTGCAGATCGATGTGGTCGGGATAGTGGCGCATGTAGGCGGCGACGGCCTGCTTGCCCTCCAGCCGTCGGGGCCAGTCGCCGTGGGCGAAGGGGAACTCCATGACGCCGTCCTCCGCCCACAAGTCGACCCATGCGGGGATGTCCTTGTCGAGCAGCAGACGCAGGCTGTGGCGGTACAGCTCCTCCGCCGGTGAGGGGAGTGAGGAGGGTTGGGGCATGACGCTTCCTTCCGCATAGAATACGGACCCGGAGTCCGCTTCACGCAACGATACGGACCCTTGGTCCGCTTTGCAAACGGAGGTACCGCGTGCCCGAGCGCAAACCCCGCAAGGACGCAGCCCGCAACCGGGCGGCCGTCCTGGCGGCAGCCGACAGCCTCTTCGCCGACTGCCGGAGCCCGGAGGACGTCACCATGGCCGACGTCGCCGCAGCCGCCGGCGTCGGCAAAGGCACGCTCTTCCGTGCCTTCGGCGACCGGACGGGGCTGATCCGCGCGCTGTACGAGGCCCGGCTCCAGCCGGTGGAGGAGGCGATCGGGAGCGGACCGCCGCCCCTCGGGCCGGCCACTCCCCCGGAGGAGCGCGCCCACGCCCTCCTCGACGCCGTGCTGTGCTTCAAGTTCGACAACCGGCACCTCGCGCTGGCCCTGGAGGGAGCCGGAAGCGGCAGCCCCTATCAAGCGGAGCACTACACCCGGTGGCACGCCCTGCTGAAGGGCATGCTGGAGGAGATCCCGGGCCTGGCCGGCGCCGACTTCGCCGCCCACGCACTGCTCGCCGCGACCCGCGCCGACCTCGTCGAGCATCTCGCGGGGCACGACGGCGTACCCCGCGAGGAGTTGCGCACCCGGCTCACGGTCTTCGTCACCCACGTCCTGCGCAGCCACACCGGGTAGCGCCCTCGCCCGGCACCACGGCGGACCCGGCCACCGCCGGGGCCCGCCGGCCCGCTCCCCGTCTCGATGGTGGCGGTCACGCTCCCGCCCGGCGCAGCCGGAAGGCACCCGCCCTCCGTGCCCCGCCGCACCCGGTACGGGCGGGCGCTCCCGTTCAGCGGCCGGTGAACAGGGTGCGGTGCAGCATGGCGCGTACGCGGCGGGCGAGACGTTCCCGGTCGGGCGCGTCGTGCGGCGGCGTCGCGGCCTCGGCCATCCTGAGCGCCGTCAGCACGTCCCCGGCCTCCACCTCGGGGTGGACGGTGCCGGCCTCCTTGCCCCGCGCCAGCAGCGGCTCGAACGCGCGCGTCGTCCGGGCGGCGAGCCCCTTGAACCAGGCGATGTCCGCCCCCGCGAGCACGTGCACGATGCCGCGGTCCCTCTCCTGCATGTCGAGGACGTAGCCGAACAGTTCCACGGCGCCGTCCGGTCGGTCCAGCAGGGCGGCGGCCCGCTCCTCGATGCGGTCCACGTTGGCCTCGAAGACGGTCGCCGCGAGCTCCTCCCGGGTGGCGAAGTTGCGGTACAGCGTCGTACGGCTGACCGCCGCGGCGCGTGCCACGTCCTCCAGCGGCACGTCGGGCCCCCGCTCCGCGAACAGCCGGCGGGCGGCCTCCAGCAGCCGCTCCCGATTGCGCGCGGCGTCGCGCCGCAGGGCCCGTCCGGTGTCCGTCGACATACGGGAAGGGTAGCGGCGGCCCTCCGGCCGGGACCGCCGGGGCCGGGGCCCCGCCAACCGCCGGGCCGGGCACGGCCGATGGGCGGACCGGACACGGGCGGGGACAGAACCGGCCAAGGCCGGGACGCGCACTGGCCAGGAACCGTACAGCTATGTACGGTTCCTGGGGTCGCGGTCGTTCCCGGCCTCCGCGAAGCCCTGCGCAGCACCAGTGGCCACGGGCCCGCTGCCCGTGCGGGGCGACGGCACGACCGCACGCCCGCCCGGCCCCCGGAACCGGCCGGCACCCGAGCCGCGAAAGGAGCGCACGCTCCCTGATGTCCGCACCTCCCACCGCGAACGGCGACGCACCGGCCGACCCGCCGGAAGGCGACTTCGACCTCCAGGCCCTCCGTGCGAAGTACCGGGCGGAGCGCGACCGGCGCATCCGCCCGGACGGAAACGCGCAGTACCGGCGCACGGAGGGAGAGTTCGGCTACTACGCCGAGGACCCCTACGCCGAACCCGACGTCCGCCGCGAGCCGCTGCACGACCGGGTCGAGGCGGTCGTGGTCGGCGGCGGTTTCGGCGGACTGCTGGCCGCCGCACGGCTGCGGCAGGCGGGCCTGGAGTCGATCCGGGTGATCGAGAAGGGCGGGGACTTCGGCGGCACCTGGTACTGGAACCGGTACCCGGGCATCCGCTGCGACATCGAGTCGTACATCTACATGCCGCTGCTCGAAGAGGTCGGCTACGTACCGAAGTGGCGCTACGCGCCGGGCGAGGAGATCCGGCAGCACGCGCGGGCCCTCGCACGGCACTTCGGCCTCTACGACGACGCCTGCTTCCGGACGGCGGTGACCCGACTGCGCTGGTGCGAGGACGACTCCGCATGGCTGGTGAGCACCGACCGGGGCGACGCCGTGCGGGCCCGCTACGTGGTGCTGGCCACCGGGACGCTCAGCCAGGCGAAGCTGCCGTCCATCCCGGGCATCGACACCTTCACGGGGCACACCTTCCACACCAGCCGCTGGGACTACGCCTACACGGGCGGCGACGCGTCGGGCGGCCTCCACGAACTCGCGGACAAGCGCGTCGCCCTCATCGGCACGGGCGCCAC
This sequence comes from Streptomyces albus subsp. albus, assembly GCF_000725885.1. Taxonomy (GTDB): domain Bacteria; phylum Actinomycetota; class Actinomycetes; order Streptomycetales; family Streptomycetaceae; genus Streptomyces; species Streptomyces albus. Next base: position 81,960 of record NZ_JODR01000018.1, on the reverse strand, counting down.
CGCCATCCAGGCCGTGCCGCACCTGGGCGCCGACGCCGGGCACCTGTACGTCTTCCAGCGGACGCCCTCCACGGTGGACGTACGTGACAACCGGCCCACCGACCCGCAGTGGGCCGCCTCCCTCGAACCGGGCTGGCAGCGCCGTCGCATGGAGAACTTCCTCGACGTCCTCTCCGGCGCCCCGGTGGACGAGGACCTGGTGAACGACGCCTGGACCGGCAGCGCACGCCTGCACGAGAAGCTCATCCCCACCGGCGCCGACGCACACCTGCCGCCCGAGGTGAGGGAACGGGCCTATGAGATCACCGACCACCGCAAGATGAACGAGCTGCGCGCCCGCGTGGACGCCGTCGTGACGGACCCGGCGACGGCCGAGAAGCTCAAACCGTGGTACCGCTACATGTGCAAGCGCCCCACGTTCAGCGACACCTACCTCCAGACCTTCAACCGGGACAACGTCACCCTGGTGGACACGGCCGACACCCACGGCGTGGAGCGGATCACCGAGACCTGTGTGGTGGTCGGCCCGGCCGAGTACGAGGTCGACTGCATCATCTTCGCGACGGGTTTCGAGGTCGGCGTCTCCGGCGTGCTGTCCGGCCGGCTCCCCGTGTACGGCAGGGGAGGCGTCTCGCTCCGGGAGGCGTGGCGCAACGGCCCGAAGACCCTCCACGGCTTCTGCAGCCACGGCTTCCCCAACCTCTTCCACCTCGGCCCGCTGCAGAAGGCCAGCTCCGTCAACTTCGTGCACGTCCTCGACGAACAGGCCCTGCACGTCGCCGAGATCGTCGCCGAGGCCCGCAGGCGCCGGGCACGCCGCATCGAGCCGAGCCCGCAGGCCGAGGACGGCTGGCTGGCGAGCCTGCGCGAGCACGCGCCGGACCTGCACAGGTTCCAGGCCGAATGCACGCCCGGCTACTACAACAACGAGGGCAAGCCGCGCGGACGCGATGACACGTACGCGCACGGACCCGTCGTCTTCCACGACCTGCTCCGCCGGTGGCGCTCGGACGGCGGCCTAAACGACGTCCTCGCCCCGGCCGAGTGAACGGGAGGCCCAGAGTGACGGAAGCGGCGGCATGGGCACGGCCCAGCAGATTCGACGACAGCGGCAACCGGCGGCCCACCTGCGCCCGTTGGCGGGCCGAACGGCTCAATCCGCCCCACCGGCTGTGGGGTTCCAACGGCGTCGCCTTCGGCCCCGACGGACGGCTGTACGTCGCGGAGTATCTGGCGGGGCGCATCAGCGCGGTGGACCCGGCGACCGGGGATGTGGACGTCGTCGTACCGATGGACAGCCCGGTGCAGTCCCCGGACGACCTGGCCTTCGGCGCGGACGGCTCCATGTACATCGCCGATCTGGTACCGGGCCGGGTGTGGCGCCGCAGCCCCGAGGGCGCGTACACCCTGGTCTCCGACCGGGTGCGGATGCCCAACGGCATCACATGCGCCGGCGACAGGCTCTTCGTCAACGAGATGCTGCCGGGCGGACGGCTGGTGGAGCTGTTCCCCGACGGCGGCGATCCCGTGGTCCTCACCGACGATCTGGCCATGGGCAACGCCATGCAGCGCGGTCCGGACGGCCATCTGTACTACCCGCACATGCTCACCGGCGAGGTGTGGCGCATCCCGGCCGACGGCGGGCAGGCCGAGGTGGTGGCCCGCCAGGTGCACGAGCCGGTCGCCGTCCGCTTCGACCGAGGCGGCGTCCTGCACGTCCTCTCCCGCGGCGTCGAGGGCATCGTGACCCGCATCGACCTGCACGGCAGCGGGTCGCGGACCCAGGTCGTCAGCGGTCTGACGGGGCTGGACAACGCGGCCTTCGACGGCGAGAACCGTATGTTCGTCTCCAGCTACGCCGGCGGCGGCATCACGGAACTGCGTCCCGACGGCCGCACCCGCGAGATCGTCCCCCGGGGTCTGGGCGGCCCCTACGGTGTGACCGTCGACCTCGGCGGCACCGTGTACGCGGGCGACCACTACCGCCTCGCCACCCCGGCGGCCACGCACGAGGGCGAACCCGTCCGGCTCCCCGCGGCGAGCGGCACGGGCGGCGGCGTGGCCTCCCTCACCTTCCTGCCGCCGTTCGTACACGGCGTGGTAGCGGCCGGCGGCCTGGTCCACAGCACCTCGCAGTACGGGGAGGTGCACACCCACGACCTCGCGCACGACACGACCCGGCTGCGCGCGAAGGGCCTGGACGAGCCCCGCGGAATCGCCGTCGCGCCCGACAGCTCGCTCGTCGTCGCGGAGGCCGGGGCCGCCCGGATCGTCACCGTCGACGCGAGCGACACCGTCACCGTGCTCGCCGAAGGCGCCGGCCGTCCCGTGGACGTCGCCCTCGACGCGGAGGGAGGCGTCTACGTCAGTGACGAGTCGCACGGTGCGGTGCTGCGCGTCGAGGACGGAGAACTGCGCACCGTCGTGGACGGGCTCGGAGCGCCACAGGGCCTGGCGGTCCTCGGGGACGAGCTGTTCGTCGTGGAGGCCGCATACCGCCGGCTCCGGTCCGTCTCCCTCACCACGGCGGAAAGCCGCATCGACGCGGAGGACCTGCCCCTGGGACCGCCGCCGGGCACCGTGCCGCGCGCCCGGCCCGCCCTCTTCGCCCACGGCATGCCCGGCGTCCCCCGCCTCTTCGCCGGCCTGGCAGCCGCCCCCGACGGCTCCCTCCTTCTCGCCGCCAACGGCGACGGAACGGTACTGCGCCTCACCCCGGTACGGGCGCAAGACGAGGCCCCCGGGGCGCGGGAGAGCCCGGCACCGGGTACGGCGTCCGAGAAGTGACAGCGCGCACGGACGGGCAGGCCGCAGGTGCCCCGGCGCCGGGCGAAGGTGCCGGGCCCGCACGCCGGTACTCGCCGGCCCTCACCCCTCACCACGGACAGGAGAGAGCAGCACATGAACACCTCCGGCGAGTTCGCCGACCGCGGTGTGGTCGTCACCGGAGCCGCCTCCGGCATAGGCCGGGCGACCGCCCTCGCGTTCGCGGAGCGCGGCGCTCGGGTGACCGTCGCCGATCTCGACGCCGAGGGTGCCGCCGCAGTCGTCGAGGAGATCGAGGGGGCCGGGGGCGGGGCGGTCGCCGTCGTCGGAGACCTCGGTGAACAGACCGTCGTGGACACGGTCGTCGACACGGCTGTGCGGCAGTTCGGCGGCATCGACGTGCTGGTCAACAACGCCGGAATCATGGACAGCATGTCGGCCCTCGCCGAGGTGACCGACGCCGAGTGGGAGCGGCTCATCCGCGTCAACCTGACCGCGCCGTTCCGCCTCACCCGGGCCGCGCTGCCCCATATGCTGCGGGCGGGACGGGGCGCGATCGTCTTCACGGCGTCGGAGGCGGCCTTGCGCGGATCGGCCGCGGGTGCCGCGTACACCGCCGCCAAACACGGTGTCGTGGGCCTGACCAAGTCGCTGGCCGTCATGTACCGCACCACGGGCGTGCGTGCCAACGCGATAGCCCCGGGCGGCACCGTCACCGGCATCCGGCTCGACACCGACCCCGAGGCCCACGGACCGCGCACCCTCGCCCCCTACATGGGCAACGTCGGCCGGCCCGCCGACGCGGAGACCCAGGCGGCGGCCATCGTGTTCCTCGCCTCGGACGCGGCGAGGAACATCAACGGCGCCGTCCTGCCGGTGGACGGCGGCTGGTCCGCGGTCTGAGGCCACCGTCGCCGGACGACGCGGCGCCGGGGCGGGTCCCGGCGCGGCGTTCCCGGCGCCGCGTGGCGGCCCGCACGGAACAAAGCGTTGGCCGGGTCTCACGGCGAGCCCTACACTCGCCGCGCATGGAGACAGCGGCGCGCGACGCCAACTCAGGCAGCCCCACGGACGGTTGGGCGGACGACGTGGACGCCACGGTGGCCGCCGTCACCACCGCGCTGCGCGCGGTGGTGGACGAGGACTGGTCGGTGCCCGCGCACGGACTGGAGTGGAGCTGCCGGGAGACGGCCGTCCACCTCGCCGACGACTTCGTCGGCTACGCCACCCAGCTGACGGGCAGGGCGGCCGAGGGATACGCCCCCTTCGAGATCGTCGCCGTACCCGGCACGGACCCGCGGGGACTCGCGCGCATCGTGCACGCCACCGGCGGACTGCTCAGCGCCGCCGTCCGTACGACGCCCCCGCAGGTGCGCGGCTGGCACCCCTACGGCGCGGCCGGCCCCGACGGGTTCGCCGCGATGGGCATCGTCGAGGCGCTGGTGCACACCCACGACATCACCGCCGCGTTCCCCGGCACCCCCTGGAAACCCCCGGCGCGGCTGTGCGAACGCGTCCTGGACCGCCTCTTCCCCCACGTGCCGCGCCCGGAGGGTGCCGACCCCTGGCAGCGGCTGCTGTACGCCACCGGCCGGCCCGCAGACGGGAGCGAGCCGCCCCTCACGGCCTGGCGCTGGTACGCCGCCCCGCTCCGCACCGAACGGCTGCTGCTGTGCGAGCTGTCGCCTCCTCTGGCGGCGGACCTGAGCGAGGGCGGCAGCGGCGGCTTCAGCTGGGCCGGCAACGGCCCCGAGGAGGGCACGAGGACCGCCGCCGGCATGGTGGCGAGCGCCGCGGAGGAGGGCTCCCACCGGCCGGGCTGGGGCACCTATGTGATCGTCCGCGCCGAGGACGGGCGTGCTGTCGGCGGCATCGGCTTCCACGCCCCGCCGGACGCGCACGGCATGGTGGAGACCGGCTACGACGTGGTCACCGCGGCCCGCGGCCAGGGCTGTGCCACGGAAGCGCTGACCGCACTGGCCGGCTGGGCCCTCGCCGACCCGTCGGTGCGGCTCGTCCGGGCCCGCGCCGCCCACACCAACGCCGCCTCCCACGCGGTCCTGACAAAAGCCGGCTTCCGAGCAGCGGGCTGCGACGAGGAAACCGTCCTGTACGAGAAGCCGGGAGGGTGAAACGAGCTGCGCAGCCGCTCCCGCCGAGGAGCCGGGGCGGCGCCGGCCGTGCTCCCGCGACGTCCGCCGTGCCCGTGGGCACAGGTTCCAGAAACAGAAAGACCCCAGGTGAGCTGGGGTCTTTTCCGGTGTGTCCGAGGGGGGACTCGAACCCCCACGCCCGATAAAGGGCACTAGCACCTCAAGCTAGCGCGTCTACCATTCCGCCACCCGGACCGGGCTGTGCCACGGAGCTGGGCTGCCGTGGCGACGCCCGTAACGATACCAAGGGTTTGGAGTGCTTCTCACCTGGGTTTGCTGGTGAATGGTGGTGATATGCGCCATTCACCGGGGATGTCCTCTCCGCTACCGCTTGCCGCGCAGGTACGCCGCGGAGCGGCGGGCCGAGGTGAGGGAGCCGGCGGGGTTGGCGGCGGGGTCGACGGCGTCGTCCCGTTCCATCAGCCAGTGGTGGCCGGCCCGGCCGCGGTGGCGGCGCAGCACGGTGTCCACGAAGTGCTCGTAGTCGATGTCGCCGTCACCGACGTCCACCATGTGGTAGCCGTCCGGTGACGCTTCGTCGTGTTCGCCGTCCTTGACGTGGAAGAGGGGGTAGCGGTGGGGGTGGGCCAGCACGTAGTCGAGGGGGTCGAAGGGGGCGGGCGTGCCGTCGGGGCGGACGCTGAAGCGGTGCTGTCCGGCGTACGCCCAGTAGATGTCCATCTCCAGGTGGACCAGCTCGGGGTCGGTCTCGGCCAGCAGCACGTCGTAGAGGCGGATGTGCGGCTTGTCCTCGGCGAAGCCGAATTCCATCTGGTGGTTGTGCTGGTAGAACTTCAGTCCGCGGGCGCGGGCCGCCGCGCCGTAGGTGTTGAAGTCCTCGGCGGCGCGCTTCCACGCGTCCACGGTGCGGCCGTAGCGGTCCGGGCTCGCCGCGGTGCCCACGTGCGGGAGGCCGAGGGCCGCCGCGTCGTCGACGACCTTCTCCAGCTGGGTGGCGAAGGTGTAGGCGGCCGGGTCGGTGGACCAGTAGCCGACGTGGCTGCCGATGCCGCGCAGGCCGTGGTCCCGCATCAGCCGTTTGAGGCCGCGCAGCGTGATCTCGCCGGTGCCCTGGGTGTACCCGGCGAACTCCACCGAGTCGTACCCGTAGCGCTCCAGTGCCCGGAAGACGGGGGCGAAGCCCAGCTTCTGGATCTGGTCGCGGACGGTGTACAACTGGATGCCCAGTTTGCCGCGGGGCACGATCGGGCGGTGCCCGTGCGCCTGCCCGGTGGCCGGGCCCGGGGCGGCGGTCGCCGTGCCGGGGCTGAGGAGGGCCGCGGCCGTGGCGCCGGCGGCGACGCCGAGGAAGCCGCGGCGGCGCAGCTTGCGGTCGAGTTCGGGGTGCTCGGAGTGTGCGGATCTCATCAGGCGTCTCCCAGTGCGAGGTCGAGAAGCAGGCGCTTCACGTCGGTGGCGGGGAACGGTTCGCGGGACGCGAGGGCGTCGGGGCGGGAGCAGAGCAGGACGGGGCCGTCCTCGGTGCGGTCGGGCAGCCGGCCGTGGCTGCCGCGGATCGGGGAGGGGTCCAGGGGGACGACGGCCATGCGGTAGCGCAGGCCGGCTTTCTTGCGGGCCAGCGCGGCGGCGGCGCGGAGCCGGACGTAGGGGTCGTGCGGGTCCATGAAGAGTTCGACCGGGTCGTAGCCGGGTTTGCGGTGGATCTCCACGAGCCGGGCGAAGTCGGGGGCGCGGCGGTCGTCGAGCCAGTAGTAGTAGGTGAACCAGGCGTCGGCCTCGGCGACGGCGACCAGTTCGCCCGCGCGGGGGTGGTCGAGGCCGGCCTCTTTCTTGCCGCTGTCGTCCAGCAGCCGCTCCAGACCGGGCAGTCCCGTCAGCGCCTCGCGGGTGGCGGGCAGGTCGGCGGGGTCGCGGACGTAGACGTGGGCGAGCTGGTGGTCGGCGACGGCGAAGGCGCGGGAGGTCCACGGGTCGAGGTACTCCATGCCGTCCTGGGTGTGGACGTTCAGCAGCCCGGCGCGGCGCAGCACCCGGTTGATGTCCACGTGGCGGCGCACCGGGGTGATGCCGTACTCGGAGAGGGCGACGACGGTGCGGCCCTCGGCGCGGGCGTCGGCGAGCAGGGGTGCGAGTGCGGCGTCCACGTCGGCGGCGGCGCGGTGGGCGCGCGGGTCGTCGGGGCCGTACCGCTGGAGATCGTAGTCGAGGTGGGGGACGTAGGCCAGGGCCAGGTCGGGGCGGCGGGTGCGCAGGATGTGCCGGGTGGCGCCGATGATCCACTGTGAGGAGGTGAGGTCCGCGCCGGGGCCCCAGAAGGTGAAGAGCGGGAAGTCGCCCAGTTCGGCCACGAGTTCGTCGTGGAGGGCGGGCGGCCGGGTGTAGCAGTCGGGTTCCTTGCGGCCGTCGGCGTAGTAGATGGGGCGGGGCGTGACCGTCCAGTCGACGTCGGCGCCCATCGCGTACCACCAGCAGATGTTCGCCACCGTGTAGCCGGGCTGCCGCGCGCAGGCGGCGTGCCAGAGTTTCTCGCCGTCGACCAGGGCGTTGTGCTGCCGCCACAGCAGGACGTCGCCCAGTTCGCGGAAGTACCAGCCGTTGCCGACGATGCCGTGCCCGGCGGGGAGTTCGCCGGTCAGGAACGTGGACTGGGCGGCGCAGGTGACGGCGGGCAGGACGGTGCCCAGCGGAGCCCGGGAGCCGTTCTCGGCGAGTGCGCTCAGGTTCGGCATGTGGGCCAGCAGGGCGGGGGTGAGGCCCACGACGTCGATGACCAGCAGGGGTGTCGTCACCGCGCTCCCCCGTCCGTTTCCCGTCCCGTGCGACGTGCTGCGGCGTGGGTCGTGGCGTGCCGTCCGGTGGCCGTGGGTGTCCGGTTCACGGCAGCTCCTTGAGTCCGAGGTCGACGAGCAGGTCCCGGGCCGTGGACAGTTCGGCGGCGAGGCCGTCCGCGAGCTGCGCGCGGGTGGTGGGCCGCAGCGCGGTCGGCAGGGCCTGCCAGGTGTAGGTCTCCACCTCAAGGTGCCGGGTGAGGGGGGCCGGTCCGCCGACGAGCTGCTCCAGCGTCCGGCGCAGCACGGGCGTGGTGGCCGTCAGCGGCGGGCTGAGCGGGGCGTGCAGGGGGACGTGGAAGTGCGAGCGCCAGGGGCCGGTGACGGGCAGGGCGCCGGGGGCCAGGGCGCGGTCGAGGTCGTCGGTGGCGCGCAGGGCGCCGGTGGGGGTCAGGGCGCGGGTCTGGTGCAGGAAGCGCGGCTCGGCGAACTCGGCGAGGGCCGCGCGGACTTCGGGGCGCTCGGGATGCTCGGCGTGCAGGGCGGCGGAGAGCTGGGTCTTGACGACGGACAGCCCGGCGCCGGTGAGCCGTGCCACGGCCTCGGCGGGGTCCTCGAAGGCGGTGGCCAGGTGGCAGGTGTCCACGCAGACGCCGATGCGGTGGGCGGGCGGGGCGTCGTCGCCTGTGAGGGCGGCGACGGCGTCGGCGGTCGTCTCGACGGTGCAGCCGGGTTCGGGCTCCAGGCCGACGCGGATGGTGCGCCCGGTCAGTTCCTCCAGCGCGTCGAGCCGGGCGGCGAGGGTGTGCAGGCGGCTGAGCGCCCGGTGCCGGGCCTCCGCGTCGAAGCCGGTGCGCCAGGCCAGCGGCAGCGTGGAGATGCTGCCTTCGCGTACGTCGTCGGGGAGCAGCGCGGCCAGCAGCCGGACCAGGTCGGTGGTGTGGTCCAGGCGGGCGTCGTCGGTCCAGTCGGGGCGGTAGACGCGGTATTTGACGTGTTCGTCGCCGAAGCCCTGGTAGGGGAAGCCGTTGAGGGTGACGACCTCCAGTCCGGCCCTCTCCAGTCCGGCGCGCAGCCGCCGTACCGCGGCCGGGTCGTCGGTGAGGGTGCGGGCCGCGTCGCGGGCCAGCCACAGGCCGATGCCGAGCCGGTCGCGGTGCAGTCGGCGGCGTACGGGTTCGGCGTACTCGGTCAGTTGGCGCAGGACGCCGTCGAGCTGCTCGGCGGCGTGCACGTTGGTGCAGTAGGCGAGGTGGACGACGGAGCCGTCGGGGTGGCGGAATCGCATGGCGCCGGCCTCACTCCCCGCCGCGCAGGACGGAGTTGCCCTGGTAGAGCTGCTCGGCCGGTGGTGCGGCCTCGAGGCGCAGCCGTCCGCTCTGGCCGTAGAAGGCGACCGGGTTGCGCCACAGCACCTGGTCGACGGCGTCCTCGTCGAAGCCGGCCGCGAGCATGGCTTCTCCGACGTGGGCGGTCTTGAGGGGGTCGCTGCGTCCCCAGTCGGCCGCCGAGTTGACCAGTACCCGTTCGGTGCCGTGCACCCGCAAGATGCGCACCATGCGGTCGGGGTCCATCTTGGTGTCGGGATAGATGGAGAAACCGAGCCAGCAGCCGCTGTCGGCGGCGGGGCCCACCGTGGTCTCGTTGAGGTGGTCGAGCACCACCCGTTCGGGCGGCAGCTTCGACTCGCGCAGCACGTCCAGGGTGCGGGCGAGCCCGGCGGCCTTGTCGCGGTGCGGGGTGTGGACCAGGGCGGGCAGTCCGTGGGCGAGGGCGAGTTCGAGCTGGGCGGCCAGTGCGGAGTCCTCGGCCGGGGTCATCGCGTCGTAGCCGATCTCCCCGACGGCCACCACCCCGTCCTTGAGCAGGTAGCGGGGCAGCTCCTCCAGCACCGGGACGCACCGCGGGTCGTTGGCCTCCTTCGGGTTGAGGGCGAGCGTGCAGTGGTGGGCGATCCCGTACTGCGCGGCGCGGAACGGCTCCCAGCCCAGCAGCGCGTCGAAGTAGTCGTAGAAGCTGGCCGGTGAGGTGCGGGGCTGGCCCAGCCAGAAGGACGGCTCGACCAGGGCGCGCACCCCCACGTCGTACATCGCGGCGTAGTCGTCGGTGGTGCGGGAGGTCATGTGGATGTGCGGGTCGAAGATGCGGCGGATCTCGGACGGCATGGGACGTCACGCTCCTCGCTGTGGCGGCCGGCTACGACTCCGGGGCGGTCTCCTGTGCGGGCGGTGGGCGACGGGGCCGAGGGGCTAGGTGTTCTCGAACCGGGCCAGCCGCAGTACGCGGTGCAGGTCCTCGGGGACGGTGCGGCCCGCGGCGGAGCGCTCGCGGGCGTAGTCCGTGAGCATCCGGGCCAGTTCGCCGTCCCCCGCCGCACGGTGTTCCAGGCCCGCGACGGCGTCCACCGGTACCCCGGTGAACAGGCACTTCAGTACGCCCTGCCGCCACTGGTGTGCGTCCAGGTGCGTGGCGGCGTACGGGCCCAGGGCGGCGGCGACCAGCCGCGTGTCGTTGGTGCGCAGCGCGTCCTCGACCAGGGCGAGGGCACGCGGCGTGCCGGGCGGTGGGTCCAGGTGCGGGAGGGCCAGCAGCACGGCCCGCCGCTCGTCCGCGGAACCGCGCTCGTAGAGGCGGACGACGGTGTCGGTGCCGGGCGCGGCGGCGTGCAGCAGCAGGACGCGGGCGGCGTCCACCACGTCGTGCCCGGCCTGGGCGTGGCGCTCGGCGGGCCGGCAGTTGCGGCCCGCCGTGACGAAGTGCAGCTCCCAGGCGGGCAGTCCGCGGGGGCCGGCGGTGTTCTCGGCGGTGCCGGGGCCGGTGGCCGATGCGGTGGTGTCCGCGCCGGTGGCCGATGCGGTGGTGCCGGCGCCGGTTTTCGTGTCGGCGGCCTCGGCGAGGGCCCGGTGCAGCCAGGCGCGGGACTCGACGGTCAGCCGTAGCTCCAGACCGGTGCGGAGCGAGGCGAGCGGGGTCAGCATCTGGCACCCTCCCGTGCCGGGTCCGCACCGGGCACCCCCGGGGCGGGGCCCGCGGCCTGCGCCGGACGCTGGGCACAGGGCGGCCCGGCCGTCCGTGCCCCGTCCGGCGCCCGCACCGCCCCCGCGGCCTGTGCGGCGGCGGCAGTCTCCGCGCGGGTCAGGAAACGGATCGACTCGGCGGCCCGGTCGGGTCCGGCGTGCGAGTCGCGGGGCAGTTCGACGGTGACCAGCCCCTCGTACCCGGCGTCCCGCAGCGCCGCCAGTACCGGCGGGAAGTCGATCTCCCCCGCGCCGAACGGCAGATGCTCGTGGACGCCGCGCCGCATGTCCTCGATCTGCACGTGCCGCAGCCACGGCGCCGCCGCCCGCACACAGGCGTCGGGCGGCAGCGGCTCCAGGCACTGGCAGTGCCCCACGTCCAGGGTGAGTCCCAGGGCCGCGGGGTCCCCCAGCGCGGTCCGCAGCCGGTGGAAGCCGTCCAGATCGGACAGCAGGTGGCCCGGCTCGGGTTCGACGGCGAGCGGGACGCCGGCCGCGTCCGCGGCGTCCAGCACCGTGCCGATCCCGGCGGCCAGCCGCGCCCATCCCTCCTGGGGCGCGGTGCCGTGGGGCAGCGGGCCGCTGAAGCAGTGCACGGCGTGCGCGCCCAGGTCGGCGGCGACCCGTACGGCCGTGAGCAGCAGTCCGGTGCGGGCGGAGCGGGCCTCCGGGCGGGCGTCCAGCAGTGTGGGGTGGTGTTTGCGGCGCGGGTCGAGCACGTACCGGGCGCCGGTCTCGACGGTGACGGTCAGCCCGTACCGCTCCAGGGCGCGGGCCACCCGTGCGGTACGGGCGGCGAGGTGGGGGGCGAGCGGGTCGAGGTGCATGTGGTCGAGGGTGAGCCCCACTCCCGCGTAGCCGAGGTCGGCGAGGAGGGCCAGGGCGTCGTCGAGCCGCAGGTCGGCCAGGCCGTTGGTGCCGTAGGCGTAGCGCAGCGCGGGGGCGGGGCGGTCGGCTGTGGGGTACGGCGTCATGTGGGGCTGACCTTCCGGGACAGGCGGCGGGCGAGGGGCAGCAGCGCCAGGAGTCCGGTGGCGGACGCGGCCGGGCGCCGGGCGCTGCCGCCGCCGGGCGGGGCGGCACCGGCGGCGAGCGCCGCCTGGAGCGGGATCATGGCGCGGATGCCGCCGCCGACCGCCCGCTGGAGCAGTGGTGGCGACGGGTTGAGCACGGCGTGTGCCAGCGGCCGTGCGGCGGTGGCGGCGTACAGGGCGCCGGCGGCGCCTGCCAGCGGGGTGCGCCGTCGTGCCGTCCACGCGGCGAGGGCCCCGACGGCGCCGAGTGCGGCCAGCGGTACGCCGGGGGCGCCGCCCTGTGCCTCCCGCCGCGAGACGGCGGTGACCGCGAAGGTGTGGGCGGCCATGACCGCCGCGGCGCCCAGCGCGGAGGCGGCACCGGCCCGGCGCGAGGGCACGAGGTCCGCGCGGGCGGCGGGTTTGGTGCCGCCCCGGGTGGCGGACGTACGGCCGGTCCGGGCTGCGGGGGCACGGACCGGCCGGGGCGAGGGCACGCCGCCCGCCCGGGCGGCGGCAATGGCACCGGCCCCGGTGGCGGACGTACGGCCGGCCCGGGTCGCGGCCACGACGCCCACGCGGGCTGCGGGCCTCGCGCCGCCCCGGGGGGCGGCAATGGCACCGGCCCCGGTGGCGGGCACACGACCGGCCCGGGCCGCGGCCACGACGCCCACGCGGGCTGCGGGCTTTGCGCCGCCCCGGGGGGCAAGCTCGGCACCGGCCCCGGTGGCGGGCACACGACCGGCCCGGGCCGCGGCCACGACGCCCACGCGGGCTGCGGGCCTCGCGCCGCCCCGGGGGGCGGGCTTGGCACCGGCCCCGGTGGCGGGCGCACTACCGGTCCGGGCCCCGGGCGCGCGGCCCGCCCGGGGCGCTGGCGCGCGGTCCGCCCGGTGTGGTGCGGCCGTGGGCTGCCGGGCGTCCGGGCCGGTGAGGACGGTCGTCGCGCCGAGGGTGACGTCGAGGAAGCGGGCCGCCGCCATGACGGCCGGTCCGGCCGGGGTGCGGCCCAGGCCCAGGTCGTACGCCCAGACGGTGGCGGCCAGGGCGGTGGCGGTGACCAGGGGCAGGCGGCCGGCGCGGGCGGCCAGGGCGAGCCCGGCAGCGGTCAGGGCGCCGGCGGCGGCGAGGGCGGCGCCGGGCCGGATGCGGCCGGACGGCAGGGGCCGCTCGGGCCGTTCGACCGCGTCCTGCTCGCGGTCGGCCCAGTCGTTGAGGGCCATGCCCGCCTCGTACAGGCACAGCGAGCAGCCGGCGGCCAGCAGGGTGGTGCGGTGGGGGCCGCGTCCGGTGGCCGCCGCTCCCGCGAGGGTGTCGCCGGGCACGGTGAACAGGGCGGAGAGGCGGAGCAGTTGCGCCCATGCCGCCGCCCGGCCGGTCATACGGCGGCTCCGCGCGGGCCGTCGTCGGCCAGCCGGCCGGCGAGGGCGAGCAGGGACTGCCACTGGCCGGGCAGGTCCGCGGGGCCGCTGTCGGGGTCCTTGAAGTAGAAGCCCAGCCCGTCCACGGGCCCGGTCACGCCCGCTTCGGCGGCGCGGGCGACCAGGCGGACGAGGTCGAGGACGAGGGGGGCGGCGAGTGCGGAGTCGCAGCCCTGCCAGACGGTCTGGAGGATCATGCGGGAGCCGAGGAAGCCGTCGAAGGCGATGTGGTCCCAGGCCGTCTTCCAGTCGCCCATCGCGGGGACGTCGTCGATGTGCACCTCGCCCTCGGGGAGGGCTCCGAGGGTGTCGGCCAGCACGCGTTCCTTGCCGGCGTTCTTGGCCGCCGCCGCGGCCGGGTCGGCGAGGGCTGCGCCGTCGCCGCCGCCCAGCAGGTTGGTGCCGGACCAGGCCCGCACGGCGAGGGCGCGCTGGGCGAACATGGGGGCGAGGACGGAGCGCAGAAGGGTCTGCCCCGTCTTGCCGTCGCGGCCGGCGTACGGGACGCCGGCGGTACGCGCCGTCGCGGCCAGCCGGGGGTGGTGCAGTCCGGCCGACGGCGTGAAGTTGACGTAGGGGCAGCCGGCGCGCAGTGCCGCCGCCGCGTAGCAGGAGCTCGGCGGGAGCGGGTCGTCGGACGCGGCGGGCTGGGGTTCGGTGCTGGCCACGTTGACGACGACGGTGCGGGCGAGGCCGTGTTCGCGGGTGAAGGCGGTGATGTCGGCGGCCAACGCCTCGATGACGGCGTCCTCGGAGGTCCGGTCGGGGGCGGGGGCGCCGGGCCGCACGGCGGCGTCGGCGGCGGCCAGTTCGGCGCCGAGCGCGGAGGGGAGGCGGTGGGGGACGACGCCCGCCTCGGCGAGGGCCTCCGCCCGTTTGGGCAGCGGGCAGGTGGCTGTGTCGTGGCCGCCGAAGACGAGGGAGTCAAGGGGTGGGAGGGAGGCGCCGGCGAACGGCGGTGTCGCGGTGACCAGTCCGGTGGGGCGGTGGAGTTCCGCCGCGAGGGCCGCGGCGCCGATGACGGTCGTGGTGGCCACGGAGCCTCTGGCGCCGATGAGCCAGACGCCCGTGCGCGGGTGGGTGCTCACGTTGTCCTCGTCCTCCCTGCATGCGGTGGTGCGGTACGCCTGCGGCGGGGTCCGGCCCCGGCGTCCGCGAAGGTGCGCGGGGGCGGGCCCGGCCGGGGTGCCCCCTCCCGGGGCGGGAGGGGGCGCCCGTTGTCCGGGCGGTGGCCGGGGCCGTGGCGGGCGGGCCCCGGCCGGGTCAGTCCAGCGGCCGGATGCGCACGTTGCGGAAGGCCACTTCGTCGTCGTCACCGTGGTTCTGGAGTCCGATGTGGCCGTCGGCCAGGCTTCTGGCCGGGTCGGTGTTGGTGTAGTCGTTGACGAGCACGCCGTTGAGGTACACGCGCAGGCGTTCGCCCTGGACGCGTATCTCGTAGGTGTTCCACTCCCCCGGCGGGTTGAGCGCCGCGTCGCGTGCGGCGAGGTCCGCCGACTGGAAGCCGTAGACGGAGCCGGTGGTCTTGTCGTCCGTGTCGGTGGCGTCGATCTGGATCTCGTAGCCGTTGTCCACGGCCGACCACGGGTCGTCGGAGGCGGGGAAGCCGACGAAGACACCGGAGTTGTCGTCGCCGGTCATCTTCCAGTCGAGTTTGAGGGAGTACGAGGAGAAGCCGCGCGCCGCGTACCACAGCAGCCCCATGCCGCCGCGGGTGGTGAGGGTGCCGTCCTCGCTCTCCTCGAAGGAGCCGGGGCCCGCCTGCCGCCAGCCGTCGAGCCCGTGCCCGTCGTACAGCGGCTGGTATCCGCGCTCGGGCCGGCAGTCGGCCCGCACGCTGCCGGTGGCGTACCGGATGCCGCCCAGCAGGTGCCGGCGGAAGGCGGGGTCGGCGTAGGACTCCTTGGTGTGCCCGGCGCCGGTGTAGAAGGCACGGCCGCCCGCGTACTCGTGGCACCAGGCCAGCGGGTGGTCCTCGCCCATGGCGCCGCCGGTGTAGGAGCTCTCGTCGAGGGAGGCCAGGACGTGGACGCGCCCGCGCGGGCTGTTGCGGTAGTCGTACCACTCGTCGGTGCGGTTCCACCGCTCGCCCAGGTGGGCGGTGGCCGGATGGCCGCGGTCCTCGATCTCCATGGTGGCGGGCTGGACGGCGGGGTGGGAGGCGAAGTAGGCGCCCGCCAGTCCGCCGTACCACTTCCAGTCGTACTCGGTGTCGGCGGCGGCGTGCACACCCACGTAGCCGCCGCCGTCGCCGATGTACTTCTCGAACGCCTTCTGCTGCTGCTTGCCCAGCACGTCGCCCGTGGTGGACAGGAACACCACCGCGTCGTACCGGGCGAGCCGGCGCGGGGTGAAGGCCCGTGCGTCCTCGGTGGCGTCGACGGTGAAGCCGTGCTCGGCGCCCAGCTCCCGGACGGCGGCGATGCCGTCGGGGATGGAGTCGTGGCGGAAGCCGGCGGTCTTGGAGAAGACCAGGACCTTCGCCGTCTCCGCGCCGGGGCCGGGGCCGGGGCCGGGCCGGCTCTCAGGGCCGGGCTGGGCGGCCTGGCTCGGCAGTGCGGCGGCACCGGCGAGGAGGGCGGCGGCCACCACGGTGAGCCGGGCCCGCCGGCGGTGCGCCCGGGGGCGGTGCGCTGTCATGACCGTCCTCCTCTCAGCCGGTGGTCACGGTGAAGCTGTCCAGGTCGAAGAGGGCTCCGTCGCCTCCGGTGAAGACCAGGAAGAGCGTGTCCGCGCCCTGGGGCACGTCACCGATCGCGGTGCTCACCTCGCTCCAGCCGCTGGTGGCGGAGACCTTCGCGGTGCCCAGCAGGGGACCGTCCGGGCTGCCCGTGCGGACCTCGATCGCACCGTCGGCCTTGCCGGCCACGCGTGCGGTCAGCTTGCTGACACCGGCGGGCGCGTACGGATCGAAGGAGATCCACTGTCCGTTGCGGGCTCCGGTGACGGCCTTGCCGCCCTCGGCCTGGTCCACGGCGCCGACGGTGACGCCGTCCGCGGCGGTGGTGTGGTGCTCGGCCTGGCGGTGCTTGGGCTGGAGGATGCTCTGGCCGTGGCTGGTCAGCGGCGGCTGCCCGTTCGCGCCGTTGTCGGTGTAGGAGGCGTCGATGACGCCGAAGATGTTGGCGTTGGGGTCGTGTTCGCCGTCCGCCTGCGTCTTGAGGGTGCCCTCACAGCCCTTGGCGGAGGTCATGGGGTGGCCGTGGCTGTCGTGGCCGAGGATGTAGTTGACCGTGACCTTGGAGCAGTCGATCTGCTCCTCCTCGGGGTCGGTGACCTCGACGCGGAAGGGCACCTCGTCGCCGAAGGAGAAGGGCTGTCCGTCGGCGGGCAGCTCGACCTCGACCTTGGGCGCGGTGTTGCCGACGGTGACGTGGACGCTGGCCGATCCGGTGCGGCCCGAGGGGTCCTCGGCGGTGACGGTCGCGGTGTAGGTGCCGTTCTCCTGGTAGGTGTGCGTGGGGTTGGCCTCGGTGGAGGTGGCGCCGTCACCGAAGTCCCAGCTCAGCTTGGTGGTGTCACCGTCCTCGTCGGTGGCCTTCGCGGTGAAGGCGACCGTCAGCGGTGCCTGTCCGTCGCTCACGTCGCTGCTCGCCTCCACGACGGGGCTGTGGCCGTCGGTGGCGTTCTCGATGCGGTAGAGCGCGGAGTTCTCGTCGCCGTTGAAGTAGCCGGTGCCGTAGTCGAGGACGTAGAGCGCGCCGTCGGGGCCGAAGTCCATGTCCATGACCTGGGTACCGGTCCAGGGGAAGTCGTTGATCTTGGTGACCTCGCCGTTGCGGTCCTGCTCGATCCGCTTGATCCACTTGCGGCCGAACTCGCCCGCGAAGAAGTCGCCGTCGTACTCCTTCGGGAACTTGGCCGGGTTGTCGTTGCGGGCGTCGTAGCGGTAGACCGGGCCGCCCATCGGGGACTCCGAACCGTCACCGAACTCGGGCACCGAGGCCCCGTCGTAGGGGATCCACGCGGGCTGCGCGGGCGGCAGCTTCGTCAGTCCGGTGTTGCGCGGCGAGGTGTTGCGCGGGGCGGCGCAGTCGAACTTCTCGCCCGGGGTGCCGGTGGCGAAGTCGTAGTCGGTGTAGGCGTCGTTCTTGCCGGTGCAGTACGGCCAGCCGAAGTTGCCCGCCTTGGTGACGCGGTTGAACTCGACCTGGCCCGCCGGCCCGCGCCGGGGGTCGGCGGCGCCCGCGTCGGGGCCGTAGTCACCCACGTAGACCGTGTCCGTCTTCTTGTCGACGGTCATCCGGAACGGGTTGCGGAACCCCATCGCGTAGATCTCGGGCCGCGTCTTCTTGGTGCCCTTCTTGAAGAGGTTGCCCTTGGGGATGGTGTAGCCGCCGTTCTTCTTGACCTTGATGCGGAGGATCTTGCCGCGCAGGTCGTTGGTGTTGCCCGCCGAGCGCTGGGCGTCGAACGCCGGGTTGCGGTCGGCGCGCTCGTCGATGGGGGTGAAGCCGTCCGACTGGAAGGGGTTGGAGTCGTCCCCGGTGGACAGCAGCAGGTTGCCCTTGGAGTCGAAGGCGATGTCGCCGCCCACGTGGCAGCAGGTGCCGCGGCTGGCGGGCACGTCGAGGAGTTTCTTCTCGCTGCCCTTCTCCAGGGTGCCGTCCTTGGCGAGGCGGAAGCGGGAGAGCCGGTTGACGCCGTCGAACTTCTTGAAGTCCTCGGCGGTTCCGGCGTCCGGCGCGTCGCCCTCCGGGGTGTCCAGCGGGGGCGCGTAGTAGAGGTAGACGAAACGGTTCTTGCGGAAGCCGGGGTCGACCCCGACACCCTGGAGGCCCTCCTCGTCGTGGCTGTAGACGTCGAGGGTGCCGGAGACCTTGGTGTTGCCCTTGGCGTCGGTCAGGCGCAGGGTGCCGTCCCGCGAGGTGTGCAGGACGGAGCGGTCGGGCAGTACCGCCATCGTCATCGGCTCGCCCGTCTCCGCGACGCCCTTGGCGAGTGTCACCTGCTGGAAGGCGGTCTCGGCGCGGGGGGCCGGGGGCGCGGTGGGGGCGGTGGGTGCGGCCTGGGCGCCGGCGGTGGCGGCGCCCGCGATCAGGAGGGCGCCCGTGAAGGACGCCAGGAGGGTGCGGAGTCTGCGGTGTGGTGTGTGCACAGCGTTCCTCCATGGAGGTACGGGGGTGTGACGGGTGCGGTGCGGGGGTGCCGTCGTGACTGTGCTGTGCGTGCGCGGCTGCGTCGTCCCTGGGACCGTAGCCGCGTTTGTCCGGGGCGTGAAGCCCTTTGACACGGTGCCGTGTTGAATTGTCCAGCGGGTGGACAAAGCCCTCCAGGTCTCCCTCTCCCGGGGGCTTTGTCCCCCGCCGTCCGCTCAGTTGCCGAACGCCGCGTCGAAGGACGCGCTCGGCGGGTCGTAGTCGAAGGCCCGCAGCCGGGCCAGGGCCTCCGGCGCGCCGGCCAGCCGGTCCATGCCGGCGTCCTCCCACTCGACGGAGACCGGGCCCTCGTAGCCGATGGCCCGCAGCATCCGGAACACGTCCTCCCAGGCGACGTCGCCGTGCCCGGCCGAGACGAAGTCCCAGCCGCGCCGCGGGTCACCCCAGGGCAGGTGCGAGCCGAGGCGCCCGTTGCGGCCGTCGAGCCGGCGGCGGGCCTCCTTGCAGTCCACGTGGTAGATGCGGTCGCGGTAGTCGTAGAGGAATCCGACCGGGTCCAGGTCCTGCCACACGAAGTGCGACGGGTCGAAGTTCAGCCCGAAGGCCGGCCGGTGCTCCACCGCCTCCAGGGCCCGCTGGGTGGTCCAGTAGTCGTAGGCGATCTCGCTGGGGTGGACTTCGTGCGCGAAGCGCACCCCCTCCGCGTCGAACACGTCCAGGATGGGGTTCCACCGCTCGGCGAAGTCCTCGTAACCGCGCTCGATCATCTCCGGCGGGGTCGGCGGGAACATGGCCACCAGGTGCCAGATGGACGAGCCCGTGAAGCCGATGACCGTGTCCACGCCCAGCGCGGCGGCGGCCCGTGCGGTGTCCTTCATCTCCTGCGCGGCCCGCCGCCGCACCCCTTCGGGGTCGCCGTCGCCCCAGATGCGCGGGGCCACGATGGCCCGGTGCCGTTCGTCGATGGGGCTGTCGCAGACGGCCTGGCCGGTCAGATGGTTGGAGACGGCCCAGCACTCCAGGCCGTGCTTCTCCAGCAGGGCGCGGCGCCCGGCGACGTAGTCCGGCTCCTTGAGCGCCCGGTCGACCTCGAAGTGGTCGCCCCAGCACGCGAGTTCGAGGCCGTCGTAGCCGAACTCGCGGGCCAGCCGGCACACCTCCTCCAGCGGCAGGTCGGCCCACTGTCCGGTGAAGAGCGTGAACTTCCGTGGCACGGTGACCTCCTAGGCCGGTGTGGGTTCCGCCACCGGCGTGTAGACGCAGTTTCGGCGGGCGCTCTCCTCGACGGCGGCCAGCACGCGCTGTACCTGGAGCCCGTCCTCGAAGGAGGGCGCCGGCTGGGTGCCGGCCGCGACGGCGTGCACCAGGTCGCGGGCCTGGTGGGTGAAGGTGTGCTCGTAGCCGAGCCCGTGGCCGGGCGGCCACCACGCCTCCAGATACGGATGGTCGTGCTCGGTGACGAGGATGCGGCGGAAGCCGGACTCGCCGGCCGCCTGGGTGTGGTCGTGGAACTCCAGCTCGTTGAGGCGCTCCAGGTCGAAGGCGAGGGAGCCGAGGGTGCCGTTCACCTCGACGCGCAGCGCGTTCTTGCGGCCGGCGGCGACCCGGGTGACCTCGAAGGAGGCCAGCGCCCCGGCGGCCAGCCGGCCCGTGAACAGCGCGGCGTCGTCCACGGTGACCTCGCCCAGTTCGCCGTCGGGCGCGTCCTGGCGCAGCGGCCGGTACCGCACGAACGTCTCCGTCTGCGCCGAGACACCGGTCAGCGGCGAGCCCGCCAGGTGCTGGGCGATGTCGATGGCGTGCGCCCCCAGATCGCCCAGCGCACCGGAGCCGGCCGCCTCCTTGCGCAGCCGCCACGCCAGCGGGAAGGCCGGATCCACCAGCCAGTCCTGGAGGTAGCTGACCCGCACATGGCGCAGCGTGCCCAGCCGGCCGTCGGCCACCATGCGGCGGGCGAGCGCCAGTGCCGGGGTGCGGCGGTAGTTGAAGCCGACCATCGCGACCTGGCCGCGCTGCCGCGCCTCGCGTGCGGCCCGCGCCATCTCCTCCGCCTCCGCCACGGTGTTGGCCAGCGGTTTCTCGCACAGCACATGCTTGCCGGCGGCCAGCGCGGCGAGGGCGATCTCGGCGTGGCTGTCGCCGGGGGTGCAGATGTCGACGAGGTGCACGTCGTCGCGGGCGATCAGGGCCCGCCAGTCCGTCTCGGCCGCCGCCCAGCCCAGCCGGGCCGCAGCCGCCCGTACGGCCGCCGGATCGCGCCCGCACACCGCCGCCAGCGCGGGCGCCAGCGGCAGGTCAAAGACCCGTCCCACGGTGCGCCAGCCCTGGGAGTGTGCCTGTCCCATGAAGGCGTACCCGACCATGCCCACGCCCAGGGGCGGCGCGGTGGCGGGCGCGGTGCTCTCGTACGGCATTGAGGTCCTCCCTCTCAGGGGATCCGCCCCCGGGGGCTCCGCCCCGGGGGACACGGCCCCGGCCCGCCCGGTGCCCGCGCGGGGCGGGCCGGCCGGCCGGGGTTCTCTCGGACGTCGGCGAGGTGGGGGCGGGCCGCCCGCGGGGGCGGGCCGGCCCACCGGGTGGAGCCGCCCGTCAGGTGAAGCCGATCGGGAGGTACTCGTCGACGTTCTTCTTGGTCACCACCGCCGAGTAGAGGGTGATGTGGGCGGGGATCTCGTACTCGGCCATGCCCGCGATGCCCTTGCCCTGGCCCAGGGCGCGGGCCAGGTCGATGGCGGAGGCGGCCATGGTGGGCGGGTAGAGGACGGTCGCCTTGACGACGCTGTCGTCCGCCTTGATGGCTTCCATGACGCGTTTCGAGCCGGCGCCGCCGACCATCAGGAACTCGTCCCGGCCGGCCTGTTCGATGGCGCGCTGGGCGCCGACGCCCTGGTCGTCATCGTGGTTCCACAGCGCGTCGAAGCTCTTTTGCGCCTGGAGGAGTTCGGACATCTTCTTCTGCCCGGACTCGACGGTGAACTCGGCGGACTGGCGGGCCACCTTCTCGATGTTGGGGTAGTTCTTGAGGGCGTCGTCGAAGCCCTTGGTGCGCTGGCGGGTCAGCTCCAGGTTGTCGATGCCGGCCAGCTCGACGACCTTGGCGTTCTTCTTGTCCTTGAGCTGTTCGCCGATCCAGTGGCCGGCGTTGAGGCCCATGCCGTAGTTGTCGCCGCCGATCCAGCAGCGGTAGGCCTGCTGCGAGGAGAAGATCCGGTCCAGGTTGACGACGGGTATCCCCGCACGCGTCGCCTTGAGGCCGACCTGGGTGAGGGCCTTGCCGTCGGCGGGCAGGACGACCAGGACGTCCACCTTCTTGTTGATCAGCGTCTCGACCTGGCCGATCTGGGTGGCGTTGTCGTTGGAGCCCTCGGTGGCCTCCAGGGTGACGTCCTCGTACTTCTTGGCGCGGTTCTTGGCCTGGGTGGTGATGGCGTTGAGCCAGCCGTGGTCGGCCTGCGGACCGGCGAAGCCGATGGTGACCTTCTTGCCCGGCTTGGAGTCGGCGACCTGGGCACCCGCCGACTTCTCGCCGCCGCCGTCGTTGTTCTCGTTGCTGGTGCAGCCCGCGGCGAAGAGCGCGGCGCCGGCCGCCGCGGTGCCGAAGAGCATGTTCCTGCGGCTGGTCGCCGCCCGCGGGGAGCGTGGGTTGTCTCTCATGTGGTGGATCGACCCT
Organism: Streptomyces albus subsp. albus; assembly: GCF_000725885.1. GTDB lineage: Bacteria > Actinomycetota > Actinomycetes > Streptomycetales > Streptomycetaceae > Streptomyces > Streptomyces albus. The sequence continues at coordinate 60,092 of NZ_JODR01000018.1, read as the reverse complement.
TCTGGACCAGGACGGCCGCGACGATGATCGCGCCCTTGGCGATCTGCTGGATGTCCGTCTGGAGGTTGTTGAGGGCGAACAGGTTGGTGATCGTGGTGAAGACCAGGACGCCGAGCACGGAGCCGAGGATGGTGCCGCGGCCACCGCTGAGCAGGGTGCCGCCGATGATGGCGGCGGCGATGGCGTCGAGTTCGTAGAGGTTGCCGTTGGTGTTCTGGCCGGAGCCGGTGAGGATGATCAGCAGGAACGCGGCGATGCCGCAGCACAGTCCGGACAGCAGGTAGAGCAGCAGCCGCTGCCGTTTGACGGCGATGCCCGCCAGCCGGGACGCCTCCGGATTGCCGCCTACGGCCACCGTGCGCCGCCCGAAGGTGGTGCGGTTGAGCAGCAGCCAGCCGATGACGCACACGAGGGCGAAGACCAGCACGATGGGCGGGACGCCCAGCACGTAGGAGTCCTGGACACCCAGGTCGAGAACGGCGTCCACGGTGACGACCTGGGTCTTGCCGTCGCTGATCTGGAGGGCCAGCCCGCGGGCCGCGGCCAGCATGGCGAGGGTGGCGATGAACGGCACCATCGGCCCGTAGGCGATCAGCAGTCCGTTGACGAGGCCGCAGCCCAGACCGACCAGCACACTGCACAGCAGCATGCCGCCGAGGCCGAAGTCCTGGGTGGCGACGGTGGTGGCCCACACGGAGGCCAGCGCGACCACGGCGCCGACGGACAGATCGATGCCGCCACCGATGATCACGAAGGTGACGCCGACCGTGACGACACCGATCACGGACGCCTGGGTGAGGATGAGGCGGAGGTTCTCCGCGGCCAGGAACTCGTCGGGTTTGGTGAGCGTGCCGACGACCGCCAGGGCGATCAGCACCCCCACGAGGGACAGTTGCCGTACGTCGAGGGGGAAGCGGCGGCTGCGCGGTTTCCCGTGCGCCGGGTGCGGGGGTGCGGAGTTGCTGGCCACGTTGGCGGGTGCGTTCATGTGGTCACCTCTGGGGCGGGGCCGGTGGGTGGGAGGTGCGCGCCGTCACCGGGTGCCAGGCGGCGTCCGGGCCCGGCACCGGCGGCCGGGAGCGGCCGTGGGCCTGCCCTCATGCCGGGCTCCCTTCCATGACGAGGTCGAGCACACGGTGCTCGTCCAGTTCGCGGGCGGGGGCCTCGTGCACCACCCGGCCCTCGCGCAGGACCAGCACCCGGTCGGCGAGGCCGAGCACTTCGGGCAGTTCGCTGGAGACGAGCAGCACGCACACCCCCTCGTCGGCGAGCCGCCGTACGACGGCGTACAGCTCGGCGCGGGCCCCGGCGTCGACGCCGCGGGTCGGCTCGTCCAGCAGCAGCACCCGGCAGCCGCGCAGCAGCCAGCGGGCGAGGACGGCCTTTTGCTGGTTGCCGCCGGAGAAGGTGCGCACCGGGCGTTCGGGGTCGTCGGGGCTGAGCGCCAGATCGCGGGTGTGCCGGTGGGCGGCGGCCCGCTCGCGCGCGCGGTCGAGCCAGCCGCCGCGCGAGAAGCGGGGCAGGCAGGAGACGGTGACGTTGCGGGTGACGGACTCCAGCATCAGCAGCGCCTGCGACTTGCGCTCCTCGGGCGCCAGTCCGATGCCCGCGCGGACCGCGGCCGGGATGCTGCCGGGGCGCAGCGGCCTGCCGTCCACCAGCACCCGCCCCGCGGTGGGACGGCGGGCACCGTAGAGGGTCTCCAGGATCTCGGAGCGCCCCGAGCCGACGAGTCCGGCCAGCCCGACGATCTCCCCGGGCCGCAGCTCCAGATCGACCGGCGCGAACTCGCCCTCGCGCGCGAGCCCTTCGACGCGCAGCACCGGTTCGCTCCTCGGCGGCCGGCCGGGCCGGTCGGGGAAGACGTGCCGCACGTCGCGGCCCGTCATCCGGGCGACGAGTTCGTCGGTGGGGGTGGTGCGGGCCGGCAGGTCGCGGGCGACGACGCGGCCGTCCTTGAGGACGGAGACGCGGTCGCCGATGCGGCGGATCTCCTCCAGCCGGTGCGAGATGTAGACGACGGAGACCCCGTCCGCGGTCAGGCTCTCCACGATGCGGAACAGGTTGCCGACCTCGTCGGGGTCGAGCGCCGCGGACGGCTCGTCCATGATGATCAGCCGCGCGTCGTGGGAGAGGGCGCGGGCCATGGAGACGATCTGGGCGCCGGCCGCGGACAGCGATCCGACGGTCGCGGCCGGGTCGATCTCGGGGTGGCCGAGCCGCGCCAGCAGCGCCGCGGCCCGCGCCCGTGCCTCGCGGGGCCGGACGATGCCGCGGGTGGCGATCTCGTGGCCGAGGAAGATGTTCTCCGCGACGGAGACGTGCTCGACCAGGTCGAGCTCCTGGTAGATGGTGGCGATGCCCAGCCGCATCGCGGAGACCGGGGTGGGCAGCCGCACGGGCCGGTCCCGCCAGGTGAGCCGCCCCGCGTCGGGCTGGTGGGCGCCGGAGAGCACCTTGATGAGGGTGGACTTGCCGGCGCCGTTCTGGCCCAGCAGACAGTGGACCTCGCCCTCCGCCACGTCCAGGTCCACACCGTCGAGCGCACGGACGCCGGGGAAGGACTTGGTGATTTCGGACATCGTCAGCAGGGGCATACGGGGCCTCCGTCCCAGGGCCGTACGGATCCACGGTGCGGGCGGTGCTGGTGCGGTGCGGGGTCCTGCGCTTTCGCCGAGCTGGTGCGCCGGTCTCGCGATGCGCTGTGCTGCGCTGCGCCGTGCCTCGGTTGGCTGGTGCCTGGTGCCTCTGGTGCCTGGCCGCGCCGGGTCTGGTGTGCGCCGGGCGGTGGTCCGCCAGGCAGTGATGCGTCGTGCGGGTGCCTGGCCGTGGCGCCTTGTGCGGGTGCCGGGCTGTGCGGTGTTGCGTTGCGCGAGTGTCGTGCTGTGCGGTGCTGTCCGCCCGCCGGGTGGCGGACGGTGTGGTGCGGGGCTGTGCTGTGGGACCTGTGCCGTGGGGGCGGTGCGGGGCGGGGTGGTGCGGTTACGCCGGGGAGAACAGGTGGTCGCTGGTGAGCCGGGCCGCGCCCGTCACACCGGCGACCTGGCCGAGTTCGCCCAGCACGATGGGCAGATTGCCGGTCGCCAGGGGCAGCGACTGGCGGTAGACCTGGGTGCGGATGCTGGCCAGCAGGGTGTGGCCGAGCCCGGTGACCCCGCCGCCGATGACGACGAGGCCGGGGTTGAAGAAGCTGACGAGCCCGGCGATGACCTGGCCGACGCGGGCCCCTCCCTCGCGGATGAGGTCCAGCGAGGTGCCGTCGCCGGCGGAGGCCGCGGCGGCGATGTCGGCGGCGCCGAGCCGCCCGTGCTGCTCCAGCAGCCGGGCGAGCTCCGCCGAACGCCCGGTGCGGGCGGCCTCCTCGGCGTCCCGCGCCAGTGCCGCGCCGCCGAAGTACGCCTCCAGGCAGCCGCGGTTGCCGCAGGCGCACTGGCGGCCCTCGGGTTCGACCTGGATGTGGCCGACGTCCCCAGCGCTGCCGGTGACACCGTGGTGCACCTCGCCGCCGACGACGATGCCGCAGCCGATACCGGTGCCGATCTTGACGCAGAAGAAGTCCCGTACGGAGCGGGCCACTCCGGCGTGCATCTCGCCGAGCGCCATCAGGTTCACGTCGTTGTCGACCATCACGGGGCAGCCCAGTTCCTGGCTGAGGGCCTCCCGTACGGGGAAGCCGTCCCAGCCGGGCATGATCGGCGGGGCGACGGGGACGCCCTCGGGGAACCGGACGGGGCCGGGCACCCCGATGCCCGCTCCGTCGAACCCCTCGGCGACGCCGCTGTCCCGCAGTTTGGCGACCATCGCCAGCACCTGGTCGAAGACGGCGACGGGCCCCTCCCGTACGTCCATGGGCTGGTTGAGGTGGCCGAGGATCTCCAGCTCCGGGTTGGTGACGGCCACGTCGACGGAGGTGGCGCCGATGTCCACGCCCAGGAAGCGGAGCTGGGGTGCGAGCCGGATGTTGTGGGAGCGCCGGCCGCCGCGTGAGGCGGCCAGACCGTCGGCGACGACCAGGCCGGTCTCCAGCAGCCGGTCGACCTCGACGGCCAGTTTCGAGCGGGACAGGTCCATGCGGTCGCCGAGTTCGGCGCGGGACCGGGGACCGCCGTCGCGCAGCAGGCGGAGCAGTCGCGCCTGGTGCGCGTTCGCGGGCCGTGCAGTCATGCGCCTCACCGCTACCCCTCCAGCCGCCTGTGGTCGGCATCGTGTCCGGGAATGCACGGGGAACGTAGCAGCGGCGGCCGGGACTGGGAAGAAGTTGTGCGCGAATCAGTGCGACTTTTTCCCGGGAATGGACAAAGCCCCGCTTCTCCGGGATCGAGGCGCCCTCGCTTAGGGTCGGAACCGGAGGTGAGGGACATGGGCAGAGTCACCGAGAGGCGTCCCGTCATCCGCATCAGGGACGGTGCCATGAGCTCGCGCCCGGACACCCTCGTGGCCGAGGAGCCGCTGGAGATCCGTCTCAACGGCAAACCGCTGACGGTCACCATGCGCACACCGGGCGACGACTTCGCGCTGGCGGCGGGCTTCCTGGTGAGCGAGGGCGTCATCGGCTCGGCGGAGGAGCTGGCCACCATCGTCTACTGCGGGGGCGCCCGCGACGAGGGCGGCAACACCTACAACGTGGTGGACGTCCGGCTGGCCCCGGGCGTACCGGTGCCGGACGTGTCGCTGGAGCGCAACGTCTACACCACCTCCTCGTGCGGGCTGTGCGGCAAGGCCAGCCTCGACGCGGTCCGCACGACGGCACGCTGGCGGCTGGACGCCGGCCGTCCGCGGGAGGTGACCACCGGACTGCTGTCCGCACTGCCCGACCGGCTGCGCGCGGCCCAGCGGGTGTTCGACCGTACGGGCGGGCTGCACGCGGCGGGGCTCTTCTCGCCCGAGGGCGAACTCCTCGACGTGCGGGAGGACGTGGGCCGGCACAACGCCGTGGACAAGCTGGTGGGCAACGCGGTACGCGCCGGATGGCTGCCGCTGCGCGACGCGCTGCTGATGGTCTCCGGGCGCGCCTCCTTCGAGCTGGTGCAGAAGGCGGTGATGGCGGGCGTCCCCCTGCTGGCCGCCGTCTCCGCGCCCTCGTCGCTGGCCGTGGACCTGGCCGAGGAGGCGGGGCTCACCCTGGTCGGCTTCCTGCGCGGCGCGTCCATGAACATCTACACGGGAGCGCACCGGCTGCTGCTGCCCGCACCCACCGGCTGACACCCCGCCCGCGCCCCCGGCACCCGCGGAACGGGGCCGGGGGTCAGGTGTGCAGGTCGCCGTGCTGGACGGCGATGACGGTGCCGGAGTCGTGGGCCGTGTTGGTCTGTTCGCACGCCGGGGTGCGCCGTTCGCCGGGCAGTTGGGCGCGGACCTCGGCGACCAGTTCGGCCAGGGCGCGGCGGCCGGCCTCGTCCTGGCGCAGCAGTACCGCCAGCTCCTGCGTCCAGGGGACGAGCAGCGCGCGCCGCACCTCGTCGGGTGCGGTGGCGGCGCCGACCAGTGCGGCGTCGTCGTCGAGCCGGGCCTCGGCCGCCGCCCGCGGCTCGGGCCCGGCGCGTCCGAACAGACGCAGCACACCGTCTCTGGTGCGCTGCCACACGTCGGTGGCCATGGCGGCGACCACGGCCGCGGCCCCGGCCTCGGCCAGTGCCGTCAATTCCTGACTCACAGGGGCTCCTTCGTAGTCTTGTCGTGAAGTGCGGTGCGGTGCGGTCGCTGTTCGCGGGTGACGTGGTTGGCCACTGTTCACGGCTGACGAGGGTGGTCACTGTTCACGGGTGACGTGGATGTGCTGGGTGCCGCTTTGCAGCGCGTACACGACCCCGTGGCCGGACGCCCTGTTGACCATCCGGGCGCCGCCCCTCACCGGCGGCGTCTCCCGCTCGACCCCGTCGTCCTCGGGCACCGGCGCGGGTCCCGCGTATCCGGGCAGGTGCAGCCAGGCGTGCGCGGTGTACTCCTTCTCCGCGAGCGGCACCCGGTGGAAGGTCTCCGGGTCGATCCCCGGATAGCCGTGCCGCACGGTCTCCTCGTGGAAGTGCGACGAGAGCAGCAGCGAGGCCGTGACAAAGGCGGGCGCCCGGCGGAGGGCGGCGCGGGCCGGGGCCGCGTCCAGCAGCCGCGCGAGGACTTCCAGCGGCTGCCCGGTGACCGGCCCGGCCGGGTCGACGAACACGTCTCCCGCGTGCAGGGCGACACGTACCCGGACGCGGGCCTTCGGCGCCGCGGTGCGGTTGTGCTCGCGGAGCCCGGCGGCGAGTTCGGGCACCAGCGGGTGGACCAGCCGCGCCTTCTCGGTCCCGGCCGGTGCGGTCAGACGGAACCCGTCGCCCAGGTCGTCGCGGAGCGCGTCCCGCCACTCGATGCCGCTGCGCGCGCACGCCTGGCGCAGCGCCCGCCCCAGCGCGTCCCGGATCAGGTGCAGGGCCGTGTTGCCGCGTCCCGCGGACCGTTCGATGTCCACGGCCAGCAGGGCCCGGTACTCCGGTCTGAGCGCCATGCGATGCCTCCTGTGCGGTGGGGGGTGTGCGGGCGGTGTCCCGGCGCGGCGGTGGGCCCGCGCGGGGCGATGGGCCCGCGCGGGGTGGTGGGCCCCGCCCCGCACCTCGTACGTCTCCCACTCTGCCCCGTGCGGGCGGGGCGGATCCCGTCGCGATACGGGATTGCCCGCCGCCGTGCGACGGCCGGACTGGCCGTGGTGCGGAATCCGGCCGCCGTGCCCCGCACCGACGGACAGTCCGTACTCCGGGCCGCCGGCACACGGCCGGCCGCCCGCGCAGTCAGCCGGGCGGCCGGCTGTCACCGGTACCGGTGAACGGGGTCCCGTCGGCGTCGCCGGGGCGCACACTGGTGTGCGCGGTGACAGCCGCGGAACGGGGGTGGACCGGTGAGCGGGACCACAGCGCGCGGCAGCGCCCGGGACGGGCAGCGGCCGGGCCGGGAGCCGGACTGGCCGCCGACGAGCCTGCTGGGCGGACTCGCCCCGCCCGTGCGCGACCGGCTGCTCGCCCTGGGGACTCGGGTGCGCTACACGGCGGACCACGTCCTGATGCGGGAGGCGGAGCAGACCGGGTTCGTGCTCGTACTCCTCGACGGCCTCGTCAAGGTGACCGGCCGTACGCACGACGGCAGGGACGCGCTCCTCGCCGTACGCAGAGGAGGCGATCTGGTAGGCGAGTTCGCCGCGGTGGACGGCCGGCCGCGCTCGGCGACGGTCACCACCTGCGGCACCGTCACCGCACGGCTCGTCACCCGCGGCGACTTCCTGGCCCGCCTGCGCGACGAACCGGCCCTCGCCCACGCGGTCAACACCGCCGTCGTCACCAAGCTGCGCACGGCCACCGGCCACCGCGTCGACTTCACCGGCTGCGACACCACCACCCGGCTGGCCCGCGTACTGCACCAGATCGCGCTCTCGCACGGCCGGCCCACCGGCGCCGGGGCCGTCATCGACTGGCCGCTCACCCAGCCGGAGTTGGCGACCCTGTGCGGCGCGGCCGAACCGACCGTGCACAAGGCGCTGCGCAGACTGCGCGAGGCCGGGGTCGTCACCACCGGCTACCGCTCCATCAGGGTCGAGGACCTGGCCCTGCTGCGCCACTGGGCCGACGAGGCGCCCTGAGACGCCTTCGGGGCCGCCGAGCGGGCCGGTGGAGGAATCGCGCAGAAACCGTCTTTCGACGGTGTTCCGGACGCGGGCCCTCACTACGGTGACGCCGGAAGTGGGGGCCGCGTCGGCACGGTCACCGCAGGACGGCCGCGCGCCCCGCGGGCCGGGAGAGGGGAGGGCGATGGAACAGCCGGAAGACCTCGACAGAACGACAGCCGGCCACACACCGGACGGCCCCGGCGACGGGAACGGCCCCGCGTTCCGGGTGGACATCCACGGCAATGCGACCGGGCCGGTGATCGCCGGCCACCACAACGTCGTGGTGGACGCCCACCACGGGTCCACCGTCACCCTGCTGATGGAAGGCCGGCGGCCCCGCCCCGTGCGCCGCGACCGGGTGGCGCTGCTGCCCGGCCGCCGCCGGCCGCCGCTGGGCCGCGAACGCGAACTGGCGGCCCTCGCCGACGCCCTCGCGGCCGGCGGCCCCGTGCAGTTGTGGGGCCCCGCCGGTGTCGGCAAGAGCACGCTGCTGCGGCACGCGGCCCGCACCCTGCCGCCCGGACCCGACGGCGTGCTGTACCTGTCCGCCGCGCACCGGGAGACCGGCGACCTGGCCCAGGAGATCTTCGAAGCCTGCTACGACACCACCGGGTACCTGCCCTCGGCCACCGAACTGCGGCGCCTGATGACCGGGGTGCGCATCACCGTGTACGTGGACGGTGCCGGGGGTGACGCGGACCGGCTGCGGGAGCTCATGGACGCCGCGCCGGACGCGACGTTCGTCTTCGCCGGCCGGAACCGCGCCCTGCTCGGTGAGGGCACGTCGCTCGGCCTGAAGGGCCTGGAGACGGCCGCCGCACAAGCGCTGCTGGAGAGCGAACTGGGCTCGCGGCTCGCCGGCCACGAACGCGCCGCCGCCGAACTGTGCGCGGCGGCGGCCGGTGCGCCCCTGCTGCTGTTGCGGGCCGCCGCCCTCGCCCGTGAGGACGGCACCGGCGGTCTCGTCCTGCCCCGGCCGGGCACCACCGCCGAGCTGCTGCCCCTGCTGCTCGACCAGCTCGACGCCGAACCCCTGCGCGTCCTGGGGCTGCTGGCGACGCTGGGCGAGGCGGACCTGGCGCCCGGCCACATCGGTGCCCTGGCCGGGGTGCCGGACGCGTCCGCCGTGTGCGGCCGGCTCGCCGGCCTCGGCCTCCTCGCGGCCACCGACACCGGGTACCGCTGCACGGCCGACGCGGTGGGGCCGCTGCGGCAGCGCTTTCCCGAGCCGTTCCCCGCCGAACGGCTCTGCGGCCACCTCGCCGAGTGGGCGGCGCTGCCCGACACGCCGCCCGCCCGCGTCGCCGAGCACGCCGCCGCCCTGGACGCCGCCTTGGACCTCGCGGAGCGGGCGGGGCGTCCGGACCTCGCGGTCCGGGTGGCTCGCGCCGCGGCCCCAGCGCTGGCCCGCGCCCTGCGGTTCGACGCGTGGGGGCGGATGCTCGACCGGGGCCGTGCCGCGGCCGAACGCGCGGGCGACGCCGGCTCCGTCGCCTACTTCACCCACGAACAGGGCGTCAGGTCCCTGGTCACCGGCCGCCGCGTGGTGGCCGGGGTGCTGCTCGCCGAGGCCGTCGTGCTGTGGCGGCAGCTCGGCGACCAGCAGGGCGCGGACGCCGCGGCGGGGGCCCAGCAGTTCGCACCCCCGGCACCGGCGGACGGAGGCGCGTCGGCGCCGGGCGACCTCGGCCCGGGGGACGGCGCGAACACGCCGAGCCCGGACGGTGTGGCGGACCCCGGCCCCGCGACCGACCCGGGCACGACGGCGTCCTCCCCGGACGCGGGCCTGTCCACCGATCCCGGCACCACCGCACACTCCCCGACCACCGACCCCGGCATCACCGCACACGCCCCGACCACCGACCCCGGCACCGCCGCCGGCCCCGGCACCACGGGCCACTCCCCCGCGCCGGACCCCGGCGCCACGGCGCACTCGCCGGCCCCGGACGCGGGTACGGCTCCCGACGCCGGGAGCGCGACGCACGGTTCGGTACCGGACGGCGGGCTGTCGTCCGGCTCGCAGAGCGGTGCGTCCGGCCATCCGGTGTCGCACGACGGCGGGTTCGCGCACCAGCCGGGTGGTGGCAGCGGGCCCGTGCCGGACGCGTCCGGCACGGCTGTTCCGCCACCGGCCGGCGGGGAGAGCGCCGGGCTGGCGGGGAGCACCGCGGGCGGCACCCAGGCCGGGGCCGCCGCCGCGGGCGGGGCCTCGGTGGCCACCACGGTGATGACGGTGCTGGCCGTAGCCGCTGCCGTCACCATCGGCGGCGTCGCCCTCAAGAACCACCAGGAGTCGCAGGAACGCGAGGCCACGCCGACGGTCACGGACCTGGCCAGGGGCCGGTCGACCCCGTCCCCCTCGGCCACCGGGCTGGCCGGCACCTGGCAGGACAGCCGGGGCGGCATGTACACCTTCCGCGAGGCGGGGCCCGGCGTCTACACGGTGACCGGGCGGTCGATGTGCGGCGAAGTCCTCACGACACGGTTCACCCAGCGCGGCAGCGGCTACTACGCCACACAGCCGCTGTACGACGTGAGCGGCGGCTCGTGCGGACGGCGGCTGGGCTACGTCGACACGACGATCACGATCCTGCCCGGCGGCAGCACCGCCCGGCTCGTCACCGCCCTGCCGTCCGGCGCCGGGCAGGTCCGGTGCTACAGCTGCGGCAGTTCGGCCCTGACCCGCCGGTCCTAGCCGGTTTCCCGCCCGACCCCCTTCCAGATGGGAGCTTCCCCGATGACCTCGTCCTCCGGCGGCCGATTCACGATCCGGATCGGCGGTGACGCCTCCGGCCCGGTGGTGGCCGGCCACGACAACCACGTCGAGGTGCACGGCGACGGCGGGGAGGGCCGCGAGGGCGGCGGCCCGACCCAGTCCAACGCGGCCCATGACCACGGGACCGTCTACACCGTGATGAACGGCGAACTCCACGTGCACCCGTACACCGCCCCGCAGAACCCCGCCCCGGACGGCACCGCCCAGGGCGGCACCTCCCCGGACGACGACCCGGACGACGCCCCGCCGAGCGCCGGCCCGGAAACCGCCGGTGCGGACCCGTCCGGTTCCGGCGGCCGGTGAGCCGTCCCCGTCAGGTGCCCTCGGTGCGTGCCGCGCCCGGCGCGGCGTGCAAGGGTGCCTGGGCGGGGGCCCCGGCCGGCCCGTCCGGCTCGGGACCGGATGCCGCGTCCTCGTCCTCGTCCTCGTCCGCCGCGTCCGGTGCCCACCGGCGGGCGAGGTAGGCGCAGACCATCAGCTGCATCTGGTGGAAGAGCATCAGAGGCAGCACCGCGACGCTGGCCTGGGCGCCGAACAGCACGCTGGCCATGGGCAGTCCGGCGGCCAGGGACTTCTTCGACCCGGCGAAGCAGATGGCCAGTCTGTCCGGGCGGTCGAAGCCGAGCCTGCGCGAGCCGTACCAGGTGACGCCGAGCATGAGGGCGAGCAGCACGGCCTCGACGCACAGCAGTGCCAGCAGCCGCACCGGGGTGACGCGGCCCCAGATGCCCTCCGTCATGCCCTGGCTGAACGCGGTGTAGACGACGAGCAGCACGGAGGAGCGGTCCACATAGCCGAGCACCCGTTTGTGCCGGGTCAGGAAGCCGATGAGCCAGCGCCGCACCAGTTGCCCGGCGACGAACGGGGCCAGGAGCTGGCAGACCAGTTCGACGAGGCCGGAGGCCGACAGCGCGGCCTGGCCGCCGATGAGCCAGGCCGCCAGCAGCGGGGTGGCCAGCATGCCGACGAGGCTGGAGTAGGTGCCCGCGCAGATGGCGGCCGGGACGTTGCCCCGGGCGATCGCGGTGAAGGCGATGGAGGACTGGATGGTGGAGGGGACGAGACAGAGGAAGAGCAGTCCGTCCTGGAGCTGCGGGGTGAGCACGTGCGGGACCAGTGCGTGCGAGGCGAGCCCGAACAGCGGGAAGAGGACGAAGGTGCAGGCGAGCACGGCCAGGTGCAGTCGCCAGTGGCGGAGTCCGTCCACGGCCTCACGGGTGGAGAGGCGGGCGCCGTAGAGGAAGAAGATGAGCCCGACGGCGATTTTGGTGGCCCAGCTGAAGCCTTCCGCGACCTGCCCGGAGGCCGGCAGCAGTACGGCGATCACCACGGTGGCCACCAGCAGCAGTATGTAGGGGTCCAGGAGGCGGGCGAGGCGACGCATGGCTCCAACATACCGACGAGTGGAAACGGGTTTCCGGATCCCTCCGCGGGGGGTGGAGCGGCGGCGCGTACCTGTTCGCGAAGAGTGCGAAGATCCGCGAAGGTTCCGTGCAGAATTCCTGGGCGTCGGGCGACGACTTGGCGAGCATGCCCGTACACGCCGTCGAACTGTCCTCAATTGACCGACTGACCTGGGCGGACTCCCTCCCGATCATGCTCTCTCATCGGATACGGTCACTCGCGCTGTGTCATGCGGCGCTGTGCAAGTCGAGGAGCAGGATCTTTGCGCGAGTTCACCGTCCCCGCCCTGGCGACCGCGCCCCAGGTGGGCGGGCTGGCCGACGCCGTGTTCGCGCACGCCGAGGCCTCCCCCGCGCTACCGCTGCTGTCCCGCAAGGACGAGCACGGCCAGTGGCAGGACGTGTCCGCGGCGCGGTTCCGGGACGAGGTCGTCGCAGTGGCGAAGGGTCTGCTGGCCCAGGGCGTCCGGTTCGGTGACCGCGTCGCGCTGATGTCCCGTACGCGCTACGAGTGGACGCTGCTGGACTTCTCTTTGTGGTCGATCGGTGCCCAGTCCGTGCCCGTCTACCCCACGTCCTCGGCGGAGCAGGTGTCGTGGATGCTGCACGACGCCGAGGTGACGGCCGTCGTGGTCGAGCACGAGGACCACGCGATGACGGTCGGCTCGGTCGTGGACCGGCTGCCCCGCCTGAAGAAGCTGTGGCAGCTCGACGCCGGCGCCATGACGGACCTCCTCGCGGCGGGCGCGCACCTGGACGACGATGTCGTCCACCGGCACCGGCTGGCCCTCACCCCGGACACGGTCGCCACCGTCATCTACACCTCCGGCACCACCGACCGCCCCAAGGGCTGTGTCCTCACGCACGCCAACTTCATGGCCGAGACGGACAACATCGTGGCCCGCTACGATCAGGTCTTCGGTGCCCGGTCCGGCGAGCAGGGATCGCTGCTGCTCTTCCTGCCGCTGACCCACGTCTTCGGCCGCATGGTGGAGGTCGCGGCGGTGCGCGGCGGGGTCAAACTGGCGCACCAGCCGGAGATGAACGCCAAGGCGCTGCTGCCCGATCTGGCGTCCTTCCGCCCCACCTTCATCCAGGCGGTGCCGCACCTTTTCGAGAAGATCTTCCAGTCGGCCCGGCGCCGGGCCGAGTCCGAGGGGCGGCTGGGTCCGTTCGACAAGGCGGTGGACGTGGCGGTCCGCTACGCGGAGGCCGTCGAGCGCAAGGCGTTCGGCACGGGCCCCGGCCCCGGCGCCTCGCTGCGCATGCAGCACCAGCTCTACGACAAGCTGGTGTACGCCAAGGTGCGGGAGGCCATGGGCGGCCGGTGCCGGTACGCGATGTCGGGCGGCTCGGCCATGGAGCGGCGGCTGGGCCTGTTCTTCGACGGCGCCGGCATGCGGATCTTCGAGGGGTACGGGCTGACGGAGAGCACCGCGGCGGCCGTCGCCAACCCGCCCGAGCGCCCCCGCTTCGGCACCGTGGGCCGGCCCGTGCCCGGCACCACCGTGCGGATAGCCGAGGACGGGGAGGTCCTGCTGCGCGGCGGCCAGATCTTCGGCGGCTACCTCAACGACGCGCGCGCCACCCGGGCGGCCCTGCGCGACGGCTGGCTGGCCACCGGAGACCTGGGGGCGCTGGACGAGGAGGGATATCTCACGATCACCGGCCGCAAGAAGGAGATCCTGGTGACCTCCGGCGGCAAGAGCGTCTCGCCCGGCCCGCTGGAGGACCGGGTGCGGGAGCATCCGCTGGTCGGCCAGTGCCTCGTGGTGGGCAACGACCGGCCGTACGTGGCGGCGCTGCTCACCCTCGACCAGGAAGCGGTGCAGCACTGGCTGACGATGCGGAACAAGCCGGAGCTGGACGCCGCCCAGCTGCTGCGGGACGCGGACCTGGAACGGGAGATGCGCCGGGCGGTCGTCGCGGCCAACACCCAGGTCTCACAGGCGGAGTCCATCCGCACCTTCCGGGTCCTGGTGCGGCCCTTCACCGAGGCGGACGGGCTCCTCACCCCGTCGCTGAAGCTGCGGCGGGCGGCCATCGAGACGGCGTACGCCACCGAGATCGAAGCCCTCTACCACAGCTGACCGGCGGTTTCGTGCCGGTTGTGCGGCCGGGCGCGGCGGGGGGCGAGGAACACCTGTCCGGCACTGATCGTTCACCATGGGGGGACAGCACAGACCACCCGAGACGAACGTGAGGACTCATCGCGTGAGCAACGTTCCCACCATCACGCTGAACAACGGCGTCGAGATGCCACAGCTCGGATTCGGCGTCTGGCAGGTGCCGCCCCAGGAGGCGGCCACGGCGGTGACGGCGGCGCTGGAGGCCGGCTACCGCAGCATCGACACGGCGGCGGCGTACGAGAACGAGGAGGGCGTGGGCCGGGCCCTGGCCGAGTCGGGGCTGCCCCGCGACGAGGTCTTCGTCACCACCAAGCTGTGGAACGCCGACCAGGGGTACGACAGCACGCTGCGTGCCTTCGACGCCTCGCTGGCCAGGCTCGGCCTCGACACCGTGGACCTGTATCTGATCCACTGGCCGATGCCCCAGGTGGACAAGTACGTCGACACCTGGCGCGCCTTCGAGGAGATCTACTCCGAGGGCCGGGCCCGCGCCATCGGCGTCTCCAACTTCCAGCCGGCCCACCTCAACCGGCTGAACGAACTGGGCGGCACCGTCCCGGCCGTCAACCAGATCGAGCTGCACCCCCGCCTCCAGCAGTCGGTGCCGCGCGCCTACCACGCGGACCACGGCATCGTCACCGAGGCGTGGTCGCCGCTCGGCCAGGGCGGTGACCTGCTGGACGACCCGACGCTGGGCGAGCTGGCCGCCGGGCACGGCAAGACCGTCGCCCAGGTGGTGCTGCGCTGGCACCTCCAGCTGGGCAACGTGGTGATCCCCAAGTCGGTCACGCCCTCCCGCATCCGGGAGAACATCGATGTCTTCGACTTCGAGCTGACCGGTGAGGACATGGCACGGATCGCCGAGCTGAACACCGACACCCGGCTGGGCTTCGACCCGGACACCATGAATTCGGCCGGCTGACCGGACGGCCCCGCCCGACCGGCCGACCGCACGGCGAAGCCCCCTCGCGGCCGTGCACGCGAGGGGGCTCGGTGCTCCCGTCGCCCGGGAGACGCACACCGGCCGGCCTTCCGGCCCGTCACTCGGCGCCGTGGCCCGCCGCGATCTGCTCGATCCGCCGGGCCAGCGCCACGTCCAGCTCCGTGATGCGCCCGCCGACGCTGTGGGTGTTCACCGTGACGGTGAGCTTGTTGTAGCCGATCGTCATGTCGGAGTGGTGGTTCAGCTCCTCCTGGATGGCGGCGATGTGCATGGCCATCGCGGCGGCCGGGAGATGGCCGGCCAGGGAGTAGGTGCGGGAGACGCTGTCGCCGTCCGTCGTCCAGTGCGGCAGCGCCGCCAGGGCCTGCTCGGTCTCCTCGGGGGTCAGCGGCTGCGGCGCCATGTCGCCTTCCTTCCGTCCTCGTCCGGTGCTCGGGGCCAGCGTGCCATGCCGGGTCGGTTACCGTCTGGTCCCATGACCGCTTCGACGGAACGGCCCGCGATAGGGGCACTGTTGCGGGACCGGCGGGAGCGCGCGGGACTCAGCCAGCTCGAACTCGCGCTGCGTGCCGGCTCCTCCGCCCGCCACATCAGCTTCATCGAGACGGGCCGCACCGCGCCCAGCCGCGAGATGGTGCTCAAGCTCGCCGAGACCCTGGACGTCCCGGTACGGGAACGCAACACCCTGCTGCTGTCGGCGGGCTTCGCACCCGCCTACCCCACGACCCCGCTGGACGATCCGGCACTCGGCCAGATCCGCGCGGCGCTGGAGCGGATGGTCACCGCCTACGAACCGTATCCGGCCCTCGTCGTGGACGGCCTCTACACGGTGGTGGCCGCCAACCGGGGCATCGCCGGCCTGCTGGAAGGGGTGTCCCCGCGGCTGCTGGAGCCGCCGCTGAACGCCATGCGCATCGCCCTCCACCCGCAGGGGCTGGCCCCCCGCATCCGCAACCTGCCCGAGTGGCGTGCCCATCTGCTGCACCAGATGGGCCGTCAGCTCGCGCTGCACCGCTCCCCCGCCCTGCGGGCGCTGCACGACGAAGTGGCCGCCTATCCCTCCCCCGAGGACGGGGCCGCCGCCCGGGACGGGGCCACCGCCGGGGAGGAGCCGGGCGAGGGGGACTCCCGCTTCGCGCTGCCCCTGGTGGTCGAGCACCAGGGGCGGACGCTGTCGTTCCTCTCCACCATCGCGACGTTCAACACGCCGCTGGACGTGACCGTCTCCGAACTCGCGGTCGAGACGTTCCTGCCCGCGGACCCGGCCACCGCGAAGGTCCTCGCCCAGTGGTGAGGCGCAGGGAGCTCCCGTACGGAGGTGCGCGGCGCCCGGCCGGCGAGGGGCGGCCCTCAGTGTGCCGGCCTCGCCCGGCGAGGGGCGGCCCTCAGTGCGCCAGCCACAGGTCGGGGCCGAAGACCTCGTAGTGGATGCGCTCGGCCGCCACGCCCCGCTCCAGCAGCTGGTCGCGCAGGGTCCGCATGAAGGGCACCGGTCCGCACAGATAGGCGCGCAGCCCCTCGGGCAGGTCCACGTCCGCCAGGTTCATGTGCCCGTCCCGTTCGGTGTACCAGGTGTGGGCGCGGCCGTCGGCCAGCTTGGTGAGCAGCAGCTCCCGTCCGGCGCGCAGGGCGTGGGTGCCCGGTGAGCGGTCCGTGTGGAGGGAGAGAACTGGCCCCTGGTGGCCTCGGTCGACCAGATGGTGCAGCATCGCCTGCACGGGGGTGCAGCCGATGCCCGCGGAGGCGAGCAGCACGGGGGTGTCCGGCGCGTCGTCGTGCAGGACGAGGTCCCCGAACGGCGCCGAGACGGCCAGCCGGGACCCGGGGCGCACATGGCTGTGCAGGTGGTGGGAGACCTCACCGGCCGGCGCGTCGGGGCGCTGCTCACGCTTGACGGTGATCGCGTGCTCGGGGTCGCCGGGTGCGCCGCTGAGGCTGTACTGGCGGATCTGGCGGGCGCCGTCGGCGAGTTCGACCCGGACGGAGACGTACTGGCCGGCACGGAAGCCGGGGGCCGGGCGGCCGTCGGCGGGCCGTATGCGGAAGGTGGCCACGTCCGCCGTCTCCTCGACGCGTTCGGTCACCTCCCAGGTGCGCCAGGTCTCCTCGGGGGTGCCCGGGGCCAGCCCGCGTTCGGCGTACAGCTCCCCCTCGGCCGCCGTGAGGGCCTGCGCCATCAGCCAGTAGACCTCGTCCCAGGCGGCGACCACGTCTTCGGTCGCCGCGTCGCCGAGCACCTCGCCCAGCGCGGCGAACAGGTGGGTGTGCACGATCTCGTACTGGTCGGGGGCGATGCCCAGGGAGGCGTGCTTGTGCGCGATGCGGCTCAGCATGCCGTCGGGCGACTGCGCGCCCGGGGTCACCAGGGCGGTCGCGAAGGCGGCGATGGAGCCGGCCAGGGCCCGGCGCTGGGTGCCGGAGGCCTGGTTACCGCGGTTGAACAGGTGCCGTTCCAGTTCCGGGTGCGCCGCGAACAGCCGGCGGTAGAACAGATCGGTGACCGTGTCGATCGCCTCGGCGACCGCGGGCAGGGTGGCGCGAACGGTCTCTGCTGATTTCTGCGACAGCACAGCACCCTCCAAAACTTGCATGTGAGATTCTTATTTAACGGCGCACCGAGGCACCTTCCCCCACCGAAGCGGTCCGCGGTCCGGTACCGGACGGAACGGCCGCCCGCTCAGCCGGCCGGACCCGGCCCCCGCCCCACCATGCCCAGCAGCACCGGACCGGTGGGCGGGCCGACCAGATCGCCGACCGTGAGCGGATCGAGGGAGGCGAAGAACGCCTCCTGCGCGGCGCGCAGCGCCGAGCGCAGCCGGCAGGCACGGTGCAGCGGACAGGGGTTCTCCCCCTCGCACTCCACCACATCCCCGGCGCCCTCGAACTCGCGCACCAGCCAGCCGACGGAAGCGGTACGCCCGGCCCCGGTGAGCGTGAGCCCACCGCCCCGGCCGCGCCGGGTCTCGACCACGCCCAGGTGCTGGAGCCGGTTGACCACCTTCGCCAGGTGGCTGTAGGGCACCGCGACGTCCTCGGCGACCTGACGCGCGACGCACAGCTCGTCCCCGGCGACCGCCAGGCGCATCACGACCCGCAGGGCCAGGTCCGTCGACTTCGCCAACCGCATGCCAGCAGAGTAGGCAAATGTGAATCTGTTGTGCAACTTTATGGAGAGCCGATGAACATTCCAGGGCATGCGTCCAGGCCGCCCCGGCCCGTCCTCCCGCATCGCGCCCCGCCGCTCCACTAGCGTCGGCCCCGTGCCGAAGAAGCCCGCGCCCCACCACCCCACCGGCCGCAGCCTCACCCTGCACATCGGCCACGAGGAACTCGTCGTACGGCGGCGCTACGAAGCCGCCAGCGTCGTCAACGACGCGCTCATCGCCGCCTGGTTCCTCGTCGGCAGCGTCATGTTCCTCTCCCCCGACTGGACCCGCACGGGCACCTGGTTCTTCATCCTGGGCAGCATCGAGCTGATGATCCGGCCCGTGATCAGGCTCAGCCGCCAGCTCCACCTGACGCGGATCCGCGGCGGCGTCCAGGGCACGACCGTCTCCGACCAGGACTACTGACCGGGTCACCGGCCGCCCCGGTGTAGCTAGCTACACCCTTACGGGTGGCCTGGCCCCCGGACCGACAGACGTGCTGCGCGGCTGTCCGCGCCCCCGCCCCGGCCGGAAGGCTGGGCGGCATGACGACAGCGATCGAGCAGGCCCGCCCCCGTGCGGGCACGGCCCCCGCCGCGAAGACCGCGAGCCGCCGGCAGGGCAGCGACTTCTCCCGGCTCTCCGCCCGGATAACCGAAGCCGGACTGATGACCCGCCGCCCCCTCTACTACGCCGTACGCCTCAGCCTCGTGGCTCTCGCCTTCGCGGCGGGCTGGGTGGCCCTGTTCACCGTCGGCACCTCCTGGTGGCAGCTGGCGGTCGCCGCGTATCTGGGCGTCGTCTACGGCCAGTTGGCGCTCGTCGCGCACGATATGGCCCACCGGCAGGTCTTCCGGGGCCGCCGCGCCAGTGAGGTGTTCGGCCGCGCCGTCGGCAACCTGTGCATCGGCATGTCGTACGGCTGGTGGATGAACAAGCACACCCGCCACCACGCCAACCCCAACCACGAGGACCTCGACCCCGACGTGGCCCCCGACATCCTCGTCTGGTCCCGCGAACAGGCCGCCGAGGCACGCGGACTGCCCCGGTTCATCGGACGGCACCAGGCGGCGCTCTTCTTCCCCCTGCTGACCCTCGAAGGCTTCAACCTCCACGTCTCCAGCGTCCGCGCCCTGCGCCAGCCGCACATGAAACGCCGCGGGCTGGAAGCCGGACTGCTCCTGCTGCACACCGCCGGCTACCTCGGCGCCCTGTTCACCGCGCTGCCCGTCGGCATGGCCCTGGTGGTGCTCCTCGTCCACCACGCGGTGTTCGGCGTCTACCTCGGCAGCATCTTCGCGCCCAACCACAAGGGCATGCCCACCCTCAAGGGCGACGAGCGGCCCGACTTCCTGCGGCGGCAGGTGCTCACCTCCCGCAACGTGCGCGGCGGACTGCTCACCGACATCGCCCTGGGCGGGCTCAACTACCAGATCGAGCACCACCTCTTCCCCAGCATGCCCACACCCCACCTGCGCAAGGCGCGGCCCCTCGTGCGGGACTACTGCGCCGAACTCGGCATCCCCTACCACGAGACGGGGCTCATCGCCTCCTGGCGCGAGGCACTGCGTCACCTCAAGGACGTGGGCGCCCCCATCCGCGAGGCAGGCGCGGCAGGCGCCCGGCCGGCGGACTGAGGCCCGGCCGGCCCGGACCCCGCCGCCGGTCAGGTCCGCGGGGTCAAGGGCTCGCGCCGCGCACCGGACGCGGGAGCCGGCACGGGGGCGGGCGCGGCCGACTCGGCGAGCCAGCGCCGCAGGACCCGGTGCACCGCCTCCGCCCCCACCAGTTCCTCCCCCGGCTCCACGGGAGGGGAGAAGGCCAGCGGCGACAGCAGGAAGGCGTGGCTCTGCTCACCGCCGAGCCCGCCGTGCGACCCGATCTGCTCCTCGAAGGCGTGCACGGCCCCGGTGCCCGGATCGACCGCCGAGTTGACCATGATGTCGGCGGCGTGCGGGAACCGCGCGGTCCGCAGGACCGCCGCCGCGGCGCCCGGACCGAACGGTGCCAGGGGATCGCGCGGCCCGACGACCTCCCCCGTGGCCAGCCGGTGCTCGCTCCCCCCGGCGCCGAGCACGACGGGCCCGTGCCGGGCGCTCTCGACGAGGACGAAACCGATGCCCTGGTGCTCGGCGAGCGTCGGCAGCAGCGCGGGCCGCAGCGCGTCGATCTGTTCGCGGGTGAGCCGCCCCGGCACCTCCGGGAACGAGATCAGACCGAGGTTTCCGGAGGCCAGCACCACCGGCCCCCGGTCCCGGGCGGGTTCACGGGGCGCCTCCTGGCCGCACTCCTCGGGCCTGCGCAGTGCGGCGCGGGCCGCCGCCCTGGCCTCCGAACCGCTCGGGGTGCGCCCGGCCCGGCGGGGCACCTGGAGGCCGCTGCCGGCCCGGACCAGCTCCTCGAGGGTCAGCCCGTAGGCGCCCTCGAACGTCTCCCCGTGGCTCTGCCCGTGATCGGACAGCAGGACCAGCCGGTAGGGGCGGGGAGCGTGCTCGGCGACCTTGGCGATCAGCCCCACGGACCGGTCGAGACGGCGCAGCACCTGCCGGGTGTCCCGGCCCCGCGGCCCGGAGTGGTGGGCCACCTCGTCGTAGCCGACGAGGTCCGCGTAGACGGCGGTGCGGGAGCTGAGCATGTCGCCGAGTACGGCGGCCACCACCACATCGCGTTCCACGACGGTGGCGAAGGCCCGGATGAAGGGGTAGAGCCCGCCGCGGCCCACCCGGGGCCGCTCGCGGCGCAGCAGGACGCGGGCGTACTGGGCGATCTCGCGGAAGACCTCGGCGACGAAGGACACCGCGGTGCGGGTGGCGTTGGCCGGGTCGGCGAAATAGGCGAAGTACCCGGCGCGGGAGCGGGTGTCCTTGCCCCGGCGGGCCGATACGGACAGCACCAGCGCCACCTGCCGGGCACCGCCGGTGAACAGGTTGCCGCGGCTGGCGCCGTCCTGCGCGAGGAGCCCCTTGTCGCCGGTGCGCCGCACCGCGCGGCGCTGGAGTTCGGCGGCGCTGGTGGGGCGGTTGCTGACGACGACCTCGCCGGTCTCCTTCTCGTACCAGCGGAACGCCGGGACGTCCTCGTTGCTGCCGTGCAGGATGCCCAGCTGGCTGGCACCGGTCTGGCTGGACCAGTCGGTGCGCCAGCGGGTGAGCCGGTGAGTGGTGCCGCACAGCCGGGCGACCGCGGGCATCAGCGGTTCGCCGCCGCCCTCGGGGGGCCGGATCGCCTCCCTCAGCACCTCGTACCCGAGCCCGTCGAGCTGGAGGAAGACGGTGCCGGGGGTGGTGGGCGGCGCGGTGCGGCCCTCCCTGCGCCGTCTGCGGCCCGCTATCCGGGAGAGGCGGTGCCGGTAGGCGCGGTCGTCACGGACGGCCAGCAGCGCGTTGGTGGCCGAGGACGCCGCGGACATGGCCGCCGCCACCACCACGGCCATGGTGGGGTCGGTGCTGCCGCCGCCGTACGGCACCAGGAGCAGCGCCAGCCACAGCAGCGAGCCGTTGAGGAAGAAGACCAGCAGTCCCAGGACGAGCGCGGGCACCAGCAGGAAGGCCCGTACCAGCAGCGGCCACACCAGGGCGCTGAGCAGACCGAAGGCACCGGCGCCGGCCGCGGCCGTGATGCCGATCACCGTGGCGCTGTCGCCACTGGCGGACTGGAGCCGGAAGTCCGGCAGCACCCCCGCCAGGACGAGCATGGTCGAAGTGCTCGCCAGCCAGACGGCACCCACGCGCAGCGCGGCGCCGCCGAGCCTGCGCCACGGTATCCGGGACTCGCGCACGTTGTTGAGGTCACCTCCGCCCGTCGGGAGCACGTCCGCCAGGGATGGCCGTTGATGGAGCAACCTCCACTTTTGCACAGAGGTGTCCGCGCACGGCACGGCGGACGGGGGCATCCTGGGGCGGGCCCCGGCCCGGCGGCGGGCCGCTGCCGGGCCGCGCTTAGGCTCGTAGGTGACCGGACACCCGGCCCGAGGGTGCCCGCAGCAGCGAAGGGGTGCCGCGCGCACCCGCCCGAGGCACCGAGGAGGAACGCACGTGCCGGTCGACGTCACCTGGTGGGGACATGCCACGACCACCGTGCGGGACTCGGGCGTCACCGTGCTCACCGACCCGCTGCTGGTGCGCCGCCTGGCCCATCTGCGCCGCAGGCGCGGCGCCCTGCCGTCACCGCGGGCCGTACGGCCGGACCTGGTGCTGGTCTCCCATCTGCACGCCGACCACCTGCATGTGCGCTCGCTCGCCCTCCTGGAGCCGGGCGCCCGCGTCGTGGTGCCCCGCGGCGCGGTACGCGCCGTGCCCGGGCTGCGCCGGCTGGCCCCGCTGCTGGAGCTGACCGAGGTGGTGCCGGGAGAGACGGTGACCGCCGGACCGGTCACCGTTCGGGTCGTGCCCGCCGCGCACGACGGGCGGCGGCTGCCGGTGGGGCCGCACCTCGCACCGGCGCTGGGCTTCGTCGTCGAGGGCGAGCAGCGCACCTATTTCGCCGGGGACACCGGCCTGTTCGACGGCATGGCCGAGGCGGTCGGCGAGGTGGACACGGCGCTGCTGCCGGTGGGCGGCTGGGGGCCGTTCCTGGGCGAGGGCCACCTGGACGCGGGACGGGCCGCCCAGGCGCTGGCCCGGCTGAGGCCGCGCAACGCGGTGCCGGTGCACTTCGGGACGTACTGGCCGGTCGGCATGGACGCCGTCCGGCCGCACGAGTTCCACTCCCCCGGCATGGAGTTCAAACGGCTGGCCGCACGGCCGGCTCCCCAGGTCACGGTGCATCTGCTGGAGCACGGCCAGAGCGTACGGCTGGAGGCGGAGTAGGTGAACACTGCCCTCGCGGACGGGCTCGGCACGAGCCTGGGCGCGGTCGCCGAAGCCGTCTCCGACGCCGTGGTGCGGCCACCGGAGGCCACCCAGCAGGCACTGGGCTACCCCTCGCTGTTCCTGCTGGTGGTGCTCGGCTCGCTGGTACCGGTGGTCCCGACCGGGGCGCTGGTCAGCGGCGCCGCCGTGGTGGCCCTGCACCAGAGCCTGCCGGTGTTCGCGCTGCTGACCGTCTTCGGCATCGCCTCCTTCGCCGCGTTCCTCGGCGACCTCGGCCTGTACTGGCTCGGCAAACGCGGCGTCGGCTCCAAGAACGGCTCCCGCTGGCTGTCCACACTGCGGGAGAGGGCCGCGCCCGAACGGCTGGCCCAGGCCGACCGGAAACTGCGCGAGCACGGAGTGGCCGTGCTGGTCGTCTCCCGGCTGGTGCCCGCGGGCCGCATCCCGGTGATGCTGGCCTGCCTGCTGGCACGGATGCGGATGCGCGAGTTCGCCCGCGGCGACGTCCTGGCGTGCCTGGCCTGGGCCGCCGTCTACCAGTTGATCGGGGTGGCCGGCGGCTCCCTCTTCCCCCGCCCGTGGGAAGGCGTGGCCGCCGCGGTCGGGCTCACGCTGCTGCTCAGCGCGCTGCCCGCGCTGTGGCGCCGGGTGCGGTCACCGCGTACCTGACGTGGGACGCGGTGGCCGCACCCGCGCGGGGCGGGCGGCGGTCAGGAACCGTCCTGCTCCAGGACGCGGGAGGCGCCCACCGGCAGGTCCCACAGATCCTCGGCCGGCAGCTCGGCCTTGCGCCAGGCCGCCCGCACCCGGATGAGCGGCTCCAGCGGCGGTTCACCCGACAGCAGGAAGGTCGCCCAGTGCATGGGCGCCATCCTGCGCGCCCCCAGGTCCTGGCAGGCGAGCACCGCCTCCTCCGGGTCCGTGTGCACGGGACGCAGCATCCAGCGCGGGTCGTAGGCGCCGATCGGCATCAGCGCCAGGTCGATCCCCGGGTAACGGCGGCCGATCTCGCCGAACCAGTGCCCGTAACCGGTGTCTCCGGCGAAGTACACCCGGTGCCCGTGCCGGTCGGTCAGCACCCAGCCGCCCCACAGGGAGTGGCAGGTGTCGGTGAGGGTGCGCTTGGACCAGTGGTGGGCGGGCACGAAGTCGAAGCGCACCCGGGCCCCGTCGGGTGCGGGCAGCTCGGCGCCCTCCCACCAGTCGAGCTCGGTGACGGTGGTGAAGCCGCGCCTGCGGCACCAGTCGCCGAGCCCGGCCGGCACGAACAGCGGGGTGTCGCGGGGCAGCCGGCGCAGGGTGGGCAGATCGAGGTGGTCGTAGTGGTTGTGCGAGATGACGACCGCGTCGACCGGCGGCAGGTCACGCCAGGCGACACCGACCGGGGTCACGCGGGCGGGGGTGCCCAGGATCTTCCGGGACCACACCGGGTCGGTCAGCACCGTCAGCCCGCCGATGCGCACCACCCAACTGGCGTGCCCGGCCCAGGTGACGGCTACGGTCCGCGGGCCGACGTCGGGCAGCGGCCCCGGCGCGAAGGGCAGCTTGGGGATCTCCTCGGCCAGCGCCGAGGAGACCGGCCGCATGGCGCCCTCACGGGCCAGCCGCGCCATGGCCCGTACCCCCGGCAGCGGCGAGGTGAGCCGGTCGGCGAAGGAGCGGGGCCAGATCCGCCGGGCACCGACGGGGCGGGGCGGGGAGAGCGCGGGCGGTGGGGGCTGGACGATCACGTCGGTGGGGCCGGTGCGGCCCGCACCGCAGGCGGAGGCGGGTCTGTCCACCGGTGTACCGCCCACCGCGGACCCACCGGCGGGGGCGGCTGCCCCGGTGCGCGGGGCTTCCCCTTCCGGCAGGGGCGAGGCGGCGGAAGAGCGCTCGGAACGCTGCCCGGTCCGTTCGGTCATCTACTGAGGGCTCCCATCCGTGAGGTCGGCCAGCACCGACTGCACCTGTGCCAACGACTCGGCGGCATCCGGCAATTCCCCGGCCAGCGACTCGGCGGCTGCCGCGGTCCGGCCACGCCGGGCCGCGGGGCCGGCACCGGACGCAGGACCAGCACCGAACGCAGGACCGGCACCGGCACCGGGTGCGGGGCCGCCGCCGGAGCCGCCGGACGGTGGGCGGCCACCGGTCGTGAGGTCCGCGGGGCCGTCGCGGCCGGCCACGGGTCCGGCTCGGCTGCCGCCGGGTACGGGCCCGGCGCGGCTGCCGCCCGGTGCCGCTCCGGCGTGCGGGGCGGTGGCCGCCGGGGTGGTGGTGAGCAGGTCGGTGGTCAATCGGACCCGCAGCTCGCGCGGGTGGTCGCCGAAGCGGTGCCCGCCCTCGGCGTACGGACCCAGGGCACCGACCAGCGCCGCCTCCAGACGGGGCGCGTCGGTGATGCCGCGGGCGGCCAGCCGGGGACGGAAGCGGTCGAGGTCGGCGTACACGTACCGGCCCAGGCTCGGGGGCCGGCACAGCGCACCGGCCTCGGTGACGGCGCAGTGCAGCGCGCGGGCCAGCCGGCCGGTGGCGTGGGCCTGCGCGGACCGGCGGTCACGCAGGCCCGCGGATTCGGTCAGTGCCCCGGCTGCCGCCGCGGCGGCCGTGCCGGACAGTGCGGGACGCAGCGCGGTCAGCAGCTCGTGCACCCGCTCGCCCAGCCGCCGGCCGCGTCCGGCGGAGGGGAAACGGGCGATGCCCACGCCGGCCTCGCCGGACGGCGACGCGGGCCTGCCGAGGTCGGCGAGGACCACCACCTGTGCGTCCTGGCCCGTCGGGGCGAGCATCTCGGCGGGACTGACCAGCACCGTCCGGTGTGCGTCGTGCGTGGTGTCGCGCCAGGTCTCGTCGCTGACCAGCAGCAGCCCTTCGGCGACGGCTGCCTCGCACACCTCGTGCAGCAGTTCGGGCGGGGCGGCCGTTCCGGTGACCTCGTCGGCGACGGAGAGCACCAGCACTCGCGGTTCGTCACCCGCGGAGCGGACCCGGCGCACCGTCTCCAGCAGGGCGAACGGGTCGGGCAGCCCGCCGCACTCGGCCGGCACCGGCACCGTGTGCACCGTACGGCCCAGCAGCCGGGCCTGCGGCGCGTACCAGGACGGGCAGGGGTGCGGCAGCAGCACGCTGCCGCCGCCGGGCCGGCCCTCGCCGTCGCCGGCCGCCGCGAGCACGGCGAGCAGCAGCAAGGAGGCGTCCGGCGCGACGGCCACCTGGGCGGGTTCCGTCGGCAGTCCACGCCGGTGCCAGTAGCCGGAGGCGGCCTCCCGCAGCCCGGGCGGCGAGGAGGCCGGGCGCGCACCGGCGGGCCCGCCGTGCCCGGGCTCCGTGCTGCGCATATGTCCCGCCCACCTGTAGATCGGACAACCTGCCTTGTGTACACCTTCCCAGACGGCGCCGACACCGGCATCGGCGACACGGATGGCGGACACCCGGCCGCGACGCCGGCCGGTGTCCTGTCCGCCTCCGCTCGCGGGGCGGCGTCTCCGCTCGCGGGGCGGCATCTCCGCTCGCGGGGCGGCATCTCCGCTGGCGGGGCGGCCCGCCCCGGAGGGCGCCCGCCCCGGCCGGGTTGCCGCGCCGCGCGGAACCCCCGGGCCGGGTGGGGCACCGTTCGCGGGGGCCATCCCGGGAGGCGCCGGCCAGAGGCACCCGAACCGGGAAGCGCCGGACAGGGAGGTGCCGACCAGAGAGTGCCGACCCGGGAGGTGCCGACCAGGGGGTGCCCCGCCCGGGACGTACCCGACCAGGACGTGCCGGCCAGGGGACGGACGGCGCCCCGGTGGGTGCCGTCCCGGGGCGCCGCCACCTCGCACGCCCGGCGGCCTTCTCCCCAGCCGGGCCGTCGGCGGCTCAGGCCGCCGGAGCGGGGGCGTACGCGCGCCGCCTGCGGGCGCCGCCACGCGCGGTCTCGCGCCGGGGGTTCCGCCCGCGCACGGCCTCCTGCCCGGGCGCGGTACGGCAGCCGGCCGCCCTCCGGACCGCGGCGCGCTCTCGCCGGGCCGCCGCCTCGGAGCGGTCCCGGCGCACGGCGGACGCCCGGTTGCGGGGGACACCGCCCGCGGGGGCACCGTCCCGGGACTCCGCCGCCGCAGGGTCTGCCGGGAGGCCGAGGCCCCGGTCGGCCTCGACCTCGCGATGGATGCGGCTGCACGTACGGCTGATGAGGCGGGAGACGTGCATCTGGGAGATGCCGAGCTGCTCGGCGATCCGGCTCTGCGTCATATCGCAGAAGAAACGCATGTACAGGATGCGCCGTTCACGTTCGGGGAGCCGTTCCAGCCGGGGTTTGACCGCTTCGCGGTAGACGATCCGGTCGTAACCGGGTTCGGCGTCGCCGAGCGTGTCCGCGAGGGAGTAGCCGTCGTCCGCGCCGGGCAGTTGCGCGTCCAGCGACAGGGTGCTGTAGCTCTCCAGGGCCTCCATGCCCAGGAGCACGTCTTCTTCGCTGAGCCCGGTGTGTTCGGCGATGCGCTGCACGGAGGGGCTGCGGCCGTCCAGGGTGTGGCTCAGTTCGCGCTGGCCGATGCGCACCCGGTTGCGGAGTTCCTGGACGCGGCGGGGGACGTGCAGGCCCCACATGTGGTCCCTGAAGTGCCGTTTGATCTCGCCGACGATGGTCGGTACGGCGAAGCTCTCGAAGGCGCAGCCGCGGGATATGTCGTAGCGGGCGACGGCTTTGACCAGGCCGAGCGCCGCGACCTGTTCCAGGTCCTCCAGCGCCTCACCCCGGTTGCGGAAGTGCCGTGCCAGCCGCCCGGCCATCGGCATTCAGGCGCGGACGACGCTCCGGCGCAGTTCGTCCTTCTGCGGCCCGTCGGGCAGTTCGGCGATGCGTCGGAACTCGGCGCTCGTGTCGGGGGCGTCGTCGTGGGGGTGCTTCGAGCGTTTCGTACGAACGGTCATCGGCTGTGCTCCCGTAACGGTCACGTCGTCGGACGGTCACCGCGGGAGCGAAGGCACCGGCGGGGCGACGGCCGAGAACGGCACAGGCCACTCCCGCGGAAGGTGCCTGCTTTCCGAAGCACGGCGGTGCGGGTGCCCGTAGCCCTCGGGGCACAAACGTACGGATCCGGAAACGGGCCTCCCGGGCGGCCAGTTGCATGCTGCCGACGCCCTCTCCCCCGGCCCTCCGGCGACGCCCCACCCCATCACTCGTCCACATCGCGGAACATTCTTGCTCACATAACAAGACGCCTGGTTATGGTGCGTGCATGGCACAAGAGACCGCCGTTTACACCCACGGCCACCACGAGTCCGTTCTGCGCTCCCATCGCTGGCGCACGGCCGCCAACTCCGCCGCCTACCTGCTCGGCGAACTGCGCGCCGGCCACCGGGTGCTGGACGTCGGCTGCGGCCCCGGCACCATCACCGCCGACCTGGCCGCCCTCGTACCGGAGGGCTCGGTCACCGGACTGGACGCGGCACCCGGCGTACTGGAGCAGGCCCGCGCGACAGCGGCCGAACGCGGCCTGGACAACCTGACGTTCACCACCGGCGACGTCCACGGCCTCGACTTCCCCGACGGCACCTTCGACGTGGTGCACACCCACCAGACGCTGCAACACGTGGGCGACCCGGTCGGCGCGCTCCGCGAGATGCGCCGGGTGTGCGCACCCGGCGGACTGGTCGCCGCCCGGGACGCCGACTACGGCGGCATGTTCTGGTACCCGCACATCCCCGGCATGACGGAGTGGCTGGACCTCTACCGCCAGGTCACCCGCGCCAACGGCGGCGAACCGGACGCCGGGCGCCGGCTGCACGCCTGGGCGCGCGAGGCGGGTTTCACCGACGTCCGCATCTCCACGAGCACATGGACCTTCACGTCTCCACAGGAGCGCGCGTGGTGGAGCGGACTGTGGGCCGAGCGCACCGTCGAGTCGCGCTACGCCGAGCGCGCGGTCGCCGGCGGGCTGGCCACGCCCGAGGATCTGCGCCGCATCTCGGAGGCATGGCGGACGTGGGGCGAGGAGGAGGACGGCTGGTTCACCGTCGTGCACGGCGAGATCCTCTGCCGCGCCTGATGCCCGCCTGCAACTGCGCTGCCCCTGCGGCCGGTTCGGTACCGCGGGCCCACGCACCCTAGGGTGGGCCCATGGACATTCTGGGGACCTCGTTGCGTGTTTGCGTCGACAATCTGGACGCCGCCGTACCGGTGTACGAGCGGCTGGCGAACGCGGAGGCGGTGCGCTTCCAGAACGGTCCGGTGGAAGTCGCCGCCGTCGGCCCGTTCTTCCTGATGAGCGGCCCGGAGGCGCATCTGGAGGTGCTCAGCAAGATCAAGGCGACGCTGGCGGTGCAGGACGTGGACGACGCGCTCGCCGATCTGCACACCGTCGGCGCGCAGATCATCGCGGGCCCGAAGTCCACCCCCATCGGCCGCAACCTGGTGGCCCGCCACCCGGACGGCAGCGTCTTCGAGTACGTGGACCGCAAACCGGCCCAGTGACCCCCCGGCGTCCCGCCTCGGCGCGGGACGCCGGAACGCCTCCACAGCCCACCCGGCACGGACGCCGGAACATCTCTTCGCCCCGGCACGGCGTCCGGCGCCGGTTCACGCTGGTTCCGTCGGCCGTGGTTGCTCTCCGCGCCGCGAATCACCGGCCGGCAGCGCTACGGACGCATCCGGAAGTCGTAGCGGGCCGGGAGGGGGTCGTCGGTGAGCGCCTCCCAGGTGGCGTTGAGCACCTCCTCGCCCTCGCGCAGGTCCTCCACCTCGAAGTCGCCGTCGAAGACCGCGCGGGCCGCGGCGGTCTCGCCCCGGGCCAGCAGCACCCGGGCCCGCAGGAGCCGGCAACGGCCGCGCTGCGCCTCCGCGTCGGGAAGCCCGTCCAGCACCTCGGCGGCGTCGTCGGGGCGGCCGGCGTCCAGCAGGGCCTCGGCCGCCTCCCGGGCGAGCGCACCGAGCGCGGCGCGGCCTGCCGGGGTGGCCGCGTCGAGGCGGGCGCGGGCGTCCCGTACGGCCGCCAGATACCGTTCGGCGGCTCGTGCCGGGTGGCCGTCCTGCCCGTCGGCGACGGCCAGACAGCGCAGTGCCGGCCAGGTGGGGCCCCGCCCGCCGGGGTGGCCCAGCGACCGCTCCCAGCTGCGGACGGCCTGCGAACGGTCACCGGCGTGCCACTGCGCGACGCCCAGGTGGTAGTCCAACTCGCTGCCCGAAGACCCCTGCGCCGGATGCGCGGACTCCAGCAGCTCCCGCCATTCACCGGCCACCAGGGTGGGACCGGGCGGTTGGTCCCCGGCGCTGCCCGGCAGGGTGCCGGTGCGCAGCAGGTGGAGCCACGGCTGCTGGGCGGCGCCGAGGGTCGCGGCCGGGAACGGCGTACCCGGAAGGGTGAATCCGCCGCGTTCCACCTCGAGGGCTCCCCAGCCGGAGCCGGTGGCCAGCCACTCCCCCTCCGGTTCGGTGTCGGCACAGGACAGCCACGCCGTGTACGCGGCGTCCACGGTGGTGCGCGGCAGTGCCGCCTCGAGCCGTTTCCCGGTGTGGGAGCGGGCCCGGGCCCAGTCGGCGCCGTGCACGGCGGCCGGATCGGCGGCCAGCGGCCCGTACGCCTCCAGCCAGCTGAACTCCCCGCCGGCCTCCAGCGGCGCGTGTTCGAGCTGGGTGCGGGCGAGTCCGGCCTGGATCTCCGCGTATCCGGGAGTCCCCGGCTCTGTCAGCCACTGCTGCCAGCGCCGGCCGCCCGGGCCCGCGCCCCAGACGAACAGCTTCCGGCCGCGCAGCAGGTCCGTCGAGGTCTGGACGAGGCCCTGCCCCTTCTCGTCGAGCGAGGCGATCCATCTGCGGGCGCCGTCGGGCACCTCGTAGAAGTAGTCGGCGGGGAACCGGCTGTGCAGCGGGTAGGTCAGGTCGGCGCCCTGCCATTCGGGGACGGGGATCCGGCGCAGCCGGCGCTCGTAGGCGAAGTACCACGTCTCCTCGGCCGGCACCAGGACGCGAGTGGTCTCCTCCTCGGGCACGGCGATGTTCGACCACCAGTAGACGGGCACGGTGCGGTGGTGGGGGTTGCGGATGCGGACGCCCACGTACAGGAAGTCGGACTCGCCGGGCAGCCACAGGTCCACCTGGAAAGGTGTGTCGCGCAGCCGCTCCCACTCCCACAGCCGCACCATCGCCCCGTCACCGCCGGGCGCCGGCACGCGCGCCGCGTGCAGCGGCGCGCAGGAGAGGGTGGTGTGCCCGGTCGCCCCGATGTTCCATTCGACGCCCCCGGAGTACCAGGCCCCGTTGAGGGCGAAGTCCGCAGGCTGGAAAACCGGGTTGACGTAGAGGAGTTCACGCCCGGTCGGCTTGTGGAACAGGGAGGCGATCCGGCCCCCGAGCCCGGGCTGGACGGTGACCCGCAGCCGGTCGTTCTCCAGCACCACCGTCTCCAGCGTGGCGGGGGCGCGCCGCCGTCCGTAGCCGTCGAGGACGCGGGTGGGCAGCACCGTGCGCAGCGGCCCGTACCCGACCTGCCGGGCCATCTGCGGGGGCAGCGCGGCGCGTTCGGACTCCTCCAGGGTGTGGGCCTCGTCCAGCGGCAGCAGTGCGGGAAGCGGGTTCTCGGGGCCGAGCGGCGCGAGGGGCAGGGTCCGGGTGCTGCGTCGTACGGTCGTGGGCACGGCAACCTCGCTTCTTCCACAGCGTCGTCCACGGGTGCCGCCGTCTGACCGGGACTCCCGACGACCATGGAACACGGTCCGCACCCCGTGCGCCAGATCTTCCCCGCGCCTCACTCCTTCCGCGTCAATCCGACGCCCGGCTCGGCCGCGTCACTGCTCCGCGGGGCGGCGCACCGCGCACGCGGCGGCGTAACCGGCGGGCGCCGCCAGATCGGTCAGGTGCCAGCCGGCCGGCTGCGCGGGGCGGTCCAGGGCGCTGACGTACGTGCGCCCCGGGTCCTCGCCCAGACCCGCGCCGGTGGCCTTCAGATACGCCTCCTTGCGCGTCCAGCAGCGGGCGAACGCGGCGGGCAGCGCGTCCCGTCCGACGGCCGCCAGCTCCTCCTGCTCGCGCGGGTGCAGCGCGGTCATCGTCTCGGCGGCGGAGGACACGGCGGGGTGGCCCTCGACGTCCACTCCCACGGCGGCGTCGGCGAAGGCGAGCAGAACGACGTCCCCCGCGTGCGAGAGGGAGAAGTGCACGGGGTTGCCCGGCACCACGGGCCGGCCGTGCGGGCCGCCGCACACCGGGCAGTCCGCCTGCGCGAACGGTACGTCGGCCGGGTCGGTGCCCAGCAGCGCGCCCAGTTCCCTGCGGAGCGCCCAGTGCGCGACGACGTAGCGGTCCCGGTCACCGGGGCGTACGAATGCCTCGGCCCGCTCGCGTTCCGCCGCCGAGAGCACCGCGAGGGCTTCGGGGCCGGCCGCCTCCGCGGCGTACTCGGAGACGCGGAGCAGGTGGACGACGGGAGAACGGGCGGAGTCGGTGTCACCGGGTGCGGCGCTCGTCATGCCCGAACCGTACCCCGAACGGACGACGGACGGGACTGGGGAAAGACCGGAAGAGTCCCACTCGGCAGCCCCACTCGCCGGGACCGACGGGGCGGCCGGTGACAGCCGGACCGGGACGGGCCCCATGGAGGAGTCGGGGGGGCACGCCGATGGGGACGGGGCCCTGCGGAACGCCCGGTGACGGCGTTGGCCCGGCTGTTCCGCGGCCCGTGGAGCAACCTGGAACAGCTCCGACTGCGACGTGGCCCCCGCGGGAGCCGGCACAGCTTCGCCCGGCCGGGACCCGCGGCGTAGCGAGCAGCAGCCCTGCCCGGACGGCTCCCGCGAACACCGGTAACAGCCCCGCCGGGCCGGAACCCGTTGGGCCCCGTTGGGCCCCGTTGGGCCCCGTTGGCCCCGGCAACGGCCACCGCGCCCCGCAGCACTCGACGGCGCGCCCCGCACCACCGGGCCGATCCGGCCGGTCGGCCGGCGCGAGAGGCCGTTGGGGGCGAAAACCGCTCGGGGAGGCGGGACCGGCGCCGTACCGTGGACGGGTCCGTGCCCGCCGCTGCCACCGCAGACGACCGTCAAGGACGGTGCCGT
This sequence comes from Streptomyces albus subsp. albus, assembly GCF_000725885.1. GTDB lineage: Bacteria > Actinomycetota > Actinomycetes > Streptomycetales > Streptomycetaceae > Streptomyces > Streptomyces albus. The sequence continues at coordinate 27,249 of NZ_JODR01000018.1, read as the reverse complement.
GACCGATCTCGCGCCTCCCGCACCCGCCGCCCTCTTCCCGGCGGACCTGTCCGTGTTCACCGAGATGAGCCGCACCGCCGAGGGGCGGGCCTGGCTGGCCGGGCTGCCCGCGCTGGTGGAGACGATGCGGGACCGCTGGCAGCTGCGGCTGGGAGCGCCGTTCCACGGCGGAAGCTGCTCCTGGGTGGCGCCGGCCCGGCGGCCTGACGGCGGCGAGGCCGTGCTCAAACTGACGTGGCCGCACCCCGAGGCCCGCACCGAGGGGGCGGCCCTCGCTCTGTGGGACGGTGACGGCGCCGTACGGGTGTTCGACAGTGACCCGGAGCGGTTCGCTCTGCTGCTGGAGCGGGTGACGCCGGGGACCGAGATGGGCGACGCGGTCCATCTCTCCGCCGACGCACGGCTGTCGGCCGCCGCCGAGGTGCTGCGCAGACTGTGGTCGGCCGATGCCGACGAGGCGCGGGCACGCGGCGTCGGCCGGCTCGCGGACACCACTGCCGAGTGGGCCGGGCTGGCCGAACGGCAGGCCGCCCGGCGCTGGCCCCCCTAACTGGACACCGGGCTGTACCGGCTCGCAGCCCAGCTCTTCCGCGAACTGCCGCACACGGCCGGGCGCCAAGTGCTGCTGCACGGCGATTTCAACCCGGGGAACCTGCTGGCCGCCCGGCGCGCGCCATGGCTGGCCATCGACGCCAAGCCGATGACCGGCGACCCGGCTTTCGAAGCGTGGCCGCTGCTGGAGCAGGTCGACGACCCCTTCGGGCACTCGGATGCGCAGCGGGTGCTGAGCCACCGCACCGCGCTGCTCGCCGACGCCCTCGGCGAGGACGTCGGCCGCGTACGTGCCTGGGCCGTGGCGCGGCACGTCGAGTACGCCCTGTGGACCGTGGACGAGGACGACGACCTCGCCGACAGCATCACTCTGCTCCACCAGGCCCGCACCCTCGCCCGGGTGGCGGGCCTGTGACTCAGCCCTCCCCGTCCCCCTCCTTCCCGCCCCGCGGAAGCACCGGCCTTCTCATGTGCGCATCTCCAGCGGGGGCACGTCGTCGCGGTCGAGTCCGAAGGCGTGGCAGTACAGGGCCAGTTCGGACTCCACCGCGCGCACGATGGTCTCCGCCTTGCGGAAGCCGTGGCCCTCACCCTCGAACGCGAGGTAGGTGTGGGGGACGCCCCTGCCCTTGACCTGTTCCAGGAAGCGCTCGCACTGGACGGGCGGGCAGATCACATCGTCGAGTCCCTGGAGCAGCAGGAAGGGCGCCCGCACCCGGTGGGCCCCGTGCAGGGGTGAGCGTTCGCGGTACCGGCCCGGGACCTCGGCGAGGGGGCCGACCAGTGATTCCAGGTACTGCGACTCGAAGTCGTGGGTCTCGCCCGTGGCCCACCCCGTCAGGTCGAGGATGGGGTAGCTGATGGTGCCGCAGGCGTACAGGCCCTCGGTGAGCGGTGAGGTGAGGGAGGCGGCGCTGGTCCAGCCGCCGGCACTGCCGCCGCGGATGGCCAGCCGCGCCGGGTCGGCCGTGCCCTCGGCCGCCAGGGCGCGGGCGACGGCGGCGCAGTCCTCCACGTCCACGACGCCCCACTGGCGCCGCAGCCGGTTGCGGTACTCCCTGCCGTAGCCGGTGGAGCCGCCGTAGTTGACCTCCGCGACACCGATGCCGCGCGAGGTGAAGTAGGCGATCTCCAGATCGAGCACCAGCGGGGAGCGGCTGGTGGGCCCCCCGTGCACCCACACCACATACGGGGGCGCCTCCCCGCCGGGACCGGTGTGGTCGGGGTGGTGGGGCGGATAGACGTGGGCGTGTACGTCCCGCCCGTCGGGACCGGTGAAGGTGCGGATCTGCGGCTCGGGGTAGTAGGCCGGGTCCACGTGGTCCTTGTGGGGTGCCGCCAGAACCACGGTGTGCCCAGTGCGGGTGTCCAGTTCCACGATCTCGTAGGACGTCCGCGGGCTGGCGGCGATGCCGACGACGCGGGAGTCGACGACCGCGAGGGACGGCGCCCACTCGGTCCACGGCCCGGCCGCGTCCACGAGTTCACCGGTCTCCGGGTCGAGTACGCCCAGCCGCTGTGCGCCGCGCCCGTGCAAGGCGGCCACCGGGCCGGCGGCCAGGGGTGCGAACCAGCGCTGGCCGATCTTCCAGGCGGCTCCGGCGAACTCCTCCTCGCGCGGGCACAGCGCCACCCTCGGCGCCTCGGTTTCCTGCCCCGCTCCGCCGGAAATGGCGGCCTCTACCGCTTCGGCGTCGATGCGCTGGAGGTTCCACCAGCCGTCGGCGTCCGAGGCGATGAGCAGCGAGCCGTCGGCCGCGAACTCCGCCTGGGCCACGGACTCCTCGGGGCCGCCGGCGATCCGCCGCGCGCCGGTGAGGGCGCCCTCGTCGGTGATCCGCGCGGTCATCACGCGGGTGCCGTCCCAGGGCATCGCGGGGTGGTCCCAGGCGAGCCAGGCGAGGTGCCGCCCGTTGAGCGAGAGGCGCGGCCCGGTCACGAACCGGTCCTCGTCCCCGGTCAGTTCCCGCACGCGGCTCCGGTCACCGGCCGCCGAGCCGTCCAGCGGCACCGCGGCCAGCAGGCGCCGCAGTTCGGTGGGGCCCTCGCCGGTGAACTCCTCCAGCACGCACCACACCTCGCCCCGCTCGGGCAGCACCACCGGGTCGCACCAGCGCAGCCCGCCGGCCGTGAGCTGCGAGAGGGGGGTGAGGGGGTAGGGCTCGGCGTGCGGGGCGTCAGGCTGAAGGGCGTAGAGCCGCTGGTCGGCGAAGTGAGTGAAGACGATCAGCGGGCCGCCCGTGGTGCGCGGGGCGCCGGCCCAGGGCAGGCCGCCGTACTCGATGACGCGGTTGCGGACGTTCCACGGGGCGGGCAGCACGCTGACCGGGGGCCGTCCGTCGCCGGGGCACCGCATCAGGGCTCGCCGGCCGCCCTCGCGGGGGCGGGGCTCGGTCCACCACAGCTCCTCACCGACGGCGCCGAGGAACTCGGGCCTGCCGTCGTTGGCGGCGACGAGCGCGGCGTCGATGGGTGAGGGCCAGGTGCCGTAGGGGGCCTGGGTCGTCATGGGTCAGCCTCCTGCCGTGGCTGTCGCGTCGGGGGCGGAAGAGCGGGGACTGTCCGCAGCCGGCGCCGGGTCGGCCCCCGGGGCGCCGCTGCCGAGCAGGGTGCGGTCGAGGACCCGGATGCCGAAGTGCAGCGCCTCGACGGGCACCCGTTCGTCCACGCCGTGGAAGAGCGCCTGGTAGTCGAAGCCCTCGGGCAGTTTGAGGGGGGTGAAGCCGTAGCCGACGATGCCGAGCCGGGAGAACTGCTTGGCGTCGGTGCCTCCTGACATGCAGTAGGGCACCGCGTGGGCGCCCGGGTCGAAGTGCTCCAGCGCCTCGCTCATGGCGGCGAACAGCGGCGAGTCCACGGGGGCTTGCAGCGGGATCTCGCGGTGCTGGAACTCCCAGCGCACGTCGGGGCCGGTCAGTTCGTCGAGGGTGGCGTGGAACTCCTCCTCGGCGCCGGGCAGCATCCGCCCGTCCACCCGTGCGGTGGCCGTACCGGGGATCACGTTGACCTTGTAGCCGGCTTCCAGGACGGTGGGGTTGGCGCTGTTGCGCACGGTGGGCTCGATGAGCGCTGCGGCCGGGCCGAGCTGGGTGAGCAGCGCGTCCACCTCGGCGTCCTTGGCGTCGGCCGGGAGGGCGCGCAGCCCGTGGAGTTCGGCGAGGCGGTCGAGTGCGGCCCGCACGGTGGGGGTGAGCCGCACCGGCCACTCGTGTTCGCCGATGCGGTGCACGGCTGCGGCGAGGCGGCTGACGGCGTTGGCCCGGTTGACCTTGGAGCCGTGCCCGGCTCTGCCGCGGGCCGTCAGCCTCAGCCAGGCCGTGCCCCGTTCTCCCGCCGCCACCGGGTAGAGCCGCATGCCCTGCCCGGCGTGGAAGGTGAAGGCGCCGGACTCGCTGATGCCCTCGGTACAGCCCTCGAACAGGTCGGGGTGCTCCTGGACGAGGAAATCGGAGCCGAACTCGGCGCTGTCCTCCTCGTCCGCGGTGAAGGCGAGCACGATGTCGCGGGGCGGGCGGACGCCGGCGCGGGCCCAGGCGCGGGCCAGGGACAGCGCCATGGCGTCGGCGTTCTTCATGTCGATGGCGCCGCGGCCCCACACCACGCCGTCCCGCACCTCGCCCGAGAAGGGGTGCACCGTCCAGTCGGCCGGCTCGGCGGGGACGACGTCGAGGTGGCCGTGGAGCAGCAGCGCGCCCGCCGAGGGGTCGGTCCCCTCGATGCGGGCCACGACGTTGGTGCGGCCGGCCTTCTTCTCCAGCAGCCTCGGCTGGATCCCGGCGTCGGCGAGCCCGGCGGCGACGTACTCGGCAGCCTGCCGCTCGTTGCCGTCGCCGCCGCCCCGGTTGGTGGTGTCGAAACGGATCAGCTCGGAGGTGGCCGTCACGACCTCCTCGAAGACCTGCGCGTCCAGGTGGCCGGGCCCGGAGCGTGGCTGACCGGTGCCGTGCTGGGGGGTGTGGTGCTCAGCCATACTGTTCCTCCACCGCCGAGGAGACGACGGTCGTGACGGCCTTGAAGCAGCGGATCGCCTCGTAGGCGCTGGGCGAGGTGAAGGTGACACGGCGCTCGCCGGAACGTTCCACTCCGGGCACGACGGTGGCGGCGCCGACGAGGTGTTCCGCGTCGAACTCGATCTCGATGGTGTGCGGTTCGGGCTCGGGCGGGGTGCGGCGGCCGGCCAGCGGCACGGAGCGGCGTGCCGCGTCGCGGATCTCGGCGGCGGTGCGGGCCGGCGGCCGGCAGACGGCGGCGTACCGGGACACGTAGTCCTTGACGGCGACGGTCACGGCCTCGGGTGCGTATCCCTTGGCGTCCTCGACGGCGCGGTCGTCGCCGGTGACCAGCACGACCGGCACACCGTACTCCGTGGTCACCAGGGTGTTGAGGTATCCCTCGCTGGCCCGTACGCCGTCGGCCCACACGCCGGTCAGCGAGTTGGCGAGGAAGGTGTGGGCGAGCACGCCCTCGCTGCCGGCGCCGGCGTGGTAGCCGATGTAGGCGATGGCGTCCACGTCGCCGTGCTGGACGCCCTCGATCATCGAGAGGGACTTGTGTCTGCCGGTGAGCATCTCGGCGCGCTCGTCGAGCTGTTCGAGCAGCAGGTTGCGCATCGTCCAGTGCGCTTCGTTGATGAGCACCTCGTCAGCGCCCGCCTCGAAGAAACCGCGCACGGCCGCGTCCACGTCGGAGGTGAACATCGACCGGCAGCGCTCCCACTGCGGGGTGCCGGGCAGCACGTCCGCGGGCCAGGTGACTCCCGTTGCGCCCTCCATGTCGGCGCTGATGAGGATCTTCATGCCGCGAACGTTACGCGGTCGCCAACCGCCAGGACAGCCCTGTGGATAACTCCACTGGTCTATGCCACAGGTTTCCACCCGGGCGGGTGAGGAAAGCCTCCACACCCGCCTCTGACCTGCGGATTCGACACATGCGACGCTCGGCTACCGCCATCGGCGGGCGCGTGGGGCCGCCGTCCTGGTCAGTCCTCGTGCCCCAGTTGCACGTCCCGCTCGGTCCGTCCGCCGCCCGCGATCTGGAGGACGGTGGCCACCGGCGGATAGCCCGCCGCCACCACGGTGTACTCGCCGGAGGCGAGATCCACGAAGCGGAAGACGCCGTCCGCGGCGGTCGTGGCGGTGTCCACCACGTTGCCGGCGGCGTCCAGCAGCGTCACCCGGGCGTCCTCGACGGGCCGTCCGCCGCCGGCCCGTACCGTGCCGCGCAGCACCGCACCGCCGGCCAGCTCGATGTCCTGCCGGGTCTCCCGGGACGCCTGGACGGAGACGGGGAGGGCCGCCGGGCGGTAGACCGGGGCGCTTGCGGCCAGCGTGTACTCACCGGCGACCAGTTCCGTGATGACGTAGGCGCCCTCGCGTCCGCTGCGGGTGGTGGCGACGACCTCGCCGCGCACATCCGTCAGGGTGACGATGGCGTCCTTGACGGGAGTGCCGTCGGCCGTCAGGACGCTGCCCGCCAGCCGTCCCGCACCGCCGAGGACCACGTCGAGGTCCACCGGCCGCTCCCCGACGGTGACGCTCACCGCACGGGGCTGGTGGCCCCCGGCGGCGGCGATCAGGACGTAGGAGCCCTCGCCCGGCGTGCTCAGCGCGTACCGTCCGTCCTCGCCGGTGGCGCCGCGGCCGATCTGCCGGCCCCGGTTGTCCACCAGGGTGAGCGCCGCGCGCGGCACGGCGCTGCCGTCGTGGTGCCGCACGGTCCCGCAGACCGGCACCCCCGCGGCGTACGGCGCGGACTGTGCCGGCGCGTACCGCGCCTGGCCGTTCTGTTCCGCGACGCCGCCGTCGACGGCAGGGGCGGCGGGGGCGGTGCCCTCGCGGGCCTGCGGCACGGACGTGTGCTGTGACACCAGTGGTTTCTCCTTGAGGAAGAGGGACAGTGCCAGCCCGAGGACGAGCACCGGGACGAGGTAGAGGAAGATCCGCGGCATGGCGTCCGCGTACGCCTGGATGTAGCCGTCCCGCAGCGGCGCCGGCAGGGCGCGCACCAGTTGCGGGGTGAGCGAGTCCGGGTCGGGCAGCTGGCCCGCGCCGCCGGGCAGTTCGCGGGCCAGCGCGTCCGCGAGCCGGTGCGCCAGCAGGGTGCCGAAGAGGGCGGCGCCGACGCTGCCGCCGATCTGCCGGAAGTAGTTGCTGGCGCTGGTGGCCACCCCGATGTCGGCCGGCCTGACGGAGTTCTGGACGGCCAGGACCAGCACCGGCAGCACGAAGCCGATGCCCAGGCCGAGGATCGCGGACCAGACGCCGAAGACCTGGCGGGAGGTGTCCTCGTCCAGCTTGGAGAGCAGCCACATGCCCTCGGCGGACAGCGCGCAGCCGATGACGGGGAAGATCTTGTAGTGCCCCGTACGGGAGATCAGCTGGCCCGACAGGGTGGAGGAGACGACGACGCCGCACATCAGGGGCAGCATCAGCAGCCCGGACGAGGTGGCGCTCGCGCCCTCGACCATCTGGAGGAAGCTGGGCAGATAGCTGGCGGCGCCGAACAGGGCGATGCCGATGGCCGCGCCCACCAGGCCCGTCACGTTGAAGACGGAGTCCTTGAACAGCCGCAGCGGCAGCACCGGTTCGGGTGCGCGGCGCTCGGCGGCGAGGAAGAGCACACCGCTGATCACGGCCCCGGCCGCCAGGCCGATGATGACGCGGTCGTCCCAGGCGTAGGTGGTGCCGCCCCAACTGGTGAGCAGGACCAGGCAGGTGGAGAAGACGGCCATCAGCAGGGCACCGAGGACGTCGAGCCGCGGCCGGACACGGGTGCGGGGCAGCTTGAGCGCGTACGCCGTGACGACGAGGGCCACCAGGCCGACGGGGACGTTGAACCAGAAGCACCAGCGCCAGGAGAGATCGTCGGTGAACCAGCCGCCCAGCAGGGGTCCCGCGACGGAGGCGAGGCCGAACGCGGCGCCGATGAGGCCCATGTACCGGCCGCGTTCCCGGGCGGGAACGATGTCCGCGATGATCGCCTGCACCCCGATCATGAGGCCGCCCGCACCGGTGCCCTGGATGGCGCGGTAGACGATCAGGGCCTCCATGGAGCCGGCCCAGCCGGCGAGGGCCGAGCCGATCGTGAAGACGCCGATGGCGAAGAGGAAGAGCCCTTTGCGGCCGAAGAGGTCGCCGAGCTTGCCGTAGACGGGCAGTCCGATGGTGGCCGCCAGCAGATAGGCGGTGACCGCCCAGGACATCTGCCGCAGACCGTCGAGTTCGCCGACGATCTTGGGAAGTGCCGTGGCGACGATGGTCTGTTCGAGCGCGGCGAGCAGCAGTGAGAGCATCAGGGCGCCGAAGACGACGCGCAGCCTGCCGGGGCTGAGAGCGGCCCCGGCCACGGTGCCGTCCGCCTGCCGCTCCTCGCCTGGCGCACTCCCGGAGGCCGGGCGGCGTGCGTGGTCCCGGGCGGCCTCGGGAGCGGCTGCCGCCTCGTGCCGCGCAGCAGGCTCCGGCTTCTCGCGCGGGCTGCGCCCGGACGCGCCGTCCGGGGCCGCGCCGGACCGCTCGTACGGAGCCGGCGCGGAATCCTCGTACAGGGCCTGCCCCGGCCCTTCGTACGGGCTGTGCCCCGGTCCCCCGTACGGCGCCCGGCCCGGCTCCGGGTCTCGCGGCGCGGCGGGCGCGGGGCGTTCGAGGTCCGGCGCGCGATGGCCGGTGACGGTGCCCGGCACGCCCGCGCTGTGCGGGCCGGTGTCGTCCGGCCGCCAGGACCGGCCGGTGTCCTGGACGGCCACCCGCCCGCGGAGGTCGGGGACGAACGGCCGCTGCGGCGGTACGGAGCCGGGGCCCGCCGCGCCGGGCCGGGCGGCGACGCCCGGCTGGCCGGGAGCCGCCAGGGGCACCCGCACGGGTGTCGTCGTCAAGGGCGCCGGGCGCTGGCCGGGAAGTTCCACCGACACCTCGACGGCGGCCGGAGCCGCCGCCCCGCTCCCGGAGAACCCCGCATGAGTGAGGGAGGACTCGTCGCCACCGTCCAGGCTGTCGAGGGTCCTCCCGCCGGTCCCGCCCATCGCACTCCCCTTGCCGCTGCTTTCGGGGGAGTATTTCTCGCATTGCACGACAAGAGCGTTCAACCAGCGGACGGGTGCGCGGCATGGGCCGCAGGAGGCCCAATTCCATTGCCCGAGGCGCCCTTTGAGCCGCCGAGCAGGGGTTTTGCCCGACGGCCCGTACCGGTCGCCGCCATGCGCCCGGCCGCGGGAAACCACCCGAACCGGTGAGCCGACGACCGGGGACCATGACGCCGGTGACGACCGCGGCTGCCGCCCGGAGGACTACTCGACCTTGGCCGCGAGCCGCGCCAGCACCTGGTCGTAGATCCGGGCCAGCCCCTTGGGGGCGAAGGTCCGCTCGAAGAAGCCGCCGATTCCGCCGGCACCGTTCCAGACGGTGGTGACGGTGACCCGAGCGGTCTTCTCGCGCTGCCCCGGGGTGACACGCCAGGTGGTGACCATGGAGGAGTTGCGGTCCTTCTCCACCAGCTCACCGTCCGCGGGCTCGGTCACCTCCAGCAGGCAGTCACGGACTCGCTTGCTGGTGGCCTGGAGCTTCCAGTGCACGAGCGTGCCCTCGCCGTCGCCGCCCTCCCGCACCTCGTACTCGCTGAACTGCTCGGGGAGCAGTTCGGAGCGGGCTCCGGTGTAGTCGGCCAGCGTGTCGAACACCTTCTCGGGTTCGGCGGCGATCTCCCGCTGCGTGGTCGCCTCGACCTGCGCCATGGCTCCTCCTGTGCTGGTCGCCCCGCCTCTGCCGCGCGGGGCCCTACGGACGTGGCGACCAGCCAATCACCCCTGACCGGCCCGCCCAAATCGAGCTTGACACGACCGATGGGAACAGGTGTTCTATTCTGTGACCGAACAAGCGACCGTGCCGCCAGGGGGAGAGCGACACCACCGACCGAGGAGGCCGCACATGCGCTGGGACGAGCTGAGGAACACGGACGAGCAGGGCTCCGCCTCGGCACCCGCCCTCTTCGGCGCCTCCGCCGTCACACGGACGTTCGACACCCCCGAGTTCCGCGGCATCACCTTCCACGAGGTGCGGGCCCGCTCCCTGGTCAACCGGGTGCCCGGCGCCTCACGGATGCCGTTCGCCTGGACGGTGAACCCCTACCGCGGCTGTTCGCACGCCTGCGTCTACTGCTTCGCCCGCAAGACCCACGGCTATCTGGACCTCGATACCGGCGTGGGCTTCGACACCCAGATCGTCGTCAAGGTGAACGCGCCCGAACTGCTGCGCAAGGAACTGAGCAGCCCGCGCTGGCAGGGCCAGCACATCGCCATGGGCACGAATGTCGACTGCTATCAGCGGGCGGAGGGCCGGTACCGGCTGATGCCGGGCATCCTCACCGCGCTCCGCGACCACGCGAACCCGTTCTCCGTCCTCACCAAGGGCACCCTCATCCTGCGCGACCTCGATCTGCTGCGCTCGGCAGCGGCGGTCACGGACGTCGGGGTCAATGTGTCGGTCGGCTTCACCGACGAGGAGCTGTGGCGCACGGTGGAACCGGGCACCCCCGCCCCGCAGCGCCGGCTGGAGGTCATCCGGCGGCTGGCGGAGCACGGGATTCCGTGCGGGGTGCTGATGGCGCCCGTGATCCCCTTCCTGGGGGACTCCCCGGCCCAGCTGAGGACGACCGTCCGAGCCATCGCCGCGGCGGGCGCGACCTCCGTCACCCCGCTGGCACTCCATCTGCGTCCCGGGGCGCGCGAGTGGTTCTTCCACTGGCTCCGCCGGCACCACCCGGGGCTGGTGCGGCACTACGAGGCGCTGTACTCGGACGGGGCGTACGCACCCCGGTGGTACCAGCGGCGGATCACCCGGCAGGTGCACGAGCTGGCCGCCGAGTACGGTGTCGGCCCCACGGGACCGGCGCAGGCGCGGCGGATCACGGACGGGCACGCGGCAGCCACCCGGGAGCCGGAGCCGCGGGAGCGGGCCGGGGAAAACCGCTGCACCCAGCTGACGCTCCTTTGAAAACATGCCCGCATGTCATCGCTCACTCATCTCACCACTCCCGCGGGCCTCGCTCCCGGCAACGGCTTCAGCCACGCCGTCCTGGGCGAGGGCCGGCTCGTGGCGGTCTCCGGCCAGGTGGCGCTCGACGCCGACGGCCGGGTCGTCGGCGAGGGGGACCCGACGGCGCAGGCCAAGCAGGTGTTCGCCAATCTGGAGCGCTGCCTCCAGGCGGCCGGCGCCACGTTCGCCGACGTCATGAAGTTCACGTTCTTCGTCACCGATCTGTCGGTGATGCCCGCGCTGCGGGCCGTGCGGGACACCTATCTGGACGCCGACCGGCTGCCGGCGTGCAGTGCGGTACAGGTGGCCGGACTCGTCCGGCCCGAACTCCTGATCGAGATCGAGGCGCTCGCCGTACTGCCCGGCACCACCGAGCGCAGCTGACGCCAGGGCGCTCCCGTCCACGCCGTTTCGGGCACAAGCCGCGAAACGGCGTGTCTCAGGACGGAAGGGCGGTAGGCGGATAATGTGCGTCGAAGGGGCAACGTCCCTGGCCACGTCCGTTCGCCGACCGCCTTGCCCTGGAGATCTGGAGCGCCCGTATGCGCCTGTTGCTGGTCCACCCAAGCGCGTTGATGTACTCGGAGATCTTTCTCCGCCTGGAGCCGCTGGGGCTGGAACGGGTCGCCGCGGCGGCCCGCGACGCGGGACACACGGTGCGGGTGGTCGATCTGCAGGTGCTCTCGCACAAGCTGCTCGACCGTGAGCTGCGCTCCTTCCAGCCCGAGGCGCTCGGCATCTCCCTCAACTACCTGGCCAACATCCCCGAGGCCATCGAGATCGCCCACCGTGCCAAGGCCGCGTCCCCCGGCTGCTTCGTCTTCTTCGGGGGCCACAGCGTCTCCTTCGTCGGCGATCACGTGCTCGAACAGGCCGAGGGCGCGGTGGACGCGATCGCCCGCGGCGAGGGCGAGACGGTCGTCGTCCCCCTGCTGGAGGCGGTGCCGGACGACGCCGCGCACACCGTCCCCGGGGTGGTGACGGCTCAGGGCCGGGGCCCCGCGCCGAGGATGCTGGAGAGCATCGACTCCCCCCGCCCCGCCCGTGATCTGATGCGCCGCCGCAACCGCTATTTCATCGGCGAGCTGGACCCCTGCGCCTCCATCGAGTTCACCCGCGGCTGCCCGTGGGACTGCTCCTTCTGCTCGGCCTGGACGTTCTACGGACGCAGCTACCGGCGGGCCGCGCCCGAGGCGGCAGCCGAGGAGATGGCGTCCATCCGGGAGCCCAACGTCTTCATCGTCGACGACGTCGCCTTCATCAAACCGGACCACGGCCACGGCATCGCCGCCGAACTGGAGCGGCGCAACATCCGCAAGCAGTACTACCTGGAGACCCGCGCGGACGTGCTGCTGCGCAACGAGGAGGTCTTCGAACGCTGGACCAGGCTGGGGCTGCGCTACATGTTCCTCGGCATGGAGGCGCTCGACGCCGACGGGCTGGACCAGTTCCGCAAGCGCATCAGCCCGGACGAGAACTTCAAGGCACTGGAGACGGCACGCCGGCTGGGCATCAGCGTGGCGATCAACCTGATCGTCGATCCGGGCTGGGACGAGGAGCAGTTCCGTCTGGTGCGCGAGTTCGCCATGGCGGTGCCCGAGATCGTGCACCTGACGGTGATGACGCCGTACCCGGGCACGGAGGTGTGGCACACCGAGAGCCGGCAGCTCACCACCCGGGACTACCGCCTCTTCGACATCCAGCACGCCGTGGTGCCCACCCGCTTGCCGCTGGAGCAGTTCTACCGGGAGCTGGTGCGCACCCAGGCCGTCATCAACCGCAAGCACCTGGGGCTGCGCACGGCCGTGGGCGCCCTGGGCATCCTGGGCCGCCATCTGGCGCGCGGCCAGACCAACTTCGCGCGGATGCTGTGGAAGTTCAGCCGGGTCTACAACGCGAACCGGCAGTTCTCCGACCACGCGCGTCCGGTCCGCTACGAGCTGCCGCTGCCCGAGCGCCGTACGGCGGCGCCCGGGCGCAAGGAACTGTTCGTCCACACCATCGGCCGGAGCGGCAGCCGCCCCCGGGCGGGAGCCGGGGCGCAGGCCCCGGCCGGGGGCGGGACGGAGACACCGGCCGGTGGCGGGGCGGGGGTTACGGCCGGGGCCGGGGCGGATCCTGTGGCCGGAGGCGGAACCAGTGCGGAGCCCGCGGCCACCACCGGCGCCGCGACGGAGACCGCAGCCGCCACCGGACCCGGCACGGGCAGCACCACCGGCACCGGGGCCGGCACGGGAGCCGGGGCAGGCACCGCAGCCGGGAACAGCACGGAAACCGGGGCCGGCACGGGATCCGGGACCGGCACCACCACCGGGACCGCAGCCGGGGACGGAACCGGTACCGGGGGCGGGGCGGCCGGAGCCGGCTCCGCGTCGGGGCAGTAGCGGTCAGCCGGCGGTCTCCTCGCGGGGCGGCGCGTCGTCGTTGCCCCGCCGGATGATGCGCAGCGGACCGGACGGCCGCCAGGTGCGGAAGACGATCTCCTCGCCCTCGACGGAGATCCTCACCACCTCCTCGACCTGGGACCGGAAGAGGTGGAACTGGTCGGGAACGCCGTCCGGCGCCCCCGCGGCCCAGCGGGCCAGCTCCGCGGGGTCCGTGACCTCCACGGCGCGTCCCGAGACCCGCACGTCACCCCCGTCCATCTCCGTCCCGCTCCCGGGGTTGGCGTACAGGGCGAACCGGTTGTCCCGCCGCAGGTCGAGGGCCTTGAGGGAGTTCGGCATCATGCCGAGCCACAGCTCCCCCTCCCGGAAGTCCACCTCCAGCCCCGTCAGGCGGGGTGAGCCGTCCTTGCGCAGGGTGGCCAGGACGTGGTGGGTGTAGCGGCGGAAGCGCTCTTCCACCTGGGCGGCGAAGTCGGGCTGGGCGGTGTGGAACCCCGACCAGTTGATGCCCTGCTCCGTGCGCTGTGCTTGCGTCGTCATGCGGCCAATCTGCCGGGGATACCGGACATCCTGCGTCGGATTTCCACGGGGATCTCAACTCGGCAGACGGGAATCTCAGCTGGGTATCCGGGCGAGCGCCGCTTTGGCGGAGGGGCACAGCCGGTGGTGCTCGGCGGCGGCGTCGAGCACGGGGACGGCGCGTTTGTCGCCGAGTGCGCCCAGCCCCACCACGCACGCCTCGGCGATCGGCCAGTAGTGCAGCGGTCCGATCAGCAGTCGCTGGAGGACGTTGATGAGGGTGGGCACCGACTCGGGGGCACGCAGTGCCGTCAGCAGACGGACGGGGTAGAGCGCGTAGGCGGTGCGCAGTTCGTTGGTGGCCAGTGCCGCCGCGGCCTTGGCGGTCCTGGGGTCGCGCAGCCGCTCCAGGGCGTGCGCGGCGCTGGCGCAGCGGACCGGGTCCCGGTAGTTGAGCATGAAGACGAGCGTCTCGAAGGCCCGGCGGTCGCCGGCGCTGCCCAGCGCGAACGCCGCGATCTCACGGGCCCACAACGGCCGTCCGCTCTCCACGAGCACGGCGGCGAGCTGGTCGCGCGCCTCCGTACTGCGCTGCCTGGCCAGCGTGACCAGCCGTGCGTACTCGACGGGATCGGCCTCGGGCCGCACACGGTCGATCAGCGCTCGGAACGCGTCGCCCACTCCGGCTCCCCCTCACGTGCTGAGTTCCACGACGGTAGAAGAGGTTCTACCCCTGGCTTTCTGGTTACCCACGAGTTACGGTGCTCATCAGAGCGGTATCCCCGCTCAGGCGGTTCGGTGACGCGACCGCCGAGAGTGACGTCGGTTCGGCAGCGGGCACGGCACGCGCAGCGCCGTGTGCGGCCCGCAGGGACCGCCCCGCGAACGGGCCCCGGGACAGGGCCGCGCCACGGGGCGTGACCGGTAACTCCCCTGCCCCGCGCGCCCGTACGCACGCGCGCCCGGTAGTGCACGAAACCCTCACCCTCATCAGCCGCGCCCCCTCGGGGGCCTGTGTCACATCCTCTGGAGTCCCCTGATGGACCGTCCTCCCCTGCGCACGATCGCCGTCGTCGGCCTCGGCACGATGGGCACCGGCATCGTCGACATTCTCGCCCGCGCCGGGCGAGAGGTCATCGGCATTGACACGAACGAAGCAGCCGCGCGGCGGGCCGTTGCCGCGCTGGAGTCCTCCACGGCGCGCTCGGTGGAGCGCGGCCGGATGACACAGAGCGAGCGTCAGGAGGTGCTGTCGCACTTCCGCACCCACCCGGGGTGCGAGGCGGCGGCCGAGGCCGATCTGGTGATCGAGGTGGTGCCCGAGGACTACGACACCAAGTGCCAGGTGTTCGCGGCGCTGGACGCCGTCGTCAAACCGGAGACCATTCTGGCCACCGGTACCAACGCGCTGTCCGTGACCAGGCTGGCAGCCGACTCCGACCGGCCCGAACGCGTCCTGGGGCTGCACTTCTTCAACCCGGCGCCCGCGATGAAGCTCGTCGAGATCGTCTCCTCCGTGCTGACCGCGCCGCAGGCCGTGGCCGCCGTCACCGCCCTGGTGCGCGAACTGGGCAAGGATCCGATAGCGGTCGGTGACCGTCCCGGCTTCGTGGCGGACGGACTGCTGTTCGGCTATCTGAACCAGGCCGCCACGATGTACGATGCGCGCTACGCCAGTCGCGAGGACATCGACTCCGCCATGAAACTGGGGTGCGGTCTGCCGATGGGCCCGCTCGCCCTCCTCGATCTGATCGGGATCGACACGGCACGCACGGTGCTGGACGCCATGTACGCGCAGTCCCGGGACCGGCTGCACGCCCCCGCACCCGTTCTGCGCCATCTGTCCGAAGCGGGGCTGACGGGCCGTAAGTCCGGCCGCGGCTTCTACACCTACGCCGGGCCGGGCAGCGCCAGGGTGGTGCCCGACGCGCTCACCCCCGATCCGGCCACGCCGCGCACACCGGGCCGGCCCGTCACCGCGGTGGGCGTCGTGGGTTCGGGGACGATGGCCGGCGGCATCGCCGAGGTGTTCGCCCGGTCCGGGTACCCGACGATGCTGGTGGCGCGCAGCGCGGACAAGGCGCGGGCGGCCAAGGAGCGGGTGGCCGCCTCGCTGGACCGCTCGGTGCGCAAGGGGCGGATGACGGCCGAGGACCGTCAGGCCGCTCTCGCACGGATCGCCCCGGCCGGTGAGCTGACGGCGCTGGCCGAGGTGGACCTGGTGATCGAGGCGGTGGCCGAGGACCTCGACGTCAAGCGGGGGCTGTTCGCACGTCTGGACGCGGTCTGCCGGCCGGGTGCGGTGCTGGCGACCACCACCTCCTCGCTGCCGGTGGTCGCCTGCGCCCGGGCCACCTCCCGGCCGCAGGACGTGATCGGGATGCACTTCTTCAACCCGGCGCCCGCCATGAAGCTGGTGGAGGTCGTCACCACGGTGCTGACGGACGATCAGGTACGCGCCACCGTCCGCGAGGTGTGCGCGGCGATCGGCAAGCACCCGGTGGCCTGCGGCGACCGTGCGGGGTTCATCGTCAACGCGCTGCTGTTCCCCTACCTCAACAACGCGGTCAAGATGGTGCAGGAGCACTACGCCTCCCCCGACGACATCGACGCCGCGATGAAGCTGGGCGGCGGCTATCCGATGGGCCCCTTCGAGTTGCTGGACGTGGTGGGGCTCGATGTGTCGCTGGCCATCGAGCGGGTGCTGCACGAGGAGTTCCGCGACCCGGGCCTGGCCCCGGCGCCGCTGCTGGAACACCTGGTGGCGGCCGGCTGTCTGGGCAGGAAGACCGGGCGCGGTTTCCGCGAGTACGCACGCCGGTGACCGGCGGGTGGGCGGGGTGGGGCGGGCTGCTGGACCCGGCGTCCGGCGGCCCGTCCCCCGATCCCGTCACGGCGTGTAACGTTCACCACATGCCAGAACCCGAGAAGAACTCCCGTACCACCAGCCCCCGCGCGAACGGTGCCGCGACCCAGCGCCTCAAGGTGCGCCGGGAGTTGGCCGCGGCGGCGATGGAGCTCTTCGCCACGAAGGGTTACGAGGCGACCACGGTGGATGAGATCGCCGCCACCGCGGGGGTCGCCCGGCGCACCTTCTTCCGGCACTTCCGCTCCAAGGAAGAGGCCATCTTCCCGGACCACGACGACACCCTCGTGCGGGCCCAGGCGGTGCTGGAGGCGGCGCCGCCGCACGAGCATCCGCTGGATACGGTGTGCCGCGGCATCAAGGAAGTCATGAAGATGTACGCGGCCTCCCCCAAGGGCAGTGTGGAGCGGTACAAGCTCACCCGTGAGGTGCCGGCGCTGCGGGAGCGGGAGATCGCCTCGGTCGCCCGCTACGAGCGGCTGTTCACCCGCTATCTGCTGGGCCACTTCGACGAGGAGGCGCACCGCGACGGGGTGAGCGGTTACGACGAGCCGCTGCTGGCCGAGGTGGCGGCCTCCGCCGTGGTCACCGCGCACAACCACGTGCTGCGGCGCTGGCTGCGCTCGGGCGGTACCGGCGATGTGATGGCACAGCTCGACCATGCCTTCGCCATCGTGCGGCGCACCTTCGGCACCGGTTTCGGCGCGCACCGGCCCGCGTCCGGCCAGCCGGCGGCGACGGTGGAGCGCCGGGACGAGGTGCTGGTGACCGTGGCCCGGACGGACGCGCCCCTGGGCGAGATCATGTCCACGATCGAACGGGCGCTCGGCAAGGGCTGAGTGCCGCCCCCGCCCGGCTCCCCGGGCCGAGGGAGTCGGGTGAATTGCGCCCCCGCCCCGCCCGCGCTGCCCGCTCCCGGTACGCGGAGCGGAAACCATGGCGTCTTCAGGCGATGTGGAGGTGCGGCATGCCGGTGGCGCCGGGCGGGCACAGAGGTCCCAGGCAGTGGTTGCGTACCAAATCGGTGGAGGAGTCGATCCTCGACACCGACGATCCGGAGCGCGGGCTCACCCGCTCGCTGACGGCGCTCGACCTGACGGTCTTCGGGGTCGGTGTGGTCATCGGCACCGGGATCTTCGTGCTGACCGGGCAGGTCGCCAGGACGACGGCGGGCCCGTCGGTGGCCATCTCGTTCGCCGTGGCCGGCGCGGTGTGCGCGCTGGCCGCGCTCTGCTACGCCGAGTTCGCCTCCACCGTGCCGGTGGCGGGCTCGGCCTACACCTTCGCCTACGCCTCGCTCGGCGAGCTGTCGGCCTGGATCATCGGCTGGGACCTGCTGCTGGAGCTGGCGCTGGGCTGCGCGGTGGTCGCGGTCGGCTGGTCGGGGTACGTCCGCTCGCTGCTGGACAGCATCGGCTGGCATCTGCCCAGCTGGCTGTCGGGCACCAGCGAGGAGACCGGTTTCGGCTTCGATCTGCTGGCCTGCGTCCTGGTGCTGGCGCTGACGGCGGTGCTGGTGGCCGGGATGAAGCTGTCGGCGCGGGTGACCTCGACCGTGGTGGCCGTCAAGGTGGGCGTGGTGCTGCTGGTCATCATCGCCGGGGCGTTCTTCGTCACGGCCGACAACTTCGACCCCTTCATCCCGCCTGCGCAGGGCACCACGGACGGCGACGGCGGGCTGCGGGCCCCGGTGATCCAGCTGATCTCCGGCTACCAGCCGACCACCTTCGGTGTACTGGGCGTCTTCAGCGCGGCGGCCGTCGTCTTCTTCGCCTTCATCGGTTTCGACGTGGTGGCCACCGCCGCGGAGGAGACCCGCGACCCGCAGCGTGACATGCCGCGCGGCATCCTGGGCTCGCTGGCGATCTGCACCGTGCTGTACGTGGCGGTCTCGCTGGTGGTCACCGGGATGCGCAAGTACACGGAGCTGACGGTGGACGCTCCGCTGGCGGACGCGTTCAAGGCCGTCGGGCAGCCGTTCTGGGCCGGGCTGATCAGTTTCGGGGCGGCGGTCGGGCTGACAACCGTGTGCATGATCCTGCTGCTGGGCCAGTCGCGGGTGTTCTTCGCGATGAGCCGGGACGGGCTGCTGCCGCCGGTCTTCTCCCGGGTGCACCCGCGCTTCCGTACGCCGTACCGCTCGACGCTGCTGCTGGGCGTGGTGGTCGCCGTGCTGGCGGGGTGCACCAGCATCTCGGAGCTGGCCGAGCTGGTGAACATCGGCACGCTCTTCGCGTTCATCGTGGTGGCGCTCGGCGTCGTCGTCCTGCGGCGGTCCCGGCCTGATCTGCCGCGCGCCTTCCGCACTCCGCTGGTTCCCGCGCTGCCGCTGGCGTCGGTGCTGGCCTCGCTGTGGCTGATGCTCAACCTGCCGGCGGAGACCTGGGCGCGGTTCGGGGCGTGGATGGCACTGGGGGTCGTGCTCTACGCCTGGTACGGGCAGCGGCGCAGCCGGCTGCGCCGTGGCGAGGAGCCGCCCGAGCACCGGGTGCCCTGAGCGCGGCGCGCCCCCGCACCGGCTCCACCCCTTCTGACCTGCATGGCGGCACGTACTGATCGATCATCGCTCAAATGAGAGCGGCATCCCCCATGTGAGAAATTGCGGCACCGGGTGTCTTGTGCACTGGCACTCGGTGTCATACCTTGGCATCAGTCCGGGCGTTGTCCCCGCGGCCCCCGCCGCGTCGTCCCGGACCGCTTGGCGTCACGAGCGACGAGCGCACACCCACGCGCTCCCCCAGCACCGGCCGAACCGACGGCACTGCCTCATCACCCGACGACCCCTGGGGGCACCTCCCGGCCGAAGGCCGGGGGCGTCCTTCCGACCTCGCGCATCGCCGGAGGCACACCGTGAACCAGATCCTCGACGCGATCCTCGCGTCCGACACCTCACCGGAGGACTTCGCCGCCCTCCCCCTCCCCGAGTCCTACCGCGCCGTGACCGTCCACAAGGACGAGGCCGGGATGTTCGAAGGGCTGGAGACCCGGGAGAAGGACCCGCGCAAGTCGCTTCACCTGGACGAGGTGCCCGTGCCCGAACTCGGCCCCGGCGAAGCCCTGGTGGCCGTGATGGCCTCCTCGGTCAACTACAACTCCGTGTGGACCTCCATCTTCGAGCCGCTGCCGACCTTCGGGTTCCTGGAACGCTACGGCCGCCTGTCGCCGCTGGCCAAGCGGCACGACCTGCCGTACCACATCATCGGCTCCGACCTGGCGGGCGTCGTGCTGCGCACCGGACCCGGCGTCAACTCCTGGCGCCCGGGCGACGAGGTGGTCGCGCACTGCCTGTCCGTCGAACTGGAGTCCGCAGACGGCCACAACGACACGATGCTCGACCCCGAGCAGCGGATCTGGGGCTTCGAGACCAACTTCGGCGGCCTCGCGGAGATCGCGCTGGTCAAGTCCAACCAGCTGATGCCCAAGCCCGGCCACCTCAGCTGGGAGGAGGCCGCCGCGCCCGGACTGGTCAACTCCACCGCCTACCGCCAGCTGGTCTCCCGCAACGGCGCCGGCATGAAGCAGGGCGACAACGTGCTCATCTGGGGCGCCAGCGGCGGACTGGGCTCCTACGCCACCCAGTTCGCGCTGGCCGGCGGCGCCAACCCCATCTGCGTCGTCTCCAGCGAGGACAAGGCCGGGATATGCCGCCGCATGGGGGCCGAGGCCATCATCGACCGGAAGGCCGAGGGCTACCGGTTCTGGAAGGACGAGCACAGCCAGGACCCCAAGGAGTGGAAGCGGTTCGGCAAGCGCATCCGCGAACTGACCGGCGGCGAGGACGTCGACATCGTCTTCGAGCACCCCGGGCGGGAGACGTTCGGCGCCAGCGTCTACGTCACCCGCAAGGGCGGCACCATCGTCACCTGCGCCTCGACCTCAGGCTACGAGCACAGCTACGACAACCGCTACCTGTGGATGTCGCTCAAGCGGATCATCGGCTCGCACTTCGCCAACTACCGGGAGGCGTGGGAGGCCAACCGGCTGATAGCCAAGGGCAAGATCCACCCGACGCTCTCCAAATCCTACCCCCTGGAGGAGACCGGCCAGGCCGCCCACGACGTGCACCGCAACGTCCACCAGGGCAAGGTCGGCGTGCTGTGCCTGGCCCCCGAGGAGGGACTGGGCGTGCGGGACGCCGCCATGCGGGAGCGGCACCTGGACGCCATCAACAGGTTCCGGAACGTGTGAGGGCCCGATGAGCGAGCGTCACAAGGACCGGCCCTGGCTGATGCGCACCTATGCCGGGCACTCCTCCGCCGAGGCGTCCAACGAGCTGTACCGGCGCAATCTCGCCAAGGGCCAGACGGGCCTGTCCGTCGCCTTCGACCTGCCCACCCAGACCGGCTACGACCCCGACCACGTCCTCGCCCGCGGTGAGGTCGGCCGGGTCGGGGTGCCCGTCTCCCACCTGGGCGACATGCGCCGGCTCTTCGACGGCATCCCGCTGGAGAAGATGAACACCTCCATGACCATCAACGCCACCGCCATGTGGCTGCTGGCGCTCTACCAGGTGGTCGCGGAGGAGCAGGGCGTGGACATCTCGCAGCTCCAGGGCACGACGCAGAACGACATCGTCAAGGAGTACCTCTCCCGCGGCACCCACGTCTTCCCGCCGGGTCCCTCGCTGCGGCTGACCACCGACATGATCGCCTACACGGTCACCCACATGCCCCGGTGGAACCCGGTGAACATCTGCAGCTACCACCTCCAGGAGGCCGGGGCCACCCCGGTCCAGGAGATCAGCTACGCGATGGCCACGGCCGTCGCGGTCCTCGACGCCGTACGGGACAGCGGGCAGGTGCCGCCCGAGGAGTTCGGCCGGGTCGTCGCCCGGATCTCCTTCTTCGTGAACGCGGGCGTCCGCTTCGTCGAGGAGATGTGCAAGATGCGGGCCTTCACCCGCATCTGGGACCGGATCACCGGCGAGCGCTACGGCATCACCGACCCCAAACAGCGCCGCTTCCGCTACGGCGTGCAGGTCAACTCGCTGGGGCTGACCGAGGCGCAGCCGGAGAACAACGTGCAGCGCATCGTGCTGGAGATGCTGGCCGTCACCCTCTCCAAGGACGCCCGCGCCCGCGCCGTCCAGCTCCCCGCCTGGAACGAGGCGCTGGGGCTGCCCCGGCCCTGGGACCAGCAGTGGTCGCTGCGCATCCAGCAGGTGCTGGCGCACGAGAGCGATCTGCTGGAGTACGAGGACATCTTCGCCGGCTCCCACGTGATCGAGAAGAAGGTGTCCTCGCTGGTGGACGAGTCGCTGGCCGAGCTGGCGCGGATCGAGGAGATGGGCGGGGTGATGGCGGCCGTCGAGTCGGGCTACCTCAAGTCCCAGCTGGTCGCCTCGCACGCGCGGCGGCGGGCGCGGATCGAGTCGGGCGAGGAGAAGATCGTCGGCGTCAACTGCTACGAGACGAGTGAACCCAGCCCGCTGACCGCGGACCTGGACACCGCGGTCCTGACCGTGGACCCGGCCGGGGAGGCGGCCACCGTGGCGGCCGTCAAACGGTGGCGCCAGACCCGCGACGAACCGTTCTGGCGGGAGGGGAACCGCGACCCGGGGCTGTACCCGAGCGTCCGGCAGGCCCTGGCCATGCTCCGCGAGGCGGCGGCCGACGGCACCAATCTGATGGAGGCCACGCTGGAGTGCGCCCGCGCCGGGGTGACCACCGGCGAATGGGCGGGAGCGCTGCGCGAGGTCTTCGGCGAGTTCCGGGCACCGACCGGGGTCTCCTCCGCACCGCTGGCGGTCTCCGCCGAGGAGGGCTCCGCGCTCGCCGGGGTGCGGGCGGCGGTCGAGCGGACCGCCCGGGAGCTGGGCGTCGGCAAGCTGCGGCTGCTGGTGGGCAAACCGGGGCTCGACGGGCACAGCAACGGCGCCGAGCAGATCGCCGTGCGGGCCCGGGACGCCGGGTTCGAGGTGGTCTACCAGGGCATCAGGCTCACCCCGGAGGAGATCGTCGCGGCGGCCCTGGCCGAGGACGTGCACTGTGTGGGCCTGTCCATCCTCTCCGGTTCGCACACCGAACTGGTGCCCGACGTGCTGGAGCGGATGCGGGCGGCGGGCGCGGGGGACGTTCCCGTCGTGGTGGGCGGCATCATCCCGGCCGCGGACGCGCGCTCGCTGCGCGCGGCGGGGGTCGCCGCCGTCTTCACCCCGAAGGACTTCGGGATCACCCGGATCATCGGCCGTATCGTCGACGAGATCCGGACCCGGAACAAGCTCGGCCCGCACCACAGCGGCGGGCCGGGCGCGCAGGCCGGGCGGCCCGGCCGGCGAGAAGCAGTGGAGGTCATCAAGTGAGCAGCGACAACCAGCAGCGCGCCCTGCGTCCGCGCCGTTCCTGCCTGGCGGTGCCCGGCAGCAACCCGCGGTTCCTGGAGAAGGCCCAGGGCCTGCCCGCCGACCAGGTCTTCCTGGACCTGGAGGACGCGTGCGCACCGCTGGCCAAGCCGGAGGCCCGGCACACCATCGTGAAGTTCCTCAACGAAGGTGACTGGAGCGGCAAGACGCGTGTGGTGCGGGTCAACGACTGGACCACCGAGTGGACCTACCGCGACGTGGTCACCGTCGTGGAGGGCGCCGGCGCCAACCTGGACTGTGTGATGCTGCCCAAGGTGCAGGACGCCGCGCAGATCCAGGCCCTCGACATGCTGCTGACGCAGATCGAGAAGACGATGGGCCTGGAAGTGGGCCGGATCGGCATCGAGGCGCAGATCGAGAACGCCAAGGGCCTGGTCAACGTGGACGAGATCGCCGGGGCCTCGCCCCGGATGGAGACCATCGTGTTCGGCCCGGCCGACTTCATGGCGTCCATCAACATGAAGTCGCTCGTGGTCGGCGAGCAGCCGCCCGGCTACCCGGCCGACGCCTATCACTACATCCTGATGCGCATCCTGATGGCCGCCCGCACCCACAACCTCCAGGCCATCGACGGCCCCTACCTCCAGATCCGCGACGTGGACGGCTACCGGAAGGTCGCCCAGCGGGCCGCCGCCCTCGGTTTCGACGGCAAGTGGGTACTGCACCCGGGCCAGGTCGAGGCTTCCAACGAGGTCTTCTCCCCCTCCCAGGAGGACTACGACCACGCCGAGCTGATCCTGGACGCGTACGCCTACTACACCTCGGAGGCGGGCGGCAAGAAGGGTTCGGCGATGCTCGGCGACGAGATGATCGACGAGGCGAGCCGCAAGATGGCGCTGGTCGTCTCCGGCAAGGGCCGCGCCGCGGGCATGAAGCGGACCACCTCCTTCACCCCTCCGGAGGGCTGAGCGATGCAGTTCGGACGCACCTTCGAGGAGTTCACGGTCGGCGACACCTACAAGCACTGGCCGGGCAAGACGGTCACCGAGTACGACGACCACCTCTTCTGTCTGCTGACGATGAACCACCACCCGCTCCACATGGACGCGCACTACGCCGGCGAGACCACGGACTTCGGCCGCAACGTGGTGGTGGGCAACTACGTCTACTCGCTGCTGCTGGGCATGTCGGTACCGGACGTCTCGGGCAAGGCCATCGCCAATCTGGAGGTCGAGTCGCTCAGGCACCTGGCGCCCACCTTCCACGGCGACACGCTGTACGGCGAGACGACGGTGCTGGACAAGACACCTTCCAGGTCCAAGGACGACCGCGGCGTCGTGCACGTGGAGACCAAGGGCTACAAGCAGGACGGCACGCTCGTGTGCGTCTTCCGCCGCAAGGTGATGGTGCCCACGCGGCAGTACGTCGCCCAGCGCGGCGGAGAACAGCCGGGCCGCCCCGAACTGCGCGAGCCGGCCCCGAAAGGCGGTGCGTGAGGGTGGGACGTCTGGCACAGACCGAGGGTCTTACGGAGATACAGCGGGAAATCGTCTCGACGGTACGGAACTTCGTCGACAAAGAGATCATCCCGGTGGCCACGGAACTGGAACACCGCGACGCCTATCCGACCGAGATCGTCGAGGGTCTGAAAGAACTCGGGATCTTCGGCCTGATGATTCCGGAGGAGTACGGCGGCCTCGGTGAGTCGCTGCTCACCTACGCACTGTGCGTGGAGGAGATCGCCCGCGGATGGATGAGCGTCTCGGGCATCATCAACACCCACTTCATCGTGGCCTACATGCTCAAGCAGCACGGCACGCAGGAGCAGAAGGACCATTTCCTGCCGAAGATGGCGACCGGCGAGATCCGTGGCGCGTTCTCCATGTCGGAGCCGGGGCTGGGCTCGGACGTCGCGGCCATCACCAGCAAGGGTGTGCGCGCGCCCGACGGGAGCGGGGACTTCCTGCTCACCGGGCAGAAGATGTGGCTGACCAACGGCGGGTCCGCCACGCTGGTGGCCGTCTTGTGCCGCACCGACGAGGGTCATCCGGAAGGTACCCCGCCGCACAAGTCGATGACGACCTTCCTGGTGTCGAAGGAGCCTGGATTCGGCCAGGTCAAGCCGGGTCTCACCATCCCCGGCAAGATCGAGAAGATGGGCTACAAGGGCGTCGACACCACTGAGCTGATCATGGACGGCCTGCGGGTCCCAGCCGACCACGTCCTGGGCGGGCGGACCGGCCGCGGCTTCTACCAGATGATGGACGGGGTCGAGGTCGGCCGCGTCAATGTGGCGGCACGTGGCTGCGGAGTCGCGCAGCGTGCTTTCGAGCTGGGTATCGCCTACGCGCAGCAGCGCCACACGTTTGGCAGGCCCATCGCCGGGCATCAGGCCATTCAGTTCAAATTGGCCGAGATGGCCACCAAGGTCGAGGCGGCACACGCCTTGATGGTCGGCGCCGCCCGCAAGAAGGACTCCGGTCAACGCAACGACCTGGAGGCGGGGATGGCGAAATATCTCGCATCCGAATACTGCAAGGAGGTCGTCGAGGACTCCTTCCGTATCCACGGCGGGTACGGTTTCAGCAAGGAATACGAGATCGAGCGGCTCTACCGCGAGGCGCCGATGCTCCTGATCGGCGAAGGAACCGCAGAGATCCAGAAAATGATCGTGGGCCGGCGGCTGCTGGAAGAGTACCGCACCCAAGGCTGAATGTCCCTTTCGGGGTGTTTTCTTCGGGATCAAGATCACACCCCGAACCGGGACTTCGGCCACGGACTGGCCCGCTGGCTTGCCCAGTTGCCATCAGAAACCGATAGCATCCCGGGAAAGCCGCCGTCCCCTGTCATCTATGCGGCTCCCTCCGCTACGAAGGTCATCCATGCCCCACAGTCCATCCACAGCACCCAGCGGCTCACCCTCGTCCGGCCCGGCGTCCGGCGGGCCCCGCGTACGCCTCGCGCGCGGGGCGTCGCCGTGGCTCGTGCCGACCCTCGCCACGGCGGCCGTCAGCCTGGCGCGCGTGCGCAAGTCGCCGCGCGCCGCCCTGGTCGCCGTCCCGGCGACGGCGCTCGCGGCCGGGATGCTGTGGTTCTTCCGGGACCCGGAGCGGGAAATCGGCCAGGGCCGGGTGCTCTCCCCGGCCGACGGCGTGGTGCAGAGCATCATGCCGTGGCAGGACGGCCGTACCCGCGTCGCCATCTTCATGAGCCCGTTGAACGTCCATGTCAACCGCGCGCCGCTCGCCGGCACCGTGACGTCCGTCGAGCACATCCCCGGCGGATTCGTTCCCGCTTTCAACAAGGAGAGCGAGAACAACGAACGTGTCGTGTGGCACTTCGACACCGAGCTCGGCGACGTGGAGATGGTCCAGATCGCCGGCGCCGTCGCCCGGCGCATCGTCCCCTACCTGCCCAGCGGCGCCAAGGTCGAGCAGGGCGAGCGCCTCGGGCTGATCAGGTTCGGCTCCCGGGTGGACGTCTACCTCCCGCAGGGCATCGAGGCGGCCGTGGAGGTCGGCCAGACCACGACAGCGGGGGTGACTCG
This sequence comes from Streptomyces albus subsp. albus, assembly GCF_000725885.1. Classification (GTDB taxonomy): domain Bacteria; phylum Actinomycetota; class Actinomycetes; order Streptomycetales; family Streptomycetaceae; genus Streptomyces; species Streptomyces albus. The sequence goes on along the minus strand of NZ_JODR01000018.1, from coordinate 1,052 downwards.
CCTTGACCGTGATTGATCCCGACGCACAGCCCGCCTGGGTCCCCACCGCCGACCGCACCGCGGAGCGGTCCGGGGAGCGGGACGGCTTCACCGACGAGTTCGCCGACGACGACTTCCATGACGACACCGACGACGAGATGCCGCTCTCGACCCGGCTGTCGATCGCGGACACCCTGACCCTGGGCAACGCCACCTGCGGCTTCATGGCGGTGTACTTCACCACCACCGGCGTCCTCATCCCGCATCTGACGGGCAGCGAGGACGGCGGCATGGCCCGGCACAGCGCCGCCACCGCGGTGGTGCTGATGCTGATGGCGGCGGTCTTCGACCTCTTCGACGGGCTCGTCGCCCGCAAGCTGCGCAGCTCGGCCATGGGCGCCGAGCTGGACAACCTCTCCGACCTCATCAGCTTCGGACTGGCCCCCGCCTACTTCGTGGCCGTCTGGGGCATGGTCGCCAACGACGCCAACCAGCGGGTCTCGGTGGTCGCCGCGGTCGTGGTGCTGCTGGCGGTGGTGCTGCGGCTTGCGCGGTTCTCCTGCGTGCCCATGCGGAACGGGATGTTCCAGGGCATGCCGGGACCCTTCGGGGCGCTGACCGTCATCTCCATCGTGCTGCTGGAGCTGCCGTTCGTGCCGACCGCGCTCGGCATCCTGGGCGTCGCATGGCTGATGGTCAGCCGCGTCGAGTACCCCAAGCCGCGCGGACGGCTCGCGGTCGCCATGCTCAGCTGGATCGTGCTGAGCATGGGCCTGCTGGCCTCCTGGGCGTTCGACGCGCCCGGCGGCGAGCTGCTCCTGCAGACCGGATGCGCCCTCCAGGTCGTCCTGGGCGCCGTCATCCCGCTGTTCGCGACCGCACGCCGCGTCAACACCTTCCGCGACAACCGTCGCGAGGCCCGGGCCGCCGCCCAGGGCTGATCCCGCACCTCGTGAAAGAGGGGCCCGCCGCGGACCTTAGGTTCTAGTAGTCGTCGCAACACCCCAGCTCAAGGGGTGCGATGGATTTCGAGATCCGAGCGGACCGGGCTCCGCAGGGGCGTAAGAAGTTGT
>NZ_JODR01000017.1 GCF_000725885.1 Streptomyces albus subsp. albus | reverse complement strand
TCACTTTCCCGCCGGCTGGCGGACACCGGCCCCGTGTGCGGTCTCCGGGAGGCATCCCCCGCTGGGGTTACCGTCCTTCGGGGGTGAGGTTCTGGATGGTGGTGAGTGGTGGGTCGAGCCGGCCGTCAGATGACCGTGCGGCTCTCTGTGTCCGCGGCTGTCGCCCGGACGTGCAGTGAAACGTCCGGAGGGCTCAGAGGCGGCCTGCGGCCTTGAGAGCGAGGTAGGCGTCAGCGAGTTCAGGGGCGAGACGAGACGGTGGGGCGTCGACGACCGTGACGCCGTGTCGGCGGAGACGATCGGCTGTTTCCTTGCGTTCTGCCTGGGCTCGGGAGGCGGCTGCCGCGTCGTAGACCGCGTCGAGACTGCCGCGGGCACGGGCCATCTCGTCGATGCGGGGGTCTGCCACCGCTGCGACGAGGACGGTGTGGCGTTGGGTGAGCAGCGAAAGAACGGGAAGCAGCCCCTCTTCGACCGGAGCGCGGTCAAGTCCAGTGAACAGGACGAGCAAAGACCTTTGTGGGGCCATGCGCAGTGCTGTGGAGGCGAGGCTGCGGAGGTCGGATTCGACGAGTGCGGATTCCAGCGGCGCCATGGCGTCGACCATGGCGGGCAGCACTTGGTGACCCGTACGTCCGGTGACTCTGGCTCGGGCTGCGCGGTCGTGGGCGAGGAGATCGACGCGGTCGCCGGCCCGGGAGGCCAGGGCGGCCAGGAGGAGGGCCGCGTCCATGGCGACGTCGAGACGGGGCACGTTGCCGAGGCGTCCGGCTGAGGTGCGTCCGGTGTCGAGGGCGAGCAGGATGCGCCGGTCCCGTTCGGGGCGCCAGGTGCGGACGGCGACGGATGTCTGCCGGGCGGTTGCTCGCCAGTCGATGGAGCGGGTGTCGTCGCCGGGTACGTAGTCGCGCAGGCTGTCGAACTCGGTGCCTTGGCCTCGGGTCAGCACACTGGTGCGGCCGTCGAGTTCGCGGAGGCGTGCCAGCTTTGCCGGCAGGTGCTTGCGGCTGGTGAAGGCGGGGAGAACCCGGATCGTCCAGGGCACCTGGTGGTGGCCTTGGCGGGCCGCGAGACCCAGCGGGCCGTAGGAGCGGACGGTGACGCGGTGTGCGGTGCGGTCTCCCCGGCGAGTGGGCTGGAGGGTGGTCGTGATGCGGCGGCGCTCGCCGGGCGGGATGCGGAGCCGGTGGTGTCCTGCCTCGGGCGGCGCGTCCGAAGGCCAGCAGCTCGGTGGCCAGGCGTCCCTGATACGTGCGCGAAGCGGGCGACGGCCGGGGTTGGAGACAACCAGTGATGCGACAGCCTGTTCGCCGAGTCGAACTGAAGTGTCACCGCTTCGGGTGAACAGGAGTCGATTCACTGGTGCTGCCCATACGAGGTCGGCGACGATGACGAGCAGGAGGGGGAGTTCGACAGCGAGCAGACCGGTCCAGCTGGGCAGCACCAGGCCCACGAAGAGTGCTCCGAGAGCGGCGATGAGCGCTGTTCGTCCGGTGAGGGCCATGGGGTGTTCAGCTCTCTCAGCGGGGGACCGGTACGTGGGAAAGGATCGAGTTGATCACGCTGTCCGCTGTGATGCCTTCCATCTCGGCCTCCGGGCGGAGTTGGACGCGGTGGCGAAGCGTGGGAGGGGCGAAGGCCTTTACGTCGTCCGGGGTGACGTAGTCCCGGCCGGTGAGCCATGCCCATGCGCGGGCGGTGGCGAGCAGAGCGGTGGCGCCTCGGGGTGAGACGCCGAGGGAGAGCGAGGGGGATTCGCGCGTGGCACGACAGATATCGACGATGTAGCCGGTGACTTCCGGGGCGACGGTGGTCTCGGCGACGGCGGCGCGGGCGGCCTGGATCTCGGCGGCGCCGGCGACGGGGCGTACCCCGGTGGCGTGCAGGTCGCGTGGGTCGAAGCCTTCAGCGTGACGTGTGAGGACATCGATCTCGGTGTCCCGCGAGGGCAGTGGCACGTTGAGCTTCAGCAGAAAGCGGTCCAGCTGTGCTTCGGGGAGCGGGTAGGTCCCTTCGTATTCGACCGGGTTCTGGGTGGCTGCGACCAGGAAGAACTCGGGCAGGGCGCGGGGCGTACCGTCCACCGACACCTGGTGTTCCTCCATGGCTTCGAGGAGGGCGGCCTGTGTCTTGGGAGGAGTGCGGTTGATCTCGTCGGCGAGGAGGAGGTTGGTGAAGACGGGGCCGGGCTGGAAGGAGAATTCGGCGGTGCGTGAGTCGTAGACGAGGGAGCCGGTGACGTCGCTCGGCATGAGGTCGGGAGTGAACTGGACCCGCTTGGTGTCGAGGTCGAGTGCGGTGGCCAGCGTTCGTACCAGCAGCGTCTTGGCGACTCCGGGCACTCCTTCCAGGAGGACGTGACCGCGGCACAGCAGTGCTACGACCATGCCGGTGACCGTGGCGTCCTGGCCCACGACGGCTTTGGAGATTTCCTGGCGGAGCGCCTCGAGGGCGCTGCGGGCGCTGTCTGCGGAGGGGGCGCTCACGAAGAGGTGTCCTTGTCTTTCGGAGGTGTGGCGGGAGAGGTGTCCGAGATCAGATGCCGTTCCAGGCGGTCGAGGTCGTCCGCGAGGCGGGCGAGTGCGGCATCGTCCTGTGGCGGTGGTCCGAAGAGCAGCGTGCGGATGGTGCGCTCGTCGAATGGGCCGCTGTCCGGCGCTGGGACAGGGTGGCGGGCTGTCCGGTCGGTCAGGGCCGGTACGAGCACTTCGGGGAGGTGAGCCTGAGCCGGCGGTAGCCCGGCTTGCGGGGCGAGTCTGGTGCGGCTCGCGGAGCGGAGCGCGTCGGCGGCGTGGCCTCGGGCGTTGGCGCGCCGGTAGAGGCGTGCGCGGCCTTCGGTGGTCTCGGAGGCGGGCACGCTGACGGGGAGCTTCTCGGGCACGAGTGGGCCCAGGCGGCGGGCTCGCCAGAGGGCGGCGAGTGCTGCGGCGACGCCGAGTTGGAGGGTGGCCCAGGTCCAGCCGCTGGGGAGGAGGTCGAGGAGGCCGCGTTGCTGGTCGCTCGGGGGCGCGGTGCCGGCGTCCGTGGGCAGGTACCAGAGGAGGCGGGGGTGTGTGCCGAGGAGTTGCAGGGTCAGGGAGGCGTTGCCGTGCTGGTCGAGGTGCTTGTTGTAGAGGGGTTCGGGGGTGCCCAGCAGGACGGTGTCGCCTGACGTTTCGGTGTCTTCGGAGAGGGCGTGGGGGACGCGGAGGAGGGTGGGTTTGCCGTCGCTGAGGTAGCAGGCGTCGGAGCCCTCGGTGTTCGTGGTGTAGCGGAAGCCGCCGAGGTCGCTGTCGCCGGCCCGCTGTGCGGCGGGGAGGGTGCAGTCCGGGGGTGTGCGCTGCACCGGTGTCGGTGCGGAGGTACGGACGCCGTGGATGAGGGCAGCCGTCGCGTCGGGGCCCGGGGAGAGGAGGACGGTTCGGCCGCTGTGGCCGGCGGCGTCGCGGACGGCTTTGCGCTGATGGTCGTCGAGGGAATTGGGAAACGGCACGAGGAGGGTGGTGCGGGGACCGGTCTCGGCGCGTACCTGGTCGGTGCTGGTGACGATGTTGGTGCTTACGCCCCGGTCGGCCAGCAGACGGGAGAGGGCCTTGCTGCCGTAAGGGGCGGCCGAGCGGGGATCGAGGGCGCCGGTGTGCTCGCCGGAGCGCAGGGCGGCGATGGTCACGCCGGCGACGGCCAGTACGGCGGCGGCCAGGAGGAGCCCTCGGGCACGCCGCCACAGCAGGCGGGCTGTGGGGGAGGTCGAGGTGGCGGCCGGGGTCGTCAAGCGGGGCCTCCACGCTGGGCCGGCGTGGGCGAGGCGGTGTCTGCGGCGGGGCGGGGTGTGGTGGAGAGGAGGTCGGTGTCGAGATCGCGCAGGCGGGTGTAGGCGGCCTGGTCGGCGGAGCGGTCGCCGTAGGTGATGTCGTCGAATGTGCGTGCCGCAGTGCGGAGTTGTGCGGCGTGGCCGGGGAGGGCGCGGCCTGCTTCGGTGGCTGCTTCGTCGGCGGTGCGGCCGGGGCGTGGGTCGAGCAGGGCGCGTTCCTCCAGGGAGCGGACGAGGGCGCGCATGCGTTCCTGGACGGCGGCGCTCCAGTGGCCCGCGGCGGCGTGCGCTTCGGCTGCTGCCCGGTGGTCGTCCGCGGTGCGGGGGCGGTCGGTGAACAGGTCGCCGGTGCTGGTGGACGGCTGGGGGCGGAGCTTTCCCAGGCGCAGGCGGAGTGCGATGAGAAGGAGGATGACGAGGACGGTGATGGCAAGGAGCCCGATCCAGCCGCCGGGGCTGGCGCCGGCTGCGGTGCTGAGCAGGTCGCCGATGCGGTCCCACAGCCAGTTGAGGGCGCGTTGGGCGAGGTTCGGGTCGTGTTGGTGGTATTCGGGCTTGGTCAGTTCGCGTTCGGCGTCTTCCCGGGCGGGCAGCCGGGGGGTGGTGACGGGCACGTCGTCGCCGTTCCGTGCCGTTGTGCGGCGGAGCACGGCGGCATGGAGTGTTGCGACGGTGGTCGGTCCCCCCGGCATGGCGTCAGCTTCCCGGGGCGGGCGGCTCGGGCGTGGGGTTGTCGTAGCCGGGGACGCCTGCGGCGCGGGCGAGTTCGAGGTCGAGGGCCTCGCGGCGGATGCGCTGGTCGAGGTAGAGCAGGGCGGTGATGCCGGCGTTGAGCGGGAGGGAGATGGTCGAGGCGATGACGGAACCGATGCCGTTGATGATGAGGGGGGTCCAGCCGGTGGCGGCTGCGGTGTCGGTGAGGGTGGATCCGCCGGTGAAGAGCGCCGAGATGACGGTGGTGGGCAGGGCGGCGACGAAGGAGATAGCGGAGATCAGGAGGAAGGCGAGGAGCTGGATCCCGAGGATGCGCCACCAGCTGCCGCTGACCAGTTTGCCCGAGCGACGCAGGGCGGCGAGGAGCCCTTGTTTCTCCAGCATCAGGGCCGGTGGCGCGAGGCAGAAGCGCACCCAGATCCAGGCTCCGGCGGCGAGTCCGCCAAGGAAGCCGAGGAAGAGCAGGGCGATGCCCAGGTTGGCTGAACCGCCGAAGGAGAGGAGGAGGCCGGGCAGCAGGCAGACCAGGAAGGCGACGGAGACGAGGAGCGGGATGACGATGAGCAGCCCGAGCAGACGCAGGAGCTGAGGGCGGGAGTCGCGCCAGGCTTCGCCGAGGGTGACGTTGCGGCCGAGGACGGCGCGGCTGACGACGACGGTCAGCATGGCAGTGGCGATGACGCTGCCGAGCATGCTGACGACGGCGACGACGCTCAGGCTACTGAACGCGCTGGTGAGGGCGCCGCTGACGTCGTCCATGCTGGGGTTGTCGGTCTCGGCCAGGGCGTCGAGTTCGCTGCTGGTGTCGCCCAGCCACAGCCCCATGACCAGGGCGGAGACGAGTTCGGTGATGACCGCGACGGCGAGGGAGATGCCCAGGACGGTGCGCCAGTGGGCGCGCATGGTGCTGACTGAGCCGTCGAGGATCTCGCCGACGCCGAGCGGGCGCAGGGGGACGACGCCGGGTTTGGGCGGCAGGGGCTGCCGTGCCCAGCCGTTGTGCCAGCCGCCCTGGTTCCAGCCGCCTTGATTCCAACCCCCCTGGTTCCAGCCTGGGCCGGGGGCCGCCGGGGGCTGCGGGGCGGGGTTCGCATCCTGGTGCCCGGGCCGGGCCGGGCCGTTGCGGGGGCTGCGGCCGGTGGTGGGGGCACCCCAGGCGGAGTCCTGCGGGGCGGCGGGCGGCTGTTGGGAGGACCAGTTGCGGGGGCGGTCGTCGCCGGACTGGTCGTCCCGGGGCCTTGGTACGGCGTCGGCAGTGGTGCGCTCCGTGTCGTCGCCCTTGGCGTCCTCCCCCTGTGCGGTGGTGTCCGCGGGTCGGTCGGGCCCGGATTCGGGCGAGGAGGATCCGGGCGAGGCCCAGCCCGGGGAGTCGTTCACGTGAGGTCACCTCGTGTGGATAGTCCCGTGCCTGGTTGGCTGCCCATCGTGCCACGGGGCGGCACCGTCATGACCAGGCGGTAGCGGCCCTTGCCCTTCAAGTGGCCTGCGATCAGCAGGCAGACTGGGCGGATGGCTGAAGAGTGTGTGCCCGTGATCCGTTACGAGGAGCTGTCCGAGGGCCCGGTCGTGGTGCTCCTCGACCAGAGGCGGCTGCCCCACGAGGAGGCCGAGCTGGTGTGTGCGGACGTGCCGGCTCTGGTGGAGGCCATCCAGTCGCTGGCGGTGCGGGGTGCGCCGCTGCTGGGGATCGCCGGCGCGTACGGCGTCGCGCTGGCGGCGGCGCGTGGCCTCGATGTGGCGGAAGCGGCGGATCAGTTGGCGCACGCGCGGCCGACGGCGGTGAATCTGGCGTACGGGGCGCGCAGGGCGGAGGCCGCGCATGCGGCTGCCGTGCGGTCGGGGGCCGGTGCGCCGGAGGCTGCGGCCCGGGCGTTGGCGGAGGCCCGTGCGCTGCACCGGGAGGACGCCGAGGCCAGCGACCGGATGGCCGGGCACGGCCGTGCGCTGCTGGCGGATCTGGTGCCGGGTGACGGGCTGCGGCTGATGACGCACTGCAACACCGGAAGGCTGGTGTCGGGTGGTGAGGGTACGGCGCTGGCGGTCGTCAAGGCGGTGCACCGGGCCGGTGGTCTGCGGCGGTTGTGGGTGGGGGAGACCCGTCCGCTCTTGCAGGGTGCGCGGCTGACGGCGTACGAGGCGGCCAAGGCGGGCATGGCCTACAGCGTGCTGACGGACAACGCGGCCGGGTCGCTGTTCGCAGCCGGTGAGGTGGACGCGGTGCTGGTGGGTGCGGACCGGATCGCCGCTGACGGCTCGGTCGCGAACAAGGTGGGGACGTATCCGCTGGCGGTGCTCGCGGCGCACCACAAGGTGCCTTTCGTGGTGGTGGCTCCGGTGACGACGATCGATCCGGAGACGGCCACCGGCGCGGAGATCGAGGTGGAGCAGCGGGCGGCGCACGAGGTGGCCCGGGGGCCGTGGGCCGAGGGTCGGCCGGCTGGTGCTGAGGGGGAGGCGGTCTCGCTGGTTCCGGCTGGGGCGGCGGCCTACAATCCCGCGTTCGATGTGACGCCTGCCGCCCTGGTCACGGCGCTGGTTACGGAAGAGGGAGTGGCGTCACCGGTGACGGCGGACGGGGTGGCCGATTTGTGTTCCGCGTCACGTGGGAAGGCGTCGCGATCGGCTAATGGGATGATGAGGTCATGAAGGGACGCGTCCTTGTCGTCGATGACGACACCGCACTGGCGGAGATGCTCGGCATTGTGCTGCGCGGAGAAGGTTTCGAGCCGTCGTTCGTCGCGGACGGTGACAAGGCGCTTGCCGCCTTCCGTGAGACGAAGCCGGACCTGGTGCTGCTCGATCTGATGCTGCCCGGCCGGGACGGTATCGAGGTGTGCCGGCTGATCCGGGCTGAGTCCGGGGTGCCGGTGGTCATGCTCACCGCCAAGAGCGACACGGTCGATGTGGTGGTGGGCCTGGAGTCGGGCGCGGACGACTACATCGTCAAGCCGTTCAAGCCGAAGGAGCTGGTGGCGCGGATCCGGGCGCGGCTGCGCAGGTCCGAGGAGCCGGCTCCGGAGCAGTTGGCGATCGGTGATCTGGTCATCGATGTGGCCGGGCATTCGGTGAAGCGGGACGGCCAGTCCATAGCCCTGACCCCTCTCGAGTTCGATCTCCTGGTGGCGCTGGCGCGCAAGCCGTGGCAGGTGTTCACGCGGGAGGTGCTGCTGGAGCAGGTGTGGGGGTACCGGCACGCGGCGGACACGCGGCTGGTGAACGTGCATGTGCAGCGGTTGCGTTCCAAGGTCGAGAAGGACCCGGAGCGGCCGGAGATCGTGGTGACCGTGCGCGGCGTGGGTTACAAGGCCGGGCCCAGCTGAGATGACGCGGCACTCCTCGGCTCCGCACCGCACCGGTGGGGGACGGGGTGCGGGACGCGAGTCCGATATATCCAAATTCGGGCGTTTGTGGCGAAGCGGTGTTCTGTTTTCGGACGGGCTGCTCCCCGAGGGCGCGACCGGCCCTGGCGCGCGCCCCATGGTGCGCTTCTTCGTCCGGTGGGTGCGTCGGCCGCTGCTGCCGGTGATGCGGCTGTGGCGGCGCAATATCCAGCTCAGGGTGGTCGTGGCGACGCTGCTGCTCTCCCTCGGAGTGGTGCTGCTGCTGGGGCTCGTCGTCATCGGGCAGGTCCGCAACGGTCTGCTGGAGGCCAAGGAGAAGACGGCGCAGAGCCAGGCGTCGGGCGGTTTCGCCGCGGCCGAGCAGATGGCCGACAGCGCGGTCAGCGGACCGCAGGGCACGGGGACGCAGGACGGGGTGCGGGGCACGCGTATCCCGCAGAATTCGGGCACCTGGCTCAACAATCTGGTGGAGCAGCTGGCCAGCGGCGGCCAGGGCGTCTACTCGGTCGTGGCGCTGGGGTCGGACAGCGACGAGTCGCCGTTCCTGGGCACCAGCACCACGACGACCCGGGGGCCGCGGTCCTCCGGTGACATCCGTCCGGAGGAGAGCGTCCCGGCGGACCTGCGCAAGGCGCTGGACGAGGAGCCGGGGCCGCACCGCCGCTATGCGCGCGTCTACCACCAGAGCGGCGGGAGCGACCCGGCGCTGATCGTCGGCAAGCGCCTCAACGACGCGCGTGGCAATCCGTACCAGCTCTACTACGTCTTCCCCTTCACCCAGGAGGAGGACTCGCTCAGCCTGGTCAAGGGCACGCTGGCCACCGCGGGGGTGTTCGTGGTGGTCCTGCTGGGTGCCATCGCCTGGCTGGTGGTGCGGCAGGTGGTGACCCCCGTACGGATGGCCGCCGGGATCTCCGAGCGGCTGGCCGCCGGCCGGCTCCAGGAGCGGATGAAGGTCACCGGTGAGGACGACATCGCACGGCTGGGCGAATCGTTCAACAAGATGGCGCAGAACCTCCAGGTGAAGATCCAGCAGCTGGAGGAGCTGTCCCGGATGCAGCGGCGGTTCGTCTCCGACGTCTCGCACGAGCTGCGTACGCCGTTGACGACGGTGCGGATGGCCGCGGACGTCATCCACGAGGCGCGTGAGGACTTCGATCCGGCCACGGCGCGGTCGGCCGAGCTGCTGCTCGGACAGCTGGACCGGTTCGAGTCGCTGCTGGCCGACCTGCTGGAGATCAGCCGGTTCGACGCGGGCGCTGCCAATCTGGAGGCGAGTGCGGTGGACCTGCGCGATGTCGTCCACCGTGTCGTGGAGGGCTGCGAGCCGCTGGCCGACCGCAAGGGCAGCCGCATCGTGGTGCGCGGTGACGAGGAGCCGGTCATCGCGGAGGTGGACGGCCGCAGGATCGAGCGGGTGCTGCGCAACCTGGTCGACAACGCCGTCGAGCACGGTGAGGGCCGGGACGTGGTGGTGCGCCTGGCGGCCGGGAACGGCGCGGTGGCAGTGGCCGTACGCGACTACGGCGTCGGCCTCAAGGAGGGGGAGGCGGAGCGCGTCTTCAACCGCTTCTGGCGGGCCGACCCGGCGCGGGCCCGTACCACCGGGGGCACCGGGCTCGGGCTGTCGATCGCGCTGGAGGACGCCCGGCTGCACGGCGGCTGGCTGCGCGCCTGGGGCGAGCCGGGGCACGGTTCGCAGTTCCTGCTGGTCGTTCCGTGCACCGCAGGGGAGCCGCTGCGCGGGTCGCCGTTGCGGCTCGAACCGGAGGACTCGCCCCGCAGACGTGGAGCCGCGGTGGCCGCCGCGGCGCCGGCCCTGCCCGTGGGGGCGGGTGGCGCAAACGGGACCGAGAGCCGGGTTGCCGAAGGGGGAGTACGGACAGGAGGGGAGCGCGGATGACGGGCTCGCGCCGCTCGATGCGCGGAGACCGCGCTGTGCGCGCCGCGCACCGCCTGCGGGTGCCGGTGGTGCTCGCGGCGTGTGCCGCGCTGCTGGCCGGCTGCGCGTCCATGCCGGACGACGGGAGCGTGGACCAGGTCACCTCCTCGCGCCGGGCCGAGGCGGACTCCCAGGTGCGGGTCTACAGCGTCAGCCCGCAGAAGGGCGAGACGCCGACGCAGATCGTCCGGGGTTTCCTGGAGGCGACCACCAGCGACGAGGCGACCTTTCCCACCGCCCGTGAGTACCTGACCCGCAAGATGGCCCGCCTGTGGGATCCGTTCCAGTCGACGACGGTGCTCTCCGACGGGCCGAGCGTGCGCAAGGCTCCGCCGCGCCGGGTGGCCGATGTCGAGGGCTACTCGGTGGAGGTCTCCGGGCGGCGGATGGCCGAGGTCGACAGCAAGCACGCCTATTCGCCGTCGAAGGGCGAGTACAGCGAGGTCTTCCACCTGACGAAGGTGCGGGGCGAGTGGCGGATCGACCAGATGCCGGACGGTCTGGTGCTCGGCGAGTCGGACTTCCAGCGCATCTACCGTCCCGTGAACACCTACTACTACGCGAAGCTGGGCCCGGACGCGGACTCGATCACGGACGGTCAGAACGTGCTCGTCGCCGATCCCGTCTACCTTCGGCGGCGTATCGACCCGGTCACCGAGACGGTCTCGGCGCTGCTTCAGGGGCCGTCGGGATGGCTGGATCCCGTCGTCACCTCGTCGTTCCCGCACGGTACGCGGCTGGCGCCCAGGCAGCGGCTGTCGCTGGACGACTCGGGTGTGCTGCGGGTGAAGCTGAACGCGCGGGGTGCAAGGGCGAAGCCCCGGCAGTGCGTGCTGATGGCCGCGCAGATCCTCTACGCCGTACAGGACCAGGCGTCGGCGAAAGTCAGCAAGGTCGAGCTGGCCGGGCCCCGCAACCGCGAGATGTGCACCCAGACCCGTGAGCAGGCCACCCCCTACCAGCCCGGCCGCCTCAACGGCAGCGCCAAGCGCGCCTACTTCATCGACGAGCAGCACCGGGTCGCGGCCTTCCAGCGCAAGGACGAGGACCCACAGCCCGTCGGGGGTCCGCTGGGCGGTGGCCAGGTGGAGATGGGGGCCGTCGCCGTCAACCGGATCGAGAGCGAGGGCGCGGCGGTCTCCCGCGGCCGGCGCGCGCTGTACGTGACGTCCCTGGACGGCGGTACGAGCACGGCGCTCGGCGCCCCCGTGCTCACCAGCAGGGCCAAGAACGAGAACGACCGGCTCACCGCGCCCAGCTGGGACGGGCTCGGAGACCTGTGGGTGGCCGACCGCGACCCCGCCGCCCCGCGGCTGCTGCGGCTGCGCGGCGGCAAGGACAAGCCGGACGAGGTACGCGTCCCCGACCTGGGCAAGGGCGAGCGCATCGAATCGCTGCGGATCGCCTCCGACGGGGTGCGGATCGCCCTGCGGGTACGGGACGCGCACGGACGTGTCTCGCTCCAGCTCGGCCGTGTGGTGCGGGCCGGCACCGTCAAGAAGCCCAAGGTGACCGTCGAGCAGCTGCGACCGGTCGCCCCGCAGCTCGAACATGTGGCGGCGGCCTCCTGGGCCGGCGGCAGCCGGCTCGTGGTGGTGGGGCGCGAGTCGGGGAGCGTGCAGCAGTTGCAGTACATGGAGACCGACGGCTCGGTCTCCGACCAGCCGACGCTGCCCGGGATCAACGACGTGACGGGCGTCGCCGCGTCCGAGGACGAGAGCAAACCGCTGCTCGCCGACTCCGAGGACGGCATCGTGCGACTGCCCCCCGACGCCAACTGGAAAATGCTGACCGAAACCGGCTCCGCCCCCGCTTACCCGGGCTGACCAGGCCATTTTCTTGGCTTTCTTGGCGGCCTGCTGCGTGTTCCCCCGCTCGGCCGAGGTCGCGCGGGCCGGGCGGCGGTAGTTATCCACAGGGCTGGTGCCCGCGGCCCGGCGCTGCCACAGTTGAGGCCATGCGGGAGTCATGGCAGAGCCTCCCGCGGGAAATCGCAGGTCTGGTGCTGCCCGAGGGGTGCGCCGGGTGCGGTCGTCCGCGTGTGCGGGACCGCTTGTGCGAAGAGTGCAGCAGCGTGCTGAAAGGCGCGGTGCCGCGACGGGTGTGGCCCGCGCGCGTGCCGTCCGGACTGCCTCGGGTGTACGGAGCGCTCACGTACACCGGCGGGGTGCGGGCCGCGCTGCTAGCTCACAAGGAGCGCGGCGCCCTCGGGCTGGCCGCGCCACTGGGGGCGGCGCTCGCCTGCGCCGTCCGGATGGCCGCGAACGCACCGCAGGCCCCCGCGCACCCCTCACCTCACACCCGCCTGCCCACCGCCTCCGCCAGGTGCGGGCCGCCCTCCCGGGACGGCGGCCCGCATCCACGGCGCCGGGTGCCCGTCACACTCGTGCCGGTGCCCTCCTCGCGCCGGGCGGTCGCGGGGCGGGGGCACGACCCGGTGCGGGGCCTGGCACAGGAGGCCGCCCGCATGCTCAGGAGGGAGGGCATGGCCGTACGGGTGCTGCCGGTGCTGCGCCAGCGGCGGAGCGTCGTCGACCAGTCCGGTCTCACCGCGACGCAGCGGACCGCGAATGTTGCGGGAGCCCTGGAGGCGGCGCCAGCCGGGAGACGGCTGCTGGGTGCGGGACGCGTCGTGCTGGTGGACGATGTGATGACGACGGGTGCGTCGCTCACGGAGGCGGCGCGGGCCTTGGGAGGAGTGGCATCCGCCGCGGTGCTCGCGGTGCGTACGGACGGCTGAGAGACGGGCGGGAAAGTTGCCCGGGGAAACCGTCCCAGAGGCGTGGGAACTACCAGATTGACATCATCGTTGCAGGTGATACGAGGGGCGACTCGCCTGATCGGAGGTACGTGCCAGTAGGGGGTGCCGAGCATCCCCCGGTGGAGGTACGTTCGGATTGGGTGGCGATCTTCCCTCAGGGGGAGAAGGAGGTGAAACCCGCAAGCCGACCTCTAGCCGGAGAGCCATCGGCAAGAGGCCCGAGCCTCCGGCGTCAGTGCACCAAGGACGATCCGCACCGAGACAGGCGGACCGTCCGGGAACGGAGTTCTGCGTGGACATCGTCGTCAAGGGCCGCAAGACAGAGGTGCCCGACCGGTTCCGCAAGCACGTGGCCGAGAAGCTGGAGAAGGTCAAGAAGCTCGACGGCAAGGTCATCAACCTTGAAGTCGAGGTGTGCAAGGAGCACAACCCCCGGCAGGCCGACCGTTCCGACAGGGTGGAAATCACTCTGCGTACGCGAGGACCGGTCATCCGTGCGGAAGCAGCCGCTTCCGACCCGTATGCGGCGCTGGACCTGGCCACCACCAAGCTGGAGGCCCGGATGCGCAAGCAGGCCGACAAGCGCCGCGTCCACCGGGGCGGCAGGCGCACACCGGTGAGTGTGGCCGCGGCAACCGCCCACCTCGCGTCGGAACTCAACGGAGAACTCGAGGCGGCTGCCGGAGCGGTGGCCGCTCCCCCGAAGACCGACGACCTCCCGCCGGTCACCGCGGCAGGACCGCTGGAAGTCCAGGGCGAGGGGCCGCTCGTCGTCCGGGAGAAGACCCACCGGGCGGCACCCATGACGCTCGACCAGGCCTTGTACGAAATGGAGTTGGTCGGCCACGACTTCTACTTGTTCGTCGACTCCGAGACCAAGCAGCCCAGTGTCGTCTACCGGCGGCACGGCTACGACTACGGCGTGATCCATCTGGAGCCGGACCCGTTCGTCGAGGAGCCCCCGCCCGGTGCGGGCGGAGCGCTCAGCGGCTGACGGATCGGCGGTACGGCCCGGTACCGCCCGAGCCACCGGCTTGATGTTTCGCGCCCCCGGCCGGGTCTGGGCACCCGGCCGGGGGCGTCGGCGTGAGTAACATCAAGACCCACGCCAACCGCCTTTGTCCGTAGCGGGGTTGGTGGAGACAGGGTGCAGGGGGAGGAACGATGGTGGACAGCTTCGGGCCCGTGATGCCCATGCCCGACGCACACCCGGGCCCGGTGGCCGAGGAGGAACCGCCCGCCCGGGGGCCCCGGGCGGAGCCGATCAGGGTGCTGGTGGTGGACGACCACGCGCTGTTCCGCCGGGGGCTGGAGATCGTCCTGGCGCAGGAGGAGGACATCCAGGTCGTCGGAGAGGCCGGGGACGGGGCCGAGGCGGTCGACAAGGCGGCCGATCTGCTGCCGGACATCGTGCTGATGGATGTGCGCATGCCCAGGCGGGGGGGCATCGAGGCGTGCACCGCCATCAAGGAGGTGGCCCCCAGCGCGAAGATCATCATGCTGACGATCAGCGATGAGGAGGCCGACCTCTACGACGCGATCAAGGCGGGAGCCACCGGATACCTGCTCAAGGAGATCTCCACCGACGAGGTGTCCACGGCGATCCGCGCGGTGGCAGACGGCCAGTCGCAGATCAGCCCCTCCATGGCGGCGAAGCTGCTCACCGAGTTCAAGTCGATGATCCAGCGCACCGACGAGAGCAAGCTGGTGCCCGCTCCCAAGCTCACCGACCGGGAGCTGGAGGTCCTCAAACTGGTGGCGACCGGCATGAACAACCGGGACATCGCCAAGGAGCTGTTCATCAGCGAGAACACCGTCAAGAACCATGTGCGGAACATCCTGGAGAAGCTCCAGCTGCACTCCCGCATGGAGGCGGTCGTCTACGCGATGCGGGAGAAGATCCTGGAGATCCGCTGAGGGCAGGCGGCCGGCGCCCCCGGTCCGCTCAGCCCCGCCCCGTGTCCCTGCGGTCCTTCGGTCAGACCCCCAGCTCGCGGAGTTCCGCATCGAGGGGGCCGCGCAGGTCCTCGGGGGCGCAGCGCTCCACCCGTACCGAGTCGCAGCCCACCCATGCGGCGGCTTCCCGCAGTGCGCGGGCCATCGGCTCCACGGCCCTGGCACCGTCCATGGACAGCTGGCGAGCCACCAGTGTCGAGCCCTCGCGGGCCGGATCCACCCGGCCGCACAGCCGGCCGCCGGCCAGCAGCGGCATCGCGAAGTACCCGTGCACCCGCTTCGGCTTGGGCACGTAGGCCTCCAGCCGGTGGGTGAAGCCGAAGATCCGTCCGGTGCGGGGCCGGTCCCATACGAGGGAGTCGAAGGGGGAGAGCAGCGTGGTGCGGTGCCGACCGCGCGGGGTGCTCTCCAACGCCGCGGGGTCGGCCCAAGCGCGCCGTGGCCAGCCCTGCACCTCGACGGGGACCAGACCGGTGTCCGTGATCACGGCGTCCACCTGCTCGCCCTTGAGGCGGTGATAGTCGGCCAGGTCGGCGCGGGTCGCCACCCCCAGGGCGGTGCCCGCCTGGGCGACCAGGCGGCGCAGGCACTCCTCGTCGGACAGGTCGTCGTGGAAGAGGGTGGCGGGGACGGCGCGCTCGGCCAGGTCGTAGATCCGTTTCCAGCCGCGCCGCTCGGTGACCACCACCTCGCCGATGTCCAGTAGCCACTCCACCGCGATCTTGCTCTCGGACCAGTCCCACCACTCGCCGCCGTTGCGGCCACCGCCCAGTCCGGCCGTCGTCAGCGGGCCCTCGGTACGGAGCCGGTCACGGACGGCGGCGCAGGAGCCCTCCCGGTCCTTCATCCGGTGCCAGCGGTGCCCCCGCTCACGGAAGGCGCGGCGGCGGAAGGCGAAGTGCGGCCACTCCTCGATGGGCAGTACGCAGGCGGCGTGCGACCAGTACTCGAAACTGTGCGCACCCGTCCAGTACGCCGCTTCCACGGCCTGCCGGCCCACCGCGCCCAGCCGTGCGTAGGGCACCAGCTCGTGGGAGCGGGCCAGCACGGAGATGGTGTCGAGCTGTACGGCCCCCAGGTGCCGCAGCACCCCGTGCACCCCCGCCCGCCGGTCCGGGGCGCCCAGCAGCCCCTGGGCCCGCAGTGCGATCCGGCGTGCCTCGTCGGCGGAGAGGGAGATCACAGGTGCGGGCGCGGCGGCCGGGGCGGGCGCGGGGCCGACGGGGGAGCCGCTGGGGGAAGGCAGGCCAGTCGTCATGCGGCCCACCATAAGTGCGGCCACCGACAGCCGATTTCCGTCCGCCCGGCGGCTGTCAGACGGTGGGAGAGGGCAGGTACGGCGTCTCCAGCCGGCGCCCCCAGTCGGAGGGCAGCAGGGCGGCGACCCGGGCGTCGCGGCGTGTGCCCCTGTGCACGATCCGTGCCCGCTGGATGCCCTCCTCCACGAAGCCGATCCGCAGTGCCACGGCGCGTGACCCGGCGTTCTCGACCTGGGCGACCCACTCCAGCCGCTCCACGCCCAGCGAGGTGAACGCCCAGTCGGCGACCGCCCGGCCGGCCTCGGCCGTGTAGCCCTTGCGGCGCCGGCCGCGGGCCGTCCAGAAGCCCAGTTCCGCCTGGCGCTCGGCGGTGCGCAGGTGGGCGAGGCGGGTCAGCCCCATGGAGCCCACCAGTTCGCCTCCGTGTGTGAAGACGCCGAAGTTGTACGCGGTGTCGTCGCGCCAGCCGGCCGGGCTGGTGACGTGCACGAACTCCTCGGCGTCCTGGAGGGTGTACGGTTCCGGGACGGGCACGAAGCGCTGGATGTCCGGGTCGTCGCACGCGGCGGCGACCGCGGCCACGTCCTGTGCCGCGAACGGTCGCAGCAGCAGCCGGTCGGTGCGCAGTGTGATGGGTTCCATAGTCGGATTGTGCCGTCCGGCGCCGCGGCACCTTCTGGCGCTCCGGCACGTTGGGGGTACAGGGGCAGTCGTCCCTCGCATACGATGGCCGGTGCGGTACAGGCCCTCGGCAAGGAGAGGACCTCGCGGATCCGCACCGAACATCCGCACTGACCGTGCAGACCGTGCCAGGCCCGACCGGCAAGGAGCCACCCTAAGTGTCCGTCTTCGGCAAGCTCATGCGCGCAGGTGAAGGGAAGATCCTGCGCAAGCTGGACCGCATCGCGCGGCAGGTGAATTCCATCGAAGAGGACTTCGTCGACCTGTCGGACGCCGAGCTGCGCGCGCTCACGGACGAGTACAAGGAGCGGTACGCCGACGGCGAGAGCCTGGACGACCTGATGCCGGAGGCGTTCGCGACCGTCCGCGAGGCGGCCAAACGCGTACTGGGCGAGCGACACTACGACGTGCAGCTGATGGGTGGCGCTGCGCTGCACCTCGGGTATGTCGCCGAGATGAAGACCGGTGAGGGCAAGACGCTGGTCGGTACGCTCCCGGCCTATCTGAACGCCCTGTCGGGCGACGGTGTGCACATCGTCACGGTCAACGACTATCTGGCGCAGCGCGACTCCGAGTGGATGGGCCGGGTGCACCGCTTCCTCGGGCTGACCGTCGGCTGCATTGTCGCCAACATGACGCCCGCGCAGCGCCGCGAGCAGTACGCCTGCGACATCACCTACGGCACGAACAACGAGTTCGGATTCGACTACCTGCGCGACAACATGGCGTGGTCGAAGGACGAACTGGTGCAGCGGGGCCACAACTTCGCCATCGTCGACGAGGTCGACTCCATCCTCATCGACGAGGCCCGTACGCCGCTGATCATCTCCGGCCCCGCCGACCAGGCCACGAAGTGGTACAGCGACTTCGCGAAGCTCGTCAAGCGCCTGGAGAAGGGCGAGCCCGGCGACCCGCGTACGCAGAAGCCCGAGACGGGTGACTACGAGGTCGACGAGAAGAAGCGCACCGTGGGCATCCACGAGTCCGGCGTCAGCAAGGTCGAGGACTGGCTGGGCATCGACAACCTCTACGAGTCGGTCAACACCCCCCTCGTCGGCTACCTCAACAACGCGATCAAGGCCAAAGAGCTCTACAAGAAGGACAAGGACTACGTCGTCATGGACGGCGAAGTCATGATCGTCGACGAGCACACGGGCCGCATCCTCGCCGGCCGCCGCTACAACGAGGGCATGCACCAGGCCATCGAGGCCAAGGAAGGCGTGGAGATCAAGGACGAGAACCAGACGCTCGCCACGATCACCCTCCAGAACTTCTTCCGCCTGTACAACAAGCTCTCCGGCATGACCGGTACGGCCATGACCGAGGCCGCCGAGTTCCACCAGATCTACAAGCTCGGCGTCGTGCCCATCCCCACGCACCGCCCCGTGGCCCGCAAGGACCAGGCCGACCTGATCTACCGCACCGAGGTCGCCAAGTTCGACGCGGTCGTCGACGACATCTGCGAGAAGCACGAGACGGGCCAGCCGATCCTCGTGGGCACCACCTCGGTCGAGAAGTCCGAGTACCTGTCCAAGCAGCTCACCAAGCGCGGCGTGCCCCACCAGGTGCTCAACGCCAAGAACCACGAGCGCGAGGCGCTGATCGTGGCCGAGGCGGGCCGCAAGGGAGCCGTCACCGTCGCGACGAACATGGCCGGCCGCGGTACCGACATCAAGCTCGGCGGCAATGCCGAGGGCATGGCGGAGAACGAGCTGCGCGAGCGCGGCCTCGACCCGAACGAGCACCCGGAGGAGTGGGCCGCCGCGCTGCCGGCCGCGCTGGAGAAGGCCGAGAAGGCCGTCAAGGCGGCCGTCGACGAGGTCAAGGAACTCGGCGGCCTGTACGTGCTGGGCACCGAGCGGCACGAGTCGCGCCGTATCGACAACCAGCTGCGCGGCCGTTCCGGCCGTCAGGGCGACCCGGGCGAGTCGCGCTTCTACCTGTCGCTGGGCGACGACCTGATGCGGCTCTTCAAGGCCCAGATGGTCGAGCGTGTGATGTCCATGGCCAACGTGCCGGACGACGTGCCCATCGAGAACAAGATGGTCACCCGCGCGATCGCCTCCGCCCAGTCGCAGGTCGAGCAGCAGAACTTCGAGATCCGCAAGAACGTCCTCAAGTACGACGAGGTGCTCAACCGGCAGCGCGAGGTCATCTACGGCGAGCGCCGCCGCGTCCTGGAGGGCGAGGACCTGCACGAGCAGGTGCGGCACTTCATGGACGACACCATCGAGGCGTACGTCCAGGCCGAGACCGTCGAGGGCTTCGCCGAGGAGTGGGACCTCGACCGGCTGTGGAGCGCGTTCAAGCAGCTCTACCCGGTGCAGGTCACCGTCGAGGAGCTGGAGGAGGCCGCAGGCGACCGCGAGGGCATCACCGCCGACTTCATCATCGAGTCCATCAAGGACGACATCCACGAGCAGTACGACAAGCGTGAGAAGGAGCTCGGCTCCGAGATCATGCGTGAGCTGGAGCGGCGCGTCGTCCTCTCGGTGCTCGACCGCAAGTGGCGCGAGCACCTCTACGAGATGGACTACCTCCAGGAAGGCATCGGCCTGCGTGCCATGGCCCAGAAGGACCCGCTGGTCGAGTACCAGCGGGAGGGCTACGACATGTTCCAGGCCATGATGGACGGCATCAAGGAGGAGTCCGTCGGCTATCTGTTCAACCTGGAGGTGCAGGTCGAGCAGCAGGTCGAGGAGGTCCCCGTCGAGGACGCCGTGCCCGCGCCGTCCCTGGAGAAGGACGGCGAGCCGCGCGACGCCGTGCCGGCCGGGGCGGGCGCCGGGCCGGCCCCCGCGATCCGTGCCAAGGGCCTGGAACAGCCGCAGCGGCCCGACCGGCTGCACTTCTCCGCGCCCACCGCGGAGGGCGGTGTCGTCGAGGGCGACCTCGACGCCGGCGCCGGTACGGACGGCACCGAGACCGGTCCCATCCGTTCGCAGGCCGACGGGATGACGCGGGCGGAGCGCCGCAAGGCACAGAAGGGGCGCAAGAAGCGCAAGTGACGCCCTCGGCGGGGTACGTCCGACGTTCCCCGCCGAGCCGGCCGTCCGCGAGGGGCCGGGCACCACTTCGGTGCCCGGCCCCTCGGCTGTCGGCGTCCGGTGGGGCAGGCGCGCTGAGGCCGGGCCTTTGTCCGTTGCTGGGGCTGTGGAGGCGGTTGCGGTTGCGGGTGCGGTTGTGGGTGTGGGCGTGGGCGCGGGTGTAGCTGGGCCTGGGCTGTGCCTGCGTCGGAGGTGTGACCTGGGGCTGTAGCTGGGCCGCCTGTAGCTGGGCTGCGGCTCTGCTGTGCCCGTGCCCGTGCCCGTGCTTGTGGCTGTGGCTGCCGTCTCTCCGGCCTCCCCGGGGCAGGGAGGCCGGGAGGGGCCCTGGGGAGGCTGCGAGGGCTGCGCACCCCGGCTCCGGCCTCTCGTGGGGTCGTGCAGCGCCTCGCAGCCCCCGTTCAGGCCCCCGGTGCCGGCCTGGGTCGGTTGTCTCCGGACGGGCCGGCACCGGGGGCCGGGTTCACCGGTCGGTGTCCAACTCGACGGCTGTGCAGATCCAGCGGTTGTTCCGGCGCTCCAGACGGAACGCCATGGCGCGCTGGCGGGAACCGGTCGCGATGCGGGCGAACGCCTCGATGACGCCGGGACACGGTTTGGTGCCGCGTGCTTCGAGCACGGCAGGTGTGGTGCGGTCGGTGCCGCAGGGGCGGAACGGTGCGGTGGGGGCGAGCGCGGTGAGACGGTCGAAGGCCGGGCCGGCGATGTACCCCACAAGAGTGTGCACGGAACACTGTCCGCTGAGGACGAGCAGCATGCGGCGGGCGAACCAGTACGGGGGCTGATGGTCGCGGGCCCGATGTGCGGCAGCCCGCAGTGCGGAATCGGCGGGGCGGCGGCTGTCCCGCCGGCCCGGCGGCCGGGAGGGCGCCGCACGCGGCACCCTCCGGCGCGACCCGCGTGCGGACGCCGGCCGGGCGGCGGGTACGCCCGGAGCGGGCGTCGCGCGCGGGCCCTCGGCGGCTGCCGTGGGCGAGGCCGTGGACGGTTGGCGGGTGGTCAGGGGATCGGTGCCGAAGGTGTCCTCCGGGGCGGTACGCGGGCCGGGTACGGATGCCGCACCGGGTGTCGCCTCGCGGGTGCGGGCGGGCGGTGGTGCGGAAACGGTGCCGGCGCTCTTGTGGGCGGGCGATGGCGAACGGCCGGGAAGCTCAGCGTGGGCCGGCTGCTGCGGGACCGAGTCGGCCGTGGGGCCAGGTGTGTCTGTCGGGCCTGCGGGCCCGGTGGGGTCGGGTGTGTCTGTCGGGCCTGCGGGCCCGGTGGGGTCGGGTGTGTTGGACGGGCGTGCGGGCCCAGTGGGGCTGGGTGTGTTGGACGGGCGTGCGGGCCCGGTGGGGCTGGGTGTGTGGGGCGGGTGTGCGGGCCCGGTGGGGTCGGGTGTGTTGGACGGGCGTGCGGGCCCGGTACGGCTGGGTGTGTTGGACGGGTATGCGGGCCTGGTGAAGTTGGGCGTGTTGGTTGGGCCCGTGTGTCCGGTGGGGTCGGGTGTGTGGGGCGGGTGTGCGGGCCCGGTAGGGCTGGGTGTGTGGGGCGGGCGTGCGGGCCCGGTACGGCCGGGTGTGTTGGACGGGCGTGCGGGCCCAGTGGGGTTGGGTGCGGCGGACAGGTCTGCGGGGCCGGTGTGAGGTGTGCACCTGGTGTGGTCTGGGTGCCCGTTGGGGTCCGCTTGAAGGGCTGCGGCTCCTGTGGGGCGCTCACCAGTGCGCACGGGTCCGGAACAGGGCGCGGATGTGGCGCCTGTGTGCGTGGGTGCGGGCGCGGGTTCGGGTGTGGTCATGGGTCCCCCCGTGGACATGGACGTGTACGCGAACGCGGGTGCGCTGCCGGTCGGGCTCCGACGGATTGATCCGTACCGAGCGGTAACCGGCTTGCGGCAACGGTTCTAGCGGCGGCATGACCTGCGCGGCAACGATGCCCGGACAGCGTGCGGGGCCCGGCGAAGTTCACCTGTCAGGATGGTGCGATGAACCGATGTTGCCGCCGCGCCGTTTCTACCTGCGGGTTTGTACGCGTGCTCGACCGGGCGGGCGGCGCGGGGCGGCCGTATGCTGACGGGCGGAACGGTCCCGGCGATACACGAAAGCGGCAGCCATGCGTGTCTATGTCCCTCTGACCCTGCCCGCACTGAGCCAGGCCCACGGCGCGGGTGAACTGGGACCGGCTCCCTTCGAGGCCTACGCGGTCACCGAAGGGCTGCGGACGTGGTGGGACTCCGAGGACGGCGAGGAACTGGAGTACGCGGCGCTGGGGCAGGCCGCCGCGGCCTCGCTCTGGCGGCTGGCCGAGGACTACGAGGCGACCCGGCGTCGCGTGGTGGTCGTCGCGGAGGCGCCGGACGCCACGGTGCAGTCGGCGGACGGTGACGCGGAGGACCCCGTGGGCCGGGTACGGGTGACCGCCCCGGTGCCGCTGACGAAGGCCGCGGCCGTCCATCTGGACGCGGAGGACGCTGTCGAGGACGTGACGGCGGCGATCGGGGCGCTCACGGCCGCCGCGCAGGGGGACGAGAAGGCGCAGGCCGTCGTGGACGGCGCCGGCGACCACGAACTGCTGTGGTTCGCCACCCAGGAGATTCCGGCCCTGATCGGCTGACCCGGGGCGTCGCCGCCCGACCCGGCACGGTCGTCGGCCGCCCCCTCCCGGAGGACCACCACGGGCCGGACCGCCGCGGCGGAGGAGCGCGCTGCCGCGCTGTCGGTGCCCTTCCGTACCGTCGACGCATGGCCCTGGGCATCGGCGGCATGGCCCTGGGCAGGGGGCGGGGGAAGGGGCAGGGGATGCCGGGTGCGGACGGGAAGCGGGGCGGCAGCAGGCGGGCCCGGTGTGTGCTCCCCGGCACGTCGGACGCCCCGGCCGCTGGTCCGCCGGAGAGTGGCCGGCCTGACCGCCCGGCGTAGGTCCTGCGGCCGGTGTGGAACGTGCCCCGCAAACGGACTATGGGGGAAGGACCACTCGCGTAGCTGTGCAACGGCAGGAGGCCGCTGGTGAAGGCTGGTGCCGAATCCGTACTCGGTCCGGTCTCCACGGCGGCGGCGCTGTTCGGCACCTGGGACGTGGGTGGGCCGGAGCGCCGGCATGCCTCGCACAGGCGATCGCCGGTGCCTGGCGGCGCAGGCCCTGGCCGGGCATCGGCCTGCGTGCGTACCGTTCTGGCCGCCGACGACGGCACCACGATGCTGCACTTCTCCGAGGTGGACGACTTGGAGGATGTTCCGCCACAGGACCTGACGTGGAAACAGGAAGTGGACGCCGCCG
The DNA here is from genome assembly GCF_000725885.1 of Streptomyces albus subsp. albus. Taxonomy (GTDB): domain Bacteria; phylum Actinomycetota; class Actinomycetes; order Streptomycetales; family Streptomycetaceae; genus Streptomyces; species Streptomyces albus. The sequence continues at coordinate 222,972 of NZ_JODR01000017.1, read as the reverse complement.
TTCCCGGGATCGAGCGAGTCGGCGTTGCCTCGGGCGTCCTGCGGTGCGGTACGCCCGTCCACGGACCGGCGGCTGAGGCAGCATGCGTGGTGCTGGCCAGCCGGAGGTTCGACAGCCCGGACGCTGCGCGGGCGGACCGACTGTGGATGCGGTGTCCGGGAGCGGCGCCGGGGTGCCGCCGGCTGACGGACTGCTTTCGGCCCACTTCTCCGTGAGCGCCGACGGATCCCAAGTGTTCGACTGTGCGCTGTGGGCCTCCGCCGACGCTCACCGCCGAGCCGTCGAGAACCGGTCGGCCGGGCTGGAGACCAACGCTCGGTGGCGACAGGCGCCTCCCTGGCCGGGGCTGGTCGGCACGGACTCCCAACGGTTTCGGCCACTGCTGCGTCTCACCCCGTCCCACCGGTGGCAACCGGACGCGAATTCCCCCACGGTCCCGCAGGGCAGAAACCGGTACCGGACTGTCAGCCCCTGCACGTACGGTCCAGCACATGGCTCAGGTGACCGGGGACGGACTGTCCGTACACATCGTGTGGGATTGGAATGGGACTCTGCTCTGCGACATCGGGGCGGTCGTCGAAGCGACCAACGCGGCCTTCGACGAGCTGGGGCTCCCGACGATAACGCTGGAGAGATACCGGGAGCTGTACTGCGTGCCGGTGCCGCGCTTCTACGAACGGCTGCTCGGACGTGCCCCGACCGCCGAGGAGTGGGCGGTCATGGACGAGACCTTCCACCGGCATTACTGGCGGGCTGCCGAGGGTGTGCCGCTGGAGGAGGGCGCAGCCGAGATGCTGGCCGCCCGGCAGGCCGCGGGGCACACGCAGTCGCTGTGCTCGCTGGCGCCGCACGACCGGCTGTTGCCCCTGCTGCGGACACATGGCATCGCTGAGCGCTTCGTCCGCGTCGACGGGGCCACCGGGCCGACCGGGGGCGGTCGCGGCGGCAAGGCAGGGCAGATGGAGCGGCACTTGAGGGAGCTGGCTGCCGCGCACGCCGTGTCGCCGGGCCGGACGGTGGTCATCGGGGACGCGGTGGACGATGCTGTGGCCGCCGCGCATGTGGGGGCGCGGGCGGTGCTGTTCACCGGCGGGTCGCACAGCCGGGCCAGCCTGGAAGAGGCCGGGGTGCCCGTGGTGGACAGCCTCGCCGAGGCCGTCGAAGTGGCGGAGCGGATAGCCCGGCCGTAGACGGCGGCCTCAGTGCTTGCGGAGCGCGCGCCTTGCCCGTTGGCGTGAGGCCCGTTGCCACATCGGGTGAAGGGCGGGTCTGCTTCGCCTTCGCGGACTGGCTCGGCTGGGAGCGAGTGGATGAGCAGACCGGGTGTGGAGGCCGGGGTGAGGCGGAAGGGATTGCCGCGTGGCAGGGCGGCGGTGGCGAGCACGAGGCATGAGATGTTCCTCGGCCTTCACGGGGTCGTGGACGTCGATGCCGCTGTGATCGAGCACTGGCACCAGGACGATGTGGCGCAGGTGGACGATGGCATCAACGGTCTGCTGATCAGCCGCGCCGACGCATACGGCTGGCCCTCGGTCCACTCCAGCGATGGTGTGCCGCCCGGACGCAGGTGGTGGCATCTGGAGGCGGGCGGTGACTGGCGGAACCCTGGCCGGCGCACGGAGATGATCTGGGTCCAGGTTGATGTGGCTCCCCGGTCGCCCGCCTGCCGCCTGCCCTTCGTGCCGCTCACCGTGCTCTTGACCGACGCGCTGGGTGCCATCGGCACCCACCGCCTCACCGGGCTCCACGCTCTGGTGCCCATGGAGGCAGCGGCCGATGCCCGCGCAGCACTCGCCTCCATGGCCGGGTGGCGGGAGCTGACCGCTTTCCGGCAGCCCGAACGCGCGGTGCGGGTCCGTCTGGAAGGGCTCCCGGACTCGGTACGGGCCGATGTGCTCGCGGCGACGGCGGAGGATCTCGCCCACGGCCACCTCTCGTGCCGTTCCGGGGCGGGGGCCGGCACCGACAGCCTCGTCGCAGGGGTCGCCACTCGGCCCGCCGGCCACGAGCGTCTGCGAGAAGTCGCCGGCGGCGGCCACTGCCTGAGCTTCGACTGCACCGTTCGCGGGTGGGGCGGGGAGACGGCGGCGTGGCTGGCCGAGCTGTTCGTCGAGGCGCTGCGGCAGGCGCGCGCGGTGAGGGGGAGCGTGCTGGTGGCCTTGGGCACCTGAGCGGCGAGGTGGTACGCCCACCGCCGAGTGCGTCCTCGGCCACGGACCGCCTCCGGGGCAGGAGGCGAGGAGCCGCCTCGGGGCAAGGACGGTTCCGGGGTACGGGCCCTGTCCTGTGCCCTGGGGCGAGCGCTTCGAGGCGATGCGGCCACTCGCGGATCGGGCGCTGTTCGGATGGGAGAGGGATGTCGTCCGTCGAACAAGTGCGAGAGCTGCTCTTGTCGCGTCTTTCGGGGGCCTTCGAGACGGGCGGACTGACGATGACCGTCCACGCCCTGGATATCGTGGAGAACGAGCGCACCTTCACGGCGGTCCTCCTTGTCGAGGTGCAGGGGGAGCGGTGGCGCGTGCGTATCCCTTCCGACAAGGCGGACATGCACGTCTTCGACGGCCGGCCCAGTGCTGAGCTCGTCACCGGGATCGCGGACATGCTGCGGATCCAGCTCGTCGAGTGGTGGTTCACGAAGAACGGGGAACGACGGTCCGCGCGGATGGGGGAGCGCGTGGCCTGAACGGGGCGCGTGCCCCGCGGAAGGCGGCGCCGGTGGTGCGAGCGCCCGGGGTCCTGCGCAAGGCGTGGCGGCGCGGACGCGACCCGTGGCCCGTGAGTGGCCCGTGAGGGGGGAAGCGGGGACAGGTGTGACCGGTTCGACAGCGGCGACGTGGCGCGTGACCGGCCGCTTTCTCGCAGGTGGGAGGGGGTGGCCGGGGGAAAGTGACGAGGCACACGGTGGGGGGATGGCCGAACCGGCCAAGACGATCCCTCCCGTCTCCCCATTTGTACACATAAGGGCCATGACGCTCCGGTGCCGGGGAGCGATAGCCTTGCCTACGTGATCAGCGCGATATCCCTCGGAGGATCCGCCTGCGGGCGTCACTCCGTACAGCGCCCTCCGCGAGAACGTGCGCGGGGCGCCGCTGGTCGTCTCTCCCGGCACCGCGGCGGACCCGGGGGGACACCCCGCGTTCCGGTGCCCTGCCTTTTCGATCCCGACGTCACGCAACGGCGCGCGACAGGAGCCAGAGGACATGCAGAGCAAGCTGGATGAAGCAAAAGCCGAGCGGCTGGCGGAAGCCGCCCGGGTGGCGGAACAGAGCCCGGCACAGGGGCGCCACCCGGTCCAAGGCCCCGGCCCCCAGGACGGGGCCCTCGGCGCGTATCTCCAGCGGTACTACCTGCACACTGCGCCGGAGGACCTCACCGACCGCGACCCGGTGGACATCCTCGGCGGCGCGCTCGCCCACTACCGTCTCGCCCAGGAGCGGCCCCAGGGCACGGCCAATGTGCGGGCCTACTCCCCGTCGATCGACGAGAACGGCTGGTCGTGCACGCACTCGGTGGTCGAGGTCGTGACCGACGACATGCCGTTCCTCGTCGACTCGGTCACCAACGAGCTGTCCCGGCAGGGCCGCGGCATCCACGTCGTGATCCACCCGCAGATGGTGGTGCGCCGTGATCTGTCCGGCAAGCTGCTGGAGATCCTGTCCGCCGGCCGTGACGAGGTCGCAGCCCAGCAGGCGGACGCCGCGCAGCAGGCCGGCGCTTCGCGGGGCGCGGGCAAGCGCAAGGCCAGGAAGAAGCGGGACGAGCTGCCGCACGACGCGCTCGTCGAGTCGTGGATCCATGTCGAGATCGACCGGGAGACCGACCGGGACGACCTCAAGCAGATCACCGCCGACCTGCGCCGGGTGCTGTCCGACGTGCGCGAGTCCGTCGAGGACTGGCAGAAGATGCGGGGCGCCGCGCTGCGCATCGCAGAGGAGCTGCCCGAGGAGCCCACCGACGATCTGCCGCAGGAGGAGATCGACGAGGCCCGCGAGCTGCTGCGCTGGCTGGCCGACGACCACTTCACCTTCCTCGGGTACCGCGAGTACGAGCTGGAGGCGGAGGGCGACCCGTCCGCCGGTCGCAAGGAGGGTGAGGAGCTGAGCCTCACCCCGCTGCCGGGCACCGGCCTGGGCATCCTGCGGTCCGACCCGCATCAGAGCCCCGAGGAGAGCCACCCGGTCTCGCCGTCGTTCAACCGGCTGACCGCCGGCGCCCGGGCCAAGGCGCGTGAACACCGGCTGCTGGTGCTCACCAAGGCCAACAGCCGCGCCACGGTCCACCGCTCCTCCTACCTGGACTACGTGGGCGTCAAGAAGTTCGACGCCGACGGCAACGTCATCGGGGAGCGCCGTTTCCTGGGGCTGTTCTCGTCCGCCGCCTACACCGAGTCGGTGCGGCGCGTGCCGGTCATCCGGCGGAAGGTCGCCGAGGTGCTGGAGGGCGCGGGCTTCACCCCGGACAGCCACGCGGGGCGTGACCTGCTCCAGATCCTGGAGACCTACCCGCGTGACGAGCTGTTCCAGACGCCCGCCGACGAGCTGCGGTCCATCGTCACTTCCGTCCTCTACCTCCAGGAGCGCCGCAAGCTGCGGCTCTACCTGCGCCAGGACGAGTACGGCCGGTACTACTCGGCGCTGGTCTACCTGCCGCGGGACCGCTACACCACGGCGGTGCGGCTGCGGCTGACGGACATCCTCACCGAGGAACTGGGCGGCACCAGCGTCGACTTCACCGCGTGGAACACCGAGTCGGTGCTCTCGCGGCTGCACTTCGTCATCCGGGTGCGTCCCGGCGCCGAGCTGCGGGAGCTGACCGACGCCGAGGTCGACCGGATCGAGACGCGGCTGGCGGAGGCGGCCCGTTCGTGGGCCGACGGCTTCAGCGAGGCGCTGGTCGCCGAGTGCGGCGAGGAGCAGGCGGCCGAGCTGGCGCAGAAGTACGCGCACGCCTTCCCCGAGGGCTACAAGGCGGACTTCTCGCCGCGGGCGGCGGTCGCCGACCTCCAGCACATCGAGCAGCTCGTGCGGGGCGAGAAGGAGAACGACTTCGCGCTGAGCCTGTACGAGCCGGTCGGTGCGGCACCGGGCGAGAGCCGGTTCAAGATCTACCGCACCGGCAGCCCCGTCTCGCTGTCCGCCGTGCTGCCGGGCCTGCAGGCCATGGGTGTCGAGGTGGTGGACGAGCGGCCGTACGAGCTGCGCTGCGCCGACCGTTCGCACGCCTGGATCTACGACTTCGGGCTGCGGATGCCCGACGGCCAGCGCGGTCTGGAGGAGGAGACGCGCGAGCGTTTCCAGGAGGCGTTCGAGGCGGTGTGGACGGGCCGTGCGGAGAACGACGGCCTCAACGCGCTGGTGCTGTCGGCGGGGCTGACCTGGCGGCAGGCCATGGTGCTGCGCGCGTACGCGAAGTACCTGCGGCAGGCGGGTGCCACCTTCAGCCAGTCCTACATCGAGGACACGCTGCGCGGGAACGTGCACACCACGCGGCTGCTGGTCAATCTGTTCGAGGCGCGGCTGGACCCGGCCCGCCGCCGGGCCGGCCACGAGCTGACCGACGGCATCCTGGAGGAGCTCAACGGCGCGCTGGACCAGGTGGCGAGCCTGGACGAGGACCGCATCCTGCGCTCCTTCCTCACCGTCATCAACGCCACCCTGCGCACCAACTACTTCCAGCTCGCCGAGGACGGCAAGCCGCACACCTATGTGTCGATGAAGCTGGACCCGCAGGCCATCCCGGACCTGCCCGCGCCGCGCCCCAAGTACGAGATCTGGGTGTACTCGCCGCGCGTCGAGGGCGTCCACCTGCGGTTCGGCAAGGTGGCGCGCGGTGGTCTGCGCTGGTCGGACCGGCGTGAGGACTTCCGTACCGAGATCCTGGGCCTGGTCAAGGCGCAGGAGGTCAAGAACACCGTCATCGTGCCGGTCGGCGCCAAGGGCGGGTTCGTCGGCAAGCAGCTGCCCGACCCGGCGCAGGACCGCGACGCCTGGCAGGCCGAGGGCATCGCCTGCTACAAGACGTTCATCTCCGGCCTGCTCGACGTCACCGACAACCTCGTCTCCGGCGAGGTCGAGCACCCCAAGGACGTCGTCCGGCACGACGAGGACGACACCTATCTGGTGGTCGCCGCCGACAAGGGCACCGCCACCTTCTCCGACATCGCCAACGAGGTCGCCAAGTCCTACGGCTACTGGCTGGGCGACGCCTTCGCCTCCGGCGGCTCGGCCGGCTACGACCACAAGGGCATGGGCATCACGGCGCGCGGCGCCTGGGAGTCGGTCAAGCGCCACTTCCGGGAGCTGGGCCACGACACCCAGACCGAGGACTTCACCGTCGTCGGCGTCGGCGACATGTCCGGCGACGTGTTCGGCAACGGCATGCTGCTCTCCGAGCACATCCGGCTGGTGGCCGCCTTCGACCACCGGCACATCTTCCTGGACCCCGACCCGGACGCCGCCACCTCCTACGCGGAGCGCCGCCGGCTGTTCGAGCTGCCGCGTTCCTCGTGGGCGGACTACGACACCAAGCTGATCTCGGCCGGCGGCGGTGTGCACCCGCGTTCCGCCAAGTCCGTGCCGATCACCCCGCAGGTGCGGGAGGCGCTGGGCATCGAGCCGGGCGTCACGAAGATGACCCCGGCCGAGCTGATGCGGGCCGTGCTGACCGCACCGGTGGACCTGCTGTGGAACGGCGGTATCGGCACCTACGTCAAGGCGTCCACGGAGAGCAACTCGGACGTCGGCGACAAGGCCAACGACGCGATCCGCGTCGACGGCCAGGACCTGCGGGTCAAGGTCGTGGGCGAGGGCGGCAACCTGGGCTGCACCCAGCTGGGCCGGATCGAGTTCGCCGCGGGCGGCGGCCGGATCAACACCGACGCCATCGACAACAGTGCCGGTGTGGACACCTCCGACCACGAGGTCAACATCAAGATCCTGCTCAACTCGGTGGTCGCCGACGGTGACATGACCGTCAAGCAGCGCAACAAGCTGCTGGCCGAGATGACCGACGAGGTCGGCGAGCTGGTGCTGCGCAACAACTACGCGCAGAACGCGGCGCTGGCCAACTCCCTCGCCCAGGCGCCCAGCCTGCTGCTGGCCAGCCAGCGGCAGATGCGCAGGCTGTCGAAGGAGGGCAAGCTCGACCGGACGCTGGAGTTCCTGCCCTCCGACCGGCAGATCCGGGACCGGCGCGGCAACGGGCAGGGGCTGACCCAGCCGGAGCTGGCGGTCATGCTCGCCTACACCAAGATCAATGTGACGGACGAGCTGATCGGCACGTCGCTGCCGGACGACCCCTACCTCCAGCGGCTGCTGTTCTGCTACTTCCCCGAGCCGCTGCGCGAGCGGTTCGGCCAGCAGATCACCGCGCACGCCCTGCGCCGCGAGATCGTCACGACGGTACTGGTCAACGACACGGTCAACACCGCGGGTTCCACGTTCGTGCACCGCATGAAGGAGGAGTCCGGGGCCTCGACGGAGGAGATCGTGCGCGCCCACACGGCCGCGCGGGCCATCTTCCGCCTCGGGGACATCTGGGACGAGGCCGAGTCGCTGGACAACAAGGTGCCGGCGAGCGTGCTCACCGACATCCGGCTGCGGTCCCGGCAGCTGGTCGAGCGCGGCACCCGGTGGCTGCTCAACAACCGCCCGCAGCCGCTGGCGCTGGCCGACACCGTGGAACTGTTCGCGGAACGGGTCGAGACCGTCTGGACGGAGCTGCCGAAGCTGCTCAAGGGCGACGACCTCAAGTGGCACCAGCGGGTCTACGACAAGCTGTCCGGCGCCGGGGTGCCCTCCGAGCTGGCGCTGCGGATGGCCGGGTCGGCGGCGGCGTTCTCCGCGCTCGACGTGGTGGCCGTCGCGGACCGCATGGGCAAGGAGCTGATGGACGTCGCCGAGGTCTACTTCGACCTGGCGGACCGGCTGGGCATCACCCAGCTCCAGGGCCGGGTCAGCGAGCTGCCGCGGGCCGACCGCTGGCAGTCGATGGCCCGCTCCTCCATCCGTGAGGACCTCTACGCCGCCCACCAGCTGCTGACCGCCGATGTGCTGGCCGCCGGGAGCGGCACCGACACCCCGGAGGAGCTGTACCAGGCGTGGGAGGAGAAGAACCGCGCCATCCTGATCCGGGCCCGCGGCACCCTGGACGAGATCCAGGCGTCGGAGACGTTCGACCTGGCGAACCTGTCGGTCGCCATGCGGACGATGCGCACGCTGCTGCGCAGCAACCGCTGACGGGCCGGTCCGTCGGCGGCGAACGCTGACGGTTCCGTCCCACCGCAGCATCCGGCCGCCGGGCCGGGAGGCGACCGCCTCCCGGCCCGGCGGTCACACGTTCGGCGGAGTCCGGGCGCGACAGACGGCGCGCACGCTGCCTACGGTCAAGTGTGGGTGCGCTGGTGGACGGCGTCGGCGACGCGGGCGACGGCGCGGACGACGAGACGAGAGCCGGTGCCCGTCCTGCCCCGGACGGGCACGGGGCGGGGGACGCGTCGGCACGGGACGGGCACCGGACTGGTGACCCATCGGCTCCGGGCCCCTCGGCCTCTCCGGGTGCCCCCTCGGGCGCGGGTTCCGTGTCCGGTGCGCGGACGGCCCGCGAGAGTGTGCGGAGCGGCGCGGCGCTCAGCGCGCTGGGGGCCGGCTACGCGCTCCAGACGCTGGGGATCGTGGCCGGGAACGCGGCCCTCGTGGTGACCGGCGCCGTGCTGGGGCTGCTGACCGACGTGGTGATGCAGCGCGGCGCTCGGCGTACGGCGCAGCGGCTGGGCCGGGCCCAGTTCACCCCGTCGGCCCGGCAGTTGCTGCGGGACGCGCTGCTGGTGGGCGGCCTGGGGGCGCTCGGCGTCGTACGGGCGGGGAGCGCCGCGCTGCTGCTGGCCGCGCTGCTGGGCTGCTGGGCGCTGCACTTCGTCTGCCAGGCGGTGGCGGGGGCGGTACGGGCGCGGCGGCAGCTCCCGGTGGTCACCCGCAACATCGACGCCTCCGCGCTGCGGCTGAGCTGTGCGCCGCCCGCCCTGTTCAGCACCCGGACGACGCTGCGGCTGGCGTGCGTCTCGGCGCTGACGACGGCCGGGATGTGCGGCACCGCGGTGGCGGGCGACCCGGTGTGGGCCCAGGCCGCCGCCCTGTGCTGCTGTGCGGGGCTGCTGGCCGGGGCGGGCCGGGTGGCCACCTGGCTGCTGCCGGGCAAGCGGGTCGCGGACGAGGCGGAGGCGCTGGAGTGGCTGGAGCGGTGGCTGGCGGAGTACCGCCCGACGATCGGCATGTACTTCTCCGGCGGCAACGCCTCCGCGTACCAGGCCAACATGTGGCTGAGCACGCTGGCGGAGCTGGAGGGGCGGCCGTTGATCGTGCTGCGGGAGCGGTTCATGGTGCAGAAGATCGACACGACGGACGTGCCGATCCTGTGCGTGCCCAAGGTGTCGCACCTGATGCGGCTGGAGCACTCGACGCTGAAGGTGCTGCTGCACCCCTCGAACTCCGGCAAGACCTCACAGGTGCTGCGCATCCCCACCCTCAAACACGCCTTCATCAACCACGGCGAGTCGGACAAGCTCTCCTCCTGCAACCCGTACGCCAAGGCCTACGACCAGGTGTGGGTGGCCGGCCAGGAGGCCCGCGAGCGGTACGCGCAGGCGCACGTCGGGGTGGAGGACAAGGACGTGGTCGAGGTCGGCCGCCCCCAGCTGGCACCGATCGAGGCCGCCGGCACCCGGCCCGTCGGCCACCGCGACGGCTACCTGACGGTGCTGTACGCGCCCACCTGGGAGGGCTTCACCGACGATCCCGGCAACACCTCCGTGGTGGTGGCGGGCGAACACATCGTCCGGGCGCTGCTGGCCGACCCCCAGGTACGCCTGCTGTACAAGCCGCACCCGATGACCGGCACCGTCGATCCCCGTGCCGGTGCGGCGGACGCGCGCATCCGTGCCCTGGTCGAGGAGGCGAACGAGCGGCGCGGCGGCCCGCCGCCCGCCCCGGAGGCGGTGGCGGCACTGCGGCGGGCGTCCGCTCGGCTGGCGGCCCTCAGCCGTGACGCGTACGGGCCGCACGCCGACGAGGTGGAGCGGATGCTGCGCCAGCCGGCACCCGAGCCGGGCCGGGCCCGGGCGGTGGCCGAGGCCCGGCGCGCCTGGGAGGAGGCGTACTGGGCGGCGCTGCCCGCCGGGCGGCACTGCGTGGTGACCGAGGAGGGACCGGGGCTGTACTGCTGCTTCAACGAGGCGGACCTGCTGGTCTCGGACGTCTCGTCGGTCGTCTCGGACTACCTCAGCAGCGAGAAACCGTACGCGGTCGCCAACACCACCGGTCTGGAGGAGGACGCCTTCCGCGCCGCCTTCCCCACGGTGCGGGCGGCCACCGTCCTGGGCCCGGACGGGTCGGGCATCCCGGAGCTGCTGCGCAGTGTGCGGCACCCCGAGCTGGACACGCTCGCCGCCGCGCGCGCCGCCCTCAAGCTGCGGCTGCTGGGCCCCTCTCAGCCGTCGTCGCTGGTGCGTTTCGACCGTGCCGCGCAGGCGTTGCGGCGGCAGGCGGAGGAGCGTGCCCGGCTGGTGCGGGCGAGGGAGCGGCGGCCGGTGGACGCGGAGGGGGAGGTGGCGGCCGAGCGGGAGCAGGAGCGGGGTCAGGCGCTGGCCGACGCGCTGGGCGAGGACGAACGGCCCTGACCGCCGCCCCCGGCGGTGTCGGCGCGTGCCGTCTCACCGGCCGCTCTCCCCGCCGGCGGCGTGCCGGCTTCCCCGGCGGGTGCGGGGTGCGGCGTCAGGGCGAGGACGAGATTGTTGTTGAGGGAGAAGTACAGCTGGACGGCGGTGCCGCTGTCGCCCACCGGGGTGCGGGGGACGATATCGGTCTTCTTGCGGTCGGCGAGGTCGCCCAAAATCCGTCCGAGCCGCACCCGGTCGGGTCCCAGGCCGGGCCGCAGCCACAGGTCCCAGACGGCTTCCCGGGCACCGTGGGCGAAGGCCACGGGCAGCTCGTACGGCAACTCCAGCCGCACGGTGTCCGGCTCGGTGCCGTACCGGCCCGGGAACTCGAACGCCTGCCCCGGGTCGTGGCGGGGTACGGCGGCCAGGACCGGTCCGCCCGACAGCTCGACGGTGCGGGCGGACAGCTCGGGGCGGCTGGCCTGCCCGTACAGCCGGGCGGTGAGCAGATAGCCGTGCTCGCCGGGGGCGAGGGCGGTGACCTCGGCGTGCCGGGCCCTGGACCAGACGCGGACGGCCAGGTAGCCGTCGCCGGTCGCGTACGGCACCCACGGCTCCAGGGTGCCGTCGGCGCGCTGCGGCGGCGGCATGGTCAGCAGCCGGGCGGTCTCCACCATCAGGGCCTTGACCCGTCTGCCGCGGCCGTCGGAGACGCGTTCGACGAACACGTCCCACCGGGCCTCGGACAGCGACACCGCGGAACGGGTGAGACGGACCTCGACCCAGCCGTCGCCGTCCGCCTCGCCGGCGGGCGGCAACGGGACGGTGACGGGCGGGGTGTCGTCGCGGTGGCGGGCGCGCAGCGACAGGCGGGCCGGGCCCTGGGGGAGGGTGTCGGCGCGCAGCCGCAGCAGCAGGCTGCCGTCGGCCCCGGAACGCGCCCGGGCCAGCGGACGGCGCATGCCTTTGGCGGGGGCGGCGCCGGCGCGGTGGGTGCGGGCGGCCCGCCACAGGGGGCGGACGAGGGGGACGAGGGCGCCGGGGAGTACGCGACGGGCGGCCCGCAGCACGCGGGCGCGCAGGGCGGGCGCGGGGGCGTGGCGTGCGGACGGTGCGCGGTCCCGGGCCTCCTGCGCCGCCTCCGGCGCGGAGGCCGCCGTCGGGGGCGCACCGCCCGCTGCCTGCCGGGCGCCGGGGTCGCCCGGGGCGGCGGACCCGGACGCGGACCCGGGCCCGGACGTGGGCGGCGGGGCGGACCCGGCCCCGGGTGCGGACCCGGTCGTGGACGTTGACGCTGGGGCGGTGTGCTGTCCCGTGGCGCCCCGGGCGGCGGGCTGGTGTGCGGACTCCGGGGTGGCGTGCTGATGCCCGGATTCCGGGGCGGCGGGCCGACGTCTGGACTCCTCGGCGGCGGCGTGCTGGTGCCCGGACTTCGGGGTGGCAGCGGCGGGCCCGGAGGCGGGCTCCGGGGTGGTGGATTCGGGTTCGGGCCGGGCCGGTGCGGGGTGGTGGGGGCGGGGCCGGGTCCCGACGAGGTCGGTCATCAGCTGTTCGTACTCGGCGGCGATGCGCTCGGGGTCGTAGCGGGCGGCCTTCTCCAGCGCGGCCCGGCCCATGCGGGCGCGCAGGTCCGGGTTCTCGATCAGGTGGAGGAGCGCGTCGGCGTAGGCGCGGACCGAGGCGTCCTCGGTGGGTCCGAGGGGCGCGAGGAGACCGTCGCGGCCGTTGTCGATGATCTCGCCGGGGCCGTAGGGGCAGTCGGTGGAGACGACGGGCACACCGCAGTGCATGGCCTCCACCAGCGTCATGCCGAAGGACTCGGCGTCGGAGGAGACGGCGGCCACGGAGCCCTTGGCCCATTCCGGCTCGATGGGGGAGTGGACGCCCATGAGGAACGCGCGGTCGCACAGGCCCAGTTCGTCACGCAGGGCCTGGAGGGCGTCGTGCTGCGGGCCGCGCCCGTACAGCCGCAGAGTCCAGTCGGGGTGCCGTTCGGCGACGAGGGCGAAGGCGCGCAGCAGCCGGTCGTAGCGCTTGACCTTGATGAGGCGGCCGGCGGCGACGACCAGCCGGGCCTGCCCCTGGGAGGGTTCGACGTCGGCGGCGGGGACGGCGTTCGGGATGCAGGTGATCCGGGCGGGGACGTCGGGCAGGGCGGCACGGTAGTCGGCGGCGTCCGCGTAGGAGACCGTCACGAACGCGTCCAGGCGGGCGAGGGCCGCGTCCTGGTGGGTGCGGATGTGGTCGCTGTGCATCCGGTGGGTGAGGTGTTCCTGGCCGATGCGCACGTACCGGTCGGTTCCGTAGGCGGCGAGGTAGTCGTTGATCTTGGGGCGGGTGCCGATGACCACGTCGGCGTCCAGTCCCGCGAGCAGTTCCCTCATCCGCAGGTCGCCGAGGCGGGTGGCGATACCACGTTCGAAATGGTCGCGCCCCTCGGTGAAGCGTTCGCTGGGCCGGTGGTAGTCGGGGTTGTCACCGTCGTAGTCGGGGGAGGTGCGGCGCAGGTCGATGAGGGAGCTGAGCCGCACCCGGGGGTCGAAGACGAGGGAGGTCTCCTCGCGGGATCTGCGGAGGCTGACGACCTCGACCCGGTGCCGGGCAGCGAGGGCCCTGGAGAGGTTGACCGTCGAGCGGATCGTGCCGCCGATCCCATAGGCGTTGTCCAGCAGGAACACGATCTTCATCGCAGCCTCCCCTTCTCCCGTGCGCCCTCTGCCGTGCTGCGGACGTCATGCGTTCTGTCCCGTTTTGTCCTCCGACTATTTGAGGTGGGGAAGAAGAGGCGAGGGGTTCGTAACACTCGTATGTCCCTCGTTCGGCCCCGGCGGCGGCATGCCGCACGGGCCGTGGCGGGCGCCGCGCTTACTGTCGGATCAATGGCCTCCAAGATCATCGACCCGGCCGCGCCGGGCACGGGCGGTGGTGCCGGCAGCCGGCCCACCCGCCGCGGCCCGGCGCGAGGCGTGCGGCCCCGCGCCGGTGCGCGCCCGCGGTACGGGTCGATGGGCGAACCCCGCGAGCGAAGGAATGCGTGATGGCCCGGGACCCCTTCAGCGACACCTTCGCGACATCCGCTTCCGCGCCGCGCCGCGCCGCCGAGCGGCCCTCCTCGGTGGGGACGGCCCGGCGGGCTGCGTCGCCGGCCGAGGCCGGCGCGCAGCCGTACGGATGGTCCGCGCCCCCGCCCCCCTTCCCCGCTCCGGCGGACGGACGCCCTGGGGGCGGGCGCCCCGTGGACGGGCGCCCTTTCGGCGGGCGTCCTGCTGGTCGGCGCCCTGCCGACGGGCGTTTCGCCGGTGGGCGTCCTGCGGAGGGGCGTGCTGTCGGTGGGCCTCTCGCTGACGGGGGTTCCGCCGGTGGGCGTCTCGTTGAAGGGGGCCCCGGCGGCCGGCGATCTGCGGACGGGCGTTTCGCGGGCGGGCGCGCTGTTGGTGGGCGTCTCACCGGTGAGCGTCCTGTGGACGGGCGCGCTGTCGGCGGGGGTGCCGCGGGTGGGCCTCTTGTTGACGGGCGTCCCGCCGGGCCGCCGTCGGTCGGTGCCGCGGTGCCCGCTCCCTCACCCTCGCCCTCGTCGGGTCCGCGCCGTGTGCCGCAGCGGGACGACGACGGCCGGTCGGCGGGCGTGCGGACCCGGGTCCGCACGCGGGCGCGTACCGGCGCGGAAGGGGAGAAGGCGGCGCGCGGCAGCGTGCGGGCGCGGGTGCGCCGGCTCAACGGCGCCACCGCGCAGGGACGGCAGGGCGGACGCGACCCCTTCCTCGACAACGCCAAGTTCCTGCTCGTCGTCCTCGTCGCGCTCGGTCACAGCTGGACGCCCGTCGCCGAGGGCATGCGCGCCGTCGAAGCCGCCTGGCTGTTCGTCCACGCCTTCCACCTGCCCGCCCTCGTCCTGCTGTGCGGCCACCTCTCCCGCGACTTCACCGGCCGTCCCGACCAGCTCCGCCGGCTGATCACCCACATCCTCGTGCCGTACTTCGTCTTCGAAGCGGCATACGCGGGCGTCCACGTCCTCCTCCTGGACCGGCCTTTCGCCCTCACTCCCACCCGGCCGGCCTTCGTGTGCTGGTTCCTCGTCGCGCTGTTCGTCTGGCGGCTGACCGCACCGCTGTGGCAGGCGGTGCGCTGGCCCCTCGTCTTCGCCCTGCTGCTGTCGCTCGGCGCCGGGTTCACCGACCTGGGCGGGGAACTGGCGCTGCCCCGCATCCTGATGCTGTGGCCATGGTTCGTACTGGGCCTGCGGCTGCGCCCCGCGCACCTGCGCCCCCTGCGGAACCGGACGGCACGCCGGTGGGCGCTGCCGGTGATGGCCGCCGCCGCGGCTGGTGCCTGGTGGGCGGCGCCCCGCATCGACCCCGACTGGCTGCTGATGGAGGCCGGCGCCGACGGGCTCGGCGTCCCCCCGCTGCTGTACGTGGAGGTGCGGCTCGCCCAGTTCGCGGTCGGCGCGCTGCTCGTCGCCGCGTTCCTCGCCCTCGTCCCCGCCCGCCGCACCGCCTTCACCGCGCTGGGCGGCTGCGCGCTCTACCCGCTGCTGCTGCACGGGCTGGCCCTCACGGCGTTCGCGGACGCGGGCGGCTTCCGCGCGGTGGCCGAGGCGGGCCCGCTGGCCGTGCTCGGCACCAGCGTGCTGGTGACCGGGGTCACCGTGCTGCTGAGCTTCCCGCACGTGAGGCGGGTGCTGTGGCCGTGCGTGGAGCCCCCGTTCCCCGGCTGGCTGCGCGGCGCGCCCGTGCCGGCCGAAGCGGGAACCGGCCGGCCCGCGCGCTGATGCCGGGCGGCGGACGGCGGAGCCCCGCCCGCCGTCCGCCGGTGCCGCTGTCCGTTCGTCCGTTCGTCCGTTCGTCCGCTCGCGGGCCTCAGCACAGTCGGCGTTCGGCCTCCACCGGGTCCGCAGGGATGCGGAAACGGGTGCGGTCCCAGGCGCCCGTCAGATTGCTCCAGAACCGGCCCGGGGTGAGCGGTTCCCGGGCGGAGGCCAGCAGCTCCGGGAGGGGGCCGCAGGTCAGCGCGTGCCGGGCGGCCCGTACCCGGTCGGGGTCCACACCGGGGACCCGGGTGCCCGGCGCGGTCACGTCCGCGACGACCCACGCCCGGTCCAACGGCTTCTCATGGCCCGCCTTGCGGCGGCTGGTCGGCTCCGTGTGGGCGCCCAGCGGGTTGCTCAGGCCGAGGGTGTCGATGACGAACCCGTCCAGCGGGAGCACCGCCCCCGCGTGCCCCAGCCGGGCCTCGGCGGCGGCGACGGGCGCCCGGACGTGCGGCGCCAGCGGCACCACGGGGTATCCGGCGTCGTGCGGCAGCCGCAGCACCAGTGCGTGGCGGCCGGTCCGCAGGGTGTGCCGGGCCGCGTCGCTGAAGGCCAGCCGCCGCTCGGTGTGGGCGGACTGCCCCACGGGGTGCGTGTCGCCGAGCACCCGTTGGTAGACGGTGTGGGAGTCGAAGACGATCCGCGGGTCGTCGGGGCTCTCCAGGGGCGGTCGCAGCAGCAGTCCGCACACCACCGCCCACGCGGCGAGGGCGCCGGCCAGCACCGTCGCGGCCCGCCCCAGGGGCAGCAGGAAGATCGGGAGCAGCAGCAGGAAGAGCGCGGGCAGCACCATGCGGCCGTGCATGAAGTCGCCGCCGATCTTCACCACGAAGAACGCCGAGAGCAGCCCGGCGGCTACCGGGGCGCCCACGAGCACCGCGTCGGCGGTGTACGGCCGGGGCGCGGCCCGCCCGTCGCGCGTCCCGCCCCACCACCGCACCCACCGCCGGACGGGCACGCCGTGCGGGAGGGAGGCACCCACGGCGGAGCCGCCGCCGATGGCGGAGCCGACGGGTGCGGCCGTACCGGGCGTGACCGTGCCAGGTGCGGCGGGACTGCCGGGCGTGACGGCGGTGCCGAACGTGGCAGGGGTGCCAAGGGCCCCAGTGGTGCCTGGGGTGGCGGAGGTACCTGGAGTGACAGCGCCGCCAGGTTCGGCAGGGGTGCCAGTAGTGACAGCGCCGCCAGGTTCGGCGGAGGTGCCCGGAGGGGCGGGAGCGTCAGGCTCAGCAGAGGTGGTGGAGGTGGCAGGGGCACCGGTCGTGGCGGAGGTGCCGAGTGCGGCAGAGGTCTCAGGTGTGTCAGGGGTACCGGTCGTGGCGGAAGTGCCAAGCCCGGCAGAAGTATCAGGTGTGGTTGGAGTGCCAGCCGTGGCGGAAGTGCCGAGCGCGGCAGAAGTATCAGGAGTGGCAGAGGCGCCAGCCGTGGCGGAAGCATCAGGCGCGGCAGGAGTGCCGGCCATGGCGGAGGCCCCGCGCGCCCTGCACACCCCGTACGCCCGGTACCCGATGTACCCCGCCAGCAGGCTAAGCGGGATCCACAGGAGGTAGGGGTCGAGGGTGTTGCGCAGGTAGTCCCAGCCGAACTGCCACTGGGTGCCGGAGGCTTCCTTGGCGAGGGCGGGGAGCGGGACGAGTACGCCGTAGTAGCCCGCGCGGAAGATCTCGTAGGCGCAGGGCAGCGCGGCGGCGGCGCCGGCCCAGCCGAGGGTGGTGCGCAGCGGGGGCCGCCACAGCAGCCACAGGGCGGCCAGGAAGACGCTGCTGACCAGGGCCAGGTCGGGGCGGACGAGGGGGCCGAGGCCCAGAGCGAAGGCCGTCGGCGCCAGCGCCGGGCGCCCGCGGCCGGCGGGGGCCTCGGATGCGGCCCGCAGGGTGCGGGCGCGCACCAGCAGCCACCAGGCGCCGCCCAGGTAGGCGAAGGACAGTCCCGTCTCCAGTCCGGAGGTCGCGTAGTCCCAGGTCGCGCAGAGCGGCAGCAGCACCAGTACCCCGGCGGGGAGCAGGGCTCCGGCGGGGCGGTGGATGCGGAGCATGCGGCGGGTGCCGTCCAGGGCCAGGAGGTAGCCGGCGACGGTCAGCAGCAGTCCGAGGGCCACGGCCAGCCGGAGCGGGTCGCTCACCCCGGGCAGGGCGCCGCCGGCGGCCAGCAGCCACTGCCAGAGGGTGCCGGTGGAGGACTCGGCGCGTTCCTGGACGTTGAAGACGGGGCCGTTGCCCGCGAGGATCTGGCGGACGGCGCGGGTGTAGATCAGGGCGTCGTCGTTGGTCCAGCGATGCCGGTAGCCCATGACGAGGACGACGGCTCCGCAGGCGGCGACGGCGAATGCGTTCCAGCGCTGCGCGAGGGTGCCGGGCAGGCCGAAAGCCCGTGTTCCGGGCGTCGGTTGGGGGACGGGAAGCTCATCGGATCGGGACATACCGCCCACCATCCCCCTGCCCCGCGCGGTGGCCTCGGCCGCGGCGCGCGGGCCGTGCCCGGCTCACCCGGGCGGCGGACGGGGGGACCCGCACGGCCGACGGGAGACCCACCGTGCGGCGCGCCGGGCGGCAGGCGCGGCCGGGGGCGGCCATCCTTCGGCGTACTCGCGGAGCGGCCCCCGCCGACGGGGCCGCGGGCCGCCACCGGCGTGAGCCGGGAGGCGGCCGTGTGCCGGCCGGTGCTCCGGGCGGCTCCGCGTCCCTTCCCCGCTGTCGTACAGGAAGTGAGCCCATGAGCACCATCGACGCGACCGCCCATCCGGCCTCCTCCCCGCAGCCGCCGCGCCGGCCCTTCCGTGCCATGCCCGGGGCGCAGGTCTCTCCGGATGCCGTCGTCGGGGACGGCACCACCGTCTGGGAGCTGGCGCAGGTGCGGGAGGGGGCGGTGCTGGGTGCGGAGTGCGTCATCGGGCGCGGCGCCTACATCGGTGCGGGCGTCCGTGTCGGGGCGCGCTGCAAGGTGCAGAACCACGCCCTCCTCTACGAGCCGGCCGAGCTCGCCGACGGGGTGTTCGTCGGTCCCGCCGTCGTGCTCACCAACGACCGCGCCCCGCGCGCCGTGGACCCGGACGGCGCGCTCAAGCGGGCGGGGGACTGGGAGGCGGTGGGGGTGACCGTCGCGGAGGGCGCTTCCCTCGGGGCGCGTGCCGTGTGTGTGGCGCCGGTCCGGATCGGGCGGTGGGCGATGGTGGCGGCGGGCGCCGTGGTGACCGCCGATGTGCCGGACTTCGCCCTGGTGGTGGGGGTGCCCGCGCGGCGTGTCGGCTGGGTGGGCAGGGCCGGGGTACGCCTGCGGGAGCTGCCGGGCCGCGCCGGGATGTGGGAGTGCCCGGTCACGGGTGAGCGCTACGAGGAGCAGCGGGAGGGAGCGGCGGACGCGTCCGGCGCGGTGACGCTGCGGCAGGCCGTGGCCGAGGGGAACGGGGGCGAGGGGGACGGGGACGAGTGAGCCTCCACCGCCTTCCGGCGCGGTGACGCTGTGGCAGGCCGTGGCCGAGGGAGACGGAGGCGAGGGGGACGGGGACGGCTGAGCCGCCACCCTGTAGGCAGACCGGGTGATTTGTAGGCTCATAGTGCTATATGCGCGGTGGATGCGGGTCCACATAGGACGACACTGCCGGGGACCCGGAGGGGCACATCCGCCATGCAAGGGCTGCGAAGAGACATGAACGGGCCGCAGGGCGCCGGCGCGTCCGCGGCGCCGGCCGCCACGAGGGCGATCCCGGCCGCCAAACCGGTGATCGGGGACGACGAGGTGGCCGCCGCCGTGCGGGTGCTGCGCGACGGCCGGGTCGTGCAAGGACCCGAAGTGGCGGCCTTCGAGCAGGAGTTCGCCGCCCTGGTCGAGGGCCGCCCCTGCGTGGCCGTCAACTCGGGCACCTCCGCGCTGCACCTGGCGCTGCTCGCGCTCGGGATCGGGCCCGGTGACGAGGTGGTCGTCCCCTCCTTCTCGTTCGCGGCGACCGCCAACGCCGTACGGCTGGCCGGCGCCGAGCCCGTCTTCGCGGAGATCGACCCGGACACCTACTGCCTCGACCCGGACGCCGCCGCCGACGCCGTCGGGCCGCGCACCGCCGCACTGATGCCCGTGCACCTGTACGGGCACCCCGCGCCCATGGGCCGGCTCACCCAGCTCGCCCAACGGCACGGGCTGGCCCTCGTCGAGGACGCCTGCCAGGCGCACGCGGCGGCCCTGCACGGCCGGCCCGTGGGCACCTTCGGCGACGCGGCGTGCTTCAGCTTCTACCCCACCAAGAACATGCACGCCCTGGAGGGCGGCATGGTCGTCGTCCCCGGCGAGGACCGCGCCCGCACCCTGCGGCTGCTGCGCAACCAGGGCATGGAGCAGCGCTACGAGAACGAGATCGTCGGCGCCAACATGCGGATGACGGACGTGGCCGCCGCCATCGGCCGCGTCCAGCTCGAACGGCTCGCCGACTGGACGGAACGGCGCCGCGCCAACGCCAAGGTGCTCGACGCGGGACTGGCCGGCCCCCTGCTGACCCCCCACGTCGCCGACGGCGCCCGGCACGTCTACCACCAGTACACGGTGCGGGTGCCCGGCGGCGCCGCCGCCCGCGACGCGGTGCGCCGGCACCTGGAGGCCGAGGGCGTCGGCTGCGCCGTCTACTACCCGACCCCCATCCACCGGCTGAAGCCCTACGCGCACCTGGGAGCCGAACTCCCGGTCACCGACCGGGCCGCGGCCGAGGTGCTCTCCTTGCCCGTGCACCCCTCGCTCACCCCGGGCGACCTGGACCAGATCGTGGCGGCCGTCACCAGGGCGGCCGGCAAGGCGGGAGTGACCCGATGACGGCGACGAGAGCCAGAACGGCGACCACGGCACCGACCGCCAACGCCCCCAGGACGGCCGACGCACCGGGACCCGCGGAGCGCGGCCCCGCACCCGCACCGGCGGGCGAGGTCTCCCGGGGCGGGCCGCGACCGCTGCGGGCCGGACTCATCGGGCTGGGCGCGATGGGCCGCAACCACGCGCGCATCCTCGCCTCGCTCGACGGTGTGGAGTTCGTCGGCGCCGTCGATCCGGCCGGCGACCCGCACGGCAGCCTGCACGTCCGCACCGGCGTGCCGGTGCTGCGGGACGTCGCCGACCTGCTGGCGCTGGGTGTCGACTATGCCGTCGTCGCCTGCCCCACCGCACTGCACGAGGAGATCGGCCTGCGGCTGGCCGCGCACGACGTGTGCGCGCTCATCGAGAAGCCGCTGGCCCACTCGGCGCGGGCCGCGCGGCGGCTGGTGGCCGCGTTCGAGGAGCGGGGCCTGGTCGCGGGGGTCGGGCATGTGGAGCGGTTCAACCCGGCGCTCCAGCAGCTGCGTTCCCGGCTGGAGGCGGGGGAGCTGGGCGAGGTCTTCCAGGTCGTCACCCGCCGGCAGGGGCCGTTCCCGCACCGGATCGCCGACGTCGGCGTGGTCAAGGACCTGGCCACCCACGACATCGACCTCACCAGCTGGATCACCGGGCAGGCGTACGCGTCCTTGTCCGCGCGCACCGTCTCCAAGAGCGGCCGGCCCCACGAGGACATGGTGGCGGTCGTCGGCACGCTGACCGACGGCACCATGGTCAGCCATCTGGTGAACTGGCTCAGCCCGCTCAAGGAGCGTTTCACCGCCGTCACCGGGGAGCGCGGCTGTTTCGTCGCGGACACCCTCACCGCCGACCTGACCTTCCACGCCAACGGTGCCCAGGCCACCGAGTGGGAGGCCCTGCGGGCCTTCCGCGGTGTGGCCGAGGGCGACACCGTCCGCTACGCCTTCCCCAAGCGGGAACCGCTGCTCGTCGAGCACGAGCGGTTCCGCGACGCCGTCCGCGCGGGCGGTGCCCCGGACGGCGACGGCGGCATCGTCACCGCCCGCGAGGGCCTGCGCACGGTCGAGGTCTCCGCGGCCGTGCTGGACGCGGCGCGTACGACGGCCGGGGCGCGCCCCGCGCCCGACCCGGCGGCGCCGGTGACGGTGCCCGCCACCGTGCTGCCCACCGGCTCCGCTCCGGCACCCGCCCACCGCGCCGGGGCGGACACCGGACCGGCGGCGGCCACCGCCACCGGCACGGGCGTGGCGGAGGCCACGGCATGAGGCCGCCGGGTGCGGCCGGGCGGTACCCGGCCGGCCGCGGGAGCGCACAGGCCCCCGAGGCGGCCGAGGCACGGCTCGGCGACGGGGCGGCCGACGGCACCCCCGCCAAGGACGGCCGCCCGGCGGACGGGGAGCGGCGCCGTCCGGGCCGGCCCAGACTGGCCGTCGTCGTCGGCAACGGCATCACCGGTGACTCGCGGGTCCAGAAGACCGCCATCGCCGCCGCCCGGGCCGGCTGGGACGTGACCCTGGTGGGCCGCAGCTCTTCCAAACGGCGCGAGGAGTCGGTGCTGGGCCCGGTCCGGGTCGTCAAGGTGCCGGTGGCCGCGCACATGCGCGCCGTCGTGGCGGCCGAGCGGCGCCGCCCCCATCTGCGCAGCAGGATCACCCAGTTCGGGCTGCCCGACGACGCGGCCTGGGTACGGGCCCGCGCGGCGCACGCGGCGTGGGTGCGCGAACAGTCGGCCCGCGCCGGCTGGCTGACCGGCGAGGGCACCGGGCCGCGCGCCGCACTGGCCCGGGAGGCGCTCAAGGGCTGGGTCCGGGTGCGCCGCTACGCGCACAAGGGGCGGGGCCGCCTCTACCAGTGGGAGCGCCGCGCGGCGTCCGGCGCGGCCCGGCCCACCGGGGACTGGCGCCGCGACTGGCCCGAACTCGTCGATCTCGACCTGGCGTTCGGGCCGGTGATCGAGGAGCTGGAACCCGATGTCATCCACGCCAACGACATCACCATGATCGCCGTGGGGGCGCGCTGTGCGGCCCGGCTCCGCGCCCGCGGGCTGCGCACCCGCTGGCTGTACGACGCGCACGAGTACGTCCGCGGCGTCGAGTGGCCCGACGCGGTACGGGCCGCCGCGTTCCCCGGCGTGGAGGAGGAGTACATCGGTCGGGCGGACGCGGTGGTCACCGTCTCCGGCGAACTCGCGGGCATCCTCCAGGAGGCCTACCGGCTGCCCGACACCCCGCTGGTCGTCGCCAACGCGCCCGTCCGCGAAGCCGTCAGCGCCCGCGCCGGTGAGGGCGTGTCGGTACGCGACGCGTGCGGGCTCAGCCAGGACGTGCCGCTGCTCGTCTACGCCGGGTGGATCGGCCCCGAACGCGGACTGGACACCGCCGTCGAGGGCCTGGCCGAACTGCCGCACGCCCACCTGGCGCTGGTCGCCGCCGCCAAACCGAACGCGACCCTCCAGCGGCTGCTGTTCCGCGCCGAGCAACTCGGGGTACGCGAACGGGTGCACGTGGTGCCCTACGTGCCGCAGGAGCAGGTGCCCGACTACCTCTCCTCCGCCGACCTGGGCCTGATCTGCTTCCGCCACGTGCCCAACTGCGAGATCTCGCTGCCCACCAAGGCCGCCGAGTACCTGCACGCGGGGCTGCCGCTGATCACCAGCGGGGTGCGGACCCTGCGCGGCTTCGTCGAACGCACCGGCGTGGGCGAGGTGTTCGTCACCGAGGACGTACCCTCCTTCGTCGCCGCCGTCCAGCGCGGACTGGCCGCACGCGCCCGGCTGGCCGGACGGATCACCGAGGAACTGCTGCACGAGCTGTCCTGGGAGCAGCAGTCCGCCGGGCTGCTGCGCCTGTACGAACGGCTGGCAGGACCCGAGTCCGCGGCCCGGCTGGCACCCCGCACGGTGTGCTGGTCCGTCTCCGAGCAGCCCGGCCTCGGCCCCTCCGGCACGCCGCGTCCCGCCGGGACCGCCCCGCCCGGCGGGCTGCCGGCCGGCTGGCGGGCGCTGGGCAGCACCCCGGTACGGCTCGGCATGGGCTGCGCCAACTCCGCGGGGCAACTGGCCGGGTTCGCCCGCGCCCTGTGCGAACGGCGCCAGGACCTGTCGGCCGAAGTGCTGATGCAGACCCACGACCAGAGCGTCATCTACCCCGCCGACATCTACGCCATCGGGGAGCGCACCGGCGATCTGGGCTTCCAGCTGGAGCGGGCCCGCCGCGTGCTCGGCTCCTACACCCACTATCTGGCCGACTCCTTCACCCCCGCGCTCGGCAGGCTCAACGGCGGCCACATCTCCGACGACCTGCCCTCCCTGTCGGCCGCCGGCATCAAGGTGGCGCTGCTGGCGCACGGCAGCGACGTGCGCGACCCCGAGCGGCACATGAGCCGCTACGAGAACTCCCTCTTCCACGCCGCCGACGAGCGCATCCTCCAGGTGCTGGCCAAGAAGAGCGCCCGCAACCGGCGGATGGCCGCCCAGAGCGGACTTCCGCAGTTCGTCACCACCCCCGACCTGCTGGAGGAGCTGCCCGGGGCCCGCTGGGCGCCGCTCGTGGTGGACGTGGACGGCTGGGCGAGCGAACGGCCCGCCATGGAACGCGCCCGCCCCGTGGTGGTGCACGCCCCCTCCAAACGCTGGACGAAGGGCACCGAGCAGGTGGTGCCGGTGCTGGAGGAGCTGGACCGGCGCGGCCTGATCGAGTTCCGCATGGTGACCGGCGTGCCGTGGCTCCAGGTGCAGGAGCTGGTCAAGGACGCCGACATCGTCGTGGACCAGTTCGCCGTCGGCACCTACGGCACGTTCGCCTGCGAGGGCATGGCCGCCGGCCGGCCCGTCATCGCGTTCCTGGACGAGCGGCTGCACGAGTCCGTCGGTGTCCGGCCGCCCATCGTCAACGCCACGCCCAACACCCTGCGCAGCGCGCTGGAGTCCCTGCTGGACGACCGCGACGGGGCCCGCCGCACGGCGCGGGAGTCGGTCGAGTACGTACGCACCTACCACGACGGCGGCTACACCGCCGATGTGCTGGACGGCTTCCTGCGCTAGCCCCGGGCCACCACCGCCCGGCCCCGGGAGCGCCCGGCGGACCCCCGGAAAGCAGACCCCGGAAAGCAGACCCCCGAAAAGCAGACCCCCCGAAAAGCAGACCCCCGAAAACAGGCCCTCGAAAGACCCCTCGGAAACCCGACCTCTCGGCGAACACGACACCTCGGTACGACGGAAAGGGACACCCGTGGAGCTCGGCAGCGGCACAGCGGAGGCGCCCACCGCGGGGCGGCGCGGACGCGTCGTCATGCTGGTGTGCAACGGGGTCACCGGCGACTCCCGGGTGCAGAAGACCGCACGCTCGGCCGCCGCGGCCGGATGGGACGTCGTCCTGCTGGGACGCTCCCCCGACGGGCGGCCCGCGACCTGGCGGATCGGCGGCGCGCAGGTGCGGTTGCTGCCCGTCCCCACCCCGCTGGCCGACCCGCCGCGCCGCACCCGCCGCCCGTTCCTCGCCCTCCGACCCGGCACCGCGGCCTACCGCCTCCAGCGTGCCAAGGCCCGCCGCGACGAGCTGCGCACCCGCCGTGCCGCCCTCCTCGCGGGACACCCGCGAGGAGGGCCCGCGGCACCGCCCCGCGACCGGGTGCGCGACCGGGCGCGGCTGGCCCTGCCCCGTGCCGCCGCCCGGTTCGCCGTGCACTGGGCGGGCCTGCGCAAACGCCACCTCGACCACGCGCTGCGGCGCCGCACCGCCGGAACCCTCGCCGACTGGGTGGCCGTCGCCCTCTGGCAGCGGCTGCTGGGAGACAGGTGCTGGCGCAGACTGTGGCCCGGCCTCTACGACTTCGAACTGGCCTACGGCCGGGTCGTGGACGCGCTCGCCCCCGACCTCATCCACGCCCACGACTTCCGGATGCTGGGCGTCGGCGCCCGCGCGAAGATCCGCGCGGCGGCCGAGGGGCGCACCGTACGGCTGGTGTGGGACGCCCACGAGTACCTGCCCGGCGTCCGCCCCTGGGAGAACGACCCCCGCTGGCTGCCCGCGCACCTCGCCCACGAACGGGAGTACGTGCCGTACGCGGACGCCGCCGTCACCGTCTCCGACACCCTCGCCGCCCTGCTGCGCCGCACCCACGGCCTGGCCGCCGACCCGGCCGTCGTCCTCAACGCGCCCGAGGCACACACCACCGGATCCGGGGCGCGCATCGAGGGGCCGGGACTGCGCGCCCGCTGCGGCATCGACGCGGCCACCCCGCTCGTCGTCTACAGCGGCGCCGCCGCACCGCAGCGCGGACTGGCCACCATGGTCGAGGCGCTGCCGGGGCTGCCCGGCGTGCACACCGCGCTCGTGGTGCCCAAGCCCGCCGCCCGGTACCCGGCAGAACTGCGGGCGCGGGCCGCCGAACTGGGCGTCGCCGACCGGCTGCACATCCTGCCGTACGTGCCCTACGACCAGGTGGTTCCCTTCCTGGCCGAGGCGGACGCCGGGGCGATCCCGCTGCACCACTGGCCCAACCACGAGATCGCGCTGATCACCAAGTTCTTCGAGTACGCGCACGCCGGGCTGCCGCTGGTGGTCAGCGACGTGGAGACGATGGCCGCCACCACGCTGGAGACCGGCCTGGGGGAGGTCTTCCGCGCCCAGGACACCGACGACTACGTGCGCGCGGTCCGCACCGTGCTGGCCGACCCGCACCGCTACCGCGCGGCCCCGGGGCGTCCCGGGCTCCTGCGGCGGTGGACGTGGGAGGCGCAGGCCCGCACCCTCGACCGGATCTACACCCGGCTGCTGGACGCAGCCCCTCACCACGCGCCGCAGGAGCGGCACGACCCAGAAGGAGACGGCAATGCGGATCTGTGTGGTGGCGCTCGGGAAGATCGGACTGCCGCTGGCCGTCCAGTTCGCGGCCAAGGGACACCAGGTGACGGGCGCCGACACCGACCCGCGCGTGGTGGCCGAGGTGAACGCCGCGACGACGCCGTTCCCCGGTGAGGAGCAGCTCGCCGAGCGGCTGGCCGAAGTCGTGTCCGCGGGCAGGCTGACGGCCACCACGGACACCACCGAGGCCGTGGCCGGGGCCGAGGCGGTGGTGGTGGTCGTCCCGCTGTTCGTCGACGACCGCGGCACCCCCGACTTCCGGGCCATGGACGCGGCCACCCGCGCCGTCGCCGCCGGACTGCGCCCCGGCGCCCTCGTCAGCTACGAGACGACGCTGCCCGTCGGCACCACCCGCGACCGCTTCGCACCGATGCTCCAGGAAGGCTCACGGCTGCTGCCCGAACGGGACTTCTCCCTCGTCTTCTCCCCCGAACGGGTCTTCACCGGACGGGTCTTCACCGACCTGCGCCGCTACCCGAAGCTGGTCGGCGGCATCGGGCCGGCCTCCGCCAAGGACGGGGTGCGCTTCTACGAGGCGGTGCTCGACTTCGACGCCCGATCGGACCTGCCCCGGCCCAACGGGGTGTGGGACCTGGGCACGGCCGAGGCCGCGGAGCTGGCCAAGCTGGCCGAGACCACCTACCGGGACGTCAACATCGCGCTGGCCAACCGCTTCGCCCGGTTCGCCGACCGCAGCGGCATCGACATCGAGGCCGTCATCGAGGCGTGCAACACCCAGCCATACAGCCATCTGCACCGGCCCGGCATCGCGGTCGGCGGCCACTGCATCCCCGTCTACCCGCGCATGTACCTGTGGAACGACCCGGGCGCCGAGCTGGTGCGCGCCGCCCGCGAGACCAACGAGGCCATGCCCGCGCACGTCGTCGACCTGCTCGCCGACGCCTACGGCGACCTCGACGGCGCCGAGGTGCTGGTGCTGGGCGCCGCCTACCGGGGCGGGGTGAAGGAGACCGCGTTCTCCGGGGTCTTCCCCACCGTGGAGGCGCTGCGGGCCCGGGGTGCCCGCCCCTACGTCACCGACCCGCTGTACGAGCCCGGCGAACTCGCCGACATGGGGCTGCGCCCGCACACCGGGCAGCCCGTCACCGCCGCCGTCGTCCAGGCCGACCACGACGCCTACCGCAGGCTGTGCGCCGACCAGCTGCCCACCGTCCGGGTCCTGGTGGACGGCCGGCGCATCACCGACCCGGCGCTGTGGGCGGGCGTGCGGCGGGTGGTGGTCGGCGACGGGGCCGGGCGGTGAACCCGGCGGGCGGACCCGGCGGCGGCGAGCCGGACGTCAGCGTCGTCGTCGCCGTCCACAACACCATGCCCTACCTCACCCGCTGTCTGACCTCGCTGGTCGAGCAGAGCATCGGGCAGCGGCGGATGGAGGCCGTCGTCGTGGACGACGGCTCCACCGACGGCAGCAGCCGGGAGATCGCCCGCTTCGCCCGCCGCCACCCCGGACTGTTCACCACCGTGCGGCAGGCCCACTCCGGCGGGCCCGCCGCGCCCAGCAACCGGGCGCTGGAGGCCGCCCGCGGACGGTACGTCTTCTTCCTCGGCGCCGACGACCACCTCGCGCCCCGGGCGCTGGAGCAGATGGTGACCATGGCCGACAACTGCCGCTCCGACGTGCTGCTGTGCAAGATGGTGCCCATCGGCGAACGGACCGTGCCCACCGGGGTGTTCTCCCGCACCGCGCCCCTCATCCGGCTCGTCGGCGACGGACTGCCCTGGGCGCTGTCCAACACCAAACTCTTCCGGCGCTCCCTCATCGAGGAGCACGGGCTGCGCTACGACGAGTCGATGCCCGCCTTCAGCGACCAGCCGTTCGTGCTGGAGGCGTGCGTGCGGGCGCAGCGGATCTCCGTCCTCGCGGACCAGCCGCACTACTTCGCCGTACGGCGGGCCGACGGCAGCAACATCACCTTCCGCACCGGCGCCGAGACCCGGCTGCGCTGCGTCGAGCGGCTCTTCGAGGCCACCTGCCGGTGCCTGCCGGCCGGGCCGGTGCGGGACGCCTTCCACCGGCGCCACTTCCACGTCGAGCTCTTCCAGCTGTTCGACGGCGCCTACCCGCGGCTGCCGGCGCCGGTGCGGCAGCGGGTCTGCAACGGTGCGGCCCGGCTCGTGGGGACGTACGGCGACGGCGTCGTCGAACGGCTCGACACCCGGCGGCGGCGCACCCTCGAACTCGCCCGGCGCGGCGACGACGCCGGGCTGTGCGCGGAGATCGCCGCCGATCCGCAGCGCACGGCCCGCCCCGCGCCGGCCACCAGACGCGCACGCCTGCTGCGCCGCTTCTCCTTCCCGGCGACCGCGGCCGACGCGTGAGACCGCACGCCCGGAGTACATGCGTGAACGCACGCCTGGGCCGCGAGCGTGAACCGCGCGTCTGAACCGTCTGCGTGAACCGCGCGTCCGGGCGCCCCCGGCACCCCGCGCCCGAGCGCACTCCCGCACCGCGCCCGGCCCGGGGCGTACGCCCTCGCGGCGCGCGCCCCGGGCCCCGCCCCGGTGCCTCAGCCGCCGTCCGTGGGCTGCCGCAGCGGTGTGCCGAGGGCGCGGTGCGGGTCCGGCAGCATGGCCGAGGCCCGCAGCAGGGGCGCGGTACGCCGGGGGACGGGAGGGAGAGCGGGCGTCTCACCGAGGAAGACGGCCCGTACGACGCGTTCGGCGGCGTGCCCGTCGTCCCAGGGGCAGAACCGTTCCCGGAAGGCGGCCCGCAGCGCGCGGGAGCGGTCGTCCCGCCAGGTGCCGTCGCAAAAGACGGCGACCAGCTCGTCCACGGTGCGGGTGACCGGTCCGGGTGTCTCGCCGGGGCGCCCGGACAGCAGGTCGAAATAGGTGCCGCGGGCGTCGCGGTAGCTGTCCCAGTCGGGCGCGTGGACGACCAGCGGCCGGTCCAGACAGGCGTAGTCGAACATCAGGGACGAGTAGTCGGTGATGAGCGCGTCCGCCGCCAGGCACAGATCCTCGGTGGAGGGGTGACGGGACACGTCCCGCACCAGCCCCCGCTCGTGCAGCTCCCGCAGCCACTCGTGGCGGCCGTAGAAGTAGTGGGTGCGCACCAGCACCACGTACTGGTCGCCGAGGCGGCTGCTGAACGCCTCCAGGTCCAGGTCGGGCAGGTAGCCCTCGCGGTAGTCGCGGGCCGTGGGCGCGTACAGCAGGACGGTGCGGCCCTCGGGTATGCCCAGCCGTTCGCGGATGCCCGCGATCTGCTCGGGCCCGGCGGTGGCGTACCGGTCGTTGCGCGGGTAGCCGGCGGGCAGGTCCCGGTAGCCGCAGGGGAAGGCCCGGTGCCAGACCTCGGCGGAGTGCGGGTTGGAGGTGACGCTGTAGTCCCAGCGGGAGGCGCGGCGCAGCAGCGCGTCGAAGTCCATCCGCGCGGCGGGGTAGGGCCGCTGGTCGAGGCCCATCGTCTTGAGCGGGGTGCCGTGGTGGGTCATCACGTGGACCTGTCCGCGCCGCTTCACCAGGTGGTCGGGGAAGTTGACGTTGTTGACGAAGTAGGTGCCGCGGGCGAGGACCTTCCAGTAGCGGCGGGTGCCGGGCAGCACGTGGTCGGTTCCGGGCGGCAGGGCGGCCACGGCCTCGGGCCGCACGATCCACACGCTCCTCACATGGGGGGCCAGCCTGCGGGCGGCGGCCTCGACGGCCTGCGGGTTGCAGGCGGGCGCGCGGTACCAGTACGCGGCGTAGACGGCCAGGTCCGGCTGGAGCGGCAGCCGCCGTTGCAGCGCGTAGTAGAGCCGGTTGCCGCCCGCGGACAGCCGCCGCCGGGCCGCCCGCACGCCGCGCCGGCCCAGGCCGCCGGCGCGGCGGACCGTCTCGCGGGCGGCGAACAGCGGGTAGTTGCCGCGCGCCAGCAGCGCCAGATCGCGGCCGGATCCGGGCGGCGGGGCGAAGCCGGGCGGCCGGTGCCTGCGGTAGTGCGCGGCAGCCTGCCGGAAGTAGGCCCGCCGGTCGGCGCGGCGGACACGTTCGGGCCGCCGCAGGCAGAAGACCAGATGCGCGGCCATCCGTTCGAACAGCAGGGGCCGGTGGCCGGCGAGTTCGGGCCGCCGGTCCAGGAACGCGAACAGCGAGTCGTACTGGGGGAAGATGTCGAAGTGCCGGCGCCCGGGGGAGCGGGTGATGGCCCCTTGGTGCCGCTGCCGGTAGTCGACGCAGATCCTCGGCAGGCAGCCGATGCTCCCGGCGCACACCATGGCCTCGTGCGAGAGGGGCGCGTCCTCGTAGAGACCGGGCCGGAAACCGAGCCCTTCACGCAGGTAGAAGGCGCGGCGGTACGCCTTGTTCCAGGCGACGTGGAAGAGGTGCAGCAACTCGGGCCGGTCGGCCACCGAACTGGTCTGGGTTCCGGTGGCGGCGAGGCGGGCCCCGTAGGAGCTGGGCTCGGTGCGGCCGTCCCACCAGGACCGCTGGTGGTCGAAGACGAGCAGGTCGGGCTCGCCGCAGGCGGTCAGCTGCCGGTGGACGGCGGCCAGGGCGCCGGGCAGATACCGGTCGTCGCTGTCGAGGAAGAGCAGGTAGTCGCCGCGGGCGTGCCGCACCCCCGCGTTGCGGGCCGGCCCCAGACCGCCGTTCTCCCGCAGGTGCAGGACCGTCAGGCGCGGATCGCGGGCCGCGTACTCGTCGAGGATGGCGCCGCTGTGGTCGGGGGAGCGGTCGTCGACGGCTATGACCTCCAGGTCGGTGAAGGACTGCCCGAGCACCGAGTCGAGGCACTCGCGCAGGTATCCCTGGACGTTGAACACCGGTATGACGACGCTGAAGCGGGGCATGACCACCAGTCCTTCGCTGCGAGGGGGGCAGGGGTGGCGGGGGAGGGCGGGGCGGGGGCGGCGCCCGGCGCGGGCGCGGGCCGCCGTTCGGCGAGCGGCACCACGGGCGGGTCCGCCGCGGGGACGGCCAGCCCGGTGCGCGGGGCGGCGGCGGGCGTCTCACCGAGGAAGACGGCCCGTACGACGCGTTCGGCGGCGTGCCCGTCGTCCCAGGGGCAGAACCGCTCCCGGAAGGCGGCACGCCGGCGTCGGGCCTCCTCGGTGGTGTGGGCGCCGGTGGCCAGCACGTGGAGGAGTTCGTCGTCGTCGCGGGTGACGGGGCCGGGCGCCGGCGCGGTGATGTCGAAGTAGGCGCCGCGGGCGTCCCGGTAGGCGTCCCAGTCGGGTGCGTGGACGACGAGGGGCCGGTCGAGTCCGGCGTAGTCGAACATCAGGGACGAGTAGTCGGTGACCAGCACGTCGGAGGCGAGGCACAGCTCCTCCACCGACGGGTGGTGCGTCACATCGACGACACCCGGCGGCAGACAGGGCGGCCGGTCCCCGTCGTGGAAGTAGTGGGCGCGGACCAGGACGACGAAGCCGGGGCCGAGCCCGGCCGCCAGCCGGGCCACGTCCAGCGGGGGCCGGCGCCCTGGCCGGTGGTCGCGGTGGGTGGGCGCGTACAGCACGGCGACGGCCCCTTCGGGGATGCCCAGCCGGGCGCGGGCGCGGGCCACGTCGGCGGCGGTCGCCGTCTGGAAGACGTCGGTGCGCGGATACCCGAACTCCAGCGTCGTGTACGACGACGGGTAGGCGCGCTCCCACACGAGGGTCGAGTGCGGGTTGGCGGAGAGGCTGTAGTCCCAGCGGTCGGCGTGCCGCAGCAGCCGGCCGAAGTCCATCCCGGCCGCGGCGGCCGGATACGGCGCCAGATCCAGGCCCATGTGCTTGAGCGGGGTGCCGTGGTGCGTCTGGAGAAGGATTTGGCCGGGGCGTTTGACGTACCGGTGGTGGAGGTTGACGTTGCTGACGAGGAAGCGGGCGCGGGCCAGCGCCGTCCAGTGGGCGGCCGAGCCGGGCCGCAGGTGCCGCACCCCGGGCGGCACGGTGTGCGCGTACCGCGGCTCGCACACCCACGCGGTGCGCACATGCGGCGCCAGCTCCCGGACCTTCGCCTCGATCGCGGCCGGATTGCAGGAGTAACCGCGGTTCCAGTACGCGGAGAAGACCGCCAGGTTCTCATCCAGCCGGCGGCGGCGCTGGAGGGCGTAGTGGGCCTGGAGCAGGGCGGCCCGCGCCCGGGGGCGCAGCACGCGCAGCCGGGCGGCGACGGCGGTACGGGCCCGGTCGGCCTGCCACAGCAGCCGGAACGTGCGGTGGGCGCCGCGCCGCACCAGCAGATGCCGCAGCCGGGTGCGGGCGCCCAGCGGCTGCCGGGCGCTGCCCGGTGCGGGCCGGTGCCGGCGGCAGTGTGCGCGGGCCTGCCGCAGGAACGCGGCGCGGTCGCCGCGCGGGAGCCTGCCGGGGCTGCTGTGGATGACGGCGAAGTGGTCGGTCATCCGCCGGTGCAGCGCGGGCCGCCAGCGGGCGAGGGCGGGGCGGTCTTCGAGGAACGCGAAGAGGCGGTCGTACTGTGCGAACACGTCGAAGTGGGCGCGGCTGGTGCTCGACAGGATGCTGCCGCCGCGCCGCTGCCGGTAGTGGACGCACACCCGGCCGAGGGTGGCGAGGGTGCGGGCGGTCAGCAGCACGGGGAACGTCCAGGGGGTGTCCTCGTACCAGCCCGGCGGGAAGGCGAACCCCTCGCGGGTCAGGAAGTCGCGGCGGTACGCCTTGGTCCAGGCGAAGGCCGGCAGGCGCAGCAGCTCGGGCCGGTCGGCGAGGGTGAAGACCTCGGGGTGCGCGCCGGGCGCCAGCACGTCGGGGTGGGCGGCGACGGGTTCCCGGTCCCAGTACCAGGGCGCGTGGTCGAACAGCAGCACGTCGGGCTCGCCGGTGGCCGCCAGCCGGTCGGCGACGGCGCGCAGGGCGCCGGGGACCATCACGTCGTCGCCGTCGAGGTAGAGCACGTAGTCGCCGCGGGCCCGCGCGGTGCCGGTGTTGCGGGCCGGGCCGAGACCGCCGTTCTGCGCCAGATGGATGACGGTCACGCGGGGGTCGGCGGCGGCGTAGGCGTCGAGGATCTGACCGCACGCGTCGGGGGAGCAGTCGTCGACGGCTATCAGCTCGAAGTCGCCGAAGCACTGGCCGAGCACGGAGTCGAGGCATTCGCGCAGATACGCCTGCACCTGGTGGACGGGGACGATCACACTGAATCGAGGCACGGCTGCTTCCCCGGGTGGACGTGACGACTGGGACGGCGGGGACGGCTGCTCCCGCGCAATGGACGGGAACACTCCGATTTATCCCACAGTCAGCGCGTCGTCACATCTCGAAGCGACCCCCGCACAGCCGCCACCCTGGTCAGGCTCTTGGGCCCTGTCGCTCTTCCGGACGGGCGGGGCCGCACGCGCATACGAGGTCGACAGACGCCCACCCCGGCGCGCGGGGGTGCTCCCACGGCCCTCCGCACGGACAGCCCGGCGAGGGAACGGTCCCCACATGGCCGGGGACCACAGACCGTGGTGGTCACAGGGGGCGGCGGCCGACGGCGAGCAGGTGCGAACTGGCGGCCAGCAGCTCCGGGTAGGGTTCGGCCATTCGTGCCGCTGCCAGAGCCGATTCGAACAGCCCTGATCCGACCAGCGACTCCCCGGAGTACTGCTCGGTCGCCTTGAGCATCGCCCACGTCGGACCTTCGATCCCGAACACCTCGGCGTCCTCGAAGCCGGCGCCGGCGACCTCGTCGCGCAGTTCGCCACCACTGTGGAAGTACGCCGCTGTGAAGCTCTCCTTCCCGTCGTGGACGCGACCGGCCAGGATGTTCTCGATGCTCTTCCGCACGCCGTCCTTGTGGAGGTGGGCGAACGCGGTGTGTTCGAACAGTGAGGCATACCGGTTGATGCCGGCGGCAGCCAGCAGTCCGCCGGGGCGAACGACCCGGTACGCCTCGGCGAGTGCCCGCTCCCGGTCCTTCCGTTCGATCAGGTGGTAGAGCGGGCCCAGCATGAGGACCACGTCGTAGGCGGCGTCGGGCTCCTGGAGATCCCGTGCGTCACCGATCTCGGCACTGGTCGCGATGTGACTCGCGGCCTTGACATGCCTGGGTACCGGGTCCACGAGATGAACCGCGTAACCGTCCTTGACGAGCCACCGCGCATGGGCACCGGGGCCCCCGCCGATGTCGAGGACGCGTGCCGGGGCCGGTGGCAGGTGGCGACGCAGCAGTTCCTGAGTGCGCAGCATTTCCAGCCGCCCGTCCGCCGAAGAGGACAGACGCCGGCTTTCGTCCACCGTGGACGCGTAGAAGGCCATTACCTCGGGTGCGAGTTCTGGGGACATGCCGAGCATTCTGTCCGCGACCACGTGGGCACGTAAGAAGGGGAAAGGGCCGCACGCCGCGTGGCCCTCACCCCGGCAGGCGGCGGAACAGTGGGCGGGGCAGCAGGCGGAGCAGGCTCATCAGGGGGCCCAGGGCGCCGGGTACCCATACCGTGCCCGCCCGGCGCCGTACCCCCTGGACGACGGCGTCCGCCACCGCGCCCGGCGTGGTGGCCAGCGGCGCGGCCGGCAGCCCCGCGGTCATCCGGGTGTGCACGAACCCGGGCCGCACCACCAGGACGTGCGCGCCCGTGCCGTGCAGCGCGTCGGACAGTCCCTGTGCGAAGGCGTCCAGGCCCGCCTTGCTGGAGCCGTAGAGGAAATTGGCGCGGCGGGCCCGTACGCCCGCCACCGAGGAGAGCACCACCAGCGATCCGTGTCCCTGGGTGCGCAGTGCCCGTGCGCACACCAGTCCGGCCGAGACGGCGCCGACGTAGTTGGTCCGTACGACGCGGACGGCGGCCGTCGGGTCCTGCTCGTCGGCCCGCTGGTCGCCCAGCACCCCGAAGGCGAGCAGCACCACGTCGATGTCACCCTCGGCGAAGACCTTCCCCAGCACCTCCTCGTGCGACTCGCAGGCCAGCGCGTCGAACGCCACCGTGCGGACCGTCACCTGCGCGCCGTGCGCCGTCGCCTCCCTGCGGAGGGTCGCAGCCGCCTCGTCCAGCCGTGGACCGGGCCGCCCGGCCAGCCACACCGTGCGGGTGCGCCGCGCCAGGAAGCGGCGGACGGTGGCCAGTGCGATGTCAGAGGTGCCGCCCAGTACGAGCAGCGACTGCGGGGATCCGAAGGCGTCCTTCACGGGTGCTCCTCAAGGGTGGGTGCGGGCTAGAGGGCGAGGCGGCGGGCCAGGTCGGAGGTGAACAGGCCGCGCGGGTCCACCTCGGCGCGCAGCGCCCGGAAGTCGTCCAGGCGCGGGTACATCGCCGTCAGCAGCTCCGGCCGCATCCGTGCGTCCTTGGCCAGGTAGAGCCGCCCGCCGGCCGCGGCGATCTCCTCGTCCAGCCGGTCGAGGAAGCCGTCCAGGCCGGGCAGCCCGGCGGGGATGTCCAGCGCCAGCGTCCAGCCCTCGGTGGGGAAGGACAGCCAGCCGGGTCCTGCGGCGCCGAAGCGTTTGAGGACGGCGAGGAAGGACGGGCACGAGCGGCGCGACAGCAGCCGCACCACGCGGCGCAGCGCGTCGTCGGCCTCGTGCGGGACGACGCACTGCCACTGCACGAAACCGGTGCCGCCGTAGATCCGGTTCCAGTGCGGCAGCCCGTCCAGCGGGTGGAAGAAGGAGGCCAGCCGCTGGAGTTCGCCGCGGCGGCGGAGCGGCGCCTTGTGGTACCAGAACTTGTTGAAGGCGCCGACCGTGCCGGCCCGCAGCAGCCCGTCGGGGACGGTGCGCGGCGGGGGCGGCAGCCGTCCGGGCCGGAACGCCAGCGGCTCGCGCCGCGCCGCGCGCGCCAGCCGTCCGGAGGCGCCCTCCAGCGCGGACAGGGGCGCGTGGTCGCCCCGGGTGAGGACGGCGCGGCCGGCGGCCGTGCCGCGCGCCAGCAGGTCGATCCACGCCACCGAGTAGCGGTACCGGTGGTCGGTGGCGGTCAGGGTGGCCAGCAGCGTGTCCAGGTCGGGCAGCCGTTCGGTGTCGACGCTCATCACGGATGTCTCCACCGGCAGCAGGTCGAACGTGGCGCTCAGCACCAGCCCGGTCAGGCCCATGCCGCCGCACGTCGCGTCGAACAGCTCGCTGCCCGGCGTCAGGGTTCGCACCTGCCCGTCGGCCGTCAGCAGATCCATGGAGCGCACATGGCGGGTGAAGGAGCCCGAGATGTGGTGGTTCTTGCCGTGGATGTCCGCCCCGATCGCCCCGCCGACCGTCACATAGCGGGTCCCGGGGGTGACGGGCACGAACCAGCCCAGCGGCAGCAGCACCGTCATCAGCCGGTGCAGGCTCACCCCCGCCTCGCAGGTCACCGTGCCGGTCACCGCGTCGAGGGCCAGCACCCGGTCCAGCGCGGTGGTGTCCAGCACGGTGCCGCCCGCGTTCTGGGCGGCGTCCCCGTACGACCGGCCCAGCCCGCGCGCGATACCGCCCCGCGCCCCGCAGGAGCGCAGCGCCGCCACGGCCTCGTCCCGGGTGCGGGGCCGCAGCACGCGGGCCCCGGTCGGCGCGGTACGGCCCCAGCCGGTCAGCAGCCGCGGGCCCGCCGGATGCGGCAGCGCACCGGTGGCGGGCGGGCCGCAGGGTGCGGGCCGGGCGGGCCCCACCGTCCCCTTCCGCCGGACGTACGGAGCGGATGAAACAGACGAAGCGGACGACGCAGACATGGACGAGACGGTAGGCGCCGCACACCTGCCGGGCCGGGAGGCTGCGCCGTCCGTGTGCTGAAAGAGTGAAAGACCGAGTGTCGGATCGTATGGTCACCGGACCGACCGTGCGCGCGCGGGACAGTCACGGCGTGGCAGCGACAACGGCGACGGCACGACGATGGGACCGGTGGGAGCGGCGGCTGCTGTCCGCCCTGACCGGCTGCGCGGCCGACGCCCGGGTGGCCGGCGCGGCCCGCACCCTGTCCTGGTGCGGCGAACATGCCGCCGTCTGGCTCGCCGCCGGACTCGCCGGCGCCGCCACCGACCGCGCCCAGCGCGACCGCTGGCTGCGGGGCACGGCACTGGTCGCCACCGCGCACCTGGCCAGCATGGGGCTCAAACGGGTCGTGCGCCGCCCGCGCCCCGAATTGGCCGGCCGTGCCCCGCTCGTGCGCACCGCCGGCCGGCACTCCTTCCCCAGCTCGCACGCCGCCTCGGCGGGAGCCGCCGCGCTCGCCCTCGGCACCCTGAGCCACCGGGGCCGCACCGGCACCGGGCCGGGCATCCCGCTGGCCGTCCCGCTGGGCGTACTGGCCGCCCTCATGTGCGTCTCACGGCTGGTCGCCGGCGTCCACTACCCGTCCGACGTGGTGGCGGGAGCCGCCCTGGGCGCGCTGACCGTACGGCTCGGCACCGAACGGGGACCCTGAGATGAGTGAACGCTTCACCCTGACCGGAACACCCCGGCGGGACCCTTCCGCCCCCGCCCCCCACGAGCCCGCGACCGGTGGTCCGGCCACCCGCGAGCCGGCCACCCGTGAAGCGGCCACTCGCGGGTCGGCCGTCCGCGAGCCGGCCATGCGTGAAGCGGCCGTCCGCGAGCCCGCCACCCGTGAGGGCGGCGGCATCGGCGGCACCCTCGCCGGCGGGCTGCTGCGCACCGTGCGGCCCCGGCAGTGGACCAAGAACCTGCTCGTGGTCGCCGCTCCCGCCGCCGCCGGACAGCTCGGCTCGGCGGGCACCGCACTGCGACTCGCCCTCGTCTTCGTGCTGTTCACCACGGCCGCGTCCGCCGTCTACCTGCTCAACGACGCCCGCGACGTGGAAGCCGACCGCGCCCACCCCGACAAGTGCCGCCGCCCCGTCGCGGCCGGCACCGTCCCCGTTCCCCTCGCCTACGGGCTCGGCGCGCTCCTCGCCCTGACGGCGACCGCCCTGGGCGCCCTGCTGTGCAACGCCGCTACCGCCGCGGTGCTGGCCGGCTACGTCGTCATGCAGATCGCCTACTGCCTGCTGCTCAAGCGGGTCCTCGTCGTCGATCTGGCCGTGGTGACCGCCGGGTTCGTGATGCGGGCCATGGCGGGCGGTCTCGCGCTCGGCATCCCCCTCTCCCGCTGGTTCCTGATCACCGCCGGGTTCGGCGCCCTGTTCATGGTGGCGGGCAAGCGCTACTCCGAGGCGGTCCTCATGGGGGAGGGGGAGGGCGGTACCCGGGCCCTGCTGCGGGACTACTCGGTCGGCTACCTCCGCTTCGTGTGGCAGCTCGCCGCGGGTGTCGCCGTCCTCGCCTACTGCCTTTGGGCGCTGGGCACCGACGGCGCCGGGCCCGGCTCCCTGTGGCGGCAGTTGTCGATGGTGCCGCTGATCCTGGCCGTGCTGCGGTACGCCGTGTTCGTGGACCGGGGCGCGGCCGGCTCGCCGGAGGACGTCGTGCTGCGCGACCGCCCCCTGGCCGTCACCGCGGTCTGCTGGTGCGTCCTCTACACCCTCTCCCTCACCGCACCGTGAGCCCCCGCGGCCGGCACCGGCGGGCGGGGGAGGAGCGGTGGAGGGCCCTGTGGGCGGAGGTGGTCGGTTTCGCGTCGGTCGGCGCGCTGGCCTGCGCCGCCGACCTGGGCGGGTTCCTGCTGCTGCGCGGCCCCGCCGGCTGGGACGCGATGGCGGCGAAGGCCTGCTCGTTCGTCGCCGGGGTGACGGTCGCCTACGTGGGCAACGCTCTCGGCCCCTACCGGGCGCGGGGGCGCCGCCCGGCGGGCGCCTGGCGGCGGTTCGCCGTCTTCACGCTGGTCAACGCCGCAGGCGGGGCCGTCCAGCTGGGCTGTCTGGCCTTCTCCCGCCATGTGCTGGGCCTGACCTCGGTCCTCGCCGACGTGGTGTCGGGGGCGGGGGTCGGGCTGCTGCTGGGCACGGCGGTGCGGTTCTGGGGGACCCGGACGCTGGTGTTCTCGCACGCGTCCGCCCCCGTTCCGGACGCGGTACGTACGGAACGGGGGCGGACGGAGAGGCCGGGAGCCGGCCCGGTGGCCACCCCGGACGGGGCCGCCACCGGGCCGCGGTTCACTTCACGGCACCGGCCATGACGCCGGAGACGAACTGGCGCTGGAAGGCGAAGAAGACCACCAGCGGCACCAGCATGGAGATGAAGGCGCCGGGTGCCAGGACGTCGATGTTGTTGCCGAACTGCCGCATCTGCTGCTGCAGGGCGACGGTGATCGGCGGATTGGTGGAGTCGGCGAAGATCAGCGCGACGAGCATGTCGTTCCACACCCACAGGAACTGGAAGATGCCCAGCGAGGCGATGGCCGGCCCGCCCAGCGGCATGATCACCCGGGTGAACAGCCGCAGTTCACCTGCACCGTCGAGCCGTGCGGCCTCCAGCAGTTCGCGGGGGATCTCCGCGAAGAAGTTCCGCAGCAGGAAGATGGCGAACGGCAGACCGAACGCCGTGTGGAAGAGGACGACACCGGCCGTCGTCTCGAAGATGCCGAGGGTGTTGAAGAGCTTCGCGACCGGCACCAGCGCCACCTGCACGGGCACCACCAGCAGTCCGACGACGACCATGAACCACCAGTCGCGTCCGGGGAAGTCCATCCAGGCGAAGGCGTAGCCGGCGAGCGCGCCGATCACCACCACGAGCACGGTGGCCGGCACGGTGATCAGCACGGTGGTCCACAAGGACCCCATCACCTGGTCGTTGGCGAACAGCGCGTCGTAGTTCGACCAGGTCAGCTGGTCCCTGTCGAGGATCCAGGGGAAGCTGCCGTTGAGGTCGAAGATGTTCCACCAGCCGGATATGGAGATCTCCGCCGGGTCGCGCAGCGAGGAACTGAGCAGACCGGCCGTCGGCAGCAGCCAGAACAGCCCGATGACGACGAGTGCGAAGCGCACCGCCCAGTGTCCGGTCAGTGCGGCCAGCCGGCTGCCGAGCGGGGTCTTCGGCTGTGCGGTTTCCTGCGCCGGGGCCGCCGGTTCGGAGGCGGCGCCCTTGGCGGTCAGCGTGGTCATCGGCGGGACTCCCTGCGCAGACGGCGGATGTTGAGGATCATGACCGGCACGACGAGCAGCAGCAGGATCACCGCGATCGCGCTGCCGACCCCCTGGTCGGGGCTGCCGCCGAAGGACTTCAGATACAGCTGGAGGGCGAGCACGTTCGCCTCCCGTTGGGTGGCGCCGGGGGAGATGACGTAGACGAGGTCGAAGATCTTCAGCACGTTGATCATCAGGGTGACGGTGACGACACCCAGCACCGGCGCCAGCAGCGGCACGGTGACCTTGCGGAAGACCTTCCACTCGTTGCAGCCGTCCACCCGGGCCTGTTCCAGCAGCTCACGGGGGACACCGGCCAGGCCGGCGGCGATCAGCACCATCGCGAAGCCCGCCCACATCCACACGTACGAGCCGATGATGGCCGGGGTGACCAGGGCGGGCCCCAGCCAGTCGATGCCGTTGTACGGCTGGGCGAAGTTCGCGGCGGGCAGCCGCAGCTTGGCGCCGTCGGCGGCGGCCGGGAGGGTGAAGGTGCCGTCGTCGGCGGTGGTGGCCTCGGCGACCTTGCGGCCGTCCTTGACGGCCTCCACCGTGATCCCGGAGAGGGCCTTCTCCTGCTGGTCGATCACGTTGTGCTCGCTGCGCCCGCCCTTGACGAAGTCCAGCCAGACGGTGCCGGTGACCTTCCCGCCGGCGGCCTTCGCTGGCTTCTTCGCCAGTGCCTCGCCGGCGGCCTCCTTCGGCGGGATGCCCACCAGCGGGAGGGAGACGGGGCTCGCGGCGTCCACGGTCTCGCGGGTCAGATAGGCGCCGCCCTCGGTGACGGTCAGCGGCGCGTCGGTGCGGGGCCGCGCGTCGGGCCACGGCGCGGTGTCGGCGAACGTGTCGTGCACGGTCGTCCACAGGGCGTTGGCCATACCGCGCTCGGGGTCCTGCTCGTAGACCAGGCGGAAGATGATGCCGGACGCCAGCATGGAGATGGCCATCGGCATGAAGACCAGCAGCTTGAACGCCGTGCCCCAGCGCACCCGTTCGGTCAGCACCGCGAAGATCAGGCCGAGCGCGGTGCACACGGCCGGTGCGACGACGACCCACACGAGATTGTTGCGGAAGGCGATGAGGGTGCCCTCGTCGGTGAAGACCTCCTTGAAGTTGCCCAGGCCGACGAAGCCGGAGCCGTCGGCGTTCATCAGGCTGCGGTAGAGCGAGTACACGATCGGGTAGACGACGAGCGCACCCAGGATCAGCAGCGCGGGCAGCAGGAAGAGCCCGGCGATCCAGGGCCGGCGGCGCATCGCGGCGATGCTCCGCCCCTTCTTCCCGCCCCCCGCCCCGGCCGCCCCGGGGGCGGGCGCCTTGGCGGTGCCGGATGCCTTGGAGGCGGCCGGTCCTGTGGCGCCGGATGCCGGGGTGGCGGGTGCCTCCGTGGTGGCCGATGCCTTGGGGGCGGGGGTCTCCGTGGTGCCGGACGCCTTGGGGGCCGACGGGCCTGTGGCGCCGGGTGCTTCGGAGGCGGGCGCCTCGGCGGTGGGCGCTTCGGAGGCGGGCGCCTCGGAGGCGGCTGTCTCGCTGGTGGCGGAGGCCGCCACCACGGCCGGTTCCGCCGGTTCCGCCGTGGTCGCGGCGGGTGTGTCGGCCTCCGGCGCGGCAGTGGCGGAGGCCGTGCCGGCGACGCTCTCCGCCGCAGCGGCCGGCGCCTTCGCGGCCGTTGTCGCCGCGCTCGCCGCCGGTGCCGGCACGGCGGCCTCCGGCACGGTGGCCTTCGGGTCGGCGGCTTCCGGGGCGGCTGCTTCCGGGGACGTGGCTTCCGCGGTGGCGGACTCCGGTACGGCGCCCGTGGCGCTCGTCGGTGCGGCGGCGGTCGCCGCCTGCGCCGCGGGGGCCTCGGACGCACCGCCGTCGGCGGCGGACTCCCCGCCCGGGGCGGCGTCGCCCCCGGCGGAGGCGGCACCCGGCTCGCTCTTCGGGGCGCCGGGTGTCACGGCTGCGTCGGGTGTCGCGGCGGCGTCGGAGGTCCGGGGCGCACCGGGCTCCTCCGGTATGCCTCCGGCCGCGCCGCTGGAGGGATTGCTCGGGGTCGGCATGACGGTCCTCTCCCCTGTCCTGTTCCGTCAGTGGGCTGCGGGTCGCGGCAGCCGTACGGCGCACGCTGCGGCACGTACGGGCCCGCGACGGGGGCGATCGGGCGCGGTTACTTCCGGTACGCCTTGGCGGCGGCCTTCTCCAGCGCCTGCTGGGTGCCCTCGATGTCCTTCGGGTTCGCCAGGAAGTCCTGGAGGGCCTTCCACTCGCCCTCGCCCTTGGTGCCGCCGAACTGCGCGGGGGCCTGGTCGGACATGTCGAAGCGGAAGTCGTCACCCGCCGCGATCAGCGCCTTGGCGATCTCACGCTGCGGCTGGTTGGGGTACGCGGACAGGTCCAGCTCCTTGTTGGGGGAGATGAAACCGCCTTCCGCGGCCCAGATGCCCGCCGCGTCCTTGGAGGCCAGGAACGTGGCCAGGGCCTGCGCGCCCTTGCTGTCCTTGAGCACGGCGGCTGCGTCGCCCGCCGTCACCACCGGGGGCTGGGCGCCGACCTTCGGGAACGGGTAGACCTGCGCGTCCTTGCCGATACGGGCCTTGGTGTCGCCCTCGATATTGACGCCGACGAAGTCCGCCTCGAAGACGAGCGCGGCGTCCGGCGAGGCCAGGTCGCCGTACGTCTGGGTGACCGACTTGGGGAAGTCCGTCTGGAGCGCGCCCTTGTTGCCGCCCGCAAGGAGGTGCTTCTTGCCCCACAGCTGCGCCAGCGTCCTGAGCGCCTTGGTGACCGACGGGTCGGTCCACTTGATCTCGTGCGCGGCGAGCTGGTCGTACTTCTCGGGGCCCGCCTGGGAGAGGTAGATGTTCTCGAACCAGTCGGTGAGCACCCAGCCGTCGGCGCCGCCGACGGAGACCGGGTCCACGCCCGAGTCGGAGAGGGTCTCCGCGTCCCGCACGAAGGACTTCCAGTCCTTCGCCTCGCCCACCCCCGCGTCCTCGAACGCCTGGGTGTTGTACCAGATCAGGGACTTGTTGGCGGCCTTGAAGTAGATGCCGTACTGCGTGCCGTCGTAACTGCCCAGGTCACGCCAGCCCTTGCTGAAGTTCTTCGCCGACTCGGCCCTGGCCTCCTTGCCCAGCGGCTTGAGCCAGCCCTTCTTCGCGAACTGCCGCAACACGCCGACCTGCGGCAGCATCGCCACGTCCGGCGGGGCACCACCCTCGATCTTGGAGCCGATGTACGTGGCGACGTTGTCGCCGGTCGGCACGAACTCGACCTTCGCGCCGGTGCGTTTTTCGAACTCGTCCAGGACTTTGCGGAAGTTGGCCTCCTCCGCGCCGGTCCACACGGCCGCCACCTGGAGCTTCTGTCCGTCGAGTTTCGGGAGATCGACGGTCGGCTTGTGCGAAGCCGCCCACTCGCTTCCCTCGTCCTCCTTGGCACAGCCCGCAGCGGCGAGCGTGAGGGCGGCGACGGAGACAAGTGCGAGAGCCGTGCGCGGAGCACGCGGAATACGCATGGTTCAAGCCGTCCCTTTCCCCCATGAAGTCCCCCGTCGCCGCGCCGGCGGGACGGGAGTCGAGCAAGGCACGGCAGGCCGTGCGGGCAGCGCGCCGTACCTTTCTTGTGCGGATGTTTGTACGCCCGGAGCCACGTCCCTGGCAACACTGTTCGTGCCGCCTCAAGTATCTTGATCACTCCGTGATCTGACGGCCCGCGCCGATGCGCCGCCGCCTGCGAACTCCTGGGGCGACTGGGCCAGTTGGGCCACCGTTGACGGGGCTCGCGCCCCCTCGCCCGTCCGGCCCGGGCGCCGCCCGGAGCCGCGCACGAGCCCACCACGACAGCGCCACCCGACGCACGCCGCGCCCCCGCCCGTACGCGGGCGGAGGCGCGGCGTGCGTCGGGTGTGCGCGGCAGGTGCCCGGGGCGCGACTCAGCGGGAGCGGGCGGCCTGCTGCGCGGCCCGTTCCATCGCGCTGGCGAGCAGGGCCAGATCCGTCGGACCGTTCCCCAGCTCCCGCACCTGCCGGCGCGCGGGCGGGTCCCCGGCCCGTGTCCACTCCAGCGGCACGACGGTCGGGCGCACCGTCGCCGTGCGAGGGATACGGCCGGTGACCCGGCCCGCCTGGAACGGCACGGCCGGCCCGCCCCCGCCCGGCGACAGCGTGCCCCGGCCGGGTGGTGTACCGCCCTCGCCGCCTTCGCCGCCCGTCAGTTCGGCGTGCAGCGCCGCCGTCCGCGCCAGCAGGGTGCCCGCCGTACGGTCGGCACGCCCGGTCGCCGCGACGACGTGCACCCCCAGCCGGGCGCCCGACCGGGCGACGGTCTCCAGCGCCCGGACGACCGAACCGGCCGCCGGACGGCCGGGGTTGCCCAGCGCGGGGTCCACCAGCGTGTCGAAGTCGTCCACCAGCACCACCAGCCGGGGCGGCACCCCGTCCGGTCCGAGCGGTGACGGGATCGCCGACGCCTCCTGGGGTCCGCCGGAGCGCTCGCCGTCCCGCTGCCGCAGCCGCAACGTCCGCTGCGTACGGTCCGGTTCGACGCCGGCCGGGTGC
The DNA here is from genome assembly GCF_000725885.1 of Streptomyces albus subsp. albus. Taxonomy (GTDB): domain Bacteria; phylum Actinomycetota; class Actinomycetes; order Streptomycetales; family Streptomycetaceae; genus Streptomyces; species Streptomyces albus. Next base: position 178,438 of record NZ_JODR01000017.1, on the reverse strand, counting down.
GCGGTGCCCCGGCCGCCCCGCTCGGCCTGCCCCGGGCCCCGTTCCGCGCCGGGCCGTTCCGCTGCGGGACGGCCATCCCCGGCGCCCTGTGCCGGCACCGCACCCGTACCGCGGGCGCCGCCGCCGGCCGTCCGCGCGTCACCCGCCGGGTTGCGGGGGACTTGCGCTGCCGGGCCGCGGACGGCGCGGTCGGCGCCCGCACGGTCGCCCTCGTCCGGACCCCACGCACCCCGTGCCGCGTCCCATGAGCCGTCCCCCGGCCCGCCGCTGCCCGCCGCACGGCCCCGGACGTGGTCGGGCCGGCCACCGGCGGCATGCCCCGCACGGCCCGCCCCGCCGTCGTCCGGCCCCCGGCTGACGGCGCTCGCACCACGGGTGCCGTCGTCCGGCCCCCGGCCGCTCCCGGGCTGGTGCCACGCGGCCTCGGCCCGGCCCCGGGCACCACCCGGAGCACGGCCGCCGACGCCGGGTGCGCGGTCGGCGGACGTGCGGTCGCCTGATGTGCGGTCACTTGGCATGCGGTCGCCTGGTGTGCGGTCACCTGATGCGCCGGAGCCGTCGGTGCGGCTGCGCCCGCCGCCCGGTGCGGTGGCGCCGCCTCCGTAAGTGCCGTCGCCGTAGGTCCCGTCGCCGGGGCCCCGGCCGCCGGCCGCGGCGTCGGTGCGGGCCGCCCGCTGCGGTGCCCGGCCCGCCGGGATCGCGGCCCGCTCGTCCGGCACCGAGGCGGCGGACGGCTGCGCGGGCAGCTGCACCCCGCTCTCGCCCGGGTGACCCGCCTCGCTCCGGCCCCGGGCGTGCTCCGGAGCCTGACGCGGCGCCACCACCCGGCCGCCGGGGCGGGCCGACAGCCGTACGTACTCCTCGTAACCCAGCTCGTCCCCGATCAGCTCCGCGCGCCGCTTCACCTCGGCACTGAGCGCCTGGGCGAACTGCCGCATCCGCACCGGGTCGCCCGCCACCAGGTGTTCGGTCACATGGGGCAGCTCCACACAGGGCCGCAGCCCCTCACCGGCGCCGGCACCGGCACCGTCGATCAGGACGAGCGCCAGCCGGTCCGGGCGTTCCCCGGCGGCGAGGGAGGCCGCCAGCGAACGCAGCAGCTCCGTCTTGCCGGCCCCGGGCCCGCCGCTGATCAGCGCGTGCCCGGGCACCGGGGCGGACCCGTCCTCCGCCGTCCGCGGCGCCACATCGGACAGATCGGCCTCCAGGGGTCCGTGCGGTCCGGCACCGAACACCAGCGGGGCCCGGCCCGCGGGTGCGGCGAGCTGCGCCGACCAGCGGGCGAGCAGCGCGGCGGGGGTGGCCCTGGCGAGACCCAGCTCGTCGAGCAGCCGGCACTGGTCGGGCAGCGTCACCGTGGGGCGGGCGATACCGGCGCGCTCGGCGGCGCCGTCCGGCTCCCGGAGCGGGGCGAGCGCACGCGCGAAGCGCTCGGCCCAGGCCGCGGAGACGCCGTCGGCGGTCGCGACCGGCGCGGCGGGGTTGTAACCGCCGCCCGCACCCGGCGCCGCGGTCCGGTGCAGTACTTGTACGGCCGTGGCCACGTCACCGCTCAGCAACGCGACCGTCCCGCACTCGGGGAAGGCCGGGCAGGCGTCGTCGGCGGCCTCGACCGTCGCGGCGACCGGCGAGGTCGGACTGGCCGACGGCGTCTCGGCGAGGCAGACCAGATGGATGCCCGCGCGCGCCCCTTCCCGTGCCAGCCGTGCCACGTCCGCCCGCAGGGCGGCGGACCCGGGGTCCCCGTCCACGACGACGACCACGGCCCCCTGGACCAGCCGCCCGGCGGGCCGGGAACCGGCGCCGCCCGCCCCGGCGGGCACGCCGTGCACCGGCCCGGCACCAGGACCGGTCGGACCCGTCGGCCCGCCCGCGGCCCCCGGAACTCCCGGCGTGCCTTCGCCGGGCCGGGCGCCGGACGGTGATTGCGCGACGGACGGTGCATGCGAGCCCGATGGTGCGTACGGGCCCGACGGTGAGTGCGCGGCCTCCGCGCCAGGCGTGCCGGGGATGGCAGGGGCGCCGCCCGCGCCGTACGGGAGAACACCGGTCGCTCCCGCGCCGTGTGAGCCGGCCGGCGCGCCGTACGCATCGGTGGCCGCCCCGGACGCCACCGACGCCGGTGGTGCCGGCGGGGCCACGGGGGTCGTGGGTGCGGTCTCCTGCGCGTCGAGGCGGCGGACGAGTTCGGCGACGCGCGCCGCGGCCTGGTCGCGGTCGTAGGCGGTCAGCAGGCCGCAGTCCTGGCCGTGGGTGGGGCGGAGGTGGGGGAGCCAGCCGAGCCAGGACCAGTCCTGCTGGCGCTCGGCCACGTCGCGGGAGCGGTCGGCGGCGAGCAGCACGACTTCCAGGGCGCTGGGCCCGTGCAGCGCGGTCAGCTGCGCCACCACGGCGCGGGCCAGCCCCGTCAGCCGGGCGCGGGGACCGGCGAGGCCCAGCGAACCCGCCCGGCGCAGATCGACGGTGACCGGCTCGCCCTGACCGTCGCTCCGCCACGTGGTGCCGAGCCGTACGGTGAGCGCGTCCGGATGGGCGGGCCCGCGCTCCCACAGCCGGGGGCCCGGCCCGAGGGCGCTCAGCAGGACGGCCGCCGGGTCGGGCCAGCGGGCGGCCCATTCGTGCGGCGCCAGCCTGGGTGCGGGGGCGCCGCCCGGCAGGGGGCTGTGCCCGCCGTGGGCGAGCCCGTCGGCGGTGCCGGCGCCGTACCGCGTCGGCCCGTCCGGCAGCCCGGCACCGGCCGCCGTACCGTCTCCGCCGGACCCTGCCGCGCCGCCCGAGGCGTACGGCGGTTCGCTGACGAGGGCCGGCCCGGCTCCGTGGCCGTCCCCGTGGCCGCTTCCCTGTCCGTCCTCCGGCTCGGTCCGGCCGCCGCCGGCGAACCGGCGTGCCCAGGCCCCCAGCCCCTTCCCCTTGCGGGGCCCGGTCTCCCGCGGGTCACGCGGCGGAGGCGGCACGATCCCGGAGGCGTGGGTGCCGGCGCTGTCCGGGAAGGGCCCGCCGGACGCGTACGCGTGTGCCCCGGCGGCGTCGCCGGGCGCGGCCTGGGGTACGCCGCCGCCGATCTGCCGGATCTCGTGCCCCGGCCCCGCTACGGGGGCACTCGGGACAGCGCCCGCACCGGGAACGGAGCCGACGGGGGACGACGGACCGGCGGCTCCCGCGTCGCGGGACAGACGCAGCCGGCCCTCGCCGTCCGGCGTGGTGGGCAGTGCCAGCGGGGGCGTCGGCGGGGCGTGCTGTGCGGCCCCGCCCGTGGCGCCCGCCGGTCCGGCCGCTTCGAGCCGGAGGGCGGTCTCCCCGAGCCGGAGCGTGGCGCCGGGCCGGAAGAGAACGGGCCGCCCGCCGACGGGGGCGCCGTCGAGGGTGGTGCCGTTGGTGGAGTCCAGGTCCGTGACGGTGACCGCGCCGCCGTCGGTGACGGTCACCGCGCAGTGCAGCCGGGAGACGTCCGGGTCGTCCAAGGGGACGTCCGCCTCCGCCGAGCGCCCCAGCAGGACCTTGCCGCCCTGGAGGAGGTGGATGCCGCCCGCGTCGGGTCCGGCGACCACGTGCAGCCGCGCCCTGGCCGAGCCGTACGCGGTGAGCGCCGTCACGGCCGCCCCGTGTGCGGGCAGTGCGGCGGGGGCGACGGGCGCGTGCAGCGAGACGAGGGCGCCGTCCAGCAGGGGCGGCTCGCCGATGATCTGCCGGTGCGGGTCGAGCCGGCGGGTGCCGGCGTAGACGGTCACGGATTCCTGCGGGCCGTCCTCACCGCCCGCACGGGCCTGCCGGCCGGTGTTCGCGGGGCCGCCCGGGGCGCCGGGGGTGGCGGCCAGCGCTGCGGCGGCGGAGGTCGCCAGTGCGCCCGTGACCGCCGAGAGCACCGTCCCGGCAGGCGCCGTGACCAGCACGTTCGTATAAGTGACCGGGTAGGACGGGGCCGTGCCCGTACCGCCACCCTCTCCCGGGTCCGCCGCGCTGCGTGCGCCGCGCGGCGCCAGGGCGACAGTCAGCCGGATCTGCATCTGCCCTCCAGGTCCCGTCCGCATCACGTCTGCGGCCCGTCCGCAGTCTGCCCACTCCAGTCCGTGGACCATCCCCCGCCCCGCCCACAACACCCCCCGCGTCCCTCTCAGCCGCCTCATCCCTCGCGTGCGGCCCGTTCCGCGGGGCGGCCGGCGCGTGTCCGTCCTACCACCGCGATGCGCCCGGCGACCTGCGGACGCTCCATCCCGCCACCCCTCGACGGAACCACCTCCGACCCCCGCCGGGCCACCTCACCTCCGCCCTGCGGGACCACCTCATCTCCGCCCTGCCGGGCCGGCGCACCACCTGCTGCCGACCCGCCGACTCCGTCACCTCTCCGCGCCCGCGCCCGGTGCGACGGCCGCCGTGAACCGCCCGCCCCGCCGGTCGCGCCCGTCCATCCCGCCGGCCTCACCACATCCGGTCGCATCCACCGGTCCCGTCAGGTCTCCCGTCCCGCCAGGCCCGCCAACTCCACCCGCGTCCCACCGGGCCCACCGGCCTCACCGGGCCCACCAGCCCGACCCGACCCGTCCGGCCCCGCCCCGGACGGACCGCCCGCGGTGCGCAGCCGACGGGCAGCGAACAGTAGTCCCTCGCACGCCTGCTGCCGACCGGGCCCGGCCAGTCGCCGCCCGGCCCTCCCGCAGCCCGCCTCCCACAGGCCGCCCGCGCAGGGACGGCCCCCGCGCGACGGCCTCCCGGCCACCGCCCCATCGAGGGCGAACGCCGGGGCCGCGACGGCCGGCCGCGCCGCGGGCCCCGCGGTCCGCAGTCCGTCGGCGGTCGGCGGGATGTGCGGAGGCGCACTTTTCGTTGTGTTGCAGGCATACTCGCACCCGGGGCCGACAACGGGGTCCGTCCTGGCCACGTTGGTGATCTTGTGTGCGGAATGATCTTGTCGTTGTGTCGCCGCCGCCGCAACCATCGCCATGTGGCGTGCGTCTACCGGGGGAGCCGTTCACCGGCCTCTTGCACGGGCCCCGCGGGGCCCGCGCGGGCTCGGGGGTGCCTTGCGCGGCGGCACTATGGTGGGCGGGACAGCAGTACGAGACCAGGGAGCGCATGACGTGCGGCCGGTAGGCAGCAAGTACCTGCTCGAAGAGCCGCTGGGGCGCGGCGCCACGGGCACCGTCTGGCGGGCCCGCCAGCGTGAGACGGCGGGCTCGGAGGCGGCGGTCGCCGGGCAGCCCGGCGAGACGGTCGCCATCAAGGTCCTCAAGGAGGAGCTGGCGAGCGATCCCGACGTGGTGATGCGTTTCCTGCGGGAGCGCTCCGTGCTGCTGCGGCTGACGCACCACAACATCGTCAGGACCCGCGACCTGGTGGTCGAGGGCGATCTCCTGGCGCTGGTGATGGACCTGATCGAGGGGCCGGATCTGCACCGCTATCTGCGGGAGAACGGCCCGTTCTCGCCGGTCGCCGCCTGTCTGGTGACGGCCCAGGTGGCCGACGCGCTGGCGGCCAGCCACGCGGACGGCATCGTCCACCGGGACCTGAAGCCCGCGAACGTCCTGCTCACGGAGGACGAGAACGGGATGCGTCCGATGCTCACGGACTTCGGTATCGCGCGCCTGGCGGACTCGCCGGGGCTGACGCGTACGCAGGAGTTCGTCGGCACGCCCGCGTACGTGGCGCCGGAGTCCGCCGAGGGCCGACCGCAGACGTCCGCGGTGGACATCTACGGCGCGGGCATCATGCTGTACGAGCTGGTGGCGGGCTACCCGCCGTTCAGCGGCGACAGCGCGCTGGCGGTGCTGCACCAGCACCTGGCGCAGGAGCCGGAGCGGCCGGGGAACGTGCCGGACCCGTTGTGGACGGTCATCGAGCGGTGCCTGCGCAAGGAGCCGCAGGAGCGGCCGAGCGCGGAGAACCTGGCGCGGGGTCTGCGGACGGTCGCGGACGGTATCGGGGCGGGGGCCACCCCGCAGGCGGCGAGTGCCGCGCTGGGCGTGGGCGCGCTGCTGGCGCCGGACCCGACACCGGCGCCGGTCCCGGACACGGGCGGCGGGGCGCCGGGCGCGGGTGCCGGCGACGCCGAGCCGACGCAGGTGCTCCCGCACAGCGGCGCGGCGCAGGGTGCGCAGTACGACCCGTCGGCGCAGACGAACGTGCTCCCGCAGACGGGCGGCCCGCAGGGCGGTCCGCCGCAGTACGACCCGGCGGCCCAGACGAACGTCATGCCGCAGACGGGCGGCCCGGGCGGTACGCAGGGCGGCAACGCGGACCCGACCCAGGTGATGCCGCCGGTTCCGGGCGGCCCCGCCGGGCAGCAGGGCGGTCCGCCGCAGCAGGACGGCCCGCATCCGTGGGAGAACCAGTTGCGGGCGGCGCGGGACCGCAACGAGCAGACGCAGTTCCAGCCGCTGGACCCGAGCATGGACCCGCTGCGGCGCCGTCCGCAGCGCCGTCCGGCCCCGCAGCAGCCTCCGCAGGGCCCGCCACCGGGCGCTCCGGCTCCGTACGGTCAGCAAGGCTATGGCCAGCAGGGGTACGGGCAGCAGGGGTACGGCCCGCAGGGCTATGCGGGGCAGCCGCAGCAGTACGGGGCCCCGGCCCCGCAGCGCCGCGCGCCGCAGCAGCCTCCGCAGCGTTACGAGCCGGAGCCGCCGCGGCGCAGGGAGCCGCGTCCGCAGCGTGAGCCGAGGCCGCCGCGTGAGCCGCGGCCGAGCCGTGAGCCGCGGCAGCGCAGCGCGAACCCGATGCGGATTCCGGGGCTCGGCTGTCTCAAGGGCTGCCTGTTCATGATCGTCATACTGGTCGTGGCGGCGGTTCTGGTGTGGAACTTCACGCCGGTGCCGGAGTGGTGGGCCGAGGGCAAGAGTTTCTGGCAGTCCACGAAGGACGTTTTCAGTCAGATAGGGGACTTCTTCGGCCAGTTCAGCAACTGACGCGTCGCTGAATTTGCGGATTTGTCGACTTCCAAAGGGGGATTTCCCCCGCAGAAGTGACTGTTGACGGCATCCGGGGCTCCCAACCCCGGCCCCGCCGCGTAGTTTTGTCGCCATGGCACGGAAGATCGGCAGTCGCTACACGGCACACCAGATCCTCGGGCGCGGCAGCGCCGGAACGGTGTGGCTCGGCGACGGACCGGAGGGTCCGGTCGCCATCAAGCTGCTGCGCGAGGACCTCGCCGCCGACCAGGACCTGGTGGAGCGCTTCGTGCAGGAACGCAGCGCCCTGCTGCACCTGGACCACCCGCGCGTCGTCGGCGTCCGCGACCTGGTGGTGGACGGCAACGAACTGGCCCTCGTCATGGACCTGGTGCGCGGCACCGACCTGCGCACCCGCCTGGAGCGGGACCGCCGCCTCGCCCCGGAGGCCGCGGTCGCCATCGCCGCCGACGTCGCGGACGCCCTCGCCGCCGCGCACGCCGCGGGGCTGGTGCACCGCGACGTGAAACCGGAGAACGTCCTGCTCGACGCGCTGGCCATGGAGGGCCCGGGCGGCGCCCCGCCCGCGCTGCTGACGGACTTCGGCGTCGCCAAGCTCATCGACTCGCCCAGCCGCACCCGCGCCACCTCGATCATCGGCACCCCGGACTATCTGGCACCGGAGATCGTCGAAGGGCTGCCGCCCCGCGCGGCGGTGGACATCTACGCGCTGGCCACCGTGCTCTACGAGCTGCTCGCCGGGTTCACCCCCTTCGGGGGCGGACATCCCGGCGCGGTGCTGCGGCGGCACGTCACCGAATCGGTGGCGCCCCTGCCCGGCATCCCCGACGAACTGTGGCAGCTCATCCACCAGTGCCTCGCCAAGGCGCCCGCCTCCCGGCTGCGGGCCGCGGAGCTGGCCACCCGGCTGCGCGAGCTGCTGCCCGCACTGGAGGGGCTGCCGGCCCTCGACATCGACGAGCAGTCGGACGACGGCTACGCCGAGGGCCCGGACACCGGCGACGGCGCGGACGGGACGGCGGGGGCGCACCGGGACCAGGAGGCGGAGGCAGCCGTGCTGCCGGCGGGCGGCGGCGCCGTACCGCTGGTCCATTCGCGGGTCGGCCCCGACGCGAACCGGGACACCCACACCAGCATGCGCGTGCCCGGCGCCGACGAACTGGCCGGAGGAGCGCACGGCACCGCGCGGGCCCCCCGCGCGGTGGGCGAGGCCCGCGCCGGATCGGCCCGGCACCGGATGGCCGAGCGCCGCCGCCGGCTCAAAATAGGCGTGGCCGCGGCGCTGGTGGCCGTCGCCCTCGCGGTCGGCGGCTGGCTGGCCACCTCGCAGGACGACCCCGAAACGGGCTCGCTCCCGGCCCCGGCCCCCACACAGACCGCGACGGCCCCGCACCCCGCCGCCCACAGCACACCGATGCCGCGCAGCTGACGGCGACCGAGTCCGGGACCGTCCCGGGCCCCGCTCCCGAGTGCACCGGAACGGGCCCGTTGCCCGCGCGTGGGTGCGGGTACCCGGAGGGCCGACCGCCGCCCGGCGGCCGGCCCGGTGTGACGGGCGTGCCGTCCGGGCCCGCGTCCCCGCCCGGCGCGGACGGCGCGGGCCCCGACGACACGCGCCGGCGCCCGGGGCCCGAGGAGAGCCTGCACGACGGGAGCGCACCATGACGGCGACCATGAGGACGGCGACCACGGCCCCGGCCGGCCGGGCGGCGACGGCCCCGCAGCACCCGGCGTCCGGCGGCCCCGCCCTGCCCGAGGCCCGCGGCCCCCTGTCCGCGGGCGTCCTGGAGACGCTGGCCACGACGGGCCCGCCCGCCGACCCCGAGCTGCTGTCCGTGCGGGCCGCGACGGCCGACCCGTACGGCGAGGATCTGCACCTGGCCCTGTACGTGCTGTACGAACTGCACTACCGGGGCTTCGCGGGTGTGCCCGGCGAGCGGGAGTGGGACCCGCGGCTGCTGCGGGTGCGCGCGGTGCTGGAGGACCGCTTCCTCGCGGCGCTCCGCCACGACCTGCCGGCCGGCCGCTCCGTGGCGGAGGTCTTCGGCGAACTGCTGGTGGAGCCGGTGGAGCCGGCCGGTGAGGAGGGCGGGGTCGCCCACCACCTCCAGCACCACGGGGAGCGCTGGCAGCTTCGCGAGTACGCGGCGCTGCGCTCCCTCTACCACCTCAAGGAGGCCGACCCGCACGCGTGGGTGATTCCGCGGCTGACGGGCCGGGCGAAGGCGGCGATGGTCGCCGTCGAGTACGACGAGTTCGGCGCGGGGCGGGCGGAGAACGTGCACGCCCGGCTGTTCGCGGACCTGATGCGCGACCTCGACCTGGACGACACCTACGGCCGCTATCTGGACGCGGCACCGGGCGAGGCCCTGGCGCTGGTCAACCTGATGTCGCTGTTCGGCCTGCACAGGGCGCTGCGCGGCGCGCTCGTGGGGCATTTCGCCTGTGTGGAGGTCACCTCCTCGCCCGGCTCGCGCCGGCTGGCCGCCGCGATGCGCCGCCTGGAGGCGGGAGCGGCGGCGGAGCGGTTCTACGACGAGCACGTGGAGGCCGACGCGGTGCACGAACAGGTGGTGCGCCGCGACGTGATCGGCGGGCTGCTGGAGGACGAACCGGAACTGGAGCCGCAGATCGCGTTCGGTGCGCAGGCCACCGTCTTCCTGGAGGACCGGCTCGGTGACGCGCTGCTGGCGGCGTGGCGTACCGGCGCCTCCGCGCTCCGCACCCCGCTCCAGCCGGCGCCGGCCCCCATTCCGGCGGGAGCGGGGGCCGAGAGCCCGGATGCGGACCCGGCCGGCGCGTAGGACGATGGCGGCATGGAGGACATAGCGGGCGTCCAGACGGTGCGGAGCGCGGGTGAGGTCGCCGAGGCCCGCCAGGCGCTGCTCGCCGAGCGGACCCATCTGATGCGGCCGGCCGCCGTCTCGCGCTGTGTGGGCGCCGAGCAGGCGGACTGGCGTCGTTTCGCCGGTCACTGGGACGACCTGGAGGAGGACGGCTACGCGGCCCGCCAGGGCAGCCGCCGGCTGCGCCGGTACGGGCACTTCGTCCTGCACCGCACCGGGTCGCTGCGGCCGATGCCGCACGTGGCGTTCGTCCAGCCCGGCGAGACCAACCCACTGCACGTGGGTGAGGACCGTCACTTCGCGCCCTTGACCGACGCTTTCGTGGCCGACCCCCTCTTCAAGGCGCTGACCAGGACACTCGGCCAGATCGCGGCATGTCTGGAGGACGCCGACGAGTGGAGCGTGAAGGTGCACCCCTTCCGGGTGATCGCCTCCGCGGACACCGAGGGCCGGCCGACGCCCGAGGGCCGGCACCGGGACGGGGTGACGCTGGTGACCTCCCTGCTGATCGGCAGGGAGAACGCGGTCGGCGGCCGGAGCACCGTCTGGACCCCGGACGGCACCCGCCTGCTGAGCACCACGCTGCACGAGCGCGGCACCCTCCTGCTGGGCGACGACCGGGCCACCCTGCACGAGGTGGACCCCGTGCGCCCGGCGGACGGCACCCGACCGGCCCGCCGCGACGTCCTGGTGACCACGCTGACCGCACGCCACAGCGCGGAGCGTGACGCCCAAGTGGGCTAGGGCCCCGGGTGGCGGCTTGCGGTTAGGGTGGGGAGCGTGGCAGTCGTCGATGTATCCGAAGAGCTGAAGGCCCTCTCCTCCACCATGGAGTCGATCGAGGCCGTCCTTGACCTGGACAAGATGCGGTCCGACATCGCCGCGCTGGAGGAGCAGGCGGCGGCTCCGGACCTGTGGGACGACGTCGACCGTGCGCAGCAGGTGACCAGCCGGCTGTCCTACCTCCAGGGGCAGCTGCGGAAGGTCGAGGAGCTGCGCGGGCGGATCGACGACGTCGGGGTGCTCTTCGAGCTGGCCGAGAGCGAGGACGACGCGGACGCGCGGGCCGAGGCGGAGAACGAGCTGGCGGCCGTCCGCAAGACGGTGGACGAGCTGGAGGTCCGCACCCTGCTGTCGGGCGAGTACGACCCGCGTGAGGCGGTCGTCAGCGTCCGTGCGGAGGCCGGCGGCGTGGACGCGGCCGACTTCGCCGAGCAGCTGATGCGGATGTATCTGCGCTGGGCCGAGCGGCGCGGCTACCCGACCGAGGTGTTCGACACCTCGTACGCGGAGGAGGCGGGCATCAAGTCCGCGACCTTCACGGTGAAGGCGCCGTACGCCTACGGCACGCTCTCCGTCGAGCAGGGCACCCACCGGATGGTGCGCATCTCCCCGTTCGACAACCAGGGCCGCCGCCAGACCTCGTTCGCCGGGGTCGAGGTGCTGCCCGTCGTCGAGCAGGTGGACCACATCGACATCCCGGAGAACGAGCTGCGGATCGATGTGTTCCGCTCCTCCGGTCCGGGCGGCCAGTCGGTCAACACCACCGACTCGGCGGTCCGGATGACGCACCTTCCCACCGGCATCGTCGTCTCCTGCCAGAACGAGAAGTCGCAGATCCAGAACCGCGCCGCCGCCATGCGTGTCATGCAGGCCCGGCTGCTGGCCCACCGCCGCCAGGAGGAGCAGGCCAAGATGGACGCCCTCAAGGGCGACGGCGGCAACTCCTGGGGCAGCCAGATGCGTTCGTACGTGCTGCACCCGTACCAGATGGTCAAGGACCTGCGCACCGAGCACGAGGTCGGCAACCCTCAGGCGGTGCTCGACGGTGACATCGACGGCTTCCTGGAGGCCGGTATCCGCTGGCGCAAGCAGCAGGAACAGGCCCAGGACTGACACCCCGTCAGCTCGTTCACCCCTTCTTCGCTTGACGGGCGTGTGAAGGCTGGGGAAAGCTGTTCGCTCGGCATGCCTGTGTCAGGGGCGCACGGACGGGGCTAAGAGAGCGCCCCGCTGGCAGAACGATGGCGCCCGGGGTGGGGAAACAGAACGCCTCGATGGACGCCCGGTGCGGGTCGCGCTCCGCGGCGCAGCTGCCCCATGGACGAGTACAGCTACTGGGGGTAGTTGGAACATGAGCAAATCGAAGACGCGGCTGCGGGTCGCGCGCGTTGCCGCTGCGGCCGTGTTCGCGGCCGGCGCCACGCTGACCGCCGCTGGTGCCGCGCAGGCCGCGGGGCTGAGTGAGAGCTCCGGCGGTTCGGGTGGCGGGGACAACGGCGGTGTCATCGGCGGCATCATCGGCGGCCTGATCGGCGGCGGTGACAGCGGCGGTGACTCCGGTGGCGACTCCGGCGGTGATTCCGGCGGTGACGACGGCGGCATCGGCGGCGAGGACAACGGCATCGGCGGCACCGTCTCCGGTGGCGACGACGGCGGCCCCGGCGACAACGGCGGCCCGGGCAACGGCGGTCCCGGCAATGGCGGCCCCGGTAACGGCGGGCCGGGCAACGGCGGTCCCGGCAACGGTGGCAACGGCAACGGCGGTGGCGGCGACCACGGCGGTGGCGGTGACCACGGTGGCGGCAACGGCCACGGCGGCAACGGCAACGGTGGTAACGGCGGCAACGGAGGCAACGGCAACGGTGGCGGCGGCGAGGAGCCGGCGACCATCGGCGGCTCCGGCGGCGACGACGACACCTGCGAGCTGAACGGCGACAACGTCAACTGCCAGGGCGGCGGCGCCAACCCGGACAGCGCCGGCAGCCAGCCGGTCCAGGACAGCAAGCCCGCGGCCCCGAAGGACGAACTGGCCGAGACCGGTTCGGCCGAGACCACCTTCCTGCTGGTGGGCGCCGCGACGATGATCGCCGGTGGTGTCGGCTTCCGGCTGATGCCGCGGCTGGTCTCGCGCCGCACGGCTGCGTAAGCACCCGGCGGTCGCGCGCCTCACGCGCACCACACGCACGTGCCGGGTCCGGCGGTTCCCACCGCCGGACCCGGCACGTCGTCGTTGTGGTGTCGTGTGTCGCCCTTGCGCGTCGCCCATCCGCGGGCTCCCGGAGGCCGGTCCCCGGCGCCGGCCCCGCGGCACTTCCGGCCGTCCGCTACGGCCGACCCGCAGCCCGGTGCCGGACAGTTACGCCGTGGCCACCCGCTGTGCCACCAGCGCCACCGCTATCAGCGTGGCCAGCAGGGCGATCAGCGCGGTGGGGGAGAGGTGGGCGAACGGGGATTCCCGGTGCAGGCGCTCACGGTGGGCGCGGCACACCGAGCAGCGGCCCTCACTCACGGGCCCCGCGCAGTTGGCACACACCAGTCGGTCGCATGTCATGCGAACTCCTCTCCCGTCGCGCCAACGCCACCCGTGCGTGATTCGTTCCCCATGGGTCCTCCACTCCACTCTGCCAGGTGAGGGCGGCTTCCGCAGAAACGAGCAGGTGGTACACGGACGGCGGGCGCGCGGGCGGACACCCGGGCCCCGGCCGGGCGCCGCATTTGCGGGTGCAGCGTGCGCGGCACGCCACGCTTCGCGTATGGTCGCCCACACCGCACCCCCAGCTGACGCCGGAGGTGTCCCAGGGGGCCGCACCGCGGCTTCCGTTGCCCCTACCCAGGCCGACGTGGTGTATCCGTGATCCGATTCGACAGCGTCTCCAAGTCCTATCCCAAGCAGAACCGCCCGGCGCTCCGCGACGTGTCGCTGGAGATCGAGCGCGGCGAGTTCGTCTTCCTGGTGGGCTCCTCGGGGTCCGGCAAGTCCACCTTCCTGCGGCTGATCCTGCGCGAGGAGCGCGCCAGTTCCGGTCAGGTGCACGTGCTCGGCAAGGACCTGGCCCGGCTCTCGAACTGGAAGGTGCCGCACATGCGGCGCCAGCTCGGCACCGTCTTCCAGGACTTCCGGCTGCTGACCAACAAGACCGTCGGCGAGAACGTGGCGTTCGCGCTGGAGGTCATCGGCAAGCCCCGCGGGCAGATCCGCAAGACGGTGCCGGAGGTCCTCGACCTGGTCGGCCTGGGCGGCAAGGAGGACCGGATGCCCGGCGAGCTGTCGGGTGGTGAGCAGCAGCGCGTGGCCATCGCGCGGGCCTTCGCCAACCGGCCCATGCTGCTGATCGCCGACGAGCCGACCGGCAACCTGGACCCGCAGACATCCGTCGGCATCATGAAGTTGCTCGACCGCATCAACCGCACCGGCACCACGGTCGTGATGGCCACCCACGACCAGCAGATCGTCGACCAGATGCGCAAGCGCGTGGTCGAACTGGAGCAGGGCCGCCTGGTGCGTGACCAGTCGCGCGGCGTCTACGGATACCAGCACTGAGGAAAGGACGCCATGCGCGCCCAGTTCGTACTGTCGGAGATCAGCGTCGGTCTCCGTCGCAATCTCACGATGACGTTCGCGGTGATCGTCTCCGTCGCCCTGTCGCTGGCACTCGCGGGCGGTTCCCTGCTCGCGCGCGAGCAGGTGAGCACGATGAAGGGGTACTGGTACGACAAGGTCCAGGTCTCCATCTACCTGTGCAACAAGAACGACGCGACCTCGGACCCCAACTGCGACAAGGGGGCCGTGACCGCGCAGCAGAAGCGGGAGATCAAGAGCGACCTGGAGAAGCTCGAGGTCGTCGAGAAGGTCTACCACGAGTCCGCCGACGAGGCGTACAACCGCTACAAGAAGGACTTCAAGGAGTCGCCGCTGGCCGACTCGCTGACGCCTGACCAGATGCAGGAGTCCTACCGGGTCAAGCTCAAGGACCCGACGAAGTACCGGGTGCTCCAGACGGCGTTCTCCGGCCGGCAGGGCGTCCAGGAGGTCCAGGACCAGCGCGGCCTGCTCGACCCGCTCTTCAACCTGCTGAACGGTATGAACATCGCGGCCCTGTGCGTGATGACGCTGATGCTGGTGGTGGCGCTGCTGCTGATCGTCAACACCGTGCGGGTGTCCGCGTTCAGCAGGCGCCGCGAGACCGGGATCATGCGGCTGGTGGGCGCCTCCAGCTTCTACATCCAGATGCCGTTCATCCTGGAGGCGGCCATCGCCGGCCTGATCGGCGCCGGTTTCGCCTGCGTACTGCTGATCCTCGGCAAGTACTTCCTGATCAACAACTGGCTCCAGGAACGCATCTCGCTGATCAATTTCGTCGGCTGGGACGCCCTGATCAAGGTGCTGCCGCTCATCATCGCCGTGGGGGTGCTGATGCCCGCGGCAGCAGCGTTCATCACGTTGCGCAAGTACCTGAAGGTGTGACACAGGACGCGGGGGGCCGTGGCCGCAACCGTCCGTGCGGCGCCCCCCGCTGTCCTACACTCCGGACCATGCCAGGCTCGTGGTTCCTCGACACGCGCCCGCGCCGGTCGCGGCGCGGGGCCCTGACGGTGGTCTTCGCCGGCGTACTGGCGACCGGCGCGGCCACCGGAGCCCTCGGCGGCGAACCGACCGCCCTCGGCTCCGTCGCCCCCGGGTCCGCCGCCCACGGCGGTACCGGCCGCGGCGCCCCCGTCGGTGACGCCGCCACCGACGACGGCAAGAACACCCCCCGCGACCCGCGCGAGGCCCGGGCCCGCGGCGCCGACCTCGCCGAGCTCACCGTCAGCCGCAGCGGCGACCGCTGGTCCGCGGCCTACACCGCCCGCGAGTACGAAGGACTGCGGCAGGCCCTCGACGGCAGCTACGTCGGCGTGGGCATCTCCGTACGACAGGCCAGGTCCGCCGCGCGGAACGCCGAGGGTGCCGCCCGCCGGGCCGGCCACGGCCCGGCCGTCACGGTCGACCGGGTACGGTCCGGCAGCCCCGCCGACCGCGCCGGGGTCCGCGCCGGCGACCGGCTGCGCACGGTGGACGGGCACAAGGTGACCGGCCGGCCCGTCACCGCCGTCGTCGCCCTGCTGCGCGGCTCCGACCCCGACGCACCGGGCGGCGCCGCCGCCCCCGGCACCGATGTCACCCTCCGCCTCACCCGCGACGGGAAGACCCTCGTGCGCACCCTGCGCCGCGAGCGGCTGAGCACCGAACCCGTGCGGGTGCAGCGGCTGGACGACGACGTCACCCGCATCAAGGTCGGCTCCTTCACCCGCGGCTCGGGAGAACAGGTGCGCGAGGCCCTGCGTAGCCGCGTCCCCGAGGACGGCGGCATCCTCCTCGATCTGCGGGGCAACGCCGGCGGACTGGTCGAGGAAGCCGTCACCACCGCCTCCGCCTTCCTCGACGGCGGTCTGGTCGCCACCTACGACGACCACGGCACCCAGCGCGCCCTGTACGCCGACCGCGACCCCCGCGGCGGTTCCGGCGTGGAACGGCGCCCCGTCGTCGTCCTCGTGGACGGCGGCACCATGAGCGCCGCCGAACTGCTGGCCGGCGCGCTCCAGGACCGGGGCCGCGCCGTCGTCGTCGGCTCCCGCACCTTCGGCAAGGGGTCCGTGCAGATGCCCCGGCCCCAGCCGGACGGTTCCGTCGCCGAGCTGACGGTCGGTCATTACTCGACTCCGTCAGGTCGCCACGTGGAGGGGCGCGGTATCGCCCCCGACCTCCCCGTCAGCGGCACCGGCGAGTCGCTGGCCCGGGCCAGGAAAGTATTGAGTGGCCTCGAAGCCCGGTCCTAGTGGGAGAATGGCCTGGCTATGGCGAAGATGAAGACGACTCGGACCAAGGCGAAGGCCAAGGACGACAAGGACGCCCGGAAGCTCGTCGCGCAGAACAAGAAGGCGCGCCACGACTACCTGGTGCTCGACACCTACGAGTGCGGCATCGCGCTGACGGGCACCGAGGTCAAGTCCCTGCGCCAGGGCCGCGCCTCCCTTGTCGACGGCTTCGCCCAGATCGACGGCGGCGAGGTCTGGCTGCACAACGTGCACATCCCGGAGTACGCGCAGGGCACGTGGACCAACCACGCCGCCCGCCGCAAGCGGAAGCTGCTGCTGCACCGTGCGGAGATCGACAAGCTGACCGGCAAGCTCCAGGAGACGGGTCTCACCCTCGTCCCCCTCCAGCTGTACTTCTACCGGGGGCGGGCGAAGGTCGAGATCGCGCTCGCCAAGGGAAAGAAGGAGTACGACAAGCGGCAGACGCTCCGGGAGAAGCAGGACCGCCGCGAGGCCGAGCGCGCGATGTCCGCGGCCCGGCGGCGGCAGCGCAGTCGCATGGGGTGACCCCCTGCCGCCCCCTCCCGGCCGGCCTGGTCCGGCCGGCCCGCGTCTGGTCCGGCGGGGCCGCTTTGTCGTGCGTTGTGTGCGGGTCACGTGGGGGTGGTTGTGTGCGGGTCACGTGGGGTGAGGGGTGGCTTGCGTTGTGTGGCGCGGCTTCCGGCTCGCCGCCGGAATATTCGCCCGGGTGAAACCGTTGGCACTGATGTCCATGGGTTGGGTACCATGGCAGAGCCCTCCACGCGGGGGCGGGGTTTCTCAACTCAACATGGGGATGATCGGTTTCGACAGCGAACGTCGAAGCAGGGGAAGCGAGCCGAGGAACGCGGCAATGATCTCGTTAACCACGTGCCGCAAAAAAATAATCGCCAATCAGAAGCGCGATTCCTTCGCCCTCGCTGCCTGAGCAGCGACCTGCGAAGTGTCAGCCCGGGGTAGTTCCCGCCCCGGTTCCTGGCATCAGCTAAGGGAACTCACCGCGTAGGCCCGGTCACGGGGCCTGCCGGGACATCACACAGTGACTGGGCCCGTCGGAGACTAGTCCGCGTGATCTCCGGGGCCGAGAAAATCGAAGCGGACTGCGCTCGGAGAAGCCCTGTTTCCACTTCGTTGGACGCGGGTTCGATTCCCGCCATCTCCACTGGTACGACGAAGGCGAGGCTCCCACGCGATGGCGTGGGAGCCTCGCCTTCGTCGTGTTCCCACCGGGTTCCGGCCGGTTCTTCCCCGGTCCGGGGCGGCGTGCTGTCATGGAACCCGGACCGTGCCGCGTGAACGGGGGAGGGAGCGTTGCCCGTATGCCCACGCCACACCCGGACACTCCGCGACCGGCCCCCGAACCGTTGGGGCCCGACTCGCTGACCTGGCAGTTCTTCGGCGACTGGCGCACGCTGCTGCTCGCCCCCTGGGCCGGGGCCATGCAGAACATGCACCCGCAGCTGGGGGCGGGCGTCGCCGAGCACTCCCGGTTCTTCGAAGAGCGCTGGCAGCGGCTGTTCCGTTCTCTGTACCCGATCGGCGGCGTCGTCTACGACGGGCCGCGCGCCGTCGAGACCGCGCGCCGGGTGCGGGGCTACCACCGCACCGTCGCCGGCACCGACCGGCACGGCCGTCGCTACCACGCGCTGGAGCCCGACACGTTCTACTGGGCGCACGCCACCTTCTTCGTGCTCACCCTGCTGGTCGCGGACCGGCTGGGCCCCGGGCTCTCGGACGCCCAGAAGCGGCAGCTCTTCGACGAGCACGTGCAGTGGTGGCGGCTGTACGGGATGAGCATGCGCCCCGTGCCGGCCGACTGGGACGAGTTCCAGGCCTACTGGGAGCACATGACGGCACACGTGCTGGAGGACAACCAGCCCACCCGGGACGTGCTCGACCTGACGGAACTGGCCAAACCGCCGGCCCTGCCGGTGCCGGACGCCGTGTGGCGGCTGGTGCGGGGCGTCGTGGCGCGGCAGTTCCTCTGGCTGACCGTGGGGTTCTTCCCCGCCGCCGTACGGCACCGCCTCGGCTACCGGTGGACCGTCCGGGACGAGCGGCGGCTGCGGCGGCTGGGGCGGCTCCTCCATCTGGGGTGGAAGCTGGTGCCGCCGTCGCGTCGTTACCATCCCCGGGCCCGGGCCGGGTGGGAGCGTGCCCGGGGTGTGCGGCCCGCACACGCTCCCCTCGTGGAGACACCCGCGCGCAATCTGCCGCCGCTCGATGAGTGGGACAGTCCTCGGCATTACCTGCCTCGGTTGTGATCCTCGGCTGGGGTTCTTGGTTGTGATCCTGCTGGTGCTGGTGCTGGTGCTGGTGCTGGTGCTGGTGCCGTGCGGGCTCAGGCGTTGGCGCCGCTGTCCACGGTGAAAACCGCGCCCGTCGAGCCGGCGCCCGCTTCGCCTGCCAGGAAGGCGACCAGAGCGGCCACGCGTTCCGGTGTGTTGTAGCGGCCGAGCGCCGTGAGCGCGCGCTGACCGTCGGCCTTGGCGCTGTCCGCCGGGTTCATGTCGGTGTCCGTCGGGCCGGGCTGCACCAGGTTGGCGGTGATGCCGCGCGGGCCCAGATCTCGGGCCAGTCCCCTGGTGAGGCCGTTGAGGGCCGCCTTGGACGCCGCGTAGAGCGTCATGCCGGGGCCCGGCACGCGTTCGGCGAGGTTGCTGCCGATGGTGATGATGCTGCCGCCCTCCGTCATATGGCCGGCGGCGGCCTGGGCGGCCAGCAGTGCGGCGCGGACGTGGACGGCGAGGGTGCGGTCGATGTCCTCCAGGGTGATCTCCGCCAGCGGGCTGCTGGGGAAGATGCCGGCGTTGTTCACGAGGATGTCGAAGCGGCCGAACTCGTGGGCCGTGTGGTGGACGGCCTCGGCCGGGTCGGTGGCCGAGGCGCTGTCCGAACGGAACGCCAGCGCGTGGCGGCCCAGGGCGCGGATGTCCTCCGCGACCTCCTTGGCCCGGCCCTCCCCGGACACGTAGGTGAGGGCGACATCGGCGCCGTCCGCCGCCAGCTTGCGGGCTGTGGCCGCGCCGATTCCCCTGCTGCCGCCGGTGACCAGCGCTGCCTTGCCGAGCAGGGGGAGGGATGTGGTGGGTGTCGCCGTCATGGCTGGTGCCTCGCTTGTCGTTGGGTGTGAGTGATTTTTGTAGCGCGCGCTCAATAAGTAACACAGGAGTATCCTCGGGCGTCAAGAGCTTTTAGTAGCGTTCGCTAAAGAAAGGGGTCGGCGATGGCGGGACGCGGACGGCCTCGCGCCTTCGACCGGGACGCCGCCCTGCGGGAGGCCATGTGCGTCTTCTGGCGACGCGGCTACGAAGCGGCGTCGCTCGCCGAACTGACCGAGGCCATGGGCATCAGACCACCCAGCCTCTACGCCGCCTTCGGCTCCAAGGAGCAGCTCTTCCGCGAAGCGGTCGATCTGTACATGCGCACCGAAGGCGCCCTCACGCCCCGCGCACTCGACGAGGCGGCCACCGCGCGCGAGGGCATCCACCGCGCGCTGGCCGGCAACGCCTGCGGCTACACCGAGCCCGGCAAACCTTCCGGCTGCATGATCGTGCTCGCCGCCACCAACTGCACGCCCGAACACGCGGGGGTGCAGGAACTGTTGGCCGACGCCCGGTGCGGCACCCAGCGGCGGTTCCGCGACCGGTTGGCCCGCGGCGTCGCCGAGGGAGACGTGTCTTCCGGTGCCGACCTCGACGCTTGCGCCGCGTTCTACGCGGCTGTGCTCTTCGGTCTTTCCGTGCAGGCCCGCGACGGTGCCTGCCGGGAGAGTCTGCTCGGTGTGGTGGACGCCGCCATGGGGGCCTGGGACGGGCTGGTCGGGGTGCGCGGCTGAGGGGGCGCTCGCTGGGCGGTTCTCCCTGGGGGCTGGGGCGGGGTCTGCGGGGTGGTCGTTCCGGAACGGCATGATTTACGGACCGACCCCGGACCCCGCGACCGGCGTGTGCGCTCTTACGGTCGGTCCGAAAATCACGCTTCAGTGTTCCGGAACGACCACCCCGCAGACCCCGCCCCTCCGTATCCCGCGCGGGTGCGCCGCACGTCGGGGCGGTATGTCACGGTCCTGTCACGCGGAAAACCTCGGGTGAACTCATCAGGCGGCACCGGCATCACATCCGGCAACTACGACGGAAAGGTGCTCGCACATGCTGCGCACTCGCTCACGCTGGATCGCCGCCCCGCTGGCCGCGGCTGCCCTGACCCTGTCCTACGCCGGTTATCAGGCCTCCGCCGCCGAGCCGTCCAACGCTGACGCGCCTGCCGTGTGCCTGGCCGATGCCACCACGCTCCTCGGTGACCTGGACGGTGACGGCCACCAGGACAAGATCACCAACCCCGGGCACACCGGCACCGAGATGACCGTCCAGTGGGGCGGCGCGGACGGCTCGTTCGGCAAGAAGCACACCGTCCGGAGCCTCGTCGGCGCCAAGAAGGGCGAGATCGTGTCCGCCGCTGTCGCCGACTTCGAGAACGACGGCACCCTGGACCTGGTCGTCAACGTCGTCGAACCGTCCGGCGGGGACGACCCCTCCATGGCGCGTCTGGCCGAGTACCGGCAGGGGCCGCTCAACCGGACCGACCTGACCTCCGACAACGCCCGCCACTTCGACATCGGTGACCGCGGCGAGGTCAAGCAGCTGGCCGTCGCCCAGTACAACGACGACGCCTACCCGGACCTGGCCGTCCTCAACAACGCCGGTGACGGCCAGATGGACCGGGACGTGCGCCTGTCCCAGCCGGGTGGCGGTCTCGGCGACTTCGACTCCGAGGCCAAGCAGAAGTACGGGGAGTACGGGACCTGGGCCGAGCCGCCGGCCATGCCCACCGACGGCTGGCAGCAGTTCTACAAGAGCTGCTCCTGACCGCCACCGGGCGCCCCGCGCAGTCGTCCAGCGGGGTGCCCGGTTCCCCCCAATGACCAACAACAGTGTGCTCGCCGCGAGCGGGCATCCATGAGGAGAGACCAATGCCTGCTCGGAAGTTCCCCGTCATCGCCCTCGTCGCCATGGCCGCCGGCCTGGCCCTCACCGCCTGCGACAACGGCACCGGCAGTGACAACGCGGCGCCGTCCCGTTCCGCTTCCGCCTCCGCCCCGCACTCCCCCTCTTCCTCGGAGAAGTCGGAGAAGCCGGAGAAGCCCGAGTCGGGGACGGTGCAGAAGTCCGCTCCCGGGGCGGCGAAGAAGTCCGGTGAGCGAACTATGCGGGGGATTCGCGGTCGAACGCCGAGATCAATTCGATCGGTGAGGAGTCGGGGACCTGCCCTGTGCCGGAGAAGGCCGGTTCCGGGACGCCGCACAAGCCCGGTGAGCGGTGCACCGACCAGGTGAACTACGCCGGGGACCCGCGGCCGAACGCCGAGATCAACTCGATCGGTGAGGAGACCGGCACCTGCCCGGCGGTTCAGCACTGAGCCCGTCTGCCGAGTGTCCCGGTGGTCAGGGCGCCGGGTCGGGGCGGAGCAGCATCAGTTCGGTGGGGTCGGGGACGGGGGTGAAGCCGGCTTTGGCGTAGAGGGTGTGCGCGTCCGCGGTGGCCAGCATGATGCGGGTGAGGGGGTAGGTGGTGAGGTGGTCGCGGATCGTGGTGGCCAGCCAGCTGCCCAGGCCCCGGCCGCGCTGTGCGGGGTCGATGTAGACGTCGCACAGCCAGGCGAAGGTCGCCTTGTCGGTGATGACCCGGCTGTAGCCGGCCTGGGCGCCGTCCGGGGCGTAGACGCCGTAGTTGAGTGAGCCGCGTACGGCCTGTTCGGTCTTCGCCCGGCTGCGGCCCCGGGACCAGTAGGCGTCCTCGGACAGCCACCGGTGCACCGTGTCGAGGTCGAGGCGGTGCGGGTCGGTTGCTATTTCGTAGCCGTCGTCCCGTCGTGCGTGCATGCGGGGGATGTTACGGGCAGTCGCGTCGCTCCGTTGCGGGAACGGAGCAGTTCACGAGGAGAGGGGCCGCCGGCGAAGCACCACAGGGCGATGACCGGGTCGCACAGGGCGCAGCCGAACGAGGAGTCGTGGAAGAAGGGGATGATCGGGTTGCCCTTGAGGTGGTGGACGACGTCCCAGGCGGTGTGCAGCAGCCAGCCGATGCCGACGAAGGTCCACGACTCCAGCCCCCGGTAGGCCACGTAGGTGGCGAGCACGGTGAAGGCGAACTCCCAGCCGCCCATGCCGCCTCCGCTCAGATAGGCGGCACCCGCGCCGCCGACCATCAGGGCGTTGAGGCGCAGCCGGTGCGGCTCGGCCAGGAGGGACATCACCAGGGCGTAGAGGACGCCGATGACGAGGGGCATGACGTATTGCATTGGGGGAGCCTCACGGGAAGGACGGTGCGGAAGCGGCGCGCGACGCGGTGACGGCTCACACCGTAGGCGGGGGGCGTGTCGGTCCCCAGGGGCAGGAGTGACGGGTTCTGCCGGATTAGTGCCAGGTGGGGCGGGGGTGTGCCGCCGGGCCGAGGAGGCCGTCGGGCGGGCCCCGCTGCGGGGAATCGCGTACGGTTGACGGCTGCCCTAAGGAACGCAGAAGGGGGCCGCCGCGTTGAACGCGCAGCACACAGCGGAGCCAGAGACCGTCCGCGACCGCGAGATCCGCGCGGAGCAAGACCACCTCGACCGGGTGTACCGGCGGCTGGAGGAGAAGATCCACGAGGCGGAGTTCCTCATGGACGACGCCTCCAAACGGGCGCAGGTCGGCACGCCCGGGGCGCTGGCCGAACGCGATGCGCAGGTCTTCCGCGCCGGTGTCCACCTCAACCGTCTCAACAGCGAGTTCGAGGACTTCCTCTTCGGCCGGATCGACCTGCTGGAGGGCAAGACCGGCGAGCGCGGCCCCGACGGTGCCTACACCTCCGTGGAGCCCGCCGACGGTGCGGTGCGCGAGGAGGACGGCGGCCGGAAGTCGGCCGAGATCGCCGAGACGCTGCACATCGGCCGGCTCGGTGTCCTGGACGCGGACTACGCGCCGCTGGTCATCGACTGGCGCGCTCCCGCCGCCGCCCCCTTCTACCGGGCCACGCCCGTGGCCCCGGGCCGGGTCGTGCGCCGGCGTGTCATCCGCAGCAAGGGCCGTCGTGTGACCAGCGTCGAGGACGATCTGCTGCGCCCCGAGGTGGAGGCCCGGCTGGACGGCGAGGAGCTGGCCGTGGTCGGCGACGGTGCCCTGATGGCGGCCCTGGGGCAGGCGCGCGGCCACACCATGCGGGACATCGTCGCCTCCATCCAGGCGGAGCAGGACGAGGTGATCCGCGCCCCTGCCGCCTCCGTCACCCTGGTCGAGGGCGGGCCCGGCACCGGCAAGACGGCTGTGGCCCTGCACCGGGCGGCGTACCTGCTGTACCAGGACCGGCGCCGTTACGCGGGCGGCATCCTGATCGTCTCGCCGACCCCGCTGCTGGTCTCCTACACGGAGGGGGTGCTGCCCTCCCTGGGCGAGGAGGGGCAGGTCGCCATCCGGGCACTGGGCGCGCTCGCGGAGGAGACGGCCGGTGCGGTGGCCACCACGTACGACGAGCAGCGGGTCGCCCGCATCAAGGGGTCGGCGCGCATGGTGAAGGTGCTGCGCAAAGCCGCACGCGGGGCGCTCGATGTGGGACTGCGCGCCCCGGTGCCGGACCGGCTCCGCGTCGTGGCGTTCGGCAACCGTGTGGAGCTGGACGCCGCCGAACTGGACGCCGTCCGCCAGCAGGTCCTGGGCGGCACCGCCCCCGTCAATCTGATGCGGCCCCGCGCGCGCAGACTGCTGCTCGACGCCCTGTGGGAGAAGGCCGGCGCCCGCCGCCGCTACGACGATCCGGAACTGGCCGCCGAGGCCCGCGCCGGTTTCGACGAGGACGTCGCGACCGAGGAGGAGTTTCTGGCTTTCCTGGACGCCTGGTGGCCGGAGCTCACCCCCCGCCAGGTCCTGGGCGCGATGACCGACGAGAGCCGGCTCGCCCGCTGGTCGAGGCGGGTGCTGCGGCCCCAGGAGGCCCGTACCCTCGCCCGCGCCCTGGCCGCGCGGCTCGGCCCGGCCGGGGAGGGGGAGCTGTCCGTGCACGACATCGCCCTCCTGGACGAGCTGCGCAGCCTGCTGGGTGCGCCGGCGCGGCCCAGGAAGCGGGAGGCCGATCCGCTGGACCAGCTCACCGGTCTGGAGGAGCTGACCACCGCCGCCGACCGGGACCCGGGCGCCCGCCGGGAGGCCGGGGGCTGGAGGGCCGCTTCCGAGCGCACCGAGTACGCGCACGTCATCGTCGACGAGGCGCAGGACCTCAGCCCCATGCAGTGGCGCATGGTGGGGCGGCGCGGCCGGCACGCCACCTGGACGATCGTGGGGGACCCGGCGCAGTCCTCCTGGACCGATCCGGACGAGGCCGAGGCCGCGCGGGACGAGGCACTGGGGAAGCGGCCCCGGCGCCGTTTCGAACTCACCGTCAACTACCGCAACCCCGCCGAACTGGCCCAGCTCGCCGACCGGGTCCTCGCGCTCGCCATGCCCGGGGTCACCCCGCCGCGTGCCGTGCGCTCCACCGGCGTGCGGCCGGGCTTCACCGTGGCCGGTGACGATCTGGGCGCGTCCGTCCGCGCGGCGGCCTCCCGGCTGCTGGACGAGGTGGAGGGCACGGTGGGCGTCGTCGTCGCCATGGCGCGGCGCGAGGAGGCGCGGGAGTGGCTGGCGGGGCTGGGGGAGCGGGTCGTGGCCCTCGGCAGCCTGGAGGCCAAGGGGCTGGAGTACGACGCCACGCTCGTCGTCTCCCCGGCCCAGATCGCCGACGAGTCCCCCGCCGGGCTGCGCACCCTGTACGTGGCGCTGACCCGGGCCACCCAGCGTCTGGAGGTGCTCGGCACCGCCGCCGACCTGCCCGACGAGGAGGGGGTGCCCGACCTTCTCCGCCCCTGAGAGGCGGGCTCGTGCGCGGGGGAATGCCTGGCGCGGGTGGTTTGTTAGCCTGGATGTGGCACCGGCCCGATCCATGCCCCCGGGCCCAACCATAGGCGCTTCGAGCGCCCACTTGCCGCGAGGCGAGCTGGCGGGTCGGTGTCATCGAACGTCACGAGAAAGGGCTCCCACCCGGTCGGTGGGAGCCCTTTCGTGTGTGGGGGACGTGCGGTCAGCCGACCACGCGGACCCCGTCGGCCTGGGGCCCTTTCCGGCCCTGGGTGATCTCGAACTCGACGCGCTGGGAGTCTTCGAGGCTGCGGTAGCCCTCACTGTCGATCGAGCTGTAGTGCACGAAGACGTCCGGACCGCCGCCTTCCTGAGCGATGAAGCCGTAGCCCTTCTCGGCGTTGAACCACTTGACCGTGCCCTGAGCCATGTTGCGGGTCTCCCATAAATGCAGAGGCAGTGTGCGGGCCGATCTTAGGCCGGATTCGCTCCGTTTTAGGGAGATTGATGGCGGTTTTCCTGCGAAGGAGTGGGGGGTTTCGCACGGGTGACAGCCTCTCGGATGGTGGAATACGATTTCCGAAGAGGGGGCGGCGTTACCGCGTACCGGGGGGTAGGTGGGACGATCTGTTGACGTGCCGCCCCGCTGGCCGTAAAAAACGCGGTCGCGCGGGGGGACACGCGCACAACGCGACAAGGGAAAGCAGAGGGAAGTCGGCAATGGCGCCAAGCGTCTCCTACTCGATGACGGTCCGCCTGGAGGTCCCCGCTGGCGGGACGGCGGTCAGTCAGCTCACCACGGTCGTGGAGTCGTCTGGCGGCTCGGTCACCGGCCTCGACGTGACCGCATCGGGTCACGAACGGCTGCGGATCGACGTCACGATCGCAGCCAGCTCCACCGCACACGCCGACGAGATCGTGGGCAAGCTGCGCTCCATCGAGGGCGTGACGATCGGCAAGGTCTCCGACCGGACCTTCCTGATGCACCTCGGCGGCAAGATCGAGATGTCGTCCAAGCACCCCATTCGCAACCGCGACGACCTCTCGATGATCTACACGCCCGGCGTCGCCCGCGTCTGCACGCAGATCGCCGAGCACCCCGAGGACGCGCGCCGCCTGACGATCAAGCGCAACAGCGTCGCCGTCGTCACCGACGGTTCCGCCGTGCTGGGCCTGGGCAACATCGGCCCGCAGGCCGCTCTGCCCGTCATGGAGGGCAAGGCGGCCCTCTTCAAGCGCTTCGCCGGCATCGACGCCTGGCCGATCTGCCTGGACACCCAGGACACCGACGCCATCGTCGAGATCGTCAAGGCGCTCGCCCCCGGCTTCGCCGGGATCAACCTGGAGGACATCTCCGCGCCCCGCTGCTTCGAGATCGAGGCGCGGCTGCGGGAGGCCGTCGACATCCCCGTCTTCCACGACGACCAGCACGGCACCGCCATCGTCGTGCTCGCCGCGCTCTACAACGCGCTGCGCGTGGTCGACAAGCGGATCGAGGACATCCGCGTCGTGATGTCCGGTGCGGGCGCCGCCGGCACCGCCATCCTCAAGCTGCTGCTGGAGGCCGGCGTCAAGCACGCCGTGGTCGCCGACATCCACGGCGTCGTCCACTCCGGCCGCAAGGACGTCGCCGAGGCCGACGAGAACTCGCCCATGCGGTGGGTGGCCGACAACACCAACCCCGAGGGCCACACCGGCACCCTCAAGGAGGTCGTGGTCGGCGCCGACGTGTTCATCGGCGTCTCGGCCCCGAACGTGCTCGACGGCGACGACGTGGCCAAGATGGCCGACGGCGCCATCGTCTTCGCGCTCGCCAACCCGGACCCGGAGGTGGACCCGGCGGCGGCCCGCGAGAGCGCGGCCGTCGTGGCCACCGGCCGCTCCGACTTCCCGAACCAGATCAACAACGTGCTGGTCTTCCCGGGTGTCTTCCGCGGTCTGCTGGACGCCCAGTCCGTCACCGTGGACGACTCGATGATGCTGGCGGCGGCCCGCGCCCTGGCCGATGTGGTCGGCGAGGACGAGCTGAACCCGAACTACATCATCCCCAGCGTCTTCAACGAGAAGGTCTCCGGCGCGGTGGCCGGCGCCGTCCGCGACGCCGTCCAGGCCACCGGCAAGAGCGCCCTGGGCGACTCCACCAAGGAGCGCTCCCAGTCCTGACCCGGCCGGCCGGGCCTTCGGCGCAGCGCGGCACGGGCGGCCCTGTGCCGCACTGCGCCCGGCGCTCCGGGACGGCCCCGCCCCACGCGGGGCCGGCAGGGGCGTGGACCGGCCGTTCCGGCCCGCTGCGGCCCGGCCACGCCGGGCGGCTCCCCGGCGGCGTTCGCGGTGCCTGCGGGGCCGCGTCACCGGTGCCGCCCCCCTCGTGGTACCGGCGCGTCGGGGAAGGGTTCACCCGGGCGGCCCTTTAGTGTGGCGGGCAGCGCCGGGCGAGACGCCCGGATGACGTCGGATTGGCTTTCCCGCCGCAGGTGGGGGCAGGATGCATCCCCAAGGACTTCGTCCGAGGGGGTAACCCCGTCGAGGACCTTGTCCGGGGGGATACCCCACGGGGCGCGCAGGCGCGAAGGCGGACCCGGGTCCGGGGACTGTCGTAGGGCCCTGGCAGCATCGGCTTCGATCTCACGCCTCATCGGCAAGAAGAACACGGGAGTACGAATTATGAACCGCAGTGAGCTGGTGGCCGCTCTTTCCGAGCGGGCCGAGGTGACCCGTAAGGACGCCGACGCGATCCTGTCGGCGTTCGCCGAGACCGTCGGCGAGGTCGTCGCCAAGGGCGACGAGAAGGTCACCATCCCCGGCTTCCTCACCTTCGAGCGCACCCACCGGGCTGCGCGCACCGCGCGCAACCCGCAGACCGGTGACCCGATCCAGATCCCGGCCGGGTACAGCGTCAAGGTGTCGGCGGGCTCCAAGCTCAAGGAAGCGGCGAAGGGCAAGTAAGCCACGCCCCAGCCACCACCAGGCCCAGGGCGGCCCCTCCCACCGGGAGGGGCCGCCCTTCCGCTTTCCCCGGCCCCGTACGCCGCTTTTGCGGGCCCCTGCGTGCCGGTCTCGGGCCCGCGGCACCCGCCCCGGGCCCCTTAGGGCCGGGCGGGCGCCGGGCGGGCCCTGGACGGGCGTGGACGGGCTGTGAGCGGTCCCGGGCAGTTCAGCGGGCCGGCGGCAGCCGGGTGAGGTCCACCTGGGTCAAGGAGGACACCACGAAGGTGCGGGGCCCCTCCTGGATGCCGGGGACGGTGGGGACGGCCACCACACGGCAGCCCGCGGCCAGCGCCGAGGCGGCACCGGTGGGGGTGTCCTCCAGAGCGACGCAGTCCTCGGGCGGCACCCCCAGGCGGCGGGCCGCGGTGAGGTACGGCGCCGGGTGGGGCTTGCCGTGCGGGGCCTCCCCGTGCGCTATCGAACAGGTGAAGCGGTGGTGACCCAGCGTGTCCAGCACGAGATCGGCGACCACCCGTTCGGAGGCCGTGACAAGTGCCACAGGGATGCCGAGCGCGCGGGCGCCGTCGAGCAGCGGGAGCGCCCCCGGCTGCACCGTCACCCCGGCCCGCACGCGGGCCAGGAACGCCTCACCCAGCTGGTCGGCCGTGCTGTCCGCGGGCAGTCCCGTGCGCTCGGCGACCAGCGTGGCGGCATCGTCCAGCGGAAGGCCCGCGAACGGCTGCAGGGCGGTGTCGTCGGCGGCGGCGCCGTGCGCGGTCAGCAACTCGGCCAGGGTCGCCATCCAGTCACGTTCCGTGTCGACGAGGGTGCCGTCCATGTCGCAGAGCAGGGCGGCGGGCAGCACGGGGGCGGGCGCAGCGGAGGCGGTGGACGGGGTGGACGTGGTGGACAAGGCGGGCTCGCTCTTCTTCGTCGGGTCCGGGCGCCACTGGGGCGGGGCCGGTCAGGCGTGGGTGCGCACCAGCGGATTGGTCCGGGTCGAGTTGCGCACGCTGAAGACGACCGAACCGGGCCGGTAGCGGTCGTCGGAGGTCTCGATGGGCCGCCCGTCGGCCGTGGCGGTCGTACGGCGCACCCGCAGCAGCGGGCTGCCCCGGCGCAGCCGCAGATGCGCGGCGTCGGCGGTGCCGGCGGCCACGGCGTCGATGTGGTGCTCGCCGTGCACGAAGACCAGCCCGGTGTCGTCGTGGAGCCGCCGGGTGACCGACTCGCAGTCGTCGGGCAGCGCCTCCACGGCCGGCCCGATCCACTCCGCGTACACGGTGCGCTCCAGCAGCACCGGCTCCCCGTCCAGCGTGCGCAGCCGCAACACGCGCAGTACGGGCGCCCCATGCCGCACCTGGAGGAGCCCGGCCTCGTCGGCGTGCGCCGCGCTCCAGGCCGAGGCGAGCACCAGGCCGCCGGCGGCGCGTCCGCCGGACCTGGCCCACTGGGCGAAGCTGCGCAGCTCGGTGAAGGACTGGCTGGGAGTGGTGGAGAGCACCACGCGCCGCGCGCCCTGCCGGGAGCCGATGAGGCCCTCGGCGAGCAGCGCGGAGACGGCCTGTCGCACGGTGCCGCGGGAGGCGCCGTGCGAGGCGGCCAGTTCGGTCTCGGACGGCAGGGTCGCGCCGACCGGATAGCGGCCGTCGAAGATCGCGCGCCGCAGCTCGTCGGCGATCGCCTCGTGGCGGCGGGACTCGGGCATGGGGCGGCTCCTCGGACGCGGGGCTGCTGGTGCCCGTACGGGCTGCGCGGAGGTTCGCACGATCATGCCAGCCGCGCGCAGGGGAGTGCACATCAACCCGGTGGGACGGCTGCGGGGCCGCACTGCCCCACCCGGCCGCACCTGTGTGCAACAGGCGTTCTCAGCCGGTCACTTGGGGTGGCTGAGAAGAGCGCGGCCCGGGGCGCGTACTGGCGGCCCGTCCCGATCCGGCCGGCCGGTCTTGTCCGTACAGGAGCGGGCGCCCGGCCCGGAAAGCCGCCCGCGTCCGCCTTCCCGGGCCCGCCCCGGCGCGGGGCAGGCCGGAAGGGGAAGTTACGGGCGCTCCACCTTGGCGCCCAGATCCGCCAGCTTCTGCTGGAAGTTCTCGTAACCGCGGTTGATGAGGTCGATCCCGTGCACCCGCGACGTGCCCTGCGCGGCGAGCGCGGCGATCAGGTACGAGAAGCCGCCCCGCAGGTCCGGGATGATCAGATCCGTGCCCTGGAGTTTCGTCGGGCCCGAAACCACCGCCGAGTGCAGGAAGTTGCGCTGCCCGAACCGGCAGGGCGTCCCGCCCAGGCACTCCCGGTACAGCTGGATGTGCGCGCCCATCTTGTTGAGCGCGGAGGTGAACCCCAGCCGCGACTCGTACACCGTCTCGTGCACGATCGACAGCCCCGACGCCTGCGTCAGCGCCACGACCAGCGGCTGCTGCCAGTCGGTCTGGAAGCCCGGGTGGACGTCCGTCTCCAGCGCGATGGCGTTCAGCGGGCCGCCCGGGTGCCAGAACCGGATGCCCTCGTCGCCGATCTCGAAGGCGCCGCCGACCTTCCGGTAGGTGTTGAGGAAGGTGATCATCGAGCGCTGCTCGGCGCCCCGGACGAACACACTGCCCTGCGTGGCCAGCGCCGCGCTCGCCCAGGATGCCGCCTCCAGACGGTCGGGCAGCGCCCGGTGCGTGTAGCCGCCGAGCTTGTCCACACCCGTGACGCGGATCGTGCGGTCGGTGTCCACGGAGATGATCGCGCCCATCTTCTGCAGGACGCAGATCAGGTCCTCGATCTCCGGCTCGATCGCCGCGTTGGACAGCTCCGTGACACCGTCGGCGAGCACGGCGGTCAGCAGCACCTGCTCCGTGGAGCCTACCGACGGGTACGGCAGCCGGATCTTGGTGCCGCGCAGCCGCTGCGGCGCCTCCAGGTACTGGCCGTCGGCGCGCTTCTCGATCGTCGCGCCGAACTTGCGCAGCACGTCGAAGTGGAAGTCCACCGGCCGGCCGCCGATGTCGCAGCCGCCCAGGCCCGGGATGAAGGCGTGGCCGAGGCGGTGCAGCAGCGGCCCGCAGAAGAGAATCGGAATCCGCGAGGAGCCCGCGTGCGCGTCGATGTCCGCGACGTTGGCGCTCTCCACGTGCGACGGGTCGAGCACCAGCTCGCCGGACTCGTCCCCCGCGCGCACCGTGACGCCGTGCAACTGGAGCAGCCCGCGCACGACCCGCACGTCGCGGATGTCGGGGACATTGCGCAGTCGGCTCGGCTCGCTGCCCAGCAGCGCGGCAACCATGGCCTTGGGGACGAGGTTCTTCGCACCCCGGACACGGATCTCGCCCTCGATCGGGGCGCCACCGTGGACGAGGAGTACGTCGGCTGGGCTGTCGGTCATGGATCTCCGCGATTCCGCGAGACGGGATGGGACAACAGGCAAGCGTAATGGCCCCGTCCGGGCGTACCCCAAGCGAGAGGGGGGCCTGCGACTGTCACAGGTCCGCAATAACACGGTGGGTTAGATGTCCGTTGCGTACCGTGTTGTGGCGCGGGGAGCGCGTCCTGGATCTGCCCATTGGGTCCCCGGGAACGCCGCTGGTGCGGGATCATTGCCGTATGACCGAGGTGTCCTCGCTCACCGGGCGACTGCTCGTCGCGACACCGGTGCTGGCCGACCCGAACTTCGACCGCGCGGTGGTGCTCCTCCTCGACCACGACGAGGCGGGCTCACTGGGCGTGGTCCTCAATCGCCCCACCCCGGTGAACGTCGGCGACATCCTGGAACCGTGGGCGGCGCTCGCGGGCGAGCCGGGAGTCGTCTTCCAGGGCGGGCCCGTCTCCCTCGACGCGGCACTCGGCGTGGCCGTCGTGCCCTCCGGCAGGGGTGACCGCACGGACGGTGCCGCCGGCCGGCGCGACCCTACGGACGGCGCCGCCGGCTCCGGGCCGGACGCCGGTGCCGCCGCCCTCGGTGACACCCCGCGGACCGCCGGTGACCGGCCCGGCCGCACCCGGCCCGGAGAGCCGCCCTCCGATGCGCCCGGTGCCGCCTCCGGGGAGACCGGCGCCGCCTCCGACGGGGCCTTCGCCGCCTCCGGCGGGAGCGGTGCCGCCTCCGACGGGGCCCGCGCGTCCGCGGACGAGCCCGGCGACGAAGCGCTCGACCCGGACACCGTCCTCGACACCGACGGCCCCCTGGGCTGGCGCCGCGTCCACGGCGCCATCGGCCTGGTGGACCTGGAGGCCCCGCCCGAACTGCTCGCCGCCGAACTCGGCTCGCTGCGGATCTTCGCCGGATACGCCGGATGGGGGCCCGGCCAGCTGGAGAAAGAGCTGTCCGAGGGCGCCTGGTACGTGGTCGAGTCCGAGCCCGGCGATGTGTCCTCGCCCGCGCCGGAGGGCCTGTGGCGGTCCGTACTGCGCAGGCAGCGCAGCGAGTTGGCGCTGGTCGCCACCTACCCGGACGACCCCTCCCTGAACTGACCGCCGGACCGGGCCCACGGCCCCCCGATGGGGTGACGCGGGCCCCCGCCCATGCCTGACGTGTCCCGGCCGCATGAGTACCCTTGGACTGCATGAGCACTCTTGAGCCCGAGCGCGGGGCGGGCACCGGCACACTCGTCGAACCGACCCCGCAGACATCGCACGGTGACGGCGATCACGAGCGGTTCGCCCACTATGTCCAGAAGGACAAGATCATGGCGAGCGCGATGGACGGGACGCCGGTCGTCGCGCTCTGCGGAAAGGTCTGGGTCCCGGGGCGTGACCCCAAGAAGTACCCGGTCTGCCCCATGTGCAAGGAGATCTACGAGACGATGGGTCCCGGCGGGGACAAGGGCGGCAAGGACGGCAAGGGCGGCGGCAAGAAGTAGCCACCTCGCCGGCCGGCGCCGCCCGGCCGCAACCGCCGGCCACCCCGCACCACCCGCGTACGTCTCAGCCCGCGCCCGTCCGTCCCCGCCAGCCCGGCGGGGACGGACGGGCGCGGTGCGCGTGCGGCCCGTTCGGCCCCCTGCCCCTGCTGACGGCCGTCCGCCTCTGCCGGCGCTTGCTCCCCGGGGGCTCCCCCCACCCAGCACCCACGGCAGCGGTCCGTCCGCAGCCGAACCACGTCAGCATTCACAGCGGTGGTGGCGTGGCCGCGGCGGAACCACGGCGCGACGAACGGTGGCGCACCCCGCCGCCACCGTCAGCAGCACTGCCAGGTGAAGCGGGCCTCCTCGAAACGGTTCGCGGCCAGGTCCTCCGGGCGGATCAGCCAGTACAGCACCCCGCAGTCGCCCCAGCACATGCCCGCCTCCTCATCGCTGTCGAACTGGGCCAGCAGCGTCCACCGCTGCGCCTCCTCCTCCAGCCGCGGATCGCTCCAGTCCACCCCGCCCAGCACCCCGCGGGCCACCTCCGTCTCCACCGGGCCCTGCACGTTGTCCGCATTCCCCAGAAGCTGGTGCGTGCTCGGAGCCAGCCGCCGCACCTCCTCGACGAAGGCGTCGCTGCCCACCGGATGCGCGTACTCGTCGGTCGGCTCCCGGAACCCCAGCGCCCGGGCCACCGCCACCGCGTCACCGGCCGGCGCCGTCAGCCCGATCTCGGCCGTCAGCGGCACCTCGTCGTACGACGCGGCACCCTCCGGCGTCGCCCGGCGCGGCAACTCCTCGTAGCCGGCGGGAAGATGCAGCACGCGGTAGCCCGCCCAGGTCCGCGGATCCCCCGCGTCCACGATCTCCAGCGCCTCGTCGTCCTCGTAGTAGAAGAAGGCCAGCCAGCCGTCCGTACGCAGCGGCAGGTCCACCCCCTGCCCGGCGGCCGTCTCCCGTATCGCGCCGCAGTCCACCGCCGCCACGAAACCCAGCGGCCCGCGCCCCTCCCACACGGGCCACGCCACCCCCTCGGGCAGCCGCGGCTCCCCGCCCAGCACCCCGACGACACGCTCCCCCTCCCGCGCCCTGCGCAACCGCGCGCCGGGCTTGAGCAGCCCGATCCACCGCTCGGCATCCCGCGCCGGCATATGGGCGCGGGCCAGTTCCTGCAACGTTCCGGGCGTGCTCGTCGTCATGGCGGCCATCATGCCCCCGCCCACTGACACCGCCGCCTCCGGACCACGCAGCAACTTCCCGCGGACAGCGCCCGTTCGCCACCCCGCGCGTTCATGAAGTCACTCGGCGGAGCGCACGACCCGCTGCTACCGTCAGGTCCACGACAGTCGCCTGACGTAATGGGAGCCCGCCGTGCAACTGCCCCGCCGCGCCGCCTCGTTGGCCGCCGTCGCCGCCGCCTCGGCGGTGCTGCTCGCCGGGTGCGGCAACGACGACGGCCCCTCCGACGGCAAGATCGAAGGAGCGGACTCCGCGAAGAAGACCTCCGCCACGCCCACCCCCACCAAGGGCGAGGACGCCCCGAAGGAAGAGCGGCCCGATTTCCGCACGTCGGACATCACCCTGCCGGAAGACATCAAGCTCGTCTTCGACTGGAAACAGCCCGACGACCCGGAAAAGGCCGCGGCGTTGGACGGAGCGGCGGATTATATGAGGGCTCTCATGCACGGGACGGTGAAGCAGGATCCGAAGGACCCGCTGCTTGCCGAGCACGTGGTGCCGTTGCAGACCGCGGAGGAGTACGCCGCTGCGCTCATCAAGGCCCACGTCGATGGCGGTGCCACGGTCACCGGGACGGACCGCTACTACCGCGAGAGCGTCGGCGATGTCGTGGACGGGAAACTGGCCGAAGTGTCCTTCTGCGTGGACCAGTCCAAGCTGTACAGCAAGAAGATCAAAAGCGGGAAGATCAAGTACACCGAGAAGAGCGCATCGAGCTACATGCGCTACACCGTGGTCATGCAGAAGCCCGAGAAGGACACGATGCCCTGGAAGGCGCGTACCTTCGAGTTCGAGGCGAAGGCGGTGCAGAAATGCAAAGACTGACAGTGAGCTGCGCGCTGGTGACCAGTCTGTGCGCCGCAGCTCTCGGGATGAACGCCACCACGGCGTGGGCCGACGACGAATACCGCGACGCCACCACAGGGAAGTTCCAGAAGGGTGCTCTCACCGACGGCGAAGCCACCGCCGCCGCCGGGGCCAGCAGGGAGGTCGCCTACTCCGGGAGCGGTGCCGGGGGTGACCGGCGAGGGGCGGGGGGCCTCTCCGTGCCGGCGGCGCACTGGTCGCCGCCCCCCTGCTGGTACGCGCCCATGTACTCGCCCAAGCAGTTGAAGAAGAAGGTCGAGGACTCGCCGTACTCGCTCACGGGGCGGCAGCCGGACAACGGGGGGATCAAGCAGGAGGTCGACACGGACATCCGTCACAAGTACACGGAGGGGGACTACAAGAACTTCAACCTCAAGAAGGAGGGCGAGGGGAAGTTCTGGGCGGCGGTCCCGAACCCGGACGAGCCGAACGCGGCGAAGCGGCAGTCGTGCACGAAGCTGCCGTTCTGGGTGAAGAACGGTGAACGGCCGGACGTCGAGAACGCGATCAGTCCGCGCATTCTGTCGCAGTTGGCGTTCGCGCGTGTCCGGGTGCCGGAAACGGAACTGGAGCTGAATCCGGCCGGCCGGCAGACGGTGAATCTGCCGACGTGGGTGTGGCTGGACGCGGACCGGTACCGGAAGCTGTCGGTGACGGCGTCGGTGGACCTGGGCGGTGGCGAGAAGATCTGGGCGACGACGACGGTGACGCCCGCGGCGCTGCGGCTGTCGCCGGGTACGCAGGAGGCGACGACGTATCCGTCCTCCGGTGAGTGCCGGGCCGAGGACGGGCGGATCGGTGTCCCGTACCGCAAGGGCAGCGGGAAGAAGAAGCCGCCGTGCGGGGTGACGTATCTGCGGGCCGCTGCCGAGGGCGCGGGGTATCCGTTGAAGGCGACGCTGACCTGGAAGGCGTCGTGGGAGGGGAGCGACGGCGCCGGGGACGGGTCGCTGCCCGACGGTGAGTACGCGGGGACCCGGCAGGTGTCCGTCCAGGAGATCCAGTCGGTCAACTAGGGGTGCGGCCCTGGGGAGTGCGGGGCGGTGCCGCGCAAGCCGGGGTGCCGCCGGGCAGGCGGTGCCGGTTGGCGGCGACGAGGCGGTAGAGGCCGTCGGCCGCCCAGCGCAGGGGCCGCAGCATCATGAGGGCGCCCAGCAGCGGCCAGGCGCCGGGTGCGCTCAGCAGTGCCTTGGCGACGGCGCGGGCGCCGCCGTACACCGTGCCGGTGGGGGTCACCCACAGCACTTCGTGCTCGGCACGGTCGGTGATGACGCCGAGGGCGTCCAGGTCGGTGAACTGCCACGGCACCGGCTCGCAGCGGGGGCGCACACGCCGCTCACCGAAGCGCACCGCGCTGGTGCAGAAGCCGCAGTCTCCGTCGTAGACGAGAAGGGGACGCTCACGCATCCGCCCATTCTGCTCCCTTCGCGCGCGGGGGACTGGGAGAGTGCGGCGCATGGAGAAACGTGGCACGAAGGTGTACATCAGCGCCGACATGGAGGGCGTGACCGGGCTCGTCGGGGCCGACGACGTGCAGATGGGCGGCCGGGACTACGACCGCGGACGCGTGATGATGACCGAGGACGTCAACGCGGCGGTGCGGGGTGCGCTGGCGGGGGGTGCCGGGGAGGTCGTCGTCAACGACACGCACAGCACGATGCGGAACCTGCTGGTGGAGAGCCTGCATCCGGCGGCGTCGCTGGTGCGGGGCAAGCCGAAGCCGATGGGCATGCTCCAGGACCTGGACGGCTCGTTCGACGCCGTGGTGTGCGTCGGCTACCACGCGCGGGCGGGCGCGCTGGGCGTGCTGAGCCACAGCTTTATGGGCCATGAGATCGAGGACATGTGGCTGGGCGGGGTCGGTGACGAGCCGGGTGACGCCCGTGCGATGGGGGAGATCGGCTTCGCCTGTGCCACGGCGACGGCCATCGGTGTGCCGGTGGTGGCGCTGACCGGCTGCGACGTGGCGTGCAAGGAGATCGAGGAGTGGGACCCGCGGGTGCGTGCGGTGCCGGTGAAGTACGCCCGGGACCGGTTCGCGGCGCGGCTCCGTCCCGCCGAGGAGGCCCGCGCCGCCATCGAGGCGGCGGTGGCCGACGGGGTGCGTGAGGCGGCCACCCCGGCCGTCCGGCCGCGCCTGGTACCCGACACCGGCGAGCAGGTGCTGGCCGTGCGGTGGCAGTCGGCCTCCGTCGCCCAGCAGTTGGAGGGCATCCCGGGCGTCTCCCGGCTGGACGACCGCACCGTCCGGGCCCAGGGCTCGCTCCCGGTGCTCTTCCGGCTCTTCGGGGTCTTCATGGGCGTGGCGTACTCGCTCACGGGGCAGCCGCCGTACTGCTGAGCCGGCCGGGCGCATCCGCCGGACGGCCGGCGCAACGTATCCCCGGCCGGGGCCCGCAGCGCGCAATGATCTTCCGGTGATGCGCAACGACCGTGCATTACGGCCGTGAGCGGCGGCTCATAGGCTCATGCCCCGTGCCAGGAGCGGCGGCGACCGCCGACTCGGCGGCCCCCCAACCGACGCGCGGGTGCACCGTTGCCGTGCCCTCCCGGGCTGCTCCGTCATGCCCGCGGGCCGCCGCAGGCGCGCGTCGGTCCGCAGCGACAAGGAGCCCCACATGCCGGAAGACAGCGCGGCGCGGCCCGCGGCCGACCCGTCCCCCCACCCCGCCCCCGGAGCCGGGCCCGCGGGCGGGGCGGGGCCCGGGCTCGCCGCGCGGCTCATGCGGCGCAAGCCCGTCGAGCGGCTCGTCGCCGAGGGCGGGCACGGCGAGGGCGGTGCGCTGCGCCGTTCGCTGAGCATGTGGCAGCTGACGACGATCAGCATCGGCGCCACCCTCGGCACCGGCATCTTTGTCGTCCTGGGGGAGGCCGCGCCGCTGGCCGGGCCGGCCGTCGCCGTCTCGTTCGTCCTCGCCGGGTGCACCGCGCTGTTCTCCGCGCTCTCGTACGCCGAGCTGGCCGGTTCGATCCCCGTCTCCGGCTCGTCCTACTCGTACGCGTACGCCACGATGGGCGAGCTGATCGCCTGGGTGTGCGGCTGGTGCCTGGTGCTGGAGTACGGGATCTCCGTCTCTGCCGTCGCCGTCGGCTGGGGCGAGTACCTGAACGAGCTGCTCGACGGCACGTTCGGGGTGACGCTCCCGGGTGTCGTCTCCGCGCCGCCGGGCGAGGGCGGCTGGATCAATCTGCCCGCGCTCGCCGTCATCCTGCTCGCCGTGGTCTTCCTGATGGGCGGTGCCAAGGAGAGCGCCCGGATCAACACCGTCATGGTCGTCGTCAAGATCGCGACGCTGCTGCTCTTCTGCGGCATCGGCTTCTTCGGCATCAAGGCCGGCAACTACGCGCCGCTCGCCCCGCTGGGGGTCAGCGGGATCAGCGCGGCGGCGGCCACCCTCTTCTTCTCGTACATCGGCTTCGACGCCGCCTCCACCGCCGGGGAGGAGGCCAGGAACGCCCAGCGCGACCTGCCGCGCGCCATCATGCTGTCGCTGCTGATCGTCACCGTGCTCTACTGCCTCGTCGCCCTGGTCGCCGTCGGCGCGATGCCCTGGCAGGAGTTCGGGCACACGCACGCCGCGCTCGCCCGCATCATGGAACGCGTCACCGGGCTGGGACTGTGGAGCGTGGTGCTGGCCGCCGGTGCGGTCGTCGCCATCGCCAGCGTCGTCTTCGCCGTCCTCTACGGCCAGACCCGCATCCTGTTCGCCATGTCCCGCGACGGCCTCGTCCCGCAGGTGTTCGCGAAGGTGGACGAGCGCACCGGTACGCCCCGCGCCAACACCCTGCTGGTCGGCGCCTTCTGCGGCATCCTCGCCGCCACCGTGCCGCTCGGCGAACTCGCCAACGCCACCAGCATCGGCACGCTGTTCGCCTTCGCCCTGGTCAACGTGGCCGTCGTCATCCTGCGCCGCACCCGGCCCACGATGAACCGCACGTTCAAGGTGGCGCTCTTCCCGGTCACCCCGCTGCTCGGCTTCGCCTGCTGCCTGTGGATGATGTCCAGCCTGCCCGCCGTCACCTGGGCCGTCTTCGGCATCTGGATGGCCGTCGGCCTTGCCGTCTACGGCCTGTACGGCCTGCGGCACTCGCGGCTCGCCGACCGTACGGGGACGGGGGCCGGACCCGGCGCGGGAGCGGGGCCCGCCGGGCCGGGGCCGGACCCGGCGGGGGAGTAGGGCCCGCCGGGCCGGGGCGGGCCCGGCGGGGGTGTGGGGCCCGCCGTGCCGGGGCGGGCCCGGCGGGGGTGTGGGGACCGCCGTGCCGGGGGCCCGGCGGGGAGCAGGGGACGGCGGGCCCCGCGATGCACACCGGGCCCGCCCCGAGGACGACGGGGGTCCGCTCAGCCCTCGTCCTCCGGGCGGAACGGGATCGTCAGCCACGGGCTCTCCGGGTCCGTGGTGAGGATCCGGTGCGCGGACAGCGTCTCCTCGTACCAGGGGCCGAACTCCTCGTCGTCGAAGTGGAGACAGCGCCCCAGCGCGTACCCGGCCGAGAAGTCCTCCCAGGAACGGTAGGCCACCGCACTCACCCGGCCCGCCCGCAGCACCGCCTCCTCGGCCTCCTCCAGGGTGCAGAACCGGGAAGCCAGCCCGAAGCGGGCCATGTTGGAGCCCCGGCCGTAGTCCCAGGCGGCGACGGAGCGGACGAACCGGCCCTCCGGCAGCAGCCCGTCCGCACGGAACCGCGCCTCGTACCGGGTGATCCGGCCGATCAGCCGCTTCACCCCCTCGACCTGCGCCTCCATCTCCTCCGCCGACGGGCCCTCCGTCCGCGTCACCCCGTCCGGGGTCAGCTCGACCCGCGCCGTCGGCACCCGGCTGCGCAGCACCCGCTCGGCGGCCTGCCGCCAGTGGCCGGGCTCCACGTGCCCGCCGAAGTCCTGCGCCAGACTGTGCCGCACCCCCAGGGCGAACTCCCACACCGGGCTGCTCATCTCGTTGGTGAGCAACTCCTCCTGGTAGCACAGCCACTTCTGCCGTGTGGTGACGCCCCACCAGCGGTCCAGCAGCCGCCGCTCGTGCTCATAGCCGTAGCCGTGGCCCAGCGCGTTCCAGTACACGCCGTTCTTCACGCACATCAGCGCCCCGCACGCCAGCCCGCGGGCGACCTCGCCGCTGCGGGGGCCGCCCACCCACAGCGTGCGCAGCGTGCCGGGGGAGTTCACCACCTCCACGCGGTCCGCGTGCTGCTGCCACAGCGCCCGGTAGCCCGGCTCCGCCGGGAAGTACGCCTCGCACGGCGAACCCGGGTTCACCGCCAGCCACGGCGGGTCCTCCGCGGACCAGCCGCTCGCGTACGAGCCCAGGTCCTCCCAGATGAACACCGGGTCCTCCACCGGCGCCGGCAGCATCCCCTGCGTGTAGACCGCCGCACACCAGTCGTTCACCTCCGGGCGCCACACCGGGTGGTACCGCGCGGGTATCCGCCCCGGATTGGCGTCCAGCCAGGTGCGGGAAGCCAGCCGGAAGAGGCACTCGCCCGCCAGCACGTCCATGTAGGCCGCCCAGTCGTGCCGGCTCTTGGCCTCGTACAGCCGCCGCTCCACCTCACTGGGCGCCTGCCAGCCCGCATCCGCCGGCGCCGCCCCCACCGCGACGGCCCCCTCCGCCGTCGCCCGCTTCCACATCCGAAGACCTCGCACTCACTCTCGGAGAAAACCGCCGCCGCGCCGTGTCCCGCGCCTCACAACAGCCAGGAGAGCACCGGGAGCACCACGTAGAAGAACGCCAAGTACGCC
Organism: Streptomyces albus subsp. albus; assembly: GCF_000725885.1. Lineage (GTDB taxonomy): Bacteria > Actinomycetota > Actinomycetes > Streptomycetales > Streptomycetaceae > Streptomyces > Streptomyces albus. The sequence goes on along the minus strand of NZ_JODR01000017.1, from coordinate 137,612 downwards.
AGCACGCAGGCGGCGACGATCCACCCCGTGGACATCCGCCGCGTACGCTGCACCCGCGTCCGCCGCACCCGCCGCCCCGTCCTCGGCGGCGCCCACCCGGCTCCCGGATGCGCCCCGTACGCGTTGGGCGGCGCCGTCGGAAGTCGCTGGGCCCGCTTGGCCATGTGCCGGTGTCCTCCTGAACTGCGGGGCGGGAGGTGACGAGACTGCTACGCCGCGTGTGATAATACGCGCCGCCTGACCCTCTGTTATGCATGGGTCAACGCACGGTCAGTGCGCAGGATAGCGCGTCGTGGTGTGCCACGACGGTCGGCGTTCACGGCCCCGGTGCCCGGTGTGCGGCCGGAACGCGCCACGGTTCTCCGCTGATTCCGTCCGGTGTAGTCGGCGGGTTGAAGGAGTGGGCCGGCGCGGTCTGTGGGCAGCTCCTCCCAAGTCCTCCCCTGCAGGCGCGTGTTCGCGCGTGGGCGCGCACCGGAGCGCCCGAGTCGACTAGTTGGTTCGGACCTATTGCCCCCGGGTGGGGGCGGCTCGTAGCCTCACGGCGCAGTGCAGGTTGTGCGATACGAAACGTTCGTTGCGTATGTTGCAACGCCAGTGCTTGGGGGTGCCGTCGTGCGAGTGAGCAGAAGCCGGTCGGGAACGAGGGCGGCGCGGGCCGCGATGCTGTTCGCGGCGGTCGCCGTCGGGCTGGCGGGATGTGCGCCCTCCACGTCCGGCGGGGGCGGGGACGGCAAGGACGCCAAGAGCGGGACCTTGCGGGTCTGGCTCTTCCGTGAAGTCGGCAACCAGCCGAAGGAGAAGGTCGTCTCCGAGGTGGTCGACCGGTTCGAGAAGCGGCACGAGGGGGTGAAGGTCGACGTCCAGTACATCCCCGTCGACAGCCGTGCCGAGAGGATCAAGGGTGCGTTCAACGACCCCGCGTCCGCGCCCGACGTCATCGAGTACGGCAACACCGACACCGCCGGGTACGTCGCCGACGGCGGACTGGCCGACATCAGTGAGGAGTTCCGCGGCTGGAAGGCCGCCGAGGATCTGGACGACACCGCCCGGCAGTCGGTCACCGTACGCGGCAAGCAGTACGGGGTGCCGCTGTTCGTCGGCGTCCGCGCCCTCTACTACCGCACCGACATCTTCGACGACCTCGGTCTGAAGCCGCCCCGCACCCTGGCGGAACTGGGCACCGCCGCCCGGAAGATCCGCGCCGCGCACAAGGACATGTACGGCATCGCCGTCGGCGGCGCCTACACCTACGGCGCCATGCCGTTCATCTGGGCGCACGGCGGCGCACTGGCCGCGGAGAAGAAGGACGGCTCCTACGCCTCCGCGCTCGACAGTGCCGCCGCCAAGAAGGGCATCACCGCCTACACCTCTCTCTTCGGTGACGACAACTGCCCCGCCGGGACCTGCGCCAAGATGGGCGGCAACGACACGGTCGAGGCGTTCGCCGGCGGCAAGGCCGGCATGGCCATCGGCGGTGACTTCAACCGGCAGGCCATGGAGAACGGCAAGGTCAAGGGCGACTACGCGGTCGTGCCCCTGCCCGGGGTGAAGGAGGGCGAGATCGCCCCCGCGTTCGCCGGCGGCAACAACATCGGCGTCCTCAAGAGCACCGGCCACCGCACGCTGGCCGTCCGGCTGGCGGAGGAACTCGCCGGCAAGGACACCCAGGAGAAGCTGTTCGACGCGATGGGCTTCCTGCCCACGTTCGGCGATGTCCGCAAGAAGGCGGCCGAGCGGGAACCCTTCGTCAAGCCGTTCGTGGACACCCTGGAGGCCGGCACCGAGTTCGTGCCCGCCAGTCCCGCCTGGGGCCGCATCGACGCCTCACTGGTGCTGCCGGGGATGTTCCAGCAGATCATCAGCGGCAAGGCCGACGTGGACGGTGCCGCCGCCGACGCCGCGGCCAAGATGGACGAGGCGTTCTCCCAGTGAGCGTCGCCACCGGCAAGGCGGCCACCCGGCCCCGCCCCGCCGCGCGGACGGGCGCGGGCCGCCCCACCGGAGGCCGCGCGCCCCGGCGGTCCGGTCCCGTCCGCGGCGGACGCTGGACGCCCTGGCTCTATCTGGCGCCCGCCCTCGTCGTGCTGGCCGGGCTGCTCGTCTACCCCGTCTACCAGCTCGGGCTGATCTCCTTCCTGGAGTACACCCAGGCGCAGGTAAGCGGTGGGCAGCCCACCAGCTTCCAGGGGCTGGGCAACTACACGGAGCTCTTCTCCGACCGCGAGTTCTGGCGGGTGCTGCTGGCGACCGTCCTGTTCGCCGCCGCCTGCGTCGTGAGCACCCTGCTGGTCGGCTGCGCACTGGCGGTGCTGCTGACCCGGGTGAGAGCGGTGCCGCGGCTGCTGCTGATGCTCGCGGCGCTCGGCGCCTGGGCCACCCCCGCCATCACCGGCTCCACCGTGTGGGTCTTCCTCTTCGACCCCGACTTCGGTCCCGTCAACAGGGTGCTGGGCCTGGGCGACCACTCGTGGACGTACGGGCGCTACAGCGCCTTCGCCCTCGTGCTGTTCGAGGTCGTGTGGTGTTCGTTCCCGCTGGTGATGGTCACCACCTACGCCGGTATCCGGGCCGTGCCCGCCGAGGTGCTGGAGGCCGCCTCCCTCGACGGCGCCGGAGTGTGGCGCACCTGGCGCAGCGTACTGGCGCCCATGCTGCGGCCCATCCTCGTCGTGGTGACGATCCAGTCCATCATCTGGGACTTCAAGGTGTTCACCCAGATCTATGTGATGACGGGCGGCGGCGGTATCGCCGGACAGAACCTCGTGCTCAACGTGTACGCCTACCAGAAGGCGTTCGCGTCCTCCCAGTACAGCCTCGGTTCCGCCGTCGGCGTCGTCATGCTGCTGATCCTGCTCGGCGTCACCCTGCTCTATCTGAAACTGCTGCGCCGCAACGGGGAGGAAATATGAGCGCGCCCGCCGCCCCCGCCGCCCCCGCGCGGCGATCGTCACGGTCACGGACGGGCGTACGGATGCGGATACGGAAACCCTGGCGGCTGCTCGCCGAGTGCGTCACCGTCCTCATCGCCGCGCTCGTCGCCTTCCCGCTCTACTGGATGGTGCTCTCGGCTTTCAAACCCGCCGGGGAAATACGCTCCGACAACCCCGTCCGCTGGACCCTGGCCCCCACTCTCGACTCGTTCCGCCGCGTCTTCACCCAGCAGGAATTCGGCCGCTACTTCCTCAACAGCCTGCTGGTGGCCGGCGCCGTCGTCGTCGCCTCCGCGCTGATCGCCTTCCTCGCCGCGACCGCCGTCACCCGGTTCCGGTTCCGGCTGCGCACCACCTTGCTCATTCTCTTCCTCGCCGCGCAGATGGTGCCCGTCGAGGCCCTCACCATCCCCATGTTCTTCCTCATGCGGGACATCGGCGCCCTCAACTCGCTGCTCTCCCTCATCCTCCCGCACCTCGCCTTCTCCCTCCCCTTCGCGATCTGGATGCTGCGCGGATTCGTCAAAGCCGTTCCCGAGGCGCTGGAGGAACAGGCCTTCATCGACGGGGCGAGCCGCAGCCGGTTCCTGTGGCAGATCCTCTTCCCGCTCGTCCTCCCCGGCCTCGTCGCCACGAGCGTCTTCTCCTTCATCTCCACCTGGAACGACTTCCTGTTCGCGAAATCGTTCATCATCTCCGCCACGGAGAACTCCACCCTCCCCATGGCGCTCCTCGTCTTCTTCGACACCGAAACACCCGACTGGGGCGGCGTGATGGCCGCCTCGACCGTCATGACCCTGCCCGTACTCGTCTTTTTCGTCTGCGTACACCGCCGCCTGGTCTCCGGGCTCGGCGGAGCGGTGAAATGAAGGAGGACCGCACATGTCCGCCACCGGCTGGACGGGACTCGTCCCCCGCCCCCGCGAACTGACGGAAGGCGACGGACCGCCCTTCGTCTGGGACGAGAACACCGCTCTCGTCGCCGGGCCCGGCACCCACGGCGTCGCCCGCCTGCTGCGCGGCACCGCCACTCTGCCCTTCCACGAAGGGCCCGGCGCGCCCCGCAACTCCGTCGAGCTGCACCTCGACGAGGAGCTGGGCGCCGCCGCCTACCGCGTGGAGGTGACGGCCGAACGCGTCACTCTCACCGGCGGTGACGCCGCCGGACTCCACCACGCCACCCACACCCTGCGCCAGGGGCTGCCGCCCGCCGCCTTCCGCCGCGCCGTCAACCGGCCCGTCTGGGAGCTGGCCCCCTGCCGCATCCAGGACGCGCCCCGCTACGCCTGGCGCGGCCTGATGCTGGACGTCGCCCGGCACTTCCTGCCCAAGGACGGTGTCCTGCGCGTCCTCGACCTGCTCGCCGCCCACAAGCTCAACGTCTTCCACTTCCACCTGACCGACGACCAGGGCTGGCGCGTCCAGATCCACCGCTATCCGCGCCTCACCGGGACCGGCGCCTGGCGGCCCCGCACCCGCGTCGGGCACCGTGCCTCGCCGCTGTGGGACGAACGCCCGCACGGCGGCTACTACACCCAGGACGACCTGCGCGAGATCGTCGCCTACGCCGCCGAACGGCACATCACCGTCGTCCCCGAGATCGAGCTGCCCGGCCACTCCCAGGCCGCCATCGCCGCCTACCCCGAACTCGGCACCACCGACGCCGTCGACACCGCCTCGCTCGGCGTGTGGACCGACTGGGGAGTCAGCCCGCACCTGCTGGCCCCCACCGACGACGTCCTGCGCTTCTACGAACACGTCCTCGAAGAAGTCCTCGACATCTTCCCCTCCCCCTACATCCACATCGGCGGCGACGAGACACCCAAGGACGAATGGCGGGCCTCCGCCGTCGCCCAGGCCCGCATCGCCGCCCTCGGGCTCCGCGACGAGGACGCCCTCCAGGCGTGGATGGTCCGCCACTTCGACCGCTGGCTCGCCGACCGCGGACGGCGCATGGTCGGCTGGGACGAGATCCTCGAAGGAGGCACCCTCGACGACGGGCTCACCCCGGGCGCCGTCGTCGCCTCCTGGCGGGGCACCGACGGCGGGGCCGCCGCGGCGCAGGCCGGCCACGACGTGGTGCTCTGCCCCGAGCACCAGCTCTACCTCGACCGCCGGCAGGCCCCGGGGGAGGAGGAGCCGATGCCGCTGGGGTACGTCGCGACCTTGCGCGACGCGTACGAGTTCCAGCCGTTCGGGGAGCCGCTGGGGGAGCGGGTGCTGGGCATCCAGGCCAACATGTGGACCGAGTGCACGGAGAGTTCGCGGCGCGTCGACTACCAGATGTTCCCGCGGCTCGCCGCGGTGGCGGAGGTCGCCTGGTCGGGTGCGGGCGGGGAATACGACGAGTTCGCCGCGCGTCTGGAGCGGGCGCACCTGCCCCGTCTCGACGCCCTCGGTGTGGAGTACCGCCCCCTGGACGGCCCCCTCCCCTGGCAGCAGCGCCCCGGAATCCCCGGCCGCCCCCTCGGCTGAGGGCCCGGCCCCCGGCGCGTCCACGGACGGGCCCCGCCCCTGGGGGCGGGGCCCGGTCTCGTACTCCCTCGTCTTCCGGTGCGGAGCCGCGGCGAAGGAGAGGGGGCACCGGGAGGGGGTCAGCGCTGGCCCTCATGTCGGTGGGGCGCCGAGATATGCCAGAGTTGCCTCGTCCGGGCTGTGAGCACGTACCGTACGGCAGTGCAGCCAGAAGCCCGGTACGTCGGGGAAGGGGCAGCAGCTTGAGCACGCACGTACGGCACGCGCACGCGCATGCGCCAGACGGCGGACGAGCCGCCAAGGCTGTGCCCCCTGCCGTCATGCTGCCGACGACTCTGGACGAGGCGGTCGCCGCGCTCTCCGAGGTGCCCGCGGCGGTGCCGGTGGCGGGCGGCACGGACCTGATGGTGAACGTCAACTCCGGGCAGCTGCGACCCGCCGCGCTGGTGGGGCTGGGGCGGATCAGCGAGATCCGCGGCTGGTCCTACCAGGACGGGTTCGCCGTGCTGGGCGCGGGGCTGACCCACGCCCGGATGGGGCGGCCCGACTTCGCGGCGCTCATCCCCGCACTGGCCGCCGCCGCCCGCGCGGCGGGGCCGCCGCAGGTGCGCAACGCGGGCACGCTCGGCGGGAACATCGTCAGCGCTTCGCCCACGGGTGACGCGCTGCCCGTGCTGGCCGCGTTGGAGGCCACGCTGTCCATCGCCGGACCGGAGGGCGCCCGGCGGGAGCTGCCGGTCAGCCATCTGCTGGCGGGCATGGACATGCTCCAGCCGAGCGAGGTCGTCGGCTATGTGAAGGTGCCGCTGCTGCACGCGCCGCAGACGTTCCTGAAGGCGACGAGCCGCACGGGCCCCAGCAGGGCGCTGGCGTCCGTCGCCGTGGTGCTCGACCCGATGCGCCGCAACGTGCGCTGCGCGGTGGGCGCTGTCGCCCCGATGCCGCTGCGCCCGCTGGAGGCGGAGAACTGGATCGCCTCCCTCATCGACTGGGACGGGCGGCGCGCGCTGGCTCCCGAGGTGCTGACCGCGTTCGGGGAGTACGTGGCGATGGCGTGCATCCCCGACCCGCCACCGGAGGAGGGCGCGGACGGCGCTCCCGGTGCCGTACCCCAGCTTCCGCCCGCGGCGCTGCACTTGCGGCGTACGGTGGCGACACTTGCCCGCCGGGGACTCGGGAGGGCTCTCGCATGAGCGGTACACCACAGGAGAACGGGAACGGGGGCGCGGGCCCGCACGCGGGTGCGGACCCGCACGGACAGGTGAACACGCACACGGACGCGGACGCGTACCCGGGCGGCGAGGGCGCCCCCGGGCAGTACGGCACCGACGCGTACGCGCAGGAGGTGCCGTACGGGCAGCACGTGCCGCGGAGTTGGGGCGGCGGCGAGTACGACGCCGACGCGACCGCCTTCGTGCAGCTGCCGCCCGGCGGGTTCCAGGACGACGTGCCGCTGGCCGCGCCCGGCACCGGGCAGGGCGGCTACACGCCGCCGTCCATCGACCCGGCCGAGGCCACCGCGCAGCAGGGCGGTACCGCCCCCGCTGCGCAGCCGCCCGCGGCGGGGCCCGGTGGTGAGGCCGCGTCCCCCGGGCACTGGGTGATGCCGTTCGCCCCCGAGGGCGGCCGGCCGGACGGCCCCGCCGCCGCAGGCGGGCACGGCATGCCGCACGATGCGCCCTTCGGCCACGGCGCGGGGCACGGCGAGCACGGTCATCCCTCGCCGGGTGCGGGCGGTTTCGGGCAGGGCGCCGCCGCGGCCCTCGTCGGCTCCCACGAGGCCCGCACCGGCCGCCGTCCCCTCGGCACCGGGGTGGCCCGGAGCGGCGACGAGCAGGACCCGGCGTCCGGGGCGGCCCGCGCGTGGGCGCCCTCGGCCGCCCCCGAGTGGGGCACTTCCGGCCCCGCGCAAGACGGTTCCCCCGCCACGGGCGCACGCCCTCAGCAGTTCACCGCCCCGGGACCGCACGGTGCCGGTACGGCGGGTCCCGGCGCGGCCGGTGCGGAAGGGCCCGCCGCCGGGGCGCAGTTCCCCGGCCCCCGGGCGGGCGACCCGCACCCCGGTGCGGGGGCGGCCCACCCCGGTGTGCCCGGTCAGGCGGCCCCCGGCGCGGAGTCGGCGGGGCCCGTCGCCGGACAGGGGACCGCTGCCGGGCAGGAGCCCGCTGTTGGGCAGGCCGGCCCGGGTACGGGTGCGGAAGCCTTCGGCCCCGGCGCCGGCGGCCAGTACGCGTCCGTGCCGCCCGCCGGTGGTCCGGCCGCCGCGCCGGGTGGCGGCGTTCCGCACGGGGACGGCGCCCCCGCCGGGGCGGGCCCGCATGCCGCTGCCGCGGGCGTCCCACAGGGTGCCGTCTCCCCTCAGGGCGACCCGCACACCGCTCCCGGTGGTGCCGTTCCACAGGGTGGCGCACCGGAGGCCGCGGCCGACGGCGCCCCGCACGCCGCCCCCCACACGGGGGAACCGCACACCGCTCCCGGTGGTGCCGTCCCGCACACGGGTGAGCCGAACACCGCTGCGAGCGGGGCCGCTCCGTCCGGTGCGGGCTCCGGCGCGGTGCCGCAGGCCGGGCAGCCGGTGGACGGCCCGGGCAGCCCGGGGTGGCCCTCGGAGGGCGCACCGGTACCGCCGACCTCGCACTACGCGTTCCCCAGCGCCCCCTCCGCGGCCCAGGGCGGCCCGGAGGGCGCCGGAGCGGGCCACCAGGGCGGGCCGGAGGGCGCCGTGCCGGGCCCGGCGGGGCACCAGGAGCCTGCCGGGCCGATGGCGGCCCGGCATCCGGCCGCTGCGGCGCAGGCGGGTCCCGAGATCGTCGCGAGCGAGCCGCCCGCAGTGCCGGCGCAGCCGGAGACCCACATGGACGCGGAGGTGACGCCGCTGGCCGAGGCCGAGCCGGAGCGGCAGGCACACCCGCAGCATCCCCATCCGCAGACCCCGCCGCATCCGCAGGCGGAGCCGGGCCGGGAGGCCGCTGCGGCGCCTGGGGCGGGGGACGCCGCGGGCGCGGTGCCGGAGGGGCCGCAGCCGGCGCAGGACGCTCCGGCGGCGCAGCAGGCGGGTGCTGACGGTGCGCCGGGAGCAGGCCCGGGCGCGGTGGCCGACGGGCCGGCGGCGGATGCCGGGGCCGGGCAGGCGGCGGGGGAGCCCCCGGCGGCTGCCGAAGCGGCTGAAACCGCCGCAACCGCCGCAACTGCCGCAACGGCCGAGACAGCCGCAACAGCCGAAACAGCCGCGACCGGTGAAGCCGTCGAGGTCACTGCGGCCGACGGCGCGGGCGGCGCCGATGGGGCGGAGGACGTGGAGACCGCGGACGGGGCGGCACGGTCCGCCGAGCCGTCCGAGGCCGCGTCCGGGACCGGGGCCGGAACCGCGTCCCAGGACGCTACGGACGACGCGGCGGAGCCCGTCGAGCCGTCCGCGCCGGAGGACGAACGTCCGCACGTGTCGTACGTGCTGCACGTCAACGGTGTGGACAGGCCCGTCGCCAGCGCGTGGATCGGCGAGTCGCTGCTGTACGTGCTGCGTGAGCGGCTGGGCCTGGCCGGTGCCAAGGACGGCTGTTCGCAGGGCGAGTGCGGTGCCTGTTCCGTACAGGTGGACGGGCGGCTGGTGGCCGCGTGTCTGGTGCCGGCGGCGACCGCCGCGGGCAGCGAGGTGCGCACGGTCGAGGGGCTGTCGTCGGACGGCCGGCCCTCGGACGTGCAGTGCGCGCTGGCCGAGAGCGGTTCCGTGCAGTGCGGGTTCTGCGTGCCGGGGCTGGCGATGACGGTGCACGACCTGCTGGAGGGCAACCACCGGCCGAGCGAGCTGGAGACCCGCAAGGCGATCAGCGGGAACCTGTGCCGTTGTTCGGGCTACCGCGGGGTGCTGGACGCGGTCCGCACGGTCGTCGAGCAGCGGGCGGCGCGGGCCGAGCGCGAGGCCGCCGAGGCCCAGGCGCACGCGGAGGCGTCGGCGGGGGCCGGTGAGGAGAGCGGCCGGCAGCACGAGGAGCCGCAGGGCCCGGCCGGTTACGGCGAGCAGCCGCACGCGGAGGCGTATCCGCAGGGCGGGTACGAGGCGGGCGGCTACGGCGGGCCCGGCCACGAACAGCACGGCGGCTACCCGCAGCAGGGCCATGCGGCGGGCGGCTACGGCGAGGCGGCGCCCGGCACCTGGGAGCAGGGCGGCTACCAGCCTTCCGGGGCGTACGGCTACGACACCTACGGCGGGCAGGGCGCCGGTTACGGCTACGATCCCGCGGTGTCCGGCGACGGCGTGCCGGGGGACGGTCCGCACACGGCCGCCGGCTTCGACGGGGGACACGGCGGTGTGCCCGGTGCGCCGCACATCCCGCACCAGGGCGGGCCCGCCGAGCACTCCGAGAACAGCGGAGAGGCGTGAGACGTGAGGCCCCACGCACAGGAAGGGCGGCGGCATGACGGAAACGGCTGACGGTCACACCGGCGCCGGGGGAGCGGGAGCGGCCCCGCAGGAGACCCCGCCGCACGGCACGGCCCTGCCGGCGAGCGCGCCGACGGAGCCGGAGCCGCACGGGCTGGGGGCCTCCGTCCTGCCCACCGATTCCTTGGCCAAGGCGCAGGGCACCTTCCCGTACGCGGCCGACCTGTGGGCGGAGGGCCTGCTGTGGGCGGCGGTGCACCGCTCGCCGCACCCGTACGCGCGGATCGTGTCCGTCGACACGGGGGAAGCGGAGCGGATGCCCGGGGTGCGGGCCGTCATCACGCACGCGGACGTGCCCGGCGACGCGGCGCACGGGCGGAAGATCGCCGACCAGCCGGCGTTCGCCCGGGACGTGGTCCGCTACCACGGGGAGCCGATCGCCGCGGTGGCCGCCGACCACCCGGACACGGCGCGGCTGGCGGCTGCCGCCATCGCCGTCGAGTACGAGGTGCTGGAGCCGGTCACCGACCCGGAGAAGTCGTTCGAGGCCGAACCGCTGCACCCGGACGGCAATCTGCTGCGGCACATCCCGCTGCGCTACGGCGACCCGGACGTGACGGGCGAGGTGGTCGTCGAGGGGCTGTACCGGATCGGCCGTCAGGACCCGGCGCCGATCGGCGCGGAGGCGGCGCTGGCGGTGCCGCGCCCGGACGGCGGCGTGGAGATCTACACGGCCTCCACCGACCCGCACACCGACCGCGACCTGGCGGCGGCCTGTTTCGGGCTCCCGCCCGAGCAGGTCAAGATCGTGGTGACGGGGGTGCCCGGCGCCATGGGCGACCGCGAGGACGCCGGCCTCCAGGTGCCGCTGGGGCTGCTGGCGATGCGCACCGGCTGCCCCGTCAAGATCGCGCTGAACCGTGAGGAGTCGTTCCTCGGCCACGCCCACCGCCACCCCACCCTGCTGCGCTACCGCCACCACGCGGACGGCGACGGGAAGCTGGTGAAGGTCGAGGCGCAGATCCTGCTGGACGGCGGCGCGTACGCGGACACCTCCTCGGACGCGCTGGCCGCCGCCGTCTCGTTCGCCTGCGGCCCGTACGTGGTGCCGCACGCGGTGATCGACGGCTGGGTGGTGCGCACCAACAATCCGCCCTCCGGCCATGTGCGCGGCGAGGGCGCCATGCAGGTGTGCGCGGCGTACGAGGGCCAGATGGACAAGCTCGCCGAGCGGCTGGGCCTGGACCCGGCCCAGGTGCGGGCCCGCAATGTGATGGCGACCGGCGATCTGCTGCCCACCGGCCAGACGGTGACCTGCCCGGCGCCGGTGGCCGAACTGCTGGAGGCCGTACGGGAGGCGCCGCTGCCGCCGCTGCCCAAGGACGCGCCCGAGGAGGACTGGCTGCTGCCCGGCGGCCCCGAGGGGGCGGGCGATCCGGCGGCGGTGCGGCGCGGTGTCGGCTACGCGCTCGGCATGGTGCACATGCTGGGCGCGGAGGGCACCGACGAGGTGTCCACCGCCACGGTGAAGGTCAACGGGCCGGTGGCCACCGTGATGTGCGCGGCGGTCGAGTCGGGGCAGGGCTTCGACACGCTGGCCCGGCAGATCGTGCAGGACGTGCTCGGGGTCGAGGAGGTGCACGTCGCCTCGGTCGACACCGACCAGCCGCCGTCCGGGGCCGGCGGGCGCGGCCGGCACACCTGGGTGTCGGGCGGCGCGGTGGAGCGGGCCGCGAAGATGGTGCGCACCCAGCTGCTCCAGCCGCTGGCGGCGAAGTTCGGGATGTCCACCGAGCTGCTGACCATCGCCGACGGCAAGATCACCTCCTACGACGGGGTGCTGTCCACCACGGTCGCGGAGGCGCTGGAGGGCAAGGAGCTGTGGGCCACCGCCCAGTGCCGGCCCCACCCCACCGAGCCGCTGGACGAGTGGGGGCAGGGCGACGCCTTCGTGGGCCTGGCCTTCGCCGCCGTGCGGGCCGTGGTGGACGTGGACATCGAACTGGGCTCGGTGCGGGTGGTGGAGGTCGCGCTGGCGCAGGACGTCGGCAAGGTCCTCAATCCGCGCCAGCTGCGGGCCCGCCTGGAGGCGGGGATCACCCAAGGTGTCGGCACGGCGCTGACGGAGCACCTGCGGGTGGCCAAGGGCGTGGTGCGGCACCCGGACTTCACGGCGTACGCCCTGCCGACGGCGCTCGACGCGCCGGACATCCGCATCGTCAAGCTGGTGGAGGAGCGGGACGTGGTGGCGCCGTTCGGTGCGAAGGCGGCGTCCTCCGCCCCGGTGGTGACGACGCCGGCGGCGGTGGCCGCCGCGGTGCGGGCCGCCACCGGACGGCCCGTCAACCGCATGCCGATCCGTCCCCAGGCGGCGGTGGCCGCGGTGGAGACCGCCGACCGCTGAGCGGGCGGCGGCCCCTTCCCGCCCGTGCCCGGCGCGGGCCGACGGCCGCCGCTGCCGTGCGGTCTCGGGTCCGGGTGACGGTCCCCGTCCGGGGGCTCACGGGAGGCGGCCCGGCCCGGTCCCTGGGACGCTGGTTCCGGTCACGGAACCGGGCGGAGCGGGCGAGGTGCGGCGGATGGTGCGGTCGCTGGCGGAGCAGAGCACGGACGAACTGGGCGGGCCCGGCAGCGTGCTCGCCCGGCAGCGCAGGGACCATGCACGTCTGGACCGGCTCATGGACCGCTACTGGTCCGCCGCCGGGGACGAGGGCGGGACGGTCATGCGGGACATCGTCCAGCTGGTCTTCAGCCACGCCTTCGCCGAGGAGACCGTGCTGTGGCCCGCGGTGCGCCGTCTGGTGCCCGGCGGGGAGGAGCTGACGGCCGAGATCGAGGCGGAGCACCAGCGGATCAACGAGCTGATCGCCCGGTTCGAACGGACGGACCCGGACGATCCCGGCCGTCCCCGGCTCGTCGCCGAGGCGTTCGCGCTCATCCGCCAGGACATCCGCGACGAGGAGGACCGCGTGCTGCCCCGGCTGCAAGAGGTGCTCGACGACGCGCACCTGGTACGGCTGGGGGCCGCGTGGGAGGCCGCCCGGCTGACCGCTCCCACACACCCGCACCCGGCCGTGCCCCGGCGCCCGCCCGGCAACGTGCTCGCGGGAGTGCCGCTGAGCGCTTACGACCGCACCCGGGATGTGCTCTCGCCGGGACGGCGCAGCCCCGTGTGGTCCTTCGTGCTGGCCGCCGCTGCCGCTGCCGCCGCCGGGGGAGCGGCGGCCGGGGCGCTGCGGGGCCGGGCGGCGCGGCGGCCGTGAGACGCCCGCGGTGCGGGACGTGCCGCGCCGCGGGCTCAGGTCGTCAGCAGCACGCCGCCGTAGGAGACGCCCGCGACGACGATCCACGAGCCCAGCCCCAGGGCGGCGACGCGGGTGCCGGTGCGGGCCAGGGTGGGCAGGTGCACGGCGCTGCCGAGGCCGAAGAGGGCGGCGGCCAGCAGCAGTTCCCGCACGCGGGCGGCACCGTCCAGCAGGGGGCCGGGCAGCAGCCCCGTGGTGCGCAGGGCGACGGCGGCCAGGAAGCCGACGACGAACAGCGGCACCAGCGGGGGCCGTTTGTCGCCGGGTGCGGTGCCCTTGCGGCGGCGTACCGCCACCACCATGGCGGCGACCAGCGGGGCGAGCATCATCACGCGCAGCAGCTTGACCAGGACGGCCTGGCCGAGCGCGTCGGGACCGGCGGTCTGTGCGGTGGCCACGACCTGGCCGACGTCGTGGACGCCCGCGCCGACCCAGCGGCCGAACTGGTCCGCGTCCAGGCCCAGCGGCCCGTGCAGCAGGGGCAGGACGGCGATGGCGAGGGTGCCGCAGAGGGTGACGAGGGCGACGGAGGTGGCCACGTCCTCCTCGTCGCTGCCGCGTACATCGCTGACGGCGCCGATGGCGGAGGCCCCGCAGATGGAGTAGCCGGTGGCGACGAGCACCGGCTGGTCGCCGCGCAGACCCAGCCTGCGGCCGAGCCAGACGGTGCCGGCGAAGGTGGCGGCCACCACGCACAGCACCATGACGACGGTCGCCCAGCCGAGTCCCAGTACGTCGCCGACGCTCAGTTCGAGGCCCAGCAGCACGATGCCCAGCCGCATCAGCCGTTTGCCCGCCAGGGTGAGACCGGGGCGGGCGGTGCCGCGCACCACGGTGCGCAGCCCGGGCAGGTGGGCGGCGGCGACGCCCAGCACGACGGCCGCCGTGAGCATGGGGACGGCGGGCACCAGCAGGTGCACGGCGGAGGCGGCGGCGACGCCCAGTGCGGCCAGGGCCAGCCCCGGCAGCCGGCTCGGCCGGCGGGCCGGTGCGGCGGGCGGCTTCCCGGTGGGCGTGGTGGTGCCGGCGCGGTTTCCCAGCAGCGCCATCAGGCGTCGGCGGGCAGGTCGTACACGCGGCGGACGCTGCTGCCCAGGCGTGAGATGTCGGCGCCGTACAGGTGCAGGGAGACGGCGAGTCCCGTGCCGCCGTTCCACACCCGGTGGATGTCTCCGGGCGGCGCGAACCCGCAGACGGCTCCCTGCGGGTTGACGACGTCCTCGGTGGCGACGAGCCGGGCGCTGCCGCCGGCCGCCTCGGCGGGCAGCAGCCGGTAGCGGCGTTCGTGCTCCTCGCCCCGGTGGACGCCGGTGACGCACCAGGAGACGTGGTCGTGGACGGGGGTGCCCTGGCCGGGCAGCCACACCAGGGCGACGACGGAGAAGCTGCCGTCGCTCTCGGCGTGCAGCACGTGCTGGCGGTAGTGCGCGGGGTCGGGTTCGCGCTGGGCCGCCGTCAGCAGGTCCTCGGCGCCCAGGTGGGGCGTCAGCTTCTCGCCGACCAGGTACGCGGTCACGTCCGGGGGCAGCCCCCTGCCGACGGCCTCGCGCACGTCGTCGATCAGGGTGCGCATCCGGGCGGTGACGGGCGGGAAGGTCCGGGTCGTCGTCGCTGTCATACGGGCAGGGTCGTGCCGCCCTTCCATGACGTCCAACGACGGTTCGTTGGGGTTTCCCTCACGGCCGCTTATGGTTCGGCGCCCGGGAAGCGGGCCGCCGTCTCAGCACCCCACGCGCCGCTCCGCCGCCTCCCGCAGCGCAGCGAGGACGCGGGCGGTCGCCGGGACGTGCAGGTGTTCGCGCAGCACGTACGCCGAGACCTGGCGGCGGGAGGCGGGGTCCAGGGCCCGGCCGGTGACCTTCTTGTGGACGAGGAAGGAGAGCACCAGGCCGGGCACCATGGCGATGCCCAGTCCCTCGGCGACGAGGCTCTGCACGACCAGGTTGTCGTCGGTGCTGAAGGCGATCTCGGGGGCGAAACCCAGTTCGGCGCATTCGTGCAGGAAGTTGGCCCGGCAGCGCAGACAGCCGGCGATCCACCGTTCGCCGGCGAGTTCGTCCAGTTTGACGGCGCGCCGCCGGGCCATGGGGTGGCCGGTGGGCAGCAGCACGGTCAGCTGGTCCTCCAGCAGCGGTATCTCCACCAGCTCTTCGGGCACCTGTTCGCGCAGGCCGGGGTAGGTGAACGCGAGGGTGATGTCGCTCTCGCCGCGCACCACCCGCCGCAGCGACTCGGGCGGCTCGTCCTCCCGCAGCCCGACCCGTATGCCGGGGTGCGCGACGGCGAGTGCGGCCAGCGCCTCGGGGACGAGGGTGGCGCTCGCGCTGGGGAAGGCGCAGACGGTGACCTTTCCGGAGCGCAGCCGGGTCAGCGACTCCATCTGCTGCTGCGCGGTGCTGATGCTGTCGAGGATCACCTCGGCGTGCCGCGCCAGCGTCTGACCGGCCTCGGTGAGCCGCATCCGCCGTCCGACCCGGACGAACAGCGGCGTCCCCACGGACCGTTCCAGCGCTTTCATCTGCTGCGTGATGGCGGGCTGGGTGTAGCCCAGGGCCCGGGCCGCAGCGGTGTAGGAGCCCGCGCGCACCACTTCGTGGAAGGTCCTGATGTGCCGCGAGTCGAACATGAGAGCACCATAAGCGCAATTTGGGGGCGGGTCCGCTGCCGGGGGAAACCGCTGGTGAACCCTGCCGGGCCGGGTGGGACGGGTGTGGCCGGCCGTCAGTCGGCGGGGGCCGTGGCCTCGGGTGTCCCGGTGGGCTGGGCGGGGTCGGCGGGCCCGGTGCGGCCGGCGGGCTGGGTGGTGCCGGCGGGCTGTTCGAGGACGGGGCCGGGCGCCGGTTTCCCGGAGGCGGGACGCAGCCGGCCGGCCACCCACACACCGGCGAGCGCGACGACGGCGGCGACGAGGTAGACGGTGGCGAAAGCGGCGGGCCGGCCGGTCGCACCGGCCGCGTCGTGGGCGCCGGCCCCGGCCGTGCCCACGGTCACCGAGCCGCCGCCGAGGGCGGCGAAGACGGCACCGGTGAGGGCGAGCAGCAGCACGTTGGACAGGCCGTCGGACAGCTGCAGCGCCGCCGAGTTGCGACCGGCCTCCTCGGGGGCCGACAGCCGCAGCATCAACACACTGAGCGAGGAGATGATCATTCCCATGCCGAAGCAGCCGATGCCCATGGCGAGGGTGAGGACCCACACCGGCACCGGCTCGAACAGCACCAGCGGCGCGCAGACCAGGGCGAGGGTGACCAGCGCCATGCCGATCCGCACCAGGCGTTCCCGGTGGCGCTCCATGCCGGGCCGGGACTGGGTGAAGGAGCCCAGCGCCCACAGCAGACCCCCGGCGGCGAGGGTGAGGCCGGCCATGGTCACGGACAGCCCGCGCTGGGTGACCAGCATCAGCGGGACGAAGCTCTCGGCGACGATGTAGGAGCCGGCGGCCATACCGCGCAGCAGGACGACGGCGGGCAGTCCGCGTGCGGCCCGCGCGGTGCCGCGCGGCAGCAGGACGCGCAAGGACGGCACCAGCAGCGCGAGTCCGGCGACGGCCGGCAGCAGGGAGAGCCAGCGCAGGTCCTGGCCGGCGTACTGGAGCAGGCCGGCGCCCAGCGCGACGGCGACCGCGAGCCGGATGCGCCGCGCGTCGCCGCGAGCGGCGGGGTCGGCGCCCTCGGGCGGGCCGGACGCCCGGCGCCGCAGCGGCGGCAGCATCACCAGCAGCGGCACCACGACGAGTGCGGGGATGCCGAGGAAGACCCAGCGCCAGCCCAGGTGCTCGGTGACGGTGCCGGAGATCAGCGGGCCGACGATGGAGGGCACCACCCAGGAGGCGGCGAAGGACGCCATCACGGTGGGCCGCAGATGTTCGGGGTAGGCGCGGCTGACGGTGACGTACAGGGCGACGATGACCAGTCCGCCGCCGATGCCCTGGACGGCGCGGCCCAGTACGAACGCCCACATGGTGACGGCCGTGCCGGAGAGCACCAGTCCGCCGCCGAAGAGCACGATGCCGGTGGCCAGCGGGGGCAGCGGGCCGCGCCGGTCGCACCACTGGCCGGAGGCGACCATGCCGACGACGCTGGTGGTGAAGAACGCGGAGAAGGCGTACGCGTACAGCGAGATGCCGTTCAGCTCGTCGGCGGCCATCGGCATCGCCGTGCCGACGGCGGTGGCCTCGAACGCGATGAGGAGGACGACGGAGACGATGCCGAGGGTCAGCGGCCGGTGCGCGGCACCGAGCACGGACTCCCGGCGGGGGGCCGCCGGCTCTTTCGCTTCCGAAGGATCATCCGTCGCACGCATGTACACCAAGGTAAGTGCCGTACCGGACGGACGGCACCTACCTCGGTCGCGGCGGCCCCTCGGCCGCCGGTCCTAAGCCGGACGGCGGTGGCCCGGAGCCGGACGACGTTGGCCCCGAGCCGGACGACGGCGGAGCTGTTCCGCGCGACGGTGGTCCCCGATCCGGACGGCGGTGCCTCCGGTCCGCACGGCGGCGGACCCGAGCCGGACGGCGGCGGACTTGTTCCGCACGGCGGTGCGCCCGAGCCGGACGGCGGTGCCCTCGACCCGCACGGCGGCGGACCTGATCCGCACGGCGGTGGGCCCGAGCCGGAGGGCGGCCCCGCGCCGGGCTCAGCCCTCGCGCACCAGCTCCATGTAGGTGTCCCAGTCCCAGTGCTCGCCCGGGTCGGTGTGGTCGTTGCCGGGTGCCTCGCTGTGCCCGATGATGTGCTGCCTGTCGAGCGGGATGCCGTGCTTGTCGGCCAGGTGGCGGGTGAGCGCGGCGGAGGAGCGGTACATGGCGTCGGTGAACCAGGACGGGTCGTCGATGTAGCCCTCGTGCTCGATGCCCAGCGAGGAGGCGTTGGCGCTCTTGGCGTGGTACGCGGTGTCGGCGTCGCGCACCATCTGGGTGATGTCGCCGTCGCTGGAGCGGACCACGTAGTGGGCGCTGACCTTGGCCTCGGGGTTCTGGAACCAGCTGATGGATCCCGCGTAGGAGCCCTGCGTCACATGGATGACGATCTTGTCGAGCTGTTCGGCGCGGCCCTCGGCGTAGTTGGCGGGGTCGGCCGGCACCCATGCGGCGTCGGGGTAGTCGGGGCTCCGGGGCGCCTTCTCCGGTGCGGCGCCCGCCGTCTGTTTGTCGGGGTGGACGTCGCGGGCCGGGACGGTGATCCGTTCGCCGTCGGGCGCGGTGCCCCGTACGCCGTGGGCGAGCAGGTCGTAGACGGTGTCCGCGTACAGCCGTGCGGTGCCGGCCCGGGCGCCGCTGTAGCGGGCGACGGCCGGGTACCAGGCGTCCACGTCGCGGCGCTGGGCGCGGGTCATGCCCAGGGAGTCGGCGTGGGCGCGCAGCACGGCGGCGCCGCCGTGGATGTTGGCGTCGGTGTCGCGCCGCAGTTCGGAGACGGGCTCCCCGGTGAGGCGGGCGGCCTGTTGGAGGGTGTGCCGGGCGGGGTTGCCGACGAGGTGCATCACGCCGTAGCCGCCCGCCTGGCTGGGCTTTCCGGCGTGGCCGTCGAAGTGGGTCTCGCCGTAGGCGACGGCGGCCAGCACGTCGCGGGGGACGCCGTACTCCTCGGCGGCCGTGGCGAAGGACTCGTTCATGGAGGGCCCGGGTTCGCCGGGCACGGGCGGGGTGGCCGTCGCCGCCGGGCCGGTGAGGCCGGTCGCGAGCGCCACCGCCGCGGCGGCGAGGGAGAGGGTGACGGTGCGCGGGCGGCTGCGCCCGCGCTCAGGGGTGTGGGGGGACATGGCTGCTCCTGGTGTGGGGGGATGGAGCTGAGGCGCCTGTGGCCCGCCACCGTACCGAGGTGGCCGGTGCATGACAACGACTTCGGGTGCGTGTCGCCCAGCCCGCTCACAGCGGCAACAAGGCGGTCGCGCCCGCGCCTCGGCCCGACGGGGCGGGGCGGCGCCGGCCCGGTGGCCGGGTGGTGGCCGGTCCCGTCCGAGGGGTTCCGCGCCCCCGGTAGGGTGGCGACGGCCGAGCTCACCGGCCGCCGCAACCGACCCCGTCGTACCGGAGACCGTGACTACCACCCCCACCACCCCGAGCAGCAATCACCACCTGTCGCCCGCCTTCCCCGGCCGCGCCCCCTGGGGCACGGCCAGCAAGCTGCGCGCCTGGCAGCAGGCGGCGATGGACTCCTACCTGGAGCGGCAGCCGCGCGACTTCCTCGCCGTGGCGACGCCGGGCGCGGGCAAGACGACCTTCGCCCTCACGCTGGCCTCGTGGCTGCTGCACCACCACGTGGTGCAGCAGGTGACCGTCGTCGCGCCGACCGAGCACCTCAAGAAGCAGTGGGCGGAGGCAGCGGCCCGGGTCGGCATCAAGCTGGACCCGGACTACAGCGCCGGGCCGCTGAGCAAGGAGTACCACGGGATCGCCGTCACCTACGCGGGTGTGGGCGTGCGGCCCATGCTGCACCGCAACCGCGTGGAGCAGCGCAAGACCCTCGTCATCCTCGACGAGATCCACCACGCCGGCGACAGCCGCTCGTGGGGCGAGGCGTGTCTGGAGGCGTTCGAGCCGGCCACCCGCCGGCTGGCGCTGACCGGTACCCCGTTCCGCAGCGACACCAATCCGATCCCGTTCGTCGAGTACGCCGAGGACGGCGACGGGGTACGCCGCTCCGTCGCGGACTACACCTACGGATACGGCAACGCGCTGGCCGACGGCGTGGTGCGGCCCGTCATCTTCCTCTCCTACAGCGGCAACATGCGCTGGCGCACCAAGGCCGGGGACGAGATCGCGGCCCGGCTGGGCGAGCCGATGACCAAGGACGCGGTCTCGCAGGCGTGGCGCACCGCGCTGGACCCGCGCGGCGAGTGGATGCCCGCCGTGCTGAGCGCCGCCGACCGCAGGCTGACGGAGGTCCGCAAGGCGGTGCCGGACGCGGGCGGTCTGGTCATCGCCTCCGACCAGGAGCAGGCCCGCGCCTACGCCAAGCTGCTGCGCGGCATCACCGGCACCAAGCCGACGGTGGTGCTCTCCGACGACGCGGGCGCCTCGCAGCGCATCGAGGACTTCCGCCTCTCGGAGAACCCCGACGACCGCTGGATGGTCGCCGTCCGCATGGTCTCCGAAGGGGTGGACGTGCCGCGGCTGGCGGTGGGCGTGTACGCCACCACCGTCTCCACGCCGCTGTTCTTCGCGCAGGCGGTCGGCCGTTTCGTACGGTCCCGGCGGCGCGGCGAGACCGCCTCCGTCTTCCTGCCGACGGTGCCCTCGCTGCTGACCTTCGCCAACGAGATGGAGGTCGAGCGCGACCACGTCCTGGACAAGCCGAAGAAGGGCGGCGAGGAGGACCCGTACGCCGAGGAGGCCGACCTGCTCAAGGAGGCCGAGCGGGAGCAGGACGAGAACACCGGCGAGCAGGACCAACTGCCGTTCGAGGCACTGGAGTCCGACGCCGTCTTCGACCGGGTGATGTACGACGGTGCCGAGTTCGGCATGCAGGCCCACCCCGGCAGCGAGGAGGAGCAGGACTACCTGGGCATCCCGGGCCTGCTGGAGCCCGAGCAGGTGCAGTTGCTGCTCCAGAAGCGGCAGGCGCGGCAGCTCGCCCACAGCAGGAAGAAGCCGGACAGCGAGGCGGACCTGCTGGAGATGCCGGCGGAGAAGCGGCCGGTGGTCACGCACAAGGAACTGCTGGAGAAGCGCAAGCAGCTCAACACCCTGGTCGGGGCCTATGTGCACCAGAGCGGCAAGCCGCACGGGGTGATCCACAACGAGCTGCGCCGGGTGTGCGGCGGGCCGCCCACCGCGGAGGCGACGGCCGGGCAGATCGAGGCGCGGATCGCCAAGGTCCGCGAGTGGGCCACCCGGATGAAGTAGCCCCCGCCGGACCTGGTCCCGCCCCCTGGGCGGTCCCCCGTGGAGGATGCGGCGGTTCGGGGACGTTCCTGGTGAAAGCGGGCACCACGGGACCGGATTCTGGACAGACTCTTCCGGTCAGCGGTGCTGCTCGCTAAGTTCCTCGGACACACGCCCCGTGGCGGCCTCTGCCACGGGCGGCCGGTTATTCGTTGACACTCAGCTTGCCCAGCTTGCTCCAACGCAACAGCTCTTGCCAGTGCCACCGCGACCGGCGGCCTCCAGCGCTGCGCTCGGGGTACCGACCCAGGCCGGGGGCCGGGGAGAAGGCCCCCGGTGCGTCCGCATCCGCGGCTGCCGTCACTCACCCGAGGGAGGGGGGCGTCGTGACCGCGGAGACCTCTCAGACGCTCGACCGAGGGCTGCGCGTCCTCAAGTTACTCGCCGACACCGACCACGGTCTGACCGTCACCGAGCTGTCCAACAAGCTCGGCGTCAACCGCACCGTGGTCTACCGGCTGCTGGCCACCCTGGAACAGCACGCCCTGGTCCGTCGCGACCTGGGCGGCCGGGCCCGGGTCGGACTCGGGGTGCTCCGGCTGGGCCGCCAGGTGCACCCGCTGGTGCGGGAGGCGGCGCTGCCCGCGCTCCGTTCGCTGGCCGAGGATGTCGGCGCCACCGCCCATCTGACTCTGGTCGACGGCAGCGAGGCGCTGGCCGTCGCCGTCGTCGAACCGAGCTGGACGGACTATCACGTCGCCTACCGTACGGGATTCCGGCATCCGCTCGACCGGGGGGCGGCGGGGCGGGCGATACTCGCCGGCCGCAGACCGGACCACGAGCGCGGCCACGGCTTCGTGCTCACCCACGGCGAACTGGAGGCGGGGGCCAGCGGGGCCGCCGCCCCCGTGCTGGGGGTGAACGGCATCGAGGGCAGCGTGGGCGTGGTGATGCTGTGCGAGACGGTGGCCGAGGAAGTGGGACACCGCGTGGTGCGGGCCGCCAACCAGGTGGCCGACGCCCTGCGCTGAACCGACGGCGGGGCGCCCTTACGGGGGCGCCCCGCCTTCTGGCCCCACGGGGCCCCCGTCCGGCTCCTCGGGGCGCCTCGCCGTTCGGCCCCACCGCCGCGCGCGTTTGTGCGGGCTTGCGCTCGGCGCCTGCTCGGGCTTGCGTCCTGCGTCTGTTCGTCCGCTGGTGCGCTCGCCGTTCGTGCTCGCGCTCGTGCTTCGCCGGGGGTGGGCTCCCTGCCCTCCGCCCCTTCCGCCGCTCACGTTCCGCCGCTCACGCGCTTGTGCGGCCGTGCGCGCTGCAACTGGTCGTCAGCTGGTGCGCTGCCGCTTGTGCGCCTGCTCGCGTTCGAGCGCGTGCCTTGTCGGGGCTGGGCTCCGTGGCTGCCCGGTGGTGGGTTCCGCGCCTTGCCGGTGGTGGGTTCCGTGGGTGTTGAATGTGGGCCCCCGCGCCCTGCCGGTCTCGGGCCTCGTGCCTGGTCGGCCTCGCGCCCCGCGCCTGCGCTCGGTTGCGCGCCCCTGGTTCGCGCCGCCCGCGCGCCTGCTCGGTCATGGCGCCCCCGCCCTCCCGCTCGGTCGCCCCGCTCGGGCGTGCGTCCGGTAGATCGTCGCGGGGTGTCCGGCGGGCGGGCCGCGGGCGGTGCGGGGGGATGCGGGCCGGGCCGCTCGCAGTCGGTAGATTGCGGGGGTGTCCGAATCCAGCAGTACCCGGCCCGCCCGGCCCGGCAGCCCGCGTCTCACCCGTGGCGGCACGCTGGCGCTCTGCGCCCTGCCCGTCGTCCTGCTGCTCGTGGTGGCGGTGTTCGTCCCGTTGCCGTTCTCGCTCACCCAGCCCGGCGAGACCGCGAACGTGCTCGGCAAGCACGGCGGCAAGCCGGTGATCTCCGTCGAGGGCGCCGAAGGTGCCACGGGGAAGGCCGCCGACAAGGGGCGGCTGTTGTCGGTGACCATCGCGGCGACGCTGCCCGACGCGAAGGTGCGGCTGCCGGACGTGGTGCGGGCCTGGTTCCGTGACGACCGGGCCGTGATGCCCCGCGACGCGGTCTACCCGGGCGGCGGCGACACGGAGGACGCCGAGCGGCGCATCGACAAGGAGATGAAGGACTCGCAGCGGGCGGCCGTCACCGCTGCGCTGCGCCAGGTGCACAGGTCGCCGAAGGACGTGCACGTCAAACTGCGGCTGGGGGATGTGGGCGGTCCGAGCGCCGGACTGTTCTTCGCGCTGGGCATCGTCGACAAACTGGACGGCAACGGCGCGGGCCCGGGTGGGCTCACCGGGGGCCGTACCGTCGCGGGCACCGGCACGATCGACGCCAAGGGCGAGGTCGGCGCGGTGGGCGGGGTGCCGTTGAAGATGCAGGCGGCCCGCCGGGACGGGGCCCGCTACTTCCTGATCCCCCGCTCGCAGTGCGGTGAGGCCGGCTCGCTGACGCCCAAGGGGCTGCGGCTGGTTCCGGTCGGCACGCTCAAGGGCGCGCTGGACGCGCTGAAGGAGATCCGCACGGGCGGCGAGGTCCCCGGCTGCTAGAGGGCGGGGCGTCGGCGGCTGGGGGCGAGGTCACCAGCGGCCGGAGCGGGCGCCGCCGCAGTGGGCCGCCGCTCCCGGCGGTGCGTGCCACAGCGGGCCGTCGCCCGCAACCGTGCGCGCCCGCTACGGCGGGTCGCCGTCGTCGGCGGCCTGCCGCACCAGCGGGACGATGCGCAGCGGCACGGGGTTCTCCATGACGATGGCCGTGGCGGCGCGGACGATGCCTTCGAAGCCGAGGACCCGGTCGATGACCCGCTGGAGGTCGGCGTTGGAGCGGGCCACCAGGCGGCAGAGCATGTCGCCGCTGCCGGTCGTGGTGTGCAGTTCCAGCACTTCGGGCACCGCCGCGAGGTGGGCGCGCACGTCGTTGCCCTGGCCCTGCCGGATCTCCAGGGTGGCGAACGCGGTGACGGGGTAGCCGAGGGCGGCGGGGTCGACCTGGGGGCCGAAGCCGCGGATGACGCCGCGTGCGGTGAGCCGGTCGAGCCGGGCCTGCGCGGTGCCGCGGGCCACTCCCAGCCGTCGGGAGAGCTCCAGCACCCCGATCCGGGGTTCGTCGGCGAGCAGTTCGAGCAGGCGCGCGTCCAATCGGTCGATGGCCATGGGTTGCCTCTCCGTAGTTGAACGGTTAGGGCGGCGGGACGATGCGCAGATTGTGCACATCGTCCGCCCGATCGCCGGTTCTGCTGAACAGATTGCCCAGCCAAAACGCAAACTATTGCGCACCTTGCGGCCCGAGGCGACGCTTCCGCCCATGACTGTGTTTTCGGAGACTCCGCGACAGCCCTCGCAGACCCCGCAGGCAGAAACCCCGCAGACCGCACGGCAGGCAGACCCCTTCCCGGTCAAGGGAATGGACGCAGTCGTCTTCGCCGTCGGCAACGCCAAGCAGGCGGCGCACTACTACTCGACCGCCTTCGGCATGAAGGCCGTGGCCTACTCCGGCCCCGAGAACGGCAGCCGGGAGACGGCCACCTACGTCCTCGAATCCGGCTCCGCCCGCTTCGTGTTCACCTCCGTCATCCGGCCCACCACCGAATGGGGCCGCTTCCTCGCCGACCACGTGGCCGCCCACGGCGACGGCATCATCGACCTCGCCATCGAGGTGCCCGACGCCCGCGCCGCCTACGCCTATGCCCTCGAGCACGGCGCCAGCGGCATCGACGAGCCCTACGAGACCAAGGACGAGCACGGCACCGTCGTACGGGCCGCCATCGCCACCTACGGCAAGACCCGCCACACCCTGGTCGAACGCACCGGCTACGACGGCCCCTACCTGCCCGGCTTCGTCGCCGCCGACCCGATCGTCGCGCCGCCCCGGAAGCGGTTCTTCCAGGCCATCGACCACTGCGTCGGCAACGTCGAACTCGGCCGCATGAACGAGTGGGTGGACTTCTACCGCAAGGTCATGGGCTTCACCAACATGAAGGAGTTCATCGGCGACGACATCGCCACCGAGTACTCCGCGCTCATGTCCAAGGTCGTCGCCGACGGCACCCGCAAGGTCAAGTTCCCCATCAACGAGCCCGCCGTCGCCCAGAAGAAGTCCCAGATCGACGAGTACCTGGAGTTCTACGGCGGCCCCGGCGTCCAGCACATCGCCCTGGCCACCAACGACATCGTCGCCTCCGTAAAGGCCATGCGCGCGGCCGGTGTCGAGTTCCTGGACACCCCCGACGCCTACTACGACTCGCTGGGCGAGTGGGCCGGCGAGACCAGGGTGCCCGTCGAGACGCTCCGCGAGCAGAAGATCCTCGTCGACCGCGACGAGGACGGCTATCTGCTCCAGATTTTCACCAAGCCCGTCCAGGACCGGCCGACGGTGTTCTTCGAGATGATCGAACGCCACGGCTCCATGGGCTTCGGCAAGGGCAACTTCAAGGCCCTCTTCGAGGCCATCGAGCGGGAACAGGAGCGCCGCGGCAACCTGTGACCGCTCCCCGCGCCCGGACCCTGGTGCGGTGCGCGGGCCCCTGACAGGCTGGGGGCCATGAGCGAGCTGATCGAACGGCTGGCCGCGGGGCTGCCCGCCGAAGCGGTGCTGACCGACCCCGATGTCGTCCGGTCGTACGCCAACGACATGGCCGGCTTCTGCCCCGCCGGCGCCCCCGCGGTCGTCGTCCTGCCGCGCACCGTCGAACAGGTCCAGCACGTCATGCGCACCGCGAACGCCCTGCGGGTCCCCGTGGTCCCGCAGGGCGCCCGCACCGGGCTGTCCGGCGCGGCGAACGCCACCGAGGGGTGCGTGGTGCTCTCCCTCGTGCGGATGGACCGCATCCTCCACATCGACCCCGTCGACCGGATCGCGGTGGTCGAACCGGGCGTCGTCAACGCCACGCTGTCCCGGGCCGTGGCCGAACACGGACTCTTCTACCCGCCGGATCCCTCCAGTTGGGAGATGTGCACCATCGGCGGGAACATCGGCACCGCCTCGGGCGGACTGTGCTGTGTGAAGTACGGCGTGACCGCCGAGTACGTGCTGGGCCTCGACGTGGTGCTCGCGGACGGCCGTTTGCTGACCACCGGCCGGCGCACCGCCAAGGGTGTGGCCGGCTACGACCTCACCCGGCTGATCGTCGGCTCCGAGGGCAGTCTGGGCATCGTCGTGCGGGCCACCCTCGCGCTGAAGACCGCGCCGCCCCGGCAACTGGCGCTCGCCGCCGAGTTCCCCTCCGCCGACGCGGCCTGCGACGCCGTCTGCCGCATCATGGCGGCGGGACACACCCCCTCTCTGCTGGAACTGATGGACCGCACCACGCTGCGCGCCGTCAACGACATGACGAAGATGGGGCTGCCCGAGACGACGGAGGCCCTGCTGCTGGCGGCCTTCGACACGCCCGACCCCGGCCCGCACCTGGAGGCCGTCGGCGAACTGTGCACGGCGGCGGGCGCCTCCCAGGTGGTGCCCGCCGAGGACGCCGCCGAGTCCGAGATGCTGCTCGCGGCGCGGCGGACGGCGCTGACCGCGCTGGAGGCGGTCAAGGGCACCTCGATGATCGACGACGTGTGCGTGCCGCGCACCCGGCTGGCCGAGCTGCTCAAGGGGACGGCGCAGATCGCGGAACGGCACGGGCTGACCATCGGGGTGTGTGCGCACGCGGGCGACGGCAACACCCATCCGACCGTCTGCTTCGACCCCTCCGACGAGGACGAGGCCCGCCGGGCACGGCTCTCCTTCGACGAGATCATGAAACTGGGACTCGAACTGGGCGGCACCATCACCGGCGAGCACGGTGTGGGGCTGCTCAAGAAGAGCTGGCTGGCCGAGGAACTGGGCCCCGTGAGCCTGGAGTTGCACCGCGGCATCAAGCAGGTCTTCGACCCGCACGGCATCCTCAACCCCGGCAAGGTCTTCTGAGGGAACGGCCCTGCGCGCCCGCCGGACGGACGGTCTCCGCCCCGGCGGACGGCGGGGCCCGCCGTCCGCCGGGGTCCGGGCCGCCGCCGGGCGGCTCGCTCCCGGTGGGCGGCGCTCCGGCCGCGCCGTCCACACCGCCGCCGTGTTCGCCCGGGAGAGCAGCGCCGTACCGGCCGCCTGACCGGTCACCCGAACGAGGGGAATCGGAGCCGCCCGGGTGCCGGTGCCCAGGACGGTCACTGCTGAAGCAGCGCGCTCAACTGCGCGTCCAGACTCATCGCCTCCGCCTCCTCGCCCGGTGGCACCACCCGAAGTGTGCGGTCGAGCCACGCCGTCAGCAGCGGCGAGTCGGCCTCCAGCAGCGCGTCCCCATGGGGCGAACTGAGCGCCATGCACACGACCTTCCGCGTCCCGACGCGCGTCGGCCACACCCGCACATCGCCGTCCCCGCACGGCTGTGTCACCCCTTCCATCAGCAACTCCCGGGCGAACGTCCAGTGGACGGGGGTCTCGGAGGTGATGTGGAAGGTCACGTGCACGGCGTACGGGTCGTCCGTGCGGTAGCTGAGCCGGGCCGGTACGGCCACGCTGTGCTCAGGTGCAAGGACGAGCCTCATCTCCAGTTCGCGTTCGACGACGGTGTGCATACCCTGCGCCCTTTCCCTCTGTCGCGGTGCGGGCCGCTGCGAGAGGCCCGCACACGTTAGAGGCCGCAGCACGCGGTTCGTTACACGGGTTCGCGGAATTTTTCCGGCGGATTCCCGACGCGCCCGACACGCCCGGCGGCAGCGCGGCACCGGAGGGCCGGAGCGGGTCCGCGCACCGCCGCCGGATCGCTCGAAGGCGGACTTCCCACCCGTCTGTCTCCTTACGGCGCGGTCATCTTCGTTACTGTCCTCCTTGGACTGGCGGAGGTTCCCGCCACCCCGCCGGCGGCGGCCCGCCACACGGCGCCCGCCGCACACCGGTCATGTGTGTCGTACGTGAGGGGAGTTGGAGGCAGTGGGGCCCTCCGGTACTCATGGTGAGGTACCCCGTGCGGGGTACTACCCGGATCCGTCCATCCCCGGGTACATCCGCTACTGGAACGGTTCGTCCTGGGTTCCGGGCACCAGCCGTCCCGAACCGCGCGAGGGCGAGCCCATGCCCGCACCGCCCCCGGTGGCCTCCTCGCCGGCCGCCGCGCCCGCGCCGCCTCCGGCACCCCGGCAGGACGGACCGGCGGGCCCGCCCGTCGCACCCCGCCGG
Organism: Streptomyces albus subsp. albus; assembly: GCF_000725885.1. Lineage (GTDB taxonomy): Bacteria > Actinomycetota > Actinomycetes > Streptomycetales > Streptomycetaceae > Streptomyces > Streptomyces albus. The sequence goes on along the minus strand of NZ_JODR01000017.1, from coordinate 109,552 downwards.
CCGGCGTCCGAGGAGACCGGTCCGGTCTTCCTCGACGAGGAGAGCGACAGCGGGACGGAACCCCGCAGGCAGGGCTTCGGCCCGCCGGCCGCCGCCGACCCGCGCGGCGGCTGGGGCGGTGCCGCACCCGCCGGCGGCCCGGACGGGCGCGGTGCGGCCACTGCCGAACCCCCGGCGGCCCAGGGCGGCCGGGAGCACACGGTCGGCCTGCGCCGTTCCGGCGCCCCGCACGCCGGGAGCGCGGAGGCACAGGCCGGGCCGGTGCCGGGACAGGCGGGCCCGGACCGGCCGGACAGCATCAAGACGGTCCCCGCCCAGCCGCACGCCGTCGGTGCCGCACAGGGCGACCCCCGGCCCGCGGGCACCGGCCAGGACACCGGGGACCGGCAGCCGCCCGCGCCGAGCCGGGAGCCGGGCGCGGCGGCCACCGCACCGGCCGGGGCCGGCACCCCGGGACCGGAGCAGGGACGGTTCGCCCGTCCGGAGCCCGCCGCGCAGGCCGGTCCGGCCTCGCCGGGGCGCCCCCAGGTCCGTACGGGTCAGGCCGCCGGCGGGCCGGCAGCGCAGGCCGCCGGGCCGGACGAGCCGGCCGTGCCCGCGCAGGGCCCGCCCGGATCAGGACAGCACCCGGCGGGCGACCGCGGCGGCGCGGTGACGGTGCGGACCGGACCCGGCGCCGAAGCGGGGACACCGGGCCGGGCCGCGCAGCCGGCGCCGTGGGTGCCGGGCAGGCCCGCCGGATCGGGGGCCGCGCCCGACGCGTCGGCCGGCCGCAGTCCCGAGGCGGGGGCACCGGCGCGGCAGCCCGAGGCCGAAGGCGTACCCGCGCCGGGCCCGCGGACCGGTGCCTCCGGTGACGGACCGGGCGCCGGGGTGCCGGGACAGCCGGGGCCGGCCGCCGCGGGCGGGACCGTGCCGTTCGGCGGCGCCCCAGGAGTGCACGAGGCAGCCGCGCCGGGCGTGGCGGACCGGGCGGCCGGCGCCGTACCGGCTGCCGCTCCGTCCGCCGTCCCCTCCGCCGCGTCGGCCGCCGCCCCGGCCGCCGGTGCCGCCGCCCCGGCCGCCGGTGCCGCCGCCCCGGCCGCCGCCGTGCCGGCTCCCGTGGCGGGCGGGCCGGCCCCGGCCGGTGAGGCGCAGGGCGCCGCCGCGCCCTCCTGGTCGCAGCCGCCCGCGGCGGGCCTGCCCGCGGCGCCGCAGTCGGGCGGTCCCGACGCCGTGACGCCGTGGCGGCCCCCTGTGGACGACCCGTTCGCCCGGGTCGCGGCGCGGGAGGCACGCCCGGCGGGACTGGGCAGGCGGTTCGGCGCGCGGCTGGTCGATCTGGTGCTCACCCTGGCGGTGGGCGCGGGCGCCGCGGTGCCGTTCGTCGGCAAGACGGTCGACCACATCGAGGCCAAGGTGGACGCCGTCGAACAGGCGGGCGTCACCCAGCGGGTGTGGCTGATCGACGGCACGACGGGCGGCTATCTGGCGCTGGTGCTGGGCGTCCTGCTGGTGTTCGGGCTGCTCTACGAGGTGTGGCCGACGGCCCGTTGGGGCCGCACGCTGGGCAAGAAGCTGTTCGGCGTCTCGGTGGTCAACATCGAGGGCCACGAGAAGCCCGCCTTCACCAAGTCCCTGCTGCGCTGGCTGGTCTACGGGGTGCTGGGCGTACTGGTGGTCGGCGTCGTCAATCTGCTGTGGTGCTTCGTCGACCGCCCGTGGCGGCAGTGCTGGCACGACAAGGTGGCGGGAACGTTCGTGGCCAAGGGCGGCCCGGACGCCGGCGAACTGCGGTTGTAGCCCGTCGGCCCGGGTGTGCGGCGCTCCCCCGAACGGCCCGCCTGCGGATGCGGCGGACGCGCGGGCGCTGTGCACTCGGGCCATGAGCACGGAGCAGCCGGAGAACGACCCGTTCCGGAAGCCGCAGCAGCCGGGACAGCCGCCGCCACGGGGGGAGCAGCCGCCTCCGGGCGGCCCCGGCGAGCCGTACGGGAGTCCGCCGCCGCCTCCTGGCGGCTCGGGTGCGCCGTACGGCAGTCCGCCACCGCCTCCGGGGGGCGGTGGTTACGGCGGCGGGCCGGGCGGAGGGGGTTACGGGAGCCCGTACGACAACCCGTACGGCGGGGCGGCGGGAGCGACCGATCCGCTGGCGGGGATGCCGCCGCTGGCGTCGCGCGGCAAACGCCTGCTGGCCCGGATCATCGACGCGCTGCTGATCGGCATCCCGGTGGGTGTCATCACCGGACTGGTGGAGGGCGGCTTCGACTACGGCGACCGGGCCGCCGGTTACAACAGCGTCGGCTACTGGCCGCAGTTGGCGTACACGCTTGTCTATCTCGTCTACGAGGGGCTGATGCTGACCACGTCGGGGCAGACGGTCGGCAAGAAACTGATGCGCATCCGGGTGGCGATGCTCCAGAACGGTGCCGTCCCGGCGGGCTCACCCGGCTGGCTGCGGGCCGCCGTCTACCAGATCCCCCCGCTCGTGCCGTGCATCGGTTCGCTCTTCTGGCTGGTGAACGTGCTGTTCTGCACCTGGGACAAGCCGTACCAGCAGTGCGTGCACGACAAGGCGGCCCGCACGGTGGTGGTCGCCGCGGACTGACCGGGCGATGTTCGTCCGGCCGCTTGTCCGGCGGCCCGGCCGAAAGCCTGAACGGTGGCTCTCAGCGGCGGGACGCCATGCCCGCGGGGGTCGCCGACGGGGCGGCGGTGTGCCGGGGGAGGGCCTCGGCCCGGGCGGGGGAGGGGCTCGCCGCCCCGCTTGCGGCCCGGGCGGCGGTGCCTGCGGCCCTGCGCCGCCGGAGGTTCGCGTGCGCCGTGGGGGCGGTGACGGCCACGAACAGGCCGAGCGCGAGCGCCGTGCAGACGATCACGACGATCCAACCGCCGGAACGGGTCTGGGACAGCAGCAGCATGGCGAGCGTGGAGCAGACGACGGTGACCGAACCGTAGGCGAGTTGGGCGGGGCTCGGACGCGGCATGGCGGATCCGTCCTCGGGGGTGTGGGAACGGTGTGGACGTGAACGGGTCGTTGCGCGCTGGCGGTTGCCCCGGTGCGAGGGGCCCCGTCGAACGACTCTACGGTCCGGAATGCCCTGGCGGAAAGCGGCCCAAGCGTGAGGTGACCCACGCCCCTGTTGCACGGGGGGCGCACGGACGCACGGGTTCCGCCGCGTCCCAACTGGCGGACGGGCGGGGGCTGTTGTGCGACGGGTGCGGGACGCGGCGCCGCCGGCCGCGCGCGGGGTGGTGCACAGCAGGCGGCAACGCCCTTCGCGGATGTTCGCAGCCGCGATCTGACGAGGAGTCGACTCTTCCGTTTCGGTGGTTCGGGTGGTCCGGGGTGGCGAGCGCCAGCGGTCCGGACCAATGGCGGGGCGGGTGGTGGTCCGGGGTTCAACCACCGCTGGTAAAAGGCGCCAATCCGTAGAAAAGGGGCATACCGTCCCGGTAATCACCCAGTGTGAAGAGAAGGTGAAGGTCGATGACGCAGGGTGCGGGAACTGGTGATCGACGAGCGTGCAACCCAGGAATGAATTTGTTTGCATCGTTGCAGGTCAAAACATGATCATCCGTTACCCCCTGGCGATCGGCGCTCGATCGCGTTTAGATGCCACGTGGGACCGCCTCCTCGGCGGTCCCGCACGACCCACCCGAACGAGTCTCACGGGGGAGATGGTGATCATGTCAGTTGGCGGATTCGTCAGGCTGCCCGACGGCAGCGTGATCGTCGCGCTGACACTTCCGGTGCCGCGCGATCCGAACGCCGCGGCGACCGGGGCCGCGGCCCCGCGGGACCGGGGCAGCGGCGGCCCAGCCCGCCGTGGCGGACTGCTGCCGGCCGCCCGCCGCTGGTCGGCGTTCGCCGACGAACCGCATACGGTGCGTGAGGCGACCGCACGCAGACCCGGCGAGGAGCGCCGGGTCAGAGTGCTGGTGCACGCCGGGAACCGGGCCCGCGCCTTGACCCGGCTGCGCAACCTCGGCCTGCGCGCCGTCTACCTGCGCGGGAACGCGGAGCCGCCCACGGCCGACGAGGTGACGGCGGTGCTGCACCACCCCGAGGGCCTGGTCTGGCGCACGGTGCCCGACGACGCACACAGCTCCTGGCGCCCCATCGCCGCCCTGCTGAGGGCCACCCCGGCCTGAGCCCCGGGCGCGCGGTGCCCCTGGAACGGCGCGGTCCCGTGGGCCCGCCACGGCACACCCCGTGACGGCCCCACGGGACCGCGTGCGTCCGCCCTCCTCCGCTGAGACGGCACGCCGTGGTGCGTTCGTCCCCTGCGGAGGCCGCTCGTCCTCGGCGCCGCCTGCGCGCAGGCCGTGTCCTCGGTCCCGCGCGGCGGCTGCGTGCTGGTGCCTCCCCCGTGTGCCTCCCGCATGGAGGCAGCGTCATGGTGCCTGCGCGCAGGCCGCGTCCTCGGTTCCTCCTACGCGGAGGCGACCACCGGTTTGCCGCTGAGGTGCACGCCCGCCTCGCGCAGCTCCTCCAGGGCCCGCTCCACCGTCTTCGGGGCGACGCCGGCCGTCAGGTCGAGGAGCACCTGGGTGCGGAAGCCCTCGCGGGCGGCGTCCAGTGCCGTCTCGCGCACACAGTGGTCGGTGGCGATGCCGACGACGTCGACCTCGGTGACGTCCTTGGCCCGCAGCCAGTCGGCGAGACCGACCCCGTTCTCGTCGACGCCCTCGAAGCCGCTGTAGGCGGCCGTGTGCGCGCCCTTGTCGAAGACCGCCTCGATGGAGCCGGAGGCGACGGCGGGGCTGAAGTTGGGGTGGAAGCCCACGCCCTCGGTGCCGGCCACGCAGTGCGGCGGCCAGGAGCGGACGAAGTCGGGGGTGTCGGAGAAGTGCTCCCCCGGGTCGATGTGCGTGTCGCGGGTGGCGACGACGTGGCGGTAGCCGGCGGAGGCGTCCCCGACCAGGTCGGTGATGGCGGCGGCGACGTCCGCGCCGCCCGCGACGGCGAGACTGCCGCCCTCGCAGAAGTCGTTCTGGACGTCCACGACGATCAGTGCCCGGTGCATGGTGCACACCTTTCGGCTGGTGGGTCGAGTGGTGGGGCGGGGCCGGATGACCGGCCCCGGGCGTGCCCCGGGCGTACCCGGGCCGCGTCCGTGGTTCTCCTCGGGCCGCTGCCCGTCACTTCCGAGACTAGACACTCCCGGCGTCGCACGGCAGTGCGCGGGCCGCCCCGGCATTCGGCCGTGCGGCGCGCGGCCGGACGCCGGGGCGCGGCCGGTTCACCGGTGCTCGACGGGGAGTACGGGCTCGCCGCGGGAGAGCTGCATGGCGGACATCGGCAGCCGGGCGACGGCGGCACGGTGCCGCTCGCGCGCGGCCTGCAGCGGTTCGCGGCCGACGACGGTGCCGCCCTCCACGAGCTTGACCTGGAGCAGGTGGTCGGCCAGTTCCCCGGGCACGGGGCCGCTGCCGACGATCTCCGCCTCGGCGACGCCCTCGGCGTCCAGCGGGCGGGCGGCCCATTTGGCGCCGCCGATGGAGGTCTTCCCGCCCAGCGAGCGCTTGGCCACGGGGCGCAGCGGCGCGTCGGGGGCATCCGAGTCGGCGCGGGCGACCAGTTTGTAGACCATCGAGGCGGTGGGGTGGCCGCTGCCGGTCACCAGCTGGGTGCCGACGCCGTAGGCGTCCACTGGCGCGGCGGCCAGGGAGGCGATGGCGTACTCGTCCAGATCGCTGGTGACCACGATCCTGGTGTCGGTGGCGCCCAGCTCGTCCAGTTGCTGGCGGACCCGGTGGGCGACCAGGAGCAGGTCGCCGGAGTCGATGCGGACGGCGCCCAGCTCGGGTCCGGCCACCTCGACGGCGGTGCGGACGGCCTCGGCGACGTCGTAGGTGTCCACGAGCAGGGTGGTGCCGCGGCCCAGGGAGTCGACCTGGGCCTGGAAGGCGTCCCGCTCGGTGTCGTGCAGCAGGGTGAAGGCGTGCGCGCTGGTGCCGACGGTGGGGATGCCGTAGCGGAAGCCGGCGGCCAGGTCGGAGGTGGTGTCGAAGCCGCCGACGTAGGCGGCGCGGGCGGCGGCGACGGCGCCGAGTTCGTGGGTGCGCCGGGCGCCCATCTCGATCAGCGGGCGCCCGCCGGCGGCGACGGCCATCCGGGAGGCGGCGGCGGCCACGGCGGAGTCGTGGTTGAGGATGGAGAGGATCACGGTCTCCAGCAGCACGCACTCGGCGAAGGTGCCCTCGACGCGCAGCAGGGGGGAGCCGGGGAAGTAGACCTCGCCCTCGGGGTAGCCGAGGATGTCGCCGCGGAAGCGGTAGCCGGCCAGCCATTCCAGGGTGGGCTCGTCCACCACACGGGTGTCGCGCAGGAAGGCGAGCAGCTGGTCGTCGAAGCGGAAGTTCTCCACCGCGTCCAGGACGCGTCCGGTGCCGGCGACGACGCCGTAGCGGCGGCCCTCGGGCAGTCTGCGGGTGAAGACCTCGAAGACGGAGCGGCGCTCGGCGGTCCCGGCGCGCAGCGCGGCCTGGAGCATCGTCAGCTCGTACTGGTCGGTGAAGAGCGCAGTAGAGGGCACGGACACCGGCAGCCCGGTCTCCATCCGCCGGGCGTGTTCCTGCCGGTTCTCGTGCGGGGTCTGTGCCCCGGGGGATTCCAGCACTGCTGTGTCACCTCGTGTGTTCGAGTCTGTCGCTGTGAGCGTACCCCGGATCTCGTCAGCCTGACGATATACGGTCCTCCGGACCGCTGTTTGGGCGGCCCGGGGCACCGGGTGGCAGCATGGGGAATGTGAGTGTCGCCACCCCAATGGAGATCGAGCGCCCGGAGACCACCGGGGAGCCCGTCGAGGTTCCGGAGCCGGATGTGCCCTGGGTGACCGTCGTGCACAACGACCCGGTCAATCTCATGAGCTATGTGACGTATGTGTTCCAGGCGTACTTCGGTTATTCGAAGGAGAAGGCGAAGAAGTTGATGCTCGACGTGCATCACAAGGGGCGTGCCATCGTCTCCAGCGGTACCCGCGAGGAGATGGAGCGCGATGTGCAGGCCATGCACGGCTACGGCCTGTGGGCGACGCTCACCCAGGACCGCTGATGGCGGGCTATTTCGAGCCGGCCGACGGCGGCGGCGCGGCCATCGCCCTGGACGAGGTGGAAATCTCCATCCTGCGCAGCCTCGCGGTGCAGTTGCTGGAGCTGATCGGCCCGGGCACCGAGCCCGCCGCCGGCGGGTCGCACCCGGAGACGCCGCCCGGCGAGGGCGCGGTGGGCAGTACGGACGACGAACTGGCGGGCATCGAGGGGGTGTCCTGGCCGCCGTTCTCCGACGGCCCCAGCGAGCCGCCCTCCGACCCGGTGCTGGCCCGGTTCTTCCCGGACGCCTACGGCCCGGGGCCGGCCGCGCGGCCGGACGAGGGCGCGGAGCCGGGCAGCGACGAGGAGGCGCGCAGGAAGCGGGACCGGGCGGCCTCCGCGGAGTTCCGCCGCTACACGGAGAACGATCTGCGGGCCCGCAAGCGGGAGGACGGCCTGGCGGTGGTGCGGGCACTGGACTCGCTCACGCCGGGGGAGCGCGGCGCGGTGCTCACCCTGCGGCCCGAGGAGTGCAAGCAGTGGCTGGGCGCGCTCAACGATCTGCGGCTGGCCATCGGCACCCGGCTGGAGGTGACCGAGGACGACGACGAGCTGTACTCGCTGCCGGACTCGGACGCGCGCAAGCCGCTGGTGATGGCGTATCTGTGGCTGGGCGGGCTCCAGGAGACGCTGGTCGAGACGATGACGCCCTGAAGGACGGTGCCGGCCCGGCCCGGGCGGCGCGACGAGGGATCCGACGAGAAGACGGAGAAGGAAGACCGGGAAGGAAGATCGAGAAGGAAGATCGAGAAGGAAGACGGGAAAGAGGACGGGAAAGGAGGCGGACGAGGAAGAGCCGGAGCGGGAAGCGCCGGAACGGAAAAATCCGGAATGAAGATGCCCCACTGAATACCGGTCTGCGCCTTATGGGTGTTCTTTAAACGGGAAGCAAAGACCGGTTAACGAACAGGTCACGGCGGTCGATTTTCCGCGTGTGATGTCCCTCTCTGCCCCTTCTATCCGTGGTCTGTACCACTCGTCGTGGACAGTCCTCCGTGGTACACCTGCACGATCCGCTGTCTTGTGGGCGCCACCCCTGCCCCGACCGCGGCGCACCGTCGGCCGACCGCCGGCACGCACAACTCCATCCGGGGGGATCGGAACCCGATCCGGGCAGACCGGATCGGTAATGGAGAAAGGCGCACCACATGACCTCCGAGGTCGAAGACCACGGTCCGGCTCCGGACCGTGTTCCCGGTGTACGGGGAGAGAACAGCGAGGCCGGTGCTCAGGGCGCGGTCCAGGGCGACACCTCGTCCGAGGGCTATCAGCGGGGGCTCGGTGGCCGGCAGATCCAGATGATCGCCATCGGCGGTGCCATCGGGACGGGACTCTTCCTCGGCGCGGGCAAGTCCATCTACAAAGCCGGACCCAGCATCATCCTGGCGTACCTCGTCGCGGGCGCCGTCATCTACCTGATCATGCGTGCACTGGGCGAGCTGCTGATGTACCGCCCGGTCTCGGGCTCGTTCTCCGAGTACGCGCGCGAGCTGCTCGGCCCCTACTGGGGATTCGTGACCGGCTGGACGTACTGGCTCTTCTGGGTCGTCACCGGCATCACCGAAGTCACGGCGGCGGCCACGTATGTGAACTACTGGTGGGACATCCAGCCGTGGATCTCCGCGCTGGTGTTCACCGTCGCCCTCTATTTCATCAACCTGATCTCCGTGAAGCTCTTCGGCGAGCTGGAGTTCTGGTTCTCGATGGTCAAGGTCACCGCGATCATCGGCATGATCCTGATCGGTCTGGGCGTGGTCACGCTCGGCTTCTCGCAGGCCGGTGACACGGCGTCGTTCGCCAACCTCTACCAGCACGACGGGATCTTCCCCAAGGGCATCGGCGGCACGCTGATGACGCTCCAGATCGTGATGTTCTCCTTCCTGGCCGTCGAGCTGGTCGGTGTCACGGCGGGCGAGGCGACCAACCCGGAGAAGGCGCTGCCGCGGGCGATCAAGACGGTGCCGTGGCGTATCGCGCTCTTCTACATCGGTTCGCTGATCGTCATCCTCTCCGTGGTCTCGTGGACCGCGTTCGAGCCGGGCACCAGCCCGTTCGTCGCCGCCTTCCAGAAGATCGGCCTGCCGGCCGGCGCCGGCATCGTCAACTTCGTGGTGCTGACCGCGGCGCTCTCCTCCTGCAACTCCGGCATGTACTCCACCGGCCGGATGCTCCGCGACCTGGCGCTCAACGGGCAGGGGCCGAAGTTCTTCACGAGGCTGTCCAGGACGGGCCTGCCGTTCATAGGCACCACCGTCTCGGCCGCGCTCATGATGATCGGTGTATGGATCAACTACGAGTGGCCGTCGAAGGCGTTCGACTACGTCGTCTCCTTCGCGACGATCTCCGGCATGTGGGCGTGGATCATGATCCTCTTCTCCCACCTGCGCTACCGCGCCAAGGCCGACCGGGGCGAGCTGCCCAGGTCCGACTTCCGGATGCCGGGGGCGCCGTACACCGGGATCGTGGCGCTGGCGTTCATCTTCCTGGTGATCGTGCTGATGGGCTTCGACAAGGACGCCCGGGTCTCGCTGTACGCGGCGCCGATCTGGGCGGTGCTGCTGACCGTGGCCTACTTCGTGGTCAAGGCCCGCACTCCCGACGTCTTCGCCCGGCCGACGCCCGCCGCGGCCCCGGTGAAGCAGCCCGAACAGCCCTGACGGGCCCGCCGGGCCCCGCCGGCTCCCGCTTCCGCACGCGTCCCGCGTGCCGCCTCACCCCGAGGCGGTCGCGGGACGCGTGCTTATCCTTGCCCCCATGCTGACCATCACACGAGAGCTGCACGACCGGATCGTCGCCCACGCCCGGGCCGACCACCCCGACGAGGCGTGCGGAGTGATCGCCGGACCGGCCGGCACGGGCCGCCCGGAGCGGTTCATCCCGATGCTGAACGCGGCACGCTCGCCCACGTTCTACGAGTTCGACTCGGCCGATCTGCTCAAGCTCTACCGCGAGATGGACGACCGCGACGAGGAACCCGTGGTGATCTACCACTCGCACACCGCCACCGAGGCGTACCCCTCGCGCACCGACGTCACCTACGCCAACGAGCCGGGCGCCCACTACGTCCTCGTCTCCACCGCCGAGTGCGGCAACGACGAAGGCCCCTTCTCCTTCCGTTCGTTCCGGATCGTGGACGGTGAGGTCACCGAGGAGGAAGTGAAGATCGTAGAGAGCTACTGACCGGCGTTCGTGAGACGGAATCGTCCGCATCATGAAACTGCGATCCGATTCCCTGTCCGGGAATCGTTACGATGAGCCCATGGTTGTCCACGACGTGAGCGCTTTCGACAAAACCCCGGGCATGCTGCTCGTGGGGCGCCTGCACGTCGATCTGTGCCGCCTCGCCAGCGCGATCTGTCGGCCGGCCTGACGCGCGCGCCCGCGCGGCGCCCGTCCCCGCCGCGCCCCGGCCGGCCCGGGGCCCCGGCCCCGCCGCCTGCCCACGCACAGCCACTCTCCCTCTCCGACAGGAGCACTCTCATGGCCATCGAGGTCCGCATTCCGACCATCCTCCGCACCTACACCGACGGCCAGAAGGCGGTCGAGGGCACGGGCGCCACCATCGGTGAGCTCTTCGCCGACCTGGAGAGCCGGCACAACGGCATCCAGGAGCGGCTGGTGGACGGCGGTGAGCTGCGCCGCTTCGTGAACGTCTACCTCAACGACGAGGACGTCCGCTTCCTCGACGGCATCTCCACCAAGGTCAGCGACGGCGACAGCGTGACCATCCTGCCGGCGGTCGCGGGCGGAATGCGCTGACCGATGCGCTACGACTCCCCGCTCGGCGCCGTCGGCAACACCCCGCTCGTACGGCTGCCCAGGCTCTCGCCCTCCGAGGACGTCCGGATCTGGGCGAAGCTGGAGGACCGCAACCCCACCGGTTCCGTCAAGGACCGCCCGGCCCTGCACATGGTCGAACAGGCCGAGAAGGACGGGCGGTTGCAGCCGGGCTGCACCATCCTGGAGCCCACGTCCGGCAACACCGGCATCTCGCTGGCCATGGCGGCCCGCCTCAAGGGCTACCGCATCGTGTGCGTGATGCCGGAGAACACCAGTGAGGAGCGCCGCCAGCTGCTGGCCATGTGGGGGGCCGAGATCGTCTCGTCGCCCGCGGCGGGCGGGTCCAACACCGCGGTGCGGGTGGCCAAGGAGCTGGCGGCCGAGCACCCGGACTGGGTGATGCTCTACCAGTACGGCAACCCGGACAACGCGGGCGCCCACTACGCCACGACGGGCCCCGAGATCCTCGCCGACCTGCCGTCGGTCACCCACTTCGTCGCAGGACTGGGCACCACCGGCACCCTGATGGGGGCCGGCCGCTATCTGCGCGAGCAGCGGCCCGGCATCCGGATCGTCGCCGCGGAGCCGCGCTACGACGATCTCGTCTACGGGCTGCGCAACCTGGACGAGGGGTTCGTTCCCGAGCTGTACGACGAGTCCGTGCTCACCACCCGCTTCTCGGTCGGCTCCGAGGACGCGGTGCGCCGCACCCGGGAACTCCTCGCACAGGAAGGCATCTTCGCGGGGGTCTCCACCGGTGCCGCGCTGCACGCGGCGATCGGGGTCGGCCGCAAGGCGCAGCGCGCGGGCGAGAGCGCGGACATCGTCTTCATCGTCGCCGACGGCGGCTGGAAGTACCTGTCCACGGGGCTGTACACGGCCGCGTCCGACGACGAGGCCGTGGCCGCCGTGCAGGGCCAGCTGTGGGCGTAGCCGGCCGCGCCCTTCGGGACGGCCGGGAGCGGGGGGCGGGTCATCCGGCCAGGTGCCGGACCCGCTCCCAGGTGGCGGCGTCCACCTCGCCGCACCGCTCCCGCAGCCTGGCCAGTCCCGCCTCGGCGACCGGGCCCGGCTCCAGGTAGACGGGTCCGCTCCCGGAGCCGGCCGGCAGCACGGTCACCGGGGACGGGCTGCGGGTCAGCGGGGCGAGCCGGACACCGTCGGTGCGTACGGCCAGGACGAGGAAGAGCGCGTCGGTGCCGTCGGGCAGGGCCGTGCGCCAGATCTCGCCGGGCCGCGGGGCGGGCACACCGTCCCGGCCGACGGCGCGCGCGGCGCGGGCCGCGCCCCGGCCGCCGGGACCCAGCCGGCCGCGTCCGTCGACGAGGGCGGCGACGAAGGCGAGCAGCATCACGAGGCCGAGGGCCAGCCACCAGAAGGTGTCCACTCCGTTCGCCTCCATGCCGTCGCCGGGCGTTTGTGCGGTGAGCCGCCGGGGAACGACGCTACCCCGGGCTGGTGATTCCGCCCACACCGACGCCTCAGCGAGGACCCACCGGGACCCGTGCGGCTTACGCTCGTAAGTCCCCTCGTCCACGACATGGGGACCGTCCCGCATGCCGCCCACGGAGGTTCCCTCTCCATGAAGCTCACCGTCGTCGGCTGTTCCGGGTCGTTTCCGTCCACGGAGTCGGCCTGTTCGAGCTATCTCGTCGAGGCCGACGGCTTCCGGTTGCTGCTCGACATGGGCAACGGCGCGCTCGGGGAACTCCAGCGGCACTGCGGCCTCTACGACCTGGACGCCATCGCGCTCAGCCATCTGCACGCGGACCACTGCATCGACATGTGCGGGTACTTCGTCGCCCGCTACTACCGTCACGACGGCGGCCGTTGCGCCCCCATCCCGGTGCACGGTCCGCCCGGCACCGAGCAGCGGCTGACCACCGCCTACGCGGACACCCCGTCCGAGTCGTCCATGAGCGAGGTCTTCACCTTCCACAGCCTGGCGCCGCGCGGCGGCTTCGAGGCGGGCCCGTTCCGGGTCGGCACCGAGCTGGTCGACCACCCCGTCGAGGCGTACGCGTTCCGCGTCGAGCACGTGCCCAGCGGCAAGGTGCTCACCTACTCCGGGGACACCGGGCCGTGCCCCGCGCTGGAGCTGGCCGCCCGGGACGCCGACCTCTTCCTGTGCGAGGCGTCCTTCACGGACGGCAAGGAGCAGATCCCCGGGCTGCACCTGAACGGCCGGGAGGCCGGGGAGACCGCCGCGCGGGCCGGGGTCTCGCGGCTGGTGCTCACCCATGTGCCGCCGTGGACGGACGCGCAGATCAACCTGCGGGACGCCAAGGCCGTCTTCGACGGGCCGGTGGAACTGGCCCGGCCTGGTGCCGTCTACGAACTGTGAGGCATGCCGGGCCCGACACGGCGACGGGCCGCACCGCGTGTGCGGTACGGCCCGTCCGCCGGCTCACTTGGTGAGGTCCTCGACCTCTTCGTCCGGCTCGCGGCCGGGGGTCTTGATGTCCAGCTTCACGATCAGGAAGCGGAAGAGGGCGTAGTAGACCACGGCGAAGCACAGTCCGATCGGGATGATCAGCCACGGTTTGCTCGCCAGGCTCCAGTTGATGGCGTAGTCGATGAATCCGGCGGAGAAGCTGAATCCGTCGTGGACGCCGAACATCCAGGTCACCGCCATCGAGACGGCCGTCAGAATGGCGTGGACCACGTAGAGGACCGGCGCGATGAACATGAAGGTGAACTCGATCGGTTCGGTGATGCCGGTCACGAACGAGGTCAGCGCCAGCGAGACCATCATCCCCATGACCGCCTTGCGGCGGTGCGGTTTGGCGCAGTGGGCGATGGCGATGGCGGCGGCCGGCAGGCCGAACATCATGATCGGGAAGAAACCGGTCATGAACTGGCCGGCGGAGGGGTCGCCCGCGAAGAACCGCGCGATGTCGCCGTGCACGACGTCGCCCGCGGCGTTCTTGTAGTCACCCAGCTGGAACCAGGCGACCGTGTTGAGGAACTGGTGCATGCCGACCGGGATCAGCGCGCGGTTGATCAGCCCGAAGATGCCCGCGCCGGTGGCGCCCAGCCCCGTCATCCATTCGCCGAACGCGGTGATCGCGTCCCCGATGGGGCCCCAGATCAGGGTGAAGACCACACCGACTGCCAGACCGATGAAGGCCATCAGGATGGGCACCAGGCGGCGGCCGTTGAAGAAGCCGAGCCAGTCCACGAGCTTCGTCTTGTGGAAGCGCTGCCAGACCACGGCGGATATCAGGCCCATCAGTACGCCGCCGAGCACCCCGGGGTCGTTGTAGACCGCGGGGGTGTCCTCACCGGCCTTGACGACCGCCTCGTGGACGGGGAACGCCTCCAGGACGTTCTTGTAGACGAGGAAGCCGACCAGTGCGGCGAGTGCGGTGGAGCCGTCCGACTTCTTGGCGAAACCGATGGCGACGCCGATGCAGAACAGCAGGGGCAGGTTGTCGAAGATGGCGCCGCCGGCCCCGGAGAACGCCGCGGCCACGTCGTGCCACTTGAGGCCCTTGTCGCCGAAGACGTCGGGCTGGCCGAGCCGGTTGAGGATACCGGCGGCGGGCAGGACGGCGATGGGCAGCTGGAGGCTGCGGCCGACCTTCTGCAGCCCTTGGAACAGGCCGGAACCCCGCTTCTTCGCGGGCGCAGCGGTGTCCGTGCTCATGGCGTGTTTCCGTTCCAGGTGAAAGCGGGTCCCGTGGGGTGAGGGACCCGATGGTGGTCTAGTCCACTTAGTGGTGTAGACCATTAGTAGCATGGGTGTGCCATGCCGCGGAACGGATGGTTCCGGTTGATCTGGGCCACACCGGGCCCCGCCGGGAGGCCGGAGGGGCCGGACGGGCCGCGGTGCCGGTCAGCCGTGGAAACTGGTGGTCTCCTCCAGTGCGGCACGCTCGGTCGTGATCCGGTTCACCGGCGCGCTCTCGTCGGCGTAACCGAAGGAAATTCCGACGAGCAACTTCCCCTCGTCGACGCCCAGTTCGTCCCGGACGGTGTCGGCGTAGAAGCTCAGCAGGCCCTGCGGGCAGCTGGCCACGCCGTACGCGGTCATGGCCAGCAGCAGCGTCTGCATGTAGGCGCCGACATCGGCGGCCAGCCGCGGACCGCCGTCACCGGTGACGAACAGGAACGCGGCGTGCGGCGCCCCGTAGAAGCCCAGGCTCTCCGCGTCGTAGGCCGCGCGGGCCGCGTGGTCCTCGAAGCCGATGCCCAGCGCTCCGTACAGCTCGGCGCCGAACGCCGCCCGCCGGTCCTGGTGGAGGGTGGTGTACATGTCCTCGGAGTACGGGAAGTCGACCGAGAGGTGCCGCTCGGCGTGGGCCGCCTGCAGGGCGCGCGCCAGCCGGTCGCGCTTCGCGCCGCTTGCCACCTCGATCCGCCACGGCTGCGCGTTGGAGTTGGACGGCGCCGCGCCGGCGAGCGAGAAGATCGCGCGCAGCGTGTCCTCGGGTACGGGCTCGGGGCGGAAGGCGCGGGTCGCGTGGCGACCGCGGATCAGCTTCTCCGCGTAGTCGCTCAGCTCGGTGATCATCGGCTCGCTCATGGAACTCTCCTCGGGTAGGGGGTGGCTTAGGTAAACGGATGCGTTTACTTGCGATGCCACTGTAGCCGACTGCCTCTCTGGAAGTAAACGAGCCCGTATACTTAGCGGTATGAGTACGGTGACGACGGCGCCCCGACGACAGGGACGCGGAGGCCGCGAACGCATCCTGGCCGCCGCCGCCCACCTCTTCGCGACGCAAGGGATCAACGCGACCGGCATGGAACAGGTCGCCGAGCAGGCACCGGTGTCCAAGCGCACCCTCTACGCGCACTTCCGGACCAAGAGCGACCTGGTCATCGCCCACCTGCAGGACCTCGCCTCGACCGGCCTCACCCTGGAGAGCGTGCTGACGCGCGAGGACATCCCGGCGAGAGAACGCATCCTGGCGCTGTTCGCCCTGCCCGCCGCGGACGCGGCCCCGGTCCGCGGCTGCCCCTTCATCGACGCC
Organism: Streptomyces albus subsp. albus; assembly: GCF_000725885.1. Taxonomy (GTDB): domain Bacteria; phylum Actinomycetota; class Actinomycetes; order Streptomycetales; family Streptomycetaceae; genus Streptomyces; species Streptomyces albus. The sequence goes on along the minus strand of NZ_JODR01000017.1, from coordinate 93,719 downwards.
GCCGCGGAGTTCCCCGACCCGGACAGCGCCGTCCACACCTACGCCCGCGAACAGAAACTGCTGATGGTGCGGCTGGTGACCGCACTGGTGACGGAGCTGGGCTGCCGCGAGCCCGCCGCACTCGCCGAACAGCTCGTCACCCTCGCGGACGGTGCCGCCAGCCGCGCCATGGTCCTGGGCGACCCGGACTACGGACGGCACGCACGGGCGGCGGCACAGATCCTCCTGGACAGCGCCGCGCCCGCGACGGCCGGCTAGCCGCCCGGCCCGGCCTGCCCGCCCGGCCCGGCCTGCCCGGTCGGCCCGGGCCGGTGGCCGGTGCGCCGACTGCGACCGTGCCCGCGGTTTCCGCACGCCGACGAGCGCGGTGCGGCGACGCCGGGTGGCATCGCCGCACCGCGCTCGCGGAGGGTGCGGACCTCAGACGCGTACCGCCGGTTCCGGCGCGGCGCCCACGGCGCCGGCCCGCGGCGTACGGGGCAGCGCCCGCGGCGGGGCGAAGGTCAGCAGCAGGACGGCGACGAGCGCCTGGAGGCCCAGCAGCAGGGCGAGCGTCTCGGCGGCCTTGACGCCGAGGAGCACCATCGTGGTGTTGCCGGCGAAATGGACCGCGATCGCCGCGACGATCCCGCCCCGCTCGTAGGCGTACCCGATCAGCATCGCCATCGGCACGACGCTGACGGCGAAGAGGACGCCGCCCGCGGTCGCCAGGCCCAGCTCGTACTGCACGGTGCCCTCCAGGAAGAAGAGCGGCAGGTGCCAGACGGACCAGACGACGCCGAGCACCAGCACGGCCTGGAAGCGGCCCATCGTGGCGCGCATCCGCGGGTGGACGGTGCCGCGCCAGCCCGGCTCCTCCCCGAGCGGGCCGCCGACCAGCATCATGGCGACGAACGCGACGATGCCGCCGGCGTCGCCCACCGTGTCCTTGATGCCGTCCAGGCTGAGCGCCGGACCGCCTGCCGCCTGCGCGAGCAGAACGCCCGCCCAGACCGTCGCCGAGGCGAGCACCAGCAGCAGCGGCGCCCACAGCAGCGTGCCGCGCCCGAAGCGCACCACCTGGGCGGGGGCGGGCTCCCCGCGCCGGCCGCGGCGGATGCGGAGCACGAGCGCGGCCAGCAGCGGGCCGAAGGCGCCGATGAGGTGGACGCCCGAGGCGGCGGGCGAGTTCGCGGGCCCGCCGAGTGCCCAGGCCGTCGCCCAGGCCACCCAGCTCACACCGAAGGCGAGGGAGAAGAAGAGGGTCAGATCGCCCCGGTAGCCCTGCGGGCGGGACGCGGAGTCGTGTGAGGTCGTCATGTTGCGGAGGCTCTCCGTGAGGTGGGGGCGTGAGCTGTCGTGAGCGGGCGGGGCGGGGCCGGCGGGCACACCCCCGCGAGAGGGAGGTCAGCGGGCGGCGGGCCGGCTTCCGGCGGATGTCCGGCGCGCCTCCGCGTCCAGGTGGCGGGCGAGCCAGTCGGTGACCAGGCCGAGCAGTTCGGGGTCGACCGGTTGGCGCAGCAGGCGGCGGTAGCGGCTCAGGGAAGGGCGGGCGGAGTCGCGCCGCAGGACGTGGGTGAGGCCGGCGGCACGGTGGGTCTCAGCGCCGCCGGGGACCAGCCGGGCGATCTCCTTCAGGTCGTCCGGGTCGACCTGGAGGTCCTTGTCGCCGGTGACGGCGAGGACCGGGGCGTCGAGGACGGCGAGGTCGTCCCGGGTGTCGTGGGCGAGCATCTCCCGCATCCAGCGGGCGTTGACCTTGTTGCCGGCCACGCGTGCCACATCCGTACGGGTCCTCTTCACCCGGGCGAGGACGTGGCTGCCCAGCCCCGCCAGCGGCCGGCGCAGCAGCCGGACGGGGGCGGGCATGCTCGACACGATGGAGCGGCCCTGCTTGCGGAAGGCTTCCTCGCCCGGGCCGGCGAAGCCGGCCAGCAGCACCACCGCGCGGACGTCCGTGCGGGAGCCCAGGGCCATGGCGTGCAGGGCGCCCTCGCTGTGGCCGATCACGCCGATCGCGTCCGCGCGGATGTCGGCCCTGTCCGCCAGGGCGCGCACGGCCGCCGCGGCGTCCCGGCGGTTGTCGGTGAAACCTGCGGTCCGCCAGTCGCCGGGGGTGGCACCGCTCCCGCGCCGGTCGTGGCGGAGGGTGGCGATCCCCCGTGCCGCGAGGGCCTCGGCCACCGGCGCCGCCAGATTCATCCGGAGCTTGGCGGTGTTGCCGTCGCGGTCGAGCGGGCCGGAGCCGTGCAGCAGCAGGACGGCCGGGTGCGGTCCGGGGCCTGCGGGCAGCGTCAGACTGCCGGCGAGCGGGGTCCCGTCGTCCGCGGTGACCGTCATGTCGATGTCGCGCAAGGCTCCGCCTCTCTGATCCCACGCGTCGTGGCAGACGTGGTGCCGGACACGTTTCGTTCTCAACTTCGAGAACGTTATCAGATGTGAGACCATAGGGTCATGGCAGCCGCGAATCTCCTCCTCCATCCGGTCCGGATGCGCATCCTCCAGACCCTGGTCGGTGCGGGCGAACTGACCACCGCTCAGCTACGGGAGCGCCTTCCGGACGTCGCTCCGGCGACCATGTACCGGCACGTCGCCACCCTCACCAAGGCCGGCATCATCGAGGTCGTCCAGGAAAGACCCGTGCGCGGGACGGTGGAGCGCAGCTACCGGGTACGGCAGGACGAGGCCCTGGTCGACGAGGAAGCCCGCGCGGCCATGACCAAGGAGGACCACCGGCAGGCCGTCACCGTCTTCACCGGCGCGCTGATGGACGGCTTCGAGCGCTACCTCTCCCGCGACGACGCCGACCCCCCGCGCGAAGGGGTCCTCTACCGGCAAGGGGCGGTGTGGGCGACCCCCGGGGAGTTCGCCGAACTGGTCGAGGAACTGGAGGCACTGGTCGCCCGGCGCACCGCCCACACCCCCGGCGACGGCCGCATCCGCCACATCATCAGCCTCGCCCTCGTCCCCGACAAGGCGGCGTCGGCGGACGACCCGACGCCCTGAGCAGCACCCCGGCCGGGAGGGCTCCGGCGGCCGACGGCAGGAGCCCTCCCGTCTCGTCGCGCCGGACTCCACCATCGTCGGAGCCCACCAGCACACGGCCGCCGAAGGGGGCTCGACGAACGCGGGCCCGGACGCTCCCGCGGCGGGCCGGCCAGCAAGATCCACCTGGCCTGCGACGGGCGAGGCCGACCGCTGTCTTCACGGTCACGGCCGGCACCCGCAACGACTGCACCCAGGCCGAGACGGTCGTCGACGCCATCCGCGTCACCCGGCCACGAGCCGGGACGCCCCGCGTCCGGCCCGCGCAGGGGTGGCCGACAAGGGCTACTCGGCCCGGATCTTCCGGGCCTATCTGCGTCAACGTGGCATCAAGGCGACCATTCCCGAGCGCGTCGACCAGCTCGCGTGCCGGCGCCGAGAACGGCCCTGCGGTTTCGACGGAGCCGTCCACCGGCGCCGCAACGTCGTCGAACGCTGCTGCAACCGCCTCAAGCGATGGCGGGGCATCGCCACCCGTTACGGCAAGCCGCCCGACCGCTACCTCGCCGCCGGCACCCTGGCCGGCACGCTCATCTTGTTCGAGACATGATCGACAAGACGCTGCCTAGCCGCTGACGTGGACGAGTGCGGTGCGTTGTGCCCCGACCAGCAGGAGACAGGAATCTCCCTCACCGGCCAGGACCGATTCGAGGGGAAAGTTCTTGGCGTAGGCGAGGAGCGGTGGGGTTTGAGAGCTTCCAGTGGTCTTGGTGACGATTGTTGTGAGGAGCTCGCGGGCGAGCCAGGAGACGAGCTCATCGCCGGGGGCCTCGGGCGTGGTGAAGTCGAACTCCCAGATCAGGGACTGAGCCCGGGACGCCTCGATCATGTTCTGTTCGGACTGTGTCAGCGCGGCTCTCAAGGAGGCGGCGTCCAGTGCCCAGAGGACATCGTCGGTTTCGTCGTCGGAGTCCTCCGCGATCAGCCAGTGGCCGTCTCCGGCCCAGCCCGCACGGAAGGCAGCGTCTGGGTCGGCGACGTTCAAGTCGATGTCATGGGTTCCGAAGGTCACATCGAAGGTCACCGCGTCGACGTTGTTGATCCGGAGGAACTCGCCGAGCAGTGTCGTGACGCAGGCGATCCGGTATTCGGTCTCCTCGTTGGCGGAGGTGGCCGGCAGGGGGGCCAGTGCCAGACGCGTTGTCGTCTTGCCAGAGCGCACCAGCAGATGAAGCTCATCGTCCAGCGCGGGGGCACCGGGCCGGGCAGCTACCGTGACCCGCAGCAGGTCCGTACCGTCTGCTGCCAGGCAGCCTGCCAGATATCCGGCCAGCGCCCGGCCTCGCCGGTCCAGGCCGTCAGGCCCGGACTCCAATGCTTCGACGAGGAACGCGTACGCCTGCTCAGCGCCCGCGTCGGGCCGACCCCACGAGGCGTGCAGGGGGCCGGCAGATGTCTCGTCCGGGGCTTCGATACCAAACCGCTCAACGGCTACCGGGTAGCGCCGCCCGTCGAGACCGGCGAACGTCAACGGGAACCTCCCGTAGTCCGAAACCTCGGCCAGGGAGGGAGCGGTGGTCCAGTCTTCCTCGTAGGACGCCGGAGCTTCGCCGCCGATGACCGCCAAGCGCCATCGCGGCAGCCGACAGTGCGAACAGGTGCTCCACGGCTTCGATCGGGTTGATGTGGCGACGCCCCGCCTCCGTCAACGTCCGTCCTCCGAGTCCTCACTCGTGATCGCAGCAGAGCCTACAGGGAGCGGCTGTGGCCGTCGGCGTGCCACGAACGCAGGGCAGCGCCGCCGGCGTCGCGGAAGCGGGCGAATGTGTCACCGAACCCCGTGAACGTGAGTGGTCACAGCACCGGAGCACGTATCGGGTCGTGATCGATGAGTGGTCTGTGCAAGGCCGTTGATCCAGATCATCGCGGCACGCAGGTGGAGACCGGCGAGGTAGTTGCCCGTGGCCTTGTCGTCCAGGGTGGCGATGCGTGCCCGGCCTTGAACTTGTTGATCGGGCGGGGCCGCCGGCGACCCGGTGACCACCGCGCCGGCGAACGTCGCGAGGTGTCCGGCCGCCAACTCTCCGGCGCGGCGCGTCCGACGGGCTCGACGCAGCGCCGGCCGTTTCCGCGTCGAAACCGCCGTAACGGGGCCGAAACGAGAAGCGCCGCGCGGAACTCGCCGTGGGCATTCCTCACCCTCCGCCTCCGTCAGCGCCCCTTCTGATTGTCAATGGTTCCCGCAGGGCCCGGACAACGATTTCGTGCGTTTCCACCCCGTCATTCCTGGTGACCGCGAGAATGCTCCGGCCGAGCCAGTTCGGGTCGTCCACGCGTACCAGGGCAATGTTCTCAGGGACGACCGGAGCGAGGAGGTCCGGAACGACGCAGATTCCAAGACCGGCGGCAACGAGTCCGAAGCGGCTGTGCCAGGTCCGTGTACGGAAGGCGATGAGCGGATCGGTCAGCGTGGGCCAGGCGCCGAACTGCGGTTCGTCACGTGCGCCCTTGCCCACGATCCATGACTCGTGGACGAGTTCACGCACCGGGACGGTGCCTTCCACCGCGGCGAGAGGGTGCCCGCGTGGCACGCCCACCGTCAGCTCGCCGCCCGGCAGCGGGGCGGTCCGCAGCCCCTCCAGGGCCGGCTGCGGCAGGCCGGGCCCGGAGGCCACGACCGAGACGTCCAGCCGCTTGCTGATGACCTGGTGCACGAGCTGCGGCGAGGACGCCTCGGTGAGTGCGAATGTCAGCCTGGGCTGCTGCTCCAGCGCCCTGGCCAGCGCGAAGGGGAGCAGAGCGGCGTTCGCGGAGGGGAAGGCTCCCACCCGGACCCGCACCTCGGGTCCGTGGGCCAGCTCGTCGAGCCGTTCGTCCAGTCGGTCAAGGCCGGCGAGGGTCTCGGTGGCGAACCGGGCGACGAGTTCCCCCGCGCGCGTCATGGTGACGCCGCGCGCCCCGCGTACGAAGAGGGGCTGCCCCGCGGCCTTCTCGGCGGCCGAGACCTGGCGGGAGATGGCGGGCTGGGAGTAGCCGAGGGTGCGCGCCGCGCGGCTCAGGGAGCCGTGCGCGGCCACCGCGCGCACGACGCGCAGAGCGCTGATGCTGAGTTCGGGCACGGCGTCATCGTAGCCGTCCGAGCCATGCACGCTCGTTATGGGAAATGGTCGATAATTGCATGCTGCGCAGGGCCAAAAAGGAGTTTGCGGGGGCTAGTGTCGAAAGCGGCGGCAATGCCACTACCCCCGAAAGGATTTCCCGTGAGTGAGTTCATTTCCCCTGATGACACCCGTTACGACGAGCGGGCGCGCGCCCTGGTGCGGATAGGCCGTGAGGCGATCGCCGTGGCCGACGACGAGAAGCTGGACGCCTACTTCGCGGACGACTTCGTTTTCCACGGCCCCGACGGCGACATGACGTACGTGCAGCTCCGTTCCTTCTTCGCGGCCATGCGTGCCGCGTTCGAGGGATTCGCGTGCGAGCGGCGCACCATTGTCAGCGAGGGTGAGTACATCGGTGCGCGTACCTGTATGTCGGGGCGTTTCACCGCGCCCTTCGAGGCGTCCCCGATCGGCACGATCCCGCCGAACGGGCAGCCGATGCGACTCGAACTGATCAACCTCTTCCGCTACCACGAGAACGGCCGGTTGGCCGAGGAATGGGTCCAGTACGACAACGTCGGCTTCCTGCGTCAGCTCGGCGTCGACCTCACTGAGGGGCGCTGGCCGATACCCCGGCGGGCGTCCCGCCGCCCGGGTGCCTTCAAGGGACGTCAGGGAGCGGTCACCTCGCCCCGGCGAACGGTGAGGCTCACCCCGCGCAGCGCGGGTGTGGCCGCTCCCGGGTAGGTGAAGGAGACGTTTCGGCCTGGATGGACCGCGCGGGAGAGGGCAGCGGTGCCCCTGTCGTCGGGATGGCGTGCCGGGCCGCCGGCTCGGTGGCCCGCTCGGTGTCACCGAGCTGCAGCATCTCCTCGTACATGCGGTTGACCTGCGGGCCTCGCACGCCGGAGGGAATCCGGATGTCCCTCGATCTCTCCTTCCACCAGTCCCTGCTCGCCGCAATCCCCAAAGCGACGGTGCGAGGGCGCAAGGCCCTGGCAGGACAACACACCTAGGCGCGGGTGTTGTCCTGCTCGATCTCGTGGGCGACCTCCTCGGGTTCGCGGCCCGGTGTCTTCAGGTCGAACTTCACGATCAGGAAGCGGAAGAGCGCGTAGTACACCACCGCGAAACACAGTCCGATGGGGATGATCAGCCAGGGTCTGGTGGCCAGGCTCCAGTTGATGACGTAGTCGATCAGTCCGGCGGAGAAGCTGAACCCGTCGTGCACGCTCAGCCCCCACGTCAGCGCCATCGACACACCGGTGAGCACCACGTGGATGACGTACAGCGCCGGGGCCACGAACAGGAACGAGAACTCGATCGGCTCGGTCACCCCGGTCACGAACGAGGTCAGCGCGGTGGAGAGCATCAGTCCGCCGACCACCTTGCGCCGCTCGGGACGGGCCGCGTGCGTGATGGCCAGCGCGGCGGCCGGCAGCGCGAACATCATGATCGGGAAGAACCCGGAGGTGAACTGGCCGGCCGACGGGTCGCCCGCCAGGAACCGGTTGATGTCGCCGTGCACGACCTCCCCGTCCGGCTTGCGGAAGCTGCCGAACTGGAACCACATGAAGGTGTTGAGGAACTGGTGCATGCCGATCGGGATCAGCGCCCGGTTGGCCAGGCCGAAGATCCCCGCGCCCCAGGCGCCCAGATCCGTCATCCACTTGGAGAAGGTCGTCAGCCCGTCGCCGATCGGCGGCCACACCCACTGGCAGAGCACCGCGAAGACGAGCGCGACGAACGCCATGATGATCGGCACCAGCCTGCGGCCGTTGAAGAAGCCCAGCCAGTCCACCAGCTTCACCCGGTGGAACCGCTGCCAGAACCACGCCGCCAGCAGCCCGACGACGATGCCGCCGAAGACCCCCGGGTTCTGGTACGTCGCGGCGCCCGCCGCCGTGCCGCCCTCGCCCAGGCAGGTCCCTTTCGCGGTGTCGAAGGAGGTGCCCGGCGGGCAGGTGGGGAACTGGTGGAGGATGTTGTAGTAGACGAGGAAGCCGGTGACGGCGGCCAGCGCGGTCGAGCCGTCGGCCTTCTTGGCCATGCCGATGGCCACGCCGACGCAGAACAGCAGCGGCAGCCCGAGTGCCGAGTCCAGCAGGGCGCTGCCGGCGCCGAGGAAGACCTTGGCCACGTCGGTCCAGCCCAGGCCCTCGTCGCCGAAGATGTCGGGCTGGCCGAGCCGGTTGAGGATGCCGGCGGCCGGGAGCACCGCGATGGGCAGCTGGAGGCTGCGGCCCATCTTCTGGAGGCCCTGGAAGAAGGTGGAGGCCCACTTGCGGCTCGGCCCGGCTGCGGCGTCGGCGCTCACGGCCCCTCCTGACTGTCGGCCCCCCGTCCACCGTCCGGACGGCTGACGCATACTGGTGTAGACCACTAGTGGTAGCGGGCCGCGGCCCGTCCGCCGGTGCCGGCGGACATCCACGGCGCCGACACTCGTCATCTTTCGCCAACAAGCGGACACATGCCCGCGTAGATGGGCTGATCGTGGACTAACGTGACAACTGCGTCATCGGGGCCGCCCGCGTCCACCAGGCCGGAACACAGGAGTACGACATGGCCACCAAGGCTGAGAAGATCATCGCCGGGCTCGGCGGACTGGAGAACATCGAAGAGGTCGAGGGCTGCATCACCCGCCTCCGCACCGAGGTCAACGACTCCTCCCTCGTCGACGAGGCCGCCCTCAAGGCCGCCGGCGCACACGGCGTCGTCAAGATGGGCACGGCGATCCAGGTCGTCATCGGCACCGACGCCGACCCGATCGCCGAGGAGATCAACGACCAGCTGTGACGCCCCGACGGGCACTCCGGACGGGGCCGCCCGCCGCCCCGTCCGGGGGATGCGGGCCCCGTTCTGCCGAAGCCCCCACCGGGGCTAGGCTCACCCGCATGTCACGTATCGACGGCCGTACGGCCGAGGAACTGCGCCCGGTGACCATCGAGCGCGGCTGGAGCAAGCACGCGGAGGGCTCCGTCCTCATCTCCTTCGGCGACACCCGGGTGCTGTGCACCGCGAGCCTCACCGAGGGCGTGCCCCGCTGGCGCAAGGGCAGCGGGGAGGGCTGGGTCACCGCCGAGTACGCCATGCTCCCGCGCTCCACCAACACGCGCGGCGACCGCGAGTCCGTACGCGGCAAGATCGGCGGACGCACCCACGAGATCTCCCGTCTCATCGGGCGCTCCCTGCGCGCCGTCGTGGACTTCAAGGCGCTGGGCGAGAACACCATCGTCCTCGACTGCGACGTCCTCCAGGCCGACGGCGGCACCCGCACCGCCGCGATCACCGGCGCCTACGTGGCGCTGGCCGACGCCGTGGCCTGGGCCCAGGAGCGCAAGCTGATCAAGCCGAAGGCCCAGCCGCTGACCGGCAGCGTCGCCGCCGTCAGCGTCGGCATCGTGGACGGCGCCCCGGTGCTGGACCTGCGCTACGAGGAGGACGTGCGCGCCGAGACGGACATGAACGTGGTGTGCACCGGCGACGGCCGCTTCGTCGAGGTGCAGGGCACCGCGGAAGGCGTGCCGTTCGCGCGCCAGGAGCTGGAGGGCCTGCTCGACCTGGCCGTGGCCGGCTGCGCCCAGCTCGACGGCGCCCAGCGCACCGCACTGGGCCGCTGAGACCGCCCGCGGTCCGGCCGGGCGCCCGCGAGGGCCCCGGCCGGATCCGTTGCACGGTGTTGTCCCGCCCGGGGAACTTTGCCGCCGCTTTACGCGTCTGAACAGGTGCGGGCCGCACGTGTCGAACCGTGCGGCCCGACCAGACCTCGGGAGGGGACCGGACGTGCTCCGTCGTCAGGCCGTCGCCGCTGCGGCGGCTCTCATGCTCGCTGTTCCTGTTCTGGCCGGCTGCTCGGCCGTCGACCGCGCACTGGACTGCGCCGGCACCGCCGCCACGATCGCCGAGTCGGTCGACGACCTCCAGCAGGCGGTCTCCGACGCGGGGGAGGACCCCGCCCAGGCGGACAAGTCCCTCAAGGCGATAGACAAGAACCTCACCAAGATCCAGGACGAGACCGACGACGGGGATGTCGGCAAGGCCGTCTCCTCGCTGCGGGACGCCGTCGACGGCGTCCGCTCAGACGTCGAGGCCGGCCGCACGCCGCAGACCGGCCCGGTCACCGACGCCGCCGACGAACTGACCAAGGTCTGCACACCCGGCTGAGCCACGCCGCCCCACCGGGTGTCGCCCTCCCCGGGCGGCACCGGCGGGGGCGGCAGCGCGATACTGGGTGCCCATGAGCACCCAGCGCCTGATCCTGGCCACCCGCAACGCCCACAAGGTCACCGAACTGGAGGCGATCCTCGCCGACGCCGGCATCGACCTGGAGCTGGTCGGCGCCGACGCCTACCCCGAGGTGCCCGACGTCAAGGAGACCGGGGTGACCTTCGCGGAGAACGCCCTGCTCAAGGCGCACGCCCTCGCGCAGGCCACCAAGCTGCCCGCCGTCGCCGACGACTCCGGCCTGTGCGTGGACGTGCTCGGCGGGGCGCCCGGCATCTTCTCCGCCCGCTGGGCGGGCCGGCACGGCGAGGACCGCGCCAACCTCGAACTGCTGCTCGCCCAGCTCTCCGACATCGACACCCCGCACCGCGCGGCGCACTTCGAGTGCGCCGCGGCGCTCGCCCTGCCCGACGGCACCGAACGGGTCGTGGCCGGACAGCTGCGCGGCACCCTGCGGCACGCCCCCGCCGGCAGCGGCGGCTTCGGCTACGACCCGATCCTCCAGCCCGACGGCGAGACCCGGACCTGCGCGGAGCTGAGCGCCGAGGAGAAGAACGCCATCAGCCACCGCGGCAAGGCGTTCCGCGCGCTGGCCCCCCTCGTCAGGGAAGCGCTCGGCCTCGGCTGCTGAGATGCGGATCCGCGGCCACTGGGTGGTCACCGGGAACCCGCGCGTACTCCAATATGGAGTGCCATCGGCGTCCTTCCTCGGGCGGGACTCGGATCACCTGCACAGTGACCTCACCTCGTGGACGAAACGGGTCCACTGCTTGCCGTCCGCGCCGCCCGGGTTACGGCCCAGGGCCAGGCGGAGGGTGCGGCTGAGGGGCTTGAGCGAACTCATGATCGCCTCGTTGCGCTGGACGAGGCGCCGTTCCAGCTCAGGGCCGGGGAAGGCGTCGCTCTTCTCGGCGTTGCAATGCTGGTGGGCCGGTGCGAGGTTCCACACCGCGTCCAGGTCGGGGCCCTCCCAGCCGGAGACGCCGCCGTAGCGCTCCATGATGACGTACGGGAAGACGTGGTCGATCGCGACCTGGTCGCTCGGGCCGATCGGATTGTCACAGATGAGGCAGCGGCCGTGCTGGAACCCGAGGACGGCCTCCCGTACGCCGGTCACCGAGCGGCGCCGGCGCTTGTCGGTGAGGGTCTCGGTGGCCCAGTCGACCGTCATGCCGTCGGTCACCAGGCTGCGGCCGATCCCGGTGGTGAAGGAGCACTCGACGATGTTCCACCGCCCCGTCAGCTCGTCCAGGAGGCCGTCCACCTGCTCGGACTGGGCGGCCACGCGCAACAGATCCGGCAGCAGACGGACCATGGGAGGGCGGGAGTCGGGGATCAGCTCGTAGAAGGTGTGGGCGATCGGCGAGCCGTTCCGCAGGTTGTGGAACTTACGCATCACCATGCCCGGCATGGACCGCATCGCGGACTCCACCAGCCGCTCCGTAGGCTCACCCGCCGCCAGCGACGCTTCGCTCTCCGCCGTGGCGACGGAGAGGAAGTCCGTCTCCTTCATCGAGGTGATCTCGGGCGCCTGGGGCGCCGTGCGCAGATGCTCGACCAGCTCCATCGCGTAGGTACGGGCCAGTTCGCGGAGCGGGACCTCGGTCCGACCGGCGCGCGCGTGGACGAGCAGCGCGCGCCCCAGTGCGAATTTGTAGGTGCGGGAGTTGGCGCCCATCAGGATCGCCTGGCGCCATGACGTGCGAGCCGCAGGGTCGGCGGCGAAGAAGGCGTCACCGGTCATGCGCACTCCCTGCTCAGTACGAGTCGGGTCCAGCACACCTGTCCGCGGCCCAGCCGGTCGGCGCCCTCCCACACGTTGACAGGGCGCAGTCCGCAGGCTCGGGCGAGGTCGAGGGTCTCGTCGTCCGGGACCTCGAAGAGCTGCTGCTCCTCCGGTCCCGGACCGTGCCGCACGGTGAGGAAGAGGACGCCCCCCGGGGTCAGCAGCTCGTGCAGGCGGCGCATGGCGGGCTCGCGGTCGCTCTCGGCCAGGTGCATCCACACCGCCGAGACCAGCAACACGTCGAACGGGCCGTTCAGGCACGCCAGGTGCGGCAGCGCGCCCTCCAGCCACACCACCGGCGCGTCGGCGTGCAGCCGCTGCGCGACCTCGCGCATCCGCGCGACCGGCTCGACCGCCACCACCTCGTACCCGCGCTCGGTGAGCGCGGCGGCGTCCCGCCCGGTGCCCGCGCCGATGTCCGCCACCCGGGCGGGAGCCGGGGGCAGGAAGGACAAGGACTCCTGGTGAACAGTCTCGAACGACAGGCTCTCGTACCTCTTGGCCAACCACTCCGCGTTCCGCGCGTAGTACGCGGAGCCCCGCGTGTGCCGGAGCCCCGATTCCGAGGGGTCATCGCCCGTCTCGCTCGCCTCGCCCGTCGCCATGCTGGAAGCGTACGGCGCCCCACTGACAGCGCTGATGGCCATTCAGTGCCGCGCTCAGGAGCTGCACCGCGTATGCCGGGTCCACGGAACCCGTTCGCTCGGCCTGTACTACGCGGGGCGTTACGCGGAAGCAGCGCGCGCGGCACAGGCCGGAGTCGATCTCTCTCCCGAAAACCCACAGGCCATTCGGTTGCTCGTGCACGGCTGCGCCCGGGCGTACGCCCGAATGGGAGACCGCGCCGCGGCCGGAAGCCGCGATCGGCCGGGCCCTGACGCTCTCGGAGCACCAGCAGGAGCTTCCCGTGGGACTCACCGCGTGCATCGACTTCGTTCCGTACTCTGTCGCCCGCACGCTGGCGAACGCGATCACCGCGCGCCTCTCCTCCGGAGACGCGAAAGCAGTCCTGGCAGACGCGGACGAGATCGAGGTGGACGTCGCCTCCGCGCCGCACAGGCCAGGTGATGCACCTCCGTGCGCACACGGTGTGCACGGGAGCAGCGTCGAAAAAAGCCCTCCCGCCGCGTCTTCGCAGGTCAGGGGGCTCGCCCTCGGAGTGCGCGAGGGGGGACTCGAACCCCCACGTCCGAAGACACCGGCACCTAAAGCCGTCCCGTCTACCAATTCCGGCACTCGCGCGCGCACGTATCGTACTGCGGGGCCGGGCGGATGACCCCGGCCGGGGCACGCACAAGGCCCGCGCCCGCAGCTGCGCGGGCCTTGTGCGTGCCCTCAGAACGTGGGCTCGTTCGTCTCGGCCCGGGCCAGCCGGCGGGCCTCCTCGTGGGTGCTGACCGACGGCGGCGAACCCTGGAGCGGCTTGCGGGCCGTCTCCTTCATGCACACCACGGCGACGATGCCCAGCAGGGCCGCACCGGAGGCGTAGTAGGCGGGAGCCAGCTTGTCGCCGGTGCTGTCCACCAGATACGTCATCAGGCCCGGTGCCGTGCCGCCGAACAGGGACGTGGCCACGTTGTAGCCGATGGACAGTGAGCCGTAGCGCACATCCGTGGGGAAGAGCGCCGGCAGCGTCGCCGACATGGTGCCCAGCAGGCACACCAGGCAGGCGCCCATCACCAGCAGACCGATCAGCACGGCCACGAAGCTGCCCTGCTGGAAGAGGGCGAAGGCGGGGATGGTCAGCACGGCGAAGCCGCCCATGCCCGCCAGCAGCAGCGGTTTGCGGCCGAACCGGTCGTTCAGATGCCCCACCCGCTGGATGACCAGCGCCATCGCCACCATCGCGATGATGGCGGCGACCAGCTCCATGGAGTTCTCGTAGCCGAGCGCGTCGGTCAGATAGGCGGGCATGTACGACAGGAGCATGTAGTCGGTGACGTTGTAGGCCGCCACCAGGCCGATGCACAGCAGCAGCGTCCGCCACTGCTGGGCGAAGATCGTCTTGAGTTCCTTCTGGGGGACGTTCTCCGACAGCCGCGGTTCGGCCGCCTCCTCCGCGCCGGCCTCGGGGGAGTGGGACAGCTGTGCGGCCCGCTTCTGGAAGGCCGGGGTGTCGTCCAGCTTCATCCGCAGATACAGACCGACCACGCCGATCGGCCCGCCCACCAGGAACGGGATCCGCCAGCCCCAGTCGAGCATCGCCTGGTCGCCCAGCGTGGTGTTGAGCACCAGCACCAGCGAGGCGGCACCGGTGTAGCCGGTGAGCGTGCCCAGCTCCAGGAAGCTGCCGAAGAAGCCGCGCCGCTTGTCCGGCGCGTACTCGGCGATGAACGTGGCCGCGCCGCCGTACTCGCCGCCCGTGGAGAACCCCTGCACCAGGCGGCAGATCAGCAGCAGCACGGGCGAGACCAGCCCGATGGAGGCGTAGGAGGGGATCAGCCCGATGCAGAAGGTGCCCGCCGCCATCATCACCATGGTCAGCGCGAGCACCTGTTTGCGGCCGATCCGGTCACCGAGCGGCCCGAAGAACAGCCCGCCCAGCGGGCGCACCAGGAAGGAGGCGGCGAAGGCGGTGAACGACGCCAGCAACTGGGTGCTGCCCGCCGGGAAGAACACCTTGCCGATGGTGACCGCGAGATAGGCGTAGATCCCGAAGTCGAACCACTCCATGGCGTTGCCGACTGCGGCGGCCATGGTGGCGCGCTTGACGGTGGCCTCGTCCGTCACCGTGATGTCGCTACGACGGACCTTCGGATCCCGCCTGCGTCTGACAGCGCGGAAGAGGTGCCGGTGCCGCTTGAGGGCAGCCGGGTCGTAGGGCTGTTCCTCTTGCTTCATCCCTCATGAGTACCGCACCCGGACGGGACGAAGCACGCTCGGCCCGTCCGGGTGCCTCAGATCACTCCGAGGCCAGCCCCAGGTCCTTGATCAGCTTGGCGACGTGGCCGGTGGCCTTCACGTTGTAGAGCGCACGTTCGACCTTGCCCTCCTCGTCCACGATCACCGTGGACCGGATGACGCCGGTGACGGTCTTGCCGTACAGCTTCTTCTCGCCGAAGGCGCCGTACGCCTGCATCGTCTCCTTGTCCGGGTCGCCGACGAGCGTGACCTTCAGGGACTCCTTCTCCCGGAACTTCGCCAGCTTCTCCGGCTTGTCCGGCGAGATGCCGATCACGTCGTAGCCCTGGCCGGCCAGCAGCTCCAGATTGTCGGTGAAGTCGCACGCCTGCTTGGTGCAGCCCGGGGTCAGCGCCGCCGGGTAGAAGTAGACGATCACCTTGCGGCCCCGGTGGCCGGCCAGCGACACCTTGTTGCCGTCGGCGTCGGGGAGCGTGAAGTCGGGGGCGGCATCGCCGGGCTGAAGACGCTGGCTCATCGGGGGCTCCTTCACTGGGGCGGTCACTGCGTGCGCTGTGTTTCCTCCGGTGCCCGCCGCGGTACCCACCGGTGGTGTCGTGCCGCCGGTGTGCGGCCCACACCCCTACCCGCCGGTACGGTGCGGTGGCGACGGCACCGGGCTCACCCTGCCCGAGCGTAGCCAAAAGCCGCCGATCGGGGGTGCCGTGGGGCATCGGGCCGGGCGAGCTGACAGGATGGCCGTCAACACGGTAGGACGCAGGACTGACAGCGACGGAGGCAGCTCGGTGCCGGAAGCCAGGACCCCCGCGGACATCGAGGCGGACATCGTCCGCAGGCGGCAGGATCTCGCGGCAGCGCTCGACGAGATCGCCGTACGCGTGCACCCGAAGACGATCATCGGCGACGCCAAGGCCAAGGCCGCCGCCGCGGTGGACCGCACGGCGGGACGCGCGTACGTCGTCGCCAACCGCGCGGTCAGCGACGTGCGCGCCCAGTTCGTCACCGAGGACGGCGCCCCCAGGGTGGAGCGCATCGTGCCCGTCGCGGTGCTCGTCCTCGCGCTGGCCGGCGGCGCCCTCGCCGTCTCCTCCCGCCGCAAGCCGGCGTCCCGTCGGGCGGCTCGCCGCCGACGCCACTGAGAGGCTGAGATACGGTCTTCCGGTGAGCCCAAAGACCCCTGCCTCCGCACAACATGAGAAGTTGCCGATCCGCATGCTGCACGACCGCGTGCTCGTCCGGACCGACACCAGCGAGGGCGAGCGCCGGTCCTCCGGCGGCATCGTGATCCCCGCGACGGCGGCCGTAGGACGCAAGCTGGACTGGGCCGAAGTCGTCGCCGTCGGACAGAACGTACGGACGGTCGAGCCCGGCGACCGGGTGCTGTACGACCCCGAGGACCGCGCCGAGGTCGAGGTACGCGGAGTCGCCTACGTCCTGATGCGGGAACGCGACCTGCACGCCGTGGCGGCCGAACGCCTCCAGGACACCGACGACTCGACCGGCCTCTACCTGTGACACCCGGGCGCCGTGCGGCTCCCCGGGAAGGGAACCGCACGGCGCCCCGCGACACCCCCTTGCGCCTTGCGGGGGCACCTGCTGCGCCCGTGGCCGCTCAGTGGCCCGAGGTGAGTTTCAGACCGATCACCGAGACCAGCAGCAGCCCGATGAAGAAGAGGCGGCCCGCCGTGACGGGTTCGCCCAGCGCCAGCATGCCGACGACCGCGGCGCCGGCCGCACCGATGCCGACCCACACGCCGTAGGCCGTCCCGATCGGCAGGCTCTTGGCGGCCAGCGACAGCAGCACCATGCTCGTGGCGAACCCCGCCACGGTGAAGACGCTGGGCCACAGCCGGGTGAAGCCCTCGGTGAATTTGAGACCGATCGCCCAGGTGACCTCGACGAGACCGGCGACGACAAGCATGATCCAGGCCATGACGGCACCTCCGTTGCGTACGACTGCGGGGGTGCGTCGTCTTTGCTCTGCCCGGTACGGCGCGTCTCGTCGGGACCGGTCCCGACCTGTGCGGGGACCGGCCCTTGGACCGTAGCAAAGGGAGCGGCCCGGGGTGGTGGCTCAGATCACCACCCCGGGCCGCTCCGCCGTTCAGTGCTCGCGCGCGCCGCCGTCCCAGGCGTTGCCCGGGTCACCGCCGATGCCGCCGGGATCACCGTTGCCGCCGGGGCTGCCGCCCGGGTCGCCGTTGCCGCCGGGGCTGCCGCCCGGGTCACCGCCGTCGACCCCGCCGATCCCCGGCGGGCTCGGCGGATCGGACGTCGGCTCCTGCGAGGGCGGCGGCTCGTGCGACGACGGGGGGTCGTCGCTCGGCTGCTGCGACTGGCTCGGGCTGTCGCTGGGCCCCTCGGAACTGGGCGGTGCGCTCGCCGTGTCCGAGGGATCCGGCGCCTCGGAACTCGGCACGCTGCCGTTGCCCGAGGTGTCCAGGTCGAACTTCTTGACCGGACGCCCCTCCAGTGCCGCCTTGGTGTACGCGCCCCAGATCTGCGCCGGGAAGCCGCCACCGTTGACCCGGGCCTGCCCGCCCGCCCCGTACAGCGGCTTCTGGGCGCCGTCCTTGGGGTCCTTGCCCATCACGCTGATCACGGTGGACAGATCCGGGGTGAAGCCGGCGAACCAGGCCGCCTTGTCCTCCTCGGCGGTACCCGTCTTGCCCGCCGCCGGACGCCCCGCGGCCTTCGCCGCCTGGCCGGTGCCGCCCTCCACCACGCTGCGCAGTGCGGCCGTCGTGGTGTCGGCCGCGGCCCGCGGCACGGCCTGCTTGACGTCGCGGTCCGGCAGCTTGACCACCTCGCCACCGCGGGTGATCTTCTCCACCATCGTGTAGTGGCCGTGCTTGCCGTGGTTGGCGAGCGTGGCGTACGCCTCGGCCATGTCGAGCGTCGAGGCGGTGGCGACACCCAGCGAGATGGAACCGTCCTCGGGCATCTGGGTGCCCGCCGCGGGCACGCCCAGGTCGGTCGCCGTCTTCTTGACCTTCTTCGGGCCGACGTCGATGCCCATCTGGGCGAAGACGCTGTTGACGGACTTGTCCATGGCCGTGGTGACCGGGATCCGGCCGTAGGACCGCTGGTCCTCGTTGGCCGGTGCGTAGCCGGTGCCCTGGCCGTTGCTGACCACCTCGCGCCGGTTCGTGCCGTCGTAGACCGTGTTCAGCTTGATCGGCCGGCCGTCCTGCGTCGTGGCCTTGTTCTGCAGGGCCGAGGTGAAGACGAACGGCTTGAACGTCGAACCGACCTGGTACTCACGGCTGGTGGCGCTGTTGGTGTACTGCTCGGTGTAGCCGATGCCGCCGTACATGGCGACGACCTTGCCGGTCTTCGGGTCCACCGAGGTGCCGCCCGCCCGGACGTACTTGTCGATCTTGCGGTTCTTCTTGTCGAGCTGCGACATCAGCTCGTCGTTCACGGCGTCCCGCATCGCCTTCTGCTTCTTCGGCTGGAACGTCGTGGTGATCCGGAAGCCGCCGGCCCGCAGCCGCCGCTCGTCGATGATCTTGTTCTCGATGAGGTGGTTCTTCACCGCCTCGACCAGGTAGCCGCGCTCGCCCGACATGTTCCGGGGCGGCTTGGGAGCCTCCGGCTCGGGGAACTTCAGCCCCTGCCGCTCGCTCTTGCTCAGCCAGCCCTTGGTCACCATGCCGTCCAGCACATAGTTCCAGCGGGCCACCGCGCGCCCCTTGTTCTCCGGGTGCACGCGGGTGTCGTAGGCGTTCGGCGAGTTGACCAGCGCCGCCAGATAGGCGCTCTCGGCGGTGGTCAGATCACCGACGTCCTTGCCGTAGTAGGCGTGCGCGGCCGACTGGATGCCGTACGCGTTGCGGCCGAAGTAGCTGGTGTTCAGATAGCCGGCCAGGATGTCGTTCTTGCCGACCTCGTTGTCCAGCTTCAGCGCGATGAAGAACTCCTTCGCCTTCCGCGTGACCGTCTGGTCCTGGCTCAGGTAGTAGTTCTTCACGTACTGCTGGGTGATCGTCGAGCCGGACTGGCGCTCACCACCGGTCAGCATGTTCCAGCCCGCGCGGAGCATGGCCTGCGGGTCCACCGCCGACTCGTGGTAGAAGTCGCGGTCCTCCGCCGCCAGCACCGCGTGCTGCGTCTTCTTGGGCACCTTGCTCAGCGGCACGATCTCCCGGTTGACGTCCCCGTCCCGGGCGATCTGGGTGCCGTCCGCGTACAGGAAGACGTTCGTCTGCGCGGCAGCCGCCTTGTTCGGGGCCGGGATGCTCACCAGCAGATAGCCGGCGACCAGCGCGCCCGAGACGAGCAGCACGATCAGCAGGACGCCGCCCAGCACCATGCGCCAGGTCGGCAGCAGCCGACGCCAGCCGGTGCGGCGCCGCTTCTGCCGCTTCTCCCGGCCCTTCTTCTTGCCCTTGCCGTCCGGGGGCGGGGTCCGCTCCGCACCCGGGCCGTCCGAGAGCCTGCCCGCCTGCTGGAGCAGAGCCGTCTCCTCGGCACCGGGCCCGCCTCCAGCGGGCACCTTGCCTGTGGGGGCGCCGCCTGCGGGTACGCCCTTGCCTGCGGGGCTGCCCGCGGGTACGCCCTTGCCGGGGGTGGCTTTGCCGGGTACGCCGCTGTCGGGGGTGCCCTTGGCGGGGGTGCCGCCGTCGGGTGCGCCCTTGCCGGGTGCGGCACCGGTGGGTGTGGCCTTGCCGGGGGCTCCCGGGACGGGCGGGGTGCCCTTGGCGGGGGAACCACCGTCGCCGGCGCTCTTGCCGGCCGCCGCGCCCTTCGACGAGACGGGCCGCGCCGGGGTGCCCCCGGGGGCGGTGCCCTTCGGGGTGCCCTCCGCCGGGGTGGCGGAACCCGTGGGAGCGCCGGTCTTGCCGCCTCTCCCCTTGGCACCGTTGCCACCGGGCGCGGCGGCCCCCTTGGCGGGGGCTCCTTCCGTGCCGGAGGCACCCTCGGCGGCGGGGCCGCTCTTGTCCGCGGGGCCGTTCTTGCCGGTACCGCCGCTCTCTCCGGAGCTGCCGCTCATACTGGTGCCGCCGCTCTTGCCGGTACTGCCGCTCTTCCCTGCGTCGCCGCCCTTGCCGGAGGTACCGCGCGCGGCGGGGGTGTCCCTCTCGCCGGGGGTACCACCGGGGGCACCCCCGGTGTTGCCGCCGGGGGCGTCGTCGGGGGTGCCCTTGCCCCGGTCGGGGCCGTTCTTCGGGGCGGCGCCCCGGGGCCGGGCGTCCTTGTGGGGCGGGTTCTTTCCTGGCGGGCCGTCCGACTCCGGCTCTCGGCCTTCGGCGTCGCGTTTCGGCTCGTCACTCATGTCTGCAGGGACTCCTCGTCCAATGGCGGGCGATTCGTGGTACGCCCCGTAGAACACTTTCGCACCCTCCGCACCGCGGAACGAGCCCAGGGGCCGCGGGGACCGGTGAATATTCGGTGGTCACCCGCCCGGCCCCGCACTAAGCTTCCTCGCTTGCCCAGGCTCGGTTCTCGCACGGAAGTGCTACTAGGAAGACGGTGGAGGAGCGCGAAAGGATGCATCTGCTCCGCCTCAATCTTGCCGTGGCCGCGAGCGGCTTCCGGCGGTACGCCACCTACCGCGTCGCCACGGCGGCCGGCGTCTTCACCAACACCGTCTTCGGGTTCATTCTCGCCTATACGTTCATCGCTCTGTGGCACGAGCGTCCGCAGCTGGGCGGTTACGGCCAGTCACAGGCGCTGACCTTCGTCTGGACCGGTCAGGCGCTGCTGGCCGCCGCCGCGCTGATGGGCGGCGGCTTCCAGGACGAGCTCCACGAACGGATCCGCAACGGCGACATCGCCGTCGACCTGTACCGGCCCGTGGACCTCCAGCTGTGGTGGCTCGCCCACGACCTGGGCAGGGCCGCCTTCCAGCTGGTGGGCCGCGGGGTGGTGCCGATGGTCGCGGGGGCGCTCGTCTTCGACCTGGCGCTGCCGGCCTCCCCCCTCGTGTGGGCGCTGTTCCTGCTCTCCGTACTGCTGGCGGTCGTCGTCAGCTTCGCGGTGCGCTACCTGTGGGCGCTGTGCGGGTTCTGGCTGCTGGACTCCACGGGACTGAGCGCCCTGTCCACGCTGCTGAGCATGTTCTTCTCGGGGATGCTGCTGCCGCTGAACGTCTTCCCCGGCGAGTTCGGCGACGTGGCGCGGCAGCTGCCGTGGGCCGCGACGCTCCAGGTGCCCGCCGATGTCCTGCTGGGCACCCAGCCCGGCGGGGCCCTGGCGGGGCTCGCCTTCCAGGCGGTGTGGGCGGTGGTGCTGCTGGCCGCGGGCCGGCTCCTGCAGGCCCTGGCGACCCGCAAGGTGGTGGTCCAGGGTGGCTGAGGCCATGGCGGCGGGCCGGGTCCGCAAGGTGCTGGGCCGCGCCGTGTGGGGGGTGCGTGCGTACGGCTTCATCGCGGCCATGTGGATCCGTTCCTCATGGGCGTACCGGGCCTCGTTCTGGATGATGCTGGCGGCCAACTTCGCCACCACGGCCCTCGACTTCGTCGCGATCATGCTGATGTTCTCCCAGGTGGACGCGCTCGGCGGCTTCTCGCTGCCGGAGGTCGCCTTCCTCTACGGCACCGCCTGCGTCGCCTTCGGGCTGGCCGACCTGATCCTGGGCACGGCCGAGCGGGTCGGCCGCCGGGTGCGCGACGGCACCATGGACGTCCTGCTCACCCGGCCCGTGCCCGTCCTCAGCCAGGTGGCGGCCGACCGCTTCGCGCTGCGCCGGCTGGGCCGCATCCTCCAGGGGACGCTCGTACTGGGCTGGGCGCTGACGCGGCTGGAGCTGGACTGGACGGCGGGGCGGGTGGCGCTGCTGGTCTCGATGCTGCTGTGCGGGGGCGTCATCTTCGGGTGTCTGTTCGTCGTCGGCGGTGCGTTCCAGTTCTGGGCGCAGGACGCCGCGGAGGTGCAGAACGCCTTCACCTACGGCGGTACGACGGTGCTCCAGTACCCGCCCACCGTCTTCGGCAAGGAGCTGGTGCGCGGGGTGACGTTCGTGGTGCCGCTGGCGTTCGTGAACTGGCTGCCCGCCCTGCGGATGCTGGGCCGCGACGATCCGCTGGGCCTGCCGGGCTGGGCGGACCTGGCCGCGCCCGCCGTCGCGCTCGTGTGCTGTCTGGTGGCCGGGCTGGTGTGGCGGGCGGGGCTGCGGGCGTACCGCAGCACGGGAAACTGAGAGAGGACGGCGGGCCGTGCCGACGACCGACGAGGCGTTCATCGACGTGACGGACCTGACCAAGACGTTCCGGGTGCGCCGCAGAACAGGGTGGCTGCGCCGGACCACCAGCGAGGTGCGGGCGGTCGACGGGGTCTCCTTCCGGCTGCGGCGCGGCGAGATGGCCGGTTTCATCGGGCCCAACGGCGCCGGCAAGTCCACCACCATCAAGATGCTCACCGGCATCCTCACCCCCAGCGGCGGGCGGCTGCGCGTCGCCGGGACGGACCCGTGGCGGGAGCGCACCCGGCTGGTGCGCCGTATCGGTGTCGTCTTCGGACAGCGCACCACTTTGTGGTGGGACCTGCCGCTGCGCGACTCCTACCGGCTGGTGCGCCGTATGTACCGCATCCCGCGCGACCGGTTCGAGGAGAACCTCGCCCGCTGCGTGGAGCTGCTGGAGCTGGACGGGCTGCTGGACGTCCCGGTGCGGCAGCTCTCGCTCGGGCAGCGGATGCGCGGCGACATCACGGCCGCGCTGCTGCACGACCCGGACGTGCTGTACCTGGACGAGCCGACGATCGGGCTGGACGTGCTGAGCAAGGCGCGGGTACGGGAGTTCCTGCTGCGGCTGAACGCCGAGCGCGGCACCACCGTGCTGCTGACCACCCACGACCTCAGCGACATCGAGTACCTGTGCGAACGGGTCGTGGTCATCGACCACGGCCGGCTGCTGTACGACGGCGCCCTTGCGGGGCTGCACGAGGCGGGCCGCAGCGAGCGCACCCTGGTGGTGGACCTGGAGCGCGAGCTTCCCCCGATCGAGGGGATACCGGGTGCGCGCACGGTCCGTACGCAGGGGCCGCGCCAGTGGCTGGCCTTCCCCGCCTCGGCGAGCGCCGCACCGCTCGTCGCCCGGATCGCCGCCGACTACCCGCTGGTGGACCTCTCCGTACGGGAGCCGGACATCGAGGACGTCATCGCACGGATGTACGGAGGCTGACCGGCCCTCGCGGCGCGCGGCGGCCGGGGCTCACAGCTTCGCCGGCCGCGAGCCCTTCAGCGTCTTGAGGTCCAGGGCCTGGGCCATGGCCCGGTAGCCGTTGTCGCTCGGGTGCAGATGGTCGCCCGAGTCGTACGCCGCACGCAGCCGCTCGGGGTGCGCCGGGTCCCGCAGGGCGGCGTCGAAGTCCACCGTCGCGTCGAACACCTTGCCGCTGCGGATCTGCTCGTTCACGGCCTGGCGGACGGCCTCCATCCGCGGGTTGTACCCGCGGTGCCCGCCGAACGGCGTCAGGGTCCCGCCGACGACCCGCAGCCCCCTGGAGTGCGCCTGCCGCACCAGGTCCCGCATGCCGTCGACGATCTGCCGCGGATCGCGCTGCCGCGGCGGCTTGATGATGTCGTTGAGCCCCATCTCGACGACGACGACCTTCACGCCCGTACGGGAGAGCACGTCACGGTTGACGCGGCTCAGCCCGCTCGGCCCGTTGTTGGGCGAGAACTTGCTGCCGTCCACCAGGATGCGGTTGCCGCTGATCCCCGCGTTCAGCACGCTCAGCCGGGGCGCGTCGCGTTCGGTGCGCAGCCGCTCGGCGAGGAAGTCCGTCCAGCGGCGGTTCGCACCGGGGCTGGAGGTGATGCCGTCGGTGATCGAGTCGCCGAGCACGGCGACGGCCCCGTCCGTCTCGGCGCTCCACACGTCCACGGCCGTCAGATACCGCCAGTACGGGCTCTGCTGGGTGAAGGCCGTACCGGAGGTGTCCTCGGTGCGGTCACCCTCGGCCACGTAGCTGGTCTGCCGTGCGTAGGGGTGGTAGGTCACCGGGCCCGAGGGGGTCGGCGAGTAGGTCGTGACCAGCAGATCGGCGGCGTGCGGCACGTTCAGCCGCACCGAGTCGCTGGTGACCTCACCGCCCGCCGGGATGGTGACCGAGGGCTTGTTGCCGAAGCTGAGACGGCGCATGCTGCCCGCCGCGGCCGTCGGGTTGCTGGGCGCCGCCGCGAGGGCGACGGTCGCGTGCGAGATCGTCAGCGGGCGGTTGCCGAACAGATTGGACAGCTGGATCCGGGCCTGGGTGCCGCCGACGGACGTGTGCACCACGTTCCGTATCGACATGTCGGCGAACCCGTCGCGGCTGTTCGGCTCGGCCGCCGCCGGGGCGGCCGACCAGGTGCCGACCCAGTTGCCCGAGGAGGCGGGCGCCGCCGAGTTGCGGGACTGGGGGGAGTCCTCGCCCAGTCCGGTGCCCTTGCTGCCCACTCCGATGAATATCGCGGTCGACACGAGGACCACGATCGCCGCAAGTCCGGCGAGCAGGGCATAGCCCATGTTCCTGGTCACGCGCGATGGTTCTCCTCGGCTGAACGAAGCCCGCGGCTCCGGTTGGTCGGCGGTGCCATGATCCCACGAAAGGGGCACGGAACCCGTCGGGGGGCCGTGCGCCGCAGGGCCGGCCGGGGGGTCTCCCGGCACGGCACCGAGTCCTTGCTGATGCTGTTTTCCGTGTTGTTTTCCGTGTTGCCGATCAGACAGACGCGCAACAGCCTCGGTCCGTTCCACCGAGTGGTGGCGGAGGGAGAATGGACGCCCCCGGGCCCCCTGCCGGACCGGGGGCGGGGGGCGGTGTCCAGGGCGTCCAGGGGGACGGTGGGAGCGGATGGAACGGACGAACGAGGATGAATTGCCCGGTCGCGGAGATGTCGGCGTGAGAGCTGTCACACACGACGCTCCCGCATCCGGGGCACACCGCCTTCACAAGGACGGAGCGGTACGCCGAACGGGTGCACACGGCCCGGCCGGGTCGGCGGGAGACCCGGGCGCCGGACCCGCGGGGGCTCCGGGCGCCGGGGCTGCGGAACCTGTGGAGGTGCCGGGCGCCGAGTCTGCGGAAGCACCGGGCGCCGGGTCCGCCGGACCCGTGGAAGTGCCGGGCGTCGCGTTCGCGGATCCCGTGGAGGTGCCGGGCGCCGGGTCTGTAGGAGGGGCGGGTGCCGGTACGGAGGTGTCCGGACCCCGTACGTCCGTGGCGCTGCCGCCGGTCCCCGACGGTCCGGCGGACGCCGACCGCCCCGGTGGTACGGGCGGCTCGGGTGGCGCCGGTGGTGCTGGTGGGTCTGGTGGCCCGGGTGGTGCGGGGAACTCGGGCTGGGCCGGTGGTGCCGGTGGTGGCGATGGGTCTGGTGGCGTGGGTGGCCCGGGTGGTGCGGGTGGTGCCGGTGGGGCAGGCGGTACGAGTGGTCCGGGTGGTCCGGGTGGTGCCGGTGCTCCGGGGGGTACGAGCGGGCCGGGCGGCAGCGACGGGCCCGGGGGTGTCGGCGGACCCATGGGCTCGGGCGGGGCCGGTGGGGCCAGTGGTCCGGGTGGCGCGGGGGGCCCGGGCGGCGCCGGTGGTGGCGGCGGTCCCCTGGGGCCCGGTGGGGCGCGGGGGCCCGGTGGGAGCGCCGGGCTGACCGCCGCCGACGAGGAACGCCGTCGCGGGGTGCGCCGGATGAAGGCCATCGCGACCGCCGCCCTGCTGCTGATGGCTGCCGTCTTCGCCCTGGCCACCTGGGCGGAGCACGCCGGGGCCGGGGCGTGGAGCGGATACGTGGCCGCCGCGGCGGAGGCCGGCATGGTGGGTGCGCTCGCCGACTGGTTCGCCGTCACGGCCCTCTTCCGCCGGCCCATGGGACTGCCCATCCCGCACACGGCCATCATCCCCACCAAGAAGGACCAACTCGGGCAGAGCCTCGGCGACTTCGTCGGGGAGAACTTCCTGTCCGCCGACGTGGTCCGCGCCCGGCTGCGGGCGGTGGGTATCGGCAGCCGTCTCGGTTCCTGGCTCGCCCAGCCCGAGAACGCCGACCGGGTGACCGCCGAACTGTCCACCGCGCTGCGCGGCGCGCTCACCGTGCTGCGGGACTCCGACGTGCAGGCCGTCGTCAGCGAGGCGATCACCCGCCGTGCCACTGCCCAGGAGATCGCGCCCGGGCTCGGCGGCCTGCTGGAGCGGATCGTCACCGACGGCGGGCACCGCCGCGTCGTCGACCTGGTGTGCACCCGGGCCGCCGAGTGGCTGGAGGAGCACGGCGACTCGGTGATGGCGGCCGTCGCGGGCGGGGCACCGGGCTGGACGCCGAGGTTCGTGGACCGCAAGGTCGGCGAGCGCGTCTACCGCGAACTGCTCCGCTTCGTGACGGAGATGCGGGACATGCCCGAGCACCCGGCGCGGGGGGCCGTCGACCGGTTCCTCACCGACTTCGCCGCCGATCTGCGCTCCGACCCCGACACCCGGGCCCGGGTCGAACGGCTCAAGAACGAGACCCTGGCCCGCAGCGAGGTGCAGGACCTCATCTCCTCCGCCTGGGGCGCCGTGCGGTCGATGCTGGTGGCCGCCTCCGAGGACGAGCGCAGCGAACTGCGGGTGCGGGCCCGTACCGCCCTGCTGTCCCTGGGGCAGCGGCTTGCCGCCGACGGCCGGCTCAGCGGCAAGGTGGACGGCTGGGTCGAGGGGGCCGCCGTCCATCTGGTGACGACCTACCGGGACGAGATCACCTCCCTCATCTCCGAGACGGTCGCCGGCTGGGACGCCGAGCACACCTCCCGCAAGATCGAGGCGCACATCGGACGGGACCTCCAGTTCATCCGCATCAACGGCACGGTCGTGGGCTCCCTGGCCGGTCTCGCCATCCACACGGTGGCGCATCTGCTGGGGGCCTGACCCGGCTACGGCCCCCTACGGCCCCCTACGGTCCAGTACGTGAACGCGGTCTTGTGGATCTGAACACCCTCTTGGAGGATCGGCTGATTCGCCTGGGAGGGAGAGCGACGTGAAACTGCTGCGCGTCGGAACAGCGGGAGCCGAACGCCCCGCGCTGCTGGACGAGCACGGAACACTGCGCGACCTGTCGGGGATCGTGCCCGACATCGACTCCGGCCTCCTCGCCGACCGTGCCGCACTGGCACGGGTACGGGAGGCGGCAAAGGCCGGCCGGCTGCCCGAGATGGCGGGCGGCACGGAGGCCGACGGGCTGCGGACCGGACCGCCGCTGACGGGCATCGGCAAGATCGTGTGCATCGGGCTGAACTACCACGACCACGCACGCGAGACCGGCGCCGCCGTCCCCGAGGAACCGATCGTCTTCATGAAGGCGCCCGACACCGTCGTCGGGCCCGACGACACCGTCCTGATCCCGCGCGGCAGCCGCAAGACCGACTGGGAGATCGAACTCGCCGTCGTCATCGGCCGCACCGCCCGCTATCTGTCCTCCCACGAGGAGGCCATGGCCGCCGTCGCCGGCTACACCGTCGCCAACGACGTGTCCGAACGCGCCTTCCAGATCGAGCGCGGCGGACAGTGGGACAAGGGCAAGAACTGCGAGACGTTCAACCCGCTGGGCCCCTGGCTGGTGACCGCCGACGAGGTGCCCGACCCGCAGGCGCTGGCCATGCGCCTGTGGGTCAACGGCGAACTCCGTCAGGACGGCACCACGGCGGACCAGATCTTCCCCGTCGCCGAAGTGGTCCGCTACCTCAGCCACTTCATGACACTCCGCCCCGGCGACATCGTCTCCACCGGCACCCCCGCCGGTGTCGCCATGGGACAGCCCGAACCCAAGCCCTACCTGCGTGAGGGTGACGTCGTGGAACTGGAGATCACCGGCCTGGGCCGCCAGCGGCAGGTCATGAAGTCCGCGTGAGCCGGCGCCCGCTCACGGCGGGCTGCGGGCCCGGGTGGGCTCGGCACCTGCTCACGGGCTGCGGGCCCGGGTGGGCTCGGCGCCCGCTCACAGGGTGCGGGCCCGCGTGAACGAGCGTGCCGTCTCCAGCACCTGGAGGGTGGCCGCCGCCTCGTGCGCCGTCACGGGCGGCGGCGTGCCCTCGCGCAGGGCGGCGGCCACCGCGTCGTAGAACGCCGGGTAGTCGCCGTCCAGCGTCGGCACCCGCCGCACCTCGTCGAGCGCGCCGAGCGTGCCCCACGCGGACTCCGGCTCCACACCCCAGCGCACCCCCTCCGCGGGCCGGGCACCCTCCCGCAGGGCGCCCTCCTGCGGATCGAGGCCGTACTTGACGTACGCCGCCCTGCTGCCGAGCACCCGGAAGCGCGGCCCCAGCTGGGCGGCGGTCGCGCTCATCCACAGGTGGGAGCGCACCCCGCTCTCATGGGTGATGGCGATGAAGGTGTCGTCGTCCGCCTCGGCGCCAGCACGGCGCACATCGGACTCCGCGTAGACGGAGGCGGCCGGCCCGAACAGGGTCAGCGCCTGGTCGACCAGATGGCTGCCCAGGTCGTACAGCAGACCGCCCACCTCGACCGGGTCGCCGGACTCCCGCCAGCCGCCCTTGGGACGGGGCCGCCAGCGCTCGAACCGGGACTCGAAGCGGTGCACCTCGCCCAGCGCGTCCTCCGCCAGGAGCGAGCGCAGGGTGAGGAAGTCGTTGTCCCAGCGGCGGTTCTGGAACGGCACCAGCAGCAGCCCCGCCGCCTCCGCCTTGGCCGCCAGCTCACGGGCCTCGGCGGCGGTGGCCGCCAACGGCTTGTCCACCACCACCGGCAGCCCCGCGTCCAGCGCCTGGTGCGCCAGCCGGACGTGGGTGCGGTTCGGGGTGGCGACCACCACCAGGTCCAGCCGGTCCGCCTCGGCGAACAGCTCGTCGGCCGAGGAGAGGGTCCGCACCGGGCCGCCGGCCCCGCCCGCTTCCCGGGCGTGCCGCTGCCGCTCGGGATCGGAGGTGACGACGGTGTCCAGAGCGAGCCCCGGCGTGGTGGCGATCAGCGGGGCGTGGAAGACCGAGCCGGCCAGACCGTAACCGAGCAGGCCGACACGGAGCGGAGCGTGGGAGGTGTCCATGCGGTTCATGTTTCCACCCTGACAAAGCGCTCCCGACCGGGCACGCCCCGGTCGCCGCCCCGGCCGACGTGGTACCGGCCGCCGCGCCCTGGCCGGGCGGGCTGCCGCCGGGCGGACGCGGGGTGCCGGGTGCCCTGGCCGCGCGGGCGGGCGCCGGATGCTGTCGTCGGGGGGGTGCCGGTTTCTTGGCCGGGCAGGCGCCGGCTGCCGCTGGTGTGGGTGCCGGTGACCGGTGTCGGTGCCGGTGTCGGTCGGGCGCCGACTGCCCTGGTCGGACGAGTGACGGCTGCCGCTGGCGGGTGGGTGCCGGTGTCGGGTGAGCGCCGACTGCCCTGGCCCGGCAGGCGCCGACTGCTACTGGTGGGTGGGTGCCGGCTGCCCTGGTCGGGCGGGTACCAGTGCTTTCTGTCGGCACGCACGGGCTGTCGCCGTCGAGCGATGCCGACTGTCGTTGTCGGGCGGGGTTTCGGCGTCCACGGGCTGCGACTGTCGGGTGGGCACCGGCTCTTTTCGTCGCATGCACCGGCTGCCGTCGGTGGGGCGCCGGCAGGTTCCCGGTGGCACGCACCGGCCGCCTTCGGGCAGGCGCCGGCTGTCGCAGCCGGTACCCGCCGGCCGGCCCCGCCGTGAAGGGCGGCACCCCGTGTGCGGGGTGGCGCCTGGCAGGATGCCCGGGTGGCTGCCTCGCGTGAAAGCACCGTTCCCTACGAGATCCCCGCCGACGGGGCGGCCCCCGTTCGTGCCGGGATTCCCGAACACGGCCGCGTGCCCAAGTACTACTGGCTCAAGGCCCGGCTGGTCCCGCTGCTGGAGGAACTGGGGGAGGGCGGCCTCCTGCCGACCGAACGCGAACTGGCCCTGCGCTACGAGGTGTCCCGCGAGACCGTCCGCCAGGCCCTGCGGGAACTGCTGCTGGAAGGGCGGCTGCGGCGTGCGGGCCGGGGCACCGTCGTGGCCGGGCCGAAACTGGCCCAGCCGCTCGCCCTGGCCAGCTACACCGAGGGCGTCCGCAGACAGGGCCGCGTCCCGGGCCGTACCCTCATCGGCCTGACCCGGCACCCGTGCCCGGCCCCGCTCGCCGCCGACCTGGGAACCGCACCCGGTGAACCGGTCTGGCACCTGGAGCGGGTGCTGTTCGCCGACGACGAACGCGTCGGACTGGAGTCCACCTACATCGCGGTGGCGCGTGTCCCCGACCTGGAGGCGGACTTCGACCCCGACTCCTCCTTCTACGCCTACCTGCGCGACCGGCTCGGCATCCGGTTCGGCCGGGCCGAGGAGCGGCTGGAGACGGTGCTGGCCACGCCCCGCGAAGCCCTGCTCGTCGGTACCCCGCCCGGTCTGCCCATGCTGCTGATCCACCGGCGCTCCCTGGACACGGCGGGCGCCCCCCTGGAGCGCGTACGGCTGCTCTACCGCGGTGACCGGTTCAGCTTCACGGTGCGTCTCGGCGAGTGACCCGCTGTCCCGGAGGCGCTGTCGGTCCCCGTCCCTAGCATGACGATCATGACGACAACGGGGAACGGACCGGCCGCGCAGACCCTGCGCGGCCTTCTCGCCACCACCGGGGCCGGCCCGGCGGCGGAAGCACCGGCACAGCGGGGCACCGCCCGCCGGGCGGTGGAGACGGCCGGCCCGGCGCGCACCGTCGCCGCCGCCGTCCACGCCGCCGGCGGCGTGGACGCACCGGCAGCGCGGCGTCTGCGTGAACTGGCCGCACAGCTCGGCGACTCGGCCACGCGCTGGCTGGGCGTCCACGACGCCCTGGCCCGTCACCGCGGCACCCTGCCCGCCCTGCTCGCCGCCGTCCCCGCGCCCGCACCGCCGGCCGCCCCCGGGCAGACGCGGCCCCCGAGCCCCGCAGCGTCCCCGCCACCCTCGCCCTGCTGCTGGAACACGCGGCACCCGAGGCCGCCGCCACCGCACTGGCCGCGCTGCCCGACCGGACGCTGGAGCACCTGCTGGCCGGCGGCGCCCTGCCGGGACCCTCGCTCACCGCCGCCGTCGTCGCACACGGCGACACCCGTGTGCGTACCGCCCTCGCCCGGCACCCGCGGCTGGACACCCGGGTGCTGGCCCGGTTGCTCGGCACCCGTGACCCCGCGGTCGGCGCCGCCGTCTACCGCAACCAGCGCGCCACCCCCTCCCTGCGCCGCACCCTCGCCCACCGGCTCGACGAGGTGCCGATGGACGCGGCACTCCGGGCCGAACTGACGGACCCCGCCCGCGAGGTGCCGCGCACCTGGCTCGCGCCGCTGCTCGGCTGCGGCGACCCGCAACTGGTGGGCCGCGCGCTGGCCGCCGTCGAGGTCCGGGGCGTGGCCCAGCAGTACGCGCTGGTACGGGTGTGGGAGCGGGCCGGTGCCGACGCGGTGCGGGCGCTGCTCGCCGACCGGAACGTCAGCCGGTACCTGGCGCGGCCCGTCGTGGCGGCCACCCTCGCCGCCCTGGACGAGGACGACGGGCCGGGCGCCGCCCCGCGCCGGCTGTACGAGAGCGGCGAACCCTACGAGGACCCGGCACGCCTGCCGGCCCTGCTGGCCGTCACGCGCGGCACCAGCAGCCTGCGCGACCTGCTGTCCGAGCCGTACGTCCACGACATCGCGGCCCTGTCCCGGGCGCACGCCGCACGGCCCTTCATGCCCAAGGCGTGCGAGGAACTCGCCCGCCACGAGGACGCCTCCGACGAGCAGCGCCATGCCTTCCGGCTCTCCGTCCTCAACGAGCCCTGGCGGCGCGGCGGTCGCCGCTCCGGCAACATCACGCCGCCCGGGCAGCGGCTCGCCGAGGAGGAACTGGACGAGAACGCCGCACGGTGGGCCGAGGGCATGGCGGCGGCCGGGCTCCTCGACCCGGCCGCGCTCGTGCACGCCGCACGGCCGGCCCGCCACGCCCTCGCCGCCCTCGACCGGCTCGCCCGGCGCGGTCTGCTCACCGGCGCCGCCCACGCCCAACTGCGTTCCCTGGCCGGCACCCACCTCGGCGACCGCCCCGCGGCCTGGGCCGCCATCGACGACCTGCTGCCCGCCCACGACGGCACCCTCTACGACCTCATCACCGCGGCAGGCCGCACCGCCGGCCCGCAGGAGGGACCGGCACCTGCCACCGACGGCGGCTCGGGCGCGGCTGCGACGTCTGTCGCCGGTGCCGCCGCGGTGGCCGACGGTGCGCCGACTGCTGGTGCCGCCGCGCCGGTTGCCGCCACCGCGCCGGTTGTCGCCACCGCGCCGGTTGCCGCCGCCGCGCCGGCCGCTGACGCCGCACCGGCTGCCGGTGAGGCCCCGGACCCTGGTGCGGTTCCGGGTTCCGGTGCGGTCCCGGGCCCTAGTGCCGCTGCGGCCCTCGGTGACGTCCGGGGCTCGGTCGCGGCCTCCACTGCCGGTGCCGCCCCGGCCGCCCATGGTGTCCCCGGTCCCGGCGTCGGTCCGGACGCCGGGAATGCCCCGGGCGCTGGGGCTGGCCCGGACTCCGGGAGTGCTCTCGCCGCCGGGGCTGGCCCGGACTCCGGGAGCGCCCCCGCCGCAGGGGCTGGTCCGGACCCCGGTAGTGCCCCGGCCGCGGGGGCTGGCCCGGACTCCGGGAGCGCTCCGGCTGCTGGGGCTGGCCCGGACTCCGGGAGCGCCCCCGCCGCAGGGGTCGGCCCGGACTCCGGGAGTGCTCTCGCCGCCGGGGCCGACCCGGACACCGGGAGCGCCCCCGCCGCAGCGGCCGGCCCGGACATCGGGAGCGGCGGCGCCGCAGGTGCCGGGCGTGCCGGTGAAGCGGGTGCGGCTGCGGGTGGCGGCGAGCGGGAGGCGCACGGGGAGGCGCCGCCCGCCACGCCGCCCGCCGCGCCGCGCGGGCCCGTGGAGCGGGCCGCCCTCGCCGCG
Source organism: Streptomyces albus subsp. albus (assembly GCF_000725885.1). GTDB lineage: Bacteria > Actinomycetota > Actinomycetes > Streptomycetales > Streptomycetaceae > Streptomyces > Streptomyces albus. The sequence continues at coordinate 60,956 of NZ_JODR01000017.1, read as the reverse complement.
CTCGACCTGCTCCGTTCGCTGGCCGGAGGGGACGCTCCCCTGCCCGAGGACCCGGGCGTCCTGCGGTTCCTGGCCCGGCACAGCCGTGCGGACGCACCCGGTCTGGCCACCCCGGTGTGGCTCCGACGGGCGTGCGCCGCGCAGGGGATACGGCCGCCCGAGGGGAGGTTCTGGTACGTCGCGCCGCTTCCCGCGCAGCTGCGCAACCAGCCGCTGTCCCCGCCCTCCACCCTGGGGTCGAGCGCGGTGCCGACCGAACGGGCCTACCTCCAGGGCATTGTGACCCCCGAGGCGCTGCTCGACGGGCTGCCGGCCCGTCATCTGCTGCAAGTGCCGTACGACTGGCGCCGGTTCGCGTTCGTCCAGGCGTGGCGCGACGCCCTCGCGCGCCGGCTGCGGGCCGCTCTCGGTACCGACGCGGACGCGTGGCTGCGGCTCGCCGCGACGGCCGCCGCCCGCGCCGATCGGACCTTCGACGACACGTCACCGGACATCTCCTGGCTGGAGTTGATCCGCCTGGCCACCGCTCCCGGCGCGGCCGGCCCGCGTGCCGCCGAGCCGCCCGCTGCGGCCGGCCCCGCCCGGCGTCCGGCGGAGGCCGCGGCGTGGTTCCGGCCCACGCACCGTCCGCGCACTCCGGACGAGGCGCTCCGGCTGCTGGAACACGGCGACCATCTGTGGACCTGGCCGGAGGGCACCTTGTTGTGTCTGGCCGACGCGGCGGTCCTGGACGCCGTCCTGCCGCGTCTGGGACCTGACGGGCCGTGGCTGCTGGCCGCCTATCTGCTGCGGTACGACCGCACCCCGCGGCACGTCCTGGACCGGCTGCTGGCCGGGCGGGACCCGGACGCGCTGCGGGTGCTGGCCGCCCAGTCCCGGTGGCTGTCCGAGGGCATGACGGACCGGCTGGTGGACCTGGTGGACGCGAAGGTCGATCTGGCGCTGCTGCGGTACGGCACCGGTGAGCGGCTCGCCCGCCGTATCGTGGCGCGGTCCCGTCCCGGTGCGGTCGGCCGGGTGGGGGCGCTGGTGCTGGAGCGGTTGCGGGCCGAGCCCGCCGCCGAGCCGGCCGGCGGCGACCGCTGGCTCGACTCGGCCGAACCGGAACTCGTCCGGGAGGTGCTGGCCCGGCGGGGGACCGAACTGTCCTTCGTGCGGCAGGTCCTGGGCTGTCTGCGGCTGGTCGAGCACGGGGGCGCGCCGCAGCTCGCCGCGCTGGTCGCCGCCGGGCGGCTGGGGCAGGGCGCCATGAAGCTGTGCGCCAAGGCGCTGTCCGGCCCCGATCCGGCCGCGGTGCTGCGGGCCCGGCTGGAGCGGGAGACGGCACCGGCCAGGCTGGTGGCGCGGCTGCGGCGGGCCGGGAACCGCTGGCAGGCCAGGCACGTGGTGGAGTCCGTCCCGACGGCCGTGGACTGGACCGCGCTGGAGGCCGCCCACCGGCAGGAGCAGCCGCTGCCGTACTGGGAGGACCTGGTGAATCTGCCCGGCGTACCGGCCGGTGTCCGGCTGCGGCACGCCGCGCTGGTGCGGGAGCCGGGGCCGGACGGTCTGCCCGACGGTGCCGAGGTCACCCGGGCGCGTGCGCGGCACGGTCTGGGCGGGCTGTACCACTGGCCGGCCGCCGTCCAGTTCGACGGGCTGCTCGCCTCGGGGATGCTCTCCGCCGGAGATCTGCTGCATGTGGCGGCCCCCGCCGCCCAGGTGCTGGCCTATCTGAACAGTGCCGCCCGCCGCGGTGACGCGCCCGCGCCGGCGGGGGAGGCGCTGCGGGAGCTGGCCGTGCTGGTCCGGTCCCGGCTGGGCACCGACGAGACGGCCTGGCGGCGGGTGACGGCCCGTCTGACGGGGCGTGATGCGCAGTGGGACCCGGTCTCCCCGGTAGCCGCCCTGCTGGACTGACGGGAGAGGGGGACGGGCCTGCCCGGCGGGCCCGCCCTCCCTTGGTCACGGAACGGTAACGGGTCCGGACCAGAATTGCCGGGGCGTTCACCCGGCCGTCGCCGTCCGGTCATCGCGGCCCGCGAGGGTCGGCCCCATGCGAGTCATAGTTGTGGGAGCGGGCGTGCTGGGGACCATGCACGCCTGGCAGGCGGTGCGGCGCGGGCACGAGGTCGTGCACCTCGAACGCGAGGAGCAGGCGCGTGGCGCCTCGGTGCGCAACTTCGGCCTGGTCTGGGTCGGCGGCCGGGCGGACGGCCCCGAGCTGGAGGCGGCCCTGCGGGCCCGCGAACTGTGGGAGGAGATCGGCGACCGGGTGCCGGCACTCGGCTTCCGCGCGGGCGGGTCCCTCACCGCCGTCACCACCGAGGCGGAGCTGGCGGTCGCCCGGGCGGCGGCGGAGCGACCCGACGCCGCCCGGCGCGGCTACCACCTGCTGGACGCGGACCAGGTGCGGGAACTGAACCCGGCGCTGCGCGGCAGCGCGCTGCTGGGCGGCCTGTGGTGCGAGCGGGACGCGGCCGTGGAGCCGCGTACCGCGCAGCGCGCGCTCCAGGAAGCGCTGCGTGAGGATGCCGCCGGCCGCTACGCCTTCCTCGGCGGGCGTGAGGTCCGCGACGTGCTCGCCCCGCGTCCCGGTGCTGCCGCCGCCGCGGTGCGGGACGACCGGGGGGAGGTCCACGAGGGGGACGCCGTCGTCCTGTGCACCGGCGCCTGGCTGGGCGGACTCGTCAGGGAGCTGGTGCCCGAGGCGCCGGTGCGGCGGGTGCGGCTCCAGATGATGCAGACGGCACCGCTGGACGAGAAGCTGACCACCTCCGTCGCGGACGCCGACAGCTTCCGCTACTACCCGGCCTACGGCGGCCCCGCCCTCGACGCGCTGACCGCCGGCCAGCCGCAGCCGCCCGTGGCCGCCGAACACCGGATGCAGCTGCTCATGGTGCAGCGCGCGGACGGTTCGCTGACCATCGGGGACACCCACGAGTACGCGACACCGTTCGCGTTCGACGTGGACGAGGACCCCTACCGGCATCTGACACAGGTGGCCGAACGGCTGCTGGGCCGCCGGCTGCCGCCGGTGCGCCGGCGCTGGGCCGGGGTGTACGCGCAGTGCACCGATCCGGGGCGGGTCGTCCTGCGGGAGCCCGTCCCCGGCCGCCCCGGCACCTGGCTGGTGACCGGGCCCGGCGGGCGCGGCATGACCTGCTCGCCCGCCATCGCCGAACGTACCGCCGACGAACTGGGCTGGTGAACACAGTGACGACAGCAACCGGCACCACGGCAGCCGACGCGGGGGCCACCACACTGGTGGTGCTCGACATGGCGGGCACCACCGTCGCCGACGACGGCCTGGTCGAACGGGCCTTCGCGGCGGCGGCCGGCCCGCTGGGCACCGAGAGCGGCACCCCGGCCTTCGCGGCGATGCTCGACCACGTCCGGGCCACCATGGGCGAGTCGAAGATCTCCGTCTTCCGCCATCTGGCCGGCGGCGACGAGGAGCGGGCGCACCGGGCCAACACCGAGTTCGAACGCGCCTACGGGCGGCTGGTCGCCGAGGGGCACTGCGCACCGGTCCCCGGCGCGCGGGAGGCCATCGAACAGCTCCGTGCCGACGGCCGCACCGTGGTGCTGACCACCGGTTTCGCCCGCGTCACCCAGGACGCCATCCTCGACGCGCTCGGCTGGCGCGATCTGGTCGCCGCCACCCTGTGCCCCGCCGACACCGGCCCGCACGGGCGCGGCCGTCCCCACCCCGATCTGGTGCTCGCCGCGCTGCTGCGCACCGGCGCCGCCGACGACGTGCGGCGGATCGCCGTCGCGGGCGACACCGCCTACGACATGCGCTCGGGCCGCCGCGCCGGGGCGGGCGTCGTGGCCGGGGTGCTCACCGGCGCCCACGACGCCGACACCCTGCGCGCCGCCGGTGCCACCCACGTACTGCCGTCCGTGACCGCCCTGCCCTCCCTGCTCGCCGCCGCGGAGAGCCGCGATGAGTGAGGCGCGGCGCAGCGGCATCCGCTTCGAGGAGGTGACCGTCGCCTACGACGGGACGGTCGTCCTCGACGGCTTCGACCTGACCGTCGAGCCCGGCGAGGTCATGGCCCTGCTGGGGCCCTCCGGCTCCGGGAAGACCACCGCGCTGCGTGCCGTCGCCGGGTTCGTGCGGCCGGCCGCCGGCCGGGTGCTGATCGGTGACCGCGACGTCACCGGTCTGCCGCCCCACGCGCGGGACGTGGGCATGGTCGTCCAGAGCTACGCCCTCTTCCCGCACATGCGCGTCGCCGACAACGTCGCCTTCGGCCTCAAGGCACGCAGGACGCCGCGCGGCGAGATCGCGGCGCGGGTCGCCGAGGCGCTGGAGATGGTGGGGATGGCCGACTACGCCCGGCGCCATCCCCGGGAGCTGTCCGGCGGCCAGCAGCAGCGGGTCGCGATCGCCCGCGCGCTGGCCGTACGGCCCGGTGTGCTGCTGCTGGACGAGCCGCTGTCCGCGCTGGACGCGCGGCTGCGCAGCGGGATGCTCGCCGAACTGGACCGGCTGCACCGCGAACTGCCGGACGTGTCGGTGCTGTACGTCACCCACGACCAGGTGGAGGCGCTGACGCTGGCCGACCGGGTCGCCGTGATGGACCGGGCCCGGCTGCGGGAGGTCGGTACGCCCGAGCAGCTCTACCGGGCGCCGCGGCGCACCTTCACGGCCGATTTCGTGGGCGCCGCGAACCTGCTGCCGGTCGTGGGCGCCCCCGGCGGCACGGTGCGGTTCGGCGACGCGCGGCTGAAGGTCGCCTCACCGGCGCCGTCCGCCGGGGCCGAGGCCACCCTGTGCGTCCGGCCGCACCGGATCACCCTGGGGGAGGAGGCCGCCAACGTGCTGCGGGGCACCGTGACCGCTGTCCAGTGGCGGGGCGCCACGCACCGGGTGGCCGTCGAGGTGGCGGGCCGGGAAGTCGTGGCGGAGCTCCCGGAGACGGCCGAGCCGCCTGCCGTGGGGGCCGAGGTGCCGCTCTCCTTCGCCGTCCGGGACGGGGTGCTGGTCGATGACTGAGACCCGACCGGCCGCGACGGCCTCCCCGCGGACGGCCCCGGCGTCCACCGGCCCCGCGGCGCCGGCCGCGTCCGCGTCCGATACGGCGGAGCGGCCGGGCACCGGGGCGGCTCCCCCGCGCACGAGGGGCGCGGGCCCGTCCCGCCGGGCCGGCGGATCCGGGCTGCGCCTGCTGTGGTGCCTGCCGCCCCTCCTCGTACTGACGGTGATCTTCCTCTATCCGCTGGCGCTGGTGGTCGTGGAGGGCTTCCGCGGGGGCACGGGCACCTACCGCGAGGTGTTCGCCTCGCAGGCGTTCACGGACGCGCTGGTCACCACGGTCGCCCTCGCGGTGGGGGCTACGGTGGGCTGTGTCGTCCTGGGCTTCGTCCTCGCGCTGGTCGTCGCGTTCGTGCCGTTCCCGGGCAGCAGGGGCGTGGCCCGGTTCGTCGATGTGTTCCTGTCGTTCCCCTCGTTCCTGATCACCCTGGCCCTGCTGTTCGTCTACGGCACCGTGGGCATGGCCAACGGACTGTGGACGGGCGTCACCGGCGCCGAGGAGGGCCCCTTCCGGTTCCTGACGACGCCGTGGGGCGTACTGCTCGCCGAGATCACCTACTTCACGCCGTTCGTGATGCGCCCGCTGCTCGCGGCGTTCGCGCAGGTGGAGACGGGACAGATCGAGGCGGCCTCGTCACTGGGCGCCCGCCCGGCGCGGATCGTGCGCCGGGTGATCCTGCCGGAGGCGTGGCCGGCGCTGATGGCGGGCGGGAGCCTGGTGCTGGTGCTGTGTCTGAACGAGTTCGCCATCGTGCTGTTCACGGGGGCCAAGGACGTGGTGACGCTGCCGATGCTGGTCTACAGCAAGGCGATCCTCTCCTCCGACTACACCGCGGCCTGCTGTGTGGCCACGGTCAACGTCGTGCTGTCGGTGGGGCTGTACGCCCTCTACCGGTACGTCACCGGAAGGGCCGGCAGGACCGGCGGGACCGGAAGGAGCAGCCGTCGTGCTGGTGCACTCGCGTAAGGGCCGCTGGGCGGCGTGGATCTGCTTCGCGGTGCTGTTCGTGCCGCTGTTCGCGGTGCCGCTGCTGGTGATCGTGGCGGCGTCGTTCGCCACCAACTGGAGCGGCGTGCTGCCCTCCGGGTCCACGGTGGAGCACTACGCGGCGGCCACGCGCGGCGAATCGCTGGCGGCACTCGGCGTCAGCCTGCAAACGGCACTGCTCGCCAGCGTGCTGGCCCTGGTGATCGGTACCTGGGCGGCGCTGTCGGCCGCGTCGGCGGCCCGGCACGGCTGGGTGCGGCGTGTGCTGGACGCGCTGTTCGTGCTGCCGGTCGCGGTGCCGTCTGTGGTGGTCGGCCTGGCCGTCCTGGTGGCGTACAGCAGGCCGCCGGTGGCCTTCAACGGCACCCGCTGGATCGTGATGCTGGCGCACACGGTGCTGGTGACGGCGTTCGCCTACCAGTCGGTTTCGGCGGCACTGGCCCGGCTCGACCCCGCCTACGAACAGGCGGCTGCCTCCCTGGGCGCCCGGCCGTGGTACGTGCTGCTCCGGGTGAAATTGCCGCTGCTGCTGCCCTCGCTGACGGCGGCCACCGGGCTGTGCTTCGCCCTGTCGATGGGCGAGCTGAGCGCCACCATGATGCTCTACCCGCCGGACTGGATGCCGCTGCCCGTCCAGATCTTCGCCGCCACCGACCGGGGCTCCCTGTTCACCGGCTCGGCACTGGCGGTCGTCCTGATGGCGGCCACCTCCCTGGTGCTGTTCGCCGTCTCCCGCGTCCGTACGCGGGCCTCCTACCGCTGAGACCGGCCGCCGGCCCGCAGCCGGTTACGTCCGCACACCCGAAAGGTTGCTCCCTCATGTCCCCGTGCACCCGTGTCCGTGCGCACTCTCCCGCCGCCGTCGTGCTGGCGGTGACCGCGCTGGCCGCCACCGGCTGCGGCGGCACCGGCTCCGCCGCGTCCGGTGACGACAAGGTCGTCACCGTCTACAGCGCCGACGGTCTCAAGGGGGAGACCGGAAACGGCTGGTACGACGAGCAGTTCGAGGCGTTCGAGCGCAAGACCGGCATCAAGGTCAAGTACGTGGAGGGCGGCTCCGGCGAGATGGTGCAGCGCACCGACCGGGAGAAGAACAACACCCAGGCCGATGTGCTGGTCACCCTGCCGCCGTTCATCCAGCAGGCCGACAGCAAGGGCCTGCTGGCCCGCTACGTGCCCGAGGGCGCCGCCCACATCCCCCAGGACCAGCGCCCCGCGAACGGGCACTGGACGCCGCTGGTGAACAACTACTTCGGATTCATCCACAACACCGAAAAGCTGCCGAAGCCGCCCACGACCTGGGAGGACCTGCTGGACGCCAAGTACAAGGACAAGCTCCAGTACTCGACGCCGGGTGTGGCCGGTGACGGCACGGCGCTGGTCATCAAGGCCGTCCACGACTTCGGCGGTCGCAAGGCGGCCATGGACTACCTGGGCAGGCTCCAGAAGAACAACGTCGGCCCCTCCTCCTCGACCAGCAAGCTGGCCCCGAAGGTGGACAAGGGGGAACTGCTGGTCGCCAACGGTGACGTGCAGATGAACTACGCGCAGGCCGAGACGATGCCGAACCTGGGCATCTGGTTCCCCGCCGCCCGCAAGGGCAAGGCGCCGACCACGTTCGCGCTGCCCTACAGCGCGGGCCTGGTCAAGGGCGCCCCGCACGCGGGCAACGCCAAGAAGCTGCTGGACTTCCTGCTCGGTGAGCGTCCGCAGCGGGAGGTCTCGTCCATCGGCGGCGGCTTCACCGTCCGCGAGGACATCGAGGCCACCGACGACAAGGCCAAGGAGCTGGCCCGGCTGATGAAGGGCGTCGAGGTCTTCCGTGCCGACTGGGACGAGGTGGCCACCCACCTCGACTCCTACGTCTCCGACTGGCAGCACGCCACAGGCAGCTGACCCCCGCACGGCACCGTCCACCCCCTCAGCGGCGGCGCGGACGCCCGGGCCCCCGCCCCGGACCCCCGCCCCGGGCACCCGGCCCCGGCGTCCGTCGGCCCCGCCGTCGATCCGGGAGCGTGCCCCCGGATGACCGGTCCCGGGCACCCGGCCGGCTCCCGGCGTCGGCACTTGCCCCCGGACTTCGGCGCTCCGGCCCCAGCCCCCGGGCCCCGGGCCCCCGCCCCGGCACCCGTCCGTCCCGCCGTCCGGTGACGCGTCGCCTCGGCTGACCGTCACCGGCCGCTGCCGCTACGCTGAGCGGCGGCGGCCGGTTCCGTGCCCCGGTGTCCGGGGCCGCGTCCCCGCCGGCCGGACCACCGCGACACTGGCAGGAGCCCACCCGTGGCAGAGCGCAAGCCGATCGAGTCCTGGCTCACCGACATGGACGGTGTGCTGATGCACGAGGGGATCCCCGTCCCCGGCGCCGACTCCTTCATCAAACGGCTCAAGGAGTCGGGCCGGCCGTTCCTGGTGCTGACGAACAACTCGATGTATACCCCCCGGGATCTGCACGCCCGTCTGTCCCGGATCGGCCTGGACGTGCCGACGGAGAACATCTGGACGTCGGCGCTGGCCACCGCGCAGTTCCTGGACGACCAGCGGCCGGGCGGCACCGCCTACGTGATAGGGGAGGCGGGGCTGACCACCGCGCTGCACGACATCGGGTACGTCCTCTCCGACGCCGACCCGGACTACGTGGTGCTGGGCGAGACCAGGACGTACTCGTTCGAGGCGCTGACCCGCGCGATCCGCCTCATCAACGACGGCGCCCGGTTCATCGCCACCAACCCCGACGAGACGGGCCCCTCCGCCGAGGGCGCCCTGCCGGCCACCGGTTCGGTCGCGGCCCTCATCACCAAGGCGACCGGCCAGGACCCGTACTTCGTCGGCAAGCCCAATCCGCTGATGATGCGGGCCGGCCTCAACGCCATCGGCGCGCACTCCGAGACGAGCGCGATGATCGGCGACCGGATGGACACCGACGTCCGCGCCGGCATGGAGGCCGGGCTGGAGACGTTCCTGGTGCTGACGGGGCTGACCCGCCCGGACGAGATCGAGCGCTACCCCTACCGGCCCTCCAGCGTGGTCGACTCGATCGCCGACCTGGTGGACCGCATCTGAGAGCGGTGTCCCGCTCCGTGCGGAGCGGGACACCGGACGGGAAGGGCCGCGGGGTGCGGGACGCCGCCCCTCGCCGGCCCTCTCAGGCCGGCGCCGGGGTGCGCCGCCGCCGCAGGGCGGGAGCGGCGAACAGGGCGCCCAGCACGGCCCACAGGATGACGTGGGAGGCCAGCGACAGCACCCGGAAGTCCCACAGCAAGTCTGCGGGCACCGGCACCGGATCGGGGTTGTCCGGCAGCAGGAAGAGCGCCGCCAAGGTGGCGGCCACCGCGAGCGCGGCCCCCGTCTGGCGGGCCGGCAGCCCGTGGCCTGCGGCCCCGAGCCGCAGATGCACCTGGCGGGCCAGGACCATGCCCAGGACGCCGATGACGAGGGCGGCCAGCCACAGGGCCTGCCGCTCGGTCACGGTGCCGCCGTCGCCGACCCCGGGCGGATTGGCCGGGTAGCGCAGCGCGGGCAGCAGGGAAAGGGCCAGGAACCCGGCGCCGGCCAGCCCCATGGCCCGCTGCCAGGCGCGGTCTCCGGTCTGCGGCGCGGTGCGGTGCACCAGGGCGTGCGCGAGGGTGAAGAACACCCCGAGCGCCAGACCGGCCACCACGGCGGTGACGACCAGCCCGAGGTGCTGGGTGCCCCGGCTGAACAGCTCCTCGGCCTCGGCGGCGTGGCTGTGCCCGCCGTGGTGGGAGGCGGCGGCGGACCGCTGCTCCTCCAGCCGGATGGCCCGGTCCATCAGCGGCTCGGCCAGCAGCAGGGAGAACAGCCCGGAGAGGAGCCCGGCCAGTCCGCCGGCGGCCAGACCACGGCCGAGCAGCGGCAGCAGGGGATAGGGGGCGGTGGGGCGGGAGGGGGCCGAGGGCGGGGTCGGCCCGGTGGTGACGGACATCGGTGCGGCCTCCCGGTCAGTGGCAGGGGGCGCCGAACAGATGGCGTCCGTCGTGGGCGAACTCGTGCAGGTACGAGCCGGTGGCCGGGATCAGGTTGCCGTTGTCGACGAAGACGGCGTACAGCGCGATCAGCGCGACGATCGCGGCAGCCGCGACGACGAGCCAGTCACGGGTCCTGACCGTCGCCGGATGGGCGGCGGCACCGGGGGATGCGGCGCCGGGAGCGGTCGTGCCAGGGGTGTGCGGGGACATCCGCGTGTGCCTCCTTCTGGGGTTTCCACGCCCCATCGGTGGTCGGGCGACAGGTCAGTTCCTGACTCCCGCGCGGACGTCGCCGTCCGTGCGGTCACAGTGGCGGGACCGTCCCGGATTCGCACCGGGTTCCTGCGCTCTGTCGCCTCGGCAGGGAAATGTGCCGTCCCGGAGGCTCCCAGCCTGTCCGAGCACTGTCAACAACGCCCCGGGGGCGGCGGTACGGATCCGGCCGCGCACCGGCCGTGTGGCACGATGAGCGCTCACTCTGTGCCGCCGCGCATCCGCAACCGGTCCCGGACGCGGCGGAGTACACCCGAGGGAGCGTGGATGTACGGCAGGAGAGGCGGCCCGCCGCCGCACGGGGGACGGGCCCGCGGCAGCGCGCGGCGCCTGACGGCCGCACTGGCCGGCGCCATGCTGCTGGCCGGCTGTTCGGCGGGGCAGGACGGGGACGACGACGCGTCCGGTGCCGCGTCCACCGTGCGCCAGCGCCCCAAGGCGGTGGCCCCCTACTGGGTGGACCCGCGCAGCGACGCGGCACGCCAGGCAGCCGCCTACCGCGCGGACGGCGACAGCGAGCGGGCCGCGCACATGGACCGGATCGCCCGGCAGCCGGCCGCCACCTGGATCGGCCCCGACGATCCGCGCGGCCGGACCGAGCGCGTCACCAAGGCGGCGGCCGGGGCCGGCCGCAGCGCGCTGCTCGTCCTCTACAACGTGCCGCACCGCGACTGCGGCCAGTACAGCAAGGGCGGTGCCCAGGACGCGGCGGCCTACCGGCAGTGGCTGGGCGAGGTCACCGAAGGCATCGGCGGGCGGGCCGCCACGGTGATCGTGGAACCGGACGCCGTCGCCCACGCCGTGGCGGGGGACTGTGCGGAACAGCCCGACGCCGAGGAGCGTTACGGCCTGCTCGACGAGGCCGTCACCCGCCTCAAACGGCTGCCGCGCACCACGGTCTACCTGGACGCGGGCAACCCCGACTGGATCCGCGACGCGGGCGCGCTCGTCGAGCCGCTGCGCCGGTCCGGGATCGCGAGCGCCGACGGCTTCTCGCTGAACGTCTCCAACTACCAGACGACCGCCTCGAACATCGCCTACGGCAAGGAGCTGTCGCCGAAGGTCGGCAACAAGCCGTTCGTCATCGACACCAGCCGCAACGGCAACGGGCCCGCCTCCGGGGGCGGCGGCCAGGCGTGGTGCAACCCGCCGGGCCGGGCGCTGGGCGAGGCGCCGACGGTGCGCACCGGGCACCGGCTGGTCGACGCTTACCTGTGGATCAAACGGCCGGGCGAGTCGGACGGCGAGTGCCGCGGCGGCCCCCGCGCCGGTCACTGGTGGCCCTCCTACGCGCTGGATCTGGCCCGGCGCGCCGGCGGCTGACCCCGGGCCGCTCCCGTCCCGTGTCCGCGGCGGGCGGCAGGGGACGGGGCGGCCCGGTGCTCACTCGTCCGGGTCCCCGCGGGTGACGGTGGTGTGCGCGGCCCGCGGATCGACCTCCACCTTCAGCCAGCGGGCCTCGGAGGGGATGCCGTCCGCGTCCACCGCGAAGACCATCCACCAGCCGGGCGTGACCAGCGAGGGGTCGTCCGGCACGCTCGTCGTGAGCGTGCCGTCCTCCGAGGCGCGCAGCGGCAGCTCCACCGACGACTGCTCGACGTTGGTGACGTGGGTGAAGGAGCCGGGCCGCACCAGCCGCAGCTTCTTGAGGGAGGAGGCGTCCTCGCTCCGGAAGCGGACGGTGTCGCCCAGGGAGACGGTCTTGCGGGCGGCGCCGACGTCTTGCAGGTCGGGCTGCTTCTTGCCCTTGTTGAGGTAGGGCGGGGTGTAGATCTCGATGCGCTGGTCGAAGACGCCGGGCTTGGTGTTGGCCTTGTCGGAGTAGAGCGAGTCGGAGCCGAAGGTCATCACGCGCCCGTCGGGCAGCAGCAGCCCGCCGGAGTGGTAGTTGCGGCCGACCAGCGGGGCGGCGGCCTCCTCGTAGCGGTTGCTGTCCGGGTGGTAGATGCCGGCCTTGAGGACGTTGCTGTCGCTCTTGCCGCGGTACTGCGCCGAGCCGTTGGTGGTCAGCACGGTGTCGTCGGGCAGGATCACGCTGGTCGGATAGCGGACCTTCTCGTAGAGCCGGGGGCCGTCCTGGAAGCGGGGTTCGTCGGAGCTGAGGTCCACGATGCGGGTGCGGTCGGTGGACTTGGGCGACTCGCCGACGCCGCCCCCGCCCTGCACCATGAACTTCCGCGACTGGGTGGGCGGCAGCGGCACGGACATCGCCGTCTCCAGCACGTCCGGGTCGCTCATGCCGGGGACGGGGGTGAACTTGTTGGTCTCGATGTTCCAGATGCCGGGGGTGCGCCCCTTGTCGGCGGGGCCGTAGCCGGCGGTGGTGCCGCTGTAGAAGAGGCGGTTCTCCCCGATCAGGTGCAGCCCGGGGTAGGTGGGGAAGAAGCGCTTCTTCGGCAGGTAGCGCCACTTCTTCGTCTCCGGGTCGTAGATCTCGTTCTTGCCGGGGACGACCTGCCCGATCTCGTCCAGCCCCGAGACGGTCAGCACCCGCCCGTCCTGGAGGGTGACCTGCGTGGGGTACCAGCGGGCCTCGTGCATGGGATCGACGGTGATGTACCGCTCGGCGACCGGGTCGAACTCGTAGGCGTCCTTGATGCCCTGGAAGTCCTTCTTGTCGAACGACATCTTCTGCGCGATGCCGTAGACGTCGTGCTTCCAGGACCCCGTCAGTCCGCTCACCCGGTACTGGTCCTGGGTGCCGGTCTGGTACTTGCGGCCCTCCCGCGCTGCCTCGGCGTAGACGCGGGAGACGCTGGCGCTGGTGGTGACCTTGCCGGTCTCGGGGTCCTTGATCTTCTTGGCGGGCGGCAGGTTGACGGCGCTCTGCGCGATGAACGTCCGGCCGTTCTCGCGGCCGGTGAACCGGGTGCCCTTGGGCAGCATCTTCGCCCGGTCGGGGTTCTCGTTGTAGACGAGCATCAGCCCGCCGGCCTTCTTCACATCGCCCTTGAGCGTCTCGTACCGCTGGGTACCGCCGGCGACCAGGAGCTTGCCGTCGGGGAGCTGGTTGTGCCCGGAGCAGAACAGGTCGTTGGGGGTGGGGATGTTCTTGAAGGTGTTCTTGGCCGGGTCCCACAGCACGGTGCGGAACGTCTTGGCCCGGAAGTTCTTCGCGTCGTTGCCCGAGCCGGCCACCAGCAGCACCTTGCCGGTGTGCAGCAGCGCGGCGTGGATGGTGTTGATGCGGTACTTCTCGGGGATGTCGACGATCTGCCAGTGCCCCTTGGCCGCCTTGTACTCGGGCCGGTTGATCTCGTAGGTGTGGTACGTCTCGGAGGCGAAGCCGTACAGCGCCGGGCCGTTGAAGCCGGCTATCGCGACCACGACCACCGTGCCGATCGTCAGCCGTTTGACGCGGCGGTTCCTGGAGCGGCGGCGGGCCCGCCGGCGACTCGACCGGGTGTTCATCGTTCGGGTCATCCTTCGCGTCCCCCAAAGGAGAGGTGCACGTGTTGGTCAGGGGAGTGGGCGGGCAGCGGGGCCGGACCCGCGACCGGGGCGGGCGCGGGGGCCTGCGCCCCGTCCGCGCGCCGTGCGCGCCGGCGTGAGCGGCGCCGCTTCTTCTCCGCCCGGACGGTGACGCGCCAGCCGATGATCGGCGCCGCCGTGATCAGCAGGGCGAGCCCGGCCCAGGTGAGCATCGCCGGATGGTCGTGCCCCAGGAACAGCGAGCCGACGAAGGAGCCGCCGAACACCGCGATGAAGAACAGATGGATGCGGAAGGTGCCGAACAGCGTGTCCGGACTGGCCGAGTCGCCCTTGGGCGTGACCACGAACTTGCTCTTGCGGCGCAGCACGGTGTCGAGGAGGGAGCGGGCGTAGATCGGCGCGGACAGCGCGGACATCAGCATGCCCGCCAGCCCGCCGGACCCCTCCGGCTCGTGCGGGGAGACGTTGTGCCGCCGGTTCCACAGGTACAGCCCGATCTGGAGGGCGGTGGCGTTGCCGTACAGCGCCATCCACACCGCGGGGTCGATCTGTACGCCGGAGGCGCCCATGCCCAGGAAGAGGGCGCAGGAGAGGGCGGCGAGGATCCAGTTGAGCGCCGAGATCGGGTAGAAGATCATCAGCATGGTGTAGTTGAAGAACTTGCCGAGCGGCATGGTGCCGAAGCCGCGCCAGTACTGGCCCAGGATCGTCTCGAACGTCCCCCGCGACCAGCGCAGTTGCTGGGTGAAGAAGTCCGTCCACGCGTTGGGTCCCTCGCCGACGGCCAGCACGTCGGGGGTGTAGACCGAGCGCCATTTGTTGCCGGTGGCCGGGTTGCGGTGGCGGTGCATCTCGAACCCGGTGGCCATGTCCTCGGTGATCGAGTCGTAGAGGCCGCCGATGGACTTGAGGGCCGTGATGCGCACCGCGTTGCTGGTGCCGACGAACATCGGCGCGTCGTAGCGGTTGCCGGCGCGCTGGATCAGGGCGTGGAAGAGGAACTGCTGGCTCTCGGCCGCCTTGGTGACGAAGTTGTCGTAGTTGCCGTAGACCTGGGGGCCGATGACGAAACCCACGTCCGGGTCCCGGAAGTAGCCCAGCATCCGCTCCAGGTAGTTGGGGAGCGGCACGTGGTCGGTGTCCACGCCGGCGAAGAAGTCGTAGTCGTCACCGTGCGCGTCGAGCCAGGCGTTGTAGTTGCCGTGCTTCGTTTTGGCGCGGAAGGCGCCCTTCTTGGTGTTCCACTTGGCCACGCCCTTGCGGGAGAAGTGGTGCACCCCCAGCCGGCGGCAGACCTCCTTGACCTCGGGGTCGTCGCCCTCGTCGAGCAGCCATACGTGCATGGTGCCGCGGTGCCGTACCCGTACGGCCGCCTCCAGGGTCTTGGTGACCATCTCGATCGGCTCCTTGCCGGGCACGAACGAGGTGAGGAAGGCGACGCGGGTGCCGGCCTCGGGCACCACGGGTATCGGGTCGCGGGCCACGAGGGTGGCGTGGGCGTTGGATATGACGTTCAGGGTGCGGAACAGCTCGATCAGCCCGATGGAGACGAGCATGACGACGTCCAGCTTGAGCACCAGGTCGGAGACCTCGCCCGCGTCGCGGCGGGTCCAGTGCGCCGGCTGCATCAGCCACACCAGCAGCCCGGCGGACAGCAGCGGCGCCAGGCACAGCAGGAAGGCGGCCCGGAAGCGGTGCGGCTCGTCGGCGAGCAGGCTGCGGTAGCGCACCCGGTAGGGGCGGCCGGGATCGGGCTGGGTGAGGGGGCCGGCCAGCCGGCTGTAGTGCTCGTAGTCGTAGCGCGGCGCGCGCCGCTCCCAGGGGTGCGGGGAGGGGGCGCGGGGCGGTCTGATGACGCGCAGCCGGGTCGTCTGCGTCGGGTCCTGGCCCTCCGGTGGCGCTGACTGCGGCTGCCGGGCACCCATCGGCGGCGTCGTCATGAGACCTTCCCCCCGCACGCAGCGCGCTGCGTGCCTCGTGCTGGCCCGCGTCCTCGGTCCCCCGGTCCGGGCGCGGCATACTCCGGCCGCGGGCAGAGGACTGCTCCGGGCCGGGTGGCGGTTCCGCTGTGATGGTCCGATCATGCGTGCGAGCCGCCGCGCTCCCCCGGCGCTGTGCGGACCGATCGATAACCGCACGTCAGATTGTCTGACTTCTCACACGAACGCAAGGCCGGAAGGGGCGGTTTGGCGCTGTTGGGGCGTTATGGCGGCGCCGGATGTGATGGACGAGTCATCGAATCGTGGCCGTCGCGTGGTGGGGTTCTCCGCGATCGAACGCGGCCGTTCACACGTGATCCCGAAATGATCGAAAACGGCCACGCCGCGCGGCGGCGGTCGGCTACGCGGAACCGGCCGCGACAGGCGCCGCAAAGGTGAC
The DNA here is from genome assembly GCF_000725885.1 of Streptomyces albus subsp. albus. Classification (GTDB taxonomy): domain Bacteria; phylum Actinomycetota; class Actinomycetes; order Streptomycetales; family Streptomycetaceae; genus Streptomyces; species Streptomyces albus. The sequence continues at coordinate 44,875 of NZ_JODR01000017.1, read as the reverse complement.
CGTGTGCGGCCCCGGACGCCCGTCGGTGGCGAAGGCCAGCAGCCGCTGCCCCTCCTCGGCCAGCGCCGCCGTCGCCGCCTCGGGCAGCGGCCCGAACGGGGTGAGGGTCAAGACCGCCGTCCGCCGCGTGGTGTCCGCCTTCCAGATGCCGCGCACCCGCCCGTCCACCAGGAAGGTCCCCGGCACCTGGCCGTTCCTGGTGGCCAGGTGCCGTCGGACGGGCTCGTCCAGCACGCGGGAGCGGTCGGCGTGCGAGAGGACGAGATTGTCGTACTCGGCCAGGAAGCGCACCGGCAGCAGGAGTTCGGCGTCGGGGCGCGGCGCCTCGGGCAGGTCGAACAGCTCGCGCCCCGCCTCGTCTTTGAAGACCCGCAGCTGGGGCCGCAGCCGCTCCAGCACCTCGCCGAGCCGGGTGAGCCCGGACCAGGTCTGCGCGTCCTGCACGGAGGCGGGCCCGGACGCGCCCAGATAACGCAGCACCATCGTCTCCACCCGGGCCTCGCGCGTCGGCGGACGCCCCAGCCACCTCTCGACGGTGTCCACCACCGGCTGCCCGGACCGCCCCCACAGCCCGCGCGGCGGCAACTGCACCAGCGCCAGCAGATAGCGCGCGGTCATCGCCAGCGCCCGCGCCTCCAGATGCGGCCAGCGCTCCTGGAGACGGACGCCGAGCTGTGCGGTCGTCAGCGGCTCGGCGGCCAGCAGCTCACGCGCCGCCTCCGCCACCCGCCACGGGTCCTCGCCGCCCAGCCGCTTGGCGTACGTGCGGCGCAGCATGCTCTCGTGCAGCGGCTGGGTGAGCGCCCGCAGCCACAGCGCGTCCCGTTCGCCGACCAGGTGCACGGTGCCCCGCATCACGCTCAGCCGCACCAGCTCGCGGGATTGCAGCAGCAGCGACAGCTCCTGTGCCTCGAAGCCGTCCAGCCGGCTCCACAGGGCGAAGTAGGGCGGCTTCGGCGCCTGCGCCTGGAGGCCGACCAGATGCTCGACGGCATTCCGTACGGGCATCCGGGTCCGTTCGAGGAGGAACTGGCGGGCGAGCAGGGCGCGGGTGAGCGCCGGACGCGTCAGCAACGGGGGCATGGGGCGAAGTCTCGCCCACACCCGGCCCGTCCGCCACGCGCCGGGCCCGCCACGGCACGCCGGAGCCCCGACAGCGGGGGATGAACCGGACGATGCGGTATGGATGGGAGATCCACACCATGGGCACCCTGCCCGTCCGGACATCCACAAGGGATTGGGGCCATGCACAACGCCACCTCCGGCGCCGGAGCCCGCGGCGCGCTCACCCCCGGGACCCTCGCGCTCGTCGTCGGCGTGCTCCTGGTCCAACTGGGCTTCCTGCTCTCCTACATCGGCTCCTTCCACCATCCCGAACCGCAGGGCATCCCCGTCGCCGTCGTCGCGCCGCAGCAGGCCGCCGAGCGGCTCGACAACCTGCCCGGCCACCCGCTCGACCCCACCGTCGTCAAGGACGAGCGGACGGCCCGCGACCGCATCGAGCGGCGCGACGCCGAAGGCGCCTATCTGATGAATCCGCGGGGCCGCCAGGACACCCTGCTGACCGCCTCCGCCGCCGGCGGCCCGCAGGCCCAGGCGCTGCGCCGGATCGCCGAGGGCGTGGCCGCCGACCAGGGCCGCCAGGTGAAGGTGGTGGACGTCACCCCCGCGGGCAAACGCGACTACGAGAGCCTGACCGCCTTCTACCTGATCGTGGGCTGGCTGGTCGGCGGCTATCTGCTGGCCTCCCTGCTGGGGGTGGTGGCCGGCACCCGGCCGGACCGGCCGGCGGTGGGAGCCCTGCGGCTGGCGGGGGTGGCGGTCTACTCGGTGCTCTCCGGGCTGGGCGGCGCGATCATCGTCGACCCGGTGCTGGACGCCCTGCCCGGACACTTCGTGGAGCTGTGGTGGCTCGGCGCGCTGCTGGTCTTCGGCACGGCCGCCGTCACGATGGCGCTGGAGGCCTTCTGCGGGATCGTCGGCATCGGGATCGCCGTGGTCATCTTCGTCGTCCTGGGCAACCCGAGCGCGGGCGGCGCCTTCCAGTCGCATCTGATCCCGCCGTTCTGGCGGGCCATCGGCGAGTGGATCCCCACCGGCGCCGGGACCACCGCCGTACGCAACATCGTCTACTTCTCCGGCCACGGCCTCACCACCCCGCTGCTGGTGATGGGGGCCTGGGCGCTGGCCGGTGCGCTGTTCCTGATGGCCGGCTCGCTGCGCCGCCGGCAGCCCGGACTGAGCCTGCCGGTCTGACGCCGCGTACACAGCCGGTGACCGGGTGCGGCGGCCCCGGCAGGTGGTCCCGAGCACCCCTCAGGAGGGGGTAGTATTTCTGTCGTCAGCCGGAAACGGCAGACGGGCGCCGCTAGCTCAGTTGGTTAGAGCAGCTGACTCTTAATCAGCGGGTCCGGGGTTCGAGTCCCTGGCGGCGTACAGCAGACCGCGGCCCCCTTGGTCACCAAGGGGGCCGCGGTCTTTAACGTGGAAGCGCACCCCGGGGGACGACGGGATGTGCGGTACGGGCCCGTGGGGCCTCCGGGCGCGGCCCGCCGACGGTGTGGTCCGCCTCATACGGCCCGTCCCGCCCGGCTCGCTTCCTGCGGCTTGCCCCGTCTCGCCTGGTCGGCCTCACGTGTTCCGTCTCACAGGGTTCCCCACACAGGGGTCCGTCTCACAGGGGTCCGTCTCACAGGGCGAGCGAGAGCATCACCGGTGCGGCGCGTTCGCTCAGCATCTCGGCGGCCCTGCGCAGCCGGTGCGCCTCGGTGACCGGCAAGGACAGCGCAAGACAGCTCACCGCGGAGCCGGCCGTCACCGGTACCGCCGCGCAGACCGTGCCCACCGCGTACTCCTGGAGGTCCAGCACGGGGACGGTCGGCGGCTGCCGGTCGAGGGCGTCCAGCAGCAGCCGTTTGTCGGTGATCGTCCGCGAGGTGAGCCGGGGCGTCTTGTGCCGGGCCAGGTGATCCAGCCGCCGGTCGTGGTCGAGCTGGCTGAGCAGGCACTTGCCGATCGCCGTCGCGTGCGCGGCCGAGCGGAAGTCCACCCACTGGTTGACCGCCGGGGTCGTGGGGCCGTCGGCGACCTGGGAGCTCTCCAGCTCACCGTCCTGGTAGCGGCCGAAGTAGACGGCGGCGCCGACCGCGTCGCGCAGTTCGTCCAGGGTGCTCTGCAACCGTTCGCGCAGGGCGCGGGCCCGCTGCACGCCGGAGCCCAGCATCACCAGCGCGTCCCCGACGACGTAGCTGTCGTCCTCCCGCCGTTCCAGATAGCCCTCGCGGCACAGCATCCGCAGCAGATGGCCCAGATGGACGGGCGGCAGTTCCGCGTCGCGGGAGATCGTCTCCTCCCGGACGCCGTCCCGGTGCCGGGCGACCGACTCCAGCACCCGCAGTGCGTACCGCACCGAGCCGAAGGGCGTGACCGGCTCCCGTTCGGGCTCCTCGGTCGGGCCCGCGGGGCGTTGTCCTAACGTCACGGTGTCCCCCCTGGGGTTGTGACCGTCTGCACCGTCGCGACCGCGCGCGGTCACAAAAGTGCGGCAGTAGGACCACGATAGCGGCCGGGCACGCCGGAACACGGGGCTCTCGCCGCTTTCGGCATATGCCGTAAGGCTGGATGCGCCCCTGAATGCGCTCCCCTGTGCGCCCGGGGGCGCACAGGGGAGCAGCCCTCTCACAGCACCGCGCTGAGGAACTCCCGGGTCCGCTCGTGCTCCGGGTCGCTGAAGATCTTCTCCGGCGAACCCGACTCGATGACATGGCCCGCGTCGAACATCAGCACGTCGTCGGAGATGTCCCGGGCGAAGTTCATCTCGTGCGTCACACAGAGCATGGTGATGTCCGTGGAGTGCGCGATGTCCCGCAGCACGTCCAGCACGCCGGCCACCAGCTCCGGGTCGAGCGCCGAGGTCACCTCGTCCAGCAGCAGCACCTGGGGGCGCATCGCCAGCGCCCGCGCTATGGCCACCCGCTGCTGCTGGCCGCCGGACAGCTGGCTGGGGTACTTGTCCAGGTGGTCGGTCAGCCCCACCAGCTCCAGCAGCTCGCGGGCCCGCTGCTCCGCCTCGTCCTTGGACAGGCCCAGCACATGCACCGGCGCCTCGGTGATGTTGCGCAGCACCTTCATGTTGGGGAACAGGTTGAACTGCTGGAAGACCATGCCGATCTTCTTGCGCACCTCGCGCGAGTGCCGCTCGCCCGCCGGCACCAGCTTGCCGTTCCGCTCCTCGTGCGACAGGTACTCGCCCGCCACCTTGATAGTGCCCTCGTCGGGCTTCACCAGCGTCATCAGCAGCCGCAGGATCGTGGTCTTGCCCGACCCCGACGGGCCGATGAGCGTCACGTGTTTGCCGGATGCCACGTCGAAACAGAGGCTGTCCAGCACCACGTTGCTGCCGTAGCGCTTGGTGACGTTCTCGAATCTGATCAGCTCGCTGCCGTCGACCGCCGGGTTCGCGGCTTCCTGGGCAGCGGTGCTCGGGGTGTTCTCAACGGACAAGACGACGCTCCAGGGCTCGCGTAAGCAGGGATGCCGGGTAGGCGATGAGGATGAAGGCGATGCCGATCACGGTGATGGCTTCAGTCGTGAAGGTCTCATTGCTGTAGGCCTGCGCCTCTCCGAGCATCTCGAAGGCGCCGATAACCGCGATCATCGGGGAGTCCTTCAGCATGGCGACGACATAGTTGCCGAGGGCCGGCACCACTCTGCGGATGGCCTGCGGAAGGATTACGGCACGCCAGGTGTGAGCGGTGGGCAGGCTGAGCGCGGTGGCGGCCTCCCACTGGCCGGTCGGTACCCCGTCGATACCGGCGCGGTAGACCTCGGCGGTGTAAGTGGAGTAGTGCAGCCCCAGACCGATGATGCCGGTGGTGAGAGGCGACATGGACGGGCCCCACTCGGGAACCACATAGAACAGGAAGAACAACTGGACCAGCAGCGGGGTACTGCGGATGAACTCGGTAACCCCGGACACCGTCCAACTGACCCATCGTCGCCGGGAGCGCTGAGCGAGAGCCCAGAAGAGCCCAAGAGTGAAGGCTATGAGGGATCCCATGACCAGGGCCTGCAGTGTGACGAGGACCCCGTCCCAAAAGCGGGGCATGAAGTCCTCGACGACGTTCCAGTCCCAGCTCATTCAGTACCCCCTGTGGAAGCTGCGTCGGCCGGAGTCAGGTTGTCGACGGGCGCCTTGCGTGAAGAGAAGAGGCCCTTCTTCGGCGGAGCCTGGCCGACCCCGGCTCGTGCGTGTCGCTCCACAACCCGCATACCTCGCGTGATGGCAAAGGCCATAATGAAATAAAGCACCAGAAGCAGGCTGTAGATCGGTGCACTTTTGTTTTCGCCGAGCCGGACAAGGTTCCCCGCAAAGGTCATGTCGGCCACCGTGATGACCGAGACGAGCGCCGTTCCCTTCAGCAGCTCTATGAGAAGGTTGTTGAAGGGCGGGATCATCTCCGGCCACGCTTGAGGGAGTTCAATCCTCCGAAAGCGCTGCATGGGTGTGAAGCTCAATGCTATGCCGGCCTCCCGCTGAGCTGGTGCGACGGCTGCCAGGGCGCCTCGCACGATCTCCGAGCCGTAGGCGCCATAGGTGAGACCGAGCGCGCTGACTCCTGCCCACATGGGAAGGAGTTGCCATCCGAGAAGCGGCAGTGCGAAGAACATCCAGAACATCAGGACGAGCGCCGAAGTTCCTCGAAATATTTCGACGTAGGCGCCGGAGAGGAAACGAACTATCCACAGCCTGGATGTGCGTAGGTAGCCGATGGTGAACGCTATGAATGCACCGAGGGCCGCGCTCAACACGGTGACCTGAATGGTGACCCAGATGCCCGGCAGGAACCAGTTGGTGAACATCCCTGAGGTCATCATCCGCAAAGCTCCTTCGCAGTCTTGCGGGTCATCTCGGGTCTGCCGAAGCCGAACGGCTTCACGATCTTCAGCAGCTCTTCGAAGTCATTCGCCTTGAGTTTGAGGAGCTCCTTGTTGAACTCATCCCGGAAGTTCTTCTCCGAGAGGCGGAACGCGAAGCCGCCTGCCCCGTAGGCGGGTTTCCCGCCCATCATGGGCTGGAACGCCGGTGTGGCCTCCACGCGCGGTGAGTTCTTCACAACGCCCTTGACCGTGACGTTCGTGCCGGCGAAGGCATCCACCCGCCCCTGAGCGACGGCGTCGAGGCCCGCCACCTGGTCGGGGAGGATCAGTGGCTCCTTGATGCCTGCGTCTGCGGCGTAGTCGATCTCCGCGTAAGCCTTTCCCGTTGCGAGTTTGAGACCCTTCTCCGCGACATCCTTGTACGTCTTGATGCCGTGCGGGTTCCCCTTCTTCACGATGAAGGAGTCGAGCATGATGTAGTCCGGGTCTGCGAAGAGGACCTGCTCACAGCGTGTCGAGTTGATGTACATCCCGGCTGAAACGACGTCGAACTGCTGGGCTTTGAGCCCGGGTATGAGCGCCCCGAACTCCACTGGAATGGGCTTCACTTCCCCGACCCCGAGGCGTTCGAAGATAACTTTGGCGATGGCCGGGGCTTCTCCGGTCGGTTCGCCGTCCTTGTCCACATATCCAAATGGCGGTTCGTTGGCGATACCGATGCGGACGCTGCCCTGGTGGCGCAGTTTGTCCAGTAGGTTCCCTCCCTCCACTTTCCCTTCCGGGGGCACGCGGCTGCATCCGGCTGTGCCCAGTGCTCCGAGGGCGCCGAGGGAGGCCATCCCGGCGAGCAGGGAGCGGCGGCCCATCGATCTTTCGGCGCTGACGCTCTTGTTCTTCGTTGGAGCCATGGGCGCGCGGCTACCCACTTGAGCCATGTTTATGCAGGGGTGATCAAGCCGTTTTTTACGCAGCGTGCCGGATGCGGGATGTGTTGGAAGGAGCCCGATCTTCCGGAAGTTCGGTGGTGGTGACCGGACTCCCGGAAGATCATGAACGAACACTGGGACGTGTCAGATCACCTTTTGTCGTATCTGGGGGTAGTTCGCATAGGCGAACACTGCCGCCTGGGAGCGTGAGGTGACTCCCGTTTTCTTCATGATGCTCGCAAAATGGGCTTTCACGGTTCGCTCGGAGATGCCAAGAGTTTGCGAGATCAACCTGTTTGTAGCCCCTGTTTCGATGAGTAGGAGTACTTCCCGCTCCCGGCGTGTCAGATTCTCGATGCCGGCCGGATCTCCTGGTGTCACCGGTGTAGGTGGCAGGTTGGTGTACGATCTAGGCGTGACGGAGCCGCAGGAATCTTGTTCAAGGGTCAAGAAAAAGCCCCCCCGGTTTTGCTCTCTGAACGGTCTCCGTAAGTCTCCGGCTACCTACAGTGTTCGTCAAGTCGAGCTGCTTGACTGTTCGCGGGAAACGAGTGGTCCGGGTGGGACGGAACAGTCCGTCCCACCCGGACCCTGTGGCCAGCAGTATTTCAGCGCTTGATGCAGACCTTGGCTTCGCTGCGCTTCACCGGGGTGTCGTCAGTGGGGTGGTTGAGCCAGCCGAACGCGCAGATCTTCTGCTTCCCCTTGGGGTTCTTGACCTTGACCGCCTTGGTGTATACCCCCTTGGACCAGCCGCGCTTCACAGTGTGCTTCACCTTCTTGTTGTTGACGCTGATTGCGGCGACAACAACCTGTGCCTGCTTGCTCTTGCAGTGGCCCTGGCCTGCAGCGTATGCCGTCTTCCCGACGGAGAGAGCGATGTAGAACCGGCACTTGGTCCGAAGAGGGCCGGAAGAGGTCCACTTTCCGTACTTGTCCTTGCCGACGATTTTCTGCGCTGCTGTCGTCGGCGTATGAGAGGGCTGTGCTGAGGCATAGGCGTACGGAACCCCCATCATGCCGATAAGGGCTGCCGAAGTGATGACGACGGACTTGCGAACGTGGCGGCTGAACGATGGTGTGCGCACTGGGAGATCCTTCCCGGGGCCGGAGACTGCGGCTTTATGGTTTCACCAAGCCATGCTGATGCTCGCACCCTTACGGTGCGGGACGTTCAGCTGGATCGCACCCTTGGGTACCTTCTTGCATTTCTTCGTCTTGGTCTTCCAATGCTCGCGGACTTCGCCTGTGCATACGATCTTGTTGCCCTTGCGCAAGTCCCAGCCATAGAGAGGGCCATTCTTCTTCTTTCCGTAGACATTCACCTTGACGGTGATGGTGCCTTTGTGAGGATGATATTTCTTCACCGAGCATGTCCCAGGGCCTGAGTGGCATTTTTTCTTGGCTGTTGCAGCGTCAGCGGGGGTGGGACTGCCGAGGGCAAGGCCGATCGCGAGAAGAGTGGCGAGCACTGCTACTGGCCAACTTGGCAACATATTTCCTGAGTCGCGGTTGCTACCGCTCATCAGCAGTGAGTTGGCGTGCATGGATGTGGACTCCCTGGGGTCGCTCGGGCGGTTGCAGAGGGCGGAGTCGACTATTCCTGAGAGGAGTCGGTAGGGCTAGTTGTACTTTGGTGCACCTTTTGCGAGATGTTCGAGGGTGTGCTGAAACTCCATAGGCGGAGCGTCATGAGGTCTCTTGAGGCAGGCTCGCGTCCAGGGCGGGCCCTGCGTCACCATGTGTCGGGGTCACTTGGTGAACCTGGAAAACAACCAGTCCTACCTGGTGCGGAGGCACGATGGCTGAGCGCTTCATCGAAGTGTCGTTGGACAAGCGGGGAGTGAGCTGTAGGGCAAAGCTGCTCGACGACCGGGCACCGATCACCTGCGCGGCCGTGTGGGACGCGCTGCCGCTGGGCGGCGACGTCTACCACGCGAAGTACGCGCGTAACGAGATCTACGCCCTCATTCCGCCGTTCGCACCCGAGGAACCGCCGCTGGAAAATCCCACTATTACCCCCATCCCCGGTGACCTCTGCTATTTCACGTTCTCCCAGACACAGTTGGCGACTTCGTCCTACGGGTACGAAGCCGCCGCCGAACAGCAGGGCGCACAGGCCGCGCACGCCGGCCGCACCACCGTCGTCGACCTCGCGCTCTTCTACGAGCGGAACAACCTGCTGATCAACGGCGACGCCGGCTGGGTACCCGGCATCGTGTGGGGCCAGGTCGTCGAGGGACTCGACCGGATGGCCGAGGCGTGCCAGGACCTGTGGCGGGCCGGCGCGCTCGGCGAGACCCTCTCCTTCCGCCGCGCCTGAGAGCGGCCGGCGCGCGCCCGGCCGCACCACGTACCGGGCACGCCCGGTCGCACACACATGCCGGGCGGGCCGGAGAGACCCGGCCCGCCCGGTACAGCCGTCCCCGCTCAGCCGAGCGCGGAGGGCACCTGCGCGGCCACACCCGCCTCGAAGAGCGCGTGGGAGGCGCTCAGCACCAGGGCGTCACTGTGCCGCGCACCGACCAGCTGCACCCCCACCGGCAGCCCGGCCCCGTCCGCACCGCACGGCACCGAGGCGGCCGGCTGCTGGGTCATGTTGAACGGGTAGGAGAACGGCGTCCACTCCGTCCACCGCTTCATCCCCGACCCCCGCGGCACCTCCGTCCCCGCCTCGAAGGCGGTCAGCGGCATCGTGGGGGTCACCAGCAGGTCGTACCGCTCGTGGAAGGCGCCCATCAGTCCGCCCAGCGCCATCCGCTCGTCCACGGCGGCCAGGTAGTCGAGGGCGCTGCGCGCGGCGCCGTCCTCGCTGATCTCCCGCAGCCCCGCGTCCAGCCGCGCCCGCTGCTCCTCCGTGAACTGCTGGGTGACCCGCGCGGCGCCGGTGAACCACAGGGTGTGGAAGGCGGCGACGGGGTCCGCGAAGCCGGGGTCGGCCTCCTCGACGACCGCGCCCAGCTCCTCCAGCAGCGCCACCGCGCGGCGTACGGCGGCGGCGACCTCGGCGGCGACCGCCACCCGTCCGCCGAAGTCCGGGCTGTAGGCGACCCGCAGCCCGCGCACCCCCTCGGCGCCCGCCGCGAGGGCCTCGCGGAAGCTGTGCGGGGCCGGGCCCAGGTGGGACCAGTCGCGCGGGTCGGGCGCGCTGATCACGTCCATCAGCAGCGCCGCGTCGGCCGCGTCCCGCGTCATCGGCCCCACATGGGCCAGCGTCCCGAACGCGCTGGCCGGGTAGAGGGGCACCCGGCCGTAGGTCGGCTTCAGCGCGTAGATGCCGCAGAACGAGGCGGGGATACGGACCGAGCCGCCGCCGTCGGTGCCCAGGGACAGCGGCCCGGCACCCGCCGCCACCGCGGCGGCGCTGCCTCCGCTGGAACCGCCGGCGGTCCGCTCCGGGGCGTGCGGATTGCCCGTGACCCCGTGCCGCGGACTGTCGGTGACCCCCTTCCAGGCGAACTCGGGGGTGGTGGTCTTCCCCAGGAAGACGGCGCCGCTCTCGCGCAGCCGCGCCACCGAGGGCGCGTCCTCCTCCCACGGGCCCGCCGCACCGACGGCGTACGAACCCTTGAACGTGGGGCTGCCGCGCTGGAGCAGGATGTCCTTGACGGTCACCGGCACGCCCTCCAGCGCGCCGCGCGGCTCCCCGCGGCGCAGACGCTCCGTCGACTCCTCGGCCTGGTGCAGGGCCGCCTCGTGGTCGATGCGGACGAAGGCGTTGACCCGCTCCTGCGTCTGCTCGGCGCGTTCCAGCGCCGCCCTGGTGACCTCCACGGGGGTGAAGTCCCCGGCCGTGTAGCCGGCCACGAGCCGGGTCGCGGTCAGTGCGGTGAGATCGGACATGCGAAACCTCCCGAGACACCGGGCGTCCCCGACAGGGCCACCCCCAACATGACGCCCGGACCGGATGTTTCCGGTCCGGTCCTGCGGCCGGGGCGGGCACGGTGCCGTCCCCGGACGGTGCTGCGGCCCCAGGGCGCGGACGGGGCCCGTTGCGGGCGGCCCCGCGCGCGTGCCGGGCCCGTGTCCGCTCAGCGGGACGCGGGGACGTAGCCGAGCTGTTTGTCGACGACGTTGTGCAGTGGTTCGCCCGCCTCCCAGCGGTCGAAGTTGTCGAGGAACTGCTCCGTGAGGTCGTCGCGCCAGCCGACCGTGTCCCCGCACATGTGCGGGGAGATCAACAGCCCGGGGACGTCCCACAGTCTGCTGCCGGCGGGCAGCGGCTCCTCGGCGAACACGTCCAGGGCGGCGCCCCTGATGCGGTGGGTGAGCAGCGCGTCCACGAGGTCGTCCTCGACCACGTGCTGGCCCCGGCCGACGTTGATGAAGTGCGCCTCGGGCTTCATGCGCGCGAACATCGCGGCGTCGAACATGCCGGCCGACTGCGCCGTCAGCGGCGCGACGCACACCACCCAGTCCGCTTCCGCCACCAGCCGGGGCAGCTCCTCGGTGGTGTGCACCCGGCCGAATTCCGGATCGCTGTCCCGTGCGGTACGGCCGACGAGGTCCACTCCGACACCGAGTGCCAGCAGTGCGCGGCCGATTTCCCGGCCGATGGGGCCGGAACCGACGACCGTCGCGCGAGTTCCGCCGACGCGAAATGTCTCCCGGTGCCGCCAGCGCCGCTGTCGTTGCAATTCCCAAGTGCCACGGAAATCCTTGGCCATGGCTAGCACGAGCCCGAGGACGTATTCGGCAATGGGCTGGTCAAAGACTCCCCTCGCATTCGTGATGACCGTGTCGGGGGAGTCGGCCAGTTCGGGCAGCAGCCGGTCGACACCCGCGCTGGGCGTGTGCACCCAGCGTGGCCGCGGGCCCTCCCCGGGCCACGCCCGGCGCACCGCGTCGGACAGGAAGTCCCAGACCAACAGCACGTCAGCGGAGGGGAGTTGGGCGGCGAGCGTCTGTTCGTCCGCGTGGACGACGCGGGCCCGTCCCGCCAGCCGGTCGAGCCGCGGCAACGGCTCGGCGTCGAGGACGAGGACGCAGGTTTCGGACATAGGCAGGAAACCGTTTCGAAACGCAGGGACGGTTGGCTGGGGGAGTGAGCCGACGAGGGACGGAACCAGCCTCAGATGGCGGGATTGACCACGGTAGGGAGCGGAAACTACCTTCGTCAACAAAGACATCTGCCCCGGCGTCCCCCGGCTTCTGACCGGCTATGCAGTTTTTGTGGTTCCTCTGACTTCCCTCGACTCAGGGGCCTTCTGGCCACGAGCCTTCCCCTCCGTTCTTTTGGGGTGCGAAAATGGACGTCTCCTTCCTCGGCGGACCGCTGCCGCAGCGCGGCGTGGGAATCGTCGCTCCCTTCGACTTCGCACTGGACCGCGAACTCTGGCGCTGGGTGCCGGACGACGTGTCGCTGCATCTCACCCGCACCCCGTTCGTCCCCGTCGAGGTCAGCCTGGATCTCGCCCGTCTCGTCAGCGAGCACGAGACGCTGCGCGAGGCCACCCGGGCACTCAGCGCGGTGGCCCCCGAAGTGGTGGCCTACGCCTGCACGTCGGGGAGTTTCGTCGGCGGCACGGCGGGTGAGCGGGCCATGGTCGCGGCGATGACCGAGGCCGGCGAGGTGCCCGCGCTGACCACCTCGGGCGCTCTGCTCGACGCCCTGCGGGAGATCGACGCGCGGCGCATCGCCCTGGTCACGCCGTACACCAAATCGGTGACCGACGCGCTGGAGGAGTACCTGGGCGAGGCGGGCATCGCCATCACCGGCCGCTGCTACCTCGGCCTGACCCGGCACATCTGGCGGGTGCCCTACCGGGACGTGGTCGACATGGCCAGGGAGGCGGTGGTGGACGCGCCCGACGCGCTGTTCATCTCCTGCACCAACCTCCCCACCTACGACGTGATCCCCCAGTTGGAGGCGGAGCTGCGCATGCCGGTGCTCTCCGCCAATCAGGTGACGATGTGGGCGGCGCTGCGCGCCCTGGGCAAGGAGGCCGTCGGCCCCTACCAGGCGCTGCTCGACCCGGTCGCGCGGCGCGGCCCGGCCGCCATGGCGCCCTCCACGGGCGCACCGCCGGCCGGCCACGAGACGGACGGGCTCGTCGAGCCGGACGAGCAGCAGGTCGCGCCCGAACCCGAGGCGGCACTGGCCGGCGCCGGCACCGAGCCCGCCGAGCCGCTGGAGGGCTCCGCCGACCTGGGCTACGGATCGGCCGCCCATCCCGAGGAGTGGGGCGGCGGCCAGGCCCCGGCCTGATCCCGCCCCCGCTGTTCCCCCCTTCACCACCACGAGCAGGAGGCGCAGATGGCACAGGCGGCACCGGCACCGGCGGTCGGGTTCCTCTACCCCGGCCACTCGGCTGAGGACGACTACCCCAGGCTGGAGCGGATCCTCACCGAGGCGGGCGCCCGGGTGCGGCTGCCGCTGGTGCACACCGACATCGGCGAGGACGCGCACCGGGTGGACGCCCTGCTGGAGATGGGCTCCGCGGCACGGCTCGCCGCGAAGGTGGCCGAGGTCAAGGAGCACGGCATCGCCGCGGTGGTGTGGGCCTGCACCAGCGCCAGCTTCGTCTTCGGCCCCGAGGGGGCGCGGCAGCAGGTGCGGGAGCTGGCGGACACGGCGGGGCTGCCCGCCTCCAGCACGTCCTTCGCCTTCGCCAACGCGGTGCGGGACCTGGGTGTGGAGCGGGTCAGCGTCGCCGCGACCTACCCGGAGGACGTCGCCGAACTGTTCACCGGCTTCCTCAAGGCCGCCGGCGCCGAGGTCGTCGCGATGCGCGGCAGCGGCATCATCACCGCCGCCGAGGTCGGCACCTGGGGCGAGGAGGAGGTGCTGGCCCTGGCCCGCGGCGGCGACCACCCCGACGCGCAGGCGGTGCTGCTGCCGGACACCGCCCTGCACACCGCCGCGTATCTGCCGGCGCTGGAGGAAGCCCTCGGCAAGCCGGTGCTGACCGCGAACCAGGTGACGGCGCGCGAGGGCCTGCGCCTGCTGGACCTGGAGGTCCGCTGCCCCGCACTGGGCACCCTCTTCACCCGCCCGGCCGCCTGACGGCCCCCCGTACCGCTCGGCGGCACGGGGCCGGGCCCCGCGGTGACGGGGCTCACCGGCCGCCGCCGGGCGGACGGGGAAGACAGCGGCTGCCCCGCGCGTTGTACGGGCTCGTGGCCGGCCCTCCCCCAAAGGGCGGCGGCCCGCGGGACCCGTAGACGTGAGGAAGGCGAGCCAACGTGAGCCAGGCAGGCGAGGACCCACAGCACAGCGGCGGCCAGGCCGACGGCATCCGGGGCGTGACGCGGGGGCGGGCCCCCGTGCCGCTCTCCGTGCTCGACCTGGTCAATGTCGGCCAGGGCTACACGGCGCGGGACGCGCTGGCCGCCTCCACGCGCCAGGCCGCCCTGGCCGACGCCCGCGGCTTCACCCGCTACTGGGTGGCCGAGCACCACTCCATGCCGGGCGTGGCCAGCTCCTCGCCGGCCGTCATCCTGGCGCACCTGGCCTCGCACACCGGCCGGGTCCGCCTCGGCTCCGGCGGGGTGATGCTGCCCAACCACGCACCGCTGGTGATCGCCGAGCAGTTCGGCACGCTGGAGGCGCTGGCGCCGGGCCGGATCGACCTGGGGCTGGGCCGCGCGCCGGGCACCGACGGTGCGACGGCCGCCGCGCTGCGCCGCACCGACCGCCTGCACGAGGGTGCCGAGGACTTCCCGCAGCAGCTCGCCGAGCTGATCCGGTTCCTGGACGACGACTTCCCCGACGGCCACCGCTACGCCCGTATCCACGCGGTGCCCGGCCCGGTGCAGGCCGAGGGCGACCGGGCGCGGGCCGCGGCCCACCGGCCGCCGGTCTGGCTGCTGGGCTCCTCCGGGTTCTCCGCGCAGCTGGCGGGTCAGCTGGGGCTCCCGTTCGCGTTCGCGCACCACTTCTCGGCCGCCAACACGCTGCCCGCGCTGGAGCTGTACCGCGAGACGTTCCGGCCCTCCGCGGTGCTGGACGAGCCGTACGCGCTCATCGGTGCCTCCGCGCTGGCCGCCGACAGCGGGAAGGAGGCCCACCGCCAGGTGCTCACGGGGGCCTTGTCGATGCTGCGGCTGCGCACGGGGCGGCCCGGACTGATCCCGACGCCCGAGGAGGCGGAGATGCACCCCTTCAGCCCCGTCGAGCGGGACTTCGTGGACGGCTGGCTGGGCAACGTCACCTACGGCACGCCCGACGCCGTGCGGGAGGGACTGGACGCCCTGGTGAAGCGGACCGGGGCCGATGAGCTGATGCTCACCGCGAACGCGCACTCGCCCGAGGCCCGGATCCGCTCCCTGGAACTGATCGCCGACGCCTACGGGCTGCCGCGGGCGGAGGCGCCGGCCGGGGACTAGGAGGCCGGCGGGAGTCCGGCCAGCAGCTCGGCGATGCGGTCGGCGGGCATCGGCTTGGCGTAGTGCCAGCCCTGGCCGGTGTCGCAGCCGATCCGGCGCAGGCGCTCGGCCTGCGCCGGGCCCTCCACGCACTCGGCGGTGACGGTCAGCCCGAGCTTGTGCGCCAGTTGCACCAGCGCGGTCACGATCGTCTCGTCCGCCGGGTTCTGGTGGCAGGCCGTGCGGAAGCCGCGCACGAAGGTTCCGTCCAGTTTGAGGGCCCGTACCGGCAGCCGGCTCAGATAGGCCAGGTTGGAGTAGCCGGTGCCGAAGTCGTCGATGGCGATGCGGACGCCCATCTCCGACAGGGCCTGGAGCGCCTGGAGCGGGCGTCCGGCCGAGCCCATCACCGCCGACTCGGTCAGCTCCAGCTGGAGCAGATGGGCCGGCAGCCCCGTCTCCTCCAGGATGGCGGCGACGTCGCGCACCAGGTCCGAGTCCCACACCTGGCGCACCGCCACGTTGACGCTCACGTACAGCGGTGGCCCCTGGTGCGCCAGCATCCAGCGCCGCGCCTGGCGGCAGGATTCCTGGAGCACCCAGCGGCCGAGCGGGACGATGGCGCCGTTCTCCTCGGCCAGCCCGATGAACCGGTCCGGGCTGAGCGTCCCGAACTGCGGGTGCCGCCAGCGCACCAGCGCCTCGGCGCCGCGCAGCACGTCGTCGGCGAACCCGACGATCGGCTGGTACTCCAGCACGAACTCGCCGCGCTCGACGGCGCGCCGCAGGGTGGAGGAGAGGGCCTGGCGGGTCATGCGGTGTGCGTTGCGTTCCGGGTCGAAGAGGGTCCAGCGGGCCTTGCCGTCGGCTTTGGCCCAGTAGAGCGTGGTGTCGGCCGCCTGCATCAGTTCGGTGGGCGTGGTGCCGGCCGTCTCGCGTTCGACGACGCCGATGCTGGCCGAGACCGCCAGCCGCTGCCCGGCCAGGTCGAACGGCCGCTGGAGCGCGGCGAGCACCGACTGGGCGAGCTGGGTGAGCTGTTCGGTGCCGGTGGACGATTCGACCAGCAGCGCGAACTCGTCGCCGCCCAGCCGGGCCACCAGATGGCCGCCGTCGTCGGCGCCGCCCGCCTCGGCGCACTGGGTGAGCCGCTGGGCGACCGCGTCCAGCAGGCTGTCGCCGACCCGGTGGCCGAGGGTGTCGTTGACGGCCTTGAAACCGTCCAGGTCCAGGTAGCACAGGCCGGTCCGGCCGGTGGCCGAGTCGGCGAGCGCTCCGGCCAGCCGCTCGAAGAACAGGGTGCGGTTGGGCAGCCGGGTGACCGGGTCGTGCATCTGGAGGTGGCGCAGCCGCTCCTGGAGGTCGCGCCGTTCGCTGATGTCGGCGATGGACAGCAGTGCCTCGCCGCCGTGCGCGGTCGGCGTCACGGTGATCTCGGCCCACAGGGTGTGGCCGTCGGCGTGCTTGAGCCGGCGGGTGCAGGTCATGCGGTCGGTGCGGCCCTGCAGCGCTTCGAGGTAGGCGCTGCGCACCCGCCCGTCCAGGCCGAGTCCGGCGAGTTCGGTGAGCGAGCGTGCGGCCAGCCGGCGCGGATCGGTCCCCAGCAGGGCGCCCAGCGCGCGGTTGGCCGTCAGCACCCGGCCGTGGGGGTCGACGATGGCCATGGGGAGCTGCGCCGCGTGGAAGGCGGCGCGGAAATCGCTCTCGTTGTGCCCGTGGTGCGCGCGCCGCCGCCAGCGCTTGTGGCTACTTTCCGTGATGGTTTGGGGTTGCGTTACGAGGGCTTCGCCGGAGTCTTTTCCCGGTCCTTCGAGGGGTCCGTTCACCGATCGCTCCGCGGGGGGCTCGTCTCGTGCGGATCGGTCGGCCGGCTGCCCGTAGGCCGCCCAGGGGAGGATCCGCGCTGGAAATGTGCCGATCATAGAGGTTGGCGCTGGAGCGGAGCCAGTGTGTCCGCTGCTGCCGCCGGTCGTCGGAGCGGCCCGGGAGGGGATGCGGGCGCGAGGCTGACCGTTTCTGCGACGGGGCTGGCGGCGCCCTGACCGCTTACGACCGAGCATTACGAAGAGTAGTCATATCGCGGTTGACTCGTCCGGTCTAACGAAACGGTGCAGAGCAGGACATATGACGGGACCGTGGAGATCGTACGGCTGTCCTTATCCGGTGAGGTCTCCACGTGGCATCTCCATCGGCACCCGGGGGTGTCGGAAGTGCTGCCCAGGACCCTCCCGGACGGGGTGCCCGCCGGCCGGCTCCGGGGAGGCGGCACCGGGTGGGCGCGGTGGTCATGGCGCTGACCGCCTTCATGGGGGTCGGGCTCGTGGCCGGCCCCGCACATTCCGTTGCGGCGGGCATGCCGTGCGCTCTGCCGCGCACCGACGCGCACCACTCGCTGGGTTTGGACACCTGGAACGCCTCCTATCCGCGTCCCGAGGGGACGCTCGACGCCGCCCTTCTCTTTCTCTCTTTCCCCGATGCGACCCCTATGGCCACCCCTAGAGAGCTTGTGAACGACCATTTCCCGTCCACATCCGACTTCTTCGCTCGGGCGAGTTACGGAAAGTTCCGGCTCAGACCGCATCCGGTGCCCCACTGGATCGAGATGCCGAAGCCCGCCTCGGCCTACGGCATACGCCGCGATTGGGGCGCTGACCTGCGCAATTCCTATCTGCGGGACGCGGTGGCCGCAGCCGACCCGCATGTGGACCTGTCCCGGTACGACATCGTCTATCTCGTTGCGGACCCGGATGCCCCCGGGGTGGACTCCGATGCGACAAAAGTGGTCAATCTCGATGAGCCGATCCGCGTCGACGGAACCGCGCTGCGCCGTCTCGTGACGGTGTTCGAGCAGAGCCCGCCGGACCGCAACGTCCTCGCCCACGAGACCGGCCACGTCTTCGACCTCCCCGACCTGTACCAGCGCCCCGCCGACGGCAAGGCCGACTGGGACACCCGCGTCGGCGACTGGGACCTCATGGGCAGCCAGTTCGGACTGGCGCCGGAACCCCTGGGCTGGCACAAGTGGAAGCTGGGCTGGCTGGGCCCCGCCAACGTCGCCTGCGTCCCCGTCACCGACGGAGCGCCCCCGCAGGCCCGCTACACCCTGCGCCCGCTCACCGACCCGCCGCACGGCGCCGCGCCCCCCGCCCGCCCGCGCCGGGGCGCGGCCCCCGCGGCACCCGCGCCGCCCCTCCCGGCGGGCGCCGGGCCGGGACCCGACGGCGTCCGCCTCGTCGTCCTGCGGACCGGCGAGAACCGGGCCCTCGCCATGGAGGTCCGGGCCCGCACGGGCAACGACCGGCACGCCTGCGCCGAGGGTCTGCTGGTCTACCGCGTCAGCAGTGACACCCCCTCCACCCACGGGCCCGTCGAGGTGATCGACGGACATCCGCACACCTCCGGCTGCCGGGAGTCCTCCGTGCACAGCCGGCTCGCCGACGCGCCGCTGGGAGTGGGGGAGAGCTGGACCGACCCGCAGGAGGCCGTCCGCGTCGAGGTGACCGGCCGCACCGCGGACGGCGACTGGCACATCCGCGTGACCCGGGGCGTGGGCCGCCCGGGGACCGGCAGCGGATGAGGGGCGGCACACACGGGGCCGAGTGGGCGGCACAGGCGGTCGCGGCCCGGCAGGACGGGCCCGACGGGACGGGCCCGACGGGACAGGCCCCAGCGGGAAAAACCCGGCGGGGTGCAGGTCCCGGACGCACGACGAAGGCCCTCCGTTCGCACGGAGGGCCTTCGTCTGTCTGTGCGCCGCCAGGGACTCGAACCCCGGACCCGCTGATTAAGAGTCAGCTGCTCTAACCAACTGAGCTAGCGGCGCCTGCTGACGTCGTAGACCTTAACACCACGATCCGGTGAAGCGGAAATCGATATTCCCTGCGGTACCCCTCCCACCTGCGCGAGGTCAGCTCTGCGGGGGCGGCTGGGTGCCCGGGACCCGGTTTTGGAGCAGGTCCTGACCGAACTCGATCATCTTGCGGGCGTACTCCTCCGTCCAGCCGCCGCGGTCGGCGATCGCGGCCTCCGGGAGCCGGTCGAACCGCTGCGGATCGGCCAGCTGCGCCGCCGCCGACGCCTGGTACTCCTGGGCCCGGTCGGCCGCCGCCCGGAACGCGTGCACCAGCTCCGTGGCGCGGTCCAGCAGCTCCTTCGGGTCGGTCAGCGACTCCAGCCCGAAGAAGTGCTCGTCGTCCGGGGCCGCGTCCGACGGCTCGAACAGCAACGGTGCCGGGCGGCGGTACGAGGGACCACCGCCGCCCCGCGCGGAGGAGCGCGAAGGTTCGGGAGCCGAATGCGGCTCAGCCATGTAGATACCTCCAAGGTCGTGGGCGCCCCCCATTGTGCGCCGGGTACCCAGACCGACGCACCGCCCGCGTGAGGTCCCCCTCCGGACCCTCACACCAGCGGGACCCGGTGCCCGGCCAGGTGCGAGAGCACCGCCTGATGCGCCTCCCAGCCGTCCGGGCCCGGCGAGGCGGCACCCAGCCGGACCGGCTCGGTCGCCGGGTGCTCGTCCAGCAGTTCGGCCGCCCCCGCACGGCACACCACCACGCACGCGTGCCGGTGCCGCGAGGCCAGCACGCACAGCCGTCCCGTCTCCAGATGGAACGCGGTCGCGTCGGGCCGCCCGGAGAGCGGATGGAGGACGACCGTCACATCGAACTCCCGGCCCTGGAGCCGGTTGGCCGTATCGACGGTGACGCGTGCCGCACGCTCCGCGCCCGCCGGGTCGCGCACCGTGGCCAGCGCCGCCCGGACCGCCGCGGCCTGGTCGCGGTGCGCGGTGCCCACCGCGATCCGGTCGGCCCCCAGCGCCGCCCCCGCGCTTCCGTCCACGTCCCGCTCGCCGCGGGTGACGCCCTCGCGCTCCAGCATCCGGTGCACCAGCACGGCCACCGCCCGTACGGCCTCCGGGTCGGTGCGCGGGGTGCGGGCCGCCGGCAGCTCCAGCAGGCCCCAGCCGGTGTCCGCGGCCTCGTCCAGCACGGCGTCCACGGGCGAGCCGTCGGCCGCGGCCGTGAAGGACAGCCGGCGCTCACCCGGGCCCGTACCGCTGCGGAAGGGCGTGTACGGGTAGAACGCGTCGGAGACCAGCTCCGCCGCCGAGTGGGGCAGCCGCCAGGACACCGGCAGCCGGTGCTGCGGCAGCCCCGGGTTGTGCGCCAGCAGCGTGCTGACCGCACTCGTCGACGGGTCGAACGCCTGACCGGCCCATTGGTCCACGCCCACCTGGCTGAACGGGTCCAGCTGCCCCGGGTCCCCGACGAACAGCGCCCGCTCGAACAGCCCGGCCACCGCCAGCAGCGCGTCCGACCGCATCTGGTACGCCTCGTCCACGATCGCGTGCCGCCACGGCTCCTCGGGCGTCACCCACGCCCACTTCGCCGCCGTCGAGACGACGATGTCCAGCCCGGCCAGATCCGCCGGCTTCGCCGAGGTGCGCACCGAGGGATGCCCGTCCAGCACCGGGTCGTACGGCTTCGGCTCGTTGCTGTGCAGCCGCCCCACCGGCAGCTCGGGATCGGCCCTCGCCAGCCGGTCCACCAGATCGTCCACCTGGGCGTTGGTCTGCGCGATCACCATCAGCGGATGCCCGGCGGCGGCCAGCTCGCGCGCGGCGCGCACCACGAGGGTGGACTTGCCGGCCCCGGGCGGCGAGTCCACCACCACACCGCGGTGCGTGCCCTCCAGCGCGTCGGCCAGGATCGCCTCGGTGGCCGCCGCCGCGGCTGCCGCCGGGGACACCCCGCCGGCCAGGGGCCGTACGGGGGCCGCCGTCGCCGCCGTCATCGTCTCCGCAGCCGTCACAGCACGTCCTCCGCGGTCACCGGGTCGGGGCTCTCAGCGGCCGGTTCGCCGGGCGGGCCGCCGTGCGTCCAGGGCGTGTCCTCCGGCTCGGGCAGTCCGGGCCCGCCGCGCGGCGCGTGCTCGAACAGCGTCCAGCACAGCAGATCGCCCTTCTCCGGCACCGTCCCCGGGGCGGGCTCCTTGCCCCGGCCCATGCCGTTCACCAGCCGCAGCACGAACTCGCCGGGACCCGCCATCTCCACCAGCTCCGCCCGCTGCTGCCCGCCCGTGGGCAGCAGCCGGTGCACCTTGTCGCCGTCCGCCAGCAGCGGTGCGTCGTGCGTGTGCACCGTCACCAGAGGGCGCGGTGAGGGCCGCTTGCCCTCCGAGTACGCCATCTCCACCTCCAGCACCTCCGCCGAGAACGCCTCGCCCGCCAGCCGCCGCACGGCCATCACCAGCGGGTCGTCGAGCGCCTCCTGCGCGTCCAGCTCGGCCTGCCGCTGCTCGCGCATGGCCAGCTTCCGGGCGGCCGTCACCGCATCGTCCCGGCGCGGCTGCGGCGGCTCGGCGGCCCGCAGCCGGTCCCGGTGGTGCGTGTAGGACTGCCGGTCCCGGCGCCAGCGGTCCGGCACATGGGCGGCCTCGGGCAGGCCGCGCAACAGCTCAACGCCCTCCCACATCGCCTCCCAGGTGGGCCGCAGCTGGGAGGCCACCAGTTCGTGCACCTCCTGCTCGGCGCCCGGCACGCCCCGGTCGTAGCGGGTCATCGCGGGGGCCAGCAGCTTGTTGTCGAACGCCGGGTCGGTCGCGGGCCCCGCGGGCGGCACCAGCAGCCGCCCGTCGGCGTCCCGGGCCAGCTCCGCGCGGAGCGCCGCCTCGGCGCCGCTGTGCCCGTCCGGCGGGGCGATCCACGCCAGCAGCGCCGCCAGATGCTGGTCCTCCAGCCGGCTCTGCCCGGTGGCCCAGTGCCGGGTCAGCAGGTCCGTCATCGACAGCAGCAGCGAGGAGCCCGGCACCCGGGCGCGCTCCCCGTAGTGCGTCAGCCAGCGGCCCAGCAGCGGCACCCGGGGCGGCGCCGGGTGCTCGGCGTCCGGGTCCTCCTCGGCGGTACGCCGGAACCGCATCGAGCGCCCCAGCAGCCTCACGAAGTCCACCCCGGGTGCGGTGGGCACCAGCACTTGGGGCGCGTCGGTGCACAGCTCGGCCTCGACAGTGATCCGCTTGCCCGTCTCGGGGTCGGTCTCCTTGCGCTCGACGGGCTCCACCTCGTCCTGGCAGGACTCCAGATGCGGCAGCATCGCCTCGGCCAGCCGCGCCAGGAAGGCGAACCGCAGATCGCGGTCGCGCGGCTGCGGAACGGTCAGCACCAGCGGGTCGTGCGGATCGGTGCCCAGCATCGCCCCGAGCGGGGCGCCGTTCTCACCGGCCGTCGTCAACGGCACCAGCACCATCGGCCGTTCGGCCAGGTGCCGGTGGCGTACGGTCGCGACGGGCCGGGCCCGCCCGCACGCCACGGCCTCCATCCGGGCCAGCGCGTCCAGCAGCGACATCAGCGCACCCCCGTTCCGCCGGGCGCCGCCGTACCGCGCGCGGCGGGGCGCGGTACACAGCCGCCCCCGGACGGGCCCACCGCCCTGGCGCCGGCTTCCGCCTCGGCGTCGGCTTCCGCCCTGGCGGGGGCTTCCGTCTTGGCGTCGGCTTCCGTCCTGGCGGGGGCGGGCTGGGCCGCGTCGGTGGTGACGGCTTCCGTGCTGGCGGGGGCTCCCGCCTCGGCGCCGGCTTCCGTCCCGGCGCCGGCTTCCGCCTCGGCGTCGGCTTCCGCCCTGGCGGGGGCGGGCCGCGCCGGGTGCGCGGCGTGGGCTTCCGTCGGGTCCCCGGCGTGAGCAGCCTGAGCCGGGTCACCTGGAGCGGGAGCCGCCTGTGCCAGGTCTTCCGGAGCGGGAGCGGCCTGCGCCAGGTCTTCGGGAGCGGAAGCGACCGGGGCCGGGTCCTCCGCACCTGCTGGAGCCTCCGCGCCGGCCGGGGCCGCCCCACCCGCCGACACCTCCGCCCCGGACGGGCCCGCCCCGCTCGCCCACGTCCCGGCCCGGGCCGGGATCCCCGTGGCGGCGGCCTCCCCGCCGGCTGCCGCGAGGGCCTCCGCGCGCAGGGACGCCGCGCGGCGCAGCATTTCCGCCGCCGGGTCGGCCGCGGCCGGGGCCTCCGGGTCGCCGGAGGCGGCCGACAGCACGTCGTGCACCGTCTCCAGGCCGCCCAGCTCGCCCCGCACCGAGCGGCCCAGCGCGACCACCGCGCCCGTCTGCCGGGCCCGCGCCCGGCAGTGGAAGGCCAGCTCGCACGTGGACAGGCACTCCGGCGCGTACGCGGCGGGCAGCGCCTCCACGGCGGTCAGCAGGGCGCCGGGGTCCTGCCCGGGTGCGAAGTGCGCGCCCTCGGGCAGTCCGGCGGCGATCTCGTCGAGGCGGGTGAGCCGGTGCAGCTGGCGGCGGGTGGCGGCCACCTGCTTGCGCAGCGGCAGCAGTCCGGCGGTCGGCTGGTTCGAGAAGTCCTTCGGGCACACCAGCAGGGCGTTCTCCCGCACCGTGCGGATGTCCTCCAGCGCCAGCGCGTAGACCGCCGCCTGCCGTGCCGCCGCCCCGGCCTTCACCGGGTCGGCCGTACCGTCCAGGATCGGGAACGACTTGATCTCGACGATGCTGACCGAGCCGTCCGGGTGGACGGCGAGGAGGTCCGGTTCCAGGTAGGCGGTGGAGCCGGCCACCTCCAGGGCCAGCAGGGGGTGGTCCAGCAGCATCCAGCCGCCGTCCGCCCCGGCCAGTGCCTGCCGGGTGCGCTCGGCGCGCCCGGCCGGGCCGTCGGCGGTCACGTCGGGGACGGTCACCTCGCCGGGCTCCGGAGGTGCCTCGCCCACCTGGGCGCACAGCAGTGCGAGCACCACCTCACCGCCGTCCGCCTTCACCCGCGTCTCGAACGCGTTGCCGCGCACGAGGGCGAACTGCGACTGGCCGAACGGCGCCGGGGCGCCCAGCGCTGTCGCCACCGCCTGTTTGTCCACCCCGGCACCGTCCAGCAGCGCACGGCGCCGGCAGCCGGGGTTGGCGGCGAGCGCGGCCAGCGCGCGGGCGTCGAGGGGCCGCTGCGGCACCTCGGGTCCGCCGCGCAGCTCGGCGAGCCGCTGCGGCGTGACGTGCCGGGGGGCCGGCGGGGACTGCTTCGGTGGCGAGGAGCGTGTCATCGGCTGTGGCCTCGGGGCAGGGTGCGGTACCCGCCGAAGTCTCGCATCCTCCGCTGACAACGCACCCGTGCCGGTACCGCTCCGTCGCGCCGGGAGGCGCCCGCCGCCGGTCCGGCACGCCCCGCCAGGTGGTTCCGCGTGCGGCTGCGCGAAGATGGAAGGAGCGGTTTCCGGACACACCGGAGCACCAAGACGTCACGTCCGAGAGGTCCTCATGGCAGCGCGCATCCTCCTCGTCCGGCACGGTCAGACCGAGTGGTCGATGACTGGGCAGCACACCGGCAGGACGGATCTCCCGCTGCTCGACGAGGGCCGCCGCATGGCGAAACTGCTGGGTGAGCGGCTGCACCGCGCCCCCTGGAACGGGCTGCCCGGGGTCCAGGTGCGCACCAGCCCGCTGTCCCGGGCGCGGGAGACCTGCGAGCTGGCGGGCTTCCCGGACGCCAAGTCGTGGGACGCGCTCATGGAGTGGGACTACGGCGACTACGAGGGCCTCACGCCCGAGCAGATCCGGGAGCGGGCCGGGGACGACTGGTTCATCTGGCGGGACGGGGTCACCGGCGGCGAGAGCCTCGCCGAGGTGGGTGCGCGGGCCGACGAGGTGGTCGAGTGGGCCCGCGGGGCCGACAGCGACGTCCTGGTCTTCGCGCACGGTCACATCCTGCGCGTCCTGGGCGCCCGCTGGCTGGGGTACGACCCGTCCTTCGCCGCCCGTCTGAAGCTGGAGCCCGCCTCCCTCTCCGTCCTCGGCTGGGCGTACGGCGCCCCCGCGATCGAACGCTGGAACGACACCGGTCACCTGGACTGACCCGGTCCGCAGGGGCGGGCACCCCGGGTCAGGCCGTGGCCGCCTGGCGGGAGAGGAACGAGGCGACGGCGGGTTCCCTGCGGAAGGGCCGCAGCCGTCCGGCGGCCGTGCGGAGCATGGTGTTGATCCGGCCGGACCGTACGGGGCCGAGGAAGTCCAGTGCCCGCGCCGCTGCCTCGGCGGCCCCGGCGGCCTCGCCCTGTGCGGCCAGGTCACCGGCCAGCTCCGCGGTGAACAGCGCCTGGTTCCGGGTGAAGTGCGGCTTTTGCAGCTGTACGGCGCGCTCGGCGTGGTGCGCTGCGCGCTTCCAGTCGCGCAGCGCCGACCAGCACTGTGCTTCGAGGCCCTCCAGTTCGGCCTCGCCGAAGAAGCTCATCCATTCCGGGTCCTGCGCGGTGCTGCCCCGGGCGAAGAGCCGGTGGGCCCGTGCGAGCGCCTGTTTGCAGCCCGTACGGTCGCCGAGGCCCGCCCAGCCGCCCGCCTCGCGCAGCGCCAGCAGTGACATCAGGTGCGGGGAGCCGAGGTGCCGGGCGGCGAGCTGGCCGGCCTGTGCGGCGCGGACGGCTTCACGGGGGCGGCCGGCGTCCCGGGCGAGGAAGGAGGTGTTGCAGAAGGCGTGCGCCTCCAGGGCCGGGTCGGCGGCGACACGGGCGGTGGCCAGTGCTTCGGCGTAGTGGGAGCGCGCGTCGTCGTAGCGGCCGGAGTCGTGGGCCAGCCAGCCGACGGAGATGGCCAGTTCGCCGGCGCCGGCGTGCAGCCGGTCGGCGACGGTCTGCCGGCTGGTGCCGGCGTCGAGCAGTTCGTAGGCGGCGCGCAGGGAGGCGGCGGCGCGGTGGTAGAGCAGGGCGCCGCCGTGCCGGTCGTCGAGCAGTCTGATGTGCCGCACGGCCTGTTCGACGGCGTCGGCGTCGGAACTCCCGGCGCGCAGCCGTCCGGTGGCGGGTGCGGGGCGGCCGGCTGCCCGGGCGGTGGGGGTGGCGCCGCCGACGGAGGCGGCGGCGAGGGCGGCGGGCCCGCCCGTCATGAAAGCGCGACGTAGCACGTCGCTCTCCTCGTCGTACTCGTGACAGTCGGGGAATGCGATGAGACCGGGGCTGTCAGGGTGGTCGGTGAGTGGGGGGAGTGGTGTGAGCGGGGTTTTTCCCCGGCGTTTTGTGGTGGGTGGGGGCGCATCGTTTTCCATTCGCGCCCCCCGAGTGCGCGCCGCGCGACCGCGTACGGTTTCCCGGGGTGCGAAGCCCATGTCCGTCAGCGAATAGCCGGGGAACATGTGCAGGAACACCCGCTCGTAGGCATAGTTGGGGCATCTGATCTCGCCCGCCTCGACGCGGCCGATATACCGCGCGTCGCACGAGACCTGCTCGCCGATCTCACGCGCCGAGCGGCGCACGTTCGCCGCGAACTCCCCGGGGGACAGATGCCCTCTCAGTGCCCTGAACGCGGTGTTGGGTGTGTGCTGCGGCCGGGGTGACGTTGAGGGTGACGACGCCATGGCGGAAACGTACCGGCTGTGACGGGCCCGGTACCCAGAGTTTGGCTACAAACGGGATATCTCACCCCGCTTCTGCCATGAAGTGCCATCCAATGCGCCGGTTCGCCGCCGTAGCCGTTGACGATGACAGCCGTTGGACCGAGTACAGCGACCGCGAGGAGGGGTCTGAGTTGTTGGACAGTGGCGTAGGCGGCGGCACCGACGGCGCTCCCGCCGCACCGGCGTCCGGCCCGGGGCCGTGCGGGCCGGGCTCCTGCGACCTGGTGACCGTGCCCGCACGACACGGACTGGAGGCGGCGGACATCCTCCGGCTGCGGGACGGCGTGGGTCCCGTGCTGCACGACCGCTCCGGCGACACCCTCGGGTTCCTGGTGCCGCCGGGCACGGCGGAGCGCTGGGACCTGCCCGGCAGTGCCTGCACCCAGACCCACGGCCAGGGGACGCGCAGCGCCCCCGGCGAGCCGCCCGTGGCGGGCACGGGCTGGCTGGTGCCGCCCGAGGGGGCGTACGCCCACGCCACCGAGCCGGCCGAACTGCGGGCCGCCCTCGGCGAGGCCGCCCGCACGATCGAAGCCGCCAGCCGGGTCTGACCCGGCCGGCGGCTCCGTGTTGTCGTAAGGGCGGCCCGTCGCGGGGCCCTCTGCGGTGGTGCGGTCAGCGGCCGAAGGCGCCGCCCCCGATCGCGGTGGTGCCGGCCGGGCAGACGACGGCGACCCGCCTGGTCCCCGAGAGGACCGGGGTCACGTACCGCACCCGGTTCGAGCAGTCCACGAAGACCCGGTAGGCCTGGCCGGAGCAGGTGACCGCGAAGACCCGGCCGGAGAGCTGCGGGCTGTGGCAGCTGAGCGTGGCGCGGGCCGGCGGTGCCCCCTGGCCGGCGCGGCCGGCGGACTCGGCGCGGCCCTTGTCGACCCGGCCGGTGCGCGGGTCCTTGCTCGTGTAGTCGGCGTGGTCCGCGGGCGCCTGGACGGTCGCGGCGCCGGTGGCGCCGACCGCCGCGTGGGCAGCCGGGGCCACCGCTCCGCCGATTCCGAGGGCGAGTACCGCGCTCATGCCGAGCCCTGTCAGGGAATTCCGCAGCTTCATTCTTTTCCCGTTTCTGTTGTCGGCGCGGCCCACGTGGCCGTTCACCCGATTTCCGGGTGACATGAAAGAGGATCGAGCCGGCGAATGGGGGAAGCAAGAATTCCGCGTTATCAATATCGTATTTATGGTGCCGGTGCGGGAGTGCCGGATCCGTCCCCTGTAACAGGTGAATCGTTTCTTCTGACGTGCGGCGAGAGCGGGGGGAATCACCCGAGTGGGTGATGCCGCACCGGTCCGGAACCGGGAATTGATCGCCACCGCCGCGCCGGAATAGCGACCCCCGGAAAAAATCCGGGGACGGCCCGGCGGATACTGGAGACATGACGCGGGGCAACAGGCGGCGGGGACGGGAAGCAGTCGTCGCGGAAGTCGGCGGCGGAATCGCCTCATTGGTGCCGGACCCGGACCGGTCCGAAGCGTGGGCCCTGCTGCTCGGGGACGCCCCGCAATCGCACGTGGACCTGGACGACCCCACCCATCTGGAATTCGAGTACCAGCGGCGGCTCGGCCACGCGGTGGATCTGCTGGCACCGCCCGGCCGGCCCGTGCACGCCGTCCACCTCGGCGGCGGCGCCCTGACCATGGCCCGCTACGTGGCCGCGACCCGCCCGCGCTCCACCCAGCAGGTCGTCGAGGCGGACACCGCGCTGACCCAACTGGTCCGCGCCCACCTGCCGTTGCACAAGGAGTGGCGGATCCGGGTGCGCGGCGGCGACGCGCGCGCCGGACTGGCCCGGATGCCCGCCCAGTGGGCGGACATCGTCATCGCCGACGTCTTCAGCGGAGCCCGCACCCCGGCCCATCTGACCAGCGTCGAGTTCCTGGCCGAGGTGCGCCGCGTGCTGCGTCCCGCCGGCTGGTACGCGGTGAACGTCGCGGACGGCGGGCCGCTCACCCATCTGCGGTCCCAGGTGGCCACGGCCGCCGCCGTCTTCCAGGAGCGCTGCCTGCTGTCCGACCCGGCCGTGCTGCGCGGGCGCAGGTTCGGCAACAGCGTGCTGCTGGCGGCCGACCGCACGCTGCCGGTCGCCGATCTGACCCGGCGGACGGCGGGCGACCCGCACCCCGGCAAGGTGGAGGCGGGCCGGTCGCTGGAGGCGTTCACCGGTGGGGCGAAACCGGTCACCGATGTGACGGCGCGGGCGTCGCCCGAGCCGCCCCCGGGAACGTTCGGCTGACGGGACCGCGTGCGGCGGCGGCCCCGGCGGTCCGGGAACGGTCCGGGGGCGGGCGCACGGCGTCGGGAAGCGGACCCTCGCCGTCCGACGGGAACGCCCTCGCGGTCCGTGCCGTGCGGTTCAGCCGTCGAACGTCTCGATGCGCGGTGCGGTGTCGTCCCAGCGGCAGAAGACCGACGAGGAGGCCGCGCCGTTGCTGAAGGTGACCCGGATGTACCCCTGTGCGTGCCAGACCTTCATCTCCCAGCCCGTCTCGGGGGTGGCCGAGACCAGCGTCGCGGAACGGGCGCCGATCTCGAAGACCGCCCGGCCGCCCGGCACGGTCGCGCCCCGCACCTGTCCGGCCGGCTGCCCCGAGGCGGGGCGGCGCGGCGGCGGGGCGGGCCGGGTGCTCCGTTCCGGCGACCGCTCGGGCGGACGGGCCGCCGTACGGGAGGGCGCAGGCTTCGTGGTGCGGGGGGACGGCGAGGCGCGGCGGGTGGAGGACGCCTGGGGCGGGGCCGGTGCCGCGGCGGGCGGACGGGAGACCGGCAGCGAGCGCGGCGGATCGTAGGAGGTGTCGTCCAGGACCGAGTGCACGCCGAACCAGGAGAGCGTGGTGGCGGCACCGGTGGCCAGCGTCCACGCGACGGCGTGCGTTCCGCGCGGGGTGGTCAGTCGTCTGGGGCGCTGCATCCCCGTCACCCTAGAGCCCGCCGGGATGTCGTACGGTTCCGCCCATGGCACGTGTGCTCGTGGTCGAGGACGACCAGTTCGTACGCTCCGCCCTCATCCGGCACCTCACCGAAGCCGCCCACACCGTCCGCAGCGTGGGGACGGCGCTGGAGGCCCTGCGCGAGGTCGCGCAGGTCGGCTTCGACGTCGTCATCCTCGATCTGGGGCTGCCCGACCTCGACGGCGCCGAGGCGCTCAAGATGCTGCGCGGCCTCACCGACGTGCCGGTCATCATCGCCACCGCCCGGGACGACGAGGCCGAGATCGTCCGGCTGTTGAACGCGGGCGCCGACGACTACCTGGTCAAACCCTTCTCGGTCCCGCACCTCCAGGCGCGGATGGCGGCCGTGCTGCGCCGCACCCGCGCCGGCGGCAACGGCGCGGAGGAGGCCGGCGACGGTGTGATCCGGGTGGGCGGACTCGCCATCGACCCGCTGCGCCGGGTGGCCGAACTGGACGGCACCGTGCTGGAGCTGACGCGCCGCGAGTTCGACCTGCTGGCGTTCCTGGCCCGCCGCCCCGGCGTCGTCGTCGCCCGCAAGGAGCTGCTGTCGCAGGTGTGGCAGCTCAGTTACGGCGACGACCAGACCATCGACGTCCATCTGTCCTGGCTGCGCCGCAAGTTGGGGGAGACGGCCGCCAACCCGCGCTATCTGCACACCCTGCGCGGCGTCGGCGTCAAACTGGAGCCGCCGCCGGCCGAGGGCGGCCCTGCGTGAGATGGGCACTGGTGAAGGTCTGCCTCGCCGTGACGGCGATGGTGGTGGTGGCCTTCGCCGTTCCGCTGGCCCTCGTGGTGCGGGAGACCGCGCGCGACAGGGCGTTCGCCGACGCCGAACGACAGGCGTCCGCCATCGGGCCCGCACTGGCCATCACCCGCGACCGCCGCGAACTCCAGCGCGCCGTCGCCATCACCCAGGCCGGCGCCGAGGGACGCATCGCCGTCCACGTACCGGCGGCCCCCGCCGCGGCGGGCGGCACCGACGGCGGGGAACCGTCCGGCACCTCGCGCGGCGACGGGAGCGCGCGGGCGGCGGGGCGCGGCCCGCTGCGGGTCGGTGAGAGCAGGGCCCCCCGCGAGCGGCTGGCGGCGGCGCGCCGGCACGGCCGGGCCACCACCGTCGAGGTGCCCGGCGGCTATGCGCTGCTGCGGCCCACCGCGGTGGCCGGCGGCACGGCCGTCGTGGAGGTCTTCGTCCCCGACGCGAACGTCACCCACGGTGTCGCCACCTCCTGGATGATCCTCGCCGGGGTCGGCCTCGCCCTGATCGTCGGCTCGGTCGCCGTCGCCGACCGGCTCGGCACCCGCATGGTGCGGCCCGCCGAACGCCTCGCCGGCGCCGCGCACGATCTGGGCGAGGGCCGGCTCGACGTACGCGTCCCCGAGGAGGGGCCCACGGAACTGCGCTCGGCGGCGACCGCGTTCAACGCCATGGCCGACCAGGTCGTCGGACTGCTCGCCAACGAACGGGAGATGGCGGCCGACCTCTCCCACCGGCTGCGCACCCCGCTCACCGTCCTGCGGCTCAACGCCGCCTCGCTCGGCGAGGGCGACGCCGCCGAGCAGACGCGGGCCGCCGTCGCCCAGCTGGAGGACGAGGTGGACACCATCATCCGCACGGCACGCGAGCAGAAGGCCCGCACGTCCGGTGCCGCGCCCCCGGCCGCCTCCGACGCGGCCGAGGTGATCAGGGAACGGATGGCCTTCTGGTCGGCCCTCGCCGAGGACGAGGGCCGCGAGGCGCGGGTGGCCGGCGTCGAGCGGCCGGTGCGGGTACCGGTGGCTCGCACCGAACTGGCCGCAGCCGTCGACGCGATGCTCGGCAACGTCTTCCGCCACACCCCGGAGGGCACCGCCTTCGCCGTCGATCTGCACAGCGGCGGGCCCGGCAGCGAGGCCGTCATCGTCCTGGTCTCCGACGCCGGGCCCGGCATCGCCGACCCCGAGGCGGCGCTGCGCCGCGGCCACGGGGACGGCGGCCCCGGCTCCACCGGGCTGGGGCTGGACATCGTGCGCCGGGTCGCGGAGTCCACCGGCGGCGACGTACGGATCGGCCGCTCCGTGCTGGGCGGCACCGAGGTCCGCGTCTGGCTGGCGCTGCGCCCCGGCACCACGGGGAAGCCCGGCCGGCGCCGGGTGACCCGCCACCGGCTGAGCCGCCGCCTGCTGGCCCGCGCGCGGCGCGGCTGACCCCGCGTGCCGCCTGGGCGGGGCGGCCGGCAGGCCCGTCCAGCACCGCACGGAATCGAGCGGGGGCCCGGGTACGGAAAAGCGGCCGGGTCCGGAACGGAGCCGGGACACGGGCACGGAAAAGCCGCCGGGTCCGGCCCCGGTGGGGACCGAACCCGACGGCGTGGCGCGGCGCTTCGCGTCGGCGGTTACTTGTTGACGCAGGTGTTGCCGAAGGCGGGGTTCAGCGCGCCGATGACGTTGATCGAGTTGCCGCAGGCGTTGACCGGGATGTTGATCGGGACCTGGATGACGTTGCCGCTGATGATCCCCGGCGAGTTGGCGGCGCCGCCCTGGGCGCCGGCGTCGGCGGAAGCGGCGGAGGCGCCGCCCAGGACGAGGGCGGCGGCGAAGGCGGCCGTGGTCACGGAACGAAGCATGGTGCTCTTCTTTCAGGAGACAGACAACTTGCGCACCATGCACGCACAGCGGTGCGGCCCGTTCCTTGTGACTTTCCGACCGGCACCCGCCCGCAACCCGATGGGGTGACGCCGGTTGTGCGGCAACCGGAGCAATCCCGGGGACGCCGCGCGGGGCCGGCGTCGCGGGGGGAACCGGGGGCGCCGTCTGAGGTGGCCCTTTCGGCCGCCTTAAGGGAGCCCTAAGAGCTCGGCGGTAAGTCCGCAACGCGGCATTCGCCGGATTCACCGTCGGTAGCGTGCTGCCCGTTCCCGTTCCCCACCGGACGAGGCAGTCAGCCGATGAACAGGACGACGCAGACAGCGGACCGTCGCCGCCGTACCGGCCGCGGGGCCAGGCTGCTCACGGGCACCGCGGCGGCGGCCGTCGTGGCGGGCGGCGCCTTCCTGTTGGCGGACGACGCGACGGCGGGCGAGGAACCGGCCGCGGCGGCCCGCCGGCCCGCCGGGACCCCGTTCGCCCCGTACGTCGACACGTCCCTCCGGCCCTCCTTCGACCTGCTGGACAACGCGCGCGAGACCGGCGTCGAGGAGTGCCAGCTGGGCTTCGTCACCAGCGCGGGCGGCGCGTGCGAGCCCCGGTGGGGAGGCACGCAGGAGCTGACGGACAACCCGGTGGCCCGGCAGATCCCCCGGCTGCGGGACGAGGGCGGCGACGTCCGTGTCTCCTTCGGCGGTGCGAGCGGTACCGAACTGGCCCTGGCCTGCGACTCGTCCGACGCCCTCGCCGCCGCCTACGGGAAGGTCGTGGACACCTTCGGTCTCAAGAAGATCGACCTGGACATCGAGGGGGCCGCGCTCCCCGACACGGCGGCCGGCGAGCGGCGGGCGAAGGCCGTCGCCGCCCTTCAGCGCAGCCACCCGGACCTGGACGTCTCCTACACCCTCCCGGTGCTGCCCGAGGGGTTGACGGAGCCTGGTGTGAAGCTGCTGGAGAACGCCCGGGCCGACGGGGTGCGGATCTCCACCGTCAACGTCATGGCCATGGATTACGGGCCCTCCTACCAAGGCGACATGGGGGAGTACGCCACCCGCGCCGCCACCGCGGCCCACCGGCAGGTCGCCACGGCGCTCGGTCTCGGTGACGCGGCGGCGTGGAAGGCGCTGGCCGTCACGCCGATGATCGGCGTCAACGACGTTGGGGGCGAGGTGTTCGAGCCCGCCGACGCCCGGCAGGTCAAGGCGTTCGCCGACGAACACGGACTGGGCCGGCTCTCCATGTGGTCGGCCACCCGCGACAAACCGTGCCCGGGCGGCCCCAAGGAGCAGGCGGACCCGGCCTGTTCGAGCATCCGGCAGGACCCGCACGCGTTCACCGAGGCGTTCACCGGCTGAGCCACCCAGCGGCGCGACCACCCAGTGGCGCGCCGGCCCCGGAGCCCGGCCGGCGGGGCGCGACGGCCCCCACAACCCCCCACTGCCGTCGCGCCCCGTCGCGCCGACACCGTCCCGCCCGTCCCGTCGAGCCGGTGGAGCGCGTCTCCTTCTGACGGGGGAGGGGGTTCACCCCGTGGGGTGCGCTCCGGATGCGGGCGGTACGCCGGTGACCGTTGCATCACGGGTATGGCCCCTCCGACGACCGGTGACCCAGCAGACGACAGCACATCGACGGGTGCGCGTGCCCGCACCCGGACGGAACCCGGCGCCCGCCCGATATCCGGCACCCGGTACGGCCGGCCGCGCGGCGCCCTGACCGCCGCCGTGCTCCTCCCCGTGGCCGTCGCCCTGCTGGTCACCGCCGGCCGGGAAGCGCCCGGCACACACCCGGCGCCGGGCGGGCACCCCGGGCAGCGGGCCGCGACGGCAGCCGCGGAGGGCCATGGGGTCGCCGGGGTACCGGCGCGGCCGGCGTCCGTGTCCGCCGTGGCGAGGGCGGGCTGGGTGCGGCCGGTCGCCCTGCGGAACGTGCGGATCTCGCAGCCGTACGGCATCAAGGGGAACTGGGCGGCGGGCCATCACACCGGCATCGACCTGGCCGTCCCCATGGGCACGCCGGTGCGGTCCGTCGGCCCGGGGACGGTGGTCTACGCGGGGTGGTCCGGCGCCTACGGCAGGGCGGTGACGATCCGGATGCGGGACCGCAAGTACACCCTCTTCGCGCATCTGTCGCAAAGCTCCGTGACGGTGGGGGAGCGGGTGGGCGCGGGCACCTGGATCGGCCGCTCCGGCAACTCGGGCCGCACCACCGGCCCCCACCTCCACTTCGAGGTGCGGGCCCGGCGCGGCTACGGCAGCGACATCGACCCCGTCCGCTACCTCGCCCGGCACGGGGTGCGCCTGGGGTGAGCCGCGCTCCCGTCCGGGCCGGGTGTCAGCCTGCGGCCCGGCCGAGTGTGCGGTCCGGGCGGCACACGTCGCACACCCGGGTCTCGTCGGTGTCCGCGAGCAGCCGCAGCGCCTCCCGCGCGGTGACCCGACGGGTGAGCCAGCCGTCCCGGGCCTGCCAGCAGTCGCGGCGGTGCACGCACCACCACGGCCCCTCCGTCCCGGCGCCGCGCACCCGTACGGCGACCCACTGGCGGCCCGCCACCGCGCCGGCCGTCGGTACCGCCGTGTAGTCCTCGCCGGGGAGCGGGGTGATGTGTTCGGCGGCGACGCTGATGGCGGTCGGGGCGCTGCCGGGTTCGGTGCGTCCGTCGGGGTGCTGGTATCGGCTGGGCAGGATCGCCTCGCACTCGTACCACCAGTGCCCGTCCGGGGTGCGGGAGCGGCCGGTGACGACGACGTCCAGCTCCTGTCCGTCCGGCATGCGGGCCCGGGCCCAGGGCCCCGCACGGTCGCGCCACTCACTCACAAGCCGAATATTAGTTCGAATCTCGGAAGGCTGAGCCGTCCGGGTTCCATTCCTGACGGCGTTTACGTGTTGTACCGAAAAGCGGGTCTTTGTCGGCCATCGTGTTGCTCCGTCCAACCAACCCTTGGAGGTTCACATGCGTATGCGTACGCTCGCGCGTTCCGTCGCCGTCGGCTTCGCCGTCCTGGGCCTGGCCGGGGCCGGCGCGGGTTCCGCCGCCGCCTGGCCGAAGGGGCACCACTACAACTGGGTGCACGAGTCGATCTCGAAGGAGTGGAAGAAGATCTCCGTCTCCGACGACGACCGGATCATCAACCACTCCGTCATCTTCGTCTTCGGCCCGATGCAGAACGACGACTGAGCCGAGCGGTTCGCACCGGCAGGGCGCGACCCTGCCCGCCCGTCAGCACTGTGTTCCCGCCTCCCGCACCGGGGGCCGGGAACACGGTGTTTTTGTGCGGAGGGAACGCGGAGGAAGGCGGCCGGGGGAGGAGGGGAGGAACGACGAAGGCCCGTGGCGGTGTGTTCACCGCCACGGGCCTTCGTCGTGGAGGGTGATCGACGGGATTCGAACCCGCGACATCCTGGACCACAACCAGGTGCTCTACCAACTGAGCTACGACCACCATGTCCGGTGCGGGGAGAAGATCCTTCCCTGACCGGCCGCTACGAGTGTACAGGGTTTCCGGCCGTGCTCGCGCACAGGTTTCCGGGTGCCCGCCCGCGGCCCCCGCGTACGGACGCCGGACTCAGCCCGCCGGGGGCAGCACGTGCCGGGCCGCGATCGTCTTCGCCGTCTCCGAGTCGGGCCCGGGCTGGGGCACGAACACCGCCTCGCGGTAGTAGCGCAGCTCGGCGATGGACTCCCGGATGTCGGCCAGCGCCCGGTGGTTCCCGTTCTTCTCCGGGCTGTTGTAGTAGGCGCGCGGGTACCAGCGGCGGGCCAGCTCCTTGACCGAGGAGACGTCCACGATGCGGTAGTGCAGGTGGCCCTCCAGCGCCGGCATGTCCCGCGCGAGGAAGCCGCGGTCGGTGCTCACGGAGTTGCCGCACAGCGGCGCCTTGCCGGCCTCGGGGACCCACTCGCGGATGTACGCCAGCACCCGGGCCTCCGCGTCGGCCAGCGTGGTGCCGGCGTCCAGCTCCGCCAGCAGGCCGGAGGTGGTGTGCATCTCACGCACCACCTCCGGCATGGCCTCCAGGGCGGAGGCGGGCGGGCGGATCACGATGTCCACGCCGTCGCCGAGTACGTTCAGCTCCGAGTCGGTCACCAGCGCGGCCACCTCGATGAGCGCGTCATCGGACAGCGAGAGGCCGGTCATCTCGCAGTCGATCCACACCATGCGATCGTTCATGCGCCTCACACTACGTGACCCGCATGCCTCAGCCCGCCCCCCGGCCGCGCTGCCCCGGCACCCGCGGCGCGTACCCGTCCGTCTCGGGTTTCCCCTGCTCGGAGCGGGTCTCCCGGGTGGCCCGGTACTCGCGCACCCCCGGCCGGGCCGGGTACGGCACCCCGACCCCGCCGGGCGCCCCCGGCTCGGCCTGCGGATCGTGGCCCGGCCCGTACCCCGGCGGGCCGGCGTGCGGCTGGCCCGGCTGCCCCTGCGGGGACGGATGCCCCTGCGGGGAGGGGTACGGGTGGTGCTGGTGCGAGTGCTGGCCGTGCTGACCGTGGTGGCCGGGCTGCCCGTGCGGCGGGGGCTGCCCGTGCTGGCCGTGGTGCCCGGGCTGGTGGTGCTGCCCGTGCGGGCCCTGGTTCGGCAGGCGCGGAGTACCCTCGCCCTCCCCACCGGGACCCGGCGCACCCGGGCCGCCCTCGCCGCCCTGCTCCCCGTCCAGCCGCCGCGCCCGGTAGGCGGCGCGGTAGGCGGCCGGGGAGGCGCCGAGCTGGCGGCGGAAGTGGCCGCGCAGCGCGACGGGCGAGCGGAAGCCGCAGCGGCCCGCCACCTCGTCCACCGAGTAGTCCGACGTCTCCAGCAGACGCTGCGCCTGGAGCACGCGCTGCGTGATCAGCCACTGCAACGGGGCGCTCCCGGTGAGGGACCGGAAACGCCGGTCGAACGTGCGGCGGCTCATGTACGCGCGCGCGGCGAGCGTCTCCACGTCGAACTGCTCGTGGAGGTGTTCCAGCGCCCAGGCGACGACCTCGGCGAGCGGGTCGGCGCCGATCTCCTCTGGTAAGGAGCGGTCCAGGTGGCGCGGGTGGCCTCCGGTCTCCTGGCCGCTGCCCCGGCGGGGCGGGATGACCAGCCGCCGGGCCAGTGCCCCGGCCGCCTCCGCCCCGTGGTCGGTGCGCACCACGTGCAGGCACAGGTCTATGCCCGCCGCGGTGCCGGCCGAGGTGAGGATGTCCCCGTCGTCCACGAAGAGTTCGCGCGGATCGACGTGGACGGCCGGGTACCGCTTGGCGAGCGTCGGCGCGTACATCCAGTGGGTGGTGGCCGGACGGCCGTCCAGCAGTCCGGCCGCGGCCAGGACGAAGGCGCCGGTGCACAGCCCGATGATCCGGGCCCCCTCCTCGTGCGCGCGGCGCAGCGCGTCCAGGGCCGCCTGGGGCGGTGGTTGGGTGATGGAGCGCCAGGCCGGGACGACGACCGTTCCGGCGCGGGAGATCGCCTCCAGCCCGAACGGCGCGCTCAACTGGAGCCCGCCGGTGGTGCGCAGCGGCCCGTCCTCGCCCGCGCAGACCAGGAGTCGGTAGCGCGGAACTCCTGCGTCCTGGCGGTCGATGCCGAAGACGGAGAGCGGGATGGAACTCTCGAAGATGGGACCACCGCTGAAGAGCAACACCGCCACGATCTCGCGCCGGCGGCGCGCGGCCAGCTTGCGGGTCTCAACTGGGCCGTTCGTGGAGTCCTGGCTCATTGGAACTAAGCCCCCCTCAATCGTTGTGTTCCTCTCGGTCCATGCAGATCTCCCCCGCTCTCCCCCGCAGCGAAAGCCAAGATCGAATCTACTGCGTCGGACGAGGTGGGCGGTGCAAGTTCGGCATCCGGCGCTATGTCGACATGGCAACTTGGCGTGAAGCATTCGATCACGAAGCGTTTCACTCAACTGCTCCGCAGGGAAGTACGCATGCCCTCTCTGCCCCGTCAACGTAGGGTGCACACCCGCGCGGCGCTCCTTTCGTCCCTGGTGGCAGGGGGGTTGGGGAAACCCCCTCGGGGGGTTGGGCCGTCCTCCCAAGTTGGCTGAAAACTAGGGGTGCGGATGTGCGATCCGGTCACGCGTAGGGGCGCACATCGGGGGCGCGAAGGGGTGGGAGAGGCGCATGCTGCGCCTGGTCACCAGCGGGTGCGCGGAGCGCGGGACGGCGCGTGATCTTTTGTGACTCCTTGTGTGCCGGTGTGCGCCCCCAGGGTTCGTCTCGCGCCAACGCAACGATCGCGTCAGCCCGCGCACGGACCGCCGTTCGTCGACCCCCTGTGCGACCGCAACTGTGTGTGCCCGGGCCCCACAGCCGGTGACCAGGGCGGTACACGGGGTGCGCACGGCGCGCGGAAGCGTACGGTCCGGCGCTTCTTCCGGCCATGAACGGCTTCGGCCGCGTCAAGGAGGCGCGTAAGGGGCGTAACGCGGCATTGCGCTGCGGCCCGGGCTGAGGCATGCTCCGGGGTCAACCGTCTCCGGCGGCCGTCCTTCTTTACCTGGGCAAGAGGGGAGTGCGGCCGTACCCTGTGGGTAAGGGACATGGGAAGACGATTCCAAGTCTTCGTCGAGCAGTCTTCGTCGAACAGGCCGCACCGGCCCCGAGCAGATCGAGAGAGCGCAAGCCGTCCGTCGTCCCTCTGTACAGAGGACTCACTTCGCCGAGACAACTCATGGCAGGACACGAGATCCCTGACCCAGTAGACCGCAGGCAGATCGCCGACTCGACGGCGGTCCCCGAAGCGGCGGACGCCTCACGCCACTCCTGCGATCCCGCCTTCCAGCACGGCGTCGTCGTCGGTTTCGACGGCTCGCTCTCCAGTGAGCGTGCGCTGGCCTACGCCATCGGCATGGCCCACCGCACCGGCTCCGGCCTGATCATCGTCCACGTCGCCAACCGCTTGCCGACCACCGTGTGGGCGGGCTGCGAACCGCCTGTCTTCGTGGACGTACCCGACCACCGGACCGAGGTCCTCGGCCTCGAACTCGCCTGTGCCGACCACCTCTCCGAGGTCCCGTGGATCCTGGTCGAGCGGGGCGGCGACATCTGCCACGAACTGGAGGAGGTCGGCAGCGAGTACGCGGCCGACGCCATCGTGGTCGGCTCCACGCACGGTCTGGTGGGGCGCCTCTTCGGCTCGGTGGCCGGCCGCCTGGCCCGGCGGGCGCAGCGCCCGGTCGTCGTCGTGCCCTGAGGCGCCCTGAGACGCCCCGAGACGAGGCAGCCCCCTTGCGCAGGGGCGCTCCACGGCCGGGGGCGCCTTCCGGCCGCGGGGGCTCTCCGGTGCATGGCTGCCGGCCGGCCGAGGGGTGCTCTCCGGTCGTTGAGCGGCTGGGTGGGCGGACGCCAGTTCCCCTGTTCCCGCAGGGCGTTCGGGCTCTGGGGCCGCCCGATTGTCGAACTTCCGTGCATGGCCCGTACGGTGGTGCGGGTTGCGTGCCAACGTCCGTTGCTCCACGGCGTATTCACTCCGGGATCGACAAATCTACCCGCCCGTAGAGGTGGGTTGTGAGCTTGTGACGGGCATACAGACAACACGACACCCGGTGTCCGTGCTCATGAGCGCGCCGTCGGCGGGAGGTGACGGTCCCGTTCGGCGGCCCACCGCCGGCGTAATGGGCGACGCCGGCACAGGGGAGGCGGAATCCCGCGCGGTTGGTGGCCCGCGCGGGATTCCGCCCATTTCCGTCCCCCCGGCCTCTCCCGTGGCCGCGCCCGACGCGGGCGGCCCGGCCGGTCGTCACTCCACGGTGACGGACTTCGCCAGGTTGCGGGGCTTGTCGATGTCCCGGCCCAGCGCCAGCGCCGTGTGGTAGGCCAGCAGCTGGAGCGGGATGCCCATGAGGATCGGGTCCAGCTCGTCCTCGTTCTTCGGCACGACGATGGTGTGGTCGGCCTTCTCCTGCTCCTGGTGGGCGACGGCGAGGATACGGCCGCTGCGGGCCTTGATCTCCTCCATCGCCGCCCGGTTCTTCTCCAGCAGGTCGTCCTCCGGCACGATCGCGACCGTCGGCATCGCGGGCTCGATCAGCGCCAGCGGCCCGTGCTTGAGCTCGGAGGCGGGGTACGCCTCGGCGTGGATGTAGGAGACCTCCTTCAGCTTGAGGGACGCCTCCAGCGCGACCGGGTAGCCGCGCACCCGGCCGATGAAGAGCATCGAGCGGGCGTCCGCGTAGCTGCGGGCCAGCTTCTCGATCTCCGGTTCCATCTTGAGGATCTCGGTGATCTGGTCCGGCAGCCGGCGCAGACCGTCGATGATCCGCTTGCCGTCCTTGACCGACAGGTCGCGGGTGCGGCCCAGGTGGAGGGCGAGCAGCGCGAAGGCGACCACGGTGTTGGTGAAGCACTTGGTGGAGACCACGCACACCTCGGGCCCGGCGTGCACGTAGACGCCGCCGTCGGCCTCACGGGCGATGGCCGAGCCGACCACGTTGATGACGCCCAGGACGCGGGCGCCCTTGCGCTTGAGCTCCTGGACGGCGGCGAGCGCATCGTAGGTCTCACCGGACTGGGAGACGGCGATGTAGAGCGTGTCCGGGTCGACGACGGCGTTGCGGTACCGGAACTCGCTGGCCGGCTCGGCGTCGGCAGGGATGCGGGCCAGCTCCTCGATCATCTGGGCGCCGATGAGACCCGCGTGGTAGGAGGTCCCGCAGCCGAGGATCTTCACCCGGCGCACCGCGCGGGCCTCGCGCGGGTCGAGGTTGAGACCGCCCAGGTGCACGGTGGCGAACCGGTCGTCGATGCGCCCGGCCAGCACGCGGTCCACCGCGTCCGCCTGCTCGGAGATCTCCTTGTGCATGTAGGTGTCGTGGCCGCCCAGGTCGTAGGACTCGGCGGCGTACTCGACCGTCTCGGGCGAGGAGGCGGTGTGGGAGCCCTCGGTGGTGTAGGTGCGGTAGTCACCGGCCTTGATGGTGGCCATCTCGCCGTCGTCCAGGGTGACGACCTGGCGGGTGTGGGAGACCAGCGCGGCCACGTCCGAGGCGACGAACATCTCGTTCTCGCCGATGCCCAGCACGACGGGCGAGCCGTTGCGGGCCACCACGATGCGGTCGGGGAAGTCGGTGTGCAGCACGGCGATGCCGTAGGTGCCCTCGACCTGGCGCAGCGCGTCCTGGACGCGGCCTTCCAGGGTGTCGGCCTGGGCACGGGAGATCAGATGGGCCAGCACCTCGGTGTCGGTGTCCGAGACGAGGGTGACGCCGTCGGCGGTCAGCTTGGCGCGCAGCTCGGCGGCGTTGTCGATGATGCCGTTGTGGACGACGGCGACCTTCTCCTCCGGGTCGAGGTGGGGGTGCGCGTTGACGTCGTTGGGCACGCCGTGGGTGGCCCAGCGGGTGTGGGCGATGCCGGCGGTGCCGGAGAAACGCTTGGGGATGCGCTCCTCCAGATCGCGGACGCGGCCCTTGGTCTTGGCCGTCTTGAGGCCGCCCGGTTTGGCCGCGGTGCCGGTCTGGACGGCGATGCCCGCCGAGTCGTAGCCGCGGTACTCCAGCCGCTGGAGGCCCTCCAGGAGAAGAGGGGCGGTGTCACGCTTACCGATATATCCCACAATTCCGCACATACTGCTGTTGCCCTGCCTCTCCGTGGTGCTGTCTTGCTGTGCTGTTCTCGATGGTGGTGGTGGCGTCACCGCTGTCGGTGCCGGCCGCCGGCCGTGTCGTCGGACGGGTTCGTCAGCCGTAGACGATGCGGCGGAGCTGTCTGAGGGACAGCGGGGGCGGTGCCACGGCACGGTGCGGGAGTTCGGCCTCGATGCGTTCGAAGATCTCGGGGTTGTTCAGCCCCTTGGCCTGGAGTTCACGGTGCCGGCGCCGGACGAATTCGGGGGCGGTCTCGTCGAAGTACGACAGGACGTCCAGGATCACCCGGGCCGCCTCGCCGCGCTGGAGCGGCGTGGTGCGGACCAGATGGTCGATGAGGTCCTCGTGGACCGGGGTCGGAGCGTCGAGCACGCGTCGATACTGCGGCCTTCCCGGCACGATCGCAAGAAATCTGCCCGATAGCGGGCACGGCGTGGCGGAAAGCGAGGCGCTCCGATGTCTTCCCGTGGGTCGGCGGGGGCGTCACCATGGCGAAGTGTCGTGAACATGGCTTTCGATGCGAGTGCGCCACCTCGGTGAACAATCGTTCGAAGAGATCCTTTTCGGATCTCGGAGGGATCGCTGATGGGACGACGACGCAGACCGCTCCTGATCCTGTGCGCCTCACTCCTGGCCGCCACCGCCCTGCCCGCCGCCACGGCCACCGCCGCGGGCACCGGTACCGCGGCGGCCGACGCCCCCCGCCCGCTCGATGAGGTCATACCCGCCCCCGCCTCGGTCCGGCCCGGCGGCAAGCCCTACACGATCACCGCCCGCACGGTGATCCGGGTCAGCACCGGCCCCGCAGCCGCCCACCCCCGGCCGGGACAGCGCCCCGACCGGCACCTCGGCCGGCAGGCCCAGCAGGCTCGGCAAGCCCGGCAGGTGGCCGAACAACTCGCCGGGCTGCTCCGGCCCGCCACCGGCTACCGCCTCCCCGTCACCACCCGCCCCGGCGCCGACGGCATCCAGCTGCGGCTCGGCGGCGAAGGACGACTCGGCCCCGAGGGCTACCGGCTCCGGGTCACCCCTCGCACCGCCGTCCTCAGCGCCCGCGCACCCGCCGGGCTCTTCCACGGCGTCCAGACGCTCCGCCAACTGCTGCCCGCCTCCATCGAGGCGGACACCCGGCAGCCCGGGCCCTGGCGCATCGCCGGCGGCACCCTCACCGACCGGCCCCGGTACGCCTACCGGGGCGCCATGCTGGACGTCTCACGCCACTTCTTCCCCGTCGACGCGGTGAAGCGCTACATCGACCAGCTCGCCCTCTACAAGATCAACACGCTGCATCTGCACCTCTCCGACGACCAGGGCTGGCGCATCGCCATCGACTCCTGGCCCTGGCTGACCGAGTACGGCGGCAGCACCCAGGTCGGCGGCGGACCCGGCGGCCACTACACCAAGGCCGACTACCGCGAGATCGTCCGCTACGCCGCCGACCGGCATCTGACGGTCGTACCCGAGATCGACATGCCCGGCCACACCAACGCCGCCCTCGCCTCGTACGCCGAACTCAACTGCGACGGCAAGGCACCACCCCTCTACACCGGCACCGAGGTCGGCTTCAGCTCCCTGTGCGTACCCCTGGAGCGGACCTACGACTTCGTCGACGACGTCATCCGCGAACTCGCCGCCCTCACCCCCGGCCCCTACCTCCACATCGGCGGCGACGAGGCGCACTCCACCAGCCACGAGGACTACGTCGCCTTCATGAAGCGCGTCCAGCCCGTCGTCGCCAAGTACGGCAAGACCGTCATCGGCTGGCACCAGATCGCCGCCGCACCGCGCCCTGGCACCATCGCCCAGTACTGGGGCTACGACCGCACCGGCGCCGAGGAACGCGCCCAGGTGGCCGACGCCGCCCGCAACGGCACCCGGCTGGTGATCTCACCCGCCGACCGCGCCTACCTCGACATGAAGTACGACAAGGACACTCCGCTGGGCCTCTCCTGGGCCGGCTACGTCTCCCCGCAGCGCTCCTACGACTGGGACCCCGGCCGCTACCTGGAGGGCGTGCCCGAACGGGCGGTGCTCGGCGTCGAGGCGCCCCTGTGGACGGAAACCCTCTCCACCAGCGCCCAACTGGAGTACATGGCCTTCCCCCGGCTGCCCGGCATCGCCGAACTGGGCTGGTCGCCCGCCGCCACCCACGACTGGGGCGGCTACCGCGAACGCCTCGCCCAGCAGGGGCCGCGCTGGGATTGGATGGGGGTGAACTACCACCGCGCACCCCAGGTGCCCTGGCGGGAGTGAGCAGCTGACTCATTGACCCGGCCCGCGCGGGGTGGGGGCTTCGCCCCGGCCCGCGTGGGGCGGGGGGCTTCGCGTGGCGGGCCCACACTCCGCGTGAGGCGGGAGCCGCCGGGAACTTCAGGCGGGACCCCGGCCCGTGGAGCGCGGGGCCCCGTGCGG
The DNA here is from genome assembly GCF_000725885.1 of Streptomyces albus subsp. albus. Taxonomy (GTDB): domain Bacteria; phylum Actinomycetota; class Actinomycetes; order Streptomycetales; family Streptomycetaceae; genus Streptomyces; species Streptomyces albus. The sequence continues at coordinate 863 of NZ_JODR01000017.1, read as the reverse complement.
CTGGGCCGCCGGGTGTGGCGCGGGTTTCTGCTGTGTGGTGCGGTGCCCCAACGAGTATGGGAGCCCGCGTGGAGGTGGGGTCCGAGCGCGTATCCCGCGCGGGATGTGGGCTCCGCCGGACGGGGGCCCGCCGGGCGGAGGGCCCGCGCGTGCGGGGAGGGGTCGCGTGGCGGGGCCTTTCCGTGCGGGGGCGCCGCGTGGGGTGGGTCCACGCGCGGGAGTCAGCGTGGGGTGGGAGCCGCTGCCGCGGCTTCACGGTGCGGCCCTGTCTGCGGGGTGCGGGCCCCGTGCGGCGGTCCGCCTGCATGGCAGCCGGGTGCGCCCCGTTGGGTGCCGGGGCCCGTGCGGTCGTCCGTAGGCGTGGGCCGCCGGGTGTGGCGCGGACTTCCGCCGTGTGGTGCGGTTTTACCCGTGTCGCGTGGCCATCTTGTGGCGGACCTCGCCGAGGGGTGGGGCCTTGGCGCGTGCGGTGGGCCCTGCGGCTGCCGTCGGGCTCTGCATGTGCCGAGGGACCCTGCGCGTGCTGCGGGATCTTGCGTGTGGTGCGGGATCTTGCGTGTGGTGCGGATCTCCGCCGAGCGGTGGGGCTTTGCGTGTGCGGGGCCTCGCGTGTGCCGTGGGGGCTTGCGTGTGGTGCGGGTCCTCTGCGTGTGGTGCGGGCTCTCTGCGTGTGGTGCGGGTCCTCTGCGTGTGGTGCGGGCTCTCCGCGTGTGCTGCCGGCCCTCTGCCGGACCGCCGCTCTTCCGGTGGGGCCCGGCCGGGATGGCGGTTTCTAGCGGTCGTTGCAACACGTGGTTGTGTTGATCAGGCCGCGAGCAGTTTATGCAGGCGCTCGGCTGGGGTTTCCCAGCCGAGCGTTTTGC
>NZ_JODR01000016.1 GCF_000725885.1 Streptomyces albus subsp. albus | reverse complement strand
CATGCACTCGTCCGCGCTCGGCTCCTTGTACTGGTCACCGATCATGAACCCCGGGGGGCGGGGGACATCGGCCTGGGCGGCTCCGACGGCGAGGCCGGAAAAGGCCAGCAGACCGGCACCGACAATGGCCGCGCGCTTCATCTTGCGCATGTGTTCCCTCTCGTGCGTGCGCGTCGCCGGGGCGTTCGGGAAGGCCCCGGCGTCCCGTGCCGGAATCCGCGGAGGCCCGGCACGGCCCCTTACGCAGAGGTTCGATCACACCGCGACCGAAAAAGTTCACGGAGCCCCGCGATTTTTTCCGGCCGCTTTGAGGAACGTGGTGACCTCCGCGTGCCGGCGGCCGGTCGGGGCCGCGTGCCGGTCCGCCCCTCCGGCACCGGCCCGGCCCGGACGCGGTCCACGCCGCAGCACCGCCCGCGGGCTGATTGTTCTGTCTGGTCAGGTTGTGGACGGGTGAGCCAGGTCTCGCCGACCACCGCCCACCGGCGGGCCGACCGCTACCTCCGGCTCGGCGAGAGAGGCATGGCCGACCCGGTGAATGCACCCCGTCTTACCTTCAAGATGCCGTCGGCAACGGAGGGTTGATGCACTCACCTGACGAACTGCACGGTCGCCGCGCCGAGCGCGGTGGGTCTCCACCCTCTGCGGGTGACTGGTGGGACAGTGGGCTCGTGGCTTCATGCTCCCGCGTTGGTCCTGCCGCGATGTGCGGGTCGCTGTCGGACGTTGACGTCAGAAGTGTGAGGAGAGGTGATCACGCTGCGGTCGGGGATGGTGCGTGCGGCGAGGGTGACGCCGCTGGCAACCCGGCAGTCGCGGCCAAGGGCGAGGCCGGGGCCGAGGCTGATGCTGTTGCCGGTTTGGACCCGGTCGCCGATCAGGGCGCCGAACTGCGGTGTGCCACAGCGGTAGAGGCCGTCGGGAGTACGCAGGATGATCTCCCGTTCAGGGTTGCTCATGTGAGGGCTCCACATGCTGATGGCCGCGACGGTCAGGTTGGCGGACAGGTGGGCGTCGGCTCCGACGAGGGTGCGGTTGATACCGATGCGGTGGCCGAGGACGACGCGTTCGCCGAGAAAGGAGCGGGTGACCTCGCAGTTGAAGCCGACCGAGACGTCGGCGCAGAGTACGGAGCCGGCGCGGACGGTGGAGAACTCCCACACGCGCACACGGGGGCCGACGATCACGTTGTCGCCGATGATCGCAGTCGGGTGGATCTGCGCGGTGGGGTGAATGCGGTGCGAGACCCGGGCGAGGGCCTGGCGGTGCCCGTCCTCCCAGAGCGCGAGGAACTCGGACAGCTCGCTCTTCTCCAGGTGTTCGTAGAGGGTGCCGTCCAGCATTCCGCTGGTGGGAGCGGTGAGGTAGTCGCCGAGGCGGATGGTGGGCATCGGTGGCCTTCCTGTGTATGGTCCGTAGCCGTTCCCCGGGCGGCTAGCATCACCAGCACCGGACCCGAGGAACGGAGTGTTCATCCGTGCGTCACCCGCGCGTAGGCGTCGCCATCTTGACCATGGGCACGCGGCCCGCCGAGCTGGCCGACCTCCTTGAGTCGGTCGCCGGGCAGGACACGCCTGCGACGCGTGTGGTGGTCGTCGGAAACGGCTCGCCGCTGCCGCCCCTCCCCAAGTGGGTGGACGGTGTCGAGCTGCCGGAGAACTTGGGGGTGGCCGGTGGCCGGAATGCCGCACTGGCCCGGCTGCGAGAGTCCGGGGACGTCGATGTGGTGGTGGACCTGGACGATGACGGCCTGTTGATCAGCACAGACGTGTTCACCCGGCTCACTGAGCTGTACGCGTCGGACCAGCGGCTTGGCGTGGTCAGTTTCCGTATCGCCGACGAACACGGCCGTACCCAGCGCCGCCACGTTCCGCGTCTGCGGGCGGCGAATCCGATGCGGGGCGGGCCGGTGACGACGTTCCTCGGCGGCGGGCACGGGCTGTCGATGCGGATGCTGGAAGAGATCGGTGGGTGGCCCGAGCCCTTCTTCTACGCGCATGAGGAGACCGACCTGGCCTGGCGGGCACTGGACGCGGGCTGGAAGGTGCTCTACGAGCCGGAGCTGGTGCTCCAGCATCCGTGGACGTCGCCGACCCGGCATGCGGTCTTCTACCGCATGGTCGCCCGTAACCGGGTCTGGCTGGCCAAACGGCGCCTTCCCGCCCTCCTCGTCCCCGCCTACCTGTGCGTCTGGACAGTGATGACCGTGGCCCGCACCCGGTCGGCGGCAGGGCTGAGGGCATGGTTCGGCGGGTTCGCCGAAGGCCTGCGCACGCCGTGCCCGCCCCGCCGGCCGATGCGCTGGTCCACGGTGTGGCGGATGACCCGTCTGGGCCGGCCTCCGGTCATCTGATCAGGCGGTCGCGGCCTCGGACTCGGCCCGAAGCCACGCGGGAATCGCCTCGGGCGTCTTGTCCAGCCAGTCCGCGTAGCGGGCCACTCCGTGCTTGACGGTGATCGCGGGCCGCCAGCCGAGCACCGCTTCCATGCGGTGGGTGGACGCGTAGCCGCCAAGTGGGTCACCGGGTGGCATCGGCGTCTCCACGAACCGCGTGCCCGGGTACCGCTCGGCGACCAGCTCGGCCACGGTGCGGATGCTGGTGGGAGTGCCGGTGCCGATGTTGATCGTCTCGTTGTGGGCCCGCGGGGCGACAAGGGCCCGCACCGTGGCGGCGGCGATGTCTTCGACGTGGACCAGGTCCCGGACCTGGTGGCCGCCGCCATTGAGGTGCAGGGGCAGCCCCAGAACGGCGCGGGTGGCGAACCAGGCCACGACCCACGAGTGGCTGTTCTCCTTGATGACCTGCGGCTCTCCGTAGACGGAGAAGTACCGCACGACCGTGTATGAGGTGCCCACGGCGCCCAGCGTGAGAGAAGTCTGCGTCTCGCCCCAGGCCTTGGTGTTGGCGTAGACCGACATCGGCCGCAGTGGCGTGTGCTCGTGGAACTGCGGCGGCACATTCCCGTATACGGCTTCCAGCAGCTTGCGCACGGTCCGGTATTCCTCGCACGGGCGTGCCCAGTTCTCCGGGTTGCCGTTGCCGTAGACGCTGGCCGAGGAGACGAAGACGAGGCGGCGGACCCGGTCGCAGGCAGCCACCGCACCGAGCAGTACCTGGGTGCCGGTGATATTGGTGTGAATGGCCGCCGTGGGCTCGCGGGTGCAGGCGGCGACGTCGGCGAGGGCAGCGGCGTGGATCACGTAGTCGGCCCCGGCCACCGCCTTCCTGACCACGTCCGGGTTCTGGATGCTGCCGACGATGAGGTCCGAGTCGGTGGGGTCGATCCCGAACAGGTCGCGGTAGGTGTGCGAGGGGTATGCCTCCAACGTGCATAGCTGGATCGGCCGGGCTCCCACCTGGCGCAGGCAGGCGGCGATACGGCTGCCGATCAGCCCGGCTCCTCCGGTAACCAGCACGTTCCGTCCGGCGAGTTCGTTCAACTGAGTGTCGTGCACGGTGCCTCCATGTCGTGTCATGGCGAAATGTGCGGTGTCACCGGCCGGTCTGGCGGGCCTGCTCGCGCTTGGCGATGATCTGCTCGAGCTGGATCGCGTACAGCTCCACCTGGTTCGGGGTCAGGACCAGCACCGAATGAACGGTCCGGCCGTCGGTGTGGTGAACCTCGATGGCCAGGACGGCTTGCTGGGCACGGTGGTCGTACGTCGCGTCCTGCTTCAGTGGCGTCGCGTGCGTGACCGATGCCCATACACCTCGGGCTGCTCGGGTCTCCTTCATCTCGCTCTCCTCCCGGGGTCGGTTGCGGCCCGCTCCGTTGCGCGCCGTCGTGGTCACGAGAACACCGCAGCCCGCCCGGCGATGGGAGGGTCAGCCTCTCGGCGCGCACACGGTTTGCAGGGGGCGTAAACGGATTGCAACTCCGCGTACTGCAAGGGCGTTTGACGGGGACAATGAGCCCAGCAGGAGGTGAGCCGTGGACAACACCCATCCGCTCTGGCGTTCAGCGGCCATGCGTGACGCGCTCGCCCGCCGCAATGCCGGGGCGATCGTCCGGTTGGCCCGCCGCGCGGCCGACGTCACGCTCGCCGAACTGGGCGAGCAGGTCGGCTATACCGCAGCCTCCCTGTCCCGGATGGAACGCGGCAAACAACCCATGCGAGACGTGCTGCTGCTCCAGAAGCTCGCAGCCTGCCTCGACATCCCTCCGCACTTGCTCGGCCTCGCGCCGCGACAGCAGCGAGCCGCCTTTGAGCGAACCGACGACACTAGGGTGGGTAGGCACACCCTGTTCGGCGAAGAGGGAGACGACGCGGTGCGACGCCGAAAGCTCCTGGCAGGACTGGCCGGAGCCACCACCAGCACGGTCCTCGGGCCGCCGGCCGCCGCCCATGCCCCGGCACAGCCGAGCCTGTCCGGCCTGGAAGACCTTCTGCTCCACCGGCAGCACGTCCACCCCATCCCGGATCCCACACCGTCGGCCGTCACAGCAGCGGTAAGCGCCTCCCGAGGCGACTTCAGCGCCTGCCGTTACGACACCCTCGCCCGCGCGCTCCCGGCCCGGATCGCCCTCGCCCAGGCCCTCGGCGCCCACGGGCACCCGGAGCAGGCGGCGACCGCAGTCGCCGAGCTCTACACCACCGCAACCCGGCTTTGCATCAAGCTCGGTGAAGACGGCCTGGCCGCCGTCACCGCCGACCGCGCCCTCACTGCGGCCCTCAGCGGCGCAGACGCCCTCACCGTTGCCGAAGCCCACCGCATGGTCTCCTCCGCCTGGCGCCGCCAGGGACACCACTCACGCGCCACCGACGTCGCCGTCACCGCCGCCCGGCAACTGACCGCCGACCGCACCTGTGACGTCACCGAACGGCTCTCCGTCCAGGGCAACCTGTACGCCACCGCCGCCTACACCGCAGCGAAACAAGGCGACCGGCACACCGCACACGCCCTCATCGCCGAAGCCGAAGCCACCGCCGGGCAACTCGGCCACGACGCACTGCTACGCGGCACCGTCTTCGGCCCCAGCCAGGTTCTCCTGCACCAGGTCTCGATCAGCCACCTGCTCGGCGACGCCGGCCAAGCCATCGCACACGCACGCCGCATCGATCCCGCCGCCCTCCCCACCACCGAACGCCAGGGCCGGTACTGGATCGACGTCGCCCGTGCCTTCGGCCAATGGGGCAAGCCCGACCGCTGCTACCGGGCACTTCTGGCCGCCGAGCAAGCAGCGCCGCAGGAGGTACGCCGCGGCTCGGTCCGAACCATGGCCGCCGACCTGATGCGGCACGACCGCACCCTCCCCGGCGTGCGGGCGTTCGCTCACCGCGTCGGTGCCCTCGCATAGCCAGGATGGGGGCACCTGACGATCCGGTCGCACCGGAGAGCCCAGCCCCCATCCCCGCGCGGGCTCCTGCGCGGCTGGACGTGTCCGGCGGAAGGGCAGTCGTCAGCCGCTGGACGTAGCGGAGTGGACGCGGCGTCGCACGGTCGCCGCCGGACACGGTGATCCGGCCGAGCGCCATGGAGCAAGTGCGCCGATCGCACCCTTGAGCGGCGACGACCAGCGCGTTCCGCGACAGAGCTGGCCCGCACGCATCCGGCCGGGCACAGCACAAGGGCCCGCCCGGGCACGGCGACCGACCTGTCATCGCATCAGCCGTTGCCCGGGCGGGCCCGGAGCTCACCCTGCCCTACGAGGCCCCGGCGACGTCCGCGTCAGGGCTCCCGGGGAGGGAAATCGATCAGTACCAGCGGAAGTAGTACCTGCCGTCGGCCTGCGGCGTGCAGGTGAAGCCCCGCAGCGCACCCATCTGCGCCATCGTGTTGCCGTATTCGAGACAGGCGCGGTAGCTGCCATCGCCCATCACGCCCTGCCGGGGCGTGAAGCCGCCCGACGCGGCCGATGCCGCACCGGCACCGAGCACGGAGACGCCCACGGCCGCCGCCAGACCAGCCGCGGTGATCGCAGCCCTACGCTTCATCGTGCGCATTCTTTCTCCAGTTCTGGATTTTTCGTCACGATTCCATTCGCGATTTCACCGATCGCCCGGCTGCGGCACCGAATAGTGCGCCTCGCCGGGTGGGTGACCGGGAAACCACCGGGCAGGTGGCTGCCCGGCAGGAATCGACCGGCGACGGACGACACCTGCGGAAATCGCCTTCGACGCATGCGCAGTCAAGCACACAGTCAACGCACGCTCAACAGCCGTGTTTGAGGCATGCAAAGACCGTCTGACACCCTCTGGAGGACAGCTCGGGACTTGCTGAAAAAATGCCGACGAACCTCCGGAAACTGTCGGCTTTTCACCGTCGCGCCACTGCGGATACACCCCCACCGAAATCTCGCATGAACAGGCGCATTGCCCGTTCTCCGCGATTCGGTGCCCGTATTGCGCCCGTTTCCCGTGACGGAAATAGCCGCCGGAAAAAGCCGGGGGAAGAGGGATCGCCTGCTGCCGGTGCGGTGAACCGTCCGGGCCTTCGCGGTCGCATCGTCCCTTACGGCCCTGTGTGCCTTCATGGACCTGCGGACGAGTGTGCACCGTGCTCCCAGCCCGTCCCGGCGCCGCTGGGAGCCGGCGATGCCGGGACGTCCGTCGAGGTCCGGCAACAGCGACGGGACGCAGCGGCAGCCCCCGGCCCGTTTGCCGCCGCTCGTCTGATCGTTTGCTGACGGTTTCGCTGGCTGACGCCCATGGTCGAAGACCGAACCGTCGGTGCCGGATCATCCGCGCTCGGACGGCCCGCATCGGCCCGGCCCCCCCAGGCCCGTGTTGCTCGATCGGCCGGCGAGGTGCTCCGGAGGAGGTCCCTAGTCGCCGCTCGCCAGGGTCACCACGGTGATGTCCGACTCCGCGCCGACCCGCACCGGCGGGCCCCAGGCGCCCGCGCCCCGGGTGACGTAGAGCTGGGTGTCGCCGTAGCGGTCCAGGCCGGCGACCGTGGGGTTGGCCAGTGCCGCCAGGTAGGGGCCCGGCCACAGCTGGCCGCCGTGGGTGTGGCCGGACAGCTGGAGGTCCACGCCGTGTTCGACGGCCTCGTGGACCATCACCGGCTGGTGGGCCATCAGCACGACGGGGCGCGCCGTGTCCCGGTCGCCGAGCGCCTTGGCGTAGTCGGGGCCCTCGCCCTGGTCCTCGCCCTGGATGTCGTTGACGCCGGCCAGGTCGAAGCCGGGCAGCTCGCGCCGGGCGTTCTCCAGCGGGTGGACGCCCAGCTCGCGCAGGTGGTCGAGCCAGGCGTGGGCGTCGCCGAAGTACTCGTGGTTGCCGGTCACGAAGTAGGCGCCGTGCCGGGAGCGCAGCTCGCGCAGCGGCTCGGCGGCCGGCCCGAGATCGGCGACGGTGCCGTCCGCCAGGTCGCCCACGATGGTGATCAGGTCCGGCTGGGTGCGGTTGATCGTCTCGACGATCCGCCGGGTGTGGGCCCGGCCCAGGGTGGGGCCGAGGTGGATGTCGCTGACGACCGCGATCCGGTACCCGTGGGCGCGTCTGCCCAGCTTGGCGAGCGGCACGGTCAGCTTCTTGAGCGTCGGCCCGTTCAGCACGCTCCAGGCCCCCGCGGCGGTGGTGCCGAGTCCCACGGTCGCGGCCGTGACGGCGAGGGTGCGGGCGAGGAAGACGCGGCGGCCGGGCAGGGGCGCCGAGAGCGGGACGGTGAGGGAGCCGGCCCCCTCGGGCTGCGGCGCGGAGCCCGTGCGGGGGCCTGCCGTCGCTTCCGGATCGCGGTCCGCCGCCCGGTCCGTGCCGTGCGGGGCGGCGTCGGTGGGGCTCGGGGCTGCTGCGGTCGCGCCGTCCGGGGTTCCGCCACCCGTGACGGCGGCGGTGACAGTGCCGGCGGTACCAGCGGCGTCAGCGGTGCCGACAGTGCCGGCGGCGTCAGTGGTGCCGGTGGCCGCGCCGACGGGGGCCGCCTCGGCCGGTGCGGGGGGCTGCGGCGCGGGCCCGGTGGCCGTCGCCGTGCGCCGCCGGACGCCCCACGGGGTGCGGGCCGCCACCCACCGCACCAGTTCCCCGGCCAGCAGCGCCAGCAGCAGATACAGCAGGCAGGCCAGCCACAGGTACCCCGGCCAGGCCAGTGCCTGTTCCACGGCGAACGGGACGCCGGAGCGGCCCGCGACCAGGGCGCCGACGGAGGTGAGCGGCAGCACGACCGCCGCGACCGCACCCACGCGGCGCCACGGGCTGCCGGGTGCGGTCACATCGCGGACGAAGCGCCGCCACAGATAGAGGTGCGCGCCCGCCAGCAGGCCCAGCACGGCCAGCGCGACCAGTACGACAACAGCGGACGTCACGGCCCACCCTCCCCCTCGTTCTCCCCGCCGGCGCTCCGTCCCGCGCCGATGGCTCAGCCGCGCCGGGCCGCCCGCAGCCCTCTGAGGCCGATGAGGCCGATCGCCGTTCCCAGCAGGAAGGAGGTGATCGCCAGCAGCAGATGGATCCAAAAATAACCGGTCGGATCGCCGGCGTCGTCGAACGCCAGCCCGCTGCTGTCCTTCCACAGGTTCTTCACGAAGGTGATCCAGACGAACCAGGACCACACGCCGAAGGCCAGCAGGAACCAGGAGACGCGCCGGGACAGCACCAGTCCCGGCCGCCGCGGGGCGCGCTCGGCACCCGTGGCGGGGGGTGCCGTGGAGGTGTCGTGCATGGTGTTCAGTATGACCGCCGTGCCGTGTGGGTCCCCAGGGCCCTCCCCCGCCCCGGCCGGGCTCGTCCCGGCCGCCCCGCCGGCTTCGCCGGGGGCCTCCTGTTGGCGTACCGGACTGGTCGGGTCGGGCTATCCGCGCACCCCCGTGCAGGGGCTCGGCGTCCACATTCCCCGGTTGTCCCTGTACGTTCACAGGGTGCCCATCTCTTCGCATTATTCAGACCGCGCCGCGCGCCCGGCCCAGGGCCGCGCCCCGCGCGCACGCCGTGCGACCTTGCTCGCCTCCGCGGCCTTCGCGCTCTCGCTGCTGACTGTCCCGGCCGCCCTGCCCGCACACGCCGACGACGCCGACGGCAAGGCCCCGAAGGGCGCCCCCAAGGAGCCCAGGCCGCCCGCCCGGATGTCCACGGTCGGCGGCTCCCAGCTGGGCCGCCCCGGTACCCAGGTGAAGCTCAAGCCGGGCGCCCCGAAGCTGCCCACCAAGGTCTCGGCCCGCTCCTGGATCGTCACCGACGCCGAGTCCGGCGAGGTGCTCGCCTCGCACAACGCGCACTGGCGGCTGCCTCCGGCCAGCACCCTCAAGATGCTGTTCGCCGACACGGTGCTGCCCAAGCTGCCCAAGGAGCGCACCCACAAGGTGGTCCCCTCCGACATGCAGGGCATCGGCGAGGGCAGCAGCCTCGTCGGCGTCAAGGAGGGCGAGAGCTACACGGTCCACGACCTGTGGCTCGGCGTCTTCCTGCGCTCCGGCAACGACGCCGTGCACGTGCTGGCGGCCATGAACGGCGGTGTCGACAAGACCGTCGAGGAGATGAACGAGCGGGCCCGCATCCTGCACGCCGACGACACGAAGGTGGTCAGCCCCGACGGCTACGACCGCAAGGGCCAGCTGTCCTCGGCGTACGACCTGTCGCTGTTCGCCCGCGCGGGGATGCAGAACAAGGACTTCCGCGAGTACGCCGCCACCGCCACCGCGAAGTTCCCCGGCGAGACGAAAAAGAAGAAGAACGGCGAGACCAAGCGGGAGAGCTTCCAGATCCAGAACACCAACCGGCTGCTGACCGGTGACGTGGGCATCGAGCCGTACCCGGGCATCGCGGGCGTCAAGAACGGGTCGACGACGAACGCGGGCAACACCTTCACCGGCGTCGCCCAGCGCGGCAACCGGGTCCTGCTGGTCACCGTGATGCACCCGGACGGCCAGGAGGCGCACGGCGTCTACAAGGAAGCCGCCAGGCTGCTGGACTGGGGCTTCGCCGCCGGCGGCAAGGTGGAGCCGGTCGGCGAACTGGTGGCACCCGGCAGCACCGCCAACGGCGGCGGCGCGCCGCACGGCAAGGGCGGCGAGGCCGGCGGCTCCGCCGACCGGGCGGCGGCACACGCCCACAGCAAGCCCTCGGGCGGCGCGGGGACGGCGCTGGGCATCACCGCGGGCGTCCTGGTGGTCCTGAGTCTGGTGGCGTACGTGGTGCACCGTCGCTGGCCGCTGCCCGATCTGGCGCGGCGTCGCCGGCACTGACGCGGTCCGCGCCGGGGGCGGCCTCGTCGCCGCCCTCGGCCAGGTCCCGGACGGGCTGCCCGCTCCCCGGGGCCGCGCCCGGTACGGGGGCCGTGGCCGTCCAGGCGGCGCAGTACAGCAGCAGCTTGGTCATGAAGCTGATCCACAGCAGCAGTGCGACGGGCACACCGAACGCACCGTAGACGTTCTTGGCGGCTACCTGTTGCAGGTAGCCGCCGAGCAGCAGTTTCAGCAGTTCGAAGCCCACGGCCCCCTGGAGGGCGGCGGCCAGCGTCGCCCGGCGCGGCGGGCGGACCCGCGGCAGCAGGGTGAGGACGTACCACAGCAGCAGGAAGTCCGCGGCGACGGCGGCGGCGTAACCGGCCGTGCGCAGCAGCACGGTCCCCACGCCGCCCTCGGCCAGTCCGAGCTGTTCGGCGGCCCAGGTGACGGCGGTCACCGCGAACGCGGACCCGCCGAAGGAGACCAGCCCCACCAGGCCGAGGCCCAGCAGGATGCCCAGGTCGGTGGCCTTGCGCAGGACGACGTTTCCGGGGTCCTCCGCCAGGTCCCACACCGCGCGCAGGCTCTCCCGCAGCACCCCCACCCAGCGGGCGCCGGTGACCAGCAGCGCGCCGCCGGCCACCAGGCCGACGGTGCCCGCGTTGTCCACCAGGGACTGGATCTCCAGCCGGTCCGAGATGCCGGGCACCTGGTCGGCGAGGGTGTGCTGGAGCCGCCGCGTCTCGGTGCCCGGCAGCAGCGAGGCGACCACCGCGGCACCCACCGCGATCATCGGGAAGAGCGCCAGGAAACTGGTGAAGGTGATCGCGGCAGCCAGCCGCGTCCATTTACGGGCGTCGAGGTGTGCGTAGATCCGCCACAGGCGGGTGGTGGTCGCCCATGCCAGCAGCGGGCCCACATACGGCAGCTTCGTCAGTCTTTCCACATCTGCCCAGTGCCCCGCCGCGGCGCCATCCAGCCACCGCGGCGGCGAATCGGCCCAGGTCCTGCCCGGCGGCGCGCGCCCGGGCCGTGCCGCGCGTCATCCGGCCGAAGCCGGCCTACAGCGTCGCGGACGGGTACAGCGCGCTGCGCCGCACATGGGGCGGGCGGCAGGCCTGGGTGGCCGGCAGCCGCGGTGCCAGCGGCTTCTCGGTGTACGTCCCGCCCTGCCCCAGCGGGCCGGTCGCGAACGGGAACTCCCGCTTGAGCTGCCACACCCCGTCGTCGCCCTGCTCGTAGAGGGCGAACCCGCCGGCCGTCCAGGAGCACTCGAAATCGGCCAGTTCCTCGAAGGCCCGGTCCATGGCCGGCTCCGGGATGCCGTGCGCCACCGTCACATGCGGGTGGTACGGGAACGGCAGTTCGCGGGCCAGCGGGCCCTGCGGGTCGCGCACCCGCTCCTGGAGCCGCGCGCAGGCCGCGCCGCCCTCGGCGACCTGCACGAACACCACCGGCGACAGCGGCCGGAACGTGCCCGTGCCCGACAGCCGCACCGGGAAGGCCCGCCCGGCGAGGGCGACACCCGCCAGATGGGCCTCGATCGCCGGCCGCGCCGAGGCGGGCACCTCGGTCGGCGGCAGCAGCGTGATGTGCGTGGGGATGCCATGGGCGGCGGCGTCGCCGAAGGACGCCCGCCGTGCCTGGAGCAGCGTGCCGTACGGCTCCGGGACGGCGAGCGAAACGCCGAGGGTGACGGTCGCTCCCGCGCCCATAGGTTCTCCCTTCACCGCCTGCCGGGCACGAAGCCCACCTTGTCGTAGACGGTCCGCAGGTTCTCGGCCGCCACCGACCTGGCCTTCTCCGCGCCGTCCAGCAGGATCTTGTCCAGCTGCGCCGGGTCGTCCATGAACTCGTGCGTCCGCGAGCGGAACGGCGTCACCCACTCGGTGACGACCTCGGCAAGATCCGTCTTGAGCGCACCGTAGCCCTTGCCCGCGTACTTGTCCTCCAGCTCCTGGATCCCCGCGCCGGTGAGCGTCGCGTAGATCGTCAGCAGGTTGCTGATGCCGGGCTTCTTGTCCCGGTCGAACCGGATGACGGTGTCGGTGTCGGTGACCGCGCTCTTGATCTTCTTCGCGGTGGCCTTCGGCTCGTCCAGCAGCTCGATGATGCCCTTGGGCGTGGAGGCCGACTTGCTCATCTTGACCGCCGGGTCCTGGAGGTCGTAGATCTTCGCCGTCTCCTTGAGGATGTACGCCTCCGGCACCGGGAACGTCTCGCCGTACCGGCTGTTGAAACGCTCCGCGATGGTGCGGGTCAGCTCCAGGTGCTGGCGCTGGTCCTCCCCCACCGGGACCTGCTGGGCGCGGTAGACGAGGATGTCGGCCACCATCAGCGCCGGGTACGTGAACAGGCCCACGCTGGTGTGGTCGGTGCCCTGCTTGGCCGACTTGTCCTTGAACTGCGTCATCCGGGCCGCCTCACCGAAACCGGTCAGGCACTCCACGATCCAGCTCAGCTGGGTGTGCTCGGGCACGTGGCTCTGGAGGAAGAGGGTGCAGCGCTCCGGGTCGAGCCCGGCGGCCAGCAGCTGGGCCGCGGCCATCCGCGAGTTGTGCCGCAGCTCGGCGGGGTCCTTCGGGATCGTCATCGCGTGCAGGTCGACGACCATGTAGAAGGCGTCGTGGCTCTCCTGGAGCGCCACCCACTGGCGTACGGCACCGAGATAGTTGCCGAGGTGGAACGAACCGGCGGTGGGCTGGATACCGGACAGCACACGAGGACGATCATTGGCCATGCGGTCATTCTCTCAGGTACGGACACCCACCGGTGACCCCGTTCCGGGTGAGGTGTCGCACGGGCGGCGCGCCCCGGGCGCGGGGTCCTGTGCCCCTCACCCCGCCCGGCGCACCACGGGCGCACGCCCCGCCGCGGCGCCCCCGTGACCCGCCGTACGGCGCCCCCGGGCGGGACCGGCGCTGGCCGGGCCACCGGCGCACGGGCCGCCGCCGCACGCCACCCGGGAGCGCCGGTGCCCCACGGGGCGGCTCCCGCCCCGCCACCGGGCACACGTCCCACACCCGCGCACCTCCTCACCGGGCCGGTCCCCCGAAGGGGGCTCCGCCCGCCGGCGGGCGACGGAAGATAGAAAGGTGCCGCCCCACCGGACGGCACCGGTACGCACGCAGGAACGGAGACGACGATGTCCACCCTCTCCACGTCAAGCTCCACGTCGACGGCCGCAGGGACCGCGAGCGCGCAGCACATCGCGACCGCGGACGAGAAAAGCGCGCACAACTACCACCCCCTCCCGGTCGTCGTCGCCACCGCGGACGGCGCCTGGGTCACCGACGTCGAGGGGCGTCGCTACCTCGACATGCTGGCGGGCTACTCCGCCCTGAACTTCGGGCACCGCAACGAGCGGCTGATCGAGGCGGCCAAGGCCCAGCTCGACCGGGTCACCCTCACCTCCCGCGCCTTCCACCACGACCGCTACGCGCAGTTCGCCGAGGAACTGGCGGCACTGTGCGGCATGGAGATGGTGCTGCCGATGAACACCGGCGCGGAGGCGGTGGAGACCGCCGTCAAGACGGCCCGCAAGTGGGGTTACCGGGTCAAGGGCGTACCGGACGGCCGCGCGGAGATCGTCGTCGCGGAGAACAACTTCCACGGCCGTACGACGACCATCGTCAGCTTCTCCACGGACGAGGAGGCCCGCGCCGACCACGGTCCGTACACGCCGGGCTTCCGGACGGTGCCGTACGGCGACCTGGCGGCGCTGGAGGAGGCCGTGGGCGAGCACACCGTCGCGGTGCTGCTGGAGCCGATCCAGGGCGAGGCCGGTGTCCTGGTGCCGCCGCCCGGCTATCTGGCCGGCGTGCGGGAGCTGACCCGGGCACGCGGGGTGCTGTTCATCGCCGACGAGATCCAGTCCGGCCTCGGCCGCACGGGAGCGACGTTCGCCTGCGAGCAGGAAGGCGTCGTGCCCGACATGTACGTGCTGGGCAAGGCGCTGGGCGGCGGGGTGGTACCGGTGTCCGCCGTCGTCTCCTCCCGCGAGGTGCTGGGCGTCCACCGTCCCGGCGAGCACGGCTCCACCTTCGGCGGCAACCCGCTGGCCTGCGCGGTGGCGCTGGAGGTGCTCGAGATGCTGCGCGGGGGCGAATACCAGCAGCGGGCCCAGGAGTTGGGCGAGCACCTGCACCGCGAGCTGAAACTGCTGCCGTCCGGTGCCGTGCGCGAGGTGCGCGGCCGTGGCCTGTGGGCCGGCGTGGACATCGACCCCTCCTACGGCACCGGCCGCCAGATCTCCGAGCGGCTGATGGCCGAGGGCGTCCTGGTCAAGGACACCCACGGCTCCACGATCCGGCTGGCCCCGCCCCTGGTCATCACCAAGGAGGACCTCGACTGGGGCCTGGACCGCCTGCGCACGGTGCTGGCGGGCTGACCCTCCCACCGGCCTCGCGGGGTTCCGGCACCACCCCGGTACCGCAACCCCGCGACGCCGCCCGGCCGCCTCGCCGCCCCGCCGCCCCGTCGCGCTCAGGGCAGCAGCCGCAGGGGGGAGCCGTCCAGGTAGGCGCGGATGTTCTCGACGGCATCGCCGTAGTAGCGGCGGTAGTTGTCGCGGGTGACGTAGCCCAGGTGCGGGGTCGCCAGCAGCCGGGGCGCGGTGCGCAGCGGATGGCCGGCGGGCAGCGGCTCGGTGTCGAAGACATCGGTGGCCGCACCGGCGATGGTCCCGTCGCGGAGGGCGTCGAGCAGGGCGTCCTGGTCGACGATGGCGGCCCGCGACGTGTTGATCAGGTAGGCACTCGGCTTCATCCGGGCCAGCTCCGCGGCGCCTATGAGATGCCGGGTGCGATCGCTGAGGGCCAGATGGACGGAGACGAAATCGCTGGTCTCCAGCAGTTCGCCGAGCGACGCGGCCCGAACGGCGCCCACCTCGTCGGCCCGCTCCCGGGTGAGATTCCGGCTCCAGGCCACGACGTCCATCCCGAAGGCGGCGGCGACCGGCGCCATCCGCCCGCCGATCTTCCCCAGCCCCAGCAGCCCCAGCCGCCGCTCGTGCAGATCGGCCCCGACGGTCTGCTGCCAGGGCCCGCCCTCGCGCACGGCCGCGCTCTCCACACCGATACCGCGCGCCAGCCCCAGCAGCAGGGCCCAGGTGTGCTCAAGCGGCGGCGTGGAGGAGCTTGCCGTGCCGCACACCGTCACCCCGCACTCCTTCGCCGCCGCGTAGTCGATGACGCTGTTGCGCATCCCCGAGGCGATCAACAGCCGCAGGCGGGGCAGCCGTTCGAGGACGGTCCGCGGGAACGCCACCCGTTCCCGCAGGGTCACCACGATCTCGAAACCGGCCAGCATCGCGACGAGCGCGTCCTCGTCGGCAGGGTGCTCCCGGAAGCCGACGACCTCCACCTCGTCCGCGACGGGGCTCCAGTCCGCCGCCGTCGTCCCCACTCCCTGGAAGTCGTCCACCAGGGCACACCGCAGTCGTGCCACGACGCTCCACTCCCCTCCCACTCCGCTTTCCCGACTCCCCGATCATGCCGAACCCCAGGCCGGGCCCGCTGGGCGCGTACCGGTCGTGAGCGCCGGGCCCTGGCGGCCGGCCGGCTGGTGACGGCGCCCCGGTGCTCCGGGCCGGGCCCTCACCCCTGATCGGCCTCGTCCTCCGCGCCCAGGCGCAGGCCCCGGCTGTGGGCGACCCGCAGCGTGTCGGCGAGTGCTCGGGCGCTCGCCGTGAGCGTCAGCCGCAGCGCGAGCGCTCCAGCGGCGGGGTCCGCCAGGACGCGGCGCGCCTCGCACAACACCTCCGCCGCAGCGCGCAGTTGCCGGTTCTCGGTGCGGTCCGCGAGCGCGGAGAGCACGCCGCCCCCGGGCGCGGCGGACAGATAGCAGGGCTTGCCGGTATCGGTGACCCACGGCAACAGCCGCAGGTCATCCGGGAAGAGGGGGTCCTTCTCCGTGCTCATGCGCCGCTCCTCCTGTCAGAGGGCTCGTTCGGAGAGCCGAGGCCAGTGTGTACTAGGTCACTATGACGCAGAACTAGGTCACTGGGCGGAGTCGTCGAACTCATTCACCCGAACGGGAAGAACTAGTTCACAGTTGCCGTCTTTCGGTGAACTAGGTCACCAACTAGCGTGCTGCCATGGCAGAGCAGCGCTTCATGGACATCGCGGCGGAACTGCGGGACCGGATCCTGTCCGGTGAGCTCGGGCCCGGCGACAAGCTGCCGCCCGTCAAGGAACTGGCGGCCTCGTACCGCTGCGCAGGCGCGACGGCGCAGCGCGCTCTCGGGCAAGTCGTGGTGGAAGGCGTCGTACGGACCTCGCCCCGCGGCACGTTCGTCGCCGACGAGGCCCCGCTCAGCCTCACCCCTTCGGAGCGAGCAGGTCTCGCCCGGCGGACCGGAAGTGTGCTGACGGGCGGTGAGTCGGCGGTCGTCACCGCCGCGGAACTGGTCGTGCCGCCGTTGTACGTCGCGGAGATCTTCGACCTCGACCACGGTGACCAGGTCGTCAGGAGGGAGTACGTCGTCGGACGGGGCAGGACCCGGCTGATGCTGGCGGTCGACTGGTACCCCGCTCACTTCGCCGCGCTCGTGCCCGACCTGCTCAGCACGGCTCCCGGCAAGGTGCACGGCCTGCTTCCGAAGGTTCTCGAAGCGACCGGCCGCACGCCCGCCTACGCCCGCGACGACATGCACGCGCGCGAAGCCGACCAACGGGAGGCCGGCCACCTCGGCATCCCGCCCGGCACGCCGACACTGGCCGGTGCCCACCGCTGGAGCGACGAGCACGGCATGCTCCTCTACGGCGAGTGGTGCCTACCGCCACGGCTGACGCTCTCGTACGAGACGGACCCGAACGGCACGGGCACGGCCCCCGTCGGGGTCCCCTCGGAGTGAGGGGTCGGTCTCCGAACGACTGAGCAAGCGGCCCCGCCCCACGTGCCGCGGAACGGCGGTGCGCGGGCGGGGCCTTGAGCGGTTTTCCTAGCGGCCGAGGCGCCGGTGCCCGCTCAGCACGCGCAGTGCGGGCATGAGACGAGGCAGACGCCCCGGGCAGCTTGTCTCCCGCGGCAGTGACCACACGTGCCAGCACGACAGGCAGCGCACGACTCCTGCGTGCTCAGGGTCGTTCACCGCGCCACCGCCGCGGGGGTGCCGTAGCCGACGACCAGGGCCGGGTGCGGGCGCGCCGACGGCGCGGCCGGGTGGCGGTAGGCGGAGAGCGTGTCGAGGCCGATTCCCGCCCGGCGCAGGGCCCCTTCCGTGGCCGTCTCGTCGGAGCCCGGCGGCAGCCGCAGGACGGCGTGGAGTCCGGCGGCGATGCCGGTGGCCCGTACGCCGGGCACCCGTTCGGCCAGCCGTTCCACGAGCCGGTCGCGCCGTGCCCGGTACCGCTGCCGCATGGCCCGTACGTGGCGGTCGTAGGCGCCGCGTTCCAGAAAGTCGGCGAGGGTGAGCTGGTCGAGACCGCCGGTGGTCCACTCGGCGGGCGTCTTGGCGGCCAGCACGGGGTCCACCAGCCGGTCGGGCAGCACCATCCAGGCCAGGCGCAGCGCGGGGGCCAGCGCCTTGCTGGAGGTGCCGAGGTAGACGACCCGTTCGGGGTCGAGGCCCTGGAGGGCGCCGACCGGAGTAGGTCCAACACCCTGGGATCTATTCGGTTGCGGGCCGTTCCCGCTGGTCGGAAGGTTGGATGCCATGGCTACCAACGGGGAGAAGAAGGAGAACAGGCCAGAAGTAGACCTGCTGTTGAGGAAGTCCAAGATCGTTCGCGATGGTGAGCAAGCGCTCTCGCTCCGGGCTCAGGAAGAGCGGGGCCGACGCTGGGCCGAAGAGAACGGCTACCGCGTCCGCAAGGTCTGGAAAGAGAACCTGTCGGCATGGGATGACGTAGAGCGCCCCAAATACGACGCGGCAATGGCGGCCGTTCTCAACGGAGAAGTACCCGCGCTCTGGTGTTACGCGCTTGACCGACTCAGCCGCAAAGGGGCTGAGGCTGTCGTACCCATTCTCGGAAAAGCACGGGTCATCTTCGACTACGAACGTCTGGATTCCATGAATGAGCGGGACAGGCGTTGGATCATCGACCGTGCGGAGAACGCCCGCGAATACTCGGTGCGCCTTTCGTACAACGTGCGACAGACCAAGAAGCGCCAACGGAACGAGGGGCGTTGGCTGTCTCGCGCACCGTTCGGGCTCGTCGCCGACAAGACGACGCGCAAACTGTCACCCAATCGGAAACTCGTGGAAGGCAAAGACTATTGCCCGTGGGACATTGTTGTCCGCATCTTCACTTCCATTGCCGAAGGGGTATCCGCACGCGCTTTGGCTCGCCGGTTTAACTCCGAGGGGATCAAGACCGCCACGGGTAAAGGCTGGCGCGCAGACGCCATTCGGGCCATTGTCATTCACCCGGTTTATGAGGGGTGGCTGACTGTCAGCCCGGGGGGTAAGTCGCACAAGAGCCCGACGCTCTATTACAACGATGCCGGGGAACGTGTGCAGGTGGCGGCAGACATGTCGGAGATGATCCCCGCTGAACTCGCAGACCGGGCTCGTAGGGTACTGAGCGGGCATCAGATCCTCCCGGGTAAGAGGCGCCCGGGCAGGCCGTCAAAACTGCTCGTCGGACGCCTGGTGTGTGCTCATTGCGGGCACCGGATGAATGCCGATGGGAAGTCCTACAATTGTCAGCTCCGGGCTGCGGGCGGCGAATGCCCTACGCCTGCCTCGGCGTGGTGCACTGCGATTGAAAAGTATGTAGCAATGCGCTGGCTCAGCAGGTTCACAAACGCCAGTCCTGATGACCCCTTGGTGCGAATTTTGGCGGAGCGTTGGCAAGCTCTCACTCAACCAAAGCGCACGGCACAATATGACGACGCCGTGGCTGCGGTGAAAGCGGCAGAAGCGGCAATCGAACAGCTCGCAAACGATCGGGCGGCAGGGCTTTATTCAGGAGCAATGGGAAAGCACTTTCCGCGACTGGTGCGAGAGGCAGAAGCAAAGCTGGAAACGACACAGGAACAACTCAACACCCTTTCAGGGGAAAGCCGTCTTGATTTCGCGGTGTTGACAAACCCGCTCTGGGCGCGGCTGAAGTGGCGGGACGCCAATCCCGAATTGAAGCGCGAACTAGTGGGTCTCGCTATAGATCGCATTCTTGTCACTCGCGCACCTAAACAGGGCGCACGATTCGACGGCTGGAGCCGCGTCAACATTAAGTGGGCCGACGGCTCTGACGATTACTCGTATCCCGCCCAGAGAAAGGGTGCCCTGCAAGACATTTGGGAAGGGCGGCCAAACGCTGCGTAACAGTCAGCAATACCTGACGGGGGTCGGAATTACGGTCACCCGGTTTTGGCCGCAGGTGAATTCACAGGCGGCACGTCCTCAAGCGCGCACGGGCCTTAGCCACTACGAAACCTGCATTCGCGCTTGAGGACGTGCCGCTCGGGCGGGGTCAAGGGGCGCGCCGTAGCGCCCCTTGTACCACGCTGCGCAAGTAGATCCCTAGCGTTCGCCACGCCCCTCGGAAAGGCGTCCGGCGACCGGTGCCAACTACCAGTAGAGGCGAGGGCATTGGCCGCCCGCGTTGCAAGCCGCTGAGGCCCCTTCCAGCGGTCGGCGTGGGCCCAGGGACCGGGAAGGCGGCCAAAGGCCCCTCGGGGCGGCTGCACTGGCCTCAGAGGGCCCGGCGGCCTGGGGCTGGACGTGTAACCCTCTGACGGCTCAAGGAGGCCGCGTGTACGCCCGGGCGGCGGGCCGCCCGGACAGGATCGGCCGAAGGCCGCACGCCTGGCCGGAGCGGCTAGAGCCGCACCGGGCGGCGCGCCGAAGGCGCGCCCCTTGAGCAAGTGAAGAAAAGTTACTCCGCCCGTGCCCTCGGCTGGCGGCACGTCTGACGGCTTGGGCTGCGGCTCGGCTGGGGGCTTGGTCTCCTTCCCCTGACGCCTGGCGTCCACCGCCTGAGCCTGTGGGGGCCAAGTCGGCTAGGGAACCAGCGGGCCGCACCCTGGCATCGGATTCTGAACTGGTAAATTCAGGATTCGAGTTCGGCTTGCCTCTTCATTCCTTGAAAGGCGTCCCGCAAATCTGCCGCTTCGGGTAGCCGTTTGGCTTCTACCGCCTGCACCACTTCAAGGGCGCGCCAATGATTCGACGGCACAATTTTCCCGGACAGTATTGCCCGCTGCGCCGCATAGCACGCCTCGTCCAGTCGATCCCCACCAAGAAGAGTCAAAGCTAGATCAATATTCGCTGAGGCTACTCGCCTTGGCCATTTCTGAATATCTTCCGCTGGCGACAAGCGTGCAATTACTTCACGTGCGTAGTTTTCCGCTGCGGGGTCTCCAACCCATGCCAGAGTTGTAGCAGTGTAGGCCAAAGATTTAGCCGGATCGTATTGGTAGTGATGCTCCGTCCCTTTATGCGGAACCAGACTTGCCGACATTTTCCGCACTCGATCGACGGCAGAATATGTCTCTTTCGCCTCCCCGAGACGTGCTCGCGCGCGGCCCTCCTGGGCGGTTGCCTGAATTGAGACGGACGTTCCGACGGGTGCGAGTTTCTGCGCTGCTTGCGACAACTCCAAAGCGCGACGGTAATTCCCATCGGTGAGAACGCGCCATGCCTCGGTTTCAAAGCACCACGCTTCAATCTCTTTGCTTCCTGCATGCTGCGCGAGCGTGGCAGCCGCCTTCAAACGAGCGGAAGCCGCACGGTCTTGATGCAGGTCGATATGCAATGTGGCTGCTAGGAGTTGCAGCCATCCGCCAACCATGAAGAGCCGATTTTGCTCAGCTAGGGTCATTCGGGCATTCATCAGGTGCATGACGTACGCCGAGTGCCGCCTGACGCTTTCGAGTAGAACATGCGGGGCCGACACCGGGTATTGCATGGCCAGATTATCGAAAGCACCCTCTAGAGCACTCAGTGTCTCCGCGCCAACATCACTCGCACAAACTCGGCGGATCAATTCGAGAGCTTCAATCTCATCATCCGCCGCCTGGGCGACTGAAATCGTGAATGATTGCGGCGAATCCAGAAATAGCAATGAATCAAGCTCGGCCGACGTGATTCCGAGAATCTTCTGAATTTTGGGGCGCAACCAAGGCTGAGGCTCATTACTCCCGTTCTCCCACCGTTGAACGGTCGAACGGTCAACTCCGATAGCCTCGGCGAATTCCTCTTGGTTGTACCCGCATGCCTTCCGGCGCTCCGCTAGCTTCTGCCGCTTGCTGGCCACGCTGGCTAGCCCTCCCTCGTCCGGGGTGCTTCACGGGCAGCGTACGCCTTCTCACAGGTCAGGTCCGCAGTGCGGCCAAGATGCGGCCAAAGTGCGGCCTTTCTGCCGTGGTCACCGCGTACCCCCCTTGCTTACCTCGGAAGTGACGAAGCGTCATGCGACAAGCGGGGTGAGGGAGTGGTACCGCATGAACACCCCTGGAACTGCCCGGGAACACCCGCAGGAGTGGCAACCAGGTGAGGTCGTCAAGGACGCGCGCACGGGGCGTGTGGGCGTGGTCATGGATCGCCTGGGGAGTCTGTACCAGGTGCGTCCGCTGAACGGCGGCAGAGAGTGGGACGTACATCCTCGGCACATGGTCACGGCCATACAGTCGGACGCTCTCAGCTCGCGCCTGGCGGAACTCAACCACCGTTCGTCCAACTCATTGGGGCGGACCTGGTGACCGATGAACGGTTTGCGGAAACGCCCTATTCCGAAAGCCCTGACGGCTGGTGGACGAAGTACGGCGGAGCGCAGGACCCCCGTTCCGGAGTCGTCTATTTCCCGCCTGGATCACAGCCTCCACCCTGCGCATGCCGCGATCGCCGCGAGAAGGAGAAGGAAAAGTGATTGGCCGTTACGGTCGGCGCATCTTCGTCTTCGTGGTCTGGGTACTGTGCGCAGCAATCCCAACCATGGCAGCGACAGGCAACCTCTGATCTCCCAGCCCTGCCAATAACCGGGTTCCGGCTTCCCCGACAGGTGAACGGCAGGGCTGGGGCACCAAAGGGGCACGCAGTGCACCACTCAACAGAGAGGCACAGAATGACAGCGATCCCGGAGTTCGAATTCCGCACGTCTAGCGCGTGCAAGTACAACAACAACGACCCCCGCTGTGTCGAGGTGGCGACCAACGTACCGGGCAAGGTGGCAGTCCGTAGCTCGGTCAACGGCGGCACTGTCGAGTTCAGCGCGGAGGAGTGGAACGACTTCCTGAGTGGTGCGAAGCTGGGTGAGTTCGACGTAGCCGCGTAGGGAGTCCTCATGAAGCAGTGTCCGCAGTGCGGCGGTGGCGCGGTGAACGACCCTGAGCACGCAGGAGTCGTCCGGGTGGCGGTCGTAGCGGAACTCGCCGTCGTAGTCGTCCTCCAGCACCAGTCCGCCGCGGCGCCGCGCCCAGTCGACGGCCGCCGCCCGGCGGTCGGGGTGCAGGGGTATCCCGAGCGGGTACTGGTGGGCGGGGGTGAGCAGCACCGTGCGGACGGAGGCGAACCGGGCCTGGCCGGCGAGTGCTTCGGTGCGGGCGCCGTGGGCGTCGACGGGCAGCGGCAGGGTCTGCGTCCCGTGCGGTTCCAGCGTCTCGCGGTGGAAGAAGAGCCCGTACTCCTCGACGGCGATGTCACCGGGTACCACCCGTGCCAGCAGCGTCAGCGCTTGCGCGAAACCGGCGCACACCACGATGCGTTCGGGGTCGGCCCGCACACCGCGGGCCCGCGCCAGGTAGCCGGCCAGGGCGTGCCGCAGCTCGGCGGTGCCGCGCAGGTCGCCGTGCGAGAAGGCCGGCGCGGGGGCGGCGGTCAGTGCGCGGCGGGCCGAGGCCAGCCACGCGGAGCGGGGGAACGCGGACACGTCGGGCGCGCCGGTGCGCAGGTCGTGGACGACGGGCCGGCGCGGGTGCGGGGTGCCGGTGGTGCCGCGTTCCCGCCCCGGGGCGTACGCCGGGCCGCGTGCGGGCAGCCGGGCCGGGTGGGGCGGCACCGGTTCGGCCCGCTGTGCGACGCGGGTGCCCGAGCCGTGCCGTGCGGACAGCCAGCCCTCGGCGACCAGTTCGGAGTACGCCCCGGCCACCGTGTTGCGAGCCAGTCCCAGGTCGGCGGCGAGGCTCCGCGAGGAGGGCAGCCGGGTGCCGGGGGCGAGCCGGCCGCCGCGGATGGCGTCCCGGAGCGCCGCGATGAGGGCCGCGCGGGGGCGCCGGGCGCCGGGACCGCTGGTCACGGCCAGGTCCAGGTGCAGGTCGCTGCCGGAAGTGGCCCAGGAATCTGCCATGAAAGTGGACCATACGCGTGGCCCACTCCTGCTTAGGCTCGGGGCCATGACGACGACACAGCGCATGGACATCTGGCAGACCGCTCCCGCCCTGATGAAGGGCATGTACGCCTTCCAGCAGGCGGCCTCCGCGGCGGGTCTCGATCCGGTGGTCGGCGAGCTGGTCAAGATCCGCGCCTCGCAGATCAACCGCTGCGCCTACTGCCTCGACATGCATCTGGCCGATGCCCGCAAGGCGGGGATCAGCCGGCTGCGGCTGGACATGATCGCCGCCTGGGAGGAGGCCGGTGACCTGTTCGACGAGCGGGAGCGGGCCGCGCTCGCCCTGACGGAGGCCGTCACCGAACTGACCGACGGCTTCGTGCCGGACGAGGTGTACCGGCGGGCGGCGGAGCAGTTCGAGGAGCCGGAGCTGGCCGCGCTGCTGGGCCAGATCGTGGCGATCAACGCCTGGAACCGGTTCAACGTGGCGGTGCGCACCACGCCGGACAGCCTGCGCGAGGCCGCCGGCGGCGAAGCCCGGTGACGCCGCCCGCCGACGCCGCCGCCCTGCTGCGGCGGCTGCACCACGACCGGGCGCCGGGCGACGCGCTGGTGCTGCCCGGCCCCTGGGACGCGGCCAGCGCCCGGATCTTCGCCGAGGCGGGGTTCCCCGCGCTGGCCACGCCGAGCATGGGTGTCTCCCTCTCGCTCGGGTACGCCGACGGCGCGTGTCCCGCGGAGGAGATGTTCGCCGCCGTCGCGCGGATCGTGCGGGCGGTCGAGGTGCCGGTGACGGCCGACATCGAGCGGGGGTACGGGCTGCCGCCGGCCGAGATCGCACAGCGGCTGCTGGGCACGGGTGCCGTCGGCTGCAACCTGGAGGACTCGGTCTCGGGCCGGCTGGTGGAGACGGGCCGGCAGGCGGAGTTCCTGGCCGCCGTGCGCGAGGCGCTGGGGCCCGGACCGTTCCTCAACGCCCGGGTGGACGTGTATCTGTGCGGGGCCGACCGTCCGTTGGAGGAGGCGCTGGAGCGGTGCCGTGCCTATGTGGCGGCGGGCGCGGACGGGGTGTATCCGCTGGGTGCGCCGCCCGGTGAGCTGACCGCCCTCGCCCGCGAGTTGGAGGTGCCCGTCAACGCGCTGGCCCGCCCCAGCGGCCCCGGCCCCGCAGAGCTGGCCGCGGCCGGTGCCGCTCGGGTCACCTTCGGCGGCGGGCTCGCCATGCGGGCGATGGAGCAGGTACGGGGCTGGGCCGCGGGACTGCGCGACGACTGAGACCCGCACGACGGATGCCGGGGAAGCCGTGCCGGGGAACCCGCGCCGGAGGACGGCGGCGAGCCCGTGACGGGGGCGACGGCCGACGACAGGTGCCGGGGGGGGGACGGCCGACCACGGGTTTCCAGCTCGGGGCGGGCCCGGGACCAGAAGAGCGGCAGCCCCTCACGAGGGACAGCAGCGAACCCACGACGAGGACCGGCCGGCGACGGGGCCGGGCTCGGAGCAGGCCCGGAACAGGAAACGAAGGCAAGCCCGCCACGAGGACCAGCCGACCACGGGTGCCGGCTCGCGGCGGCCCGGGACGACGGCGCGCCCATCACGAGGGCAACGGCGTCCCCACGGCGAGGACCGGCCGACGACGAGGCCAAGCTCCGAGCGGACCCCGGGCCGGGACTCACCCGCAGTTGCCGGGCCCCGCCCGGGTCAGCGCGGCACCGGGGCGACGGTCAGCAGTGCGGAGACGACGAGCACCGCGCCCAGCGCCGCCAGCTCCCACGCGGTGGGCCGCAGCACCTGGCTGTAGGTCGTACGGGCCCGGTCCCGTATCAGTACGCGGCGGGCCAGCACCGCGCACAGGGCGACGGCCGCCACCACCACCAGCTTGACCAGCAGGGTCCGGCCCCAGGCGGAGGAGGTGGCCGCCTGCACGGTCGGCAGCTTGCGCAGGGTGCTGCACGTGCCCGTCACGCACAGGGCGACGAACAGCCAGAAGGCCCGCCGGGCGTAGGCGGCCAGCAGGGCGCGGGCGGCGCCGGGTTCGCCGTGCCAGGCCCGCATGGTGCGCAGCACCTGGACGAGGCCGCCGGTCCACAGGACGGTGGCGGTCAGGTGGACGAGGGTCAGGGCGATGCCGAGGAGCTGGGTGTGGTCCTCGGGGTGGGCGCGTACGGCCTCGCCGACGATGACGCCGGTGAGGGGGACGGCCGCCCACACGGGCCGGCCGAGGAAGACGCAGAGGGCCGCGAGCAGGAAGCCGTTGGCCTCCAGGAAGGCCAGCAGGCCGTCGCGGGTCGCGTGGATCTCGCTCAGTTCGGGCAGGCCGGCGGCCAGCCGGCCGTCCCCGGCGGCGGCCATGGAGGCGAGTCCGAGTGCGGCCAGCATCCCGGCGAAGGCGGCACCGGCCGCCCATTCGGGTGGCTGTACGGGTCCTTCGGGGAGTGTGCCGGGCAGGGTGCGGGCCACGTCGCGGGCCAGCCTGCGCCCGGCCACCTCACCGAGCTGGACGCAGAGCGCGGCCAGCAGCACGGACCGCAGCAGGGTGGTGGTGCCGCCGCCGGGTATCCGTACCTCGCCGGTGACCTCGGTCGCCGCGTCCGTGCCCAGCAGGGCGACGGCCACCAGGACGGCGACGCAGCCGGTGACGGCCACCGCGGGCAGCAGGGGCCGCCGGGAGCGGGGGGCGCGGTGCCGCCCGGCACGCCGCCGCCCCTCGCCCCGGCTTAGGGGGGAGGGGCGGGGCGAGGGGGCGGGCTGCTTCACAGCGCAATTCTGCCCCAGGGCCGCCTGGTCAGTTGGGCAGCCATTTCTTCCACTTGTCGGGATTCTCCTTGACCCACTTGGCGGCGGCCTCGTCGGTGTCCATCTTGTCGATGGTCATCCACTTGACGACCTGGGTCTGGTCCGCGGTGCTCCATTTGAACTTCTTGAGGAACTCCGCCGCCTTGCCGCCGTTCTCGGCGAAGTCCTTGTTCATGAACTTCGCGAGCTTGGTGTACGGGTAGGCGCAGTCGACCTTGGAGGCCACCTTGTCGCACCCGGGGGTGCGCTTGGGCAGCTTGACCTCCGTCATGGGGATCTTGGAGTTGAGCCACTGCGGCGTCCACCAGTAGGTGAGGAAGGGCTCCTTCTTGGCGGCGCGCTTCTGCATCTCCTTGATCTGCGCGGCCTCGCTGCCGGCGTAGACCGTCTTGTAGGGGAGATCCAGGTTCTTGATGATGGCGTCGTCGTAGGTGCTGAAGGAGGGCGAGCCCTCCAGCAGCTGGCCCTTGTCGCCGCTTTCGGGGGTCTGGAAGTGCTTCTTCAGCTTGGGGAGGTTCTTCCAGTCCTTGACCTCGGGGTGCTCCTTGGCGAAGTAGGTGGGCACGTACCAGCCGATGTGGCCGGTGACGCCCATCTCCCCCGCGTAGACGATGGTCTTGAGCTCCTCGACGTACTTCTTCTCCTTCTTCGGCACGCCCCGCCAGTCCTCCAGCATGGCGTCGGCGCGGCCGGTGTTGAGGGCGTCGAAGGCAACGGGCTCGTCCATCTGGAGGGTCTTGACCCGGTAGCCGAGCTTCTTCTCCAGCACCTGCTTGGCCACGGCGACGTTCGCCTCGGAGCCGGCCCAGGCCGCCACCGGCAGGGTGACGGTGTTGGGGCTGCCGCTGTAGTACGGGTTGGCCTTGCCGCAGGAGGTGAGGCCCGCGGTCAGGGCGAGGACCCCGACCGCGGCGGCGCCCGACTTCAGCAGCCGCCCGCGGCGGGCCCGGTGCGGGGCCCGCGGTCGGATGTTGCGCTTCACTTCGTACCTCCGCGCTTTCCGGTGCTGCCCGCGGACTGGGTGAGCCGGTCGAGCATGAGGCCCAGGCAGACGATGGCGACACCGGCCGAGAGGCCGACGCCCAGGTCGCTCTTCTGGAGCCCGTAGACCACGTCGTAGCCGAGGGCGCCGCCGCCGACGAGACCGCCGATCACCACGATGGCCAGGACCAGGACGACGCCCTGGTTGCAGGCCAGCATCAGCGAGGGCCGGGCCAGCGGGAGCTGCACCTGGCGCAGTTGCTGCCAGGTGGTGCCGCCCAGCGAGCGGGAGGCCTCCAGCGCCGCCGGGTCGACGGAGGCCAGCCCCTGCGCGGTGATGCGGACGACGGCGGGCAGCGCGTACACGACGGCGGCCAGGATCGCGGCGGGGCGGCCGACGCCGACGAGCGCGACCACGGGCACCAGGTAGACGAACTGCGGCATCGTCTGCATCACGTCGAGCACCGGCCGGATCAGCCGCATCACCCACCGGGAGCGGGCGGCCAGGATGCCGATGACGACGCCGACGACGAGGGTGCACACCACGGAGACGATCACCTGCGAGAGGGTGTCCATGGACTTGTCCCACAGGCCCAGGACGCCGATGACGCCCAGCGAGAGCACACCGGTGACCCCGGCCCGCCAGGAGCCGGCCATCCAGGCGAGGACGGCCACCAGCAGCAGCACGCCCCACCAGGGTGCGGCCTGCATGGCCTCGCGCATGGGGTTGAGCACCCAGGAGGTGAAGTGGGAGGCCCACACGTCGGTGCCGCCGAGCACGGGCACCCCGTCGGAGATGGCCCTGGTGAAGGACTCGATGCCGCGGGTCAGCGGTGCGGAGAGGGAGACACTCCAGTCGACGGGCCAGGAACGTTCGCCGACGGGCCCGAAGAGGGTGGCGACGACGGCGAAGACGACGAACAGGCCCCAGGCGAGCCAGCCGCCCAGCTTCTCCATGCCGACCGCGCCGGCGTCGCCGGAGGTCCGGGCTGCGGTGCCGGGTGAGGTCTCCAGCCGGTCGCCGGCGGCGGCGGTGACGCGGTCGAGCCAGATGGCGATCAGGACGATGCAGACACCGGCGACGAGCGCCATGCCCACGTTGTCCTTGGCGAGTGCCTGGTAGACCTTGTCACCCAGGCCGCCGGCGCCGATGACGGACGCCATGACGACCATGGACAGCGCCATCATGATCGTCTGGTTGAGGCCGAGCAGCATCTCCTTGCGGGCCAGCGGCAGCCGCGCGGTCCACAGCCGCTGCCAGGAGCCGGCGCCCAGCGAACGGGACGCCTCCAGCGCGGCCGGGTCGGCGCCGCGCAGCCCCAGCGCGGTGAGGCGGGCCATCGGCGGCGCCGCGTAGATGACGGTGGACACCAGTGCGGCGGGCGAGCCGATGCCGAAGATGAGGACCAGCGGCAGCAGGTAGGCGAACGCCGGCATGACCTGCATGGTGTCGAACACCGGCCGCAGGATGCGGTTGCCCAGCTCGGACAGGCCGGCGACCAGGCCCAGCAGGGCGCCGATGACGGCCGAGACGGCGACCGCGACCACCATCAGGGCGAGCGTGGACATGGCGTAGTCCCACAGGCCCAGCACGCCGAAGGCGAGGAAGGTGCAGGCGGTCAGCAGGGCGATCCGCAGCGAGCGCAGCCGCGCTCCGGCGCCTGCCACGTACCAGGACACGGCGGTGGCCAGCGCGGTCACGCCCAGCCAGCCCAGGTTGTTGAGGAAGGTGAAGACGTAGTCGACACCGCCCTCGGACCAGTTGCTGATGTGCAGCAGGAAGTACAGGAAGATCCAGCTCGTGGCCCGGTTGTCGGTCAGCCAGTTGCTGACGTCGTCGAGCCAGCCCTTGACCGCGTCGGCTTTGTCCAGCGGGCCGGGCCAGTTGCCGTCGAGGGCGAGCGCGCCGACGACGAGGGCGAGGAGGACGACGAGGAACGCCACGAACGCGGGGCGGGCCAGCAGCGCGCGGGCGCCGCCCACCGGGGCGGGCGCCGGCGCCGTCGTCGTCTCCTTCCCCCGCTGCGGCAGGGTGGTGGTGCTCATATCAGCCCCTCGGCCGGCCGGTCGGTGCGGGCGCCGGCGGCGGACGCCGGAGCGTGCGTGCTCATACGGCGGCCACCTCCTTCGACTCGCCGTCCTCGCCCCGCCGCTGGTCCAGTCCGGCCACCACGCTCAGCAGCCGTGCGTCGTCCACGACGCCGATGGTGCGGCCGTTCTCCACGACGCGGGCGCTCTCCCCGCTGCGGGCGACGGCCTCGATGGCGTCGGCGACCAGCGTGTCGGGGGCGAGCGCGGCGCCCGTCTCGGCCTCGGTGTCGGTGGCCTTCCGCATGGCGCGGCGCACCGAGATGACCTGTTCGCGGGGGACGTCGCGCACGAAGTCGCGGACGTAGTCGTCGGCCGGGTTGGCGACGATCTCCTCGGGGGTGCCGAGCTGGACGACGCGGCCGTCGCGCATCAGCGCGATGCGGTCGCCCAGGCGCAGCGCCTCGGACAGGTCGTGCGTGATGAAGACCATCGTGCGGCCCTCCTCGCGGTGGAGCCGGATGACCTCCTCCTGCATGTCGCGGCGGATCAGCGGGTCGAGGGCGCTGAACGGCTCGTCGAACAGCAGCACTTCGGGGTCGACGGCCAGGGCCCGGGCGAGGCCGACGCGCTGCTGCTGGCCGCCGGAGAGCTGGCCGGGGCGGCGCTCGCCCAGCCCGTCCAGTCCGACCTTGGCGACCATCTCGGCGGCGCGCTCGCGGCGTTCGGCCTTGCCGACGCCCTGGATCTCCAGCCCGTAGGCGACGTTGTCGACGACCGTGCGGTGCGGCAGCAGGCCGAAGTTCTGGAAGACCATCGAGGCGCGGTGCCGGCGCAGCTCCCGCAGCGAGTCCTTGTCCATGCCGATGACGTCGTCACCGTTGAACTTCAGGGTGCCGGCGGTGGGCTCGATCAGCCGGGTCAGACAGCGCACCAGGGTGGACTTGCCGGAGCCGGACAGGCCCATGACGACGAAGACCTCGCCCTTGTGGACGTCGAAGCTGACGTCGCGGACGGCGGCCGTGCAGCCGGTCTTCTCCCGCATCTCGGCCTGGCTCAGGTCCTGGACGGACGGGTCCTGGGGGATGCGGCGCACGCTCCCCTTGGGCCCGAAGACCTTCCACAGGTTGCGGACGGTGAAGACGGGGGTGTCCCCGCCCGCCGTGTCCTTCGCCGCCGCGCCGGCGGCGTCCTGTGCCTTCGTGTTCGCGTTCGCGTTCGCGGTGGTCTCCTCGGTGTGCTCGGCGGTGGCCGCGCCCTCGGCTGTCTCGGACATCACGCAACACCTCCCGGTGCCGTCTTCGCGTCGGGTCGGATGAGATCGACCGCCTTCTCGCCGAGCATCAGCACGCCGATCATCGGGTTGACGGCGGGCATGGTCGGGAAGACGGAGGCGTCCGCGATGCGGATGCCGGACAGGCCGCGCACCCGCAGCCGGGGGTCGACGACGGCGAGCGGGTCGTCCTCCGCGCCCATCCGGCAGGTGCCCGCCGGGTGGTAGACGGTGTGGGCGGCCTTGCGCACCAGTTCGCTGATCTCCTCGTCGTCCGTCACATGCGGACCGGGGAAGACCTCCCGCTTGAGCCACTTGGCGAACGGCTCGGCCTGGGCGACCTTGCGGGCCAGCTTGATGCCGTCCACGAGGGTCCGGCCGTCGTAGTCGTCCTCGTCCTCGAAGTACTTGAAGTCCAGCGCCGGCTTGACCTCGGGGTCGGCGGAGGTCAGGTAGACCCGGCCGCGGCTGCGGGACTTGGGGATGTTCGGGGTCATCGACACGCCGTGCTCGGGGCGTTCGTAGCCCAGCCGCTCGGGGTTGTCGGTGAAGGGGATCTGGTAGAAGTGGAACATCAGGTCCGGGCCCTTGTGGTCCGGGTCCCGCTTGACGAACAGGCCCGCGTCGGAGTCCATCGCGGAGTTCTCCGGGATCGGCCCGTTGGTCTCCCACACGATCACCGACTCGGGGTGGTCGATGAGGTTCTCGCCCACACCCGGCAGGTCGTGCACGACGGGGATGCCGAGCGCTTCGAGGTCTTCCTTCCGGCCTATGCCCGAGTGCATCAGCAGCCGCGGGGTGTCGATGGCGCCCGCGCACACCAGCACCTCACGGCCGGCGGTCAGCAGCTTCTCCTCACCGTCCTTGGTGCGGATGTGCACCCCGGTGACGGTCTTGCCGTCCGCGCCGCCGATCTCCAGCTTGTACGCCCACGTCTCCAGCAGGATGTGCAGGTTGGGGCGGTCACCTGCCTCCATGTGCGGGTGCAGATAGGCCACCGAGGCGGAGGAGCGCTTGTTGTTCTCCGGGTGGTAGGACAGGTCGAAGAAGCCGACGCCCTCCTCGAAGGGCTTGTCGTTGAAGCCGACGACCTCCGGGACGTCCAGGGCCTTCTTGGCGGCGTCGATCCAGTCCTGCGCGATGGCGTTCTGGTCCTTCTTGGCGACGCGCACGATGTTGTTGCGCAGCCGGCCGAAGTAGGGCTCCATGTCCTCGGCGCCCCAGCCCGTCGCGCCGTTGGCCTCCCACTCGTCCCAGTCGGAGGGCAGCGGCTTGAAGGAGATGAGGGTGTTGTGCGACGAGCAGCCGCCCAGCACCTTGGCGCGGCTGTGCAGGATGTGCGAGTTGCCGCGCGGCTGTTCGGTGGTCGTGTACTCGTAGTCGAGCTCGCCGCCCAGCAGGCCCAGCCACTTGCGGAGGGTGAGCACCTCGGGCCGGTCCACGTCCGAGGGGCCGCCCTCGATGAGTGCGACGGTGACGTCCGGGTCCTCGGCGAGCCGTGAGGCGATCACCGATCCGGCCGTCCCACCTCCGACGATCACGTAGTCAAAGCTGGACATATGAGTACTGCTCCTTGGGGACATGACGGGCGCGGACTTGCGGTTGGTACGGGAGTGCCGCGGCGGCTCGATCGGGGTGTGGAGCCGCCGGGCTCTGCCGTGTGTGGGGGTCTTCGGGGTGGACGGGTGGGAGGTGGGAAGGGGGGTGGGTGGTGCCTTTCAGCCGGCGAACCAGCGGACCGGGGCGGGGCGCAGGTTCTCGTAGACGTGCTTGGTCTCGCGGTACTCGTTCAGGCCGTGCGGGCCCAGTTCGCGGCCGACGCCGGACTTGCCGAAGCCGCCCCACTCGGCCTGCGGGAGGTAGGGGTGGAAGTCGTTGATCCACACCGTGCCGTGGCGCAGCCGGGCGGCGACGCGGCGGGCGCGGGCGGTGTCGCCGGAGAAGACGGCGCCGGCCAGGCCGTATTCGGTGTCGTTGGCCAGCGTGACGGCCTCGTCCTCGGTGCGGAAGGTCTCGACCGTCAGGATCGGGCCGAACGTTTCCTCACGGACGACCCGCATGCCGCGGTGGCAGTTGTCGAGCACCGTCGGGGAGTAGAAGTAGCCGCTAGCGGGGCGGACGTCGCAGGGCTCGGGCCGGGCGCCGCCGCACCGCAGCTCGGCGCCCTCGGACAGCGCGGAGGCGACGTACATCTCCGTCTTCTCCAGCTGTTGCGCGGAGACCAGCGGCCCGCACTCGACGCCCTCCTCGGTGCCGCGGCCCAGCCGGATGCGCTGGGCGCGGGAGGCCAGCTCGGTCACGAAGCGGTCCTTGACGGACTCCTCGACGATCAGCCGGGCACCGGCCGAGCAGACCTGGCCGCTGTGGATGAACGCGGCGTTCAGCGCCTGGTCGACGGCGGTGTCGAAGCCCTCGTCGGTGGCACAGGCGTCGGCGAAGACCACGTTCGGGTTCTTGCCGCCCAGCTCCAGCGCCACCTTCTTGACCGTCGGCGCCGCCGCCTGGGCGACCTTGGTGCCGCTGGCCAGGCCGCCGGTGAAGGAGACCAGGTCCACGTCCGGGTGCTCGGACAGCCGGGCGCCCACCGGGTCGCCGGCGCCGGTCACCAGGTTGCCGACACCCTTCGGGAGACCGGCCTCCACCAGCAGCTTCATCAGGTGGACGGTGGACAGCGGGGTGACCTCGCTGGGCTTGATGACGAAGGTGTTGCCCGCGGCCAGCGCGGGGGCGACCTTCCAGCTGGCCTGGAGCAGCGGATAGTTCCAGGGGGTGATCATGGCGCAGACGCCGACGGGCTCGTGGACGACGACGCTGTGCACGTCGGCGCTGCCCGCGTCGACGACCCGGCCGCCGGACTCGTTCATCACCAGGTCGGCGAAGTAGCGGAACGCGCTGGTCACGTCGTCCACATCGACCCGGCCCTCTTCGAGGGTCTTGCCGGTGTCGCGGGACTCGGTCAGCGCGATCTCCTCGCGGTCGCGCTGGAGCAGGTCGGCGACGCGGCGCAGCAGCGCGGCCCGCTCGGCGGTCGGGGTGTGCGGCCACGGGCCCTCGTCGAAGGCTCGGCGGGCGGCTGCGACCGCCGCGTCGGTGTCCGCGACGTCACCCTCGGCGACGACGGCGAGCGTGGTGGCGTCCGCGGGGTCCAGCACCTCCCGCGTGCCTGAGGCCGCGGCCGTGCGCCACGAGCCGTCGATGTGAATGCTCTCCAGAACGGACACCTTGGTACTGCCTTCCTTGCTCCTGCTTTTCCGGGTGCTGCCCCGGTGCCCCCGACAGGGGCTTTTGCCATGCCTCGGGCAGATGGCAGTCGGGAACCCTGCCCCGTCCTTCCGATCTCATGTCCAAAAATTGCTTCCAAGTGGGCTTCATCACTGGCCGAAGTGCGCCACCCGCCGGTGGAACGTACGGTGAGTACGTCTTTGTCCGGATATGGCAGGTGGGCGCGCCGCCGCTCCGCACCTGCTCCTCCCGACGGCGGATCGGAGCCCCTCATGCGAAAGCACCACCGCACCGCACTCCTCGTGGCCGTGTGCGCAGCGACGACGACCACCGGCGGACTGCTGACCCCGGCCGCCGCCGCCCCCATGGCGACGGAACGTGACGGTCCCGACATCGCAGAGTTGCCGGGCGGGGAAATAGCCGAAAAAGCCTCGAACGAGCTGAATTCAGCACGCTCTCTCCGGCTCAAAATGAAAGCCCCCGACCTGCGGCTGAATCTCACTCTCGACGAAAAAGCGAATTGTTTCGGAAAAGTGACGGTTCCCGGCAAGGGATCGGTACGGCTGATCAAGCACGGCGACACCGTCTGGCTCAAACCCGACGCCGCGTTCTGGAAGGCGCAGCTCGGCCCCGAGGAGGGCGCCGCCGCCGCGAAGAAGTTCCAGGGCCGCTACATCAAGGGCTCCGCCCGGGACGACGACCTCGGCGGCAAGGGCCTGGCCACCGCCTGCGACCTCGACGCCTTCCGTGCCGCCTCCGGGGCGACGCGCAGCCCCGGCCCCCGCTGGAAGCGCGGCCCCCAGGGCGAGGTGGGCGGCCACCGCTCCGTCCCCGTCACCAGCCACCAGGACAAGGCCCGCGTCACCATGCACGTCTCCGCCGACGGCAAGCCGTACCCGCTGCGGCTGGAGCGCCGGGCGGGCGGCAACCACGACGAGATCGACCTCGGCCGCTTCGACCGGCCGGTCCCCCGCGGCGTCCCGGACCGTGAACACACCGTCTCGGTCGAGGAACTCCGCCGCCACTTCCAGCACTCGCAGCAGGACGAGCCGCCGTCGAAGTCGGTCTAGCCGGCCCGGGGCCCCGGCCTCCCGGCCCCCTCACCGCGCCTCCCGCGCCGGGCGGGGGGACGCCGGACGGGGAGACGCCGGGCGAGAGGACTGGGCCTCCACCAAGCAGTCGCCGGCGGGCGTGCGGTAGTAGAGGACGTCCCGGCCCGCACGACGGCGCCGCACCAGCCGCGCCTCCCGCAGCACCCGCAGGTGCCGCCCCACCGACCCCAGGCCCTGCCCCGTCAGCCCGACCAGTTGCGTGGTGCTCTTCGGGGTGTCGAGCAGCACCAGCACCCTGGCCCGCGCACCCCCCAGCAGCGCCCCCAACGCCTCGGGCACGGGCGCCCCTTCGTCCTCGGCCAGCGTTCCCGCACAGGGGTAGACCACGGCGTACCGGGCCGGTGCGGGCCGCACGGCGTGCCCGGCGGGCGGCGCACCCGGCGGCTCCGGCCGGGCGTCCTCCACGGGCTCTCCGGGTTCCTCCCACGCCACCCAGCCGGCCTTCGGGGTGACGGGCACGAACATCAAACAGGCGTCCGCCAGCGTGCGGGGCGGGTTGTCGTGCGCGTTGATCTGGAGTCTGCTCCCGCCCAGCCACCGCATCCCGGGCCGCATGTCGTCCAGCGCCGCCGCCCATCCGCCGCGGCTCAACTGCGCCGTACGCGCCACCACATCGGCCTCCAGGACGCGGCGCCGCCGTGGCCAGTACGGCAGCACCGTCTCCCGCCACACCCATGTGAGAGTGTCGGCGGCCCGCCGCGGCAGATCGTCACGGCGCAGCGGTACGGGCAGCGGACCCCGCCGCCCGAGGGAGACCAGCAGATGGGCGCGGGCCGCTGCGGGCGGTGTCTCGCGCACCCGCGCCACCTCTTCCTCGAACGGCACCTCGCCCCAGGGGCCGGGGCCCGGCTCGGGCGTGGGGGTGAGGAAGTCCGCGTTCCAGGTGGGGCCCAGAGCCGCCCGGATCAGCAGGGCACCGACCGGATCGGCGGCCTGGCGGTCCCGGTAGGCGGGCAGGTGGGCGGCGAGCCAGGTCCGCTCACCGGGGTGGGCGGGGTGTGCCCGCTCCAGGACCTTGAGGGCGGCGACGGTCTCCGCGAGCGGCGAGAGCACGAACCGGCTGCCCGCCAGCACATCGGCGTCGACCTGCCACCATCCCACGGCACCCTCCGTCCCTGCGCCCTGTCACCGCCCGCCGACGTTTCGCCGGTGTGCGAAACAGTAACCGCGTCGCCGCCGCCGCCCGAGACTCACGGCATGCGCACCTACCGTGAGCTGTTCCGGGCGCCGGAGTTCACCTCGCTCTTCCTCGTCAGCACCCTTCAGGTGGCGGGGCAGACGGTGAGCGGGCTGGCGCTGGGCACGCTGATCTACGGGGCCACCGGCTCCCCGCTGCTGTCGTCCCTCGCCATGTTCGGACCGTCGCTGGCCCAGCTCGTCGGGGCGACGACGCTGCTGTCCGCGGCCGACCGGCTGCCGCCGCGGGCCACGCTGGGCGGACTGCTGCTGGTGTTCGCGGCGGGTACCGCCGTGCAGGCGCTGCCGGGGCTGCCGGTGGCCGTCGCGTTCGCCGTCCTGCTGGTGCAGGGCGTCCTGGCCTCGCTGGGCGGCGGGGTGCGGTACGGACTGCTCAACGAGGTGCTGTCGAAGGACGGTTATCTCCTGGGGCGCTCGGTGCTGAACATGTCCACCGGCATCGTGCAGATCTGCGGCTACGCGCTCGGCGGAGTGCTGGTCGCCCTCCTGGAGCCCCGCGGCACCCTGCTGGCGGGAGCCGCGCTGTACCTGGCGGGCGCCGTCGCCGCCCGGCTCGGCCTGGGCAGGCGGCCTCCCCGCGCCACGGGACGCGTCTCGGTGGCCGCCACCTGGCGGACCAACGCCCTGCTGTGGTCCTCCCGGCCGCGCCGCCTCGTCTACCTCGCGCTGTGGGTGCCCAACGGACTGGTCGTCGGCTGCGAGTCCCTGTACGTGCCCTACGCACCCCACCACGCGGGGCTGCTGTTCGCCTGCGGCGCGTTGGGAATGCTGGCGGGCGACACGGCGATGGGGCGGTTCGTCCCCGCGCACTGGCGCCGCCGGCTGCCGGTGCCCATGCTGGCGCTGCTCGCCGCCCCGTTCCTGCTGTTCGCGCTCCGCCCGCCGCTGCCTGTCGCGGCGGGTCTGGTGACGGTGGCGACGGTGGGGTTCGCCGCCAGCCTGCTGCTCCAGGAGCGGCTGCTGGAGCTGACCCCGCACGAGCTGAGCGGCCACGCCCTGGGGCTGCACTCGTCCGGGATGCTGGCCATGCAGGGTGTGGGCGCCGCGCTGGCCGGTGCCGTCGCCGAACGCACCTCACCGGCCACGGCGATGACGCTGGTGGGCGCGGCCTCCCTCGCGGTGACCGCGGGCCTGGCCCGCGGTCTGCTCGCCCCGGCCGGCCACCCGCAGCCGGCCGCGCCGCCGGCCTCCACCCCGGCCGCACCGGCTCCGGCGCGCCCTCCCCAGGAGCCGGAGGGGCGTCCGTGACACGGCTCATGTGAGCGTACGGGGGGGCGGACGCCGCGGACGGGGGGCGCGGGCGCCCAGCACCGGGGGTAGGTGCGGACGCCCGCGCACGCGCGAGGGCCCGCGCGGACCGGGAGACGGTCCGCGCGGGCCCTCGTCGGCGTACGGGCGCCGCCTCACGCCCTGCGGGCGGACGGCACCACCGCGCCGCGGCTCAGATCAGGCCGAGGCCGCGCACCGCGTCGCGCTCGTCCGTCAGCTCCTTGACGGAGGCGTCGATGCGGGTGCGGGAGAACTCGTTGATCTCCAGGCCCTGGACGATCTCGTACGCGCCGTCCTTCGTGGTGACGGGGAAGGAGGAGATGATGCCCTCCGGCACGCCGTAGGAGCCGTCCGACGGCACACCCATGGAGGTCCAGTCGCCCTCGGCGGTGC
Organism: Streptomyces albus subsp. albus; assembly: GCF_000725885.1. Classification (GTDB taxonomy): domain Bacteria; phylum Actinomycetota; class Actinomycetes; order Streptomycetales; family Streptomycetaceae; genus Streptomyces; species Streptomyces albus. The sequence goes on along the minus strand of NZ_JODR01000016.1, from coordinate 334,349 downwards.
CGTTGACCCAGGTGTGCACGTGGTCGATGGCGGCGTTGGCGGCGGAGGCGGCCGAGGAGGCGCCGCGGGCCTCGATGATGGCGGCACCGCGCTTGGCGACGGTCGGGATGAACTCGTCGGCCAGCCACTTCTCGTCGTTCACGACCTGCGCGGCGTTCTTGCCGGCGATCTCGGCGTGGAAGATGTCCGGGTACTGGGTGGCGGAGTGGTTGCCCCAGATCGTCAGCTTCTTGATGTCGGCGACGGAGGAGCCGGTCTTCTTGGCGAGCTGGGTGAGCGCCCGGTTGTGGTCGAGGCGGGTCATGGCGGTGAACCGCTCGGCCGGCACGTCCGGCGCCGCCGCCTGCGCGATGAGCGCGTTGGTGTTGGCCGGGTTGCCGACGACCAGGACCTTGATGTCGTCGGCCGCGTGGTCGTTGATGGCCTTGCCCTGCGGCTTGAAGATGCCGCCGTTGGCCTCCAGCAGGTCGCCGCGCTCCATGCCCTTGGTGCGGGGGCGGGCGCCGACGAGCAGGGCCACGTTGGCGCCGTCGAACGCGACGTTCGGGTCGTCGGTGATGTCGATGCCCTGGAGCAGCGGGAAGGCGCAGTCGTCCAGTTCCATCGCGGTGCCCTCGGCCGCCTTGAGCGCGGGGGTGATCTCCAGCAGGCGGAGCCTGACCGGCACGTCGGCACCCAGCAGCTGACCGGACGCGATACGGAACAGGAGCGCGTAGCCGATCTGGCCTGCGGCGCCGGTGACGGTGACGTTCACGGGAGTGCGGGTCATGCGTTCTCCGTAGTACTTGACGACGTGGCTGGCGGTGGCCGGAAGTCTCTCTACGTCAAGAGACCCATCGGCCAGGCTATCCGACCCGGTGCCCGCCGCACCCCCGGGTCGCCCCAAGCGGCCCGGCGCCCGCGGCCGGACCCGTCCGCCGCTCCCCCGCACCGCGCCCGTCCCCCGGCAACCTCCCGGGCCGGCCCGCACCGCACAGCCGCACCCGGCTCCCCGTACACGCCGCTGTCCGCGGGGCCGGTGCCTGCGGGGCCGGTACCTGTGGGGCCGGTGCCTGTGGGGCCGGTACCTGTGGGGCCGGTACCTGTGGGGCCGGTACCTGTGGGGCCGGTGCCTGTGGGGCCCTCGGTCCTCGGCGGCCCTGCGGGCCCTCGGGGCGCTTCGTCCCCTTCGGTACTGGTCCCTTCGGGATCGGCATGCTGCTCATGAGGCCGCTCCCGCCACCGCACCTCGGACCGCGCGGCGGCCTCCCCTCCCTGCCGGTCCCGCCGTACGGACGGCCACCACCAACCCCGCGCCACCCGGCGGAGCCGGCCGGGTGCGGGGCCCGCCCGTCAGGTGCAGGACTCGCCGCCCGCGGCCCGCGTCAGACAGGCGCGGGCGTCGTCCGGGGACTTCACGGAGACCATCTCGGTGTACGCGTCGGTCGAGGTGACCGTGTCGGTCTCCTTCTGGCCACCGGGCGCGGTGATGCGCAGGACGTCGTCGGGGGCGGCGCCGCTCACCCGCGCCCAGGACGCCGAGCACACCTTGCTGTAGCGGACCTCCACGACACCGGCGCCGGCCTTCGCGGAGCCCACCGTCCGCACGTTCTGGCCACCGCAGCCCATGGCCTCCGGGTCCTTGCCCGAGCAGTCCTCGCCCACGCACTTGACGCCCGCGGGCAGCTTGGGGCCGTGCCTGGTGGGCGACGGTTTCGGCGCGGCCTTCTCGTCCTCGCCGCCGTCGTCCGGGCCGAGGAAGAGCACCGCGCCCGCCACCACGACGAGCACGGCCACGAGCGCCGCCAGCAGCACGGTGACCTTCCGCCGCCCGCCGCCGGAGCCGCCCTGCCGGCCGCCGCGGCCCGCCCCCGGACCGGAGCCGGTGCCGTCCGGCGGGGCGAGGGGGTGCGGGACGCCGGGACCGTGTGCCCCGGGCGCGCCGGCGGCCCAGGACTCGGCCGGAGGGGAGCCGCTGCCCGCCGCGCGGATGGCGTCCTTGCGCAGCACCGCCGTCGGCTCGTCCTGCGGCTGCGCCCCCGGAGTGCCGTACGGCGCCGCGTCCTGGTGACCGGCCGGGTCCTTGCCGCCCTTGCCCCTGCGCCGCCTGCGGCCCTTGTCAGGGGCGGACTCGCGTGCCTCCGCCTCGTCCAGTGCGGCACGGGCCTGCGCGATGCGGATGGCCTCCAGTGTGGTGTCGTGCCGCATCTCGCTGCGGCTCCACGCCCGTTCGGCCAGCTCCCACATGGTGCCCAGGTGACGGACGTCGGTGCCCGTCACCTCGGCGAGGGCCTGGGTGGCGCCGCGCGGCGGCAGCAGCCGCCCGTTGAGGTAGCGCTCCCAGGACGATTTGCTGTAGCCCGTGCGGTCGGCGAGGGCGGAGATGCTCAGTCCGCTGCGGTCGACGAGCCGCCGCAACTGGCTCGCGAACTCCCGGATCTGCGGGTCCAGATCCTCCGGTAGCGACCTCCACCGAGGCATTGCCTCCCCCTCGTCCCCCGACTGCGCCGTTCGCCTTCCCTTCCCCCGTGTGTGCCGCGGCTCCTGGGCTGTGCACCGGCTGCCCAGGGGGATGCTGACAGCCGGGACGCAGCTTCGGAAGCGGAAGGGTGCGGGGGCGTTCCGGTCTCGGACCCGTGCCCGCGCGCACCCCCACGTCCGCGCATACGTCCCCTAGTCTGCCAGCCCTTCCGGGTACCGGACGTCACGTCCCGCACGCACCGCGCACATACGATGCGCACATACGAGCGCACACACGCCGCCCGCGCGCGGCCCCGGCACCGTGCCACGCTCTCCGCAACCCGCGCGCCCGCGCCGTGCGACGCGTACCACCGCCCCCATGGCGGGTCAGCGGACGGTGAAGTGCACCAGCGTGTCGAGGAACGGCACCGTCAGCCAGGGTTTCGGCTGCACCATCAGCGACAGCAGCACAATGACCCCGCCGAGCACGCCGTAGGTCACCAGATCGGTGAAGCGGGAGCGCACCGCCAGCATGCCGACCGAGGGTTTCGCCCAGCGCAGCGCGGCGCCGCCCAGCAGCGCCAGTCCGACGATCAGTGTGCCGACGCGGACCTCGATCACCGTCACCAGCAGTCCGATCAGCACACCCGCGCAGACCGCCAGCAGCGGCCACTGCCGGTAGGGCGCCGGGTGTTCGCCGCCCAGCGCCCTGCCGCCGCCCTCGGGCCGTGCGGTGTCCCGCGTCAGCGCGGGGAAGCGCCGCGACCTCCTGCGCGGCGGGGCCGCCTGCTGTGCACTCACCGCGGATTCTCCCTTCGCCTCGCCCTCGTCGCCCATGGCCGCGCTCAGCCGGCCTCGCGTGCGGCCTCGGCCGCCTCGGCCGCCTCCACCACGTTCACCAGGAGCTGGGCGCGGGTCATCGGGCCGACGCCGCCCGGGTTGGGGGACAGCCAGCCGGCGACCTCGGCGACCCCCGGGTGCACATCGCCGACGATCTTGCCGTTGTCGTCCCGGCTCACGCCGACGTCCAGCACGGCCGCGCCCTCGCGCACGTGCTCGGGCTTGATCAGGTGGGGCACGCCCGCGGCGGCGACGACGATATCCGCCTGCCGCAGCAGCCCGGGCAGGTCACGGGTGCCGGTGTGGCACTGCGTCACGGTGGCGTTCTCGCTGCGCCGGGTCAGCAGCAGCGGCAGCGGGCGGCCGGCGGTCACCCCGCGGCCCACGACCACGACGTGCGCCCCGTTCAGTTCGACGCCGTAGCGGCGCAGCAGCACGATCATGCCCTGCGGGGTGCAGGGCAGCGGCGCGGGCTTGTTGAGGACGAGACGGCCCAAATTCGTCGGGTGCAGACCGTCGGCGTCCTTGGCCGGGTCCATCAGCTCCAGCACCCGGTTGACGTCGATGCCCTTGGGCAGCGGGAGCTGGACGATGTAGCCGGTGCAGGACGGGTCCTCGTTCAGCTCGCGGACGACCGCCTCGATCTCCTCCTGCGTCGCCGTGGCGGGCAGTTCGCGCTGGATGGAGTTGATGCCGATCTGCTTGCTGTCGCGGTGCTTGCCCGCGACGTACTTCTGGGAGCCGACGTCGTCGCCGACGAGCAGGGTGCCCAGGCCGGGCGTGACACCCTTGGCCTTGAGCGCCTCGACGCGCGCGGTGAGGTCGGATTTGATCGCGGCGGCGGTGGCCTTGCCATCGAGAATCTGGGCGGTCATGGCCCCATCCTCGCGGATGCGGGGCCCCGCTCTCCACTCAGGTGGCCGCCGTCGCCCTCCCGGCGACCCGCCCCCGCTCCGGGCACCCGGCGGGCCGCCGCCGGCGCAGCACCCGGGTGGCCGTCGTCCGCTCCGGCTCAGCGCCTCCCGCCCCCAGCTGGTCCGTGCGAGCCGTTCGGCACACTGTGCGAACCGGGGTCACTCGTGCGGCGTGCCCCGTGCAACGGAACGGCAAAGGTAAGTTCATGTGCATCTTTGCAACCCCTACGCTCCGTTGTGACCGGCAACAGTGAGTCAGTAGCGTTCCGGACGTGTTCAGCGTGATCATCGTCCAGGACGGGTGCCGGGGCCCCGAGGAGCAGCACCGGCTCGAACCGGGCCACACGCTGCGCTTCGGCCGCACGGCACCGGCAAGAGGCGGCCTGACCCTCTCCCACCCCGCGGTGGCGTGCGCGGCGGGGGAGATCACCGCGACGGGCGCCTTCTGGACACTGACCAACTTCAGCCCCGATCAGACCTACATCGTCGAGAATCCCCAGGGCGCGGGGGAGCACATCAGGGTCGCGCCGGGCAGGGCGGATGCGCCGGTCCCCTTCGAGTTCGCACGCGTGCGGCTGTGCGCCGAGGAGTCCAGACCCGGCTGCGGTTTCGACGTGCTCGCGCCGCGCCACGACTACCTGGCGGCCGGCAGCGGCACCGGCCCGCCCGCGAGCGCCCCGGGAACCGGCGCGGGGGAGACGGCCGACTGGCTCTTCGACCCCTTCCCGCGCCCCTATCCCCTGGACCACACCTGCCGCTACTTCCTCGTCCTCACCGCACTGTGCGAGCCGGCCCTGCACTCCGGCGACCCGGCCGCACCCGTCCCCGATCTGACGGAGCTGGCCGACCGGCTCCGTCCCGTGTGGCCGAAGGTGACCGTCGCGGACATCGCCTGGAACATCGACTACCTGCGGCTCAAACTGCGGCTGCACACCCCCGACCGCGGCAGGTCCGTCCGCGAGTCCCTGGTGCGCTTCGCCCTCCGCTTCGACCTGGTGCACGAGGGACATCTGACCGCACTGGGAGGCCAATTGGTGTGAGGAAGCCGCCGCACTGACACCTCCGGGCGCTCTGACGACGCGTTGCGGATTCGCCACAGTACGGAAACGCGGCTGGACAGTCCCACACATGTGCGACCACCATTGGGCAGCGGCGCCGGGCAGTGCAGGGAGGGCCGGCGGTGCGGCGCCGTCACCGGGGGAGGCGTCATTGCTGAGGGCAGTCCGTGGTTCTCCGGAGTCGTTTCGGCCCGATCCGCTCCCTCAACACCGTCGGAGGACACCGCTCGTGAGCTACCCGCCGCAGCCCGGTCAGAGCCCCAACAACCCCTACTCGGCGCCGCAGCAGGGCGCCCCCTACGGCTACCCCCAGCAGGGCGGCGGGCAGCCCGGTTACGGCTACCCGGCGGGCGGCGGCATGCCGGCCTACCCGGGCGGCGGCCCGATGCAGCCGCCGGTCAGCATGCCGGGCCAGGTCGTCACCGCACGCGTGCTGCTGTTCATCGCCGGATCGCTGTGGGCGCTCTCCGCCGTTCTCGTCCTCATCCTCGGCCTGGCCGCCAACGACGCCCTCGACGACATCCCGGGCGTCGGCGCCGCGGGCGGTGCCGCACTGGGCGTCGCCCTGATCTTCTTCGTGATCTTCGGCGGACTGGCCGCGCTGCACATCGTGCCGGCCTCCATGTTCGGCAAGGGCCGCTCCGGCACCCGGATCACCGGCATCATCGCCGCGTCCGTCAACGCGCTGCTGCCGCTGCTGAGCCTGCTGGGCCAGATGGCGAACGACACCGCGGCCGGCGGCTCGATCTTCGCCGCTCTGCTGTGGCTGGCGACCGCCGTGCTGACGATCGTCTTCCTGTCGGTGAGCGCGGCCGGCCAGTGGTTCAACCGTCCGCAGTACTGACCCTGCGGCAGCACCGACGCCGCACCCGGCGCACTCCCCCGCGGTGCGGCACTCCACGACGGGCCGGGCCCCCTCTCCGGCGAGAGGGGGCCCGGCCCGTTTCCGTGTGCGTCACCGGCCCGCTCCCCCGCGCGGCACGCGTCCGCCCGGCGGAGGGGGCGGCCCGGCTCAGTGGAAGAAGTGGCGGGTGCCCGTCAGATACATCGTGACGCCGGCCTTCTTCGCCGCCTCCACGACCTGCTCGTCACGGACCGAGCCGCCCGGCTGCACGACCGCACGCACCCCCGCCTCGGCCAGCACCTCGAAGCCGTCCGGGAACGGGAAGAACGCGTCGGAGGCGGCGTACGAGCCCCGCGCCCGCTCCTCACCGGCGCGCTGGACGGCGAGCCGGGCGGAGTCCACCCGGTTGACCTGTCCCATGCCGACCCCGACCGTGGCCCGGTCCTTGCCGAGCAGGATGGCGTTGGACTTCACCGCGCGGCAGGCCCGCCAGGCGAAGGCGAGTTCGGCCAGTTCGTCGGCTCCCAGCGCCTCACCGGCGGCCAGCGTCCAGGTGGCCGGGTCGTCGCCCTCGGCCTGGAAGGCGTCCTTGGCCTGGGCGAGGCCGCCACCGTCGATCGGCCGGAACTCGACGGCCGCGGCGGGCGCCTCGGGGCAGCGCAGCACCCGGATGTTCTTCTTCCGGGTGAGGGCCTCCAGCGCACCGTCCTCGTAATCGGGCGCGACGATGACCTCGGTGAAGATCTCGGCGACCTGCTCGGCCATCTCCCGGGAGACCGGCCGGTTGACGGCGATCACGCCGCCGTAGGCGGACAGCGAGTCGCAGGCGTGCGCCTTGCGGTGCGCCTCGGCCACATCGGCACCGACCGCGATACCGCACGGGTTGGTGTGCTTGATGATCGCCACGCACGGGTCGTCGTGGTCGTAGGCGGCACGCCGCGCGGCCTCGGTGTCGACGTAGTTGTTGTACGACATCTCCTTGCCGTGCAGCTGCTCCGCCTCGGCCAGGCCACCGGTCCCGCTGGTGTAGAGGGCGGCGGGCTGGTGCGGGTTCTCGCCGTACCGCAGCACGCTCTTGCGCTCGAAGGCGGCACCGAGGAAGCCGGGGAAGTCCTGCCCCGTCTCCTCGCCGTCCCCGGCCTTTGCGGACTCGTCGGCGTACCGCGCGAACCAGCCCGCCACGGCCACGTCGTAGGCCGCCGTGTGCCCGAACGCCTCACCGGCCAGCCGCTTGCGGGCAGCCAGGTCGAAGCCGCCCGACTCGACCGCCGCCAGCACCTCGCCGTAGCGGTCCGGGTTGACGACGACCGCCACGGAGGGGTGGTTCTTGGCCGCCGCGCGCACCATGGACGGGCCGCCGATGTCGATCTGCTCCACGCACTCGTCGTCGGACGCGCCCGAGGCGACGGTCTCCGCGAACGGGTACAGGTTGACGACGACGAGCTCGAACGGCTCCACGCCCAGCTCGCCCAGCTGCCGGCGGTGGTCCTCCAGACGCTGGTCGGCCAGGATGCCGGCGTGCACCCGCGGGTGCAGGGTCTTGACCCGGCCGTCGAGGCACTCGGGGAAACCCGTCAGCTCCTCGACCGGGGTGACCGGCACCCCGGCGTCCGCGATCCGGCCGGCCGTCGAACCGGTGGAGACGAGCTGCACACCGGCCGCGTGCAGCCCGCGCGCCAGCTCCTCCAGCCCCGTCTTGTCGTACACGCTGATCAGCGCGCGGCGGATCGGCCGCTTGGCGCCGGCGGCGGCAGCAGTCTCACTCATGACCCAGTCGTACCCTTCTCCTGTTCGGCCCCTCGAAGGTGTAGCCGTCACGGGCGATACGCCCCACGACCTCGACGAGCAGCCGTCGCTCGACCTGTTTGATCCGCTCGTGCAGGGCGGATTCGTCGTCCTCGTCCAGGACCTCGACGGCGCGCTGCGCGATCACGGGCCCGGTGTCGACGCCGTCGTCGACGAAGTGGACGGTGCACCCGGTCACCTTCGCGCCGTACGCGAGCGCGTCACGCACGCCGTGGGCGCCGGGAAAGCTGGGGAGGAGCGCGGGGTGGGTGTTGAGGAACCGCCCGCCGAAGCGCGCCAGGAACGCCGGCCCCACGACCTTCATGAAGCCCGCCGAGACCACCAGGTCCGGCGTGTACGCGGCCGTCGCCCCGGCCAGCGCGGTGTCCCACTCCTCGCGGGTGGGAAAGTCCCGCACCCGGCACACGAACGTGGGCACCCCGGCCCGTTCGGCCCGCGCCAGCCCCTCGATGCCGGTGCGGTCGGCCCCCACGGCGACGATCTCGTACGGGGTCTCGACGTCGGGATCGGCCACGGCGTCGAGCAGGGCCTGGAGGTTGGTTCCGGAACCGGAGACCAGGACGACGAGGCGCACGGGGGAGGCGGGACGGAAGGACGACGCGTCCACGACGGTGCTCTCTCTCGCGGGAGACGGGCGGGGGCGGAATACAGCGGTCGGGCCGGATTGTGTGGTCGCACAAGTACGTGGACCCGAAGATTCCGGGGAACTCTACGAAGCGTCCGACCGTCGGCAACGATACCGGCCCTCGGATCGGCCCCACGGGACGGGGGCGCATGCGGAAGGTAGCGTCAGGGACACGGTCTCCTCGGGCCCCGTGGGGCCCGGGAACCGCAGGGCCGTGCAAGCGACGCGGAGCGACGAGGAAGACACACACCAGATGACCGACCGACGCCGCCGTACGGCCGCATCCGACAGCACCTCGCGCGAGGAGAACCCCTTCGCGCCGCCACCGGAGGGGCAGCCGGACCAGCCGTGGCAGCCGCGCGCACCGCACTGGGGCGCCGCCTCCCAAGGCCCCGACGGGCAGGGCGGCCACGGCAGCCAGGGCGGCGGCCAGGGCAGCCACGGCAAGGGTCCCCGCCGGGCCGGTGCGGACCAGCGGGGGACGGCCGGGGGCCGCACTCCGGACACCGGCGGCAGCGGCGACGGTGACGGCAACGGCCGGGACGAGGGCCACGGGACGGGCGACTCCCCCGGCGGGGCACCCGACAAGAAGACGGAACCGCCGGTGTGGGGCAGCCAGTGGAGCAGCCGCCAGCCCGGCCGGCAGGACGGCGGTGGCGGCTGGCAGGGCGGCGGCCGACAGCCGGGCGGCCCCTCGGGCCCCGGCGGACCGGGCGGGCCCGGCCAGCCCGGCGGCGGTCCCGGAGGCCCCCGCGGCATGCGCTGGGACCCGACCGACCCGCTGCAACGGCACGCCCGCTACTCCCTGCACGCCGGCATCTGGGGCCTCTTCTTCGCCCTGCTCAGCGTCCCCGAGGTCGCCCTCCTCCTCGGGGCGCTCTCCCTGTACTGGGGGATCAACGCACTGCGCGGCAAACAGCCCAGGTCCGCGGCCTCGGCCGACAGGTCCAAGGGCGGCAAACGGCACCGCGGTGTGACCGCCACCGCGGAGGACGTCGCCGGCACGGACCGCAGCCCGGAACACCGCCAGGACACCGCGGGCAGGCCCCCGATCCCCCTCGCGGTGACACCCGCACAGGCCGCCAAGGCCAAGCGGACCGCCGCCACCAGCGGACTGGTCGCCGCCGGCCTGACACTGGTGATCGTCGCGTCGACCTACGCGTTCCAGTTCACCTACAGCGACTATTTCGCCTGCCAGAACGACGCCCTCACCCAGTCCTCCCGCGACGACTGCAAGCGCCACCTCCCCGAAGAGCTCCGCCCCTTCCTGGAGAACCGCTGAGGGACGGCTCGTCCTGTCCCTGGTGGGGTGGGGTGAATCGGGGTGGGTCCGCCCGCTGTGCGTGCGTTGAGAGCGGCGGCGACGCACGTTGAGGGTGACGCTCCGGTTGGGGTGGTGCACGGCGCACGATTTGGGGCGTGCGGCGCCCGGTTGGGGCGGTACGGGTGTGGGGGTGGCGCGCGGCGCCTGGTTGGGGGTGGCGCTCCGGTGGCGATGACGCTCCGTTGAGGGCCGCGCCCGGTGCCCTGTTCGGGGCGGCGGGTAGCGCCGTTGGGGGCGGTGCAGGTGTGTGGGTGGCGCACGGCGCCGGTGGGGCGGTGGTGTGTGGTGGCGCGCGGCGCCCGGTTGGGGCGGTACGGGTGTGTGGGTGGCGCGCGCGGCGCCCGGTGGGGGGCCGTGGCGTGTGGGTGGGGCGGCGGTGTCGTTGGCGGCTGAGCGGGCGGCGTGCTGACGCCTTCAGGTTTCTTGCGGGTTCTGCTTACGGGGCTTTCTTGCGGGGTTCTGTTACCTGGCAGTTCCGCTTACGGAGCGGTCCGCTTACGGGCGGGTTCCGCCCGTGGGGTCTCCGTCGGGCGCCGCGCCTGGCCCGTCGTCGCGCGGGACGGCTTCTGACGGGGCGACCCCGGGTGCGGCGGCCTGGGGTGGAGCGGCGCCGGGTTGGGCGGCCCCGGGGTGGGCAGCACCGGGGTGGGTCGCACCGGGTGGTGCGGCACCGGGGTGAGCAGCACCGGGTGGTGCGGCACCGGGATGAGCAGCACCGGGGTGAGCAGCACCGGGTGGTGCGGCACCGGGATGAGCAGCACCGGGTGGTGCGGCTTCGGACTGGGTGGCTTCGGGGCTTGCAGTTTCCGGCGGAGCGGCTGTCTGCGGGTGAGCTGCGGGCCGGGCCGCTTCGGTTGGGGCACCGCCCGTGCCGTTCGTGCGGGGTACCGGTGACGCCCCGTCGCCGGGGACGTCGGCGCCGGGACGCGCCGGGTGAGCGCCGGCTTCGTGCTCGGAGCCGGTGGTGGGGCAGGTGCCGCCCTCCGGATGCCCGGTGTCGTACGTGTGGGCGGACGCCGGTGCGGCGTCGGGGGGCGTGGTGTCGCGGGGTACGTCGTTGCCGGCCGAGTCGGGGTGGGTTACGCCGTCCTGGACCACCTCGCGGGGGGCCGGGGCGTCGGCGGCCAGTTCGTTGGAGGCCATGCCGTTGGGGTCCGTACCGCCAGTGGCCGTACCGTCGGGGGCCAGGCCACCGGGACCGGTACGCCGAGAGTGAGTGCCCTCCGGGGACGCGCCCTCGGAGGGCGTGCCGTCGGAGAGCGTGCCGTCGGGGCCGGTGCCGTCAGGGGACGTGCACCCCGGGGCCGCATCGTCACGGGTCGGCTCGCCACCGGCCGCGTCGTCCGGGGGCGCCCCGGTGGAGGTCGGCGCCCCGGGCGTCGTGCCGTCCGAGGGTGCCCCGGCACGGTCCGTCTCGGAGGGCTCGGCACCCGAGGTGCCGGTTTCGCCGCCGCCGGGCGCGCCCGACCCCGTGCCGCTCGCGCCGGCCCCGGTGCCGTTCGCGTCGTCAGCGGTGGCGTTCTCCTCGGAGCCCGCGTAGAACGCGGGGTCCCGTGGCGGGGCCGGTTCGAAGGAAGCCATCAGCCCGCCGGACGCGGCCTTCATCGCCGACCAGCGGGCGCGGCGTGCCTCGTCCGTGTACCACGCCGCATCCGGGCCGTGCCCCGCCGCCGCGTCCGCCGCCGCCTGTGCCGCGCGCGTCGCGGCGAGCGCGGCCCTGCGCGCGGTGTGCCCGGCCCACCAGCGCGTCCACCACGCGGTCGGCAGGCCGACGACGATCAGCCACCCGCAGGCCGCGCCGCCCGTCTGCCACCAGGAGGGGCCCAGATGTCCGAGCACTCCGGTGCCGAGCGGGCCGCCGGCGACGGCTGCCAGGAACGCCAGGACGGCACCGCACAGCAGTCCCGCGAGCGTCACCGTCACCATGACGGCGGGCCAGTCGGTGGCCTGGGCGGCACGCGCGGGCGCGGCTTCCCCGGCGGAAAGATGCTCGGCAGCGGCCGGGCCGCCCGCGTCCGCGGTACCGGCGCCGTCCGCCTCCTCGATGTGCGGGCCGGGCGGCACGGGGCGGTCGGCCACCGGTGACCGTCCCACCCACCAGCCGCACATCAGCCCTCCCAGCAGGGGGACCACCGCCGCCGCGCAGCACGCCAGGACGCCGCCCGAACCGTCGTCGGGGACGGCGGACAGCAGCGGGAACGGCGGCAGGTGCGGGTTTCCGGTGGTGGCGAGCGGGCTGACGACGCCGGTGCCACCGAGCGTGAAGCCCGGTCCCAGCCCGTAGGAGGTGGCCCACAGTACGGCGTTGGGCAGCAGCGCCACGGTGAGCAGGAGCAGCGAGAGCCGGCCCGACGCGCTCCCGGTCAGCGCCGGGAAGGCACGGAGGACGGCCCCCAGGTCCCACATCAGCGCGACGAGGAGCAGGAAGGCGCCCGTCGCGCACAGGACGACGACCGCGGCGCCGCCCGCCTGCACGGCGACGACGACGCGGGAGCGGGTGAGGAGCCGTCGGACGCCGGAGAGCCGGGCCCGGGGCGCTTCGGGAAGCCGCGCGGAGACCGCGGCCCACGCCTCCACGACGGCGCGGCGCCGGGTGTGGTGGAGTGCGCACAGCCCCGTCACCGCCGCGACGAACAGCGGGAGCCGCCAGGCAGTGCCGAGCGGTTCGGCCTCGACGGGCCCGCCGGAGGCATAGGCGACGGCGGCGGCGGTGACCAGGAGGTAGCCCCCGGAGACCCAGCCGGCGACCGCTGTGGCGCCGTGTCCGGCCCCGGCGGCTGCCCGCGTGTCCATGCCCTCCCGGGTGGCCCGCCACAGCAGCCACACGGGCAACGCCGTCAGCAGCAGGGGGGTCACCCCCACGGGGGCGGGCGTCCCGGAGAGCGTTTCGTGCCGTACCAGTACGGCACCGTGCGCCAGGAGCCACATGTGCGTCGCCGTGTGCAGGGCGCCGGACGCGTCGCTCGCGGTGTACGGGGAGACCGTCCACAGCAGCAGGACGACGACCGCGAACGCGCCGAGTCCGAGCCCGGCGGCCACGGCACCGCCCAGCAGCCATCCGCTGGTGAGGGGCAGGGCGTGGGGCTGGCCGCGGCCCGAGGACAACGACGGACCGCGGTGCGTCAATTGGCTCACAGCGCCATGCTGCCAAGAACACCCGTTTTGCCCTAGTAGCACCGTTTTTGTCGCTGTGTCGCACAAGCTAAGGGGTATGCGCTCTTCCTCCAGCCCCGACAGCCCCGCCGACGACGCCTCCACCCCCGCCGCGTCCGCCGCGCCGGAGGACGGAAAGGCACGTCGGAAACCCGCGAAGTCCCGGAAACCCACGGCCTCGCCCTCCGGGGCCCCCGAGGGTTCCGCGAACCCCGCGAAGAGCGGGAGCCGCAGGAAGAACGGACAGCAGACCAAGACCGGTGGTAAATCCGGCAAGTCGGGCAGGAGCAGCGGGAGCGACCGGAACACCAAGGGCACCAAGGCCGCCGAAGCCGGCCGTCGGCAGCCCGGCACATCCACGACACCGCGCGCAGCCCGCAGGAAACCCGCCGAAAGGGCATCCCCCACCACGGCGACGACCGCCCCGACCAGCAACCACCCGGCCGGGGAGCCGACCGACGGACCGGCCGAGGCGCGGGCCGAGGCACCGGCCTCCGTACCGGCCGAGGAACCGGCCTCCGTACCGGCCGAGGCACCGCAGAAGGAGGCCGCCACACCGGACGCGGCGACGGCCCCGACCCCGGTTCCGGCCCTACAGGAGGAAGCCACACCGGATGCGGCATCCGACGAGTCGGCCGTCACGGCACCGGACGAACCGCAGGCCGCCGCCCCGGACCCGCAATCCCCCACGGCTGAGGACCAGAAGTTCCGCACGGCAGCCGAGGACCAGTCGGCGGGCACGGCACCGGACGTCCCCGACAGCACGACCGCCACGGCAGGCACAGACGACCCGTCCGACATCGCAGACACAGACGACCCGACCAACACGGCCGAAACAAACGACACGGCTGACACCGCCGACCCGGCCGAAACCGCCGACACGGACGGCCCGACGGGCACCACAGAAGCAGCCCCAGACCCATCCCCGGACACAGACACCACAGCCGACACGGACAACGCACCCGACTCCGTGAACCCGGCCGGCTCCGGCAGCCCGGACGACACCGGCAGCAGCCCGGACGACACCGGCGACGGCTCGGACGGCTCTCCGCCGGAGGACTCCGCCCGTACCGCGCCGCAGGCCCCGGGGGCGGAGGCACCGGCGGAGGCGGCCGTGCCCATGCCCGCGGGCGGAAGCACCGGGGAGGCGGCGGTGCCGGGGCCGGCCGGGGCGAGGGGGGACGGGACCGGCGGCACCGCGACGGCGCCCGCGCCCCGCAGCGAACCGCGGCCCGACGGCCCTCCGCCACCACGGGTGACTGCCCCGGCCCCGCGGCGGGAGCCGGAACCTTCCGTGACGGTCGCCCCGGCGCTGGCGGGCCCCGTGGAGGACTTCGTCCGGACGGCGGTGCCGCCCCACCCGTTGCCGTCGGACCCGGTGACGGCGTTCGACGAGCTGTATCTGTGGCAGGCGCGCGCCCTCACCCGGCAGGCGTTCCTGCTGAGCGGGCACCGGCGGGTGGCGGAGCGGGCGGTGCGCTGGGCGTTCCACCAGGCGTGGCAGCACTGGCCGAAGGTGGTGGCGGAGGGCGATCCGACGCGGACGGTGCGGGCGGGGGTCTACGAGTACGCGCTCTCGCCGTGGCACCAGTTCCATCCGGGACACCGTGCGCCGGACGCGTATCCGGGTCCCCCGGAGGACCGTGCGGTGCTGGAGGCGTTCCTGGCGCTGCCGCGCAGCTACCGTGCGGCGCTTCTGCTGCACTACGGGCTGGGGCTGACGCTGCCGGAGACCGCGGCGGAGGTGGAGTGCAGCACGCAGGCGGCGGCGGGCCGGGTGCGGAACGGCCGGGCGGCGCTGGAGGAGAGCTGGCCGGCGCTGCGGGAGACGCCGCTGGTGCGGCGCGGGGCGGTGGTGACGCGGACGCTGCGGGAGCTGGCCGTCGCCCAGCCGGTGCGTCCGGTGCCGCCGCAGATGGTGCGGCAGGGCAGTCTGCGGACGACGCGGCGCTGGACGCGGGCCTCGGTGGGGCTGACGGCGACGGTGACGGCGGCGACGGCGTTCACCCTGATGACGACGGACACCGGCCGCCCGCTGGAGAGCCCGGCGCAGGTGCCACGTACGTTCGCTCCGGCGACCTACCCGGGCCGGCCGAACGCCACAACCACTCGTACGAGTGATGGGGGGCGGGGCGCGGACCACCGCTCCCGGCACGGCGGAACGGCCGGCCACGCCTACCTGCCGCAGCTGCGCTCCTCCAACGAACGCGTGGACCTGGACGACTTCCTGTCGTCGTCACCGAGGAACGCGCACAGCACACCGATCGGCAGCGGCCCGGCGACGACCGACGGGTCGGCAGGGGACGGCGGACCCGCCGCCGACGGCAGTCCCGCGACCGGCAACGGTGCGGCGACAGGCACCGGTACGGCGACCGGCCCGGCCCCGGCCGCGCACAACGGCACGGCGGCGCACACCGGCAGCGGCGGCAGCGGCAGCGGTACGACGGCAGCCCGCAACGCGACCACCGGTCCGGGCGCCGGCAGCGGGGGCGGCACCGCGACCGGCCGTTCCCCGGGCAGCAGCGGCACCGGCACCGACAAGGGGCGCGGTACGGCAACGTCCCAGGGCCCCGCGGCCGGAAGCACCGCGCCGGCCGGCGAGCCGCCCGCAACCCCCCGGGGCTCCGCGGCCGGGCGGGGCCCCACGGCCGGGCGGCCGGGCACCGCGGCCCCTCGCGTACCGGCCGCGGGCGACGGCAGGGCGACGGAAGCGGGCCGGGCGGCGGGCACACGACCGGCGGCGGGCCGGACCCACGGACCCGGCGGCGGCACGCCGGGCCCCGGCGGCAGTCACGCGCCCGGACGCGGCGGCGGCCCGAACAGCTGACGGGCCCGCACCCTCGCGGGGTGCGGGCCCGTCATGCGGTGCCTGCTTCACGGCGGCACCGCGCGTGTGGTGCGCGGTGCGCCGGTCGCGTCGGCGAAGGCTCAGGCGGTGAGCCGCTCCCGGGCCAGACGCGCGGTCTCGGACGGGGTCTTGCCGACCTTGACGCCCGCGGCCTCCAGGGCCTCCTTCTTGGCCTGCGCGGTGCCGGAGGAGCCGGAGACGATGGCGCCGGCGTGGCCCATCGTCTTGCCCTCCGGGGCGGTGAAGCCCGCGACGTAGCCGACGACCGGCTTGGTCACGTGCTCCTTGATGAAGTCCGCCGCACGCTCCTCGGCGTCGCCGCCGATCTCGCCGATCATGACGATCAGGTCCGTCTCCGGGTCGGCCTCGAACGCCTTGAGGGCGTCGATGTGGGTGGTGCCGATGACCGGGTCACCGCCGATGCCGACGCAGGTGGAGAAGCCGATGTCACGCAGCTCGTACATCATCTGGTACGTCAGCGTGCCCGACTTGGAGACCAGGCCGATGCGGCCCGGCTTGGTGATGTCGGACGGGATGATGCCCGCGTTCGACTGGCCGGGGGTGATCAGACCCGGGCAGTTCGGGCCGACGATCCGCGTCTTGTTGCCCTTCTGGCATGCGTAGTCCCAGAAGTAGGCGGTGTCGTGGACGGCGATGCCCTCGGTGATCACGACGGCCAGGCCGATGCCCGCGTCGATCGCCTCGACGACGGCGTCCTTGGCGAACTTCGGCGGGACGAAGATGACGGTGACGTCCGCACCGGTCTTCTCCATCGCCTCCTTGACGCCGCCGAAGACGGGCACCTCGGTGCCGTCGAAGTCCACGGTCGTGCCCGCCTTGCGCGGGTTGACGCCGCCGACGATGTTGGTGCCGGAGGCCAGCATCCGCTTGGTGTGCTTCTGGCCCTCCGAGCCGGTCATCCCCTGGACGATGACCTTGCTCTCCTTGGTGAGGAAGATAGCCATGGTGTGTCGGTGTCCTCGTTCGGTCTCGTCCGGGCTTACTTGGCGGCCAGCTCGGCGGCCTTGTCGGCCGCGCCGTCCATCGTGTCGACCTGCTGCACCAGCGGGTGCGCCGCGTCGGTCAGGATCTTGCGGCCCAGCTCGGCGTTGTTGCCGTCGAGACGCACGACCAGCGGCTTGGTGACGTCCTCGCCCTTGGACTTGAGCAGCTCCAGCGCCTGCACGATGCCGTTGGCCACCGCGTCGCAGGCGGTGATGCCGCCGAAGACGTTGACGAACACGGACTTGACGTCCGGGTCGCCAAGGATGATCTCCAGACCGTTGGCCATCACCTCGGCGGAGGCGCCGCCACCGATGTCGAGGAAGTTGGCCGGCTTGACGTTGGCGTGCTTCTCACCCGCGTACGCGACGACGTCGAGGGTGGACATGACCAGGCCCGCGCCGTTGCCGATGATGCCGACCTGGCCGTCGAGCTTGACGTAGTTGAGGCCCTTGGCCTTGGCCGCGGCCTCCAGCGGGTTCGCGGCGGCCTTGTCCTCGAGGGCGTCGTGCTCGGGCTGGCGGAAGTCGGCGTTGGCGTCGAGCGACACCTTGCCGTCCAGCGCGATGATCTTGCCGTCGGCGGTCTTGACCAGCGGGTTCACCTCGACGAGGAGGGCGTCCTCCTTGACGAAGACGTCCCACAGCTTGACCAGGACGTCCGCGATCTGGTCGACCAGCTCGGACGGGAACTTCGCGGCCTCGGCGATCTCACGGGCCTTCGCCTCGGTGACGCCCTCGATCGCGTCCACCGGAATCTTGGCCAGCGCCTCCGGCTTGGTGGCGGCGACCTCCTCGATGTCCATGCCGCCCTCGACCGACGCCATGGCCAGGAAGGTGCGGTTGGTGCGGTCGAGGAGGAAGGAGACGTAGTACTCCTCCGCGATGTCGGCGGTCTCGGCCAGCATCACCTTGTGGACCGTGTGGCCCTTGATGTCCATGCCCAGGATCTGACCGGCCTTCTCGACCGCGTCCGCCGGGTCGGAGGCCAGCTTCACACCGCCGGCCTTGCCACGGCCACCGGTCTTGACCTGCGCCTTGACGACCGCCCGGCCACCGAGCCGCTCGGTCACCTCGCGCGCCGCCTCAGGTGTCTCGATGACTTCACCGGCCAGCACCGGTACGTCATGCTTGGCGAAGAGGTCCTTCGCCTGGTACTCGAACAGGTCCACGCGCGTCCGTCCCCTTAATCAGTGGTCTCGCGGTCGTTGTCAGCGTGGGCGTGCCGCAGGGCCGCGGCGTCCACGGGTCGCGCGGCATGTCCGCCTTGCAGGTTAGCTCTGCGTGCGTGTACTGCCTAAATCGCACCTCACACAGACGCGGTGACAACGGTCACAGGTCCTTCGGGACACCCCTCCCCCGGCTCACTCCGGCACCGGAAGCGGACGCTTCTCGATGGCCGCCGCCATCACCTCCGGGAAGTGGTCCGGGGTGCAGGCGAACGCGGGAGCCCCCAGCGCCGCGAGCGCGGCGGCGTGCTCCCGGTCGTAGGAGGGCGCCCCCTCGTCCGACAGGGCGAGCAGGGTGACGAACTGCACACCCGCCGCCTTCATCGCCGCCACCCGTTTGAGCATCTCCTGCCGTATCCCGCCCTCGTACAGATCGCTGATCAGCACCACCACCGTCTCCGCCGGACGGCTGATCCGCGACTGGCAGTAGGCCAGCGCACGGTTGATGTCCGTACCGCCGCCCAGCTGCGTCCCGAAGAGCACGTCCACCGGGTCGTCCAGCTCCTCCGTGAGGTCCACGACGCTGGTGTCGAAGACGACCAGCCGCGTGTCCAGCGTCCGCATCGACGCCAGCACGGCGCCGAAGACCGAGGCGTAGACGACGGACGACGCCATCGAACCCGACTGGTCGATGCAGAGGATGACGTCCTTCTTGACCGCCTGGGCCGCCCGCCCGTAACCGATCAGCCGCTCCGGCACGATCGTCCCCTGCTCGGGCAGATAGTTCTTGAGGTTGGCGCGGATGGTGCGGTCCCAGTCGATGTCCCGGTGCCGGGGCCGGTTCACCTTCGCGGACCGGTCCAGTGCCCCGGTGAGCGTCGAGCGGGTCCGCGCCGCCAGCCGCTTCTCCAGCTCGGCGACGACCTTGCGCACCACAGCCCGCGCCGTCTCCCTGCTGGTCTCCGGCATCGCCCTGTTGAGCGACAGCAGCGTGCCCACCAGATGCACATCCGGCTCGACGGCCTCCAGCATCTCCGGCTCCAGCAGCAGCGAGGAGAGCCCCAGCCGGTCGATCGCGTCCCGCTGCATCACCTGCACCACGGAACTGGGGAAGTAGGTACGGATGTCCCCCAGCCAGCGGGAGACGTGCGGCGCCGAGGCCCCCAGACCGCCGCTCCGGCCGCCCGGCCGCCCACCGCCCCGGGCACCGCCGCTCCCGCCGCCGTGGCCGTCACCCCCGTAGACCGCCTCCAGCGCGCGGTCCATACCGCTGTCCGAGGCACCCAGCGAACAGCCGGTGCCGTCCGCCGCGCCCCCGCCGAGCACCAGGCGCCAGCGCCGCAGCCGTTCGGCCTCCGGGCCGGTGGCCGCCACTTCGTGCTCCTCGCGCACCGTCATGCGTGCACCTCCCTCACCCCGTGCTCCCCCTCGTACTCCCCTTCGGGCCCCCGCTCGGGCGGCGCCTCCCGCCCGCCGTCCCGCGCACTCCGCGTCGCGGTCCGCCCAGTGCCGCGCGGTGCGCCCCGCCCCACGGTCTGCCCGCCGCCGTGTCCCGCGCCCCGCGTCGCCGCCTCCTCCATGCCGTGCCCTGCGTTCCGCGCCGTGGCCGCCCGCGAGGTGTCCGCCGGGGAGGTGTCCGCCCGCGACGCGCTGTACGGGCTTCGGTGGTCCGGCATGCCCCCAACACCGTCCGGTGCGCCGAGCAACAGCCGGACCGTCTCCAGCGCCGCCTCCGCCCGCTGCTCGTCGAGCCCGGGCCCGAACCCGGGCAGCCCGTCCCCCGTGTCGGTCCCGCTCGACGGGCCGGCCCCCGCACCACGCCGGACCAGCTCGCCGAGTGTGCGGCGCACCCCGGCCTCGAACTCCGCGAACGTCCGCCGCAGCAGCGGCAGCACGTCCGTGAACGCGTCCTGCGGGACACCCGTCAGCCACCGGTCGACCAGTGCGAGCAGCCGCCCGTCGTGGACGAGCAGCATCCCGCCGCCCGTCAGGAAGCCCTCGATCCAGTTCGCGGCCTCACCCGGCGGCGTACCCGGCGAGAGGACGAGGCTCATCAGCCGCTCCGCCTCGTCGTCCGTCAACTGGCCGTCGTCCAGCAGCAGCCGGGCGCAGCGCCCCCGCAGCAGGCCCGGTATGCGGTCCCGTTCCGCGAGCGTCCGCAGCACTCCCCGCCATCTGCCGAGCAGCCCGGCGTCCACCCGCCACCGCCCGCCGGGTACGCCGCCCGCGCCGGTGCTGCCAAGGTTCCCGGCGTCGCCAGCGTTCGCAGCGCCGCCATCGTTGCCGTCGGCACCATCAGCCCCAGCAGCACCGTCGGCCCTCACGAGGCCATCGGCCCCGGTGCCCTCGCCGTTCCCCGCGTCGGCGCCGTCCCCCGTCATGTCCCGCTCGTCGCGGGCGAGCAGTTGGACCGCCTGGTGGGCCGCGTCGAGATGGGTGCGCATGGCGCGGGCGCCGTCGTCGTCGAGGCCCGCGCACGCCGGCGGCAGCCCCACGCATATCCGCTCCGCCATCCCGTCGGCGACCGCGGCCAGCGCCCCCGCGTCGGTGCCCCGCACATCGCCGTAGCGCAGGGTGCGCACCAGCGACGGCAGCGCCTGGGCGAGGTGGCCCACGTCGGACTCCAGCGCCGCCCGGTCGGCCAGCACCCGCATCACCACGGGCAACGCGTCCGGCAGATTGGCCAGCAGACACTGTTCGGCCAGTGTCGTGATGTCCGCGAGCGTGCAGTCGGTCCGGTCGGTCGCCGCGGACCGGGCCTTGGCCGTGGCCGCCGCCTCGACCGTGGTGCCCCACACCCCGGCCTCGGCCACTCTGACGGACAGCTCTGGGTCCCAGCACAGCCGCCAGCTCTCCCGGAAGGTGCCGGTGCTGGCGGTGCGGGAGCGGACGGGCTCGCCCCAGCCGATGTCCAGCAGCCGCAGCCGGTGCAGCAGCCGGCTGCGCGCGGTGTCGGTTTCCTTGCGCAGGTCGAGGTCGACTTCCCGCTCGGCCGCGGCAGGCTTCAGCCGGACGGCACGCTGCTGGCGGGCCAGATCCCGCTGGAGCGGTACAGCCGGTGCCCCCTCGGGGACCTCGCCCAGCACGTCACCGACCACGAGTTTGTCGCGGATCAGCTCCAACGGGACGTCGGAGCCCTCGCACAGCACCGCGCGGACCGCGTCCGTGGTCTCCGTCAGCCCGGCCAGCGGGCGGCCACGCATCGCCGCCAGGGTGCCGGCGAGCCGCACGGCCTCGATCACATGCGCGGACGAGACGGACCAGTCCTCTTCCCGCAGGAGTTGGGCGACCTTGACCAGCCACCGTTCCACCGGCCGGTCCGGCGCGGAGAACAGGTGCCCGTACCAGCCGGGCGAGGCGATTCCGGCCCCGTATCCGGACTGGCGTGCCAGTCGCCTGTGCGTCCACGGCACCCAGGTGACCTCCGTCTTCACCTTGGGCAGGCCCTTGAGCGCCTGGCGGTCCGCCGTCACGGTGACCGCTTCGGCGAGCGCCGGCACGTGCCAGGCTCCGCAGACGACGGCGACGCCCGCGTCCCCGAACTCCTTGCGCGCCTCTCGCAGCCGCAGCCGCATATGGGCCTCGCGCACCAGATCGCGGTGGTGTCCGCCGTCCCCGTGCACGGCCCGTAGTGCGGCCATGGCCTCCCCGAGCGCGGCGAACGGTTCGTACGGGTCGCCGTAGGCATCGCTGTGCGGGCCGTCAGGGGCGGCCCCGTGCCCGCCCCCAGCCGCCCCGTACCGGCCCGGGCCGCTCCCGGCGTCCCCCTCGGCGGCGGCCTCCACCGCACCGCCCCCGCCCCCGGTCGGGTGCCCTGGGCGGTGCTCGACCGCGTCCTCCCACCAGCGTTCCGGATCGTCGTAGCCGGCGGCCTCGGCCAGCGCCGCCAGCGGGTCGAGCCGCACCTCCTCCGACCGCCCCGGCTGCGGCACTCCCCCGTCGGCGTCCGCTCCCGATCCGGTGTCCCCGGCGGCACCACCCCCGTCGGTGCCGCCGGGGACCGTCTTGCCCCCCTCCTCCTGCGGTTCGCCCTCCCCCTCGCTCATGGCGAGCGTGTGGGCCGCCGGCAGGTCGACGAAACGGACGGGCACGCCGCGTTCCACGGCCCAGCGGATCGCCACCCATTCCGGTGAGAACTCGGCCAGTGGCCAGAAGGCCGCCCTGCCCGGCTCGTTGACCGCGTGGGCGAGCAGCGCCACCGGGGGCACCATGGCCTCGTCCCCCGCCAGCCCGACCACCGCGTCCCCCTCCGGCGGCCCCTCGATGAGGACACAGCGCGGCTCGTACGCCTCCAGCACCGCCCGTACGGCGCGGGCCGAGCCGGGGCCGTGGTGCCGCACCCCCAGCAGCAGGGGGCCCGCCGCCTCCTGGCGCACAGCCGTCATGCGGACACCTCTCGGCAGGCGCGGTAGAAGTCCTTCCAGCCGTCGCGCTCGCGCACGACCGCCTCCAGGTATTCCTGCCAGATCACCTGGTCCGATGCCGGGTCGCGGACCACGGCGCCGAGGATGCCCGCGGCCACGTCGCTCGCGCGCAGCACCCCGTCGCCGAAGTGCGCGGCCAGCGCGAGGCCCCCGGTGACCACGGAGATGGCCTCGGCCGTGGACAGCGTGCCCGAGGGGGACTTGAGCTTGGTGCGGCCGTCGTCGGTGACGCCCTCCCGCAGCTCGCGGAAGACGGTGACGACCCGGCGGATCTCGTCGAGCCCCTCGGGCGCGGGCGGCAGGTCCAGGGAGCGGCCGAGCTGCCCGACCCGGCGTGCGACGATCTCGACCTCCGCCTCGGCCGTCTCCGGCAGTGGAAGCACCACCGTGTTGAAGCGGCGGCGCAGCGCGCTGGACAGGTCGTTGACCCCCCGGTCGCGGTCGTTGGCCGTGGCGATGAGGTTGAAACCGCGGACCGCCTGCACCTCCTCGCCCAGTTCGGGGATCGGCAGCGTCTTCTCGGACAGGATCGTGATCAGGGTGTCCTGCACGTCCGCCGGGATACGGGTCAGCTCCTCGACCCGTGCCGTCATGCCCTCGGACATCGCCCGCATCACCGGACTCGGCACCAGCGCCGCGCGGCTGGGGCCCTGGGCGAGCAGCTGGGCGTAGTTCCATCCGTAGCGGATGGCCTCCTCCGCCGTGCCGGCCGTGCCCTGGACCAGCAGTGTGGAGTCCCCGCTGACGGCCGCCGCCAGGTGTTCCGACACCCACGTCTTGGCCGTGCCGGGGACGCCGAGGAGCAGCAGCGCCCGGTCCGTGGCCAGGGTGCTGACGGCGACCTCGATGATGCGGCGCGGCCCCACGTACTTGGGCGTGATGACCTTGCCGCCGGGCAGTTCACCGCCGAGGAGGTAGGTCGCCACCGCCCACGGCGACAGCCGCCACCGCGCGGGCCGCGGACGGTCGTCGGCCTCGGCGAGTGCCGCCAGCTCGTCCGCGAAGGCGTCCTCGGCGTGCGGGCGCAGCGCAGCCTGCTCCGCGTCATGGCTCTCGGTCACAACTCCCCCTCAGCGCAGGGCTCGACAACGGAAGAAGACATGGATGGGGCCAAGGAAGAGACCCCGGCGCCGCGGCGCCCGGCCGATCCGTGAACCACTGTGCACCCCGCCACTGACAATCGCCCCGGAACCCGTGTTGACCTGCGGTGACGACGAGTTGGGCGGCGAGCGAGGGGGCGTTGTCAGTGCCCGCGCCTACCGTTTCGGGCATGGGTGGACAAGCGGTCCGCTGGACGGCGGAGCAGGTAAGCGCGCTGGCGCCAGACGCGGCGTCACGCAAGGCCGGGGGCAAGCTGGCCACGCCCGGTCCGTGGTCCCTCGCGGGGGCGGGTGACGGCGCGGTGTGGGGGCTGTGCAAGGGCAGCGGCAGCAAGCCGTACCAGACGGTGGTGGACATGGAGGGGGGCCAGGGCCCCGGCTACAAATGCTCGTGTCCGAGCCGGAAGTTCCCCTGCAAGCACGCGCTGGCGCTGCTGTTGCTGTGGGCGCAGGACGAGACGGCCGTCCCGGACGGCGGCACGCCACCGGACTGGGCGGGCGAGTGGCTGGAGGGGCGCCGGCAGCGGGCGCAGAAGAAGGCGCAGGCGAAGGCTGCCGCCCCGGCGGCCGGAGCCGGAACGGGGCAGGACGCCGGGGCGGAGGGGACCGCCGAGGGGGCCGGCGGGCCTGGGGGCGGCGGCGCGCGGGCCGAGGCCGCCCGTCGGCGTGCGGAGCAGCGGGCGGCCCGTGTCACCGCCGGCACCGAGGAGTTGGAACAGCGGCTGGCGGACCTGCTGCGCGGCGGCCTCGCGGGCGCGGAACAGGCGGGGTACGCGCCGTGGGAGGAGATGGCCGCCCGCATGGTCGACGCGCAGGCTCCGGGCCTGGCCGGCCGGATACGGGAGCTGGGGGCCGTCGTCGGCTCGGGCGAGGGCTGGCCCGGACGGCTGCTGGCCGAGTGCGCGCTGCTGCATCTGCTGGCCCGCGGCTGGGCGGGCGCCGGCGCGCTGCCCGCGCCCCTCGCCGAGACGGTCCGCTCCCGGGTGGGCCTGACGGTCGAGGCGGCGGAACTGCTCGACGACGAGACGGCGTTGTCGCGGGACGAGTGGCTGGTGCTCGCCCAGCACGACACGGACGAGGGCCGTCTGACGGTCCGCCGTATCTGGCTGTACGGCCGCGCCTCCGGCCGGCACGCGCTGCTGCTCTCGTACGGCGTGAGCGGGCGGGCCCCCGAACTGGCGCTGCCGGTGGGGGCGACGTTGGACGCCGAGCTGGCGTTCTACCGCGGCGGCAGTCCGCTGCGGGCGGCGCTCGGTGAGCGGCACGGGCCCCCGCTGCCCGGCTTCGTGCCGCCGGGCGAGGACATACCCGACGCCTTGGCGGCGTACGCGGCGGCGCTGCGCGGCGACCCGTGGCTGGAGGGCTGGCCGTGCGTGCTGCGGGAGGTGGTCCCGGTGCCGCCGGAGTCGGGGGCGGGGCCGTCGGGTCCGCTCGGCGAGCCGGTCTGGCAGCTGGCCGCCGCCTCGGAGGAGCACGCTGTGCCCGTCGCGCCGGGGACGGCCGCCGGAGCAATGTGGAGGCTGCTGGCCATGTCCGCCGACGGCCCGCTGACGGTCTTCGGCGAGTGCGGCCACCGCGGCTTCGTCCCGCACGCCGCATGGAGCGACGGAAAGCCGGTGCCGCTGTGACGACGACGGGAGGGCCGGCGACCGGCGGCGAACGGACCGCCATGGGCGGACCGGAAGCGGAGGCACGAGACGTGCCGGGAGGGGAGCCACGAAGCGTGCCGGCCGGGAGGGGACGAGACATGCCGCCGGCCGGCGGTCGGCGGGCCGCACCGGCCGAGGCGACACGAAGCGTGCCGGGTGAGGCGCTGCGGGACGCGGTGGACGGGACGGAGACGGCAGGGGCGAGGCGGGGGACACGCATGACGAACGCGGCAGGGAACGGGACGGCGCCGGCCCACGAGCCGGAAAGCGCACCGGGCACACCGAGCGCCCCGTACGGAGCGGCCAACGGACCGGAAGACGCACCGGCCGTCCTGCACGGCGCGGCGAAAGGTCCACACGGCGGCGCGGCGACGGGACCGGTAAGCGCATCGGATGCTCCGCACGGCACACCGGACGAGCGACACCGCGCGGTGGGCGACACGCACAGCGCGGCAGGCGGGCCGGTCCGCGCGGCAGGCGGGCCGGTCCGCGCGGCAGGCGGACCGGTCCGCCAGGGCGATGGGCCGGACGGTGCAGGCGGGCGGCGGATATCAGGGGGTTCCGGCGAGGAGTGGGGGGAACTGGTCGCCGCCGCGCTGCTGGGAGCCGAACGGCGGCGACCGCCGGGCGGCAGCGTGCGGGCGTTGCTGGACAAGGCGGCGGCCGAGACGGTGCGCCGCCGGGCGGGAGCACGCCCCGCGGTCCCCGGCCGGCGCCCGGTGCCCGCGCCGGAGGACACCAGGACGCCGCTGCCGGCGGCGGCCGAACGGCGGCTGGCCGCACTGCTGGCCGACCGTGCGGGAGGCGCCGGCCAGACCGGCTCGGCGGGGCGGCGTACGGCGGGCCCCGACCTGGGGGAGTTGCTGCCGCAGTGGCTGGCGGAGGCGAACGCGCAGGGCTACCGTGCTCCGGCGGCCCTGCTGCCCGCCCTGTTGGACGCGGCGCGGGCCCGCACGGATCTGCGGGCGGAGACGCTGGCGTTCGCCGGGCCCCGGGCGTTGTGGCTGGCGCGGTACAACCCGGACTGGAAGTTCGCCCTGCGCGACGGGGTGCGGCAGCAGTTGCCGGACGAGGAGCCGGAGGCGGTCGACAAGCTGTGGCAGGAGGGCCTGTTCGCCGAGCGGATGGCGCTGCTGTCGGCCGTGCGGCGGCGGGACCCGGCGGCGGGGCTGCGGCTGCTGGCCTCGACGTGGCGGACGGAGCGGGCGGAGGACAGGCTGATGTTCCTCGACGCGCTGCGTCAGGGGCTGGGTCCTGCGGACGAGCCCTTCCTCGAACGTGCGCTGTCCGACCGCAGCCGTACGGTGCGGGCGACGGCGGCGGAGCTGCTGGCGACGCTGCCGGATTCGGCGCTGGCGGCCAGGATGGCCGAGCGGGCCCGCAGTTGTGTGGCGCTGGACCGGGTGGGCGGCACGGGCATCGTGGTGGAGGCACCGCACGAGTGCGACGCCGACATGCAGCGTGACGGTGTCATGGCCAAGCCGCCCACGGGTCGCGGGGAGCGGGCCTGGTGGCTGAGCCAGATCGTGGAGGCGACGCCGCTGGGCGTGTGGCAGGAGCGGCTGGGCGGGCTGTCTCCGGAGCGGATCGTCGCACTGCCGGTGGCCGACGGCTGGCGGGACGACCTGCACGCGGCGTGGTGCGGGGCTGCCGTCCGGCAGGGGAACGCGGAGTGGGCGCGGGCGTTGATAGGCGAGCCCACCGAGCCGTTCGCACAGGGACCCGGCGATCCGGCGAAGCTGTTGTCGGTACTGCCCGAGGAGGAACGGGGCGCGTGGGCGGCGCGGTTCATCGCGGCGCACGGTCTGTCGGAGGCGTTCCGCATTCTGGGGGTGTGCGGGGTGCCGTGGCCGGTGCCGTTGGGGCGTGCGGTGGTGGACGCGCTGGAGATCGCCCGGGAGGCGGGGAGTTACCCGTGGAGTTTCAGCGGGGTGATGGGCCTGGCGGAGCGGTGTCTGGACCCTTCGGACGCGGAGCGGCTGGCGCCGCTGGCCGCCGTGCCCGGCGAGCGCGAGGGCGAGTCGCCGGGCGCGGGAGCGTACTGGGCGGAGTCGTTCCAGCGGCTGGTGGCCACATTGCGACTGCGGTCGGCAATGCTCGCCGAGCTGCGGGAGCACGACGGAAGCAGCCAAGCGGAAGGGGATGGAACCGACCGCGCGGAACATGACGCGGACCGACCGCGCGGAACATGACATGAACCGACCGCGCGGAGCGTGACAACACCGACTGCGCGGAGCGTGACAACACCGACTGCGGCAACGGTCACGGACCGGCCGGAGAGGAACGGGACGGACCCCGGCCGCCCGTGAGCACGACGCTGACCGGCCCCCGGACGTGACCGTCGCGCACCGCGCACGCCGGGAGCGCGACGGGGACCCGCCCAGCGGGAGATGACGGGATCCGACCGAGGCGACCGCGGCGCGGCCCCACCCCGGAACGTGCCCTCAGCGCCCCGTACAAGCCCGTGGCTCCCCACCTGGAACGTGACGCGGACCCGCCCGCGAAACGCAGCAGGAACCGACCGCTGAAAACACGGGGCGGGCCCGCCCCCCGCAACGCATCGGAAGACCGACCACGGCCAACGCCACGCGGAGCCCATCCCCCCGGAACGCAACCACAGCGCACCCCGCATGACCGGTGCGCGCCCCGCGGAAGGGGTCAGGCGGCGACGGGGCCCACGTGGGTGCGGATCCAGTCGACGACTTCGCCGGTGGTGGCGCCGGGGGTGAAGATCTCGGCGACACCCTGCTCCTTGAGCGGCGGGATGTCCTCGTCGGGGATGATGCCGCCGCCGAAGACCTTGATGTCGGCGGCGTCGCGCTCGCGCAGCAGCTCCAGTACGCGGGCGAAGAGGGTGTTGTGGGCGCCCGAGAGGATGGACAGGCCGATGGCGTCCGCGTCCTCCTGGATGGCGGTGTCCACGATCTGTTCCGGGGTCTGGTGGAGCCCGGTGTAGATGACCTCCATACCGGCGTCGCGCAGGGCGCGGGCGATGACCTTGGCGCCGCGGTCATGGCCGTCGAGGCCGGGTTTGGCGACGACCACGCGGATCGGACCGGACACAACCATCAGTGCCTCCTCGTGACGACCTCCCGGCCGGTTCGGTTCTGGTGCCGGGCCTGGGGGATGTGAACGCACGTTATCCCCAGCATCCCGCACCCGTCCCGTCCCGCGCGGCGAAGGGAGGGGGAAATCACACGCGGAACCCGCCGGGTCACGTGGTGTGTGCGGCTGCGACGCGCCCCCGTTCCCACACCCCCGCTCCCCCGCCCCGCACCTCGCGCCGTGGCGGGCACCGGCAGCCGGCCGTACCGCACTCCTCTCCGCGCATCCGATGCGCCCCGTCCGACCGGCGCGGCGAGGGTTGACGGAACGGGGTCCGGGCGCCTCGCCGTCGGCCTTCCGGCCGGTCGCGCCGGCTGCCCGCCGTTCACCGTTTCCGGATTCCGTTTTCCGCATGCCTTTCCCATGGCGGGCGCTTCCGTCCGGCTTTTCGCCAGGACGGCCATCCGACCTGCGGCTCTTTCCGCTTCCTGTGCCGCGATGCCGGGCATGTGCGGCTGCTGGCGCGATGAGCGCTTTCCCCCGTCATGCACGAGGAGTTGAGCGGTACCGGGGCTGGGGGTGACAGCGGGGAAGCGGTGTCGTCTGAAACGTTCATCTTTTCGAACATCCATCGAACTCGGCTGCTGTCACCTGCCCGTAGTCCGCCGAAAGGCGGCCGATTGCCCTTTTCCGCAACGGCTAAAACCTCCCGTAGATTGTCGCCGTCGCATACCGCCGGGTACAGTCGCCGCACTGCTCCGCCCCTGTCGCCGAGGCGAAAGAGAAGTTGGTGGTGAACGACCGTCATCCGTCGGGAGTCCCGAGTCCCGACGACTCCGGTTCCGGCTTCTCGCCCGACGCCTACGCCGCCTACGGCGGGGGCTACGGGCAGCCGGCGTACGGCGCGTACGGCGAGGAGGCATACTCCCCCGCCGCACCCGGCGAGTACCCCGCCGACGCCTACGGCACCCCGGACGGCACGTACGCCGCCCACGGCAACACGGACCCCCTCTACGGCAGCCTGCCCGGGACCGACACCGGCGGTTACCCGGCCACGGCCGCCTGGGAGGCCACGGCCACCTGGGACACCGCCGACTACGCACAGCAGGCCACCGCCCAGAACATTCCGGCCCAGCAGCAGCCCGGACAGGCCGATTTCGGCTACTCGGCCGCCGACGACGGCACCGCCCAGTGGACCTTCGGTGTCGCCGAAGGCATGCAGGAGTCCGCCGCCTGGGACAGCTCTTCCTGGGGCAACGGCGGCTGGGACACGGCCGCCACCCAGGAGTGGAGCACCGCCGGCTGGGACACCGCGTCGTGGGAGAACGGGGGCCAGGGCGTCGGCGCCGCCTACGGTTACGAGCACCAGGACACCCACGCGGACCACGCGGCTCACACAGCCCAGGCGTCCCCCCACCTTCCCGGCGCGCACCAGGCCCAGGAGGGCTACGAGGGCTACGCCGCCTATGAGCAGGCCGGATACAACGGGTACGAGCAGCCCGGCGGCTACGCGGCCCAGCCCGGAACCCAGGACTTCGGCACCCAGGACTTCGGCGGCTTCGACCCCGCAGGCCCGGTGCAGGGCGAAGCCCCCGCCCACGACCAGGAGTACGAGAGGCGGCGGGAGTTCGCCGAGGAGACCACGGCACAGTGGGATTTCTCGGCCCTGTCCCAGGAGGACGACCTCCACGGCCAGGGGTACGGCCCCGAGACCACCGGGGACGCCCAGAACACCCCGAACGCCCGGAACTCCGGGAACCCCGAGAACGCTGAAGACGCCGCGCCGGACGCGTACGGCTCGGACTCGCTCGACGCGGACGGCCCCGTCACCGTCGGCGCCGTCGGCGGCCCGCACGCGCGTGGACGCCGTCGCTCCCCCAAGCCGCGTTCCCGCCGCCGGGCGCTGATGACCGTCGCGGTCCCGTCGGTCGCCGTGATGGGTGTCGCGGGTGCGGCGGCGGCCAACGTGCTGAGCAGCGACGACAGCTCGAAGGACAGCAACACCACCACGGTCGCGGCACCGGATGCGGCCCCGGTGAAACCGTCGAACGCCAACAGCAAACTGGACACCCAGTTGGCGAGCCTGTCCGCCGACGCGGACGACTTCGCCGACCGGGCCAGCCGCACCCAGGAGCGCATCGACCTCAAGGAGCGCCAGCAGGCCGAGAAGGAGCGCAAGGCGCGGGAGGCGGCGCGCAAGGAGGCGATGCGCCCCAAGTTCGTGCTGCCGGTCAAGGACCACACGCTCAGCGCCCGGTACGGCCAGGCCGGTGTCAACTGGATGTCGGTGCACACGGGTATCGACTTCCCCGTCAGCTACGGCACCCCGGTGTCGGCGGCCACGGACGGCACGGTCACCACGAAGTACGACGTCTCGTACGGCAACATGGCCATCGTGACCGCGAAGGACGGCACGCAGACCTGGTACTGCCACCTGAGCAGCAACAAGATCCGCTCGGGTTCGGTCAAGGCCGGCGACGTCATCGCCTACTCCGGCAGCTCCGGCAACTCCACGGGCCCGCATCTGCACTTCGAGGTCCGGCCGGGCGGCGGCTCGGCGGTGGACCCGATCCCGTGGCTCCAGAGCAAGGGCCTCAACATCAGCTGACGCCGGGCCGCCCGGCACATGGCGGGCCCCTTCATGCCGGATGCCGTGCCGGGCCCCCGCCCACCGAGGGCGGGGGCCCGGCACGCACCACGTGTCAGAGCTTCTCGACCGGCGCGTAGCGCAGCAGCAGCCGCTTGGGCTTGTCGCCGCCGAAGTCGATGGTCGCCTCGGCGTTGTCCCCGCTGCCCTTGACGGCCTGCACCGTGCCCAGCCCGAAGCTGTCGTGCGTGACGCGGTCGCCGACCTGGAGGGAGACCACCGGACGGTCCGTGGTGCGCCGCGTCGCGAAACCGGACGGCCCGCCGCGCCGGGCGGCGGCGCCGGCCGACGAGGAGAGCGAGGCGGCGACCCCGGACGGCACCCCGGCGGGGCCGCCGCTGCCCGTCCGCTTCCAGTCGAGGTACTCGGCCGGGATCTCCTCCAGGAACCGGGAGGGCGGGTTGTAGGACGGCTGGCCCCAGGCGCTGCGCATCGACGCACGCGTCAGATACAGCCGCTCCTGGGCGCGGGTGATGCCCACGTAGGCGAGCCGGCGCTCCTCCTCCAGCTCCTTGGTCTGGCCGAGGGCCCGCATGTGCGGGAAGACGCCGTCCTCCATGCCGGTCAGGAAGACGACGGGGAATTCGAGGCCCTTGGCGGTGTGCAGGGTCATCAGCGTGACCACGCCGTCGTCGTCGCCCTCCTCCGGGATCTGGTCGGAGTCGGCGACAAGGGCGACCTGTTCCAGGAACTCGGCGAGGGTGCCCGCCGGCTCGTCCTCCGTCCCGCCGCGCTCCTGCTCGAACTCCAAGGCGACGGCGGCGAGCTCCTGGAGGTTCTCGATGCGCGTCTCGTCCTGCGGGTCGGTGGAGGACTGGAGCTGCGCCAGGTAGCCCGTACGCTCCAGCACCGCCTCCAGCACCGTGGCCGGGCCGGCACCCGACTCCACGACGGTGCGCAGCTCCTCCATCAGCGCGTTGAACCGCTTGACGGCGTTGGCGGAGCGCGCCGCCATGCCGTACGCCTCGTCCACGCGCACGAGCGCCTGCGGGAAGGTGATCTTCTCGCGGAGGGCCAGCGCCTCGATCATGGCCTCGGCGCGCTCGCCGATGCCGCGCTTGGGCACGTTGAGGATGCGGCGCAGCGGCACCGCGTCCTCCGGGTTGGCCAGCACCCGCAGGTACGCCAGGATGTCGCGGACCTCGCGGCGCTCGTAGAAGCGCACCCCGCCGACGACCTTGTAGGGCAGGCCGACGCGGATGAAGACCTCTTCGAAGACGCGGGACTGGGCGTTGGTGCGGTAGAAGACGGCGATGTCACCGGGCCGCACCCGGGACTCGCCCGTCCCCTCGGCGCCCTCGCCGTCCCCGTCGCCGAGGCGGTCGATCTCGTCGGCGACGAACTGCGCCTCGTCGTGCTCGGTGTCGGCGACATAGCCGGTGATCTTCGGGCCGGAGCCGGCCTTGGTCCACAGGTTCTTGGGACGGCGGTCGGCGTTCCGCTCGATGACCGCGTTGGCGGCGGAGAGGATCGTCTGCGTGGAGCGGTAGTTCTGCTCCAGCAGGATCGTCGTCGCGTTCGGGTAGTCCTCCTCGAACTGGAGGATGTTGCGGATGGTGGCGCCGCGGAAGGCGTAGATCGACTGGTCCGCGTCACCGACGACGCACAGTTCGGCCTGCTCCTGACCGGTGCCGACCAGCTCCCGCACCAGCTGGTACTGGGCGTGGTTGGTGTCCTGGTACTCGTCCACCAGGACGTGACGGAAACGGCGCCGGTAGTGCTCGGCCACGTCGGGGAACGCCTGGAGCAGATGGACCGTCGTCATGATCAGGTCGTCGAAGTCCAGCGCGTTGGCCTCGCGCAGCCGCGCCTGGTACATCGTGTACGCCTCGGCGAGGGTCTTCTCGAAGGCGTCGCTCGCCTGCGCGGCGAAGTCCTCCTCGTCGATCAGCTCGTTCTTGAGGTTGGAGACCTTCGCGCTGAACGCCTTGGGCGGGAACCGCTTGGGGTCCAGATCGAGGTCGCGGCAGACCAGCGCCATCAGGCGCTTGGAGTCCGCGGCGTCGTAGATCGAGAACGAAGAGGTGAAGCCCAGCTTCTTGCTCTCCCGGCGCAGGATGCGCACGCACGCGCTGTGGAACGTGGACACCCACATCGACTGGGCGCGCGGCCCCACCAGATCGGCGACGCGCTCCTTCATCTCCCCCGCCGCCTTGTTGGTGAAGGTGATGGCGAGGACCTGGCCCGGGTGGACGTTCCGGGCGCCCAGCAGGTGGGCGATGCGGTGGGTGAGCACCCGCGTCTTGCCGGAGCCCGCACCGGCGACGATGAGCAGCGGGGTGCCGGCGTGCAGCACGGCGTCGCGCTGCTGCTCGTTCAGCCCCTCCAGCAGGGCGGCGGGGTCCACGACGGAGCGCGGGGCGCCGTCGCGGTGATACGCGTCACGCCCGGCGGCGCCGGAACCCGCGAACGTGCCCTGGAAGAGGTCGTCCGGGATCTCCTCCTCGGGGCCCTGGTGTTCGGCGGGGTCCTCGGGGTCCTCGGGCGGCGGGGGCGCTTCCCCCTCGGGGCTCATGCCGTCGAGGTCCGCCAGGAAGCTGTCGTCGAAGAGGCTGCTCATCGTCGTACGAGTCTAGGCCGCCGCGCCGACAGCGCCCACGCCCTGTGGAAAACCGCACCCCGGCCCACCGGAGACCCCGTCCGGTGGGCCGGGGTGCGACGTTCCGGCCCGGTCTGTTCCGACCCCGTTGTCGGGGCCCGCGCTCAGACCCAGAGCACCGCGATGAAGATGTTGATCATCGTCAGCAGTCCGACGGCGCCGAACAGCGGCGTACTCACCTTCTCGTCGTCCCGCTTCACATAGGTGATGCCGAGGATCACCACGAGGAGGGCCAGCTTGACCGCCATCTTGATGTTGTTCACCGGGCTGTCGTCGGCCTGGTGCAGGCCGATCATGGCGACGCCGGTCACCAGCATGGTCAGCGCCCCGTGCAACATGCCCGGGGCGATCCGGGCCTCACCCTTGCCCATCGCCTTCATCTGCGTGAAGAAGCCGCCCAAGAGAGCGCCGATACCGATGATGTGCAGGCCGACGAAGACATTGATGAGTACGTCCATGCCGGTGAGCGTATCCGGGCGATTTTCGCACCATTAGCACACCCCTGGCTTCCCCGTCGAGACCCACTGTGTACCGGTCGGGCCATGGCGCGGCACAGTCGGTGGTGCTCCCCATCCGAGCAGGGCCGTTCACCCGCGGCACAGTGACGGACACTTCCGGTCACCGCGCCGCCTCCCCCTGCCACTGCGCCTAGCGTCCCCGTAGGTGGCCGCGCCCCGCCGGTCGGCGCGGCCACCCCGGCCCTGCGCCTCGGGAGCCCGCCCGCGTCAACCCCGTGGGCCTCCCCCGCTCACTCACAGGGGCACAGACTGCGGCGCCCGCCCTCCCCTGGCCACCGGGATCGTCCGGCCGACGCCGTACCCCGCACCGGGGGCCCGCACAGGTAGGGCACAATCCCCTTCCAGCGAACGCAAGTTGAGAGGCGGGGTGGCACAGTGGCCGTGGACACGGCTCAGGACGGTCCGAAGGGCCCGGACGACGAGGACGGCCCGCGCGGCGGCACGCGGCGTGCGCGCGGGGACGACAGCCCGCTCTCCGTCCCGGAGGGGCCCTCCGGGACGCAGGGCACGCCCCGCCCGGACGGCACCGCGCCACGGAGCGCCGCCCGCACGGACAGCGCTTCCCCAGCCGACGGCGCCGCACGCGATGCCGACGGCCACCCCGCGGACGGTCACCCTGCCGACGGCAAGGGCACCGGCCCCGATCCGCGGGGCGAGCACAGGACGGACGACGGCACCCCCGGCGGCGTACCCGACGGTGACCGTCGGCCGGAGGACAGCCGACCGAACCGGGGCCAGGGGAGGCTGGGGCCGAGCGGAGAGACAGGCGGAAGGACAAGCGGGGCGGCCGGCGGGGGCACCAGCCGGAAGAGCGGCCGGGACACCAGCCCGGAGGCGGGCGACGGGACCGGCCCCGGTACGGGCCGTGCGAGCGGGGCGGGGGCCGGCAGTGGTGCTGCCGGGCGGGTGCCCGGTGCGCGTACCGCCCGGGAGACGCCAACCGCCGGTCACCGCCGGATGGAGCCGCCACAGTCCGGGCGCCTCCGTCGTCCGGAAGCCGGTGCGACCGGACGCACGGCCGCCGCGTCTGCCGCGTCCGCCGCGTCCGCCCAAGAGCCGTCACCTCGGACGGCCGCTCCGGCCTCCCCGTCGTCGTCCCCGTCCTCGCCCTCGTCCCCGTCTGCGTCGTCGTCTCCTCCGCACGGGGCGCCGCGGACGGACGGGACGACGCCCCAGACCGACAGGACGCCGCCCGCACAGCGCACGTCGTCCCCCCAGCAGCCCGGTCCGCAGCGGCCCAGTACCCAGCAGCCCGGTCCGGCACAGAAGGGCACGGCCCCGAAGGGCTCCGCACCCAAGCAGGCCCCTCCCCGGAAGGCGACCTCCGCACAGAAGCCGGGTCCGGCCCAGGAGCCGAGCCCGTCGCACAGGGCGAGCCGGTCCCAGGAGCCGGGCGTCTCCCCCAGGACGAGCCCCTCCCGCGCGGCGGGCCCGTCCCGTCCCGCAGCCCCGTCCCACCAGTCGGCGTCGGCCCACCAGACAGCCCCCTCCCGCCAGTCGGCGCCGTCCCAGCGGTCTGACCACTCCCGCCCGTCGGACGACGCCCACCACACGGACTCCCCGGTTCCGCCCCACCGGCCGGTCCCGCACCACCGCTCCCCCGCCTCTCACGGGGTGATCGGGGGGCACGGGCGGGGCGCGGACTCCGCGTGGGAGGACCGTTCCGGTGGGGACGCCGTGTGCCGGTGCGAGAACTGTCCGCACGGGGTGCGGGAGGGGTACCGGGTGGCTCTGGCCGCGTTCGAGCGGCGGCGGGACGCGCTGGCGGCGGGGGACGGGGTCCCGGTGGGACTGGCGCACTCGGCGGGCGCCTCACGGCAGTGGGTGTCGGACGAGCTGACGCAGGCGGCCCGCGAGGTCGCCGAGCGGGGACGCGCGGAGGGCGACGCCTGGGTGACGAATCTGTGGCGGCGCACCGTGGCGGCCGTCTGGGCTGCGGTCGGCGTTCTGCTGCTGGTCGAGTTGCTGACCGCCCTGGGGTCCGGCTGGTCCGTGGGGCGGACGGCCGGCCTGGTGGCGGGTTCCGTCTCGGCGGTGCTGCTGTCGGCCGCCGCCTGGCTGCACCGGAGGCGCGGCGGGGTGCTGGCGCCGGTGATCGGGGAGGACAACCGGTTGTCGACATCCCGCGCGGTGGCCGCCGCGTGGGTGCTGCTGTCGGTGTTCGCCGTGCTCGTACTGGCCGTGCAACTGGCCGCCGTGCCGGGCCCCGACGAGCGCCGTGCACTGCTGGCGGGCCTGGATCTGGCGCGGGGCGCCGGTGTGGTGACGGTGCTGGCGCTGACGTGCGCGGTGGCCGTCGTGGTGCGCCGTACGGTGACCGTGCGGGTGCACGCGCGGCGGTTGCAGAAAGTGCGTGCCGACCGGCCGCGGGCGGCGGACCTGTTGACGGACGACGCGGGCCGCGGCGCCTTCTCGGACGTGCAGTACGTGGTGATCAGCGCGGTCGCGGTGGTCTTCGCAGCGGTGCGGCTGGCCCGGCAGCCGGATCAGTTGCCGGATCTGCCGTGGGGGCTGGCGCTGCTGGTGGTCGTCTCGGCGGCGACGTATCTGGCGGGCAAGTACGCGGAGGGCGGGCGGCCTGTGGTGCTGTCGGTGGTACGGGCCCGGGAGATGGGCGACCTGCACGCGCCGATCCGCACGGGAGACGACATCGAGATCCGGGGCGCCGGTTTCGTGCCGGCGGGCGCGCAGGCCCCCGACCGGCTGGCCCGCGTGGTGGTGCGGATCGGTACCGTCCATGTGCACGCGCCGTTGATCCCGGTGACGGGCGGCTTCACCAGCCCCGCGGACACGGTGCTGACGGTGCCGGTCCCGGTGGAGGTCGAGCCGGGCCGGGTGGAGGTCCAGGTGGTGACGGCGGCGGGCGTGGAGACGAACCGCTATCCGATCGACGTGGCGGAGTGAGCCCCAGCCGTTCCCCGTCCTGCGGAGCCTGGTCTCGCGGGGCGCCGTCCTACGGAGCCTCGTTTCGCGAAGCGCCGTCCGCGGGCTGCGCCAGGTAGGCGGCGACGGCGTCGCGGTTGCGGCGCAGTGCGTCGATGCGGGCGTCCATACTCGCCAGTTCGCCCTCCAGCACGGAGCGCACTTCTGTGCACCACTCGAAACCGGTCCCCGTGCCGCGGACGCACGGCAGTACTGTGCGGATCACCTCGGTGGTGAGCCCGGCCCCCAGCAGGACGCGGATCCGCTGGACGGTGAGCACCGCGTCCTCGCCGTAGTGGCGGTAGCCGTTGGTGCCGCGTCCGGGCGTGAGCAGCCCCTGTTCCTCGTAGTAGCGCAGCAGCCGCGTGCTCACGCCGGTGCGCCGGGACAACTCCCCGATCAGCATGCCCTCTCCCGCCGCGGTTGACCTTCACATCGGTGGCAGGCCCTAACGTCCCCGCATCGGTGCTCATTCCACGGTTCCGGTGGCGGTGGCCGTGGTGCACAGCAGGGAGTGGGTCATGTCGTTCTTCACGGTGCAGCACAACGGCCGGGTCGCGGGCGCTGAGGAGTTGGCTCCGCTGGCGTTCGCCGGGTACGCGCATTTCACGGCCGCTCAGGTGCGCGGGGGCCGGCTGCGGGGGCTGGATCTGCATCTGGAGCGGCTGCGGACGGCGTCGGTACGGCTGTTCGGCGAGGCGTTGCCGGACGAACAGGTGCGGTCGGCACTCCGCGCGGCCCTGGCCGCGGGCCCGGCGGACGTCTCGGTGACGGTGACGGTCTCCTCCCGTGCGGGCGAGTTCACCGCGGAGCGGACGGGGGCGCCGGATCTGCTGGTGCGCACAGGGCCCCCGGCGTCGGGCCCCGCCGGCCCGCTCGCCCTGGCGGCCGTCCCGTACGAGCGGACCCTCCCGACGGTCAAGCACGTGGGGGAGGTCGCCAAGACGTACTTCCTGCGGCAGGCCGTCGCCGACGGTTTCGACGACGCGGCCTTCGTGGACGCGCTCGGCCGGCTCAGCGAGGCGACGATCTGGAACCTCGCGTTCTGGGACGGCACCGGGGTGGTGTGGCCGCGCGCGGACATGCTGGCCGGTACGACGATGGGCATTCTGCGCCGCAGGCTGGACGCCATGGGAGTGCCCCAGCGGGACCGCGAGGTGCGGCTCGCCGATCTGCCCGCGCTGTCGGGCGCCGTGGTGATGAACTCCTGGACGCCCGGGGTACCCGTGCACCGCGTCGGTACCGTCTCCCTGCCCGACGCCCCCGGCTTTCTGCGGCTGTTGCACGAGGCGTACGCGGCGGAACCGCCGACCGCGCCTTGAGGCGGCGGCGCGCGCCGTGCGCGGGCACCACGCGCCGCGCCGGGGTACCGTCGCGCGGGCAAGTCACCTCCGCGCGGCGCCCTCACGTGCCGGGCGCACTTGCCAGCCGTGCGCACCATATGAGAAGAATCGCCCCCGCACATCGAACGCGACAGCGGAAGGCGGGAGCGGCGAGATGGCTGTGTCCGGGCGGAACGGTGACGAGGCGACAGGGGCCGTGCACGGGTTTCCGGGCCCGGTCGCCGGAGCGCCGGTCGGAGTGCGCGGGCTCGCCTCGCGGTACGCGCTGCTGCCGTTGCGGCTCTTCCTCGGGGTGACGTTCTCGTACGCGGGACTGCACAAGCTCACGGATCCCGCATTCCTGACCGGTGACGGGCCCGGGTCGTTCGCCGGGACGCTGAAGGCCGCGCACCACTCGGCCGCCGCGCCGTGGCTGGTGGAACTGGCGCAGCACAGCCCGCAGGGGTTCGGCACGGCCCTCGCGGCGGGTGAACTCGCCGTCGGGCTCGGCACCCTGTGCGGACTGTGGAGCCGGGTGGCGGCGGCCGGCGGGGCGCTTCTGTCGCTGTGCCTGTGGCTGACGGTCAGCTGGGCGAGCGAACCGTACTACTACGGCAACGATCTGCCGTATCTGATGGCCTGGCTGCCGCTGCTGCTCGCGGGGGCGCCCATGCTGTCGCTCGACGCGCTGCTGGCGGTGCGGCGCCGCCGCAAGGGGCACCAGATCTTCCGGTGAGGGAGCACGCGGGTCCTCGGGCCAGGAAGCGTGGGTGACTTCAGCGAAGGCCGCATCCGGGCCCTCGGCCCAAGCAGCACGCGCAACTTCAGCGAAGGCCGCACCCGGGTCCACGGCCCAAGCAGCACCCGCAACTTCAGCGAAGGCCGCACCCGGGTCCACGGCCCAAGCAGCACCCGCAACTTGAACGGAGGCCGCACGCATGCGGGGCGGCACCGGGCGGCCACTTAGCTGTGCCGCCGTCGGCCCCGCGGAGCCCGCCGCCCCCGCCGGCGGCTCCCGCACCGCCCGCGTTCCCGCCCGCCGCCGGGCCGGTCATCCGCGGGCCTCACGGCGCCGTCCCAGTGCGCGCCGTACCAGGAAGGTGACCAGGGCCGCGCTGCCGGCGAGCAGCAGGGCCACGGGCAGCACGGCGAGCATCACCCAGAAGGGGATGTGCACCTCGCCCGCCGCGTCGAGCAGGTAGAGGGCCGCCATGGCGAGCATGGCGCAGCCCAGCAGCAACCGGGACGGTTCGAAGCGGTGCCTCATCGCTGCGCCCCCTGTTCGGTGTCGCTGTCGCGGGATTCGCCGGCCCCGGGCGCTCCGGTGGGTGCCGCGGGGGCGGGGGCGTCCGGGGGCTCGGGCCGGTCGGAACGCTCGCCCGACGGGAGCCGGCGGACGATCTCGACGCGGCCGACCCCGACGCTCAGCCGCAGTTCGACGGTGCCCTTGGCGTCGGCGCCGTCGAAGGGCCGCAGGGTCAGGCTGCGGGTCTCCCCGATGCCGCCGGAGCTGTCGAAGACGGTGTTGCCGTCGCCGTCCAGTCCGCGGGGGAACCGGGTCTCCCCCATCCCGACGTCGGCGGTGACCTTCACGGCCGCGTCGTCGGGTACGACGACCGTCAGTTCCCCGGCGCCGACCCGGGCGCTGGTGCGCAGGGTGCGGCCTGCTTTCAGCCCCGTCTCGCGCAGGTCGAGTTCGCCTCTGCCGGTGCCCAGCGCGTAGCGTTGTTCGACCTCCTGGACACCGGTCGGCACCCAGCGGGTGTCGCGGACGTTGGTGCTGATGTCCTTGGGCAGCGCCGCCGCACCGGCCAGCAGGACCGCAGTCAGGACGAGGCACAGGATGGTGCCAGGTCCTGTACGGCCGACGAACGCGCTGACGGCCAGGCCGAGTCCGAGGACGGCGAGGGCGCAGCTGAGCCCGACGGTGAGGGTGGTGGCCAGGGGGTGCGTGCTCCAGAAGGCGGCGGTGGCGGCGCCGCCGGCGAGCACGGCGCCGAGGAAGGTGAGGCCGCCCAGCGAGAAGCCGCCCTGGCCGGGGCGTACGGGCGGACCGCCCGGCGCGGCGCCGCCCGGTCGCGCCGCCGGTGTGGTGCCGCCGGGCCCCTGCGGGGTGCCGGACGGCGCAGCCAGGGGGGAGGCGTCCTGCGGGCCCCACAGGTAGCCGGTGGCGGCGCCGGCCTGGCTCCAGGGGCCGAGGGGGCGGTGTCCGCCGCCGTCCTTGGTGAGCGGCTCCCGCCACCAGGAGGCGGGCGCGGGTACGGGCGGGGCCTGCGTCTCGGGGGGCGCGTCGGCGACAGCGTGCGCCGTCGCCGGATCGACCTGTGCCCCTTCGGCGCCGGCCGCCTCCGCCTGCCGCCGGTGCTGCGACCAGTACGCCGCGCCTGCCACCGCGCCGATCAGCAGCAAGGAGTAGGGCACGCTGCGGTTGCCCAGCGAGGCCAGGAACAGCCCGCAGCCGACCAGGGCGAACAGGACGGCCGAGAGGGAGCTGCCCTCGACCCGTCCGGACAGCAGCCGCCGCCCCTCGTTCTGGCTCTCCCCTTCGGCGGGGATGAGGAGCCAGGCGAAGCCGTAGGAGACGAGGCCCAGCCCGCCGACCACCGACAGGACGACGAGCGGCACCCGGAAGATCACCGGATCGAGGTCGAAGTAGCGGCCCATGCCGCCGCACACGCCGCCCGCGATCTTGTGGGTACGGCTGCGCCGCAGCGGCTGGCCCTTGGCGGCGCCCGGCGGCGGGTTGTGGGCGCCCCAGGAGGGCTCCGCCCCCTGGGCCGAGCCCTGGCCGGCGCCCTCGCGCGCCCCGGAAGCCCCGGAAGCCCCGGAAACTCCCGAAGTCCCAGGAGCCCCGGGCTTCCCGCCGGTCCCGCCGGACCCGTCAGCCGCGGGCCCCGCACCCTGCCCGGTGCCCTCGCCCGCGGCCCCGGCGTGCCCCGCAGCGCGCTGCTCCTCCTCGCTCATACGCCTATGGTCGCGCCCCCGGTACGGGCGGGCATCGGGGCCCTACCCGGAGCGATCCCTGAGATCGGCGCCCGCTCCCCGGGGGCGGCTCGGGGGCGGCTCAGGGCTCGACCCTGATGTCCGCCCGTCCGGGACATGTGACGATCGGAGCATGACAGCGCCCGCCCCGCCCCCCGTGGACGCGCCCCCGCAGGGCCACGCGTCCGCGGAGCCGTCCGCCGACGAGCCGCCCCTGCGCAAGCTCTACCGCAGCGCCGAGGGCCGGATGCTGGGCGGCGTGGCGCGCGGCCTCGCGGGACATCTGGGGCTGCCCGTCTCGTGGGTGCGGATCGTCTTCATCGCGCTGAGCGTCGCCAACGGGCTGGGGGTGCTGCTGTACGCGGCGTTCTGGTTCGTCGTACCGCTGGGCACCGGCGGTGTGGGCGCGGGGCACCGCACCGGTACCGCCGGGCTGACCGAGGCGGTGGCCGGGCCGGACGGGCTGCGCCGCCGCATCCTGCGCAAGCCCGACAAGGGCCAGCTCTTCGCGGTGCTGGCGCTCATCGTGGCGATCTTCGTGACGGCCGACAACCTCCAGTTCGGCGCCGCCAACACCTATCTGTGGCCCGTTGTGCTGATCGGCATCGGTGTGGCCCTGGTGTGGCGGCAGGCGGACAACTCCCGCCGCGCCCACTGGGTCGAGGTCGGCCGCCGTGCCCGGCTGCTGCCCCTGGTGCGCAGCGCGGCGGGCGTGGCGCTGGTCGCCGCGGGCGTCACCGGCATCGTCGTCGTGCAGGGCTCCGTCAGTCATCTGGGCTCCGTCCTCCAGGCGGCACTGGCCGTACTGGTCGGCATCGCCCTGATGGCGGGCCCCTACCTGGTGCGGATGATGCAGGACCTGTCCGAGGAACGGCTGATGCGCATCCGGGCGCAGGAGCGCGCCGAGGTCGCGGCGCACGTCCACGATTCCGTACTGCACACCCTCACCCTCATCCAGCGCAACGCGGACAAGCCCCGCGAGGTGGCCCGGCTGGCCCGTGCGCAGGAGCGGGAGCTGCGCGCCTGGCTCTACAAGCCGGCCGACGCCGCCGGG
The DNA here is from genome assembly GCF_000725885.1 of Streptomyces albus subsp. albus. Lineage (GTDB taxonomy): Bacteria > Actinomycetota > Actinomycetes > Streptomycetales > Streptomycetaceae > Streptomyces > Streptomyces albus. The sequence goes on along the minus strand of NZ_JODR01000016.1, from coordinate 292,066 downwards.
CGGACGGCGGCCGAGGAGGAGAGCGAGCCGCAGACCCTCGCCGAGGCGGTGAAGGCCACGGCCGCCGAGGTGGAGGATCACCACGGGGTGCCCGTCGAGGTGGTCTGCGTCGGCGACTGCCCCCTGGACGAGGCGCTGGGCGCCCAGCTCCAGGCGGCGCGTGAGGCGATGGTCAACGCCGCCAAGTACGGTGGCGAGGGCGGCGCCGTCCAGGTCTTCGCCGAGGTGGAGGGGCGTACGGTCTTCATCTCCGTGCGGGACCGCGGTCCGGGCTTCGACCCGGACTCCGTCCCGGAGGACAGGATGGGCGTACGCGAGTCCATCATCGGCCGGATGCGGCGCAACGGCGGCACGGCGCGGCTGCGCACCGCACCGGGTGAGGGGACCGAGGTCGAACTGGAGATGGAGAGGGCGGCGGAGTCGTGACGGACGGACCTGACGAGACGAGTGCGGCGGACCGGCAGCAGGGCACGGGGGCGGACGCGGGCCGCCGGGTGCGGGTCGTCCTGGTGGACGACCACCGCATGTTCCGCGCGGGCGTGCAGGCGGAGATCGGCCGCACCGACGAGACGGGCGTGGACGTGGTGGGCGAGGCCGGTGACGTCGACCAGGCGGTGACGGTCATCGAGGCCACCCGCCCCGATGTCGTCCTGCTCGACGTCCATCTGCCCGGCGGGGGCGGCGTCGAGGTGCTGCGCCGCTGCACCTCCCTGATGGGCGACCCCGAGACCCCCGTACGGTTCCTCGCGCTGTCGGTGTCCGACGCGGCCGAGGACGTCATCGGCGTCATCCGCGGCGGTGCGCGCGGTTACGTCACCAAGACCATCACCGGTGACGACCTGGTCGATGCGATCTTCCGCGTCTCCGACGGCGACGCCGTCTTCTCCCCCCGCCTGGCCGGCTTCGTGCTGGACGCCTTCGCCTCCACCGACGCCCCGCCCGTGGACGAGGACCTGGACCGCCTCACCCAGCGCGAACGCGAGGTGCTGCGGCTGATCGCCCGCGGCTACGCGTACAAGGAGGTCGCCAAGCAGCTGTTCATCTCCGTCAAGACGGTCGAGTCCCACGTCTCGGCGGTGCTGCGCAAGCTCCAGCTGTCCAACCGGCACGAACTGACCCGCTGGGCGACGGCCCGCCGGCTGGTGTGACCCGCGAGACCGCCTCGCGGTCCGGCGGGTCTCACACCTGCGGGCGGACGCAGGTGTAGCCCCGGGCGAGGAGGGTGGGCAGGTAGCGGTCCACCGCGGCGACCGTCTGGGCGCGGGGGCCGCCGCCGTCGTGCTGGAGGACGATGGCGCCGGGGGTGGCCTGGCCGGTGACGGCGCGGACGATGCTGGTGGTGCCGGGGCGGGCCCAGTCGCGGGTGTCGATGGACCAGCCCATGGGTTCCATGCCCAGCCGGGCGCAGACTTCGAGCGAGGGGCCGTGCCAGTCGCCGTAGGGGGCGCGGCACCAGGCGGGCGGGACGCCGAGGACGCGGTCGATGAGGTCGCTGGTGCGGCCGAGTTCGGCTTCGATGTCGGCGGTGCGCAGCCGGGTCAGCTGGCGGTGGCTGAAGGTGTGGTTGCCGATGACGTGGCCGTCGGCGGCGATGTCGTGCAGCAGTCCGGGGAAGGCGGTGGCGTTCTCGCCGACGACGAAGAAGGTGGCCTGGACGCCGTGCCGGCGCAGCACTTCCAGCAGGGCGGGCGTGTGTTCGGGATGGGGCCCGTCGTCGAAGGTGAGGGCGAGGACGCGCCGGCCGTGGGTGCCCGGCAGGGTCGTCTCGGCCTGGGTGCGGACCGGGGGCCGGACGGTGGGCGGGCCCATGGAGGTCTCGCCGGCGAGGGGGCGCAGCCGGTAGCTGTCGGCCGCGCCGGGCGGGTGGGCGGCCTCGGGCGCGGTTCCGCCGTGTGCGGTGCGGGAGTTGTGGGCGGTGCCGCCCGCGGGGTGGCCGCCGCCCGCGGCGGAGGCGGCGCGGGTGCTGGATCCGGTGTCGTCGCGGGTTGCGAGGACACCGACGGTGGTGCCGGCCAGCGCCGTGGTCCCGACGCCGAGGCCGGCACACAGCAGCCTCCTGCGAGTGAAGATATGACAATCAGATCGCATATCCCCTGCGTAGCACCGGCACCCTCAAGCACCCGGGAGGGGCGGCGCGGCGCGGGCGAGTCCGCCCGAACGGCGCACCCGGGACCGCCGGGGATACGCCGTCCGGTGGACACGGGCAGCTGTCAGGCGGCCGACGGGGCCCCTGTCGCGGCCTCGTCCCACTCGTCGTCCTCCGGCTCGTCCCGCACCCGCAGCGCGGCGATCCACAGCGGCAGCAGCCGGTGGAGGGCCCACAGCAGCGGGAGGCTGGCGGCCAGCGGTACGGCGAGGTCGGCCATGGGCACGTAGCCGACGCCGGCCACCCAGAAGCCCAGCAGTTCGGCGGTCAGCAGCCAGAACAGGATGCGGTGGGCCGTCGCGTGGGCCGTGCCGCGCTCGGCGAGCTGCCGCTCGTCCAGCAGGTGGGAGCGCAGCTCCAGCAGGCCGCGCGTCATGGAGTTGAGCATGCCGGTGAGCGGGATCCAGGCCACCAGGGCGATGAGCAGCACCACCAGCGGCCAGGGCGAGGACGTCAGGTAGGAGGCGACCATGCCCGCCAGTCCGGCCGCCGTGACCGCGATGTGCGCGGCGACGATGCGGCGCCGCGCTCCCCGGGTGGCGTGGTAGCGCTTGACGCGCTGGTCGTTCATGGTCTTCAGCAGCCACTTGTCATAGCGCGTGGCCGGTGTGCTCGTGCTCATCGCGGCGTCCTCCCCGTGTTCGGTGTGCGGCCGGACGGGCCGTAGACCTCGTCCGTGAGCGGGCTGAACGGCTCCAGGGAGAACAGCGCCTCCACCGGGAGCCGGAAGTGGGCGGCGATGCGCAGGGCCAGGTCGAGGCTCGGGTTGTACTGCCCGCGCTCGATGTACCCGATCGTCTGGTAGTGCGCGCCCACCGCTGCGGCCAGCTCCTGGCGGGAGACCTTCCGTTCCGCCCGCACGACCGCCAGCCTGTTGTGCACCTGCTCGCTCATGTATAAGAAGTACTACATCGCGCAGCACACCCGCAACCGTCCCGCAACCGCCCCGCGCCTCACGAGAGCACAAGGGGCGGGGACCTCCCCGTACGGTCCCCGCCCCTGCGGTGCGACGGCGCACGGCCGCCGCCCGGTCAGTCCGCGCGGTGCACCGGGCGGCCGGCGACCGCGGCCAGCTCGACGACCGTGTCCGGGATCTCCTCCGGCTCGCAGGCGAGGATGTCCCGGGAGAGGATCACGAAGTCGGCCTGCTTGCCGACGGTGAGGGAACCGCGGTCCGTCTCCAGGAAGTTGGCGTAGGCGGAGCCCATGGTGTAGCCGTGCACGGCGGTGGCGACGTCCACGGTCTCGTGCGGCTGCCACGGCTCGCCGCCGGCGAGGGGGCGGCGGGTCACGGCGGTGTAGATGCCGACCATCGGGTCCATCTCGGCGACGTTCCAGTCGCTGGAGAAGGCGAGGGTGGCACCGGCCTCGTGGAGGCTGCGCATCGGCCAGGCGTTGCGCCACCGTTCGGGGCCGACGTTCTCCGCCCAGTCCTTGCCGGGTCCGGCGATCTCCGGAGCGCAGTGCCGGGGCTGCATGCAGGCGACGACGCCGAGTTCGGCGAACCGGGGCACGTCGGCCGCGTCCAGGCATTCGACGTGGACGACCTGGTGCCGGGCGTCCCGCGGCCCGTTGACGGCGCGGGCGTGCTCGACCGCGTCCAGGACGGTGCGGATACCCCGGTCGCCGGTGGCGTGCACGAAGCACTGGAAGCCGCGCGCGTCCAGCTTGGCCAGCAGCCCGGCGAACTCCTCGGGCGGGTAGAACGTCTCGCCGCGGTGGTGGGCGCAGCCCGCGTAGGGGCGCAGCAGCGCGGCGGTGCGCGGTTCGACCACGTCGTCGATGTACAGCTTGAGCGGCCCGAGCCGGATGCGGTCACCGTCGGCCGCGTACCGCTCGACGGCCGCGGCGAAGTCGTCCAGGTCGGCGTCGGTGGTGCCGCGCGGGTGGAAGAGCGCCGCCACCAGCCGGGAGCGCAGCCGCCCCTCGGCGCGGGCCCGGTCGAAGAGGGCGAGGTCGTCCAGGGAGTTCTGCGGCTCCACCACGGTGGTGATGCCGAACCGGATGGCGTCGTCCAGGCTGCGCACCAGCCTGCCGTACTGGCGGTCCGGCGAGGCCCACGGCACCCCCAGCTCGCGCAGGGCGCGGTGCCCCTCGCGGGAGAGCCCCTTGACGGCGAAGTCCTTGACGAAGCCGGTGGGTTCGCCGGTGGCCGGGTCGGTCTCGGCCTCGCCGAACGGCAGGCTGGTGCGGCCGGCGGTGATGCCCAGCCGGCGCAGGGCCGCGGTGTTGAGCCAGGCGGTGTGCACGTCGTAACTGAGGACGAAGGCGGGGGTGTCGCCGCTGGCCGGGTCCAGATCGGTGGCGCGCGGCATCCGGCCGCCGGGGATGGCGGAGTAGTCGAACGCCTCGGCCTCGATCCACTCGGCGTCCGGGTGGGCGGTGTGCCAGTCGCGGACGGCTTGGTGGATGCCGTCGAGGGTGCGGACGCCGGCCAGTTGGACGCAGGCGTCGTCGGAGCCGAGGCGGACGTGGTTGTGCGCGTCGATGAAGCCGGGCAGCACCAGCCGGCCGCCCGCGTCGATGACCTCGGTGCCCTCGCCGGTCCACGCCGCCGCGTCGGCGTCGTCACCCAGCCACACGATCCGCCCGTCCCGGACGGCGAACGCCTCTGCCCGCGGCAGTGCGGGATCGACGGTGTGGACGCGGGCCGCGCGGACGACGAGGTCGGCCGGGCCTGCGGGCTGCTGGGGGGTGGTGCGGGACATCGCGGTGTTCTCCAGTGATGAGGGTGTCGTACGGGAGGAAGGAGGAAGGCCGACGGTGGTCAGTCGTGGTGCCGCCCGGCGGGCGCGGCCCGGGGCGCGGGGGACGCGGCGGGTACGCCGTCATACGCGGCGGGGACGCCCTCGGACGCGGCCGGTGCGCCGTCACCCGTCGCGGCGGTGCCGGCGGGCGCGGCCGGGGCGCCGTCGGGCGCGGCCGGGCGGACGTGGCGGGCCAGCGCCGCGTACAGCAGCCCGGAGACGACCGCGCTCAGCACGGTCAGGTCGGCCCCGCCCAGGGGCGCCACCAGCGGCCCGGTCCACAGCTCCGAGTCGCAGGTGAGCGTGACGAAGACCAGTCCGGCGACCAGTGCCGTCATACCGGCGGGGTGGTATCCGGCGCGGTACCAGTAGCCGCCGTGGCGTCCGGCGTGCAGCGCTGTCGTGTCGTAGTGGCAGCGGCGCAGCAGCATGTCGGCGAGGAAGACCCCGGACCAGGGCGCGAACACCAGGATCAGCAGGGACAGGAAGCTGGTGAGCGAGGCGGTGAAGTCGGCGAGGAACAGCGCGCCGTAGGAGCCGAGCGCGGTGACGACGATGCTGATCATCAGCGCCCTCCGGCTCCAGGGGACGCCGAGGACCTGGAGGTTGAGGCTGGAGGAGTAGAGGGTGAGGATCGAGTTGGTCACCGAGCCGCCCAGCACCAGCAGCAGGAACGCCGTCTGGAACCAGCCGGGCAGCAGTTTCTCGGTGCCGGCCACCGCGTCCGTCATGTCGGTACGGGTGGCGGCGGCGACCCCGGCGATGCCCAGCCCGACGGACGAGACGAATCCGCCGAGGGCCCCGCACCAGGTCAGCGACCGCAGCCGGGTCGTCCTGGGCAGGTAGCGGGTGTAGTCGGCGGGCATCGGCATGTACGAGAAGGGTCCGGCGAACGTGACCACGAGCGCCAGGCTCCAGCCGGACAGGCCCGCCGCCGCTCCCCCGCCGTGCCCGTGGAAGTCGGCACCCGGCAGCAGCAGGACGAGCAGGACGGCGAACCCGGCGGCGAGCAGGTAGGCGAGCCAGCGTTCGGCGAGCTGGACGGTGGCGTGGCCCCAGGTGGCGACGCCGAAGGTGAGGGCGAGGGTGACCAGGAGGGCCAGGGTGCGGGGGCCGGTGCCGTGCCAGCCGAGGTCGGCGAGGAACGCCTCCAGCGCCTGGGCGCCGACCACGGTGTTGATGATGGTGTAGCCGATGCTGACGATCCAGTTGAGGACGCCGGCCGGCAGATTGCCGCGCACCCCGAACGGTGCCCGTGAGATGACGAGGGTGGCGGTGCCGGTGCGCACCCCGCTCAGTCCGGCCGCGCTGATCACGAAGAAGGTCAGCCCGCCGATCACGACGACGGCGCTCGCCTGCCAGAAGGAGAGCCCGTACAGCACGGCCAGGGCGCCGTTGATGACGTAGGTGAAGGTGAGGTTCGACCCGAACCACACCCAGAAGACGTCGCGGGCGCCGCCGTGCCGCTCCGCGTCGGGTATCGGGTCGATGCCGTGGGTCTCGACCTTGAAGGCCTGGTCCCCCGGGGCCCCGGTCACCACGTCGGCCCCGCCTTGTCCGCGGCCCGCCCCGTGCGTGCCCTCCTCCGCCATCCCCGCTCCCTCCGGACCGCCGCCGCACACCGACCGACTTTGAACGACGTTCTAAAAATTTGAACGGCATTCAAGATGGCGCCCGGAAGCGGGCCGCGTCAATACCCCGGCGGCACCTCGCGCACATCGCACGGATTCCGTTGTCATAGGCTCGACGGGGCAACGGCCGGCCGACGGCGGAGCGACGGCCCGATGGCCCGACGGCCCGACGGCCCGACGACAGTGGCGCACCGGCGTCAGCCGGGCCGGGCGGCACCGGACGAGGGCACGGCGGCGCCCGACGCCGGCGCGACAACGGCGTCGGCACGGCTCGACGGCCCGGCAGCACGGCACGACAGCACGAGACACGACGGCACGGCGGACACGGACCGGCATGGCGGACACGGACCGGTCGGCAGGAGGCGGCACACGTGGCTGAGGCGGCGCGACGGCGCGACGGCCGCATCGCGCGGGAGCGGATGCTGGAGGAGGCCATGACGGCCATCGCCGAGAGCGGGCTGGCGTCCCTCACCATGTCCGCGCTCGCCCGCCGGCTCGGCACCAGCGGCGGCCACATCCTCTACTACTTCGGCAGCAAGGACCTGTTGCTGGCCGAAGCACTGCGCTGGAGCGAGTCCCGGCTGACCGACAAGCGGGCGGCCCTGCTCACCCGCAGGGTGACCGCGCCCCGCAAACTGGAACTCTTCTGCGAGCTATACCTGCCCGACGGCCCCCGCGACCCCCGCTGGATGCTCTGGCTCGAACTGTGGGCCCGCACCGCGGGCAACGCGGACCTGCGCGCGGCACAGGACGAACTCGACCACGCCTGGCAGCGTGACCTGACGGCCCTGCTGGCCAAGGGCGTCGCCCAGGGGCGGTTCGCCGTGCCCGAGGACGAGGTGCCGGCCCGCGCGGTCGAACTCCTCGCCCTGCTGGACGGCGTGAGCACCCGTCTGCTGCTCGCGGCGCCCGGCACCGGCACCGCGTGGGCCCGCACCACCGCCCTGTCCGCAGCACGGCGACTCGTTCCGCACACCTGAACGAGCGGGCCCGGTACGCTCGCCCGGTGCCTGCTCTCGACCGGATACGCGGCGCCTCCCGGCGCACCCTGTACCTCGTCGCGGCCGGCGTCCTGGTCCTGGCCGTGGTCGCCGTCCTCGTGCCCGTCCTGCTGCCCGAGCGGGACGGCGCATCCGAGTGCCGCAAGGCCCCCGTCAGCGCCCGCGCGCTGGCCCGCGACCCGGCACGCGCCGCCGCGGCCCTCGACCCGGGCGAGACCGTGGAGCGCACCGGCCCCCTCAAGCGCCTGCTGCGCCCCGGCGGCCACCCGTTGTGCGAGGGCCCCGACGGCACCGACCTCGCCGGCCGCGCCCTCGTCGCCGCCACCACGGGACGCACCGCGGAGGAGGCGGGTGACGACGACATCCCGGCCCGCCCCCACACCGAACGCGCCGCCCGGGTCGCCCATGCGACGGTGCTGCTGCTCGGCAGGGGCCGCGACCAGTACCTGCCGGACTTCCCGCTCGGCCTGAACCGGTACCTGGCGCTGATGTTCGCCGCGTACATCCAGGACACCACCAGAGCGACGACGCACGGCACAGCGAACGACTGGGAGTACCCCACCGTCACCGACGACGAGGCCGAGTACGAGGACGGCGGCGGCAACTGGGCCACTCCGTTCCCGAACGGCCACGACGTGCACGCCCTCTTCCCCCAGTACGAACCGGTCAGGGGGGTGATCGGCCGCGTGGCCGCCGACCCCCGGGCCTTCGCCACCCTCTACGACGCCGAACGCGCCCGGTACGCCTTCTACCTGGAACGGCTCACCGGCGCTGCCCAGGAGCCCGGCCAGCGGGCACGGGACGGCCTGACGGCCACCGAATCGGAACTGGAGCAGACCGCCGCCTTCGTCGCCCTGCTGATGGCCTCCCGCACCAAGGCCGTCCACGAAGGGCTCGCCCCCTCCCTGGCCGGGTTCGACCGCGCGGTGCTGCGCCACACCCGCGGCCTCTACCGTCCGGCCGGCCACCGGGTGCGCAGCCGGCCCTCGGCCGCCACCCTCGCCCAGCGCCGCCCCGACCGCACGGCGGGCACCGGTGAGAAGGCCGCACGCCGGCTGATGGACGGCAGGGTCCAGCTGTTCACCGTCTTCGACGCCTGGGTGAAGGAACGCGGTGTCCCGGCGGGAAGCGCCGAACAGCTCCGAGTGGCCATGGATTCGCGCTACGTACGCGAGCTGCGCCTGCCGTGAACCCCTACCGCACGGACGGCAGCCGCAGGTCCTCGCAGCCGCGTGCGGCGCTCTCCTTCTTCGCGAACGAGGCCAGCAGGTCACGCAGCTTCCGCTTGTCGCGCAGGTCCCGTCCGTCCTCGGTCTTCTCGTCGCCTTCCGCGCCGCCGCGCGGGCTGCCCTGCACCTGGAAGGCCGCCGTCTGGCCGTCGCAGCGCGCGAGCGCCCAGCCGCCGGACCGGGTCAGCCAGGGGCCGGTCCGCTCCCGGTCACCGGCGACGCCGTCCGTACGTGCGGCCCGCAGCACCATCCGCTGCGAGAAGTCGCCGTAGTAGCCGTACAACTGGACCACCGCGTCGCGGGGTTCGCCGTTCTCGTCCTTGCCCGGGCGGCGCAGCGCACAACTGGCCATCGGCGCCGGGCCGCGGGGGATGCGCAGCTCCGCCGTCCAGACGGGGTCGGGCAGCCGGACGTCGGCCAGCGCCGCGCACGACGTACCGGCCGCGGCGGCGGGCCGCACCTGCTCCGGCTCGGCCTCCGACGCCGGGACGGGCAGCGGCTTGCCACCGCAGCCGAGCCGCTCGGCCGCCTTGTTGGCGACGGCGGCGCCGGTGCGCAGCAACTGGTGTGCGGGGGCCGGGTATCCGCCCAGCACCTCCACCAGCAGCCGTCCGGGGTGCCCGGCCGCGTCCTTGCCGCGCCCCGGGCACGGAGGCATCAGCGTGATGCCCGCGATACTCCGCTCGAAGCCGGGCAGACCGCCGGGGAGCGCCGCGCGCGGATGCCCGCCGTCGTCCCCGAACTCCGTGGCCAGTTCCCGGTCGATGTCGTCCCGCCTGGTGTAGGCCCGCACCTCCAGCACCCGCAGTCTTCCGCTGCCGACCTGGCAGAAGTAGCGCCCCAACTCGGGCCTGATCTCGGTCGTGTGGTCCGTCAGATGCGCGTCGGGCTCTTGCGTGGTGGCCCGCAGGACGTCCATGCTGCCGTCCGGTATCGCCCCGTCGCAGGCCCGCGCGGTGATGACCTTGTCCCGCACCGACGGTTCGGCGGCCCACCCGGCGATCCCCAGCACCACCGCGCCGGCCACGCACCAGGCGACGACGCGCCTGCGCCGCCGACGCCGGTCCACCTGTGCGCGCACGGCATCCCGGCGCTCCCTCTCCTCCTCCGACACGCAGGCACCGTATCCCAGTCCGCGAACACGTGTGCCCCCGCGCCGTCGAACGGGCGCGGGGGCAACGGTCACGTCTGTGCGGGGTGTCCCTCAGTGCGGGGTCACTCCCACTCGATGGTCCCCGGGGGCTTGCTGGTGACGTCCAGCGTCACCCGGTTCACCTCGGCGACCTCGTTGGTGATGCGGGTCGAGATACGGGCCAGCACGTCGTAGGGCAGCCGCGACCAGTCGGCCGTCATCGCGTCCTCCGAAGAGACCGGACGCAGCACCACGGGGTGACCGTAGGTGCGCGCGTCGCCCTGGACGCCGACGCTGCGGACATCCGCGAGCAGCACCACCGGGCACTGCCAGATGTCGCGGTCCAGCCCCGCGGCCGTCAGCTCCTCGCGGGCGATGGCGTCGGCCTCCCGCAGCACGTCCAGCCGCTCGCGGGTCACCTCGCCGACGATGCGGATGCCCAGCCCCGGGCCGGGGAACGGCTGGCGCTGGACGATCTCCTCCGGCAGGCCCAGCTCCTGGCCGACCATCCGGACCTCGTCCTTGAACAGCTTCCGCAGCGGCTCGACCAGTTCGAACTCCAGGTCCTCCGGCAGACCGCCCACGTTGTGGTGCGACTTGATGTTGGCCGTGCCCGTGCCGCCGCCGGACTCCACCACGTCCGGGTAGAGCGTGCCCTGCACCAGGAAGGCCACCGGCTCGTCGCTCGGGGCGCCGGCGACGATCTCGGCCTGGGCCTGCTCGAAGACGCGGATGAACTCCCGGCCGATGATCTTGCGCTTCTGTTCCGGGTCGCTGACCCCGGACAGCGCGTCCAGGAACCGGTCCGCCGCGTCCACGACCTTCAGCTGCACACCGGTCGCGGCGACGAAGTCCTTCTCGACCTGCTCCGTCTCGCCCTTGCGCATCAGGCCGTGATCGACGTACACGCAGGTGAGCTGGTCCCCGATGGCCCGCTGCACCAGCGCGGCGGCCACCGCGGAGTCCACACCGCCGGACAGGGCGCAGATGGCGCGCTTGCTGCCGACCTGCTCGCGAATGGCCGCGACCTGCTCGTCGACGATGCTCTCCGTCGTCCACGACGGGGTCAGGCCCGCGCCCCGGTACAGGAAGTGCTCCAGCACCTGCTGGCCGTACGTCGAGTGCATCACCTCGCAGTGATGCTGGATGCCGTAGAGCTTCCGCTCGTCGTTCTCGAACGCCGCCACCGGCACCTGGTTCGTCGAGGCGGTGACCGTGAAGCCCTCCGGCGCCGCCGAGCAGGCGTCACCGTGCGACATCCACACCTGCTGCTCGTCCGGAGTGCCCTCGAACAGCGTCGAGGAGGACTTGGAGACGGACAGCGGCGTCGCGCCGTACTCACGGCTGCCGGTGTTGTCGACGGTGCCGCCCAGGGTCGTCGCCATCAGCTGGAAGCCGTAGCAGATCCCCAGCACCGGGACGCCCGCCTCGAAGACCTCGCGGTCGATCGACGGGGCGCCCTCGGCGTACACGGACGACGGGCCGCCCGAGAGGATGATCGCCTTCGGGTTCTTGGCGAGCATCTCGGCGGCCGGCATGGTCGAGGGCACGATCTCGCTGTAGACCCGGGCCTCGCGGACCCGGCGCGCGATGAGCTGGGCGTACTGCGCGCCGAAGTCGACGACGAGGACGGTGTCCGGGGCGTTGCTCTCGGACGTGTTGGAAGCCACGAAGCTGATGCCTTTCGGCGCTGAAGGGGGTTTCACCCCCGATGATACCGACCGCCCCGGCAAGCCCCCCGGCCCCCGGACCCGTCCCGCCCGCGCGCGGGCTCCGCGCGGTACGGGCGCGGGGTGCCCCGGGCGCACGCCCGGTGGCGGGCCCGCGCACCCGGCCGCGGGCGTGTGCACCCGACGGCGTCCATGCGCCCGGCCGCGGGGCCCGGGCCGCCGGGAGGTGCGTGGCATACTGGGCCCGTGATCTCACGAAGCGGAGCGTTTACCTATGGCACCGGCACGGCCGGGTGCCATGGCCGTTTCGTGTGACCGAAGAGACACACGACTTCCCAGGCGCCCCGGGCCGGCAAGGCCCGGGGCGTCGGTGTTTCCGGCGGCTTTCCGGGCCCGCCGGCCGCGCGGGCTCCACGAACCGAGGAGCTACGCCGATGCCCGAACCGACCAGCACCGCCCACGCCGCCGGCACGACCGCGGCGGCGGTCGCCGACCCCGCCGCCTCCCCCGAGCAGGACCCGGAAGCGGTGATCGCCGCGGAACGCTCCCGCATCGACGCGCTGGACGCCCGCATCATCGCCCTCGTCCGGGACCGGATGGAGGTCTCCGAGACGATCCAGCGCGTGCGGATCGCCTCGGGTGGCCGCCGGGTGCACCTGACGCGGGAGATGGAGATCCTCGACCACTACAGCGGTGAGCTGGGCGGCGCCGGCCGGGACCTGGCGATGACGCTGCTGCGGCTGTGCCGGGGTCACTAGCGTTCCGTGCCCTCACCCGTACGGCGCGTGACCGGCCAGGTGGGGCTTCGTTGGACCCGGTGTCCCTGATCTCCGCCGGGCGCCCGGCGGCGAGCGGGGCGGCGTCACCGGAGCGATGAGGCGCCCGTCCTCCCCGGGAGGGGAGACGCCGGGTGTCGTGGGACCTCGCTCCGGTGCTGTGACCGGACGGCAGGGGACAGCAGCCCGGTCACGTCAGCGGCCGGTCCCGGGGACGCTCTGGGCCGGCCGCTCCGCGGTCCTCCGCCGTCGCCGCCATGGCGGGGCGGTCTTCCCGGTGCGTCCGGGATGCTCACGGTTTCTTTTCCATAACCTGGAAAACCCCCCGCCGTCGAAACGGTTGCGCGGGGTGAACCACATCAAGCACGATGCGGACAGCGGAGCAGGTCGCAGGTCTTCCGCCCTCGTGGACCACTGGTGGACCACGGCAGGGCACTGCCATTGGTCCGACCAGTCCGGCGGCGCTTCCCCCCGGCGCCGCACCTCAGCACGGGTGCTGCCCTGACGCCGGTGCTGACTGAGTAAGGGCCCCGCGGCTGCCGTCTCCACCCGGCCGGCGCCACGGGGCCCTTCGTCATGCCGCCCCGGCCCGGGGACCGGGGGCGGGTCGGCTCAGGCCGGGGGCTGCTTCGCCGCCGGGACCTCGGGCACCGGCAGCAGCGGCAGCCGCAGCGCTCCGAACGCGCTGTCGGGCACGGCGGGCCGCACCGGCGGGACGGGAGCGATCTTCCGGTACGCGTCCGCCTGTGCGGGGCGCGGGTCGGCGTCGCCCTTGTTGGGCCAGAAGGCCATGGCGCGCTCGGCCTGCGCCGTGATGGTCAAGGACGGGTTGACCCCGAGGTTGGCGGAGACGGCGGAGCCGTCGACGACACAGATCCCCGGGTGCCCGTACAGCCGGTGGTAGGGGTCGATGACGCCGCTCGCGGGGCTGTCGCCGATGGGGCAGCCGCCGAGGAAGTGCGCGGTGAGCGGGGTGCCCATCAGCTCGCCGACGTTGGTGCCGGCGAAGCCGTTGATCTCCTCGGCGAGGGCCCGCGCTGCCTGGGCACCCTCGGGGATGTGCACGGGGTTGGGCGCGCCGTGCCCCTGGCGGGCGGTCAGCATGCCCTTGCCGATGCCCTTGTCCTTGCGGTAGGTGGTCAGCGAGTTGTCGAGGGTCTGCATGACGAGCCCGATGATGATGCGCTCGGACCACTTGCGGGCCGACAGCGAGCGGGCGAAGAGGGCGGGGTGCCGCAGACAGGTCAGCACATGGGCGAGGGCGCGGGGCAGCGTGGTGTTCTGCCGTACCTGGAGGGTGGTGAGGGCGCTCATCGCGTTGGAGCCCTTGCCGTAGCGCACCGGCTCGATGTGGGTGTGGGCGTCCGGGTGGACGGAGGAGGTGATGGCGACGCCCTTGGTGAAGTCCAGTTCGGCGGCCTCGCCCCACTTGCGCCGGTAGCGCCGCGGGACGGTCTGGGCGCCCACCAGGGCCTCGGAGTTGGTGCGGGTGAGTTCGCCGAGGCGGGGCGAGATGCGGGGCAGGGTGCCGGCGTCCTTGACGCGGTGGAGCAGCTTCTGGGTGCCGTACGTGCCGGCGGCCAGGACCACGCGGCGGGCGCGCAGGACGCGGGGGCGGGCGCGGCGCCGGTCGGTGCGGACGGTGGCCACCTCGTACCCGTCCTCGTCGTTGCCCGGGGTGCGTTCGCGGATGCCGACGACGGTGGTGAGGGGGCGGATCTCGGCGCCGGCCTGCTCGGCGAGGTACAGGTAGTTCTCGTTGAGGGTGTTCTTGGCGCCGCGGCGGCAGCCGGTCATGCACTCACCGCACTCCACGCAGGCGGTGCGGTCGGGGCCGGCGCCGCCGAAGTAGGGGTCGGGCACCTGCTGTCCGGGCCGGGTCCGCGCGGTGCCGTCGCCGTCCTCGCCGTCGCCGAAGAAGACGCCGACGGGCGCCAGATGGAAGGTGTCGCCGTAGCCCAGGCGGTCGGCGGCGGCCTTGAGGTGGACGTCCGAGGGGGTGGTGGTCGGGTTGAGCCGTACGCCGAGCATGCGCTTGGCCTGGTCGTAGTAGGGCGCCAGTTCGCTTCGCCAGTCGGTGATGTGTCCCCACTGGCGGTCCTCGAAGAACTGTTTCGGCGGCACGTAGAGGGTGTTGGCGTAGTTGAGGGAGCCGCCGCCCACCCCGGCACCTGCCAGGATCATGACATTCGCGAGCAGATGGATGCGCTGGATCCCGAACAGGCCGAGCGAGGGCGCCCACAGGAAGTTCTTCAGGTCCCAGGAGTTCTTGGGCAGCTCCTCACGGCGGAAGCGGCGCCCCGCCTCCAGCACGCACACCCGGTAACCCTTCTCGGTCAGCCGCAGCGCCGCGACAGAACCGCCGAAACCGGAGCCGACGACCAGCACGTCGTAGTCGAACGGATCTGCGTCCGCCCGCTGTCGGGCAGGGCTGTGCTGGGACACGCGTACCTCCGGTTCTGCGATGACGGAACGACAGTGCTCACGGAAGTGCTCACGGACGCCGGAACGGCGGCGGGGCGAAGACGGTGGAGGGACCGCGCTCAGCGGAAGCGGAGCGTCTTGAGCGCCTTGAGGGAACGCGACATGAACGCGGCGTACGCCTCGTCGCTCATCCCCAGCGACGGCGCCATCGGCAGCACCCGCTGGTGCGCCACCGTCTGCGGCTCGGTGTACTTGTAGATGCCCTCCGAACCGTGCCGCCGGCCGAGGCCCGAGTCGCCCATTCCGCCCATGGGGGCCTGCGCACTGCCGTAGGCGGAGGCGTAGCCCTCGTTGACGTTGACGGTGCCGGTGCGCAGCCGGGCGGCGATCTCGCGGCCCCGCCTGCCGTTGCCGGTCCACACGCTGGAGTTGAGGCCGTAGGAGGTCGCGTTGGCCAGCTCGACCGCCTCGTCCACGTCCGCGAAGCGGTAGACGGAGACGAGAGGACCGAACGTCTCCTCGCCGCAGACGGCCATAGAGGGCTCGACGCCCTCCAGGACCGTCGGCTCGTGGAACAGGGGGCCGATGTCCGGGCGCGCCCTGCCGCCCGCCAGGACGGTGGCGCCCTTGGCGACGGCGTCCTCGATGTGCCGCCGGACGGTCTCCAGCTGCCGCTGCGAGACGAGGGAGCCCATGTCGGCGCCGTAGGCGAGGGAACCGCCCAGCCGCATGGCGCGGGTCCGGGCCAGGAAGCGTTCGAGGAAGGCGTCGGCGACCGCCTCGTGGACGTACAGCCGCTCGATGGAGATGCACAGCTGCCCGGCCGAGGAGAAGGCGCCGCGCACGGCGCCGGCCGCCGCCTTGTCCAGGTCGGCGTCCTCCAGGACGAGCATCGCGTTCTTGCCGCCCAGTTCCAGCGAGCAGCCCACCAGCCGGGCCGCGGCGCGCTGGGCGACTTCGCGGCCGGTGCGGGTGGAGCCGGTGAAGGAGACGTAGTCGCCGCGGTCGGCGACCTCGGGCCCGATCACCGGGCCGTCACCGAGGACGACCTGCCACACCTCGGCCGGCAGCCCCGCCTCGACCAGCAGGTCGCGGGCCCACAGGGCGGTCAGCGCCGTCTGCGTGTCGGGCTTCATGACCACCGCGTTGCCTGCGGCGAAGGCCGGCAGGGCGTCGCCGACGGACAGTTCGAAGGGGTAGTTCCAGGGCGCGATCTGGCCGACGACGCCGCGCGGATGGCGCAGCTCGGTGACCTTCGTCAGCCCGGGTATGGCCCCCGTGTGCCGCTTGGGCCGCAGATAGGAGGGGGCCTTGCGGCCGTAGTGGCGGGCGGCGACGGCGACCGCCTGCACCTCCTCGTGGGCGTGCAGCCGGGCCTTGCCGGTCTCCAGCTGGATGAGGTCGAGGACCTCGGACTGACGGGCCAGCACCAGATCGTGGAAGCGCAGCAGCACGGCGGCCCGCTGCCGTACCGGGGTCGCCGCCCACGCCCGCTGGGCCGCCCGCGCCCGCTCGAAGGCCCGGGCCACGTCCTCGGGCGTGGACTCGGGCAGCTCGGCCAGCTCCGAGCCGGTCAGCGGGGAGCTGGTGCGGGTCTTGCCGCTGCCCACCACGCCGCGGGTGAGCGCCGCGACCAGGGCCGGGGTCACCACGTCGGCGGCGGTGCGGGCGCCGGCGGGGGCGGGTGCCACCGGGTTGCCCGCCTCACCTGTGCCGGGCGCGGGGCGCGTGCTGGTCCGGGTAGCGCTGTTGCCGTCCTGCGAGACCGTCATGGGACCGAGCGTACGGCCCGGAGCGGCCGGACGTATACCCGGCGGTAACCCCTTTTCACGGAATCCGCCAGTGATTGCTGGCAGAACGCCCCGCCGCTCCCGGGCCCCTCACAGATCGTGGATCCGCAAGGACTTCCTGGCCTCCCGGAAGACCTCCTCGCCGTCCTGCCGGGACTTGCCCTTGGCCGGCATCTCCACCTGCAGCCGCCAGCGCACACCGTCCCCGTTCACATAGACCAGCTCGTGCCGGAACTTCCTGGGACCCTCGGCCGTCCCGGTGTCGTTCGCCGGCTGGTAGGTGGTGGACACCTCGGCCGCGGGCCTGCCCTGCTGCTCGGCCTCCGTCACCCTGGACCGCACCTGGAGCATCGCCTTGTAGATGCTCTCCGAGCCGCCCTTCTCGTAGAACGCCCGCCAGGAGTTCGCCTCCGCGAGGGAGGTCTTCTTGACGTTCTCGTTGGCCCGGCTCAGCGCGATGGAGACGACGTTCCCGGGATCGGTGAAGGTGACCGCCTGTTCGTCGGCGCTGCGCTCGTAGTCGTCCGGCACCGCCAGCGTCGCCCGGACCCGGGCGTCCTCGTTCCGCGTCGACCAGCCCTCGGGCGCCCGGTCGGCGGTGAGGACGAAGAAGAGCGTGAGCGCCGCCGCGACCGCCACCACCACCCCGCCGGTGCCGAACTGCCAGCCCCGGCTCGTACGCAGCCGCGAGAGGAAACCGCGCAGCACGCGGCCCAGGGCGCCGCCGCCCGCGGGCTGCCGCGTCCGCGACGGCTGCGGCGGACGGGCCACGTCCGCCAGGACCTGCCGGACCTCCGCCGCGTCGGGACGCAGCGCGGGCTCCTTGTTCAGCAGCCGGGTCAGCAGCATCCCGAACGCCCCCGAGGCGCTCAGCGCCCGTGCGGGCCGCTGCGGTTCCGCGGACAGGACCGCCTGGAGCGTGGCCGGGCTGTTGGACCTGCGGAACGGCGAGACCCCTTCGGTCGCCGCGTACAGCACGACCCCCAGCGACCACAGGTCGGACTCCGGCCCCGGACGCTGGCCCAGCACCCGCTCCGGCGCGGTGAACTCGGGCGAGCCCACGAACGTGCCCGTCTCCGTCAGCCCCTGCTCGCCCTGGACGTGCGCGATGCCGAAATCGGTGAGGACCACCCGGTCGTAGCGGCCCAGCAGCACGTTGTCCGGTTTCACATCGCGGTGCAGCACACCCGTCTCGTGCGCGGCGTCCAGGGCGCCCGCCACCGCCAGGCCGATCCGCGCCGCCTCCCGCACATCGAGGGTGCCCTCGTCCAGCACGTCGGCCAGCGAACGGCCCCGTACCAGCTCCATGACGATCCACGGCTGGTCGTCCTCCACCACCACGTCGTGGATCGTGACCACGGACGGATGGTCGATGCGCGCCGCCGTCCGCGCCTCACGGCGCATCCGCGTGAACATCGTCTCCCGCTCCCGCGGCGAGAGGTGCTCCGGCAGCCGCGGCTCCTTGACCGCGACGTCCCGGCCCACGACCTCGTCGTGCGCCCGCCACACCGTGCCCATCCCGCCGTGCCCCAGCCGGCTGTCGAGCCGGTACCGCCCGCCCAGCAGCCGCCCCGCACCCGACGCGGCACCACCCGACCCTCCGGCGCCCGGGGTGGCCGGGGCGGCGGAGGGCGACGGTACGGCGGTGGACGGGAGAGGCCCGGCCGGCTGGGTGGGTACGTGGACGCGCGGGTCGATCTCCGGCCGCCCGGCGGACGGAGCAGGCCCCGCCTCCCCGTGCGGCGCGGGCCCCCGCTCCGGTGTGCCCGCCTCGTCGTCCCGCCCCCCGGCCGCCGGTGGCCGCAGGCCGTAGCTGGTCGGCTCGCCCGACCGGTCCCCCTCGTTCGTCATGGCCCCAGCCTTACGCGCCCGCCCCGCCGTCGCCACCCGGTTGACGCAGCTGTGACGTCACCGCGACCGGGTGACCCGGTAGGTGTCGGCGACCGCCTCGAAGTGCCGGTCGATCTCCGCCTTGCGGCTCTGGGAGCCGAGCACCAGCAGCACGTGGTAGCGCCCGTCCAGGATCATCGCCCGGTTGCGCGCGTACACCTGCCGCCCGCCGCCCTCGCGCCAGCTGAAGGTGCCCTCGGCCATCGCCGTGTCCCCGACGTCGATGCGCCGCAGCCCGCCCGTGCTCGCCCAGTCGGAGGCGCGGTAGGCGGCCAGCTCCGGCTCCTTCTCGCTCTGGTAGGCCATCGGGTCCTTGCCGAACCGGCCGGTGGCGTCCCGCCCGTTGACGACCACCATCTCGACCTCGCCGCCGTTGTAGCGGACCTGCCCGCGCCCGTTGGCGAACCGGCGGTCCCACTCCTTGGGCACGGCGATCCGGAACCCGGCGGGATCGCGGCTGATCTTGTAGCCCTTCGGTGCCTTCGGGGACCCGGGCGGATCGGCCGCCGGCGAGCCGGAACCGGTCTTCTTCCGGCCGTCCCCGTCGCCGCCCTTCCGGCCGTCCCCTTCCTCGGAGTCCGCCGGCTTCTCCGCACGCTTGTCGGCCGCGTCGCGCTTCTCGCCGGTCTCCCGGTCGCCCGGCGCCGCCTCCTCCCGCGTCCCGGGCACCACGACGGAGCCCTTCCGTGCGTTCTCACCCCCCGTACCGTTCGGCAGGAACCACGCGACGAACGCCACCGCGGCCACCATGCCCAGCAGGATCAGGGCGAGGACGAGCACCCCCAGCCTGCGCGGCCCCGAGCCACCGCCCGCCTTCCTGCCCTCCCGGCGCACCTCACGGACGGGCTCCTGCGGCTGTGTCGCCTCGACGTCGGCCAACGCCCGCACATGCTCGGGCGGACGCCGGTGCTCGCGCCCGGCGTGCGCCGCCGGTCTCGCGCCGGCACGGGAGCCGCGCCGCCGCTTGCGCACCAGCTCGCCCCGGCGCCGGACGATCGGCAGCCGCTTCGGATCGGCCGGCGCCCCCGCCTCCAGCGACGGCGCCACCACCGTACGCAGGCCCACATCGGGCTCCGGCGCGGACCGCACCAGCGACCGCAGCCAGCCGCGCAGCTCCTCGAAGTCCGGCCGGTCCGTGGGGTCCTGACGCATCAGCGACTCGACGACGGGACGCAGCGGCCCGCAGTCCTCCGCGTACGCCGGCGGCTCGGCGCACACCATCTGCACCAGCTCGGAGACGCTGTCCTCCGGATACGGCGCGTGCCCCTGCACGGCGCGGAAGAGCAGCACACCCAGCGCCCACAGATCCGCGGCCGGGCCCACCGGCGGAGCCAGCCGCCAGTTCTCGTACACGGGACCGGCCTGCTCCGGCGCCCAGCGTTCCGTCACCGGGCCGACGAGCGTCATCCGGGTGTGCCGGGCCCGTTCGGCGGCCAGCGCCGTGGCCGGGCCCCGGTAACGCTCCGGCCCGTCCCACGCCCGGTCGCTCTCCACACCGACGCCCTCGCCCGGCTCCCCGTACCACTCTCCGGCTCCCTCGCCGCCGGGCACGCCCTCCGCCCCCGGAGCACCGCCCGTCCACTCACCGCCGGGCTCGCCCGCCCCGGCAGGACCGAGCGGACCGCGGTCGTACGGAGCGCCACTGTGGGGCGCGCTGGTGTGCGGGGCGCTCTTTTGCAGGCCAGGCCCGTGGGAAGCGGCACTGTGGTAGGGAGCACCACCGCGCGGGCCGGCCCCATGCGGAGCGCTCTCACGCAGGCCGGTCGCGTGCGGGTCGCCGCTGTAGGGAGCGCCACCGCGCGGGTCGGCCCCGCGCGGAGCACCCCCGTGCGGGTCACTCCGGTGCGGGTCGCCCTCGCTCGGGACGGCCCCATGCGGGTCGCCGTACGGAGCCGCCCCGTGCGGCTCGTCCACGGCCGGGGCGCTTCCGTGCCTGCCGCCCGGGTGCGTGCCGGCCCCGTAAGCGCCGCCCGTACGCGCGCCGTTCCCGCCGGGAGCCGCCTCGGTGGGAGCCGCCTCGCCGGGAGCCGCCCCGGTGGGAGCTTCCGCCGGCGGTTCGCCCTCGTACGGGGAGGTGGTGGGCAGGCCCCGCAGGTGGCGGCGTGCGCCGCCGGGCCGGTCGAGGCCGGGCCCGGGCTCGTCGCCCGCCGCCCAGCGGGCGGGAGCGCTCCGGCTCTCCGCGGACCGCGCGCCCGGCAGCGCCGTGGGACCGTCCCCGCGCTCCGCCCCCGGTCGCGCACCGGGGGCGGCGGGGTCCGGGGCGCTGTCGCCGTCGTCGTGGCGCCTCCCGTGGGTGGGGGCGGCGCCGTAAGGGCCTGCCGCACGGGGGCCGTAGATCTCGTCCCTGGCGAGCTGGCGCACCTCGCCGCCGGGCAGCGCGTCGGGCCGCACCTCGTCCTCGTCGGAGGGCAGCCAGCACACGTCGTCGTCCAACGCGTGGTACGGGCGGCGCTCCTCGCGGCCGGGCCCGTCGGCCTCGGTGCGCGGTGCCGCCCACCAGTCGGTGTCAGGCTGCCGCCCGTCCGCCGGGCCGCCCGGCTGCCCGTCGCGGGTCCGCCGCGCGGCGTCCCGGGCGTCGGCCACGGCCCGCTGGGCGCCCGCACGGTACGCCGCGATGGCACCCCGGCGGGGCGTCCGCGCCACCGGCTCCCCGGGGGCGCCGGCCCCCTGTCCGCTCCCCGGGTGCCGTTCCGTTCCCCGGGGCGCAGGGACGGGACCCCGGGCGCCACCGGGTCCGCCGCGCCCCTCCGACGCGCTGGGCGCGCCCGGCGCTTCGGTGCCGCCCGGCTCGATGCCCTCGAAGCCGAAGATGCCCCGGCGGCTGACGGGAGTGCCGGTGGGGTGGGGGAGGTCGGCGGACGCTCCCGTGTATCCGTCCCGCCGTGCCGCCGGTTCGTCGTCGCGTGCGGCGAATCCCTCGGGAAGTCGGTGTCCCGTCCACGTCGCGGGCCTGGGCGCCGGTCCGTACGTCTCGCGCGCCGACTGCGGGGGCTCGTGTCCGCCGGTGAGCGCCCCGTCCTCGTCCCGTGCCGCCGCGAGGGCGGCACGCGCCCCCGTGTTGGAGGCGTCCGAGCCGGCCTGCGGAACGGATCCCGCTCCCCCGGCATCGGGACCGGAGGGCTTCCCGGCACCGGGACCGTCCGGCTCCCCGACGTCCGCGGCACCGGCGGCCACCGCTTCCCCGCCGTCCTCCGGCGGGTCCTCGGGCAGCGGGTCGTAACCGCACAGCGCCTCCTCGGCGGCGCCGACGGCCAGGCCGGTGAGCAGCGCCCGGCCGTCCTCGCAGATGAGGACGGTACGGGCGGTGAGGTTGCGGTGCACCCAGCCGTGGGCGTGCACGATGCGCAGCGCGGCCAGCAGATCGGCGGCGATCTCGGCGGCACGGTGGGCGCTCAGCGGCTGCTCGGCCAAGAGTGCGGCCAGCGGCCGGGCGGCCGGCACGCGTTCGCTGACCACCCACAGCGCGTCGTCCTCGACGAAGACGTCGAAGACCTGGTCGAGCCGTGGATGGTCGGGCAGTTGGGCGGCGGCCACCGCGGCTGTCACGGCCCGGCGCACCGCCGGGTCGGTGGGCCGCCGGGTGGGCCGTCCGTCGTACGGCCCGGCGGGTCCGCGGTCCGCGCCGTGGCCGTCGGGGGGCTCCGCGCCGCCCCAGGGGCGGCTTCCGCCCCACCGGCCGCCGTCCTGGCCGTCCCACCGGTCCTCGTCGCGGCCGTCGACGCCGCCGTGGCCTTCGTGCCCGTCGTCGACGACCTCCGCGTCGACGACCTCGGGCAGCGGCACCTGGCGCACCAGGACTTCCTGTTCGCTGGCGGTGTCCCAGGCGAGGGACTCGGCCGGCTCGTACGCGTCGGCGGGCGGGAGCGGCAGGCGGTAGCGACCGGCCAGCAGCCGCCCCGTGTATCCCGCGTACTCCTCCACGAACGCCTCCCCAGCCGTGCGCGAGACCGCCAACTCCGTTCGCCGTCAGCCGCCTTGCGGCCGACCACGGTCTGCGTCTCTCACGATACGTCCGGGAACCCTTTACGTCACCGCGACACCGTTCCGGCCGTATCCCCGCGCACGGGGCGGAAACGGCCCGCGCCCGTCCACAACCGCAGGTCCGGGCAGAGTGCTCAGAGCGGCTTGAACGTCTTGAAGGCGGTGTCCCGCAGCGTTTCGCACTCCTCGTCCTGCCAGGTGTCGGCCTCGCAGGTGATGAGAATGGCGTAGCCGTTCTCGCCGTCGACCTTGAAGCCGCGGTTGAGGACGCGGACCTTCTTGCCGTCGTCCTTGCGCAGGAAGTGCCAGTCGGCGACGGTCGGGTAGCCGCGCCACTCGACCTTCTTGATGCCCAGCAACTTGTAGCCGGAGCTGGCGCTCTTGACGGCCGGTTCCTGCGCGCGCCAGGCCCCGGCCGCGTCCGGGCCGGGGCTGTCGGTGTGGTCGATCTGGATCTTCGGGTGGCCGCCGCCGGGGGCGGTGTACTTGCCGCCCGAGTTGCGGCCCGCTATGCCGGTGCGCTTCCAGCCCTCGGGCAGCGCCATCGAGAAGTGGAACCGCTCGTCCTTGACGGTGGCGTAGCCCTCCGGGAGTTCGTCCTCGTCGGGCTCGTTCTCGTCGGCCTCCTCGCCGTCGTCGCCCGCCTCCGTCTTCTGACCTTCACCGGCGGCGGGCTGTTTGCCGCCCGCGCTGACGTCCTGTCCCTCGCCGCTGCCCTGTCCGGCCTGGCCGGTGCTCGCGGCGGGGCCCTTGGCGCCGTCGCCGCCCTTGTCGTCACCGCCGAGGCCGACGATCAGCAGGACGACGACCACGATGACGGCGACCACGGCGGCGATCACGATCGCCAGCGTCCGGGGCGGGAGGCCCTTGCGGAGTTCGGGGAGCTCCCGCAGGTCGCGCAGCGAGGTGATGGCACCGCTGCCGCCGCTCTCCGGGGGCAGCGCCCTGCTGCCGCTGCCGGCGCCCGGCAGCGGACCGCCGCCGAGTGTGCCGCCCGCCGCCGCACCGTCCTGCGCGCCGGTGCCGGGCCGCGCGGCCCGGTCGGTGGACGACGCCCCGGACGCCGGGCCGCCCGCCGCGGCGCCGGACCGCGAGGAGCGCGAGCCGGACGACGCGGAAGGCGAGGAAGACGCGGAAGGCGAGGAAGACGAGGAAGCCGTCGGCGAAGAGGCGGACGACGCGGAAGAAGGGGCCGACGGGGCCGGTGCGGAACCCGAGGAGGACGCGGACGAGCGCCTGGCGGACGCGGCGGACCGCCCCGTGGACGACGTACCGGGCGTGGCTCCGGGGGACTTCGCCGACCGGCTGCCCGGCGTGCCGGTGCCGTCGGAGCCGCCGCCGGGCCGCTTCGTCGAGGTGGAGGTGCTGGGCGGCGAGGCCGGGCGCGGCGGCACGGCGGAACCGGCCGCGCCCTTGGCGTCGTCGGTGGCCGTGCCGCGCTTGCCGCCGGGCTGGGAGCCGCCCGGCCCGCCGGGCCGGGTGCCGGTGTCCGGGGTGCCCGCGCCGGTCGCGGCACCGCCGACGGCCCCCGCCGCGTTCCGTACGGACTTGAGCGCGCCGCGCAGGCGTTCGCCGGAACTTGTGCCCTCCGAGCGGCGCTTGCGACGGCCGCCCGTGGTGCCGGGGCTGTAGGCGGGCCCGGAGCCCTCGGCGGCGTTGCCCTTGCCCGGGGCTGACGGGGTGGCGGGTCCGCCCGGCGGGGCGGGGGCCTCCACCCGGGGGAGCATGGAGGTGCGCTCGACATCGCCGCGGGCCGGGCTGAGCGGGCTCTTGAGACCGTTGGCGACCGGTTCCAGCAGCAGCCGGGCGCCGTTGACGTCGAGCCGCTTCTCGGGGTCCTTGACGAGCAGACCCGCGATGACCTCGCGCAGCTCGCCGGCGTGTTCGGGCACGGGGACGGGTTCGGTCATCACCGCGGTGAGGGTGGAGATGGCCGAGCCCTTGTCGTAGGGCGGGCGGCCCTCGACGGCGGCGTACAGCAGGCCGCCCAGGGACCACAGGTCGGCGGGCGGGCCCGGCGGCTTGCCGCGGGCCCGTTCGGGTGAGATGTAGGAGGGGGCGCCCACGAGCATGCCGGTGGAGGTGACGGACGGGTCGCCCTCGACCTTGGCGATGCCGAAGTCGGTGAGGACCACGCGCCCGGTGCCGTCCTCCAGCAGCACGTTGGAGGGCTTCACGTCGCGGTGCAGGATGCCTTCGCGGTGGGCGGCGCGGAGGACGTCGAGGATGGCGAGTCCGACTTCGGCCGCGCGCTGCGGGTCGAGGGGGCCGTCCTTCTTGATCTGGTCGGCCAGGGAGCGGCCCTCGACCAGTTCCATCACGATCCAGGGGCGGCTGTCCTCGTTGACGACGTCGAAGACGGTGACGGCACTGCCGCTGCGGATCCTGGCGATGGCCTTGGCCTCACGCAGGGTGCGGGTGATGAGCCGCTGCTTCTCCTCCTCGTCGACGCTGGAGGGGAACCGGAGCTCCTTCACCGCGACACGGCGGCCCAGGATTTCGTCCTCGCCGCGCCAGACGGTGCCCATACCGCCGCGCCCGAGAACACCCCCGAGCCGATAGCGCCCGCCTACCAGCCGTCCCGTGTCCTCGCTCATGAATCCCCTTGTGTCCCCTCTGCGTGAGAGCCCGCCCCCGGCAGAGCCTTCATTGTGAACCATCGTCCTGACAAGACGTGTACGGGGGCGGCACAGTTACACCACAGCCCCACCACTTCTCACCCGGGCTCACACGCCCAACAGGCCCTGCCCGGACGACCAGTCCAACGGGGACCCACCAGCGCACGCGGCGCACCGCGGCGACGGGCTCCCGCCCCGCTACACAGGGACGATGTCGGGCGCTCCCAGCCGCGCCGCGTCCGCCGTCTGGTCGTCGGGCTGGAGCTGTGATTCACGCTCGGCCTCGACCCGCTTCTCGTAGTGTTCGACCTCACGCTCGATCTGATCCGCGTCCCAGCCGAGTACCGGGGCCATCAGATCGGCGCACTCGCGGGCGCTGAGCGTACCCCGGTCGAAGGTCTCGATGGAGATGCGGGTACGGCGCGTCAGAACGTCGTCCAGATGGCGGGCCCCCTCGTGCGTACAGGCGTAGACGACCTCCGCCTTGAGGTAGTCGTCCGCCGCCGGCAACGGCTCGCCCAGCCGGGGGTCCTCGGCGATCAGATCGAGCACCTCTTCGGTCATCGACCCGTAGCGGCCCAGCAGATGCTCCACCCGCGCCACGTGCAGACCGGCCCGCTGCGCCAGGCGCGCCCGGCCGTTCCACAACGCGTGGTAGCCCTCGGCGCCGGCCAGCCGCACCTCCTCCGTCACGCACTCCGCCACCCGGTGGTCCAGCCCGTGCACCGCCTCGTCCACCGCGTCCTTGGCCATCACCCGGTACGTCGTGTACTTGCCGCCCGCGATGACGACCAGCCCCGGCACCGGATGCGCGACGGTGTGCTCCCGCGACAGCTTGCTCGTCGCCTCCGACTCGCCCGCCAGCAGGGGCCGCAGCCCCGCGTACACCCCCTCCACGTCGTCCCGCGTCAACGGCACCGCCAGCACGGAGTTGACGTGGTCGAGCAGATAGTCGATGTCGGCACTGGACGCCGCCGGATGCGCCTTGTCCAGGTCCCAGTCGGTGTCCGTGGTGCCGATGATCCAATGGCGGCCCCACGGGATGACGAACAGCACGCTCTTCTCCGTACGGAGAATCAGGCCCGTCGAGGAGTTGATGCGGTCCTTGGGCACCACCAGGTGGATGCCCTTGGAGGCCCGTACGTGGAACTGGCCGCGCTCGGCGATCAGCCCCTGGGTGTCGTCCGTCCACACGCCGGTCGCGTTGACGACCTGACGGGCCCGCACCTCGTACTCACCGCCCAGCTCCAGGTCCTCGATGCGCGCCCCGACGACCCGTTCGCCCTCGCGCAGGAAACCCACCACCCGCGCACGGTTGGCCGCCAGCGCGCCGTACTCCGCGGCGGTCCGCACCAGGGTCGCCACGAAGCGGGCGTCGTCCACCTGCGCGTCGTAGTACTGGAGCGCCCCCACCAGCGCGTCCTTGCGCAACGCGGGCGCCACCCGCAGGGCATGACGGCGCGAGAGGTGACGGTGCGTGGGCAGACCCCGGCCGTGGCCCGAGGAGACGGACATGACGTCGTACATCGCCACGCCCGTGCCCGCGTACAGCCGCTCCCAGCCGCGGTGCCGCAGCGGATAGAGGAACGGCACCGGCTTGACCAGATGCGGCGCCAGCCGCTCCAGCAGCAGCCCGCGTTCCTTGAGCGCCTCGCGCACCAGTGCGAAATCCAGCATCTCCAGATAGCGCAGACCGCCGTGGATGAGCTTGCTGGACCGGCTGGAGGTGCCCGAAGCCCAGTCCCGCGCCTCCACGATCGCCGTGGACAGGCCGCGGGTGACAGCGTCCAGCGCCGTACCGGCGCCGACGATGCCGCCGCCGACCACCAGCACGTCCAGCTCGGTCTCGGCCATCCTCGCCAGCGCCCCGGCGCGCTGCTTCGGTCCCAGTGCCGCTGTCCTCACTGTCGCCTCCCATGGTGCTCGTGCCGTTCCTCGGACACCGCCCCCGTGGTCCCCCTGACGATGGTCCCCCATTCCCGCGACTTTGGCCGATCGTCGGCCCTGCTGAGCGCGCAATCCGACTTGTCTGTCATATGGGCTCTTAACCTTAATCTGCGCCGCTCGCCACTCCCGGTGCTGCCCGGGGACGGAACCGGGACGACAAGGGAAAGGGAAGACCGCTGTCATGCCCGCAGATCTCGCCGTGCTGGGACTCGCCCATTCGGGGCTGCCGCTCGCCCAGGCCGCCACGGCGAACGGAATCGGCACCATCGGCTACGACCCCGACGAGACCACCGTCGCCGACATCGGCGCCGGTCGCCCCCCGAGCGACGCCGGCCTGACCGCCGCCGAGATCCGGCGGATGCTCGCCAAAGGATTCCGGGCCGGCACCGATCCCGCCGTCCTCGGCCGCGTACGCACCGCCGTGATCTGCGCCCCCACCGCGCTCGGCCCCCACCGCGCGCCCGACATGAGCGCTGTGCGCACCGCCGCGCGCACCCTCGCCACCCGGCTGCGCCCCCGCACCACCGTGATCGTCGAATCAGCCGTCCACCCCGGCTGCACCGAGGACATCGTCCGCCCCCTGCTGGAGGAGGGCTCCGGACTGCGGGCCGGCCGCGATTTCCACCTCGCCTGTTCCCCCACCCGGGTAGACCCCGGCAACCGCGGCCACACCTACGGCACCATCCCCAAAGTCATCGGCGGCCTCACCCCCGCCTGCACCGAGGCCGCCGCCGCGTTCTACGGGCGGCTCACCGAGAAGGTCGTCCGCGCACGCGGACCGCGCGAGGCCGAGACCACCAAACTGCTGGAGACCAACTACCGGCACATCAACATCGCACTGATGAACGAGATGGCCGTCTTCTGCCACGACCTCGGCATCGACCTGTGGGACGTCGTCCGCTGCGCCGAGACCAAACCCTTCGGCTTCCAGTCCTTCCGGCCCGGCCCCGGCGTCGGCGGACCCGGGGTTCCTGTGGACCCCAACTACCTCGCCTTCCACAGGCGTTCACCGGGCTACCCGCTGCGGATGGTCGAACTCGCCCAGGAAGTCAACGAACGCATGCCCCGGTACGTCTCACAGCGCGCGGCCACCCTGCTCAACGAACACGGCAAATCCGCGCGGGGCGCGCGCATCCTGCTGCTTGGGGTGACCTACAAACCCGACCTCGCCAGTCAGGAGGGGGCACCCGCGCGGGAAGTCGCCGCGCGGCTCAAGGAACTGGGGGCGCAGTTGAGTTACCACGACCCCTATGTGCCGCAGTGGCGGGTTGCGGGGCAGCCGGTGCCGCGGGCGGACTCCCTCTATGACGCCGCCGCGGCTGCGGACCTCACTCTGCTGTTGCAGAACCATCGTGTTTACGATCTGCAGGGGCTTGCTGCGAAGGCTCAGCTTCTTCTTGATACCCGTGGTGCGAGTCCCACTGGTGCGGCGCACCGGTTGTGACAGCCCCCCTTTGGCCGGGGGCTCAGCCCTCTGGCGCCGCCCTGTGGCTGGGGCCTTCGCCTCTTCCTCCCCCATGGGTGGGGCCCTCGTCCCGGTGGCTGGGGGCTCAGCCCCTGTCCTCCCCCCATTGGGTGGGGCCCTTATCCCAGTGGCTGGGGCCTCCGGCCCCTTGCTCCCCCATTTGTTGGGGGCTCTGCCCCCAAACCCCCGGTCCTCGCCGGACGGGCGTTGGGGCGGCTCCTCCCCCAGACTCCGTCCGGGGGGACCCCCAGCCCCCGACTCGACGGGTGTCCTCAGTGGGGTCAGCGGGAGCGGGCTACCGTTACTTCCACTCGCTGGAACTCCTTCAGTTCGGAGTAGCCCGTGGTGGCCATGGCCCTTCGCAGGGCTCCGAAGAAGTTCATGGAGCCGTCGGGGGTGTGGGAGGGGCCCAGGAGGATCTCCTCCAGGGTGCCGACCGCGCCGAGGTCGACGCGTCGGCCGCGCGGCACATCGAGGTGGACGGCTTCCATGCCCCAGTGGTGGCCCTTTCCGGGCGCATCGGTGGCCCGGGCCAGCGGCGAGCCCATCATCACGGCGTCCGCGCCGCAGGCGATGGCCTTGGGCAGGTCGCCGGACCAGCCGACACCGCCGTCGGCGATGACGTGGACGTACCGG
Source organism: Streptomyces albus subsp. albus (assembly GCF_000725885.1). Lineage (GTDB taxonomy): Bacteria > Actinomycetota > Actinomycetes > Streptomycetales > Streptomycetaceae > Streptomyces > Streptomyces albus. The sequence continues at coordinate 262,983 of NZ_JODR01000016.1, read as the reverse complement.
CCGCCGGACTCGTCCATGTAGTCGCGCCGGGCGGCGGCGACGTCGGCGACGGCGGTGGCCATCGGCACCTGGATGCCCAGCACGTTGCGGGTGGTGTGCGCGGCGCCGCCGCCGAAGCCGACGAGCACGCCGGCGGCGCCGGTCCGCATCAGGTGGAGGGCGGCGGTGTAGGTGGCGCAGCCGCCGACGATCACCGGGACGTCCAGTTCGTAGATGAATTGCTTGAGGTTGAGCGGTTCGGCCGCGCTGGAGACGTGCTCGGCGGAGACGGTGGTGCCGCGGATGACGAACAGGTCCACGCCGGCGTCCACGACGGCCTTGGAGAACTGCGCGGTGCGGCCGGGCGACAGCGCGGCGGCCGTCACGACGCCGGAGTCGCGGACTTCCTTGATCCGCTGTCCGATCAGCTCTTCCTTGATCGGCTCGGCGTAGATCTCCTGCATCCGGCGGTTGGCCGTGGCCTCGTCGAGTTCGGCGATCTCCGCGAGGAGCGGTTCGGGGTCCTCGTAGCGGGTCCACAGCCCTTCGAGGTTGAGGACGCCGAGGCCGCCCATCTCGCCGATGCGGATGGCCGTACGGGGGGAGACGACCGAGTCCATGGGGGCGGCGAGGAACGGCAGCTCGAAGCGGTAGGCGTCGATCTGCCAGGCGATCGAGACCTCCTTCGGGTCGCGGGTGCGCCTGCTGGGCACCACGGCGATGTCGTCGAAGGCGAACGCCTGCCGCCCGCGCTTGCCGCGCCCGATCTCGATCTCAGTCACGTCTACTGCCTCTCACTCTGTTGTGCCGCGACCCAGTATCGCGGACACGCCGAAGCCCGCGGCCGGTGAGGGCCGCGGGCCTGGCACCGTGCCCGGCGCTCAGCGCCGCGAATAGTTCGGCGCCTCGGTCGTCATCTGGATGTCGTGGGGGTGGCTCTCCTTGAGCCCCGCGGCGGTGATGCGGACGAAGCGGCCCCGCTCCTTGAGCTCGGGAACGGTGCGCCCGCCGACGTAGAACATCGACTGCTTGAGGCCGCCGACGAGCTGGTGGACGACGGCGGAGAGCGGGCCGCGGTAGGCGACCTGGCCTTCGACACCCTCGGGGATCAGCTTGTCGTCGCCGCTGACGCCTTCTTGGAAGTAGCGGTCCTTGGAGTAGGACTTGCGGTCGCCGCGGGACTGCATGGCGCCGAGGGAGCCCATGCCCCGGTAGGACTTGAACTGCTTGCCGTTAATGAACAGCAGCTCGCCCGGCGACTCCTCGCAGCCGGCCAGCAGACTGCCGAGCATCACGGTGTCGGCGCCGGCGACTAGGGCCTTGGCGATGTCGCCGCTGTACTGGAGGCCGCCGTCGCCGATCACGGGGACGCCGGCTTCCTTGGCGGCCAGCGACGCCTCGTAGATGGCGGTGACCTGCGGGACGCCGATACCGGCGACGACGCGGGTGGTGCAGATGGAGCCGGGGCCGACGCCGACCTTGACGCCGTCGACGCCCGCGTCGATCAGGGCCTTGGCGCCGTCGCGGGTGGCGATGTTGCCGCCGACGACATCCACGGCCGGGTAGTTCGACTTGATCTTGGCGGCCATGTCGCCGACCAGCCGGGAGTGGCCGTGGGCGGTGTCGACGACGATGAAGTCGACACCCGCTTCGATCAGCGCCTCGGCCCGGTCGTAGGCGTCACCGGCGACACCGACGGCGGCGCCGACGACGAGGCGGCCCTCGCTGTCCTTGGCGGCGTTCGGGTACTGCTCGGCCTTGACGAAGTCCTTGACGGTGATGAGGCCCTTGAGGTGGCCGGTGCCGTCCACCAGCGGCAGCTTCTCGATCTTGTGGCGGCGCAGCAGCTCCATCGCCGCGTCACGGGAGATGCCCACCTCGCCGGTGACCAGCGGCATCGGCGTCATGACCTCGCGCACCTGGCGGCTGCGGTCCAGCTCGAAGGCCATGTCGCGGTTGGTGACGATGCCGAGCAGCTTGCCCGCGGCGTCGGTGACGGGAACGCCGCTGATGCGGAACCGCCCGCACAGCGCGTCGGCCTCCTCCAGGGTGGCGTCGGGGCGGATGGTGATCGGGTCGGCGACCATGCCGGACTCGGACCGCTTGACCTGGTCCACCTGGTTGGCCTGGTCCTCGATGGACAGGTTGCGGTGCAGGACGCCCACTCCGCCCTGGCGGGCCATCGCGATGGCCATGCGGGCCTCGGTGACCTTGTCCATGGCGGCGGACAGCAGGGGGACGTTGACCCGGACGTTGCGCGAGACGTACGACGCGGTGTCGATGTCGTGCGGGGCCATGTCCGACTCGCCCGGCAGTAGCAGGACGTCGTCATATGTCAGGCCCAGAGTGGCGAATTTGGCGGGCACCCCGTCGACGTTCTCAGTCATGACACCTTCCTGTGCGGCCGACACCGCTCGTGACGGCGCCGCCGCTGCTTGTCCAGCCGCGAACTCCATGCTATCGGCCCGCCGAGGGTGTACGGCCACCCTGTGGAAAACCCGGATTGTGGAAAACGTCGCAGTACCGGGCCGCACGGCCGGCGGGCCCGGCCGTCACTGCTCGGCCAGTGCCCGCAGCCGGCTGAGCGCCCGGTGCTGGGCGACGCGCACCGCTCCGGGCGACATGCCCAGCATCTGTCCCGTCTCCTCCGCCGTCAGCCCGACGGCGACGCGCAGCAGCACCAGCTCGCGCTGGTGTTCGGGCAGATTGGCGAGGAGTTTCTTGGCCCACTCGGCGTCGCTGCTCAGCAGCGCCCGCTCCTCGGGGCCGAGCGAATCGTCGGGCCGCTCGGGCATCTCGTCCGAGGGCACGGCCGTCGAGCCGGGCCCGCGCATGGCGGCCCGCTGGAGGTCGGCGACCTTGTGCTGGGCGATGGCGACGACGAACGCCTCGAACGGCTTCCCGGTGTCGCGGTAGCGCGGCAGGGCGCACAGCACCGCGATGCACACCTCCTGCGCGAGGTCGTCGACGAAGTGCCGGGCGTCGCCGGGCAGCCGCGTCAGCCGGGTGCGGCAGTAGCGCAGGGCGAGCGGGTGCACATGGGCGAGCAGGTCGTGGGTGGCCTGGCGGTCGCCCTCGACGGCACGCTGGACGAGCTGGCTGACCGTCGCGACCTGTGTCGTGTCGGCCCCACCCGCCGTGTCCGCACCGCCCACGGCGGTCTCCGCGGCACCGTCGGCAGCGGTGCTGTCGGTGGCCGCGACGACGGCACCCTGGCCGGAGGCGGCCCCGGGCGGCGGTCCGTTCTCCTCGTCGCGCATCGGTCCATGGTGCACCGACGCCGGGCGGTCCGCCGCACCGCGTCCGTGGATGTGAGCCGAAGCGTTATGAGCAGGAGCACTGGCCCTCATGTTCCACGCCCTCCCCTCACGCCTGACCGACCGGTCCCCGAGGAACTCCATACAACAAGCATGCGACACCCGCGGGATTTCCCGGATGCCGCGGGAGGGACCACGGGAACTTGGCCCCGGCCGGGGGCCGCCGTCCCACCCGCCCACGACCGTTTCCGGACACCGACGAGCGGGCTTCGGCCCAGGCGGGACGGGCGGCGGGTGCGGCCCGGGCGGAACGGGTGGTCCGGGTGGTCCGGGCGGCCCGGGCGGCCGGGACGACGGGCCGTCCACCGCCGGGCGCCCCGCACCGGACTAGCGGACGAGGCCCCAGCGGAAGCCGAGCGCCACCGCGTGTGCGCGGTCGGAGGCGCCGAGCTTCTTGAAGAGCCGCCTGGCGTGGGTCTTGACGGTGTCCTCGGAGAGGAAGAGTTCGCGCCCGATCTCGGCGTTGGACCGCCCGTGGCTCATCCCCTCCAGTACCTGGATCTCCCGCGCGGTGAGGGTGGGCGCCGCGCCCATCTCGGCGGAGCGCAGCCGCCGGGGCGCGAGCCGCCACGTGGGGTCGGCGAGCGCCTGGGTGACGGTCGCGCGCAGTTCGGCGCGGGACGCGTCCTTGTGGAGGTAGCCGCGGGCACCTGCGGCGACGGCCAGTGCCACGCCGTCGAGGTCCTCGGCCACCGTCAGCATGATGATGCGGGCGCCGGGGTCGGCGGAGAGCAGCCGGCGCACGGTCTCCACTCCGCCCAGGCCGGGCATCCGGACATCCATCAGGATCAGGTCGGACCGGTCGGCGCCCCAGCGGCGGAGGACTTCCTCGCCGTTGGCCGCCGTCGTCACACGCTCGACGCCGGGCACGGTCGCGACCGCGCGGCGCAGGGCCTCTCGGGCGAGCGGGGAGTCGTCGCATACGAGGACGGATGTCATGACCGCCCTCCGCTGCTGATGCGCATCACCTTGAGCCTCCAGGCTGCTGAAGAAGAATCGTCACCTGCGCGATTGACGGCCTCGGTCGTCCGTGCCCAGGCCGTTCGGAGTCAATCGCTTTCGCTCTCTCAACGACGGTCACCCGAAAGAGTTACGGCTTCCCGGTACCGCTTTCAGCACTCTACGTGAGCAACCGTGCACAGAGCAGCAACATCGCGTCTTCGAACCGCGGGGCGCACCTTCTCTCCTGCGGTGCCCTATTTAGCTGCATTTCTTCCGTTTTGCGGGTTCGCTCGCTAAATTCGCGAAAGAGTCATATTTACGCACGAGTGACAGAGCACCCCCCAGCAGCACTCTGGAGAGACGCGATGGCAGACTTCTCCCGCCTTCCTGGACCCAACGCGGATCTGTGGGACTGGCAGCTACTGGCCGCGTGCCGGGGCGTGGACAGTTCGCTGTTCTTCCACCCCGAGGGGGAGCGCGGCGCCGCCCGCAGCGCGCGGGAGGCCTCCGCGAAGGAGGTGTGCATGCGCTGCCCCGTGCGCGCGGAGTGCGCGGCGCACGCCCTCCAGGTCCGCGAGCCCTACGGTGTATGGGGCGGGCTCACCGAGGACGAGCGCGAGGAGCTGCTGGGCCGGGCCCGCAACCGGCTGGTGACCGGCCCGCAGGAGACGGCTCCCGAGCCGGGCGAGGACGCGGACGGCGCGGGACCGCCCCGGGAGCCCGGCCCGGTGAACGGATCGCGGCGGGACCCGGGGGTCGCGGAATCGGCCCAGCCGGTCGGCGAGTTCTGAGGTTCCGCACGCCGAAGACACCGCAGAAACGTTCCCCCGGCGCCCGTACCGACCCGCGGGGCCGCATGCGCCCGCACGCCTCCGCCAGGACGGCGCGTCCCGGCGGGGCGGGTCAGCGGTGGGCCGCCGCCGCCAGCCGGTCGAGCATCGCCGAGACGGCGGGGACCTGCGCCAGGTCCGGGAGGGTGAGCGCGACGACCTCCCGGCGCACCTCGGGGCCGAGCCGCACCGGCCGCGTCCCCTTGGGGCGTACGGACTCCACGGCCAGCTCCGGGAGCACCGCGACCCCCAGCCCGGCGCCGACCAGCCCCACCACCGCCGGGTAGTCGTCGGTGGCGAAGTCGATGCGCGGGGTGAAGCCCGCGGCCTCGCACACCTGTACGAGATGGCGGCGGCAGCGCGGGCAGCCCGCGATCCACGGCTCCTCGGCCAGGGTGCCGATGTCCACCTCGTCGGCGTCCGCGAACGGGTGCCTTTCCGGCACCAGGCCGACCAGCCGGTCGGTGAGCAGCGGCCGGGCCACCAGGTCGTCCCACTCGGGGGCCGCTTCGTAGCGGAAGGCCAGCGCGATCTCGCAGTCCCCCGCGCGCAGCATGTCCACCGAGCGCGGCGGCTCCGCCTCCACCAGCGAGACCCGGGTGCCGGGATGGTCGGCCCGCATCGCCGCGACCGCCGTGGGCACCAGGGTGGAGCTGCCGCTGGGGAAGGAGACCAGCCGCACCCGGCCGGCCCGCAGTCCGGCCAGCGCCGCGACCTCCTCCTCGGCCGCCGCCAGGCCTGCGAGGATGCCCGTGGCGTGCCGTACCAGCGCCTCGCCGGCCTCGGTGAGCCGCATCTCCCGCCCGGACCGCACCAGCAGCGGGGTGCCGGCTGCGGCCTCCAGCGCTTTCATCTGCTGGCTGACGGCGGGCTGGGTGCAGCCCAGCTCGCGCGCCGCTCCGGAGAAGGATCCCGTGGTGGCGACGGCGCGCAGGACGCGCAGATGGCGGGCCTCGATCATGCCTTCGAGGATACGTCCTTCCATAAGCCGGCCTTGGGGTCGGACCGGAAAACCCCCTCGCCGCTTTGACCGGGCCGCCGTTAGCCTCGCAGCCATGCAGCTGCTCTCCGTGAATCTGGCCATACCCCACCAGTCCGAACACACCGACGCGGAACACAAGTGGACGGGCATCGACAAACGGCCCACCTCGGAACCCGTCGCCGTCCGCGCGCCGGGGCCCCGCGGCACCGGGGGCAGTGGACTGGCCGGTGACACGATCGGCAATCTGCGGTACCACGGCGGCGAGGAGCAGGCCGTCTACGCCTATGCCCGCGAGGAGCTCGACCGGTGGGAGCGGGAGCTGGGCCGCACCCTGCCCAACGGTGTCTTCGGCGAGAACCTCACCATGCGTGACGCCGCGGTGGACGACGCCCTCGTCGGCGAACGCTGGCAGATCGGCGCCCCGGGCACCGGGCCCCTGCTGGAGGTGAGCACCACCCGCTTCCCCTGCCGCACCTTCGCCGGCTGGCTCGGCGAACAGGGCTGGCTCAAACGGTTCACCGCACGTCACAGGGCCGGCGCCTATCTGCGCGTACGCACACCGGGCGAGGTGCGCGCCGGGGACACCGTCACCGTCGTCCACCGGCCCGACCACGACGTCTCCGTCAGTCACGTCTTCCGGGCGCTGACCGGCGAACCCGAGCTGCTGCCCCACATCCTGACGGCGGGGGAACTGCTCGATCCGCTGGTGCGGGAGCGGGCGCTGCGGCGCACCGGGCGGTCCCTGGCGTGACCGCCGGCGGACAGAGCTGACGTACCGTCAACATGCAGGCGGCAGGCGGGCGTACCCTCCGATTCCGGGGCGTTCCCGCCCGCCGGGCGCCGCCCGTTCGGGCCGATAGCGTGACCGCATGACGACTGCACTGATCACCGGGGCCACCGCCGGAATCGGCGCCGCCTTCGCGCGCCGCCTCGCCGGCCGCGGCTATCACCTCGTACTGACCGCGCGGAACACCGAACGCCTGTGGCGCCAGGCCACCGAACTCCACGACCGGCACGGCGTCGAGGCCGACGTGCTGACCGCCGACCTGGCCACCGACGAGGGCATCGCGGCCGTCGAGGAGCGGCTGGGCGAGACCGCGCACCCGGTCGACCTGCTGGTCAACAACGCCGGCTTCGGCAACAAGGGCCGCTATCTGGAGGTGCCCGTCGCCGACGAGCTGACGATGCTCAAGGTGCACTGCGAGGCCGTGCTGCGGCTCACCACCGCCGCCACCGCCGCCATGCGCGAGCGCGGCCGGGGCGGGGTCGTCAACGTCGCGTCCGTCGCCGCGTTCTTCCCCCGCGGCACCTACGGGGCGTCCAAGGCGTGGGTCACCCAGTTCACCCAGGGGGCGGCCAGGGACCTGGCCGGGACGGGGGTGCGGCTGATGGCGCTGTGCCCCGGATTCGTGCGGACGGAGTTCCACGAGCGGGCCGGGATGTCCACGAAGGACATCCCGCGGTGGATGTGGCTGGACGCGGACAAGGTCGTGGAGACCGCGCTGGACGACCTCGCGCGGGGCCGCGCCCTGTCGATCCCCGACCCCCGCTACAAGGCGCTGCTGGGGGCCTCCCGGCTGGTGCCCCGCGGGGTGCTGGCCCGGGCCTCCTCCTCGACGGGGCGCAAGTACGGCCCCAAGTAGTCCGGTCAGCCAGGCAGCCCGGCACAGCCCGGCAGCCGGACGCGCGCGGGGCACACGGCGGCCGGCACGCGCGCGAGGCGCAACCAGGCAGCCGGACGCGCGCGGGCGCACCGCAGGGCCCGCACGCGCGAAGGGCGCACCCCGTGGCGGGGTGCGCCCTTCCGGAAGGGGTGCGCCTCAGTGGGCGTGGCCGTGACCGTGGCCGTGACCGGCCGCGGCCTCTTCCTCCTCGGCCGGCTTCTCGACGACCAGCGTCTCGGTCGTCAGCAGCAGCGAGGCGATGGAGGCGGCGTTCTCCAGCGCGGAGCGCGTCACCTTGACCGGGTCGATGACACCGGCCTTGACCAGGTCGCCGTACTCGCCGGTGGCGGCGTTGAAGCCGTGGCCCGGCTCCATCTCGCCGACCTTGGAGGTGATGACGTAGCCCTCCAGGCCCGCGTTCTCGGCGATCCAGCGCAGCGGCTCGACGGCGGCGCGGCGGACGGTGGCGACACCGGTGGCCTCGTCGTCGCTCTTGCCGAGGTTGTCCTCCAGCACCTTGACGGCGTGGACGAGGGCGGAGCCACCGCCGGAGACGATGCCCTCCTCGACGGCCGCGCGGGTCGCGGAGATCGCGTCCTCCAGGCGGTGCTTCTTCTCCTTCAGCTCCACCTCGGTGGCCGCGCCGACACGGATGACGCAGACGCCGCCGGCCAGCTTGGCGAGGCGCTCCTGGAGCTTCTCGCGGTCCCAGTCGGAGTCGGTCGTCTCGATCTCGGCCTTGATCTGGGCGACGCGGGCCGCGACGTCCTCGCTCTTGCCGGCACCGTCGACGATCGTGGTGTCGTCCTTGGTGACGGTCACGCGGCGGGCGGTGCCCAGCACGTCCAGACCGGCCTGGTCCAGCTTGAGGCCGACCTCCTCGGCGATGACGGTGGCACCGGTGAGGGTGGCCATGTCGCCGAGCATCGCCTTGCGGCGGTCACCGAAGCCGGGGGCCTTGACGGCCACCGCGTTGAAGGTGCCGCGGATCTTGTTGACGACCAGGGTGGAGAGGGCCTCGCCCTCCACGTCCTCGGCGATGATCAGCAGCGGCTTGGAGGCGCCGGCCTGCATGATCTTCTCCAGCAGCGGCAGCAGGTCCTGGATGGAGCTGATCTTGCCCTGGTGGATGAGGATGTACGGGTCGTCGAGGACGGCCTCCATCCGCTCCTGGTCGGTGACGAAGTACGGCGACAGGTAGCCCTTGTCGAAGGCCATGCCCTCGGTGAAGTCCAGCTCCAGGCCGAAGGTCTGGGACTCCTCGACGGTGATGACACCGTCCTTGCCGACCTTGTCCATCGCCTCGGCGATCAGCTCGCCGACCTGCTTGTCCTGCGCGGACAGCGCGGCGACGGAGGCGATGTCCTCCTTGGAGTCGATCGGCCGGGCGGTCTTGTGCAGCTCGTCGGAGACGGCCGAGACCGCGGCGTCGATGCCCTTCTTGAGGGCGGCCGGGGAGGCACCGGCGGCGACGTTGCGCAGGCCCTCGCGGACCAGGGCCTGGGCCAGCACCGTGGCGGTGGTGGTGCCGTCACCCGCGATGTCGTTGGTCTTGGTCGCCACCTCCTTCAGGAGCTGGGCGCCCAGGTTCTCGTAGGGGTCCTCGACCTCGACCTCACGGGCGATCGTGACACCGTCGTTGGTGATGGTCGGGGCGCCGAACTTCTTGTCGATGACGACGTTGCGGCCCTTGGGGCCGATGGTCACCTTGACGGTGTCGGCCAGGCTGTTGACACCGCGCTCAAGGGCGCGACGGGCGTCCTCGTCGAACTTCAGGATCTTCGCCATGGGAAGGGTTGTGTCCTCTCACACGTCTCGCTCGTCCCGTACGGGCTCGCTGTGGCCGGTACGAGCCGCGCCCTGGTCCCTGCTACCTCGCGCGAGGAGCGGGCACCAGGGCGCGTTCGCCTTGCAGGCTGCTGCGGCGGAAAGACCGGGCGCTGCGCTGCTGGGTCAGAATTGCTTCTCGACTTACTTCTCGACGATGGCGAGAACGTCGCGGGCCGAGAGAACGAGGTACTCCTCGCCGCTGTACTTCACCTCGGTGCCGCCGTACTTGCTGTACAGCACGATGTCACCGACCTTTACGTCGAGCGGCAGACGGTTGCCGTCCTCGAAGCGACCCGGGCCGACGGCCAGGACGGTGCCCTCCTGCGGCTTCTCCTTGGCGGTGTCCGGGATGACCAGGCCAGAGGCCGTGGTCTCCTCGGCGTCGAGCGGCTGGACCACGATGCGGTCCTCGAGCGGCTTGATGGCAACCTTGGAGCTGGCGGTCGTCACGATCCGACCTCCCCCTTCGGAGATCTCAAATGGGGTCTTATGTCTGGGGTGGCGACCTGGTAGATCCGCCGTCGCGGGTGCCGGATCTGCCCGTCGCGTACTGCTGGCACTCCCAGAGGGAGAGTGCCAGGGTTGAGATTATGCCTGGCTTAGCACTCGGTCAAGCGGAGTGCTAGCCGACCGGGTGCGCGGCGCCGTCCGCAGGTGCCCCCTCCCGCCCCGGAAGCCCCGCACCCGTTCCCGCCCGGCCCCTCATTCCGGCAGGCCGAGGAGGGCAGCCGCCCGGCTCACGGCGTCCCGCAGGGCGGCGGGGTCGGGGCTCAGCGAGACGATCAGCGGATCGAGGCCGCGCAGCTCCGCCCGGGTGAGGAGCCGCTTCTCGTTGGTGACCCATTCGCCGCGCTCGGCCAGCACCGCGTGCGCGGTCTGCGCGGCGGCGGTGGCCAGGGCCCCGGCGACCTCGGTGAGCTGGCCGCGGGGCGCGTGGGCCCCCTTCGCGTACCGCAGCGTCATCGCCGCCTGCTGCCGCCACACGGGCGGGGCGGCCTCGCGCAGCGCCTCCGGATAGCGGGGCGCGGGCAGGGTGCCGCGCAGCACCCGGTTGACGGCGAGTTCGGCCACCACGAGGTAGCTGGGGATGCCCGCCAGGTGGAACATCAGCGGCTCCCAGTGGAAGCGGCCGGCCCGCGCCTCGGCGAGCTCGTGCTCGACCACGTCGAGGTCCCGGTAGTGGACGTCCACCCGCCGCCCGTCGATGGTCAGCCAGGCACCGCCGTTGAAGACGCCGCCGCCCCAGGCGCCCAGTTCGCCGACCTCGCCCTCCCAGCCGAGGGCGCGCAGGCGGGCGGGGTCGAAGGGCCCCCGGTAGTAGACGGCCAGGTCCCAGTCGCTGCCGGCGGTGTGGAGGCCCTGGGCGCGGGAGCCGCCGAGGGTGACGGCGGACACGGCGGGCAGGGCGGCGAGCCGGTCGGCGACGTGGCCGAGGAACGCCTCGTCGGACAGTGCGGGGACGGCGCGGGCGGCCGGGGTGTCGGTCATGGTGGATCCCGTCGGTGTGAAGTGGCGGAGGACGGCAGGCGGAGGCGGACGCCGGAGCACGGGCTCGACGGCGTCGGATCTGCCTGGGCGGGCGCGCGGGTCACGCGCGGCGGGTCGTCACTTCACGGAACCGATCCTAGGGGCGTGCTCGGCAGGCGACCCGCACGGGCCCGGGCAGTAGCGCCCCGCGGCGGGCGGGCAGCGGCGGTTGCCCTGGCGTCCGGCGGCGGGCGGGGGCACGGGAGAATGACGGGGTGGATGTCGAGGTGTTCGCCGGGTTGCTGTCCGACGAGGGGCAGACCCTCCTGGCCGAGGTGCGCGAGGTGGCCCCCGGACAGGAGCTGGCCGCGGCCACCCGGCTGCGGCAGCGGTACGCGCCCGAACTGGTGGCCGCCGCACTCACCCAGCACCGGTTGCGGTCCCGCGCCGAGGCCAAGTTCGGCCCCCGGGAGGCGCACACCTGGTACTTCACACCGGACGGCCTCGAACAGGCGACCCGCGCCGGGGTGGCCGGGCACCGTGCCCGCCGCTTCCACCGGCTCGGCGTCCGCAGCGCCGTGGACCTGGGCTGCGGCATCGGTGCCGACGCCGTCGCCCTGGCCCGGGCCGGCATCCGTGTGCTGGCCGTGGACCGTGACCCGCTCACGTGCGCGGTGGCCCGCGCCAACGCCGCGGCGCTGGGCGTGGCCGAGCGCGTCGAGGTGCGCTGCGCCGATGTGACCGAGGTGGCCACGGACGGGTTCGACGCCGTCTTCGCCGACCCCGCGCGGCGCACCGGCCGGGGCCGCGTCTTCGACCCGGAGGCGTACTCGCCACCGCTGAGCTGGGCCGTGGAGACGGCCCGCGCCGCGCCGCTGGCCGCGCTCAAGGTCGCCCCTGGCATCCCCCACGAGGCGGTGCCGGACGAGGCGGAGGCGGAGTGGGTCTCGTGGCAGGGCGACGTCAAGGAAGCGGTGCTGTGGTTCACCGGCGCGCACCCGGGCGGCGGTCCGGGCGCCGTGCGGGCCACCCTGCTGCCCGCCGGTGACACCCTGACCGGCCAGGGTCTGCCCGACCCGGAGGCGGGCCCGGTGGGCCGCTACCTGTACGAGCCGGACGGCGCGGTCGTGCGGGCCCATCTGGTCGCCGAACTGGCGGCGCGGCTGGCGGGTCGGCTGATCGACCCGACCATCGCGTACGTGACGACGGACGCGCCGCACCCCACACCGTTCGCCACCGGGTACGAGATCACCGACGTGCTGCCGTTCAACGTCAAGAGGCTGCGGGCCCTGCTGCGGGAGCGCGGCGTCGGCGTCGTCACCGTCAAGAAGCGCGGGTCGGCCGTGGAGCCCGAGGAACTGCGCCGGAAACTGAAGCTGGACCCGAAGGCGGCACGCGGCTCGTGCACCGTCTTCCTCACCAGGGTCGCGGGCGCGCCGAGCATGCTGCTGGGACAGCCGCTGCCCCGCGCCGGTGCCGACGGCCTGCCCGCGTAGCCGCACCGGCCCGGGCCGGCGGGAGCACCGGCCCGGGCCGCGGCGCCGCCGCTAGTCCGTCCCGTGGTCCGTCGCGGCCCGGCCGCCGCTGCGGGAGAACTCGCCGCGCAGGACCCGCGTCGTCAAGGTGGTCTCCCCCAGCGAGCCGTACCCGGTCCTGGCCCACAGGCTCTGTGCGGGCGGCACCTCGAAGTAGGGGATCTCGCGGTCCCCGTGGGTCTGGGTCAGGACCTCGGGGGCGCGGTGGGCGGCCACGGCCGCCGCACACGTGGTGCAGGCCGCCACGTGCAGGGCCTCGCGCCGGCCCAGGGGGCGCCAGCGGACACGGCGGTCGGCGGGGCCGTGCAGGGGGTGGAAGAAGCACAGCGGCAGCGTGGTGCCCGGCTTCCTGCGCCGGCCCCGGCGGGCGGTCGCCGCCCGTCCGAGCGCGCCGCGTCCCTCGTGGACGAGGGCGAGGACCCCGGCCAGGTCGGGGACGCCGCGTGCGCCGTCCAGCACCCGCCCGGCGGCGTCGTAGGCGTCGAGCGCGAGCTGGTAGTGGGCTGTCGCGTCGCCGTCCGGGTGGGCGTTCCCCTCGCCGGGCTCGTGGGCGAGGACGTCCTCGTGGTAGGCCAGCAGCTCCCGCTGGGCCCGCTCCCGCAGGTCGTCCGCGTCCGCCGTGCGCGCGGCGGCGAAGACGGAACGCGGCGAGGTGAACGGGGTACGGGCCGAGCCCCCGGCGCGGCGGCGCAGCGCCCGGTACCCCAGCAGAGCGGCGAGGAGTACGGCGAGCGCCGCGCCGGCCAGTGCGGCCACCAGCGTCCAGGAGGTGCCGCCGGGGCCGCCGGGCTCGTCCCGCACCGGGGTGCGGGGCAGGTCCGCGGTGGCCTTCTCGTACACCTTGTCGCCGTTGCCCGCCTCGACGATCTCCAGGGCGCGGGAGAACTTCGCGTAGAGGCTCTTGCCGTCCATGTCGTCCTGGTGGCCGACGGCGGCCACGCCCCAGAACGCCTGGTGTTCGCCGTCGCGGGGGAACTCGTGGCCGCTCAGGTACCCCTCCGTCCTGCTGAGGGTCATGTAGACGGCTTCCTGCCGGGGGCTCTCGCCGAGCCGGTCGCGGACGACCTCGACCATCTTCTCCGGCTCGCCGCCCCAGGCGTCCCCGGTGACGAACGGCACGACCACCACCCGCACCGGGATGCCGGATTTCTTGATCTTCGCGGCCAGCTTGCGCTGCTCGGCGACCGGGAACGCCTGCTCGTAGGCGGGATCGACGTAGACCGGGGAGCGGCGCAGCGCGTCGGCGATGCGCCGGCCGGGCGCGGTGGCCGCCCCGTCCGCCCCGTCCGCCCCTTCGTCGGGCGGGGCGGTGGGGTCCGCGGTGACGGCACCGGGGGCGGCGGCACGGGCCCCGGCAGCGCCGGCCGCGGCGTGGGCCGGGCCCGTGGCGGAGCACGCCAGCGCGACCGCCACCGGCACGGCCGCCAGCCCGAAGGCCGCCCGCCGGAGGCGCGACGGGGCGGCGGGCGGGGCGGGGCGCGACCCGGCGGAGGGGGCCGTGCGTGCCCGGCCGGCGGGGTGGAGGGTGCGGGCGCCGGACGCGGCGCGGGGTTCAGTGGACACCTAGCTGCTCCCGGACACGGCGGACGATCTGTTCTGCTGTCAGGCTCGCGCTCCGCCCGGCGCCGGCCTCCAGCAGGCCCGGGACGCGGTCGTACGGCCGGCGGGAGGCGGTCCGGCCGGCGCCGGGCGGGCGCAGCACCAGCAGGCGTGCGGCCACCGTCCGCGCGCTGTGGACGGCCCGCTCCAGCTCCGTCCCCCCGTCCCCGGCCGCCAGTTCCGCTCGGCAGCCCGCGCACACGGGGCGGGCCCGCGCCGAGACGTCGTCGCCGGGCAGCTCCAGCTTCCGCGTGGCGGCGGAGGGGCCGTGCAGCGGGTTGAGGACGCACAGCCGGGTCTCGGCGGGCACCTTGCGGGCGCGGTCCTCCAGTGCCGCGCGGCCCGCCCGGACGAGGGCGAGCCCGGCGGCGAGGGTGGGTGCGTCGGCGTCGGCGTCCACCCGGCTGTCGCCCTCCTGGTCGAGGACGAGGGTGGCGGCGTCCAGGAAGTTCCACACCCGGTCGCGCACCCGGCCGGTGAGGGTTTCGGAGAGCCGGTCGAAGTCGCGGTTCAGCTCGTCCAGTTCGCGGCGGGCCGTACGGCGCAGCCAGCCGGTGGAGGGGCGCGCGGGAGCGTGGGGCGCGGCCGTGGGGGCGCCGTCCGCCGCCCGCTGTCCGGCCGCTCCCGTGCGCCGCCCGCCCGGCCCGGTGGCTGCGGTGCGGGCGCGGCCGGCGGCGAGACCGGTACGGCGGGCCACGCCGAGTCCGGCGGCGGTCAGCCCGACGACGCCGAGCGCGGCGAACGCGCCGAGTGTCGCGCCGGGGCCGAAGTCGCCGGAGTAGAGGCCGGGCAGCCGGTCCTCGGCGACGGGGTCCTCGGCGGCGGGCGGGTCCAGGTAGGGGCCGGAGGGCGGTCCCGACGGCGCGCGGTCCACGGCGCGCAGCGTCATCCGCAGCCGCTCGTACAGTCCGGCGTCGTCGGCCTCGCCCTCCCCGTAGCGCAGGTACTCGGTGCCGGTGTGCAGGGCGTCGGTGGCGACCTTCCCGCCGTGGTTGACGATGTCGAGATCGCCGTCGTCGGAGGCACCGGCGACGACGTACACCCCGTCGCCCGCCCCGCCGAGCCGGTCGTGGAGGAGCTTCGCGAGCAGTTCCCCGTCACCGGCCGACTCGTCCTCGGGGCTCAGCGGGACGATCGCGACCCGCACCGGTACGTCCAGCCGTGCCGCCCGGGTGCGCAGGTCGCCGAGCTGGGCGGGGGTGAGCAGTCCGCGGGCGAGCGGGTCGACGTAGACGGGGTCGTGGCGCAGCCCGGCGGCGACCCGCACGGTCCGCGCCCTCATGTCGGCAGCCGTGGGGAGGGGGTCGCTGTCGGAGCGGGTGTCGTCGTACACCAGCGGGGCGCCGGCACCGATGACGAGCGCGCCGACGGCCGCGGCCGGTACGAGCACGCGCGGGCCGGGGCCGCGCCCGCCGCGCCACCGGCGCACGTACCAGCCGACGCCCAGGACGAGCAGCGGCACCCCGGTAAGCAGCAGGCCGGTGAGGAAGCTCTGGTTGTCGCGGTCGGTGCGGGTGGTGTGGAGGGGCGCCGGCTCGTCGCCCGCCCGGCTCGCCTCCGAGCCGCGGTCGGCGCGGGAGGCCGCGTCGCCGGACCGCAGGACGTCGACGAAGTGCCGGAAGGACTCCAGCGCGCCCGCGTCGTAGGGCAGTTCGAACGTGGTGGCCATGGCGGCGTCCCGGGCCGGTACGTCCACGCCGAACGCCACCGCCTCGGGGCTTCCGCCACCGCCGTCGAGCAGGACGTACAGCCCCTTCCTGCCGAGCCGGTCGTGCACCGCGGCCAGCAGGCCCTCCGGGTCGGCCCCCGGTGCGGCGGGCAGCACCAGCACATATGTCGGCACTCCGGTGCGGCGCGCCTCCTTCACGAAGGCGGGCTTCGCCGAGAGCGGGACGGTGCGGGGCATCTGGTCGGAGACGTGGACGGGGCTGTGCCGCAGTTGCTCCGCGAGATACGCCGCCGGGGTCGGCTGCGCGGCGCTCGCCGTCGCGGCTCCGCCTCCCAGACCGAGCACCAGCAGGGCACCGCCCAGTGCGCCGCATATCCGTGTGCGCGACCGCCGCCGCATCCGCTCCCCCGTCGTGTGCTGCCCGTCTTGTGCTGCCCGCCGCCCGCCGGTGCCGTACGGCCGCGGGTGCCGTACGGCCACCGCGCCGTGCGACCACCGCACAGCCGGGCGCCGGGCACCCGCCGTACGCCGACGAGCGCCGCTGTCCACCGCCGTACAGAACGGCACGCTGCCGGACGCCGGACGCCCGCGGCCATCGCCGTCCGCCGCCTGTCGGCGGCGGTGGCCCGGTGGCCCGGGGCGCCTATCCTGCCGTCACACCCGGGTGAATCTCCAGCGGTGCACCGGCCGGGCGATCAGCTCGGGCGGCGGCGGGGGCAGTTCGGGCACAGCGGCGTTGTGATCGTCGCCGCCGCCCTCCCACCAGGTGATGACCAGGACCCGTTCACCGGGCGCCGTGAAGTGTTCGCGGCGGAAGGGTGCCGGGGACAGCTCCTGGGCGCGGGCCCAGTCCAGGAGGGCGGAGCCCTGACCGGGTGCGGCCTTGGCCTCCCACATGAGGGTGAGGGTGGCGGTGGATTCGGTCGGCATCAGGCGTAGAGGTTCTTCCTGCTCGTCTCGTGCACGTGGTCGTGGTCGTGGGAGTGGCCCGGCACGTGCGGTTCGGTCACCGGGAGGGAGGAGTCGGCCGGCAGGTCCCAGTCGGAGGCCGGGCGGCCACGGGCGACCATCTCGGCGCCGAGGGCGGCCACCATGGCGCCGTTGTCGGTGCACAGTTTGGGGCGGGGCACCCGCAGGGTGATGCCGGCGGCGGCGCAGCGCTCCTCCGCCATGGCGCGCAGCCGCGAGTTGGCGGCGACCCCGCCGCCGATCATCAGATGGTCGACGCCCTCGTCGCGGCAGGCGCGGACGGCCTTGCGGGTCAGCACGTCGGTGACGGCCTCCTGGAAGGAGGCGGACACGTCGGCGACGGGTACGTCCTCGCCCGCGTTCCGCCGGGCCTCGATCCAGCGGGCGACGGCCGTCTTCAGCCCGGAGAAGGAGAAGTCGTACGGGGCGTCGCGGGGGCCGGTCAGGCCGCGCGGGAAGGCGATGGCGTCGGGGTCGCCCTCCTTCGCCCACTTGTCGATGACGGGGCCGCCGGGGAAGCCGAGGTTCAGCACGCGGGCGACCTTGTCGAAGGCCTCGCCGGCCGCGTCGTCGATGGTGGAGCCGAGGGGCCGCACGTCGGAGGTGATGTCGGGGGCCAGCAGCAGCGAGGAGTGCCCGCCGGAGACCAGCAGCGCCATCGTCGGCTCGGGCAGCGCCCCGTGCTCCAGCTGGTCGACGCAGATGTGCGAGGCCAGGTGGTTGACGCCGTACAGCGGCTTGCCCAGCGCGTAGGCGTACGCCTTGGCCGCCGAGACGCCGACCAGCAGCGCCCCCGCCAGCCCGGGGCCGGCGGTCACGGCGACGCCGTCCAGGTCGGAGGCGGCGACACCGGCCTGGTCCAGGGCGCGCTGGATCGTCGGCACCATCGCCTCCAGGTGCGCCCGGCTGGCGATCTCCGGGACGACGCCGCCGAACCGCGCGTGGACGTCCACGCTGGAGGCGACGGCGTCGGCCAGCAGCGTGTGCCCGCGCACGATTCCGACGCCGGTCTCGTCGCAGGAGGTCTCGATGCCGAGGACGAGCGGTTCGTCAGCCATGCCAGTTCGATCCTTGGTGCGTGTGCGGAAGGGGGGTTTCCGGGAGGGTGCCGGGGTGGGCGGCGTACGTGGCGGGGTCGGCCAGCCGCATGACCAGGGCGTCCACGCCCGCCGGCTGGTAGTAGCCGCGCCGCAGCCCGACGGGGACGAAACCGAAGCGCTCGTACAGGCGCTGCGCGGGCGCGTTGTCCACCCGCACCTCCAGCAGCACCTCCCCGCACTCGAAGTCGGTGGCCGCCCGCAGCAGTGCGCTCAGCAGCCGGGAGCCGAGGCCGGTGCCCCGGTGGCCGGGCAGTACGCCGATGGTCTGGATGTCGCCGGTGCCGCCGGCCGCGGCCAGCCCGCCGTAGCCGACGAGGGCACCGCCCGGCTCCTCGGCGACCAGGTAGCGGCGGGTCGCGGCCGGGCCCCGCGCGTGCGCCAGCTCGGACCAGAACATCCCCGCCGACCAGGCGTCCTGCGGGAAGAGCTCGGCCTCCAGGCCGAGGACGGGTTCGATGTCCCACCAGCGCATCTCGCGGAGCGTGACGGCCTGCGGCGAGGGTGCGGCGCTCGCGGTGCTCACTTCGGAGTGACCACCTTGTAGCCCGCCGGCACTTTCGCGTCCGGCCGCCGCAGGTACAGCGGGCGCGGCGGCAGCAGTTCCTCGCCGCGGGCCAGCCGCTCGGCGGCCAGCCGGGCGAGGGCCTCGGCCGACTGGTCGGTGGGCAGGTCGCCGCGTACGCCGCGGAAGACCGACTCGTACAGCACGGCTCCGGCGCCGACGGCCGGCAGCCTGGCGACCTGTTCCTCGATGGCGGCGGGGCGGTCCACGGCCGGTTCGGTCACCCGGGTGCGGCAGTCCTCGTACCGGGCCCAGTACACCTCTTTGCGGCGGGCGTCCGTCGCCACGACGAAGGGTTCGGTCAGGCCGGACGCGTAGGCGAGGCCGTCCAGCGTGCACACGCCGTGCACCCGCTGGCCCAGCGCCGCCGCGAACGCCTCGGCCGTCGCCAGTCCGACCCGCAGCCCCGTGTAGGGGCCCGGTCCGACGCCGACGACGATGTCGGTGACCTCGGCCAGCTTCCGCCCGGCCTCGCCCAGCACCGCGTCCACGCACGGCAGCAGCAGCTCACCGTGGCGGCGGGCGTCGATCTTCCGGACGGCGGCGAGCGTGCGGTCGCCGTCGGCGTCGTGGAGAGCGACCGTGACGGCGGGTGTGGCGGTATCCAGCGCGAGCATCAACACCCGACCAGCCTACGGCGCCCGCACCGCGCGCCCTCACCCGTTCCCGGCCGCCGTCCGGCGCGCGGCGTGGCGGGCGGCGGCTTTCTCCCCCTTCGCGGCAGCGCTGCCGAACGGGATGTCGACGCCGGTCAGCTCCGCGCGGATGCCCTCCTTCGCCACCGAGATCCGGCGCAGCCGCACGTCACCGGGCATCTTCGGCAGCGACACGTGCAGCGCCAGTTTGTCGGCCAGCTTCGGCTCCTCGATCCGCTTGAGGGCCTCCACCAGCGCCGGGTCGACTCCGATCCGCTTCAGCAGCCACGGGTGCTCGACCACCACGTCGAGCATGTTGAGCCGCATCACCCTGTCCACGAACTTCGGCGCCCCGGTCACCCGGTGCAGCTCCCGCTCGCTGTGCCGCACCTTCCGGGCCCGCTCGGGGGTGAGGCCGAACCTCTCGGCGACGGACCGCACCCCGAACAGGGAGCGGGCCGCCGCGGCGTCGTGGCGCAGCCGCTGGGCCAGCGGACGGGACAGCCGCAGGCCCGCGTCCTTGCCGGTGCCGGGTGTGAAGCTGAACAGCCCGGGGACGACCAGCCGCATGTCGTCCACCGTGGTGCCCACCCCGTGATCGCCGGTGCGCTGGAGGTGGGCGCGGGCCCGCACCTTGACCTCCTTCCCGGCGACGGGGAGCTCTCCGGCGGCCCGCACCGTGTGCCGGCCGCCCGCGGTGAACGTCACCTGGGAGGTGCCCAGCTCCCGGTCGAGGTCGTCGAAGTCGAGCAGCACATGGCCCTTCATCCGGCCCAGCACGGCGCCCCTGACCGACGACGGCAGGTCGCCGACGATCCGCACGTCCCTGACGTCGCCGCGGACCTGCGCGACGGACACCCGGCCGGCGGGCACGTCGGGGACGGCCGCCTCCACGTGGTCGAGCCGGCCGCGCGCCACCTGGGTGAGGAACGGGAAGCCGTTGATGTGCACCTCGGGGCGGGCGTGCAGCCGCAGCGACTGCTGCACCTTCTCGGCGGCCTTGTTCTCGGCGTAGAGCGCCGCCCAGCGGTCGCCGACCGCGAGGAACGCCAGCAGCGTGCAGCAGACCACGGCCAGCTTCACCGATGTCCTCAGCCGGGAGCGGCGCCGGCGCCGGACGGCCCGCAGGTACGGCATCCGGTCCACGTACGCCGGCCCGTCGTCGTCGGAGCGCACGCCCAGGCCGCGCAGCGCGCGCAGCCCGCTCGCGTCGTCCCCGTCCCCGTCCCCGCCTCCGTCCCGGAGTCCGTCACCGTCCCGGGGTCCGGCACCGTCCCGTGCGCTCCCGCCGCTCTCCGCGCCGGGTGCCAGCGCCTCGTAGGGGTTCGGGCCGGCGGCGCCCTCGGGGGCTGCGTCCGGCGGTGCCAGCGCGGCCAGTTCGTCGTACGGATTGGCCGGGCGGCCGGCCCCGCCGCGTGCCGTGGGGCCTGGTCCCCGGTGGGGGTCGGGGACCTGCGGTATGGGGGTGGTGGAATCTGTCGATGAACCGTGGGGGGTCATCGCCACATGCGAACACAGGCGCGGCCGTTACTCCAAGTTCCCCCGTCGGTCACCGCGGGGGCACGAACGGACCCGCGCCCGCCGCCCGCACGGCGTGAGCGGCACCCCTCCGCGCGGCTGCTGCTACCGTCAACCACGGGCGGGGCGCCCCGGTTCCCGGACCCGGACAGCACGCAGGCACGGAAGGTGGCGGCGCAACGGTGGCACGCAGCAGCGGCGGCAGTGCGGGAGTGGTCGTGGCCGGGCTGACGGCAGCGGCCCTGGCCGTGATCGGGTTCTTCGCCTACCAGGCGTCCGCCGCGCAGGACCGCGTCGAGCGGCCGTCCGCCGCCCGGTCCGGCGAGCCGTCACCGGGCGCCTCCCGGCACGCCGACGACAAGGGCCGGCAGGCCGAGCGGGACAAGAAGGAGAAGGCCCTGCCCGCCGACTCCGGCGAGGGCCTCCGCGTCGTCTACGCGCTCAAGCGGCAGCGGGTCTGGCTGGTCGGCAAGGACGGCAAGGTCACCCGGACCTTCACCGTCACGCCCAGCGCCGTCAGCCCGCCGCCCGGCACCTACAAGGTGACCTCGCGGTCCGCGCACATCCAGGGCTCGGACGGGGTACCCGTCGAGAACGTCGTACGGTTCGCCAGCGTTGAGGGCGTCACCGTCGGGTTCAGTGCCGCGCTCGACGGCTCCACCCCCACGCCCGACGCCTCCCGCAAGACGGGGGGCGTCCGGGAGAAGCGGGCCGACGGCGAGGCGATGTGGTCCCACGCCCCGATCGGCACCCCGGTCGTCGTCGTCCCCTGAGCTGACCCGAGCCGACCCGGCCTGAGCCGACCCGGCCCGGCCTGAGCCGAGCCGACCCGGCCTGCCCCCGTACCGCCGGCAGCCGGCTCCCGGCGGGCGCCCGCCGCAGGAGGCGGGGGCCCACTCCGGTGCGGCCGGTTTCTCCGTGTGTCTCCCCGGCTCTCCCGCCGGGTGCGGGGTCAGTGGCGGGCCGGTGTGCCGGATGCGCGGCGGCGGCGTGCGCGGGGCCGCTCGGGGGTCTCCGGGGCGGCGGGGGGCCGGGAGACGGCTGCCGCTGCGGCGCAGGAGGCCAGCAGCTCGCTCATGGGAGGCGTGTCGGCACCCTGCGCCGGCATCTCCTCGTCCCGCGCAGGGGTGTGCTCCGGCCGCTGTCCGGGCTGCTGTGCGGTCATGACTCCTCCAGGGGCGTCGGCACGGCGGCATCGGCAACAACTAAGGCATACCTAACCGTGCTCTGACCTCCCATGGGACCATGCACCCCACCAAGGGCGCAACATCTTGCCGACACCCTGTCGGTACCGGACACGCGTGCGGCACGTCAGCCGGCGAGCGCCGCCAGGTCTTCGCGGGCCCAGCGCTCCCCCACCCCGACGAGGGTGACGGTGCGCACGTCGTCGGCCTCCTGACCCGCCTGGCCGGTGGCCCGCGAGATGACGACGTGCAGCCGGTCCTCCGTCAGCTCCTCGACCCTGCCCTCTCCCCACTCCACGACGACGACGGACTGGGGCAGGGAGACGTCCAGGTCCAGGTCCTCCATCTCCTCCAGACCGCCGCCGAGCCGGTAGGCGTCCACGTGGACGAGCGGCGGCCCGTCCCCCAGCGAGGGGTGGACCCGGGCGATGACGAAGGTCGGCGAGGTGACCGCGCCGCGCACACCGAGCCCCTCGCCCAGGCCGCGGGTCAGCGTCGTCTTCCCCGCGCCGAGTTCACCCGTGAGCAGGACCAGGTCCCCGGCGCGCAGCACCTGCGCGAGGCGTACCCCGAGCCGGCGCATCTCCTCGGCGCTCGGCACGGTGACGGTCAGCTCGCGGCGGCCGGGCCCCGCCGCTCGGGGGTCGCCGTCAGCCGCGGCGTGGTCGTCGCGGGGGTTCGGCTGCGGCGGGGCGGGCTGCTGGTGGTGCGGTGCTTCCATGCGTTCGGATGGTACGCGCCAGCAATCGGGCCAGGTGCCGGTCGACCTGCTCGGGCCGCTCCAGCATCAGCAGGTGCCCGGTGGCCTCCAGCAGGACGAACGCGGCGTGCGGGAGCGCCGCGGCGATCCGTTCGCTGTGCTCGCCGGGGGTCATCAGATCCCGGTCCCCGGCCAGGACGAGGGCGGGGGTCGCGGAGAAGGCGGCCAGCGCCGTGGTCTTCTCGTGCTCGGCGAAGGCGGGGTAGAACTCGGCGACGACGTCGACGGGCACCGCCTCGATCAGCCGCTCCGCGAACCGTGCCACCGCCGGGTCCACCTCGCGCGGGCTGCCGAAGGAGTACCGCTTGACGAGCCCCGCGAACAGGTCGGCGGTGGCCCGGCGCCCGCGTTCGACCAGCTCCGGCTGGGCGGCCAGGGCCCGCAGCACGCCCGGCACCAGGCGGCGCACCGCCCGCGCCCCGGCGGCCGGCAGACCGTAGGTCACCTCGGCGAGTCCGCCCGCGCTGGTGCCGAGGAAGGCGACGCCCGCGACGCGCTGCGCGACGTACTCGGGGTACTGCTCGGCCAGGGCCATCACCGTCATGCCGCCCATCGAGTGCCCGACCAGCACCACGGGGCCTTCGGGCGCGGCGGCGTCGAGGACGGCTTTGAGATCGCGGCCCAGCAGATCGATGGAGACGGGCTGCCCCGCGGGCGCCCGGCCGGAGCGGCCGTGGCTGCGCTGGTCCCAGTACACGCACCGCACCGCGTCGTCCCGGGCGCGCAGCGCGGCGCGCTGGAAGTGCCACACGTCCTGGTTGAGGCAGTAGCCGTGGCTGAAGACCACGGTCGGCTGCGGGCCGTCCGCGGCGTCGGCGGCGGCGGGGGGCTCGTCGGTCTCGTAGTACAGCTCGGTGCCGTCCTCGGCCACGGCCCGGCCCGCCTCACCCCGCAGGGAACCGTAGGGCGCGGCGGAGTCCAGGGCGACCCGCGCCTTGCGGCGGACGGTGCGGTGCACGGTGAGCCGTTCGAGGGCGACCCCGGCGGCGACGACGCCGATGGCGGCGCCCGCCAGTCCGGCGCGCCGCGCCCAGCCGCCGGCGGCCTGCGCCGGGGCGCCCGCGCCGGGATCCGCGCCGGCCGCGGCGGCACTCGCCGTGCGCCAGGCCCGCCGGGCGGCCTCCACGTGCTCGGCGGCCCGGGCCGCCTCCTGGGCACGCCGCAGGGACTGTGCCGTGCCGTCGTCGCTCATGCCGCCCCCGCTCACCTGTCCGTGCGTGCCGTGCGCGGCCGGTGCCCGCCCCCGCGCCCCTGGTGGGACCCGGCCCGCGCACCGGGACCGGGCGCCGCCGTCAGGCCGGCCCGTCCCCGCCGGTGTTCTCGTTGACGTATACCCGCGGCACCCGGGAGCTGATCCGGGTGACGATCTCGTACGAGATGGTGCCGGCTGCGCGGGCCCAGTCCTCCGCGGTGGGCTCCCCGTCGTCGCCGGGGCCGAAGAGGACGGCGCGGTCACCGGTGACCGGCAGGTCCCCACCGAGGTCCACCACGAACTGGTCCATGGCCACCCGCCCCGCGATGGTCCGCCACTTCCCGGCGACCAGCACCGGACCGGCCCCGGAGGCGTGCCGGGGCAGCCCGTCGCCGTAGCCGAGGGGGACCAGCCCGAGGGTGGTCTCGCCCGGCGTGGTGTAGGTGTGCCCGTAGCTGACGCCGTGCCCGCCGGGCACCCGCTTGACCAGGGCCAGCGAGGCGCTGAGCGTCATGGCCGGGCGCAGCCCCAGCCCCGCCGCGGTGCCCACCTCGGGCGCCGGGGACAGACCGTAGACGGACAGCCCCGTGCGGACGAGGTCGAAATGGGACTCGGGCAGGGTGAGCGTCGCCGGGGAGTTGGCGTGGTGCCGCACCTCGGGGTCGAGCCCGGCGCGCTCCGCCACGGCGAGCGCCTCCCGGAAGGCGGCCAGCTGGGCGGCGTTGGCGGGGTGGCCCGGTTCGTCGGCGCAGGCGAAGTGCGACCAGATGCCGGTGACCTTCACGGTGCCCTCCGCCTCCGCGGCGCGGGCCGCCGCCACCAGGGCGGGCCAGTCGGCGGGCTGGCAGCCGTTGCGGCCCAGCCCGGTGTCGGCCTTCAGATGGACGCGGGCCGTGCGCCCGGTCGCGCGGGCGGCGGCGACGATCTCCTCCAGCGCCCAGCCGCCGCTCGCGGACACGTCGATGTCCCGCTCCACGGCCTCGCGCCACGGGCCGCCCGGTGTCCACAGCCAGCACAGGATGCGGCCCCGGTCACCCGCGTCCCGCAACGCGAACGCCTCCTCGGGGGTGGCCGCACCCAGCCAGGTGGCGCCGGCCTGGCGGGCCGCGCGGGCGCAGGGCACCGCCCCGTGTCCGTACCCGTCGGACTTGACGACGGCCATCAGTTCGGCGCCGAGCGCGTACCCCCGCAGTGTCCGTACGTTGTCCCGCACGGCGTCCAGGTCGATCTCGGCCCGGGCCCGCGCCGTACCGGCCGGACCCGCCGCAGCGGGCACCGCCTCGCCCACCGCTCCGGGCCCGGCCGCACGCGCCCCCTGCGGGGTGCCGGGCGGGCGGGCGGCGGTGCCGAGGTCCAGGCCGGGAGCGGGCAGACGCTCCGTGCCCGCACCCGTGGAGGGGGCGGACGGGCGGGTGGGCTGGGAAGCCTGTGGGACGTCGTTCACCGGTTCAGTGTCGCAGGTCCCCTCCCGCGCCGGGGGCCGCCGCCCGGCCGTGCGGCGGCCACGGGCGGGGCCCTCAGTACCCGGTGGCGCCGTCGATGCGCTCGCGCAGCAGGTCGGCGTGACCGCAGTGCCGGGCGTACTCCGCGATCAGATGGATCAGAACCCGGCGCAGCGAGACGGGCTGCCCCGAGCGGGCGTGGGTCCCCGTCGCGTCCAGCTCCATGGCGGCGGCGATCTCGCGGGAGCGCGCGCACTCGGCACGCCAGACGGCCAGGGCCCGGGCCGGGTCCTCGTCGAGGGAGCCGAAATCCTGGTCGGGGTCGTCGTCGGAGTAGTACAGCAGCGGGACGTCCTCACCGGCGAGCTGGATGCGGAACCACCAGCGTTCGACCCCCGCCAGGTGCCGCAGCAGCCCGTGCAGGCTCAGCCCGGAGGGCGGCACCGCACGCCGGGAGAGCGCTTCGGCGGGCAGGCCCTCGCATTTGAGCTGCAGCGTCTCCCGGTGCTGGTCCAGGCTGCGGGTCAGCAGTTCGCGTGCGCCTCCCACCAGGGGCAGGGGGGCGCGGGTGTCCTGGGCCCAGGTGGCGGGGAAGACGGCCGGTGTGGTGCGTGCGGGACGCGGATCGCGCATACCGGGAGTGTGGCAGCGGGCACTGACAACTCCCGGGCCCGGACAACCGGTTGTGGGCCTTCCGCATAATGACGGCGTGACATGGACCATCCAACCCGAGCCCCGCACCAGCCCGGACGCGGTGGCCGCCGTCCGGGCGTATCTGCGGGAGACAGCCGGCCGCTACTGGGGCCGCCCGGCCACGGAGCAGGAGGTCGACGCGGTCCTGGCCGAGGAACCGGACGACGAACTCGTGCCGCCCCGCGGACGGTTCCTGCTGGCCCGTGACGCGCGGGAGCACACCGTCGCCGGCTGCGCCGCCGTGCTGCTGGCGGACGCCACCACCGCCGAGCTCCGCCGCGTGTGGGTCGCCCCGCACGCCCGCCGGCGCGGACTGGGCGCCCGGCTCGTCGGCGCGGCGGAGGAGGCCGCGCTCGCAATGGGGGCGCGGGCGGTACGGCTCGACACCCGCCGCGATCTGGTGGAGGCCCGGCGCCTGTACGAGCGGCTCGGGTACACCCCGGTCGAGCCCTTCAACGACTCGCCCTACGCACACCACTGGCTGGGCAAACCGCTGCGCCCCAAGCTGGACCGCATTCCGGAGCAGGCGCCGCCCCGCGAATGAGACGGCCCCGGCGGCCGGACGGAGGCGTGACCGCCCCGCCCAGCGGCCGACGGCACCACAGGCCGTGGGGAGACGGCGTCGCTCTACCGGTCCGGTGTCATGACGTCCTGCCAGGCGGCCGTCAGCGCCGCAGCCACATCCATCGCGGTCGGCGGGTCGGCGGCGAACCGGCCGGCGAGCCCGTGGACGTGGGCGGCGGCCGAGGCGGCGTCCCGGGCGGACAGACCGGCGGCCAGCAGACCGCCCGCCAGCCCCGTCAGGACGTCCCCGCTGCCGGCGGTGGCCAGCCAGCCGGTGCCCGTCGCGTTGACCCGCACCGGCGGTGCGCCGTCCGAGTCGGCCGGGGGCGCGGCGACCAGCGTGGTGGAGCCCTTGAGGAGCACGGTGGCCCCCGTACGCTCCGCCAGCTCCCGTACGGCGGCCAGCCGGCCCGCCTCCACCTCCTCGCGGGCCACACCCAGCAGCGCGGCGGCCTCCCCGGCGTGCGGGGTCAGCAGGGTGGGGGCGCGGCGGGCGCGGACGGCGTCGATGTCCATCAGCCGCAGTCCGTCGGCGTCCACCAGGACGGGTACGTCACCGGCCAGCACTTCCGCGACGGCGCGGCGCGCGGCCGGCTCGTCCCCCAGGCCGGGGCCGACCGCCCATGCCTGCACCCGGCCCGCGTGTCCGGGCGGGCCCTCGGACACCAGCGTCTCGGGGAAGCGGGCGATGACCGCGTCCCCGCCGGGCCCCACGTAGCGGACGGCCCCGGCGCCGCTGCGCAGGGCACCCGCGACGGCGAGCACGGCCGCCCCCGGGTAGCGCGCGGAGCCGGCGACGACGCCGACGACGCCCCGCCGGTACTTGTCGCTCTCCGCCTGCGGCCGGGGCAGCAGCCGGGCCACGTCCGCGTGCTGGAGCGCCTCCACGTCGGGGCGGTCGGGCAGATGGGGGCCGAGCCCGATGTCGACGAGCCGCACCGCCGAGGCCAGCTCTCGTGCCGGGTCGATCAGCAGCCCCGGCTTGTAGGCGCCGAAGGTGACCGTCGCCGTGGCACGCACGGCCGCCCCGGGCACCTCGCCGGTGTCCGCGTTCACCCCGCTGGGCAGATCCACGGCCACCACCGGCACCCCGGCCTCGTGTACGGCGTCGGCCAGCTCGACGGCGGCGGGCCGCAGTCCGCCCTTGCCGCCGATGCCGACGATGCCGTCCACCACCAGGTCGGCGCGGGCGATGAGGCCGGTGACCGGTTCGGCCGCGCCTTCGACGACGGCGCCCGGTGCCGTGGTCGTCCGGCCGCCGGCGGCCCGCAGCGCCGCGAGCCCGCCGGGGTGGGCGCGTTCGGGTGCCAGCAGCACGGCGGTCACCCCGGCGCCGCGCCGGGCCAGCCGGGCGCCCGCGTACAGGGCGTCACCGCCGTTGTCGCCGCTGCCGACGAGCAGCACCACCCGGGTGCCGTAGGTACGTCCCAGCAGATGTGTGCACGCCGCCGCCAGCCCGGCCGCGGCACGCTGCATCAGCGCGCCCTCGGGCAGCCGCGCCATCAGCGCCCGCTCGGCGGCACGCACGGTCTCCACGCCGTAACCAGTCCTCATGCCCCCAGTGTGGCCCCGGCCGCCGACAGCCGCGTGGCGGGGCGGAAGCCGCACCGGGGCGCGGGCGGGAGGCCGCGGCTCGGAGCACGGGGCCGGCACGGAGCACGGGACCGGCACGGAGCACGGGACCGGCACGGAACGCGGGACCGGCACGGAGCACGGGACCGGCACGGAACGCGGGGGCCGCCGCGAGCACATGGCCGGCTCCGAATGCGGGCCCGGGAAAGCGGGCCCCGCCCGGAACACGAGCGGGCCCCAGGCTCAGGTGAGGGCCGGCGGCGGGTGGCCCGGGGTTCCGCCCTCGGCGATGACGACGGCGGAGGCGACCCCCGCGTCGTGCGAGAGGGAGACGTGCCAGCCGCGTACTCCCAGTTCGGCGGCGCGTTCGGCGACGGTGCCGCGTACCCGCAGATAGGGCTGACCGGTGCCGGCGGTGCACACCTCGGCGTCCGTCCAGCGCAGTCCGCCGGGCGCACCGAGCGCCTTGGCCAGTGCCTCCTTCGCGGCGAACCGGGCCGCGAGGGAGGCGGTTCCGCGCCGCTCACCGCTGGGCAGCCACAGTTCTCCGGGAAGGAAGAGCCGGTCGGCCAGGGCGGGGGTGCGCTCCAGCGACGCGGCGAAGCGGTCGATGCCCGCGACGTCGATTCCCACCCCGATGATCACTGCTGCCCCACTTCCCCACCTCTTTCCGCCGGGCGTTGCGCCGGACTCCGAGCACGTCGCTGACGGGCCGAGGGTACGCGGGGGACGGCCGGAAGCCGTGCGGGCACCGGTGGTGCGGGTCAGCGGGCGCGCGCCATCCGCTCTATGGCGTCCTCCATCAGCTCCAGGTACTCCGACTCCTCGCAGCGGGGCTTGCTGCCCATCACGTACAGCTCCAGCGAGTCGGTCAGGTCCTCGGTCAGGTCCTCGTCCGGGAGTCCGTCGGTCAGGTCACTGTAGACGTGACCGGCGGCGTCCGGGAGGCGGTCGCGGCCGGCGGTGTGCGGGTTCCGGGTCCGGGTTCGGCGTATCCGGTGCAAGAGGCGTGACATGGGCGAAACCTATCCGTAATTCCCCCCGTCCGTACACCGTCCGTTCACCTTTCCCCACCACCACGGTCGCGACCGCACCCCGCCCGACGTCATGTCCGGCACCCACACCGCGCCCCGCACCGCACGCGTCCGGTGGACGGCTCCGCAGGTGAGGGCGTGCCGGCCGGGCCCCCGCGGGTGAGCGGCCCGCGGCGACCGCGCAGAATGGCACCGTGTCCACGAAGCCCTATCTCGACCTCAGCCGCGCGGAATGGAGTGCCCTGCGCGAGCGCACCCCCCTCCCGCTGACCGCCGACGAGGTCGAGGCCCTGCGCGGGCTCGGCGACGTCATCGACCTGGACGAGGTGCGGGAGGTCTATCTGCCGCTGTCCCGGCTGCTGAACCTGTACGTGGGGGCCACCCACGGGCTGCGCCGGGCACTCAACACCTTCCTGGAGGACCCCGACCGTCCCGGCCGGTCCACCCCGCAGCGGGGCACCCCGTTCGTGATCGGTGTGGCGGGCAGCGTGGCCGTCGGCAAGTCCACCGTCTCCCGGCTCCTCCAGGCGCTGCTGGCCCGCTGGCCGGAGCACCCGCGTGTCGAGCGGGTCACCACCGACGGCTTCCTGCTGCCGAAGGCGGAGCTGGAGCGGCGCGGCCTGATGGCCCGCAAGGGGTTCCCCGAGTCGTACGACCGGCGGGCCCTCACCCGGTTCGTCGCCGATGTGAAGGCGGGCAAGCCGGAGGTGACGGCGCCCGTCTACTCGCATCTGATCTACGACATCGTGCCCGGCGAGCGGCTGACGGTGCACCATCCGGACATCCTCATCGTGGAGGGCCTCAACGTCCTCCAGCCGGCGCTGCCCGGCAAGGACGGCCGCACCCGGGTGGCCGTCGCCGACTACTTCGACTTCTCCGTCTACGTGGACGCCCGTACGGCCGACATCGAGCAGTGGTACCTGCGCCGCTTCCGTGAACTGCGGCAGACGGCGTTCCGGAACCCGCGCTCGTACTTCCACAAGTACACGGCCGTCTCCGAGGAGGAGGCGCTCGACTACGCCCGCACCACGTGGCGCACCATCAACGAGCCGAATCTGCGCGAGAACATAGCGCCCACCCGGGGCCGTGCCACGCTCCAGCTGCACAAGGGCCCCGACCACAAGGTCAGGCGCCTCTCCCTGCGGAAGCTGTGAGGCGCCCGTCCTCGGCGGCCCCTCACCCCGGCGGGTGAGGGGCGGAGCGGATCATCCCAGGGAGCTCTTGACGACGTCCGCGAGGCGCCCGGCGACGGTGCGCGCGTGCTCGATGTCCGCGGCCTCCACCATCACCCGCACCAGCGGTTCGGTGCCCGACGGCCGCAGCAGCACCCGCCCGGTCTCCCCCAGCTCCCGCTCCGCGTCGGTGACGGCGGTCACCAGTTCCGACGCCGAGTGGACGCGCGTCTTGTCCACGTCCGGCACGTTCACCAGCACCTGCGGCAGCCGCTCCATCACCCCGGCGAGCCGGGCCAGGGGCTTGCCCGTGGCCGCGACGCGGGCGGCCAGCATCAGCCCGGTCAGGGTGCCGTCGCCGGTCGTCGCGTGGTCGAGGACGATGACGTGCCCGGACTGTTCGCCGCCGAGGGAGAAGCCGCCGCGCTTCATCTCCTCCAGCACGTAGCGGTCGCCGACGGCCGTCTGCACCAGCTCGATGCCCTCCCGCTCCATGGCGAGCTTGAAGCCGAGGTTGGACATGACGGTCGCCACGACGGTGTCCTGGCGCAGCTGTCCGGCCTCCTTCATGGCGAGCGCGAGGACGGCCAGGATCTGGTCGCCGTCCACCTCGTGACCGTCCGCGTCCACCGCCAGGCAGCGGTCGGCGTCGCCGTCGTGGGCGACGCCGAAGTCGGCGCCGTGCCGCACCACGGCGTCGCGGAGCCCGTCGATGTGGGTGGAGCCGCAGTCGTCGTTGATGTTGAGCCCGTCGGGGTCGGTGCCGATGGTGATGACGTCGGCACCGGCCCGGGCGAACGCCTCGGGCGAGACCCGGGCGGCGGCACCGTGCGCGCCGTCGATGACGACCTTGAGCCCGTCGAGCCGGTTGGGCAGCACCCCGACCAGGTGGGCGACGTAGTTGTCGAAGCCCTCGTCGTAGTCCTTGACCCGGCCCACGCCCGCGCCGGTCGGCCGGTCCCACGGCTGGCCGGCCGCGTGCTCCCGGTAGAGGGCTTCGATACGGTCCTCCAGCTCGTCGGCCAGTTTGTGGCCGCCCCGCGCGAAGAACTTGATGCCGTTGTCGGGCATCGGGTTGTGGCTGGCGGACAGCATCACGCCCAGGTCGGCGCCGAGGGAGCCGGTCAGATAGGCGACGGCCGGCGTGGGCAGCACCCCGACCCGCAGCACGTCCACCCCGGCGCTGGCCAGCCCGGCCACGACGGCCGCCTCCAGGAACTCCCCGGAGGCCCGCGGATCACGCCCGACGACGGCGACCGGCCGGACACCGTCCCGCCCGGCCTCGGCACTGGCTGCCGCCTGTGCCTCGATGAGCACGTGTGCCGCCGCGACGGACAGGCCCAGCGCCAGCTCGGCCGTCAGGCCCTCGTTGGCGACGCCGCGTACACCGTCGGTACCGAAGAGTCGTGCCACTGTCGTTCCTCCGAGTTTTCCGGGTTCTCCGGGGTTGTCCGGGCGTGCACCGGGCGGGCGTGCGCATGCGCCGGCGGGCCGGCCCGCCACCCCAGGTATACGCCCCCGTTGTCACCGTGACGGCGCGGCGGCGCCACCGGAAGGCCGGATGCCCCACCGGACACGCCGCCGAACGACGGATGCCCCGCCGGCACCGGTGGGCGGTGCCGACGGGGCATCCGGAAAGGCTCCAGCTCCAGCGAGCGCCGGGTCAGCGCTTGCTGTACTGCGTGCCCTTGCGGGCCTTCTTGAGACCGGCCTTCTTGCGCTCGACCGCGCGGGCGTCACGCGTGAGGAACCCGGCCTTCTTGAGCGGGCCGCGGTTGTTGTCCACGTCCGCCTCGTTCAG
Source organism: Streptomyces albus subsp. albus (assembly GCF_000725885.1). Taxonomy (GTDB): domain Bacteria; phylum Actinomycetota; class Actinomycetes; order Streptomycetales; family Streptomycetaceae; genus Streptomyces; species Streptomyces albus. The sequence continues at coordinate 230,971 of NZ_JODR01000016.1, read as the reverse complement.
CGCGCGGGCCACGCCCAGGCGCAGGGCGCCCGCCTGGCCCGAGATGCCGCCGCCGGAGATGCGGGCGACGACGTCGTAGCGGTCCTCCAGCTCGAGCACCTTGAAGGGCTCGTTGACTTCCTGCTGGTGCACCTTGTTGGGGAAGTAGCCCTCCAGGGTGCGACCGTTGATCTTCCACTGGCCGGTGCCCGGGATGATGCGGACACGGGCGATGGCGTTCTTGCGGCGACCCGTGCCGGCGGCCGGCTGCGGCTCGCCGAAGCGGGAGGCCAGGGACTCGGAGGTGTACTCCTGAGGGGCCTCGGGGGTCTCGGTGGTGTACTCCTCGACACCCTCGACGGGGATCTCAGCGGTGGTCTCGGCCACGATTCTCCTCAGCTTTTCTTCAGTCTTAGGTGGTGGCCGGACTTACTGCGCGACCTGGCTGATCTCGAACGGCACGGGCTGCTGCGCACCGTGGGGGTGCTGGTCGCCCGCGTAGACCTTCAGCTTCGAGAGCATCTGACGGCCCAGGGAGTTCTTGGGGAGCATGCCCTTGACGGCCTTCTCCACCGCCTTCTCCGGCCGCGTGGCCAGCAGCTCGTCGTAGCGGACGGACCGCAGACCGCCCGGGTAGCCGGAGTGGCGGTAGGCCATCTTCTGGGTCCGCTTGTTGCCGGACAGGTGCACCTTGTCGGCGTTGACGATGATGACGAAGTCACCGGTGTCGACGTGAGGCGCGTAGGTCGGCTTGTGCTTACCCCGCAGGAGAATGGCGGCCTGGGAGGCCAGACGGCCGAGGACGACGTCCTGGGCGTCGATGACGTGCCACTGGCGCTGGATGTCGCCGGGCTTGGGGCTGTACGTACGCACGGTCGTAGCCTTCGCTTCTATCAGTGATTGGGTCCTGACAAAGGGCCAACCAGGCAGATCACGACAGGCGAGATCACATGCGGTGACGCATCCACACATGATCGCTGGTCATCGACCGGTAGGCCGGTGTATAGCCCCCCACGTGAGAACAGGCAAGCCAATACACACAACGATCCAGCAGAATACCGACCCTCCCCCGTCAGGGTCAAAACAGGCCCTCGGTCTCCGGTCCCCCTCCCGTTCCCGGCGCACCGGCACAGGAGGCACCGGGCCTCTCGTCACCGCTTCCGGACCACCCGCGCCTCGTCCCACACGGGCTCCGGCGCCTCCCGTACCCGGCCGTCGGCACCGAAGACCAGGAACCGGTCGAAACCGCGCGCGAACCAGCGGTCGTGGGTGACCGCCAGCACCGTCCCCTCGAACGCCTCCAGGCCCTCCTGGAGCGCCTCGGCGGACTCCAGGTCCAGGTTGTCCGTGGGCTCGTCCAGCAGCAGCGCGGTGGCACCGGCCAGCTCCAGCAGCAGGATCTGGAACCGGGCCTGCTGGCCGCCGGAGAGCCGGTCGAAGGGCAGCTGCGCCTGGCGGGTCAGCTCGTAGCGGCGGAGCGCGGACATGGCGGCGCCCCGGTCACGCGCGTGCTCCGTCCACAGGATGTCCACCAGGGTCCGGCCCTCCAGCTCGGGATGGGCGTGGGTCTGCGCGAAGTGTCCGGGCACGACGCGGGCGCCCAGCTTCCAGCTGCCGCTGTGGGCGACGTCACCACCGGCCAGGAGCCGCAGGAAGTGGGACTTGCCCGAACCGTTGGACCCGAGGACGGCGACCCGCTCCCCGTAGAAGATCTCCAGATCGAAGGGGCGCATCAGCCCCGTCAGCTCCAGCCCCTGGCAGGTGACGGCCCGCACCCCCGTCCGGCCGCCGCGCAGCCGCATCCTGATGTCCTGCTCGCGGGGCGGCTCCAGCGGCGGGCCCGCCTCCTCGAACCTCTGCAACCGGGTACGGGCGGCCTGGAGCCGGGAGGCCATGTCGGAGTTGAAGGCCGCCTTCTGCTTGTACATGGCGACCAGCCGTTTGAGCTTCGCGTGCTCCTCGTCCCAGCGCCGCCGCAGTTCCTCGAAGCGGGCGAACCGTTCCTTGCGCGCCTGGTGGTAGGTGGCGAACCCGCCGCCGTGCACCCATACGTCACTGCCGGCCGCGCCCGGCTCGACACTGATGATCCGGTCGGCGGCCCGCGCCAGCAGCTCCCGGTCGTGCGAGATGAACAGCACCGTCTTGGCCGTCTCGCGCAGCCGCTCCTCCAGCCACCGCTTGCCGGGCACGTCGAGGTAGTTGTCCGGCTCGTCCAGCAGCAGCACCTCGTCGGTGCCGCGCAGCAGCGACTCCAGCACCAGCCGTTTCTGCTCCCCGCCGGAGAGGGTGCGCACCTGCCGCCACTGGGCCTTCTCGTAGGGGACGCCGAGTGCGGCGACCGTGCACATGTCCCACAGCGTCTCGGCCTCGTAGCCGCGCGCCTCCGCCCAGTCGGCGAGGGCCTGCGCGTACTTCAGCTGCGCGGCCTCGTCGTCCACCGTCATGACTGCCAGCTCGGCCTCGTCCACCGCACGGGCCGCCGCCCGGATGCGCGGATGGGCCACGGACACCAGCAGGTCCCGCACTGTGGTGTCGTCCCGGACGCTGCCGACGAACTGCGGCATCACCCCCAGTCCGCCGCCGGCCGTCACGGTGCCGCCGTCGGGTTTCAGCTCACCGGCGATCAGCCGCAGCAGTGTCGTCTTGCCCGCCCCGTTCGCACCCACCAGCGCCACCGAGGCGCCCTCGCCCACCCGCAGCGACACATCGTCGAAGAGCGGCCGGCCGTCGGGCAGGTGGTACACGAGGTGTGCGGCCTCGACATGTCCCATGGACGGGATTGTCACGGTCCGACGACGCCTGCACCAAGCGAATATCCGGCCCGCCGCCGCCCGCAATAGGATGCGCCCATGAGCTTTGGGCAGGGGGGACCCGGGTGGGGGTCCCAGGGCGGCTCCGGCTGGGACGGCTCGCATTCCACAGGACCGACACCCGACTGGGCGGCGCTCGCCGAACAGACCGAGCGCCGTCGTGCCCGGCGCCGCCGCTGGCTGATGGCGGGCGGAGGTGCCCTGGCGACGGCGGCCGTCGCGGGCATCGTCGCGGTGGCCGTCGTCAACGAGGGCGGCTCGCAGGGCGCCTCCGACAAGCCGTCCGCCTCCCTGCCGCCCTCGGAGAGCATCCCGGAGGACAGCGGCGAGCCGTCGCCCACCTTCAAGGACGACCCGCCCCCTCCCCCGCCGCCGCGGGACTTCATCTCCGACCGCTCACGCGACAAGGCCCCGCTCAGCGCGAGCACGCTCTACCCGAGCAAGAAGGTCACCGTCAACGGCCGCCCCTACAAGCTGGCCCGGACGGACACCAGCAAGAACTGCGCCGAGGCCGCGCACGCCGGCCTGGGCCCCGTGCTGACCCGCCACCGGTGCGAGGCGCTCTACCGCGCCACCTACACCCGCGACGGGCTGGCGGTCACGGTGGGCATCGCCGCCTTCGAGGACGCCCGGACGGCCGCGAAGGTCAAGTCCGAGTACCAGCCCAACCTCGTCGCCCTGCCCGGCGGCGGCGTGCCCGACTTCTGCCGCACCGTCACCTGCCGCACCACCGCGAACTCGCTGGGCCGCTACGCCTACTTCACCATCGCGGGCCGCACCAACGGCCAGGCGTCCGGAGCCGGCGACACGAAGGCCCAGCAGGCCGCGCTGGACGGCTCCAACTACGCGTACGCGCGCATACTGCAACGTGGCCGTGCCCAGTCCTCGCAGGCGGCGAAGGCCCCGCAGGGCGACTGACATCCGGCGTCCCGGCGGCGCGGCGCGGACATCCCGCACCGCGCCGTCCGCGTCCGGCAGCCCCCGCCCCCGCCCCCGCCCCCGCCCCCGCCCGCCACAGGCTCCCTTGCGACAGCCCGGTCCTGAGGACGACAAGCCCGTAACGAAGTCGTCCGGGCAGGCGGCCCCCTACGCGCGCGGCGCTAGTGTCCCGGAGGGGGCCCGGGCACACGGCCCGGGAGAAGGGGGAGCGGCGGTGTCGGACGAGGCCGTCATCGGGTGCGTGGGCGTACTGGTCATCGGCACCCGCGGGGCCGCCGGGCCGGGCGAGGTGCTGGTACGGGTGCGCGGCGGCTCCGAGACGTTCCTCGCCTGGTCGCCCGAGCCGCTGCCGGCCGGGGCGACCGTCCTGGTGATCGAGTCCCGCGGCACCCGCCAGGTCGATGTGAGCGCGTGGCACGACCCGGTGGACCTGTGAACGCCCCCGCTTCGGCCAGCAGACGAGGAGTCGACGGATGTTCGGATATCGCGTTCCCGCGCCCGACGAGGCGATGCTCATCTCGGGCGGCAGGAGGGGGCTGAAGGGCGCACCGTTCCGTGTGGTGACCGGGCACGGCAAGTTCGTGCTGCCCGTCTTCCGCAAGGTCCGCTTCCTCACTCTGGCGATGCGCGAGGCGGAGGTCGTCGAGAAGTGCGTGACCCGGCAGGGCATCGTGCTGACCGTCCGCGCGGTGATCGCCTTCAAGGTCGGCAACGACGACGAGAGCATCGTCAACGCGGGACAGCGCTTCCTCTCCGAGCAGGAGCAGATGTCCGTGTTGACGGGGCGGATCTTCTCCGGGCATCTGCGGGCCATCATCGGCTCGATGACTGTCGAGGAGATCGTCACGGAGCGGCAGAAGCTGGCCACCGAGGTGCTGGAGACGTCGAAGACGGAGATGGGCAAGATCGGGCTGATCGTCGACTCGCTCCAGATCCAGTCCATCGACGACGGCGACACCGGCTACATCGAGGCGATGTCCGCACCGCACAAGGCGGCCATCCAGCGGCAGGCCAAGATCGCCGAGGCGCAGGCCACCCAGGCGTCGGTCGAGGCCCAGCAGGAGGCGGCCCGCAACCAGGCCGAGTTCGAACGCCAGACCGCCATCGTGCAGGCCGAGTACAAGGCCGAGGTGGACCGCGCCCAGGCCAAGTCGGCGCAGGCCGGCCCGCTGGCCCAGGCCCATGCCCAGCGGGAGGTGCTGGCCGCGCAGACGGAACTGGCCGAACGCGCAGCGGAGTTGCGGCAGCAGGAACTGGTGGCCGAGGTCGTCAAGCCCGCCGAGGCGGAGGCCGAGCGGATCAAGCTCGTCGCACTCGCCGAGGCCGAGCGCATGAAGATCCAGGCCGAGGCCGCGGCCTCGCACGGCAGGGTCGCCCTCGACCAGTTGCTGATCGACCAGCTCCCGCAGATCGTCAAGGAGGCGGCGGCCGGGCTCTCCCAGGCCAACGTCAACGTCCTCAACGGCGCCGACGGGCTCGGCGAGGTCGCAGCAGGCCTGGTCAGCCAGGGGCTGACCATCCTCGACACGGTCAAACAGAACCTCGGCAAGCCGGACGCCGCCGGCGACGCCATGAGCGCGCCCGCACCGCGCCGGGCCGGCCAGGACGACGGGCCCGTCCCCCTCAGCTGAGCCGCGAGCGCTCGGGCACCGGCCGGCCTGGGCGACGGTCAGCAGCAGCCCGGCAGCGGCGGCAGGGTGCGCTTGGTGCGCGAGGCGCGGTTGCGGGCCTCCAGCTGGTCGGCGGGCGGATAGGCGACCTCTTCCAGGGTGAGCCCGTGCGGGCGTACGACATGGACGGCCGAGTCCCGTACGCCCGCCGCCAGCACCTTCGCCGGCCACTCCACCGGACGGTGCCCGTCCCCGACGAACAGCATCGCCCCCACCAGCGAGCGGACCATGTTGTGGCAGAACGCGTCCGCCTGCACCGTCGCCTCCAGGATGCCGTCCGCGCGGCGCACCCACTCCAGCCGTTGCAGGGTGCGGATCGTCGTGGCGCCCTCCCGCTTCTTGCAGTACGCGGCGAAGTCGTGCTCGCCCAGCAGGCCGCGCGCCGCCTCGTTCATGGCGTCCACGTCCAGCGGCCAGTTGTGCCACAGCACATGTCCGCGCAGCAGCGGGTCGGCACCGCCCGGATGGTCGGTGACCCGGTAGGCGTAGCGCCGCCAGATCGCCGAGAACCGGGCGTCGAAGTGCGGCGGGGCCTCGCTGACGCGCAGGATGCGGACGTCCATCGGGAGCCGCCCCGCCAGCCTGCGCAGCAGGTGCTCGCCGTGTGCGGACCACACCTCGCCGGGCAGGTCCACGTGCGCCACCTGGCCGCGCGCGTGCACGCCGGCGTCGGTACGGCCGGCGACCGTCAGCTGCGGCGTCGTCTCCAGCCGCAGTACGACGCGGAGCGCGTCCTCGATCTCCCCCTGAACGGTCCGCCGGCCCTCCCGCTGCCGGGCCCACCCGGAGAAATCCCGCCCGTCGTAGGCCAAGTCCAGCCGCACTCGCACGTCGTTCACGCCCTCGATCCTCTCATCCCCCGCCACCGCTCCCGCCGGGCCCGCGGCCGGTGCCCACAGGCGGTGGGCCGGGGCCTGCGGCCCGGACAAGCGCAAGGGCCCGCCCCCTGTACGGGAGCGGGCCCTCACCGGCTTCGTCGGGACGTCAGGCGTCCTTGGACTCGCCCTCGCCCTCGGCCTCGGCGTCCGCCGCGTCCTTCTTCAGGTCGGCGGCAGCCTCGTCACCGGCGGCGTCCTTCGCGGCGCGCTTGGTGGCGGCCTCGGCCTCACCGACCGCGGCCTGCTGCACCGTCAGCGGCTCGACCAGCTCGATGACCGCCATCGGGGCGTTGTCGCCACGACGCGGACCGATCTTGGTGATGCGGGTGTAACCGCCGGGGCGGTTCTCGTACCGCGGGCCGATCTCGGTGAAGAGGGTGTGCACGACGCCCTTGTCGAGGATGGTGCGCATGACCTGACGACGGTTGTGCAGGTCACCCTTCTTCGCCTTGGTGATCAGGCGCTCGGCGACCGGACGCAGGCGGCGGGCCTTCGCCTCGGTCGTCGTGATGCGGCCGTGCTCGAACAGCGCGGTCGCCAGGTTGCCCAGCATCGCCTTCTGGTGCGAGGCGCTGCCGCCCAGACGGGGACCCTTGGTGGGCTTCGGCATGGTGCTTCTCCTTCGTTGTCCCTGCGCCGGCCGTATCAGGCACCGGCGGCAGTCCCGGCCGTATCAGGTACCGGGGAGTCGGCCCCGCGCCCGTGCGGCGCGGGGTGCCCCGAAAGGGGCGCGGGGAGCCGCACGGCCGGCCGCAGCCGGCCCGCGGCTCCCCCACGGCAGCGAGGGGCGGCCCCTCAGTACTGCTCGGTCTCCACGAACCCGGCGTCCGTGTCGTCCTCCGCGCCGAAGGCGTCGGCGGCGGCGGTCGGGTCGAATCCGGGCGGGCTGTCCTTGAGGGCCAGGCCCATGCCGGCCAGCTTCGCCTTGACCTCGTCGATGGACTTCGCACCGAAGTTGCGGATGTCCAGCAGGTCCGCCTCGGAACGGGCCACCAGCTCGCCCACCGAGTGGATGCCCTCGCGCTTGAGGCAGTTGTAGGAGCGGACCGTCAGCTCCAGCTCCTCGATCGGCAGCGCCAGGTCCGCGGCGAGCGCGGCGTCCGTCGGTGACGGGCCCATGTCGATGCCCTCGGCGTCGACGTTGAGCTCGCGGGCCAGCCCGAACAGCTCGACCAGGGTCTTGCCGGCCGAGGCCATCGCGTCACGCGGACGCATGGCCTGCTTGGTCTCGACGTCGACGATCAGCTTGTCGAAGTCGGTGCGCTGCTCGACACGGGTGGCCTCGACCTTGTAGGTCACCTTGAGGACCGGCGAGTAGATGGAGTCGACCGGGATGCGCCCGATCTCCTGGCCCATTTGCTTGTTCTGGACGGCGGAGACGTAGCCGCGACCGCGCTCGACGGTCAGCTCCATCTCCAGCTTGCCCTTGGCGTTCAGCGTCGCCAGGACGAGGTCCGGGTTGTGCACCTCGACACCGGCCGGCGGCGCGATGTCCGCGGCGGTGACCAGGCCCGGGCCCTGCTTGCGCAGGTACATCACGACCGGCTCGTCGTGCTCCGAGGAGACGACGAGGGACTTGATGTTGAGGATGAGGTCGGTCACGTCCTCCTTGACGCCCGGCACGGTGGAGAACTCGTGCAGCACGCCGTCGATCCGGATGCTGGTCACCGCAGCGCCGGGGATCGAGGAGAGGAGCGTACGACGGAGAGAGTTACCGAGGGTGTAGCCGAAGCCCGGCTCCAGCGGTTCGATCACGAACCGCGAGCGGAACTCGTCGACGACCTCTTCGGTCAGAGAGGGACGCTGAGCGATCAGCATGGGATATGTGCCTCCAGTTTTCGGCAACCGCTATTTGATGCCGGTACTGCAAGGGTACGGGCGGCCCGGCGGAAACCCGCCGGAACCGCCCGCCCCTCATGTCCCGGACGGCGCCCCGACCACCCCCGAGGGGGAAGCCGCGGGCACCGCCCGACGATCACCCGAATTACTTCGAGTACAGCTCGACGATCAGCTGCTCCTGCACCTGGGTGTCGATCACCTGGCGCTCGGGCAGCGAGTGGACGAGGATCCGCAGCTTCGACGGGATGGCCTCCAGCCACGCCGGAACCGTCTTCTCGCCGGCCTCCGCAGCCGCCACCTGGAAGGGGGTCAGGCTGCGGGAGGACTCGCGGACCTCGATGATGTCGTTCACGGACACCCGCGCCGAGGGGATGTCGGTCTTGCGACCGTTCAGCGTGATGTGACCGTGCTTGACCAGCTGGCGGGCGTGGTCGCGGGACTTGGCGAAGCCGGCCCGGTACACGACGTTGTCCAGTCGGGTCTCCAGGATGCGCAGCAGGTTGTCACCCGTCTTGCCCTGCATCCGGTTGGCCTCGTTGTAGTACCCGCGGAACTGCTTCTCCAGCACGCCGTAGATACGGGCGGCCTTCTGCTTCTCACGCTTCTGCAGCAGGTACTCGGAGTCCTTGGTGCGCCCGCGCCCGTGCTCACCCGGGGGGTAAGGACGGATCTCGATCGGGCACTTAGCGCTCTCGCACTTAGCTCCCTTGAGGAAGAGCTTCTGCTTCTCCCGACGGCAACGCTTGCAGTCGGCCCCGGTGTAACGCGCCATAGTTCTGGTGATCTCCTACTTCAGTCTCAGACCCGGCGACGCTTCGGCGGGCGGCAGCCGTTGTGCGGGGTGGGCGTGACGTCCTGGATGGAGCCGACCTCCAGGCCGGTGGCCTGGAGCGAGCGGATCGCGGTCTCGCGGCCGGAGCCCGGACCCTTGACGAAGACGTCCACCTTGCGCATGCCGTGCTCCTGCGCGCGGCGCGCCGCGTTCTCGGCGGCCATCTGCGCGGCGAACGGCGTCGACTTCCGCGAGCCCTTGAAGCCGACGTGGCCGGCCGAGGCCCAGGAGATCACGTTGCCGGTGGGGTCGGTGATCGAGACGATGGTGTTGTTGAACGTGCTCTTGATGTGAGCGTGCCCGTGGGCGACGTTCTTCTTCTCCTTGCGGCGCACCTTCTTGGCGCCGGCCGTACGGCCCTTCGGAGGCATATGGAAACTCCCGTGAGGTGGTCGGTCCTACAACGCGGACCGCTTGCAGCGTGTCCGGTGCGGACTACTTCTTGCCCGGCTTCTTCTTGCCGGCGATGGCGCGACGCGGGCCCTTACGGGTGCGGGCGTTGGTCTTCGTGCGCTGGCCGTGGACCGGGAGACCGCGCCGGTGGCGCAGACCCTCGTAGCAGCCGATCTCGACCTTGCGGCGGATGTCGGCCTGGATCTCACGGCGGAGGTCACCCTCGACCCGCAGGTTGTTGTCCACGTACTCGCGGAGCTTGACCAGCTCCTCCTCGGCCAGGTCCCGGACGCGGGTGTCCGGGTTGACCCCGGTCTCCGCGAGGGTCTGCCTGGCAAGGGTGCGACCGATGCCGAAGACGTAGGTGAGGGCGACCTCGACGCGCTTCTCGCGCGGGAGGTCGACGCCAGCGAGGCGTGCCATGAATGTGGCTCCTGATGTTTCGTCGGAGGTCTGCAGCAGTGCCGCTCCCGTCTCGTGGAACGAGAGGGTCCCCGGCCTCCGACCGGGGGTGTCGACACCGTGGGCGGTGTCGGGCCCTGCTTATGTGACTGTTGCTCGCGTCGCGCGAAGGAACTGCGAAAAGGCAGGTCGCTTGTGTCAGCCCTGGCGCTGCTTGTGGCGCAGGTTCTCGCAAATGACCATGACCCGGCCGTGGCGGCGGATCACCTTGCACTTGTCGCAGATCTTCTTGACGCTCGGCTTGACCTTCATGGTGTTGAGGTTCTCCGGGTCAGGCCTTCTCCCCACGGGGGCGGGGAAACCGGCACGATCTGTCGATCTACTTGTAGCGGTAGACGATCCGTCCGCGCGTCAGGTCGTACGGAGACAGCTCCACCACGACCCTGTCGTCGGGAAGGATACGGATGTAGTGCATCCGCATCTTGCCGCTGATGTGCGCGAGGACCTGGTGCCCGTTCTGGAGCTCCACCTTGAACATCGCGTTCGGGAGAGACTCGACGACGGTGCCCTCGATCTCGATGGCCCCTTGTTTTTTGGCCATGCTTGAGCGCTTCACCTTCCGGGATCGGCTACCTGGGAGGCCCTGATATCCCGAGTGGCATACGGGTACACCTGGGCCGACGAGCCAGTCTACGACACCGCGCCCCGCATGGCGAATCCGGGGAGTATCCCCTATCCGGGAGATCTTTATTCCCCCGCCGTCCGCTCGGGCGCGGGGATGCCGCGATGTGAGCCGCGTCTCAGCCGAGCGGGTCGGGCGCCGCCTGGATGCCGAGCTCCGCCAGCTTGGCCCGGCCGCCGTCCCGCGCGGTGAGCACCAGCGGGCCCTGCTCGGTGAGGGCCACGGAGTGCTCCCAGTGGGAGGACCAGGTGCCGTCGTTCGTCTTGACCGTCCAGTCGTCCGACAGGACATGCGTGCGAGCCGTCCCCAGGCTCACCATCGGCTCGATCGCCAGGCACATGCCCGGCACCAGCTTCGGGCCCTTGCCGCGCCGGCGCTCGACGTAGTTCAGCAGGTGCGGCTCCATGTGCATCTGGGTGCCGATGCCGTGGCCGCCGTAGTCCTCGATGATCCCGTACTTGCCGCCCGCGGGCCTGGGCTGCCGCCGGATGTAGCTCTCGATGGCCTTGGAGATGTCCACCAGTCGGTTGCCCTTGCGCATGGCGGCGATCCCCGCCCACATGGACTCCTCGGTGACCCGGCTCAGCTCGTGCAGCTCGGCGGAGTGGCCCTCGCCGACGAAGACGGTCAGCGCGGCGTCGCCGTGCCAGCCGTCGACGATGGCGCCCGCGTCGATGGAGAGCAGGTCACCGGCCTTGAGCACGGTGTCCTTGCTGGGGATGCCGTGGACGACCACGTCGTTGACGGAGGTGCAGATGTTGCCGGGGAAGCCCCCGTAGCCCAGGAAGTTCGGCTTCGCGCCGTGCTCGGCCAGCACCTTCGCGGCGACGTCGTCCAGGTCCTTGGTGGTGGCTCCGGGAACGGCCGCGGCGGCGCACGCCTCGTGCATCGCGGCGACGACCAGCCCCGCCTCGCGCATCTTCGCGATCTGCTCCGGGGTCTTGATCTCCACCATGACGACATCCGCCTTCCCTCACCGGCGACCCTCGCCGGCACCTCACCGATAGCTGCCCCTCCAAGTCTGCCAGCCCCTCGGGGGGCCGGGGGCCGCGCCGGGGCCCGGCGCGCGATGCGGGGGCCGGGCATCAGCCCGGCCCCCGCATCGGAAAGGCCGCCGCGTGACCGGTCACCGCACCCGGGACCGGTCCGCCGCACCGGGACGCGGCCTTCGGCCGCCGCCCGGTGTTCAGTCGCGCTTGAGGGCGTTCATCGCCCGCTCGGTGACCTCCTCGACCGCACCCAGCGCGGAGATGGTCGTCACGAGCCCCTGCGCCTTGTAGTGGTCGATGATCGGCTCGGTCTCGCTGTGGTAGACCTCCAGCCGCTTGCGGACGGTCTCCTCGCGGTCGTCCTCACGCTGGTACAGCTCGCCGCCGCACACGTCGCAGACGCCCTCGGTCGCGGGGGCCTTGTACTCGACGTGGAAGACGTGGCTGCTGTCGTTGCGGCAGATGCGCCGCCCGGCGATCCGCCGGACGACCTCGTCCTCGGGGACCTCCAGGTCGAGCACGGCGTCGAGCTGCCGGCCGGTCTCGTCCAGGTAGGCGTCCAGGGCCTGGGCCTGCGCGATGTTCCGGGGGAACCCGTCGAGCAGGAACCCGTTCGCCGCGTCGGGCTGGGCCATGCGGTCCTTGGCCATGCCGATGGTGATCTCGTCCGGCACCAGCTGACCGGCGCTCATGTATTCCTTCGCCTTACGGCCCAGGTCGGTGCCCTGGCTCATGTTGGCGCGGAAGAGATCACCGGTGGCGATGTGCGGGATCGCGAGATTCTTGGCGAGGAACGCCGCCTGCGTTCCCTTGCCCGCACCCGGCGGTCCGACGAGGACGATACGCATCAGCGGAGGAACCCTTCGTAATGGCGCTGCTGAAGCTGGCTCTCGATCTGCTTCACGGTCTCGAGACCGACGCCCACGATGATCAGGATGCTCGTGCCGCCGAACGGGAAGTTCTGGTTGGCGTTGAACATGATCAGCGCGACGGTCGGCACCAGTGCGATCAGACCCAGGTACAGAGAGCCGGGCCACGTGATGCGGTTCAGCACGTAGCTCAGGTACTCCGCGGTGGGACGACCAGCCCGGATGCCCGGGATGAAGCCACCATACTTCTTCATGTTGTCGGACACTTCTTCGGGGTTGAAGGAGATGGCCACATAGAAGAAGGCGAAAAAGACAATCAGCAGGAAATAGGTCGCGATGTAGATCGGGTGGTCACCCTTGACGAAGTGGGCCTGAATCCACTGCGCCCAGCCCGCCTGCGACCCGCTGAACTGCACGATCAGCGCCGGAATGTACAGCAGCGACGAAGCGAAGATGACAGGAATCACACCTGCCTGGTTGACCTTCAGCGGAATGTAGGTCGAGGTTCCGCCATAACTGCGCCGCCCGATCATCCGCTTCGCGTACTGCACGGGAATACGGCGCTGGGCCTGCTCGACGAAGACCACCAGGGCGACCATCGCGAGACCGCAGACGATGACGGCGCCGAATTCGATCCAGCCGTCGGCCAGCTTGCCCTGCTTCTTGATGGCCCACAGGGCCCCGGGGAATCCGGCCGCGATGGAGACGAACATGAGGATCGACATGCCGTTGCCGATACCGCGGTCGGTGATCAGCTCGCCCAGCCACATGATGAGGCCGGTGCCGGCGGTCATCGTGACGACCATCACGATGGTGGTGAAGATGGACTGGTCAGGAATGATCTGGCTCGCGACGCTGCAGTTCTGGAAAAGGCTGCCGCTGCGGGCGGTGGCGACCAGGCCGGTGGCCTGGAGGATGGCGAGTGCGACGGTCAGATAACGCGTGTACTGCGTGATCTTCGCCTGCCCCGTCTGGCCCTCCTTCTTCAGCGCCTCCAGGCGCGGAATGACCACGACCAGCAGCTGCAGGATGATGCTCGCCGTGATGTACGGCATGATCCCGAGCGCGAAGATGGTGATCTGGAGCAGCGCACCGCCGCTGAACATGTTGACCAGGCCGAAGAGGCCCTGCGCGCCCTTGGCCTCGTCCATACAGGCTTGGACGTTCTCATAGCTGACGCCCGGCACCGGGACGTGCGCTCCGATCCGGAAGAGCACCATGATGCCGAGCGTGAAGAGCAGCTTCTTGCGCAGGTCGGGCGTCTGGAACGCCCGGGCGAACGCGGTGAGCACGGTGCCTCCTGCGCCCCCCGCGATCTAGTGGCGCGAGAGGTGACGGTCTTGAGGATCGACAGATATCAACGGTGGTGCCACCTTACCGGCGACTCGGCCACCTAGAAACGACCAGCTGTGCAAACAGCCAGCCGGGGATGCCCCATTGGGACATCCCCGGCCTGTGGTTCACCTGTTCAACGAACTCAGAGGAGTTCGGTGACGGTGCCGCCGGCGGCGGTGATCTTCTCCTTGGCGGAGCCGGAGACCTTGTCGACGGTCACCGTCAGCGCCACCGAGATGTCACCGGAGCCGAGCACCTTGACCAGCTCGTTCTTGCGGACGGCGCCCTTGGCGACCAGGTCGGCCACCGTGACCTCGCCACCCTCGGGGTAGAGCGCGGCCAGCTTGTCCAGGTTCACCACCTGGAACTGCTTGTGCGCCGGGTTGTTGAAGCCCTTGAGCTTGGGCAGCCGCATGTGCAGCGGCATCTGCCCGCCCTCGAAGCGCTCCGGCACCTGGTACCGGGCCTTGGTGCCCTTCGTACCACGACCGGCCGTCTTGCCCTTGGACGCCTCACCACGACCCACGCGGGTCTTGGCGGTCTTGGCGCCCGGGGCCGGACGGAGGTTGTGGACCTTCAGGGGGTTGGCCGAGGACTCAGCCATCTCAGTCGACCTCCTCGACCGTCACGAGGTGGCGCACGGTGTGCACCTGACCGCGCACGACGGCGTTGTCCTCGCGGACGGTCACGTCGTTGACGCGCTTGAGACCGAGGGTCCGCAGCGTGTCACGGTGGTTCTGCTTGGTCCCGATGACGGAACGGGTCTGCGTGATCTTCAGGCGAGCCATTACGCGCTCACCCCTGCACGCGCCCGCAGCAGAGCAGCGGGAGCCACGTCCTCGAGCGGCAGGCCGCGGCGGGCCGCGATCTCCTCCGGGCGCTGGAGCCCGCGGAGCGCCGCCACCGTGGCGTGCACGATGTTGATCGGGTTCGACGAGCCGAGCGACTTGCTCAGCACGTCGTGGATGCCCGCGCACTCCAGCACGGCGCGCACCGGGCCACCGGCGATCACACCGGTACCGGGCGAGGCCGGCTTGAGCAGCACGACACCCGCGGCTTCCTCACCCTGGATCGGGTGCGGGATGGTGCCCTGGATACGCGGGACCTTGAAGAAGTGCTTCTTGGCCTCCTCAACGCCCTTGGCGATGGCGGCCGGCACCTCCTTGGCCTTGCCGTACCCGACACCCACGGTGCCGTCACCGTCGCCCACCACGACCAGCGCGGTGAAGCTGAAGCGACGACCACCCTTCACAACCTTGGCGACACGGTTGATCGCGACGACGCGCTCAACGTACGCGGTCTTCTCGGCGGCAGCGCCGCCGTCCCGGCCCTTACGGTCCCGCCGCTCGCCGCCACCGGCGCCGCCACCGCGGCGCTGGGGTCCAGCCATTGGAATTACCTCTCTCGTTTAACGTCCGCTTGCAGGACCGTACTCAGAACTTGAGCCCGGCCTCGCGGGCGGCGTCGGCCAGAGCGGCAATCCGCCCTGCGTACTTGTTGCCACCACGGTCGAACACGACGGCCTCGACACCCGCGGCCTTGGCACGCTCGGCGACCAGGGCGCCGACCTGCTTGGCCTTCTCGCTCTTGTCGCCCTCGCCACCGCGCACGGAGCTGTCCAGGTGCGACGCCGAGGCCAGCGTGTGGCCCGCGATGTCGTCGATCACCTGGGCGGTGATACCGCGGTTGGTGCGCGTCACCACAAGACGGGGGCGCTCGGGGGTACCCGAGACCTTCTTGCGGATGCGGATGTGACGGCGCTTGGCGGCGGCGCGCTTGTAGGCGTCGCCCTTAGCGATCTTCACGCCGTATGCCATGGCTTACTTACCAGCCTTTCCGACCTTGCGGCGGATGACCTCGCCCGCGTACTTCACGCCCTTGGCCTTGTAGGGGTCGGGCCTCCGCAGCTTGCGGATCTTCGCGGCGACCTCGCCGACCCGCTGCTTGTCGATGCCCTCGACGGTGAACTTGGTCGGGGACTCGACCTTGAAGGAGATCCCCTCGGGGGCCTCCACCAGGATCGGGTGGCTGTAGCCCAGCGAGAACTCCAGGTTGGAGCCCTTGGCCTGGACGCGGTAGCCGACACCGCTGATTTCGAGGTCCTTGCTGAATCCCTGGGTCACGCCAGTGATCATGTTCGCCACCAGCGTGCGGGACAGACCGTGCAGGGCCTTGTTCCGGCTCTCGTCGTTCGGGCGGGTGACGACGAGCGCGCCGTCCTCGCCCTTGGCGATCTCGATGGGCGCGGCAACGGTATGCGAGAGAGAGCCCTTGGGGCCCTTCACCGCGACCGTCTGGCCATCGATGGTGACGTCCACACCGGCGGGAACCTGGATGGGGAGCTTGCCGATACGCGACATGGCTTTACCTCCGTTCCCTTCCGTTACCAGACGTAGGCGAGGACTTCCCCGCCCACGCCCTTCTTCTGCGCCTGCTTGTCGGTGAGCAGACCGTGCGACGTGGAGATGATGGCCACGCCGAGGCCGCCGAGCACCTTCGGCAGGTTGGTGGACTTTGCGTAGACCCGCAGACCCGGCTTCGAGATCCGCTTGATGCCGGCGATCGAGCGCTCGCGGTTCGGGCCGAACTTCAGCTCCAGGACGAGGTTCTTGCCGACCTTGGCGTCCTCGGTCCTCCAGCCGGTGATGTAGCCCTCCTGCTGGAGGATCTCCGCGATGTGCGACTTGATCTTGCTGTGCGGCATCTCCACGGTGTCGTGGTACGCCGAGTTCGCGTTCCGCAGACGCGTGAGCATGTCTGCGATCGGATCGGTCATGGTCATGTGATGGCCTTCGGCCTCTCTCGCCGGGGTTTCCCTGTATGCGTCGTCCCTCTCCCCGTCCGCCGGCCTGACGGCCGACGACGGGACGGGTGCGTCGCGGGGGACCTACGGCGTAGTAAGCGACTTTTCAGCTTACCGAGAGATCCCGGATTCCCTCGAAAGGGTTACCAGGAGCTCTTGGTCACGCCCGGCAGCTCGCCGCGGTGCGCCATCTCACGGAGGCACACACGGCACAGGCCGAACTTGCGGTAGACGGAGTGGGGACGGCCGCAGCGCTGGCAGCGCGTGTAGGCACGCACCGAGAACTTCGGCTTGCGGCTGGCCTTGGAGATCAGAGCCTTCTTCGCCATGGTCAGTTCTCCTTGAACGGGAAGCCGAGGTGACGAAGCAGGGCGCGGCCCTCGTCGTCGTTGGTCGCCGTGGTGACCACGGTGATGTCCATGCCCCGGACCCGGTCGATCTTGTCCTGGTCGATCTCGTGGAACATGACCTGCTCCGTGAGACCGAAGGTGTAGTTGCCCCGTCCGTCGAACTGCTTGGGCGACAGACCGCGGAAGTCGCGGATGCGCGGCAGTGCGAGGGACAGCAGGCGGTCCAGGAACTCCCACATCCGGTCGCCGCGCAGCGTCACGTGGGCGCCGATCGGCTGACCCTCACGCAGCTTGAACTGCGCGATGGACTTGCGGGCCTTGGTGACGGCCGGCTTCTGGCCGGTGATCGTGGCGAGGTCCTTGATGGCGCCCTCGATCAGCTTGGAGTCGCGGGCGGCGTCGCCCACACCCATGTTGACCACGATCTTGGTCAGACCGGGGATCCGCATGACGTTGTCGTAGGAGAACTCGTCCTGCAGCTTGCCCTGGATCTCTTCGCGGTAGCGCTGCTTCAGGCGCGGGGCCTGAGTGGTGGTGGCAGTCATCAGATGTCCTCACCGGTCCGCTTGGCAACGCGGATCTTGTTGCCGTCCTCGTCGAAGCGGTACCCGACGCGGGTCACGACCTTCTTGCCGTCCTTCTCCACGACCAGCTGAACGTTGCTGACGTGGATCGGGGCCTCGGTCGTCACGATGCCGCCGGTCTTCGAACCGCGGGCCGTCTGACCGGCCTTGGTGTGCTTCTTGACCCGGTTGACACCCTCGACCAGGACCCGGTCCTCGCGCGGCATGGCCTTGATGACCTTGCCCTGCTTGCCCTTGTCCTTGCCGGTGATGACCTGAACCAGGTCGCCCTTCTTGATCTTCATGGTCACAGCACCTCCGGCGCGAGCGAGATGATCTTCATGAACTTCTTCTCGCGCAGCTCGCGGCCGACCGGGCCGAAGATGCGGGTGCCGCGAGGGTCGCCGTCGTTCTTGAGGATGACGGCGGCGTTTTCGTCGAACCGGATGTACGAGCCGTCCGGGCGGCGGCGCTCCTTGACGGTGCGCACGATGACGGCCTTGACGATGTCGCCCTTCTTCACGTTCCCGCCGGGGATCGCGTCCTTGACGGTAGCGACAATGACGTCACCGATGCCCGCGTAGCGCCGGCCCGAGCCACCGAGCACACGGATGGTGAGGATCTCCTTGGCACCCGTGTTGTCGGCGACGCGAAGCCGGGACTCCTGCTGGATCACGTCTATCTCCTGTATGTCTGCCGGTTCCCGGCAGGGACCTCACGGTCCCTGCCGAGCCTGGCGGAACGAACCTGAGAGCCCAAGGCGGGCTCCAGGAGTTACTTGGCCTTCTCGAGGATCTCGACGATGCGCCAGCGCTTGGTGGCGGACAGCGGCCGGGTCTCCATCAGGAGGACGCGGTCGCCGACACCGGCAGCGTTCTGCTCGTCGTGCGCCTTGAGCTTGTTCGTACGGCGGATGACCTTGCCGTACAGCGCGTGCTTGACGCGGTCCTCGACAGCGACGACGACGGTCTTGTCCATCTTGTCGCTGACGACCAGACCCTCACGGGTCTTGCGGAAGCCGCGCTGCGTCTTGTTCTCAGTCACGTTCGTCTCGCTCATCAGGCGCTCTCCACCGTCTCGATGCCCAGCTCGCGCTCACGCATCAGGGTGTAGATCCGGGCGATGTCCTTGCGGACGGCCTTGAGCCGGCCGTGGTTCTCAAGCTGCCCGGTCGCCGCCTGGAAGCGGAGGTTGAACAGCTCTTCCTTGGCTTCGCGGAGCTTGGAGACAAGCTCCTCGTCGCCCAGCTCGCGCAGCTCGGACGCCTTGGTTCCGGCCGCCATCACGCGTCACCTGCCTCGCGCCGCACGATGCGGCACTTCATCGGAAGCTTGTGAGCAGCGCGGGTGAGCGCCTCACGAGCAATCTTCTCGTTCGGGTAGGACAGCTCGAACATCACGCGCCCCGGCTTGACGTTCGCGACCCACCACTCCGGCGAACCCTTACCGGAACCCATGCGGGTCTCGGCGGGCTTCTTGGTCAGCGGGCGGTCCGGGTAGATGTTGATCCACACCTTGCCACCACGCTTGATGTGACGCGTCATGGAGATACGAGCGGCCTCGATCTGCCGGTTGGTCACATACGCGCCGGTGACGGCCTGGATCCCGAACTCGCCGAACGCGACCTCGGTACCACCCTTGGCCATGCCCTTGCGCTTCGGGTGGTGCTGCTTACGGTGCTTGACCCTGCGCGGGATCAGCATGGGTCAGCTCTCCTTTCCAGAAGCGCTCGGCTCGGCAGCAGCACCGGCGGGGGCGACGGACTCCGCCTTGGGAGCCTCGGCCTGCTGGTTCTGCTGCGGCTTGCGGCCCCGACGCTCGCCGCCCCGACGCGGGCGGTCGTTGCCGCGCGACGGACGGTTGCCGGCACGGGCAGCGGCGTTCTCGGCGCGCACCTCAGCGATGTTCTTGACGTCGCCCTTGTAGATCCACACCTTCACACCGATGCGGCCGAAGGTCGTCCGGGCCTCGAAGAAGCCGTAGTCGACGTTGGCGCGCAGGGTGTGCAGCGGCACCCGGCCCTCGCGGTAGAACTCCGAGCGCGACATCTCGGCGCCGCCGAGACGGCCGCCGCACTGGATCTTGATGCCCTTGGCACCGGCCTTCATCGCCGTCTGCATGCTCTTGCGCATGGCGCGGCGGAAGGAGACCCGGGAGGACAGCTGCTCGGCGACCGCCTGGGCCACGAGCTGCGCGTCCGTCTCGGGGTTCTTCACCTCGAGGATGTTGAACTGGATCTGCTTGCCGGTCAGCTTCTCCAGGTTGCCGCGCAGCCGGTCCGCCTCGGCGCCGCGGCGGCCGATGACGATGCCCGGGCGGGCGGTGTGGACATCGACGCGGACGCGGTCACGCGTGCGCTCGATCTCCACCTTGGAGATGCCGGCCCGCTCCATGCCCTGGGTGAGCATGCGGCGGATGGCGACGTCTTCCTTGACGTAGTCCTTGTAGAGCTTGTCGGCATACCAGCGCGACTTGAAGTCGGTGGTGACGCCGAGCCGGAACCCGTGCGGGTTTACCTTCTGGCCCATTACCGGGTTCCTTCCTTGCTGCTCACGACCACGGTGATGTGGCTCGTCCGCTTACGGATCCGGTAGGCGCGGCCCTGCGCGCGCGGCCGGAACCGCTTCAGGGTCGGGCCCTCGTCAACGTAGGCCTCGGAGATGTAGAGGCTGTTGACGTCGGTGTGGTCGTAGTTGTGCGCGGCGTTGGCGATGGCGCTGTCAAGCACCTTGCCCACCGGCACGCTCGCGGCCTGCGGGGCGAAACGCAGGACCGCCTGAGCCTCCGTGGCGTCCATGCCACGGACAAGGTCCACCACCCGGCGGGCCTTCATGGGCGTGACGCGCACGTAGCGCGCGGAGGCCCTGGCTTCCATGGTTGTCCCTTCGGTGTCAGTCATTGGTCAACACACCCGCTCAGCGGCGACGCGACTTGCGGTCTTCCTTCACGTGGCCACGGAAGGTGCGGGTCGGAGCGAACTCGCCGAGCTTGTGGCCGACCATCGACTCGGTGACGAACACCGGGACGTGCTTGCGGCCGTCGTGCACCGCGATCGTGTGGCCCAGCATGGCCGGGACGATCATCGAGCGGCGGGACCAGGTCTTGATGACGTTCTTGGTGCCGGCTTCGTTCTGCGCGTCCACCTTCTTGGCGAGGTGGTCGTCGACGAAGGGCCCCTTCTTGAGACTGCGCGGCATCTAAAACCCGCCTCCTAGCGCTTCTTGTTCGTCTTGCGGCGGCGGACGATGTACTTGTTGCTGGCCTTCTTCGGCGAGCGCGTACGGCCCTCCTTCTGACCCCACGGCGAAACCGGGTGGCGGCCACCGGAGGTACGGCCCTCACCACCACCGTGCGGGTGGTCGATCGGGTTCATGACCACACCGCGGACGGTCGGGCGGACGCCCTTCCACCGCATACGGCCGGCCTTGCCCCAGTTGATGTTCGACTGCTCGGCGTTGCCGACCTCGCCGACGGTGGCGCGGCAGCGGACGTCGACCAGCCGGATCTCACCGGACGGCATACGCAGGTGGGCCATGCGGCCCTCCTTCGCCAGCAGCTGCACCGAAGCACCGGCGGAGCGGGCGAACTTGGCGCCGCCGCCCGGCTTCAGCTCGATCGCGTGGATCGTCGTACCGACCGGGATGAAGCGCAGCGGCAGGTTGTTGCCCGGCTTGATGTCGGCGCCCTGGCCGTTCTCGATCCGGTCGCCCTGCTGGATGCCGCGGGGGGCGAGGATGTAGCGCTTCTCGCCGTCCACGTAGTGCAGCAGCGCGATGCGCGCGGTGCGGTTCGGGTCGTACTCGATGTGCGCGACCTTCGCGGGCACGCCGTCCTTGTCGTGCCGACGGAAGTCGATCACGCGGTAGGCGCGCTTGTGGCCACCACCCTGGTGACGGGCGGTCACACGGCCGGCGTTGTTACGGCCACCCTTGCTGTGCAGCGGGCGGACCAGCGACTTCTCCGGCGTGGACCGCGTGACCTCGACGAAGTCGGCGACACTGGCGCCACGACGGCCAGGAGTCGTCGGCTTGTACTTGCGGATACCCATTTCTCAGTCCTCGGAAATTCCGGACTTCAGAACGTCCCCGCCTCCGTCAGGAGGCCGGGCCGCCGAAGATGTCGATTCGGTCGCCCTCGACAAGGGTCACGATGGCGCGCTTGGTGTCGGCGCGCTTGCCGTAACCGGTGCGGGTGCGCTTGCGCTTGCCCTGGCGGTTGATCGTGTTGACCCCGGCGACCTTGACCGAGAAGACCTCTTCGACGGCCTGCTTGATCTGGGTCTTGTTCGCGCGGGGGTCCACGATGAACGTGTACTTGTTCTCGTCGAGCAGCGCGTAGCTCTTCTCCGAGACGACCGGCCGGATCAGCAGGTCACGCGGGTCGCTGAAGACCTTGCTCGGGTCGGCGGGCGCGATCGGGCCCGGACCCTCGGCGGCCCGGCGGGCAGCCTTGGCGACGCGGGCGGCCTTCGCGGCCTTCGCTGCCTTGGAGGCGATGCTCGGGTGTCGCGTAGCCATCAGGCGTCGCTCCCTTCGGTGTGGGCCTTCGGGCCAGCAACGAAGGACTCCAGCGCGGTCTGGGTGAAGACCACGTCGTCGGAGACGAGCACGTCGTAGGTGTTCAGCTGGCCCGGCTCCAGGATGTGGACCTGGGGCAGGTTGCGGGCGGACAGCCAGGCCTTCTCGTCACTGCGCTCGGCGACGAGGAGCACGTGCTTCCGGTCGCTGACCTTGCCGAGCAGCGCCTTGGCCGCCTTGGTGGAGACCTCGCCGTCGACCACGCCGGACACGACGTGGACGCGGCCGTGGCGGGCCCGGTCGGAGAGGGCACCGCGCAGGGCGGCGGCCTTCATCTTCTTCGGGGTCCGCTGCGAGTAGTCGCGCGGCACGGGGCCGTGCACGACGCCACCGCCGGCGAACTGCGGCGCGCGGACCGAACCCTGACGGGCGCGGCCGGTGCCCTTCTGGCGGTACGGCTTCTTGCCACCGCCGCGGACCTCGCCGCGGGTCTTGGTCTTGTGCGTGCCCTGACGGGCAGCGGCCAGCTGGGCGACGACGACCTGGTGGATCAGCGGAACGCTGACCTGCGCGTCGAAGATCTCCGCGGGGAGCTCGACGGTCCCGGTCTTCTCGCCGGCCGGCGAAAGGATGTCAATGGTGCTCATCGGTTCCTCAGGCCCCCTTGGCCGCGGTACGGACCAGGACGAGGCCGCCGTTCGGACCGGGGACTGCGCCCTTGATGAGCAGCAGGCCCTTCTCCGCGTCAACGGCGTGGACGGTCAGGTTCTGGGTGGTGACCCGCTCGTTGCCCATCCGGCCGGCCATGCGGGTGCCCTTGAAGACACGGCCCGGGGTGGCGCAGCCACCGATGGCGCCCGGCTTGCGGTGCACGCGATGCGCACCGTGCGAAGCCTTGCCGCCGTGGAAGCCGTGGCGCTTCATGCCGCCGGCGAAGCCCTTGCCCTTCGACTTGCCGGTGACGTCCACCTTGACGCCGGCCTCGAAGGTGTCCGCGCCGAGCTCCTGGCCGAGCGTGTACTCGGAGGCGTCGGTGGTGCGGATCTCCACCAGGTGGCGGCGGGGGGTGACGTCGGCCTTGGCGAAGTGGCCCTTGAGGGGCTTGTTCACCTTGCGCGGGTCGATCTCGCCGAAGGCGATCTGGACGGCCTCGTAGCCGTCCCTGTCTGCGGTGCGGACCTGGGTCACGACGTTCGGCCCGGCCTTGACGACGGTCACGGGAACGACGCGGTTGTTCTCGTCCCAGACCTGGGTCATGCCGAGCTTCTCGCCCAGGACGCCCTTGATCTGCTTAGCCATCTTCTTCCCGCACCCCTCAGAGCTTGATCTCGATGTCGACGCCGGCCGGGAGGTCCAGGCGCATCAGCGAGTCAACGGTCTTGGGCGTCGGGTCGAGGATGTCGATCAGACGCTTGTGGGTGCGCATCTCGAAGTGCTCGCGCGAGTCCTTGTACTTGTGCGGCGACTTGATGACGCAGTACACGTTCTTCTCTGTGGGCAGCGGCACCGGGCCGGCGACCGACGCGCCAGTACGCGTCACCGTCTCGACGATCTTCTTCGCCGAGTTGTCGATGACCTCGTGGTCGTAGGCCTTGAGCCTGATGCGGATCTTCTGTCCCGCCATGGCTACTTCGTAGTCCTGTCTCTCGTCACGCTCTGGAACCCATGGGTCCCGCCCCGTCACCCTCCGACCCACGCGGTCGGGCGTGTCGGCTTGCTTCCCGTACGACTCCGCAGGAGTGCGCCTCCGAGGCCCTGCGGGCTCGGAGGTCCCGTAAGAGGAAGAAGCCGGGGGGAGAAACCCACCGGGTGCCTGGTTGGAAGCCCCTCCTGCACTTCCCGGAAGATTCCCGTACTTCCGCCCCTGATGAGGGACGACGAATACCTTGGGACTCGCTTCCGGTCCTCCCGGCGGGAGGCGCGCAGCATCGGCACTCAACCGAGCAACCTGGACAGTGTGCCATAGCGGGATTGGCGCGCGCCAATCCGGGCATTATCACGGGTCGGGCCCCGTGCACGAACACCGCACCCTCTGCGCCGCGCCCTCACGGGCACCGACGTGAGCAGCGCTTATGACCTTGCGTGATCATACGCTGCGATGCTTACCGTAGTGACTGCTCACGGTACGGAGACACCGGGGACTAAGGGGTGGGGATGGAGCTCCGGGAAGAGATAGCGGCGACGCGTGCCGGTACGGGGGACCCCGCCGCACTGCTGGGCGAATTCCGGCGGACGGCGATGCTGGTGCCCACGGTAACCGACGACCGTCTGATGTCCGCCCACTACGGCGGGATCCGGTGGATCTTCGCCTTCACCGACGAGGCGGCCCTGGCGCGGTTCGCCCAGGAGCGCGGGGAGGCTCCCGGCACGGAGTGGACGTACGTCTCCGTCCTGGGTGCCCGCCTGCTCGACGCCGTCGTCCCCGCGCTGGACGGCCCCACGGGTGTCGCCGTCAACGCCGCGGACCAGGACGGCTCCATGCTCTTCCCGCCCGCGCGCGGCATCGTGCCCGACGAGGCCGCCGTGGACGGCCCGGCCCACCGGGGGGAGGGCGGCCGATGAGCGGCCCCAAAGGCGACGACGGCGTCGTATGGAACAAGGAGTCCCTCGATCTGATCGAGAAGGGACTCAACGGTGCCATCAACGAACTCAAACAGTCCGGCAGCGGGGCCACCGACGCACTCCAGGGCGCCGGCTTCGAGGAGCTGTCCCTCACGGGCATGGAGATGGGCCACCACGGCCTGTCCGTCGACTTCGAGGACTTCTGCGAGAAGTGGGAGTGGGGCGTACGCGCCCTGGTCCAGAACGCCAACGCGCTCGCCCAGAAGCTGGGGCTGTCGGCGGGGATGTCGTACGAGGAGGACCGGTACCGGGCCGGGACGATGAAGGTGGCCATGAACTCGGTCCTCTACACCGGCAACCCGCACGCCAGTGAGGAAGAGGTCGTCAAGCAGAGCTACGGCGACATCCTCACCCCCGACGCCCCGGACTGGAGCGGCGAGTCCTGGGACAAGGCCGGCGACCAGATCAGCCAGGACTGGAAGGACACCGGCCGCGAGCTGACCAGCAAGGGCCGCGGCGGCATGTACATGGACGTGTTCCAGGGCGCGACCGGCGTCAGCGACGAGCAGGTCCAGGCCAAGCAGGACGAGCTGTTCGGCCCCTCGCCCGAGGAGCGGGCCCGGCAGCAGGGGGGTGAGAGCTGATGGGCTGGGACCTGATCCCGGACTCCTGGGAGGACAAGGCCGAGAAGGTCACCGAGAAGATCGGTGACGGCGTCGAGGGCTTCGGCAACTGGTCCGCCGACCGGATGGACGACATCGGCTGGGAGAGCGGCGCCGACTGGACCCGCGACAAGTCCCGCTCGATCGCCAACCGGCTCGGCGCCGAGACCGACGAGCTCCAGCTCGACCAGACGGAGGACCCCAAGCGGCTGGTCTACGGCAGCCCCAGCAAGATCCGCTCCACGGCGCAGCACCTGAAGGACTTCAAAACGGCGTTCGAGAACGTCGCCAACGGCCTCAAGGGCCTCCCCAAGGGCACCCTGAAGGGCAAGGCCGCCGACGCCTTCTGGGAGAAGGTCGGCATGGAACCGGCCAAGTGGACGAAGGCCGCCGACGCCTGCGAGAAGGCGGCCGGCGCGCTGGAGTCCTTCGCCTCGACGGTCGAGTGGGCGCAGGGGCAGGCGCGGGAGGCGGTCGCCAAGTACAAGGACGACAAGAAGGAAGAGGCCGAGGAGCAGCTGAAGGAGGCCCGCTCCCAGCGCAACACGGCCGCGGGTGTCGCCCAGAAGGCGGTCAAGGCCGCCCGCGACGCGGCCCCGCCCAAGCCGGACTACTGGGACCAGGCCGGCGACGGCCTGGAGGGCCTCAAGCTGGACGCCGTCCACGTCACCGGTGGCGTCGTCAAGGGCCTGGCGGGCCTCAACAACTTCGTCCGCAGTATCAACCCGGCCGACCCCTACAACATCACCCACCCCGCGGAGTACGTCACCAACCTCAACTCCACGGTCACCGGCATCATGCGCGCCGCCAACGACCCCGTCGGCACGGGCAAGGCCATGCTGGACGCCTTCAAGAAGGACCCCGCCGAGGGCTTCGGCCGCCTCATCCCCGAACTGCTCGGCACCAAGGGTGTGGGGATGGCGACGAAGGGGGCACGGGCGGGGAAGACGCTGTCCCGCGTCCGGGACGCGCTCAAGAGGAAGGGCAGGGGCCAGTCGAGCACCTCGTCGAAGAGGCGCTGCACCGGGGAGAGCGACCCCATCGACCTGGCGACCGGCCGGATGTTCCTGGTGCAGAACGACCTGGAACTGCCGGGCGCGCTCCCCCTCGCCTTCACCCGCCATGTCGAGTCCGGCTACCGGCTCGGCCACTGGTTCGGCCCCTCCTGGACCTCCACTCTGGACCAGCGGCTGGAGATCGACGCGGAGGGCGTCGTCTTCGTCTCGGAGGACGGCCGCCTGCTGTCCTACCCGCACCCCGCCCCCGGTGTGCCGACCTTCCCGTCGGCGGGCGAGGAGCGGATGCCGCTGGAGCGCACACCGGACGGCGGCTACACCCTGACCGAGCCCGACACAGGCTGGGTGCGGCACTTCGCCCCGCCGGCCGGGGTCCCGGACGCACCCGACGACGGCACCGCCCGCATCGAACAGCTCACGGACCGCAACGGCCACAGCATCACCTGGGAGTACGACCCGACGACGGGCGCGCCGCTGCGCCTCGTCCACAGCGGCGGCTACGTACTGCGGCTGGCGGTCGAGGACGACCGGGTCACTTCCCTCGCCCTCGCCGGCCCGGACGGCGACACGACGGTACTGCGCTACGGCTACACAGACGGCAATCTGACCGAGGTCGTCAACTCGTCCGGACTGCCGTTGCGTTTCGCGTACGACGACGAGGCGCGGGTGGTGTCCTGGACCGACACCAACGACCGCCGCTACGACTACGTCTACGACAACCTGCACCGGTGCATCGCCGAGGGCGGCACCGAGGGGCACATGCAGGTCCGGGTCGACTACGACGGCGTGGACGAGGCCACCGGCCACAAGGTCACGGCGCTGACGACGGCCGCCGGCCACACGACCCGCTACGTGTTCGACGAGCACGGCCGGCAGATCGCCGAGATCGACCCCTTGGGCCACCGCACCCGCACCGAGCGGGACCCGTACGGCCGCCCGCTGTCCCACACCGATCCCCTCGGCCGCACCACCCGCTTCGCCTACGACGAGGCGGGCCGCCTCGAAAAGGTGACCCGCCCCGACGGCACCACCGTGGCGATCACCCGCAACGCGCTCGGCCTCCCCACCGAGACGAGGGACCCGGACGGCGCCGTCTGGTGCCAGGAGTTCGACGAGTGGGGCAACCGCCTTGCCCTGACCGACCCGGCCGGCCACACGACACGCTTCGACTACGACGGCCGCGGCCGTCTCACCGCGGTGACGGACCCCCTGGGCGCGGTGACACGGGTGCGCTGCGACGCGGCGGGCCTCCCAGTGGAGATCACCGAC
Organism: Streptomyces albus subsp. albus; assembly: GCF_000725885.1. Taxonomy (GTDB): domain Bacteria; phylum Actinomycetota; class Actinomycetes; order Streptomycetales; family Streptomycetaceae; genus Streptomyces; species Streptomyces albus. The sequence goes on along the minus strand of NZ_JODR01000016.1, from coordinate 203,613 downwards.
CCGCTCGGCGGGGTGACGCGGTACGAACGCGACACCTTCGGCCGCCCCGTCCGCCTGGTGGACCCGCTGGGCGCCGTCACAGAACTGACCTGGACGACCGAAGGCCACCTGGCCTCCCGCACCACCCCCGACGGGGCGACGGAACGCTGGGAGTGGGACGGCGAGGGCAACTGCACCCGCCACCTGGACGCGGCCGGCGGCGAGACCCGCTACGAGTACACCCACTTCGACATGCTGGAGGCCCGCACGGGCCCGGACGGAGTGCGCTACGAGTTCGCCTACGACGCGCACCTCCGCCTGACACAGGTCACCAACCCCCAGGGCCTCACCTGGGACTACACCTACGACCCCGCGGGCCGCCTGGTCGCCGAGACCGACTTCGACGACCGCACGCAGCGCTACGAGCTTGACGCGGCGGGGCAGTTGGTCCGCCGGACGACACCGCTGGGCGAGGAGATCACCTACGAGCGGGACGCGCTCGGCCGCACCGTCCGCAAGGACGCGGCCGGCGCGGTGACGACGTACGCGTACGACGCGGCGGGCCGCCTGCTGGAGGCGGTCGGCCCCGACGCGGAGCTGCGCTACCAGCGCGACAAGCTGGGCCGCGTCAAGACGGAGCTCGTCAACGGCAGGGCGCTGACCCACACGTACGACGCCCTCGGCCGCCGCACCCGCCGGGTCACCCCGACGGGTGCCGTCTCCACGAGCACCTACGACGCGGCGGGCAACCGCACGTCGCTGACGGCCAACGGCCACACCCTGGACTTCACCCACGACGCGGCGGGCCGCGAGACGGAACGCCGCATCGGCACGGGGGGCCTCACGCTCTCCCATGTGTGGGACCCGGCAGGCCGTCTGCGGACCCAGGCGGTGACGGCCGGGGAGACTGCCGGGGAGACGGTCCAGCACCGCTCGTACACGTACCGGCCGGACGGCTACCTCACCGAGGTGGAGGACCTCCTCACCGGCCGGACCACCTTCGACCTGGACGCGATCGGCCGCGTCACCGCCGTCCACGCCCGCGGCTGGACGGAGCGGTACGCCTACGACGAGGCGGGCAACCAGACGGAGGCGTCCTGGCCCACCACCCACGCCGCCCCGGAGGCGATCGGCCCGCGCACGTACGAGGGCACGCGCATCACCGCCGCCGGCAAGGTGCGCTACGAACACGACGCGGCGGGCCGCATCACCCTGCGCCAGAAGTCCCGCCTGTCGAAGAAGCCGGCCACCTGGCGCTACACCTGGGACGCGGAGGACCGCCTCACCCAGGTCGTCACCCCCGACAGCACGGTCTGGCGCTAACAGACGACACTGGCGCCCGACCTCCCCCACCCGGTCACGCTCACCTGGGACCACAAGGGCTTCACCCCCCTCACCCAGACGGAACGCCTCACCGACGAGACGACCCAGCAGGAAATAGACTCCCGCTTCTACGCGATAGTCACCGACCTGGTGGGCACCCCCACGGAACGCACACAGCCAGCACGGCCTACACGCCTCTCCGCTTTCCGGGCCAGTACTACGACCCGGAAACGCGCCTGCATTACAACTACTTCCGGTACTACGACCCAGCCACTGGTCGATACCTGACGTCAGACCCTCTAGGGCTGACAGCAGCACCCAACCCAGTGACCTATGTCGACAGCCCCCATTTGTGGACAGACCCCCTGGGCCTCTACAACTGCAAAAAAGTCAAGAAGATCGTGGATCGGGAGATGGAAAGGGCTTCGGGTGGGGGACGCAGGCTAGCCGGAAATTACCACGGGCACCTGACACCGGAGCGCGAGATGGAAATCATCGCCAATCCTGACGGAGTGTATATATCGCAAGGAGGCGCGGAGCGTCTCATCTTCCATCAAGGCGAAGATGTGGTAGTCATGGAAAGCAAGGGGAGCGCAGGAGGGAACATCGTGACCAGCTACGGCCCCTCAGGGCCCAGGAATGAAAGTGGAGCCGCCGCCCTGGGCGGCTCACCCACCGATCCGGGCCCTCCCGTCACCAGAGAGCAGATAATCAATGGTGAAATACCCACGCCTGGAGGCGGAAAACTGCCGCCATCTGAACAAGTTAGGTAGTAATCGGTGTCACTGGAAATAAAGCCTGAGGTGCAAGTAAGCCTGACCGCGGGCTCTCTGCGCTTCGACCCTTCGTACTCACTTACTGGGCTCATCGTCCAAGCTTCTCCGCACCACGACCATGAGACACACGAGCGTCTGCTGCGGGAGACTTTCGGAAGCACCGACTGGCTGTGGGAATCCAGCGACGAGTTCCGATTCTCCACGACAGACCGTACGCTCTGCGGTCTCACCCTGCACACGCCGGAGCATATCCCGACGGATCCGAAACAGGTTGCATCTTGGCTGGATGTCCCCGTCACCAATGGTCGACTCGCGAGTGAGACGACACGCGATTTTTCTGTGACTCCGGCAAAAGTAAAATGGGTGAATGACGACGGTACATTCCTGATTTGCGCCTATGCTGAGCAAGCAGCCGACCCACAGGCAACACGCCTGAGGGTAGCGCAGGATCTCGACCTAATTTTCACCCAAAATCGACTGGTCGGCTGGATTCTGGAATCACCCATTCTGCATGTGTCCGGGGGACCAGCACAGGTCGAGGCAGAAACGTCAAGACAGCTCAGCCTGGAGTACCGAGAATATTCGCTTGCCATGAGTGAGCCCAACATATCGGCCATCCAAGATGGCGATCAGTTGGCCACACAAAACTTCGTGACCCTTCTGGAAAGGATGAAATCGCTACCTCGTGATCCCCGGCGAGATGCGATGATCGCGAGTCTCACACAATTTCACAGTGACTGGATTGCCGACTGATCAGGCGGTAAGCGCTTTCCGAGTGAAACCGACGAAGGTCAGACTGAGAGAGGTCCCGTCATCATCGTCAATCCATCCCTACCCACGCTTCAGCAACTCGATTAACCCATGCGCTGGGCTCCTGAGAGACCGTCGGCATCACCTGAAGCGTCACGCTTCGCAACTGCGCGGTATACAACGTAGGACCCTCTTGGGATCGCCCCGTCTTCGCATTCGAGCACTACGTCCCCAATCCTCATACGTGGGTCGATTACCTTGGCCTCGCCCCGGAAGCGTGTCCCGACACCTTTGAGCTTTCAAAAACTTCTTACGACCCCTGGACCGCCGGCTGGCGAAACACCGCATGGGCACACAGCCAGCACGGCCTACACGCCTCTCCGCTTTCCGGGCCAGTACTACGACCCGGAAACGCGCCTGCATTACAACTACTTCCGGTACTACGACCCGGAGACCGCTGGCTATCTGACCGCTGATCCCCTGGGCTTGACCCCTGCTCCCAATCCGAAACGATACGTCGAAAATCCAACTGTCGTATCGGACCCGTGTGGACTAAGCCCCGATGATTATTTGGAAGGCCCTCCACAAGGGCTGACGCAAGAGAAGTTCGAAGAGATGAGCCAGATGGTACGCGAAAGGGCGCGCCATCTAGGCGATGACATCGTGGTCCAAGGAAGCCGGGCAGCCGGTACAGCGAAGCCCACTTCCGACATTGATCTCGCCATTCGAGTATCTCCTCAGAAATTCGACGAAATCATCTCTGAACGCTTTGGGAACCCAAACCCCGGGAGTGCGAAAGAGCGCACGATGAACTGGGCTATCGAAACGGGTAAGATTCAGTCCGGTGAAGCTGGCCTGCGATCCCTGCGAAAGGCCCTGGAAGCGCACCTCGGAATGGATGTTGACATTTCTGTCATCCGCCGTGGAGGCCCCTTCGACAACCCACCCTTCATTAAGGTGCCATAGCATGGAGAACACTTACGACGATTATTGCAAAATCTTCGTCAGCAGCCAGACCACGTCAACAGTCGTGGAACTGCTGGAGGAGGCAACCGGCGGCACTTTCGAGAGGAAGACCGCAAACCTCAGCACGCTGACAATGGATGTGCTCCAAAACCCGGACAGGAAACTCGAATCGGGTGACTTCGTAACCTGGCCAGTCCTCATCGAGCTTGAGAAAGAGACGCAAGCAACCTGGGAGGATTACGTCGCGAAGATCAGTGAGATTCTGACTTATCTCTGGGAACACCGGACGCCAGCGGTGGCCTCTTGTGACTTCGAAGCGCTTCTTCCGTGGAACGGGGGCATCGAAAAATGGCCCGCTGAAAATCGTTTTTGAGAGTCTCACGTATCGGATCAGCGCTGCAGGAGGGGGTCCGCTCTCGAGTGATCGAAGTACTGCAGGATTCCCCTATCTTGCCCTCTGGCTCACTGTTCGCCCTTTACGACACCATCGCATACCTCGACCATGGGGATGAGAAGCAACGCCTCGGGGGCAATATGCCCATCAAAGTCGACATGAGGACGGGAACTTGTCGTCTGCTCTCCTCCGAGGAGGTACTCGAATACATGAACAAGGGGCTCATCCACTAGCAAGTCGCGCAAGTAGCCACTTCCGCCCGGCGGGGAAGCCTCACAGTGGCATCAAACATCTGGTCTACTGCTCAGAAAAAACAGCTCCGGATACGCGCCCTCAGACAGGACCCTCCCTTTGGCTCTTGACTCACCAGCGGAAGACGAACCCGCCCAGGACCCGTTGGCCGTGCTACGCGCCGCCATCCCGGAGCTTGAGGCCGAGACGATGCCGCAAGCCCTTGCAGAGATCGGAAGCGTCACCGAAGCGATCCCCTACAGGTGGCTCTTCTGGCCGGCCATGATCGAGGTCGCGGGAGCGGTCTTCGTCGATCTGTACGGCGCAGGGGAGGAAGAGATCAAACGGCGGCTGCGGGCAGTCTGCGCCAGCGGTGGGGTGAAGGACCAATCAGGTTGGAGCAGGCTCGTCGCCAGCTTCAATTACTTCGAGATCGGCAACATCTTCTCCTCCTGGCGTGGCTCTCAGGATTCGGACGAGCAGGTACAACTCACCCTCGCCGAATCACTCATCGAGCCGTGGAACGCCAAGATCTCGGCCCTCTTCCCCGAGAGCCGAGCCAAAGCCCGCATCGCCGCGCCTGACCCCACTCTCGGAGTCTGCATCGAAGTACTACAAGATTCCCCTGTCCCGCCCTCTGGCTCGCTGCTCCCCTGACCAGACTGGGAGTCGGCATCAGCTGCCCGAGGCCGCCTTAGGAGGAAGAAACGCCGCCCAAGCGCCGCTTCGGAAGGTCAGACGAGGCCCGGGGCCGCCCTGGACACCCCGGAGGTAGGTGAGCGGCACCGGCAGCGGGTGGCCATCTCCACGCTGGGCAGTAGAGGCCGTCAGACTGCAGTTGTAGCCCTGCCCACTCTCAAGTTGGAACGGAAGAAATCGAATGGGTGCTTGGTGGCGGATGCAATGCGAAGATGCGCACCTGTGGGAGATCTTCCTGGAAGGTGGCGCTGAGCCGAGCGAGGAGCAGTTGACCTGCCAAGAGGATAACCAGCCGGCCGTGACGGCAACACGCCTACCGTTGGCCGACCGAGCAACCATCACTTTCATCCCCGCGGCATGGGAACTGGAAGGCTCAAAAGGGCACGCGGACCAATACTTCGTTGCGATACATTCCTCGAAGAACAGGGAAAAAGCTTACAGGTTGAAACACCCGATCAGTTGGGAAGAGGCTATCAAGTTCGCCTCACTCCTCACAGGGGTCCCATGGGACCAGGCCGCGCAGCGTTGGGAAAGGCTCTCACCCGACAGGAAAAGAAAAACAGACACTCGCCCTTATACGCCTCATCGTTGATCGAACCCCTTGGATCGTGAGAGAGGCGCAGAGGAATGCGCCGAGCACACCTAACCATTTCAGCCGCGATGTTCACCTCCGCGCGAACTGCTCACCACGCACGCAAAAGCGGAGGAAGGTGCCGCCGCCCTCGAATCCCGGTTGCCATGACTCCAATGGTGCCCAACGGAACACCACGCCCGAAGTTCGATATGCCCGCGGAGATGATCGGCAGGTCGGAACGACACATGGGTGAAGCCGAGTGGAGTGCACGGAGACCGAAACGACGTTCCACAACCATCAGGAACTGACCGCTGAGGTGGTCGGGGTGGCTTCCGTGGGGGGCGAAGGTGGACATGGACGGTGACGCAGGTTTCGTCGACCAGGTGAAGCACCCCTCATGGTGGGACGAGACCGTTCCTCCGCCCCGGATCGGTGATGAACTGCACGTAGTCGTTCTGGATGCTGACTGTGAGCTCCCTCAGCTCAGCGCCCTGCAAAGGGATATCGAGACCGCACGCCGCCTGCGCGTTTCCGACGCGTCGTAGCCCCCGGAGGGCTTCGCCTCCTTCTCTGACGCATGCTCGCTTCGCCTTGCGCGAATCGAACCGGCCACGGCGATGGAGGGAAGTGTCTTGCGGGGAACATGCCATCAAGCCAACGGTGACCAGCCCGCCGCCCAGCCGCTGAGAGGAGCGAGCCCCGTGGCGATCACTCCGCACCGCGGCCGGCCTGCCGAGCACGTTTCCTTCCAGTACCGGGCCATGCGCGGCATCGTCGAGCAGGTCCGGGGCAGGGTGCCGGGGAAGCTGGAGATCACCGAAGAAGGACTCGTGCACGACCTGGCGTCGCCGGGGGGGGACCGCACGAGTTGACGGCGGCGCGGGTCAGCCGGCGGTTGGAGAAGGTCATGCCGGAGGGGTTGCTCGCCCACACCGGCACACCTGACGTCGAGGACCCTCAGCAGGGCATCCTCCGTCACCCGGACATCATGGTCATCGCCGAGGCGGACATGGAGGTCGAGGGCGCCTTCGACCCGCGCGCCCTCCTCGCCGCGATCGAGGTCGTCTCCCGTTCCAACCCGGACAACGACTGGACCAGCAAAACGCGCGACTACCCGCTCCTCGGCATCCCGGTCTACGTCATTTCCGACCCGCGCACCGGCGAGGGCACGGTGCTCTCCGACATCCACACGACCCCGCAGGGCCCCCGGTTACGCCACCCGCAAGGACTTCGTCTACGGCGAGGACATCACCATCGGTGAGTGGACGATCTCCACGGACGGCCTGCCGCGCTACCCCGCCTGACAGTTCCCGGCACCAGATACCCGCCGTGTGCCGCTTCCCCGCCGCGTGATCGATGCCCCGCACCTACCGACCGGACAGTACATCGGAGAGGCGCCGGCCTCCTCTCCTCAATCGCCCTCAATCGCCGTGCGGAAGCGCAGCCGAGCCGCAATGAGGATCTGATCGTCATGTGCGGGCCGGCCCAGGTTCGCATCTTCCCGATCAGCGTTCCCCAGGCGCAATCTGACGCCGCGTCTGGATATGCCTCACCCTCCGTGGCAGAGTGATCATGTGCCCGGTCACAGGGCATTCGGGGGGTATGGGCGGGACGGTAGCGCAGCAGCCGCCGAAAGAGCCGCTGAGCACACAGAGCTCGTTCAGGCGAAGAAGAGGCATCGGGGCACCAGGGGAGGGCGCCGGGGTGACGCGGTCGACGGACGTGGCAGGAGCACCAGAAGCCGAGGGCGGACCGCCCTCACCCCCATCAGCCTCACCCCCACCGCCCTCACCAGGGCAGCTCGTGACCGTCCGCAACCGGCAGTGGACGGTGGCCGAGGTGACGCGTTCCAGCATCGCCGCCGCCGATCCCGTCCGGGCCGTCTCGAACGCCGCGGCGCCCCACCTGGTCACCCTGGTTTCCATCGAGGACGACGCGCGTGACGAGGAGCTGCGCGTGGTCTGGGAGTTGGAGCACAAGCCTCTCGTCCACGACCAGGAGAAGCTGCCGTCTCCGGGCGGCTCCGACCGTTCCGACGACTCCGACCGCTCCGGCGGGTTCGACGATCCGGCACGGCTCGACGCGTTCCTCGACGCGGTGCGCTGGGGGGCAACGACCTCTGCCGACAGGACGGCGTTGCAAGCGCCCTTCCGGTCGGGCATCGAGCTGGAGGACTATCAGCTCGATCCGGTTGTCCGGGCGCTGTCCATGCCGCGTACGAACCTGCTGATCGCCGACGATGTCGGGCTGGGGAAGACTGTTGAGGCCGGGCTGGTGATGCAGGAGCTCATGCTGCGGCACCGGGCACGTTCGATGCTGATCGTCTGCCCTGCCGGGCTGACGCTCCAGTGGCAGGAGGAGATGCGGGACAAGTTCGGCCTGGATTTCCGCATCGTCGACAGTGCGCTCCTGCGCGAGCTGCGCCGCTCCCGGGGCCTGTACACGAACCCGTGGACGCACTATCCGCGGCTGATCGTCTCGGTGGACTGGCTGAAGCGGGAGCGGCCGATGCGGATGCTGCGTGAGCTGCTGCCGCCGGTTCCCGAGTATCCCCGGGTGTTCGACCTCCTCGTCATCGACGAGGTCCACACGTGTGCTCCGTCCGGCACGGGCAAGTACGCCGTCGATTCCCAGCGCACCGCGGCCGTGCGGACGCTGGCCCCCCATTGCGAACACCGGCTGTTCCTCTCCGCGACGCCGCACAACGGCTTCCTGGAGTCCTTCACCGCGCTGTTGGAGTTGCTCGACAACCGCCGCTTCGCCCGGGGTGTGCGGCCGTCCCGTGAGCAGCTGGCGCGGGTCATGGTGCGCCGGATGAAGTCGGATCTGCCGCCCCGGTGGGACGGCCGGCCCCGATTCCCCCGGCGGGTTCCGCACGCGCTGGAGGTCTCGTACGCGGAGGAGACGCGTGCTGCCTACGAAAAACTCTCCTCCTACGCCCGCTCGCGAGCGGCGGGTGCCGGCGGACGGGCCGAGCAGTCGGCTGCCGACTTCGTGACGACGCTGCTCAAGAAGCGCTTTCTCTCCTCCCCCAAGGCCTTCGCGGAGACCATCGACGTCCATCTGGAGACGATGACGGCGAAGGGCAAGGGCCTGCCGTCGCCGTCGAACGGCACGCCCACCCGCTCCGCCGAGCGGGTCCTGCGCCCGCTCTTCGAACAGGTGGAGGAGACCGCCGAGACCGACGAGGAGCACGCCGAGGCCGCACAGCGAGCGCTGACGGCGGTACGCGGTCTGACCCGTCCCCTCTCCGAGCAGGAGGCGGGGTGGCTGCGCGAGCTGTCCGCCTGGGCCAGGTCCGCGGCTCGGCGTCCGGATGCCAAGTTCGCCACCTTCCGTGCCTGGCTGGAGGACGTCGTCTGTCCGACCGGGCCGGCGGGCGGCGCGGAGGCGTGGACGGACGAACGCGTCATCGTCTTCACCGAGTACCGTGACACCCAGCGCTGGCTCTACGAGAGGCTTCTCGCCGCGCAGTTTCCGGCCGACCGCATCGCCCTCCTCTTCGGCGGTCAGCGCCAGGACGAGCGCGAGCACGTCAAGACGGTGTTCCAGGAGGACCCGGCCCTTTCGCCGGTGCGCATTCTCCTTGCCACCGACACCGCCAGCGAGGGCATCAACCTCCAGGCCCACTGCCACCGGCTGCTGCACTGGGAGATTCCGTGGAACCCGAACCGCCTGGAGCAGCGGAACGGCCGGGTGGACCGGCACGGTCAGCGCGCGGATCAGGTCGACGTCTTCCACTTCGTCCCCGAGGGCTGGCGTACCGCGGGCGGTGACGCCCCCAGCGGCTCGGCCCCAGCAGCCCCGGCCTCGGGTCCGGACTCGGTCTCGGACCCGGCCTCGGACCCGGATTCGACGCACGCCGACGGGACGCTGGAGGACGAGCTGCACTTCCTCGCCGTGGCCGCCCGTAAGACGGAGCGCATCCGTGAGGACCTGGGCAGCGCGGGCGAGGTCATCGCCGCGCAGGTCGAGCAGAAGATGCTGGGGCGCCGGTCCGACTGGACGACGGCGGAGGCGGAGATCCGCAAGCGGGCGAGCCGGGCCGCGCTCAAGGTCGAGCGGGACCACGCCCGGGAGCTGGAGAAGCTGGTCGGCGCTCTGGCCGAGAGCCGCGAGACGCTGCACCTGACGCCCGCGACGGTCGAACGCGTCGTCCGTACGGCGCTCCACCTCGCCCACCGCAAGGATCTGACGGCGGTCCCCGACCCGGCGGTGTCACCAAGGGGTGACGGGAGCGGCGCCGCGCGCTGCTTCCGCCTTCCCGAGCTGCCGGGGGCCTGGGCGCACGCCCGCAACGAGGGGCTGCACCACCCGCTCACGGGCCGGGAGCGCCCCGTGGTGTTCGACGAGGCCGAGGCCCGGGGCCGCACCGATGTCGTGCTGCTGCACCTTGGGCACCGACTCGTCCAGATGTGTCTGCGTCTGCTGCGTGCCGAGCTGTGGTCGGGCGGCCAGGAGGCGCGCCTGTCCCGGGTCACCGCGAAGACGGTTCCGGACACAGTCCTGCGTACTCCGGCGGTTGTCGCGCACGGCCGCGTGGTGATCTCCGGCAGCGGCGGAACCCGGCTGCACGAGGAGATCATCACGGCCGGCGGCCGGCTGAGTGAGGGAAAGCTGGAACAGGCCCGGCAGAGGGAGATCGACACATGGCTGGGGGCGGCCGTGGACCAGCTCCCCTCCCAACAGGTGCGCTCACGGCTGACCGAGTTGTGGCCGCGGTTGGAGGAACGGCTCTCCCGCGCGCTGCGCAACCGGGCGAGCACGCGTTTCCGCTCGCTGGAGACGCTGCTGGCCAAGCGCTGCGAGGAGGAGGTCGAGGGCGTACGCGCTGTCCTGGCCGACCTGGAGCGCTCCATCCGCGAGCGGCTCGACGACACCACCTACTGGGAGCAGGGCTCGCTCTTCGACATCGACGACGAACGCCGGCAGCTGCACGCCGACCGCGAAGCCCTGACGGAGCGGCTGCGCGCCCTCCCTCAGCTCGTCGAGTCGGAGACCGAGGCGCTGAGGCGGCGCTGGGCGGACCCGACCCCGCGGTGGTTCCCCGTCGCCGTGACCTTTCTCGTACCGCACTCCCTCGCCCGTGGAGGCCGTCTGTGATGTCCCCTGCCACACGCGGCTCGGCCGCCGGTGCCGCCACTCCACCGCGCTCCGGTGGTGCCGGGCCAGGTCGCATCCCCCATCCCCGTACCGGACGTCCGCCGAAGCCGCCGACCCCGGCCGAGCAGCACGAGGAGTGGCTGCGGCTGCTCCGCCCCGATGGGCCGTTCCTGGCCCTGCCGGTGCTCACGGAGGCGTTTCCCCAGGGGCTGGACACCGTGCCCGACGGTGTCCGCGAGCGGTTGCGCCAGGGCTGGGCCGAGGTCCAGGAGGACCCGGAGGTGCTGGGCCGGGCGTGGGAGAAGCTGGTGCTCGGCGAGCTGCTGGGCTGGTCGCCGGGGCTGCGAGAGGGGGCCGCGCTGCCCGAATCGTTGCGAGGCGGCGGCAACGGCGTGCCGACTCCGGACGCCGTACTGGTGGGGCGCAGCCACCGGGCCGGTGAGGGGCCGCGTCCTCGGGTGCTGTTCTTCCGCACCGGCTGGAGTCTCTCCCTCACCCGCTCCCGCGGGAGCGAGGTGTCCCTCGCCGACCAGGCCGCCGGTCTCGCGCGCCGGCACGGCATCCCGCTCGCGCTGCTGAGCAACGGCCGGGAGTGGGCACTGGTGCACGCGAGGGCGAAGGAAGCCACCACGGTCGCCGTGTTCGACGCCGATCTGTGGCAGGAAGAGCCGCTGCTGCTGCGCGCGTTCGCCACACTGCTGCACGCCCGCCGTGTCGCCCTTCCGCCGGTGGACGCTCAGGGGCAGCACACCACCTCGCTCGCCGCGCTGTTCGCCCGTACGGCCGAGCAGCAGACGAATGTCACCGTCACGCTCGGCCGCCAGGTACGCGACGCGGTGGCCCTGCTGGTGGCCGAGCTGTCCCGCCTCGACCGGGAGTCGCAGGGCCGCCTGCTCGCGGATGTCGGCGACAAGCAAGTGTACGAGAGCGCGCTGGCCGTCATGATGCGGCTGGTCTTCCTGCTGTACGCGGAGGAACAGCGGCTGCTCCCCGCGGAGGACTCGCCGTACGCGGACTCCTACGCGGTCACCCCGCTGCATGCCGCGCTCCAGACCGAGCAGGACCGGTACGGCGGGGAGCTGGGTGACCGGCGCAGCGCCGCCTGGCCCCGCCTGCTCGCCCTCTTCGCCGCGGTACACGGCGGCAGCGTGCACGACGAGATGTGGATTCCGGCCTACGGCGGGTCCCTCTTCGCGCCCTCCCGTTTCCCCTGGCTGGCCGAGGCCAAGGTCACCGACCGTGTGGTCCTGGAGATCCTGGACGCGCTCCTCACCCTGCGCCGCAAGGGTTCCGTCAGCGAGGCGCTGTCCTACAAGGGCCTGGACGTCGAGCAGATCGGCCATGTCTACGAGGGTCTGCTGGAGTACAGCTGCCGCCGTGCCGAAGAACCGCACCTGGGGCTGATCGGCACGTACGAGGCGGTGCTGCCGCTGACGCTGCTGGAGGAGTGGGCCGCGGCCGGCGACGAGGTACTGGCCGGGGAGCTGAAGGAGGCCACAGGCGCCACTCCGACGCAGCTCGCCAAAGCCCTCTCCGCCTCCGTGTCCACCACGCTGGACGCCGACCTCGACGCGGCGTGCGACAACGACGAGGCACTGGCGTCCCGCGTCGCGCCCTTCGCAGGCCTGCTGCGCAAGGACCTGCGCGCCCAGCCCGTCGTCTTCCCCACCGGGTCCGTGGTGATGGTCCGGGTGGGCGACCGCCGCAACACCGGCACCCACTACACACCCAAGTCCCTCGCCGAGGATGTCGTCGAACACACCCTCGCCCCTCTGTGCTTCTCCCCCGGTCCCGCTGAGGGCGCCGAGCCGGGCGTCTGGCGGGCCAAGAGCGTCGGCGAACTGCTCCAGCTCAGGGTCCTGGACCCCGCCATGGGTTCCGGTGCCTTCCTCGTCTCCGCCTGCCGGTACCTCGCCGACCGCGTCGTGGACGCCTGGCAGCGGGACGGCCTGCCGCCCGAGATCCGGCACGATGTGGCGGGCGACGACCGCGACGAACTGGTGCGGATGGCCCGCCGACTGGTGGCGGACCGCTGCCTGTACGGCGTGGACCGCGACCCCATGGCGGTCGAGCTGGCCAAGCTGTCGCTGTGGCTGGTCACCCTCGCCAAGGGCCGCCCCTTCTCCTTCCTCGACCACGCGCTGCGCTGCGGGGACTCCCTCGTCGGCATCACCGACGCCGAACAGATCAAGGCGTTCCACCTCGACGCGGGCGCACGTCAGTTGAGCGAGGAGGTCTCCCGCGCCCTCGACGTTACCGAGACCCTGCTCTCGCGCGCCGCCGCCCTCCGCCGGGAGATCGAGGCCACGCCCGTCAGCGACATCCGCGTCGTCCACGACAAGGACGAGAAGCTGCGGGAGGCCGAGCACCTGGCCGAACGCCTCCGGCTCGCCGCCGACGCCGTCGTGGCGGCGGCACTGGCCGCCGAGGGCATCGACGACGAGGAAGCGGCCGAGCTGACCGGCGAGGAACAGGTGGGCGGCAAGCGCGGTGCCGCGATCTTCCGCGCCGCGAAGGAGAACGCGAAGGAGACGGCGTACGAGAACCGGCTGGCGTCGGTCGCCGACCTCGTGGTGCGCGCCTTGGAGGACGAGCACGACCTCGCCGCGTACGATGCGGCACGTGAGGTCATCGACGGCTGGCTGCGCGGCCCCCGCGCCGAGCCGATAAGGCCGCTGCACTGGCCGCTCGAATTCCCGGAGATCATGGGCATCGGCGCCCGCACCGGTTTCGACGCGGTGGTCGGGAACCCCCCGTTCAGCGGCGGCCAGAAACTCACCGGAAACCTCGGAACCGACTACCGCGAATACCTGGTGAACCGGGTCGGCGGCGGTATAAGGGGCAGCGCCGACCTGTGCTCCTACTTCCTTCTGCGGAACGCCTCGCTGGCCCCCGGACGCCGTACGGGGATCATCGCGACGAACACCATCGCCCAGGGCGACACCCGTGAAGTCGGTCTCGACCAACTCACGGCGGCCGAATGGAAGATCTTCCGCGCCATAAAGTCCCAGCCCTGGCCGGGCAAGGCAGCGCTGGAGGTCTCCCTGCTGTGGCTGGCCCACCGGGTGGGCGACGGCGAAACCCCGATCCTCGACGACCACCCCGTCCGGGGCATCACCCCCGGACTTGACCCAGTCTCCCGGGTGAGCGGCAAGCCGTATCGCCTGGCGGCGAATGCGGAGCAGTCGTTCCAGGGCTCGAACGTCCTGGGCAAGGGCTTCGTCCTGTCCCCGGAGCAGGCTCAGGAGCTGATAGCGAAGGATCCGCGCAACAAGGATGTGCTGTTCCCGTATCTGAACGGGGAGGATTTGAATTCCCGGCCGGACTGCTCGGCGAGCAGGTGGGTGATCAACTTTCACGACTGGCCGCTGGAGAAGGCGGCTACGTATGAGGACGTCTTCGCGATCGTGGAGCGGGACGTCAAGCCGGTGCGGCTCAAGGTGAAACACAGCAAAAATGCTCGTGAGCGATGGTGGCAGTATGAGCGGCGCAGGCCGGAGCTCTACAAGGCAATCGGGGGCCTTAAGCGGGTGATCGTGATTGCACTCGTGAGCCGAACCGTCATGCCCTCACGAGTCCCCGCAGGCCAGGTATTCGCACACAAACTCTGTGTGTTCTCTGCGAATGACGACGCGCCTCTCGCCCTGCTGTCCAGCGGCTTCCACACCGCTTGGGCATGGAAGTACTCATCGACGATGAAGGCCGACCTGAATTACTCGCCCTCCGATGTGTACGAAACCTTCCCTCGGCCTCGAAGGACGGACCGCCTCAACGCGGCAGGTAGCACCCTCGAACAAACCCAGCGCGCCGCCATGGCCAACCGGACCATCGGCCTCACCAAGCTCTACAACCTCGTCCACGACGGCACCCACCAGTCCGCCGACATCGACGCTCTCCGCGAGGCGCACATCGAGGTGGACAACGCCGTGGCCGAGGCATACGGCTGGACGGACCTCGACCTCAAGCACGACTTCCACAAGACCCGCCAAGGGCTGCGGTTCACCATCGAGCCCACGGTCCGCACGGAGGTGCTGGACTGCCTGCTGGAGCTGAATCACGCGCGCTACAAGGAGGAGTTGGAGCGCGGCCTCCATACGAAGAAGCCCGCCGCGAAACGGGGGGAGGGCTTCCAGGACGACGGCTTGTTCCCAAAGCCTGACGCCCTCTTCTGAGCACAGCCGTGCCCCGCCTCCCGGAGGCGGGGCACGGAGGTCAGCGCGTGACGGACGAGACGAAGTCGGCCCACGTGTCGGCCGCCGAGGCGAGCCGAGGTCCCGTCAGGTTCTTGGAGTCCCGGACGTGGACGGTCCCGGCGGCAGCAGCCATCTCGACGCACTGTGGGCCTTCGTTGCTGCTGTGGCTGCTCTTCTTCCACACCAGCGAGGCGTCCGGCCGCCGTCCGCGAGACGCCGACATCAGCGCACCACCGACGCGATGAAGTCGGCCCACACACCCGGAGGGACAGTGAGCCGGGGACCGGCCGCGTTCTTGGAGTCGCGAACGTGGACGCTGCCAGGGGTGGCGGCCACCTCGACGCAGGAGGGGCCGTCGTTGCTGCTGTAGCTGCTCTTCTTCCACTCCAAGGCGCCGTCTCCGGCGGAGAGCGTCAGAGTCATGTTTCTCCCAGCATTTTCTCGATGAAGGACAACGACTCACGTGGCGTGAGGGCCTGGGAGCGAATGATCCCGTAGCGCATCTCCAGCACTTGGACCTCTTTGGGGTCCCAAACCAAGCGGTTGAAGAGCTGTGCTTCCCAATGCGCCAACGTCTCCCCCGACGCGAGCTTCAGGATGTCGAACTGCCCTCCCATACCGGCGTGGTCCTCACTTCCGGTTGGCATCACCTGGACCGCCACGTGTCGCAACCGCCCGATCTCCAACAGGTGTTCGAGCTGCCGCCGCAGAACCATTCTGCCGCCGATCGGCCTTCGCAGCGTCACCTCTTCTTGGACGAAGGTCAGCATCGGAGCTGGGCACCGCTCGATGATCGCCTGCCGGGCCATACGGCCCGTGACGTACCGATCGATCTCTTCGTCACTGAACGCTGGGCGCCGCATCGCATACAGCGCTCGCGCATACTCCTCCGTCTGCAACAGCCCATCGATGTTGTGGTCGCCGTAGGCGCCCCGCTCGACGGCCTTCGCCTCCAGTTTGGCGAGGTCCCGCACCTTCTTCGGGTACCGCGCCTCCCTCACGTCCTCCTTCATCGCGGAGAGCCGGCCGCCCGCGCCGAGGGCTTCGTCCGCGTTGTCCAGGAACTCCGGACTGGGAAGCCGTCTGCACCGTTCGACGGCCGAGACCATGTCCTCGCCGTATCCGATGGCCTTGCCCAGCTCGGTCTGGGTCATCCCAGCTGCCTCGCGCCACAGCTTGATCTGCCTGCTGACCGCTCGCATAACGGCGCCGGAGTCGTCCTCCAGGTCCGGGCCGTTCCATTCGTCGCCGTCGTTCTCGGCCATCCCCACCACCCCTGCCACACTCGGTACGCGGAACCGTACTCAGGGAGAAACGAGCGCCTGTCACAACTGGTGAAAGCCGCTGCGGTCACGGCGTACGGGCCGTACTATTCGCCGTCCGCCTCCGGACAAACGGTGCCGGTGCGCCCGTCGTACCTGTCCGCAGGGCGGCGAGGCGGCCACTCTGGGTGAGGTGAGCAACAAGATCACTGCCTGCCCGCCGGGGGAAGCCCTCGATTTCAGCGTGCTGTTGTCCGCGACCCGGCGCGGGGCCCGTCTGGCGCGGCTGATGACCGTCGCGGAGTTGAGCGCCCGCGGGCTGCCGACGGAGAGCGCCGCGCTCGTCGTGGCCGAACTCGCCGCGAACGCCGCGCTGCACGGCGCCGTTCCGGGCCGGAGCTTCCGCCTGCGGGTGAGCCTCCACGAAACGGCGCTTCTCCGCGTGGAGGTGACCGACGCGCGGGGAGAGCGGGCGCCGGTGGCCGGCCCGCGACGGCCTCCCGGGGCCGACTCGGAGGCGGGCCGCGGACTCGTCCTCGTCGAGGCGCTGGCCGAACGGTGGGGCGTACGGCACGGCCCCGTGCCCTGCAAGACGGTGTGGGCGGACATCGCGCTGGCGCCGAGAGCGGAGTCCACCGGGTCGCGGCCGGCCGCGACCCGGTCGCCCACGGCACCAACCCCTTAAATGGCCCTGGGAAACCACCCCGCCAAGCCGACGGCCTCGTCACCCGTACGAGCGAACCCCGCCAATCGGGCTGGCACCGACGCCAGTTGACCGGCATAGGCTCCGCACAGCAGACGACCGCCCACGACGACAACAACAACCGCACACATGCAACGGCCCCCGGCCGGGACGGCAATCCCGATCGAGGGCCTGACCATCAAGGAAGTCGGACCCTTCCCAATGGCTGTTCAGCAGCTTAACGCGCCTGTCCGCGCCCCGTACGCCCATCACTCAACCCGACGGGCACGCCCGGCCCACCGGCCCGGAGCCGGTGTCGTCCACGTCCGCCACCGTCATCGCGAGCGCTTCACGGTGGTCGGCAACCACCTGGCCCAGCACCGCGAACTGTCCCTGCTCGCGATCGGCCTGGCCGTGCACATCCAGTCCGTACCGGACGGCACCAGGGTGGACATCAAGTCCCTCAGCGCCCGCTTCCCGGAAGGTGAGGCCCGTATCGCCGCCGCTCTGCGGGAGTTGGAGGCGCACGGCTACCTGGCGCGGACCGTGAGCCGCACCCCGGCCGGCCGTGTCGTCACCCGTACGGTGTCGTACGCGCACCCTGCGGCGGCAGCGCCCTGCGCACCACCCGACCGGCCAACTCCCGCCGCACCGCGGGACGCGAAAAAGCCGGCCCCGTCACCGGCACCATCGACCCCATCCCCCGAAGCCGCGTCTCCAGCGCCCGAGCCCCCACTCCCCGCGCCCCGAACCGCCGACCCCACCCGGGACGCCACAGCCACCGCGCTGCTCGCCTCCCTGCACCGCGACGACGACCGTCTGCTGCTGTCCGAGCGGGACACAGTACGCCTCTCCCCCGCCGTGGCGGCCTGGCTGGAGCGCGGAGTACGGCCCGAGACCGTACGCCGCACGCTGATGGCGCACCTCCCGCCGGGCGCCGGGCTGCGCCATCCGGCGGCGCTGCTGGCGCACCGGCTCACCGCGCTGCTGCCTCCGCCACTTCCCGTATCCCTGCCGCCCGGGCCCCGTCCTGCCCCCTTCCAGGAGTGCCCGGACTGCGGCCGCCCGTTCCGCGCCCCCCATCCCGGCCACTGCCGCGACTGCCGCACGGGCCGAGGGGAGGGGGTCCGGCCGACCCGTGGCGGCGGTCCCCGCGGAAGCGCCCCGGCTCAGGAAGCGTTCCACGCCGGCAGCCGTACGGCGTACTCCCGGCCGGAGCGCTCACCGAACTCCTGCATCGATCCGCTGGCGTATTCCACCTTGTAGCCGTCCGGGGCGAGACGGTTGCGGTAGACGGTGGCCAGCCGCTCTTCCGCTTTGCCGTCCCGGAGCGCCGCCAGCAGGTCGCGCAACAGGACGGCGAAGTCTTCCTCCTCCGGGTCGATGTTGACCGACACATCGAGACCTGTCCGGACCGTAATGGTGTCGCCGCGGTCCTGGACGATGACGGCGGACCCGCTGTTCTCAGGGATCAGCACCGCGGTCGATGAATTGAGCTGCGAGAAGAGGACTTGATCCGCTACCTCGAACGCACGGATGACTTCCACGATCTCAGGAAGCATGTACCTTCTCCTCACGGGCGGAGCGCAGTACACAGGGCCCCATCGGCCCGCAGGCGGCCACCCTCCCCGGCGGCCGGGAGAGCTCCACCTTCCAGGATCTCTCAGTCGTCCACCGGCACCGTCATGAACGAGGTGACGCTCTCCATCCGCACCGCCGTACCGCTGACTCGCACATCGCCCTGGATCACGACCTCGTGGCCCAACCGGTGCGCCTCGGCCGCGCGCTCGTACTCGGGCTCGGCGAGATGGACGCGGACGCGGCGGGGGCGCTGCCACTCCTCGGTCAGTGCGGAGACAGTGATCTCACCGGGGCCGTACGGAAGCTCACGCCTGAGCCGCACCACGGTTCCCTGCAAGGCCACGTCCGTACGGCCGGCACGGGCCCGCAGGTCCCTCGCCGCCGCCTCCAGCACCTCCAGGTGCGGACGGGCCAGCGGGATCGGCGCCGTCTTCTGCCCCACCGGGATGTCGGGGGACCAGGCGAAGGCGAGGGAGAAACCGTTCCGTTGTTCCCCGGAGATCTTGACCAGCGCCTCGCACAGGTTGGCCGACAGACCGACCCCGGTGTAGCCGAGGAAGTCC
Source organism: Streptomyces albus subsp. albus (assembly GCF_000725885.1). Classification (GTDB taxonomy): domain Bacteria; phylum Actinomycetota; class Actinomycetes; order Streptomycetales; family Streptomycetaceae; genus Streptomyces; species Streptomyces albus. Next base: position 184,537 of record NZ_JODR01000016.1, on the reverse strand, counting down.
TGGAGCTCATCCGCGGCCACACTCGCGGCGGCTGCCTCCCGGGCGCAGAGGACGGATGCGTACAGCCTGCGGGTGACCGAGCGCTCGAAGGGCTCGCCCGCGTGTACGGGCGTCGAGAGAGGCGTATGCGCGGCCACCACATAGCTGCCGACCCGGGTCTGGTCCAGTCGCACCCGTGAGACGTATTCCTTCACCTGCTGCGGCTTCTGCGCGGGCTGCACGGGCTGGGGCACGGGCGCGACGGACGACGCGGCGGCGGCCGTCATCAAGTCCCGGAGCCCGGCGAGGGCCGGGACCACGTCCACCAGCGGTGCCGTGCCGGAGGGGCCGGGCGGGGTGAGCCGCAGGAACTGCCAGTCGGCGGACGGCAGGAACATCTCGCGCAGCACGTCGCCCGGGCGGCGGGCCTCGACCGCGGAAAGTGTCTCCAGAAGGTCCGAGATACGCGCCGCGTAGTCCCGTACCTGGGGCCTCACCGGCACCAGTACCTGGTAAGGCCTGCCCTCGTCGGCACGCAGCTCCCACAGCTGGCCGCTGCCGAGGTCCCGGGAGACGGACCAGCCGCTGCCCCGCAGATACCGCATCACCGAGTCGGGCGTCACCTCGCCCGCCTGCTGGAACTCCTCGTCCGTGACAGCGTTCATGGCGTCACCAGCATCTCGCGGAAGCTCTCGGAGAAGAGCCCGTTCAGCTCCTTCACCGTCAGCAGATTCGCTTTGGGTACGTGCACGGTCAGCTTGCTGTCCTTGGGCGGCACCGGGTCGCAGTCGTGGAACGACGCCCAGTACGCGGCATGCCGCAGCAGGAAGCGGTCGTCGGTCACATCCGTCCACAGCTGGGGGTCGTCGGGCGCGATGACCAGGAACAGGAAACGCGGCAGCTGCCAGTCGCGCCCGGCCAGCCAGTTGTAGTTCTTGATCTCAAGCGGGTAGTGCCACGCGTCCGCGCTGCCCGTGGGCTTCGACCAGAACTTGACCTGCACGTCGATGGACGGGTATCGGAGCGTCCCCGCCCTGCCGAGGTAGCCCAACTGCCAGTCCACACCCACCCGGTCCAGGTCGCGGCGCGAGGCGTCCAGGTTGGCCGCCGCGGCGAGCGCACGCACGAACTGCTCGCCGAAGTCCCCCTTGTGACCGCTGCGCCCCGCGGGCACGACCTCCAGCCCTGACGTGGAGGACTGCGGCGGGAGGTGCGCCGGGATGTGGCCTGTCGTTCCCTCGGACATCTACTCCCCGCATACGAGACCCCAATACCGCGGCGAGCACAGCGTAACCACCCGTGTGCCGAGGGAAAAGAGGTGATCGCTCCGGCCCCTCGTACCCCTGCCGAGTGTCGGTGTCGGTCATTAGGGTGGTCGCCGTGACTCAGCAGAGTGTTTCCGCATCGTCAGGTGACGGCCAGGGGGCCACTACGCCGGCCTCGACCGCCGCAGTCCTCGACGTGCCCACTCAGCAGCGCATCCGGGACGAGATGGCCGAGTTGGTCGTCCGGGATCTGCACGGGCCGATCGGCGGCGACGAGGAGGAGCTGCCGGGCAATCCGATCGAGCACTACATCATCGGACGGCTGGCGCCGGGCGGACGGATCATCGACGGGGAGCCGGCCCTGGGCGGCATGCCGGTCGAGCAAGCCGAACTGGAGGACAACGTCACCGCCCTCCAGCCCGACGCCGAAGAGGGCGACCGGGAGCCCGACGCCCCGCACGCACCGAGCCTCCAGCCCTCCTCTCTCGGCCTCACCGCCCGCGTGGACGGTTCCGTCACCCGGCTGGCGGTGCACTGCTCCTGGGCCCGCTATGTGTCCGGGGAGTCGCACAACCCCGAACGGCACGGGTCCGTCTGGCACCGGCAGCCGTTCGCCCGCGCTCTGGTCGTCGACCTCTCCGAGGACGGGCCGATCGAGGCACAGCAGGTCTTCGCGGAGGAGTTCCCCGGCGTCGTGGTGCGGGGCCGGGCACGCAAGCACGAGGGCGACTGGCTGGTCTCCCTCTTCCTCGTCAACGGCCAGCAGAACAAGGACAACTCCGGTTCCCGCTACTGGCTCTTCCAGGCCGGGATGACGGTGACGGGCGCGGCGGAGGGCCAGGCCCCCTTCCTGCCCCGGCACACCACCGAACGGCCCGGCGGTGACGCCGCCGACCGGGCGGAGCGCCGGTCGCTGGCCATGACCTACCGCTTCCACCCCGAATTCGCCGTCGGGCACGGCACGGGCGTGCACGCGAAGGCCTCGCCCGACGACCCCCGGCGTGCCATCGAGATCTCCACGGTCGCCGCGCCCTCCTACGAGATCCCCCACACGGATGTCCCCGACCCGGACACCGAAGCGGACGCGGACCTGCGGGAACTCCGTGATCTGGTCCTGGACATGAAGGTCCTCTCCCAGCTCGACGGGGCCGGGCTGCGCACGGCACTGCTCCCGCTCGTCCACGGCTACCGGTCGTGGATCGAGCGCACGCGGGAGACGCTCACCGACCCCGCCTCCCGCCTCGACGGATACGACCAGGAGGCGCGGCGCAATCTGCGGCTCGCCGCCGAGGCGGCCGACCGCATCGAGGCCGGCATCGACCAGCTCGCCGAGACCGCGGCCCGTGAGGCCTTCCAGTTCGCCAACCGTGCGATGTGGCAGCAGCGGGTCCACACGCTCGCCGCCACGAGCCGCCGCCGCGACCCGGAGCTGTCCTTGGAGGAGGCCGTCGAACGCGCCGACGTGCCGGCCTCGCGCAGCTGGCGCCCGTTCCAGCTGGCCTTCCTCCTCCTCAATCTGCCCTCGCTCGCCGACCCCGAGCACCCTGACCGGTCGGACCGCAAGGGCGCCCTGGCCGACCTGCTCTGGTTCCCGACCGGTGGTGGCAAGACGGAGGCCTATCTCGGACTCACCGCCTTCGCCCTGGCCATCCGGCGCCGGGCGGGCTCCCACGGCGGGCTGGACGCAGAACACGGCGTCGCCGTCCTGATGCGCTATACCCTGCGGCTGCTGACCATCCAGCAGTTCCAGCGCGCCGCGGCGCTGCTCTGCGCCTGCGAGGTGATCCGCCGCGAGGACCCCGAGCGGTGGGGTGCCTTCCCGTTCCGCATCGGCCTGTGGGTGGGCGGCGGAGTCACCCCCAACACGACGGACCAGGCCCACGAGTGGGTCAAGGACCGCCGCAAGGACCGCAGTCGCGGACGCCGCACCCGCTCCGGTTCACCCCACCAGCTCACGAGCTGCCCCTGGTGCGGCACCAAACTCGACGCCGGCCGGGACATCACGGTCGACATGTCGCTTCGTCGCACCTTCATCACCTGCCCGGATGTGTTCAGCTGCCCGTTCGGCGAGGGATCGTCCGAGGCGGCCGGGACCGACGAACGCGGCCTGCCCGTGCTCGTGGTGGACGAGGAGATCTACCGTCTGCCGCCGGCACTGGTCATCTCCACCGTCGACAAGTTCGCACAGCTTCCCTGGAAGGGCGAGACCCAGACGCTGTTCGGCCGAGTCGCCCGCCGCTGCACCCGGCACGGGTACGTCACCGCTGACGCCATGGACAGCGACTGGGAGCGGCCCAGCCATCCACCGCACGGAAACCTTCCCGCCGCCCACACCATCGACGCTCCCCGCGTCCGCCCACCGGACCTGATCGTGCAGGACGAGCTGCACCTGATCTCCGGCCCGCTCGGCTCGCTCGTCGGGCTCTACGAAGCCGCCGTCGACAAGCTGGCCGGCTGGGAGACCAGGCCCGGCCGCCCGGTCCGCCCCAAGGTCATCGCCTCCACCGCGACCGTCCGACGCGCCAACCGGCAGATCAACGACCTCTTCGGCCGCACGACCTCGGTCTTCCCCCCGCCGGGTCTGACCGCCGACGACAACTTCTTCGCCCGCCGCCGCCCCACCTCCACCAAGCCCGGACGCCGCTACGTCGGGATCTGCGCCCAGGGGGTACGGAGCAAGTCCGTGGCCATCCGGCTCTACGTGGCCCAGCTGGGTGCTGCCCAGCTGCTGCACGACAAGTACGGCCGCACGGAACTGACCGACCCGTACATGACGCTTGTCGGCTACTTCAACAGCCTGCGCGACCTGGGCAGCATGCGGCGGCTCGTCGAGGACGACGTCTCCACCCGCCTGGGCCGCGTGGACAGGCGCGGGCTGGCCAACCGATACGCCGACAGAGTGGCCGAACTGACCTCGCGGATGTCCTCGGACGCCATTCCGGACATCCTCGACCAGCTCGAAGTCCCTTTCACCGAGCGGAAAAAGGGCTCGCCCCGGCCCCTGGACGTGCTCCTGGCGACCAACATGATCGCCGTGGGGGTGGACGTGCCGCGGCTCGGCGCCATGATCGTGAGCAACCAGCCGAAGTCCACCGCCGAGTACATCCAGGCCACCAGCCGCGTGGGGCGCCGGGCTCCCGGACTGATCTTCACGCTGCTCAACTGGGCGCGGCCGCGGGACCTCTCGCACTACGAGTCGTTCGAGTCGTTCCACGCGGCGGTCTACCAGCACGTCGAAGCCCTCTCCGTCACCCCCTTCGCAGACCGGGCCCTGGATCGCGGCCTCACCGGCGTGCTCGCCTCCCTGGTCCGCGACCTCAAGCAGGAGTACAACGGAAACCGCGGCGCCCAGTTCTTCGACAGCCAGGGCGAGCTGGCCGACCACGTCGTCAACTACCTCCACCGGCGCGCGGAAGCCGTCACCGAGGACCGCGCCGTCGGAGAGGAGGTCCGCAGCCGGCTCCAGCAGCGCCTCGACCACTGGGAGCTGCGCCGGCACACCCCCGGCGCCGTCCTCGGTTACCGCGCGGCGCGTCGGCAGGGAGAAGTGAGCCCGCTGCTGAAAGAGCCGGACGGCTCCCGCTGGCAGCTGATGTCGTGCCCCACCTCCCTGCGCGAGGTCGAGCCGCCCATCCGGCTGCTGTTCCACGGCGACGCCACAGGGGCCGACATCTCCAGCGAGCCACCGTTCGTTCCCCGTCCCCAGCCGGAAGGCCAGGACGACAACGCCCAGGAGATGCCGTGACGACGACCGCGTCCGCGAACGCGCCCTTCCGCGTCGGAGAACTGCGCCCCAGCCAGCTCCTGCACACCTACGGCGTCGGCGCCGTCACCGATCTGCCCAACATCTCCGCCATGGTGCTCGGCCTGGACCACTGGGACCTCAGCCGCGCCAAGACACTGACGGAGGACCGGCTGCTGGCCGCCGTACGCCACCGGCTCGGACACCAGGTCACCACCCTCCGCACACCTCCCTACCTGCCGGAAACCACCGACCCGTTCGGCGACTGGGCCAGGGTCGGTGTCCCGGTGGGGCTCTTTCCTCGATGGCTGCGCTGCACCCGGGAACAGTGCAACACGCTTTCGCCCGCCTCGGCGGGCCTGTTCGAGCTGGAAGAGGCCTACTTCCGTCCGGAGAACACCCGGTATGTGCACGCGAACTGCGGAGGGGGTGGACGAGGCAGGCCTACGGCCGTGCCGGCCCGCTTCCTGATGGCCTGCAAGAACGGGCACCTCGACGACTTCCCCTGGATGTACTTCGTCCACCGGGGAGCGGACCACCCACCCGAGTGCACCCTGTCACTGGTGGAACGCGGCACCACGGGTGAGGCCGCGAACGTCTTCGTCCAGTGCACCTGCCAGGGCGTATCGGCGCGGTCGATGGCCGAAGCCATGGGCCTGCGCGGTGAGAGCGCCCTGCCCGCCTGCCGCGGCCACCACCCCCACCTGGGCACCTTCGAACCATGCGGCGAACCGGTGAAGACCATCGCACTGGGAGCGACCAACAGCTGGTTCGCCTCACAGCTGAGGGTCTTCAGCCTGCCCCGCGCGGAAGAACCGCTGACCCAGGCGGTGCGTGAATACTGGTCGTCCCTGGAACCACTGGCCGCCGTGCCGCCCGAGGCGGGCAAAATGGTTCTCCCCACCCAGGCGTGCTGGCCGGACCTCGAAGAGTTCGGAGTCGACGCCGTATGGCAAGCCATCACCGAAGAGGCAGCACACCAGGCCGGAGGACAGCCAAAGGCCTCGGAGCCGGACGACTTCGACCTCGCCACCCCCGAGTGGCGGGCCTTCACTGCACGACGCCACCATGACCTCCAGGACTTCACCACCGGCCCGGAGCCCGTTCCGGACCACGCCGCCGACTGGCTCGACCGCGTCGTCCTCGTCCACCGACTCCGCGAAGTCGCCGCCCTCACCGGCTTCACCCGCATCGACGCGCCGGAGTGGATTCCGCAGGACAACAACATGTCGACGCAGAACACCGCTCCGCTCTCCCGCGAAGCCCCGACCTGGGTGCCGTGCGCCGAGCTGCGTGGCGAAGGTGTCTTTCTCGCCTTCAAGGAAGAGCGCATCGCGGAGTGGGAGAACCGTCCCGATGTGGCTGCCCGCGAACGCATACTGAAGGCCGCTCACCGGGACTGGTCACTGGCCCGGGGCATCGAGCCCCAATGGCCCGGCATCCGCTACGTCCTGCTGCACACCTTCGCCCACGCCCTCATCCGGGAGTTCGCGCTGGAGTGCGGCTACGGGGCCTCGGGTATCGCCGAGCGCGTTTACGCCCGCAATAGCGCCGATCCCATGGCCGGCATCCTCCTGTACACCGCTGCCCCGGACAGCGAGGGCACACTGGGCGGTCTTGTCTCACTCGGCCGCCGGGACCGCCTCGGGCCCGCCCTGGAACAGGCCGTCGCGGCCACCAAGCTGTGCAGCTCCGACCCGATGTGCGCGGAGCACGATCCCCGCGTGCACTCCCGGCTGCACGGCGCGGCATGCCATGCCTGCCTGTTCGCGGCGGAGACCTCGTGCGAGCGGGGCAACCACTTCCTCGACCGCACTCTGCTGGTCGAGACACTCGCCGGGAACCGTGGCGCGTTCCTGCCGTGACCACCTCACTGGCAGAACTCCTCGGGGGACTCGCACAGCGCCTCCCCGCGGAGCGGCTGACCGAGTGGCAGGAGGTCCTCCGCTCCTCGGAAGGGCCGGACGATCCACGCCTCGATCACTTCGGCTCCCGGCTCGCCGCAGCCGGACTCGCCCAACTGCTTGCGGACCTGCGACGTGAGTGGCGGGGCTCGCTGCCCCAACTACCCGGGCCGGCGCTCGCCCTGGCGCTGGAAGCCGCCTCCCCCGCCGCGCGGTCCCGCCCCGACCCGCCGGTGGAACTCGTCGTGACCGGGCCCACTTCACCGTCCGTACCCGTCCGCCTGACGCGCGGAGTCCTCACGGAGGTCATCCGTTCGGCAGACCGCTCGCTGCTGGTGGCCAGCTACGCGGTGTACGGCGTGACCGAGGTGAAGAAGGAGCTCCGCCGGGCCGTACACCGAGGAGTGCACATCGACCTCCTGCTGGAACGCTCGACAGACGCCGCCGAGGCCCTCGCCGAAGTCACCGGCAGCGTCCCCGGGCAGACGCACATCTGGCACCGCCACGACACCCGGTCGCAAGGAGTGCAGCACGCGAAGCTCGTACTCGCCGATCGCCACACGGCCCTGCTGGGCAGCGCCAACCTCACCGACCGTGCCCTCAGCGACAACCTGGAGATCGGCGTCATCCTGCGCGACCCCAAGCTGGTCGGTCGGCTCGCCGACCATTTCCAGTGGTTGACGAGGCCTCCCCACGGCCCCTTCCGGCACGCCTGAGCCGTCCCCGAACCCCCGGCCCCGGCCGGGCCCCGAGCCCCGGCCGCCGTAAGTCAGCGCGCCGCCGGCATCGCCGATTCACGCGGCTCCGCCGGGACGCCATCGCCCGGTGAATCCCGGGCTGCCCACGGGATGCGCCCGGGACGGCCCGCCACACCCGTGGGTTGACACCATACGACGCATACGTACTATTAGCGCTATGAGGCCTATCGATCTGGACGACCAGACGCACAGCAAAGTTCTCTTCGCCGCCCGCCTCATGGGGTGCTCGCCCTCGGAAGTGATCAGGCAACTCGTGGACTCCTGGAGCACGGCGGAGGACCCCGGCGACCCGGCCGACCCGGCCGCCGAGGGCATCGCCGTTCACGCCGTGTACCGGGGACAGCGCGCCGAGGGCGTCTTCCACCCGGCCACCCGCACCCTGACCGTGAGCAGCGGGCCTGGTGCGGGGACGTACCCCTCACCCAGTGCTGCCGCCATGGCCGTCATCCAGGAACTCAATCCCGACCGGTCACCGAACGCCAACGGCTGGTCGTTCTGGAGGGTGACCAGCAGCGGCGAGGAGCTGAAGGCCGTGCGCCGCGCCCCAGGAGCGCACTGACCCGAGCGAAGACAGCACCACAAACACGTCGAAAGGTCGCCCTCATGCCCACCTCCACCGCACCCGCGACCCACCTGCTCATCATCGGTTCCCGCGAACCACTGGCCTGGGTGCTCGAAAACCAGCGCATGGCCTTCCCCGCTGGACGCGCCCGGGAGTCCCTCGCCCTCCGAAAAGGCGACGAAGTGCTGCTCTACACGACGCGCGGCTGCTTCGGAAATCCCACTCGGGACCTGGGCCGCGTCATCGGGTCGGCCACTCTCACGGGCGATGTGAGCACCCTGGAGGAGCCGGTGACCTTCGGCGAACGCCGATTCACGGAAGGCTGCCGACTGCGCATCCACGGCCTGGCGCCCTTCCGGGAAGGCGTCGTCCTCCGCGAACTCGTGAGCGCCCTCCAGGTCTTCCCCGACCCGGCGTCCTGGAGCGTCCGCCTGCGCCGGGCCTCGCTGCCGCTCCCGGAGCCCGACGCGGCGCTGCTCAAGCGAGAACTCCAGCCGCTTCTCAAACCGTACCGCTCGGTTGTCAGCGACTATTCCCCTTCACGCCGGTGACCTGTGATCACTCGGGGCCCATGGGGCCTGACTCCTCCCGAACGCCCCGGAACTCGAAGACGGCGAACCGTCCCTCGTGCCGGCCCCGCGGCCAGGTCCACCCGCCCTCGGGCAGACCGGGCGCGTCGGCGCCCCACAGCCCCGTCTCGTCCGCGCGCAGCCGTGCCACTCGCTCCCCCGGCGGGAACCGGCTCAGCCATCCCCAGTCGGCGGCCAGCAGGCTGAGGACCACCCCCATGGGGCGCCGCTCAGCCCCGCGCCACAGCGTGCGGCGCCCGCTGGGCGGAGGACCCGGGCACCGGCTCCCCCGCGTCGGCGCCGAGCCCCACCACCCGGTTCTCCGCGTCCACGTGCACGACGCGCGGCACCATCGACCGCGCCTCTTCCTCGTCCACCTGGGCGTAGCTGATCAGTATCACCAGGTCACCGGGGTGGACGAGATGGGCCGCGGCACCGTTGATACCGAGCACGCCACTCCCCCGCTCCCCCTCGATGACGTAGGTCTCCAGGCGGGCACCGTTCGTCACGTCGACGATGTGCACCAGCTCCCCGGGCAGCAGATCCGCCGCCTCCATCAGCGCGGCATCGACCGTCACCGATCCCACATAGTGCAGGTCGGCCTGGGTGACCGTGGCCCGGTGGATCTTGGACTTGAACATGGTGCGCAGCATGCTGAACTCCTCGAAGACGGCTCCCTGCCTGCTTTGTGCAGGTCAAGGGCGGGTTTCACCGTACACCCACACGTGGTCAAGCAGCCTGGTACAGGGCGGCAGCGCTCACGGACAATCGGCTCAGGACGTAGACGTGCCCTTGTGGAGCCGGGCGGCAGATTCCTGGATCCAGGTGGTCACCGACCGCCGGACGACCGGCACCTCGCGCAGCAGATGCTCATGTGTCGGCCATTCCTCCAGTACGCGCTCCGCCATTCGCACGGCGATCTCTCCGAGCTCGGCACCCGTTGTGCCAAAACGATGGTCAAGGCGACGTTCGAGGCGTGCGAAGGAGGCCGCGCTCACCGTCTCGAACCGCTTGCTGCCCCCCAGCTTGAGGCCGAGGTCTTCAACCTCGTCCGACGGGGTGTAGGGAATGGTGGACACCAGGTCGTAGACAGGTGACAGGCTCGGGGTGATCTGGTCGCGGTAGATCAGTGACCAGTTCTTCAGGTGCGCGTCCCCGTTGCCGACGATGACGGAGAACGCGATCCGCCGAGTCGCTTCCCACAACGCTTCCACGTCGTGACCGCGGTAGGCAAAGGAAGCGACCGTCTCGAAGGACGAGTTGTACTTGTCGATCGGGTAGACATCCTTCACCTGGGCGAAGTCCTCAATATGAATGCGCGCACGGCCCGGATGCGGAGAGCGGTCGAACCGTCGTACTGCATAGGCCCACTCCTCGCGGTTGGGCCACATACGATCGGGGATGCCGTCCAACTCGTCCCGGTGTACGAGCCGGACGTCGGGTACGTCCAGGCCCACCTGCTTGGCGAGCGACATCATCGTGAACTCGTTGCGGGGTACGTGGGGATGACGGTAGTCGGGGAACTTGACCAGCCAGTCCCCCAGTTCCCCACCCACTGGCACCGTCAGGCGGTCACCCCGGGCCAGTAGGGAAAACTTCAGCGCAACGCCTGCCAGAGAGAACCTCCAGGGGGATTGGTCCTCCTGGAGGTATACCGGTCCGCCGGCTTCCCGCGCGGTGCCGACCTCGCTCCATTCCCAGCCGTCGTCGGGTCCGTCCGCGGGGAGCACTTGTACTGCGCCCGGTAGATCGTGTCCGACCTGGGCGAGCAATTCCATCTCGCGGTCCAGGGATACCCCCCGGTCCTGGGCAATCCACGCACGCAGAGGGCCCTCCGGAAGGAGATTGGAGAACCAGCGGGGCAACCGCAGGGCCGCGGCGTACGCGCCCGTCAAATTCTCCTCGAAGCGCAACCCGAGCACTGGCCTGGACGGGTTCTCCACATAAGACTCGTTGAGGACGAAACGCGTGTGATCACCCCGCTGGCAAAGCGTGCCCACGCGTACGCCGTGGAGGAACACGGCGTGGAATACCTCCGGCAGACGACCGGTCATGGCCATCCCTTCCGATGACGTGAACGCTGTACTGCTAACGGAGCTGGTCGTCAGAGAAGTCGATTTCGGGTTCGTTCTCCTCTTCGTCCTCGTCATCGAAGTCCAGGCCGTCGAGGGACGGTGTGTCCTCGTAGTCCCACTCGGTCATACGGGCGAGGAAGTCATCGAGCTGAGCACGAACGCGCGTCTGGCGCGCCTCGAGAAAACCGGTGCGGTCACCACGCACCAGCAGGTCAAGGGCGTCGTCACCGATGAGGTGCGAATCGATGACCTTTCGCCAGGTGGCCTCGTCGAGATCGATACGGGGCTCCACAAGCATGCGGAAGACCTCGGAAGGCAGATCCTCGCCGAACGGAAGAAAGATCCGGTTGGCCGCCCACAGCCGCTTGTCCCTTTCACCGGGTTCGTTGAGGCGGGGGAAGACATACGGGGTGGCGCCGACCGGGGTCTGCTCGTCACCGAGGACACTGGACAAGCTCTGGACGTCCGCAGGAACACCCGTGGCGAGGGAACGGGGCCGCGAGGACCACCATGCGCTCAGCACGATCTTCGTAGTGGCCTCGTTCGTGCGGAAGCGGTCAGGATTGGGACGGGCGTAAACAGCGCCCTTCATCGTTTCCAGAAGAGCTTGCAGGGACCCCTCTTCGTCTCCAGGCCTGATTTTGTTGCTCAGAATGCGACTGAACTGGGTGAAGCTCCCCCTGAAGACTGACGGACCCGCGATCGACAAGCGCCAGAAGAGGCGCCTCAGCAACCGCAGACTGTTGGACGTCGGCTCCGGGAAGTGCGCAAAGAAACGTGTGAGGACGACGAGCTGGGCCCGGTAGGGAAGCAGGGCGATGTGCGGAACCCCCGCAGTTTCGATGAGGAACATGACGGCGCGCACCAGCGCCTCCTCCGCCTCCCTGTACGCCGTCTGCTCATCCTCCACGAACTCGAGTTGCGAGCGGCGCGATCCCGTACTGAACTCGGAACGGATGTCCCGCATGGGATCCGGACCCCTCCGTGCCAGGAACGCCGCGAGAATGGTGTTGACGTCGATGGTCCCGAAAAGCGTGCGAGCAGCCACATTGTCCGCAATACGGGAGAAGTTCAGTCGGCCCTCGAAGCCTTCCTCGGTGCCGGAGTTCAGGGCCGTGAAGATCTCCGCGCGGTTCAATCGCCGACCGTAATTGTTCATCCGGTCGAAGATGTCCGTCAGGACGCGCAGGTCGTCCTGACGAACCAGGTAGGCGGGGACCTTGTACTGGCGAAGCTTGGTGGAAACCACCTCAGCCTTGTCGTAGTAGTCCTCCACATCCGGCCCCTGGGTACGGAACCAGCTCAGCAAGCGACGACCGTCGAAGAGTGTGGGGACATCGATGTGATGGGGCTCCAGGCCGTATCGGGGAGTCTCGATGAACGCATCCTCCGCGAGGTCGTAGACCACGTTGAACGGCTCGTGCTTGTTGCCCTCTGGATGCAGCGCGTTGGCGAGGCTGGTCAGGCGCTGCTGGCCATCGACCACCCACAGCACCTCGTCATGCGCCGGCGCCTCGATGACCAACTGCCCCAGCTTGATCTTCTCCGCAGGAGACTTCCGCACCCACAGCAGCAGGTTGCCCACCGGGTAGCCACGCACGATGCTGTCGAAGAGCCGCAGCACGTCCTTGGCCTGCCAGCGGAAGCCACGCTGGAAGTGCGGCACCCTGATCCGGCCTTGCCAGGCCCACGGCACCAGCTCACCAAGCTCGTAGGTGGTGGCGGTGGGCTGTGTCGTCAGGCCCGGGGCCGTCTCGGACATTTCCTGCTCCTGTCGGGTCCTAGTCAATTGAGGGCTGAAGCGTTTACTGGGCCCAGCGCAACATGCCGCCTTCGGGGGCAGAAGGGCGCCGTCGCCCGATCTCCTGTCCCTGCTTGCCATGGGCCCTTGACAGCGGGCCCCTTCAGGAGAGCGACGCCGCACCGCCTATCGTGCACGAATTCGCCAGGTCGGTGCACCCAGACGCCCACATGCCCCAAAATGAGCGTTTGTGATGAGTCTCATGCCGCCTCTCGGACCAGAGCAGGGTCCGCCGCCACATCACAGCGTCACTCCATACGGATAAGAAGGGTCGTGCCCCCAGCACCTCGGGGTGTGCGCCGACAGGGTCATCGTACGGCCGGGGACCACACGCAAAGAGGGCCCGCACGGCGCGATGCCGTACGGGCCCTCTCCGAGCCGCTGCCCCGCGAAGAGGCTCAGGCTGGCAAGGTCACTTGATGATCTTGGTGACCTGGCCGGCGCCCACGGTCCGGCCACCCTCACGGATGGCGAACTTCAGGCCCTCTTCCATGGCGACGGGCTGGATGAGCTGAACAGTCATCTCGGTGTTGTCGCCCGGCATGACCATCTCGGTGCCCTCGGGCAGCGAGACGACGCCGGTGACGTCCGTCGTACGGAAGTAGAACTGCGGACGGTAGTTGTTGAAGAACGGGGTGTGGCGGCCACCCTCGTCCTTCGACAGGATGTAGGCCTGGGCCTCGAACTCGGTGTGCGGGGTGACCGAACCCGGCTTGATGATGACCTGGCCGCGCTCGACGTCCTCGCGCTTGATGCCGCGGAGCAGCAGACCGACGTTCTCACCGGCCTGGCCCTCGTCAAGGAGCTTGCGGAACATCTCGATACCGGTGACGGTGGTCGAGGTCTTCTCTTCCTTGATGCCGATGATGTCGACGTTCTCGTTGACCTTCAGCACACCGCGCTCGATACGGCCGGTGACGACCGTACCGCGACCGGTGATGGTGAAGACGTCCTCGATCGGCATGAGGAACGGCTTGTCCGTGTCGCGCTCCGGCGACGGGATCGCCTCGTCGACGGCGGCCATCAGCTTGAGGATGGACTCGCCCCACTCCTTGTCGCCCTCGAGGGCCTTCAGAGCGGAGACCTTGACGACCGGAACCTCGTCGCCCGGGAACTCGTACTCGGAGAGCAGCTCACGGACCTCGAGCTCGACGAGCTCCATGATCTCCTCGTCGTCCACCATGTCGGCCTTGTTCAGGGCGACCACGATGTACGGAACGCCGACCTGGCGGGCCAGGAGGACGTGCTCCTTGGTCTGCGGCATCGGACCGTCGGTGGCGGCGACCACGAGGATGGCACCGTCCATCTGGGCGGCACCGGTGATCATGTTCTTGATGTAGTCCGCGTGACCCGGGCAGTCGACGTGGGCGTAGTGACGGTTCTCCGTCTGGTACTCGACGTGCGCGATGGAGATGGTGATACCGCGCTGGCGCTCCTCGGGAGCCTTGTCGATGTTCTCGAACGCCGACGCCTCGTTCAGGTCCGGGTACTGGTCGTGCAGCACCTTCGTGATCGCCGCGGTAAGAGTGGTCTTGCCGTGGTCGATGTGACCGATGGTGCCGATGTTGACGTGCGGCTTAGTCCGCTCGAACTTCGCCTTCGCCACTGGGGTCCTCCTGTGGACTGGTGCTGTACACCCTCCACATTTTGCGGAGGGGTTCAGGTGGTCGTACCGAACCGGTCAGGACCCCGAGGGGGATGCCCTTGACCTGTTCGCTTGGGTGGGCCGGCGGACGGGGCCCACCCGGCACCACCGGCCCGGTGACCGTACGGCTCCGGTGCGGAACCGTACGGTCCGGGCGGTTAAGTGCCGGAGTGCCCCGTATGCCTTTGCTCCAGCCTAAGGGGTGAGCGCATCTGCCCCGCTCGCCCCGGGCGAGTGCTTACTCGCCCTTGGCCTTCGCGATGATCTCCTCGGCGACGTTCTTGGGAACCTCACCGTAGGAGTCGAACTGCATGGAGTACGTCGCCCGGCCGGAGGTCTTGCTGCGGAGGTCTCCGACGTAGCCGAACATCTCCGACAGCGGGACCAGGCCGGTGACGAGCTTCGCGTTGCCGCGGTCCTCCATCGACTGGACCTGACCACGGCGCGAGTTGATGTCGCCGATGACCTCACCCATGTAGTCCTCGGGCGTGGTCACCTCGACCTTCATCAGCGGCTCGAGCAGGGTCGGGTTCGCCTTCCGAGCGGCCTCCTTGAACGCCATGGAACCGGCGATCTTGAACGCCATCTCGGAGGAGTCGACGTCGTGGTACTGGCCGTCCAGCAGCGTCACACGGACGCCGGTCAGCGGGTAGCCGGCCAGCACGCCGAACTCCATGGCCTCCTGGCAGCCCGCGTCCACGGACGGGATGTACTCCCGCGGGATGCGGCCACCGGTGACCTGGTTGACGAACTCGTAGCCGTCGCCCTCAAGCGGCTCGACGTCGATCTGCACCTTCGCGAACTGACCGGAACCACCGGTCTGCTTCTTGTGGGTGTAGTCGACCTTCTCGACCTTCTTGCGGAGCGACTCGCGGTAGGCCACCTGCGGCTTACCGACATTGGCCTCGACCTTGAACTCGCGCTTCATACGGTCGACCAGCACGTCGAGGTGCAGCTCGCCCATACCCGCGATGATCGTCTGACCGGTGTCCTCGTTGGTCTTGACCTGGAAGGACGGGTCCTCCTCGGCCAGCCGCTGGATCGCGACGCCCAGCTTCTCCTGGTCACCCTTGGACTTGGGCTCGATGGCGACCTCGATGACCGGGGCCGGGAACTCCATCGACTCCAGGATGACCTGGTTGTTCGCGTCGCACAGCGTCTCACCGGTGGTGGTCTGCTTCAGGCCCATGACGGCGACGATGTCGCCGGCACCCACCGACTCGATCTCCTCACGCTTGTTGGCGTGCATGCGGTAGATCTTGCCGATGCGCTCCTTGCGGCCCTTCACCGAGTTCATCACCTGGGTACCGGTCTCGATCCGGCCCGAGTAGACGCGGATGAAGGTCAGCTTGCCCAGGTGCGGGTCGCTGGCGATCTTGAACGCGAGCGCCGACATCGGCTCGTCCTCGGACGGACGACGCTTGATGATCTCCTCGGCGTCCTTCGGGGACTGGCCCTCGATGGCCTCGACGTCCAGCGGGGACGGCAGGTAGCGGGCGATCGCGTCGAGCAGGGGCTGCACGCCCTTGTTCTTGAACGCGGTGCCGCAGAACACCGGGGTGATCGTCGTCGAGCCCTCGGAGCCGGTGGAGGCCAGGGTGACCCGGCGGATGGCGGCGATGAGCTGCTCCTCGGTGGGCTCCTGGCCCTCCAGGTACAGCTCCATCATCTCTTCGTCGTTCTCCGCCACGGCCTCGAGCAGCTTGCCGCGCCACTCCTCGGCCGCCTCGGCGTGGGTGTCCGGGATGTCGACGGTGTCGTACATCTCGCCCATCTTCGCCTCGGGCGAGTAGACGAGCGCCTTCATCGACACCAGGTCGACAACGCCCTTGAAGTCCGCCTCGGTGCCGATCGGCAGCTGCATGACCAGCGGCACCGCACCCAGGCGGTCCTTGATCATGTCGACGCAGCGGTGGAACTCGGCACCGGTACGGTCCAGCTTGTTCACGAAGCAGATGCGCGGAACGCCGTAACGGTCGGCCTGACGCCACACCGTCTCGGACTGCGGCTCCACACCGGCGACACCGTCGAACACCGTCACGGCACCGTCGAGCACACGCAGCGCACGCTCCACCTCGACGGTGAAGTCGACGTGACCCGGGGTGTCGATGATGTTGATGGTGTAGTCGACGCCGTTGAGCGGCCAGTGAGTGGTCGTCGCGGCGCTCGTGATGGTGATGCCGCGCTCCTGCTCCTGCTCCATCCAGTCCATCGTGGCGGCGCCGTCGTGGACCTCACCGATCTTGTAGCTACGACCGGTGTAGAAGAGGATCCGCTCGGTGGTCGTCGTCTTGCCCGCGTCGATGTGGGCCATGATCCCGATGTTGCGGACCTTGGCCAGGTCAAGTGAAGTGGTAGCCATAAGGCTTCAGTCTTCTCTCGGTCTCGATGGGGGAAGCGACTACCAGCGGTAGTGCGCGAAGGCCTTGTTGGACTCGGCCATCTTGTGCGTGTCCTCGCGCTTCTTGACGGCGGCACCGAGCCCGTTGGAGGCGTCGAGCAGCTCGTTCATCAGGCGCTCGGTCATGGTCTTCTCGCGGCGGGCGCGGGCGTAGCCCACGATCCAGCGCAGCGCGAGCGTGGAGGAACGGCCGGGGCGGACCTCGACCGGAACCTGGTAGGTGGCGCCACCGACGCGGCGGGAGCGGACCTCGAGGGTCGGCTTGACGTTCTCCAGAGCGCGCTTGAGCGTGATGACCGGGTCGTTGCCGGTCTTCTC
The DNA here is from genome assembly GCF_000725885.1 of Streptomyces albus subsp. albus. Classification (GTDB taxonomy): domain Bacteria; phylum Actinomycetota; class Actinomycetes; order Streptomycetales; family Streptomycetaceae; genus Streptomyces; species Streptomyces albus. Next base: position 167,518 of record NZ_JODR01000016.1, on the reverse strand, counting down.
GCGCAGCCCCTCCATGGCGCCGTAGACGATGCGCTCGGCGGTGGAGCGCTTGCCGTTCAGCAGCACCTTGTTGATGAGGGAGGTCACCAGAGGAGAACCGTAGACCGGGTCGATGATGACCGGGCGCTTCGGGGCAGGGCCCTTACGAGGCATTGCTTACTTCTCCTTCTTGGCGCCGTAGCGGCTGCGAGCCTGCTTGCGGTTCTTGACGCCCTGCGTGTCGAGGGAGCCGCGGATGATCTTGTAGCGAACACCCGGCAGGTCCTTCACACGGCCACCACGCACGAGCACGATCGAGTGCTCCTGCAGGTTGTGACCCTCACCCGGAATGTAGGCGGTCACCTCGATCCCGCTGGTCAGGCGCACACGGGCGACCTTGCGCAGGGCCGAGTTCGGCTTCTTCGGGGTGGTCGTGAACACACGCGTGCAGACGCCGCGGCGCTGGGGCGAACCCTCGAGTGCGGGCGTCTTGTTCTTCTCGACCTTGTCCTGCCGGCCCTTGCGGACCAGCTGCTGGATCGTAGGCACCGTTTCTCCGGTTTCTGTGTGCCAGTCTCGGTAAAGCTAACCCGGGCCACGCCCGACCCACGAGGTCGGGTGTGTCGAAGACTGCAGATCCCCGCTGAGGGCGGAAGACTTCTCCATGGTGAGAAGCATGCAGATCCCGGTGTCACCGACCGCGCCTACCGTCACCGCTGTCGAGGGGGGACAACAGCGCAGGGGACACCCCAGGCACAGAGAACGAGGGTACCTACCTCACCGGCCTGGGTCAAAACAGAAGGACCGGCCACCATATCCGTCCCCACCTGCAAGAAGAAGGGCGCCGCCCCCGGGGCCGTACCCCGGCGCCGTCCGGACCCCGCAGCCGGGCGTGCCGTGCCCCGCAGCCGGGCGTGCCGTGCCCCCTCGACAGGGCGTGAAGTGACCCCGCGGCAGGGCGCCGCCGGCCCCGCTCAGGCCGCGGCGAAGACCACCGCGAGGATGCCCGCCAGCGCCACCCCGATGGCCAGCCAGCCCAGCACCAGCCCCGCCGTGGCGAACCCGGACCCCTCCTCGCCCGTCCTGCGGATCTGCGCCTTCGCCACATGCCCCAGCACCACCGCGGGGATGGCGGTGAGCCCGTAGACCGGCGTCAGGATGCCGCACACCAGCGCCCCGATGGCCGTCCCGTTCGTCCGCGGCGGCGGCGCGGGCAGGAACGTCCGCGGCACCGGCTGGTAGCCCGACTGCTGCGGCGCCGGCGGCATCGGCACCGGCCCCTGCGGCAGATCCGCGATCAGCACCGACAGCTCCGCGTACGTCTGCGCGTGCGTGGCCCGCGTCAGCCGCTGCTCGTACTCGGCCTGGCCCAGCCGCCCCTCGCTGAACCCGGCCTTGAGGACGTCGATCGCCCGCTCCCGGTCCGCGTGCGAGGCACGCATCGCGCCGTTCTGCTGCTCGCTCCGGCTCGGAACCCCCTCGGGATTCCACGGTCCGAACGCCACCGGCCCCCACCTCCCAGCTCGCTTGCGGTGCCTCCATCATCCATGACGCATGAAGCCCGCGTGGAGTTCGCCGCAGCCGGGAAGACCGGGAAGGCCGGAGGGAGCGGGAGGAGAGGTCTCCCGGGCGGCCCCGCGCTTCATTACAGTGTGCAAGCTGCCGGGTGCGTGCCGTGCGTACAGAAGTGTCCGGCACGCAGGAGAGTCTGGGGGGGGGACGACGATGGCCGACGCGTGGAGCATGACCGGTCCGGAACTCGACGACCGTGTCCCCTTCCTCGCCAGGCTGGAGCGGGCGGACCGCGCCGCCCTGATCTCCCTCGGGCGGGAAATGCGGTTCGAGCCCCGGCTTCCACTGCTGCGGCAGCACGAGCCCTCCTCCCACGTCTTCCTGATCCTGGAGGGCTGGACGAAGGTCACGGCCACCGCGGCCAACGGCTACGAGGCCCTGCTCGCCCTGCGCGGCCCCGGCGACGTGGTCGGGGAGAGCGCCGCCCTGACCGGTCACCCGCGGTCGGCCACGGTCACCGCGCTGGAGCCGGTGCTGGCCGTCGCCGTCGACCACGACCGCTTCCAGCGGTTCCTCACCGACTCCCCGCAAGCCGCGTTGCGGCTTCTGTCACTCGCCAGCGACCGCACGCGGGCCGCCGACCGCAGGCGACTGGAGTTCGCCTCGATGCGGGTGAGGGAACGGTTCGCGGCCTTGCTCCTGGAGCTGGCGCGCTCCCACGGCAGACGCAGCGGCAAGGGCATCGAGCTGACCGTCCCGCTCAGCAAACAGGAGATGGCCGGCTCCATCGGCGCCTCCCGGGAGATGGTCAACAAGCTGCTGGCCGAGCTGCGCGGCCGGGGCGTGGTGGCCACCGGGCGCCGCTCCACCGTCATCCTCCGGCCGGACACGCTGCGACGGATCTGCGCCGAGGACCCGCGCTGATTCTCCCCGGACAGGCCGGCGGCCTTGTGTGTACTCGTACACACAACAACTGAGTCCTTCTTCCTCACGCTCCTCTTCCCGGCTGCGGAACGCTGCTGCGAAAGCCGTTCCCCCGAGGAGAGGACGCCATGAACGACCCGGTGAGCCGCACCCTGCTGCTGCTGGACATCGAGCGGTACAGCAACCGCGACGACGTCGAGCAGGTCTACCTCCGACGCACCCTCTACGACGTCGCCGACCGGGCCCTGGACGCAGCGGGCGTCGAGGACTCGATGCGGCAGCGTGCCGACCGCGGTGACGGTCTGATCGAGCTGATCGACGCCAACGCCTCGCTCCGCTCCCTGCTGCGGGTCTTCCTGACCGAGGTCCCCGCCTCCCTCCGCGCCGTCAACCGCATGGCCTCCAGCAGCGCCCAGATGCGGCTCCGCGCCGTACTGGCGACCGGGTACGTGGCGGTCGACGCCGCGGGCGGCTGGGTGGGCTCCGACCTCAACCACGCCGCACGGCTGCTGGACAGCGACGAATTGCGGGACGCACTCCGGGAGCGGGAGAACGACCTGGCGCTGTGCGTGTCCGACCAGGTCTACAGCGGCATCGTCCGCCACAACCACCCCGGCATCCCCACCGAGGAGTTCCACCACATCACCCCAGGCAGCAAGAACGGCCCCCTCAGCGCCTGGCTGCACGGGCCGCCCGCGTACGGGAAGGCGCACGGCACGACCGCCGCCGCTCCCGCCGCCGCGCACCCTGCGGGCGCTCAGCCACCCGCCGGCCCCTCCGCTCCCCCGCCCGGCGGGGGCATGGCCTTCAACGGTGCCGTCCACATCGGCGGCAGCCTCGTGGGCGGTGACCAGTACGGCGTGGCAGGCGGCACCGTTCACGGAGACGTGGGCCCCCTCGCTCCGGCCCGGCCCCACGAGCGGCCCTCCGGGGACGGTGACGTGCGGTGAGCACCCCGGTCCAAGACGCCCCGCCCGCCGAGACGGCCCACCCGCAGGACGTCGAAGGCACCGAGGAGAAGACAGCCGAGGAAGCCGGCGAGGAAGGCGCCGACGAACGAGCACAGAACGCGTGGGAGTCCCGCAAGGACCTCAGGCGCCACAGTCCCGCGTTCATGCTCGGGGACTCCGCGCGGCTCGGCGGCAGTCTGATCGGCGGCTCCCAGCACGGCGTCAGCGGCGGCCACGTGGACGGCGACGTGGTGCTGGGAGACAAGACGGAGATCTACCAGTTGCGGTTCGGCTCCGCCGGGACGCCCTCGTCCTCCGGCGAGGTCCCCGAGGACGAGCTGGACAGGCTGGCGGCCCTCTTCGACGCCGACGAGGAAGAGCTGGCCCACTTGACCGGACGGCTGAGGACCGAGCGCTTCCTCGTGCTCGCGGGCCCCCTCTCCTCGGGCCGCCGTACGGCCGCGCTGATGCTGCTGCGCCGCCTCCCGGTCTCTCCCATCCGGGCGCTCGACCGGGAACTGCGGCTGGGTGACCTGCCCCACCATCTGTCCCAGGGCAGCGGCCACATGCTCTGCGACCTGATGACGGACCCTGCCGACCCGCTGCGCGAGGCCCAGTTGCTGGCCCTGCGGGACGAGCTGGTGCGCAAGGACAGCTATCTGGTGATCACCACCGGCCCCGGCATCGTCCCCGCCGAAGGCATGCCGCTCGCCCGCTGGCGCAGCCCGTCGGCCTCGCTCGTGCTCCGGGGACATCTGCGTACCCTCACGGACGAGAACACCGCACGTGAGCTGCTGCGTCTCGACGCCGTACAGGCCGTCCTCGCACACCGGCCCCAGCCGCGGGAGGCGGCCGGTCTCGCCCGGCTGCTGGTCAGCCACGCCCAGGACCGGACCACGCTGGAGAGGGAGCTGGCGCTCTACTCCACCCTCTCGGTCGAGCGGCAGGTGCAGCGGTGGTTCGACGATCCGGCCCTTCCCTTGCGGGACAAGGCGTTCCTGGTCTCCCTGGCCGCCTTCAACGAGGCCCCCTACGCGATCACCGCCGAGCTGAGCGACCAGCTGTACACGCTGCTCCACCGCACCGAAAACCGGGGGATTCACCCGCACGTGCCCGTGTTCGGCACGTCCGTCGACAGCCGTCTCCAGCTCGCCCGCGCCCGCGGATACCGCGAGGAGGAGCCCACCGAGTGGGGACCCGTCGTCCAGTACAAGGCGGCGTACGAGGACGACCGGGCGGCCCTCGTACTGCTCCGCGAAGTGTGGACGGGGCACCCCTCTTCGCGGCCCGCACTCGTCGGCTGGCTGCGCGAGCTCGCCGACGACGGACGGCCGCTGGTGCGCACCCGCGCCGCCGCGACCGCCGCGGTGCTGCTCACCCGCGACCTGCCCTCCGCGCTGGCGCTGCTGGTCGAGGGCTGGGCCGACTCCCCACGACCGCACCACCGGGTGACCGCCGCGCACACCCTCGCGCTCGCCCACGCCATGGAGGCACCGCACGTGCGGAACGTCGTCGGCGCCTGGGCACGTGGCGAGCACCCGAGGCTGCGCTGGACGGCGATCCGCACCTACGCGCTGATCGGTGAGAAATGGCCCGAGGAGGCACTGGACGCGCTGCGTGCCGTCGTCTCGGCCGCGGCGGCACGGACCGACGACGAGGAGGAAGCGGAGGAGGAGACGGCCGAAGCCGCCTCGTCCGCCGCGGTGCTGATGGTCTCCCCGGCCGGCGCACGGGTGTACCCCCAGCTGCTGGCCGCCCTGGACGAAAAAGGCGCCGTGCGCCGGCTGGCCCTGCGGGCGTTCCTGACGGCATGCGAGTGGTACGACGACGCCGACCCGCAACCGTCCCGGCCCACTCACGCGGCACGGGAGCGCCCCGTATTGCTGAACCGGTTCGGTCACGCCGTGGCCACCGAGGCGGCCGTCACCACACCCGGCACCGGGACCGCGGCCGACGAGACGGCGGCCATCGCCACGCTGTGGAACACCGCTCTGCGCGACCACGAGCACACCGGACACGCCCTGCAGGTGATGGCCGACTGGGTGCGGTGCGCCGACCAGGATCCCGCAGCCGAATGGGCCCTGTCCGCTCTGCTGCCCGCCCTCATCACCACCCGGCCGGACCTCGACCGGCTCAGCCATCTGCTGCGCACGATGCCCGCGGTCAACGGCGGGCCGCCCCCGCCGGTCGCGGACCGGCTGCTCACCACGCTGACCTCGCACCGGTCCCCTTACGGGCCGGCCGCCTGAGAACCGAGCACGAAGGAAAACCCACGCCATGATCAGCTTTCACGAACCTCCTGAATGGCAACAGTTCGCCGACCGCCACACCGAGCTGCGGGACCCGGTGCTGACCGTGCGGCAGCTTCCCCGCTTCGGGGCACTCGGCCGCAAGACACCGCTGCGGATCGACAACGCCCACGTCTGCGTCACCCCGAAGAACGGATACGAGGCGTTCCTGCCGCCCCAGCGCCCGAACCTCACCGCCCGGCGCTACACCGCCGTCTACGAGGTGGACATGGGCGTCCACCCCGTCTCCGCCCAGTTGCGGTTCCCCAGCGACAACGACGCCTTCGAGTTCGAGGCCGGCATCGAGCTGAGCTGGCAGGTCACCGACCCGGCCCGGTTCGTCGCCAGCGGCCACCGGGACGTACCCCAACTGCTGCTCGGTGAGGTGCAGGAGAGAGCGCGACCCGTCACCCGGATGTTTGCCATCCATGACAGCGCGGAGGCCGAGCAGGCACTGCTCAAGCAGCTCACCGCCGCCGAACCCCTGGGCTCGTCCGTCGGACTGCGGGTGGTGTGGACCGTGCGCGTCCGCAGGGACGAGGACAACATCGCGCACCAGCGGCGGCTCCAGGCCATCGACCACGCCACCACGGAAGCCGTCCGCGAGGCCCAGCAGGGCATGGCCGTGGACGCCGCCCAGGACATGCGGGCCCGGCAGCAGGACCGGTTCCAGGTGGAGCGTGCCATGGCGTACGGGGAACAGCAGCAGGAGCTGGCCATGCGGCAGCTGGAGTGGCAGCACCGGCAGCAGTTGCTCACCGGCAGGCAGCAGCTGGAGCTCCAGGAGATCGAAACGGAGAAGATCCGCTACTACGCGCACCACCTCTCGCAGGGCGGAGCCACCGCCTGGGCCGCGCATCTGGCGCGGCACCCGGAGGACTCCCGGCTGGTCATGGAGAACCTCCGCCAGGACCAGCGCGACTACCTGCGCTCCCAGATCGACGTCGTCACCGAGGTCCTCGGCAACGGCCACACCGAGGCGTACCAGCTCGAAGGCCTCCAGCAGACGGCACTCCAGGTGGTCAAATCGTTCCTCACCGAGCAGCACATGCACGGTGGGCCGGGTCCGTCCCCGCACCCGCCGGCAGGCGGCACGGAACACCCCGGTCTCACCAGATCGGCATCGCCGGCCCCCGACAGCACGGGGGAGGCACAGGGCCCGTCCGCCGGGCCGGACCAGCGGCACGATGCCCCTGCCGGAAACAGCATGGACACCGCGCCGGAGTACCCGCCGAAGCCGCCGGCCGAGCAGCCGGCGGAGACGGTACCCACGGTCACCGCGGTGCGGCCCCCGTCCGCTCCCCCGCCCGGTGCGCCGTACGCACCACCGCTGGGCATGCCCGGGGCGCCCGCACCCGGGTGGGTACCGCCCCGGCCGGCCGCTCCCCCGCCGACGGCCTTCACCCCGCCTCCCCGGACCGGCGAGGGCGCTCCGGCCACCGGGGCGGTGCCCGGCGACAGCGCGGAACCGGCCGACCCGGGGGCACCGGGCCACGGGGCCGCACCGAACGGCGGTAGCGCTCCGGCCGCCGACGGCTCCCCCCTCCCCACCAGCACGGAGGAGAGCAGCGGCACCGCGCCGCGCACACAGCTCGCGAAAAACACGCCGGGCGGCTGGACGCACGGCAGCGGAGATGACAGCCCGCCCGCGCCGGAGGACCGGTGAGGACAGGCGCCCGCCGCCCCGGCCACGCGGTCGCCGACCGGCTGTTACAGGACATGCGGGGCGAGATCGCCCGGGCGGACAGCAAGGCGGCCGTGCTGCTGGGCGCCGTCAGCATGACAGTCGGCGCCTTCGCCGGAGTGCTGGCCGGCAGCGACTGGAGCCCGTCCCGGCTGCCCTGTCCGGGGGCGGCGGCGTGGTGGACAGGGGTGGGCGCACTCGGCATCGCCCTCCTCGCCCTCCTCATGGCCGTTCTGCCGCGCTACGGGCACAGCGCATGGGCCCCCGGCATGCCGCTCACCTACTTCGCCGACATCCGCACCGCGGCGTCCCGGGACCAGCTCCGTGCGGCCCTCGCCGACACCGAGCGGGCCACGCTCGACGCCTTCGCCGCCTCCCTCGCGGCCACCAGCCGCATCGTCCACGACAAGCACCGGTGGATACGGGCCGGCGTGGCCGCGCTCTGTGCGGGACTTCCCCTGCTGTGCGTTCCCGTACTCACCCGTTGATCCGCCGGTACCCACCGAGGAGTGGTTCACCATGACGCAGCCGCCCGACCCCACCCGGCCGACGGTCCCGCCGCCTCCCAAACATCCACCCCGCCATCCGCACGAGATGGACTTCGCACCGCGACGCATCCACCTCGCCCGGCACCAGCGCGGGATGGACGCCACCGCGGTCGGACGTCTTGTGCTGCACCTCCCGCACATGCTGGGCAGCCTGCTCGTCGTCCTGCTGTGCTCGCTTCTGCTCGACGGCCTGTGGTTCGTCCTGGTGGCCGCATGGCTGCTGAGCGGAGCGCTCGTGTTCCACAGGCCCACGGAAGCGGTACTGGCACGCCGCCTGCTGGGGCTGCGCCACCCCTCGCCCTGGGAGAGGGCCCGGCTGGAACCGGTCTGGCGAGAGGTCACGGCGCGTGCCGGCGTCGACGGACGGGCCTACCAGCTGTGGGTCGAGGACAGCCAGGACCTCAACGCCGTGGCCGCCGCGGGACACATCGTCGGGGTGACCAGTTATGCGCTGCACCAGATCCCCTCGGGCCAACTCGCCGCAGTGCTCGCGCACGAACTGGGGCACCACACCGGCGGCCACGCCTGGTCCTCGCTGCTGGGCTTCTGGTACTCCGTCCCGGGGCGCATCGCGCTGCGGGCGTGCCGACTGGTGCTGAGCGGCCTGCTGCGGGCCACCGGGAACCTCGCCCGCTTCGGCTGCTTCTTCCTGCTCGTCCCGCTCGCCGCGCTGCTGGTCCTCGCCTCGCTGGCCTACGCCACGCTGACCTCGCTGTACGGGCTGCCACTGCTGCTGCCCGTGCTGCCGTACCTGCTGGCGGCGGTCGGACGCAGGGCCGAACTGCGCGCGGACCAGCACGCCGCGGCGCTGGGCTTCGCACCGATGCTCGCCGAGGTGCTGCGGCTCACCGCGCCCCCCGAACAGCCGGCACCGCCCCCGTACGGTGCCGCCGGCTGGGCACCCGGCGGCCTGCACCCGGGCTTCCCCCACCCCGGCAGGGCCCCGGCCGGCGCGTTCGGTCACCAGCCCGTCGGCGCCCGGCCAACGGACCGGCGGGGTGCACTCGCACGGCTGCTGGACACTCACCCCGACCACTTCACGCGGCTGCACCACCTTCAGCCCTATCTGGAACCGGGGCGCTGAGGAGCGCGGGGCGGGGAGCGCTGTCCGGACACGCCGAAGGGCGGCCACACCCGAAGGTGTGACCGCCCTCTCAGCGCGTCAAGGCCGCTGAACGGACCTGCCGGGCCTCAGCCCGCTCAGGCGTTGTACGGACCGTAGTCGTAGTCCTCCAGCGGGACCGCCTGGCCGGAGCCGGTGCCGAAGGGCGAGTAGTCGATGTCGTCGTAGCCGACGGCCGAGTACATCGCGGCCTTCGCCTCCTCGGTCGGCTCGACCCGGATGTTGCGGTAGCGGGACAGACCCGTACCGGCCGGGATGAGCTTACCGATGATGACGTTCTCCTTGAGGCCGATCAGGGAGTCCGACTTGGCGTTGATCGCCGCGTCGGTCAGGACCCTGGTCGTCTCCTGGAAGGACGCCGCCGACAGCCAGGACTCCGTGGCCAGCGAGGCCTTGGTGATACCCATCAGCTGCGGACGGCCGGAGGCCGGCTGGCCGCCCTCCTGGACCACACGGCGGTTCTCCGACTCGAACTTGGTGCGCTCCACCAGCTCGCCGGGCAGCAGCTCGGCGTCGCCCGACTCGATGATCGTCACGCGGCGCAGCATCTGCCGGATGATGATCTCGATGTGCTTGTCGTGGATCGACACACCCTGCGAGTTGTAGACCTTCTGGACCTCGCCGACCAGGTGGACCTGGACGGCGCGCTGGCCGAGGATGCGGAGCACGTCGTGCGGGTTCTCCGTACCGACGGTCAGCTTCTGGCCGACGGCGACGTGGTCGCCCTCGCCCACCAGCAGACGGGCGCGCTTGGAGACGCTGTAGGAGGTCTCGTCCGAGCCGTCGTCCGGGGTGACGATGACCTTCTTGGTCTTCTCCGTCTCCTCGATACGGACCCGGCCGGCCGACTCGGAGATCGGCGCGACGCCCTTGGGGGTACGGGCCTCGAACAGCTCGACCACACGCGGCAGACCCTGGGTGATGTCGTCACCGGCCACACCACCGGTGTGGAAGGTACGCATCGTCAGCTGGGTGCCGGGCTCACCGATCGACTGGGCGGCGATGATGCCGACGGCCTCGCCGATGTCGACCAGCTTGCCGGTGGCCAGGGAGCGGCCGTAGCACATGGCGCAGGTGCCGACCTGCGACTCGCAGGTGAGGATGGAGCGCGTCTTGACGGTCTCCACCCCGTGCCGGACCAGCTCGTCGATGAGCACGTCGCCCAGGTCGGTGCCGGCCGGGGCCAGCACCATGCCGTCGACGACGATGTCCTCGGCGAGGCAGCGCGCGTACACACTGGTCTCGACGTCCTCGGCCTTGCGCAGCACGCCGTCGGCGCCCTTGGAGGCGATCGTCAGCTTGAGGCCGCGGTCGGTGCCGCAGTCCTCCTCGCGGATGATCACGTCCTGGGAGACGTCGACCAGACGACGGGTGAGGTAACCCGAGTCCGCGGTACGCAGGGCGGTGTCGGCGAGACCCTTACGGGCACCGTGCGTGGAGATGAAGTACTCCAGCACGGAGAGACCCTCACGGAACGACGCCTTGATGGGCCGCGGGATGGTCTCGTTCTTCGCGTTCGACACCAGACCACGCATACCGGCGATCTGACGCATCTGCATCATGTTCCCTCGGGCGCCCGAGTCCACCATCATGAAGATCGGGTTCGTCTTCGGGAAGTTGTCGTTCATCGCCTCGGAGACGTCGTTCGTCGCCTTGGTCCAGATGGCGATGAGCTCCTGCGTGCGCTCGTCCTTGGTGATCAGACCGCGCTCGTACTGCTTCTGGACCTTCTCGTCCTGCGCCTCGTAACCGGCGATGATCTCCGGCTTGGCGTCCGGGACGACGACGTCCGAGATCGCGATGGTCACACCCGAACGGGTCGCCCAGAAGTAACCGGCCGACTTCAGGTTGTCGAGCGCCGCGGCGACGACGACCTTCGGGTAGCGCTCGGCCAGGTCGTTGACGATCTGGGAGAGCTGCTTCTTGCCCACCGTGTAGTCGACGAACGGGTACTCGTCGGGCAGCAGCTCGTTGAAGAGCGCGCGGCCCAGCGAGGTGCGCAGCCGGAACGGGTCACCGGGCTGCCACTCGGGCTCGCCCTCCGCCGGCGCCGGCGGGGTCCAGCCCAGCGGCGGGACCGTACCGGCCGGGAAGCGGATGTCGACCTTCGCCTGGAGCGACAGCTCCCCGGCGTCGAACGCCATGATCGCTTCCGCGGTGGAGTTGAACGACCGGCCGTCGCCCTTGGTCTCCCGCTGCTCCTCGTCGGTGGTGAGGAAGAACAGACCCAGGACCATGTCCTGCGTCGGCATCGTCACCGGCCGGCCGTCGGCCGGCTTGAGGATGTTGTTCGACGACAGCATCAGGATGCGGGCCTCGGCCTGCGCCTCCGCGGACAGCGGCAGGTGCACGGCCATCTGGTCACCGTCGAAGTCCGCGTTGAACGCGGTGCACACGAGCGGGTGGATCTGAATGGCCTTGCCCTCGACCAGCTGCGGCTCGAACGCCTGGATACCGAGGCGGTGCAGCGTCGGCGCACGGTTCAGCAGCACCGGGTGCTCGGCGATGACCTCTTCGAGGACGTCGTACACCACGGTGCGGCCACGCTCGACCATGCGCTTGGCGCTCTTGATGTTCTGCGCGTGGTTCAGGTCGACCAGGCGCTTCATCACGAACGGCTTGAACAGCTCCAGCGCCATCGCCTTGGGCAGACCGCACTGGTGCAGCTTCAGCTGCGGGCCGACGACGATCACGGAACGGGCCGAGTAGTCGACGCGCTTGCCGAGCAGGTTCTGCCGGAAGCGGCCCTGCTTGCCCTTGAGCATGTCGGACAGCGACTTGAGCGGACGGTTGCCCGGCCCGGTGACCGGACGGCCGCGGCGGCCGTTGTCGAACAGGGCGTCGACGGCCTCCTGGAGCATCCGCTTCTCGTTGTTCACGATGATCTCGGGCGCACCGAGGTCCAGCAGACGCTTCAGCCGGTTGTTGCGGTTGATGACGCGGCGGTACAGGTCGTTCAGGTCGGAGGTCGCGAAGCGGCCACCGTCCAGCTGCACCATCGGACGCAGGTCCGGCGGGATCACCGGGACGCAGTCCAGCACCATGCCCTTGGGGCTGTTGCTGGTCTGCAGGAACGCGGAGACGACCTTCAGCCGCTTCAGCGCACGGGTCTTCTTCTGGCCCTTGCCGGTGCGGATGACCTCGCGGAGCTTCTCCGCCTCCTCCTCCAGGTCGAAGGTCTCCAGGCGCTTCTGCAGGGCAGCGGCGCCCATGGAGCCGTCGAAGTAGGTCCCGAAGCGGTCGCGCAGCTCGCGGTAGAGCAGCTCGTCGCCCTCCAGGTCCTGCACCTTGAGGTTCTTGAAGCGGTTCCACACCTCGTCCAGGCGGTCCAGCTCGCGCTGCGCCCGGTCGCGGATCTGCTTCATCTCGCGCTCGGCGCCCTCGCGCACCTTGCGGCGCACATCCGCCTTGGCGCCCTCGGCCTCCAGCTCGGCCAGGTCGCTCTCCTGCTTCTTGGCGCGGGCCTCCAGATCGGCGTCACGGCGCTGCTCGATCTGCTGGCGCTCCACGCCGACGTGCGCCTCCAGGGAGGGCAGGTCGCGCTGGCGGCGCTCCTCGTCGACGTACGTGATCATGTACGCCGCGAAGTAGATGACCTTCTCCAGGTCCTTCGGCGCCAGGTCGAGCAGGTAGCCCAGCCGGGAGGGGACGCCCTTGAAGTACCAGATGTGGGTGACGGGGGCTGCCAGCTCGATGTGGCCCATCCGCTCACGGCGCACCTTGGCGCGGGTCACCTCGACGCCGCAGCGCTCACAGATGATGCCCTTGAAGCGGACGCGCTTGTACTTGCCGCAGTAGCACTCCCAGTCCCGGGTGGGGCCGAAGATCTTCTCGCAGAAGAGTCCGTCCTTCTCGGGCTTGAGGGTGCGGTAGTTGATGGTCTCCGGCTTCTTGACCTCGCCGTGCGACCACTGGCGGATGTCGTCAGCGGTGGCAAGGCCGATTCGCAGTTCGTCGAAGAAGTTGACGTCGAGCACTCTCGTCAATCCCTCTCAGGGTCGTATGTCAATGGTCTGAACGGGTCGCGGGGAGGGCCGGGGCACAGCGGATGCGGCCCCGGCCGACTCCGTCAGACCTCTTCGACGCTGCTCGGCTCGCGCCGGGACAGGTCGATTCCGAGCTCCTCCGCGGCGCGGAAGACGTCCTCGTCGGTGTCGCGCATCTCGATCGACATGCCGTCGGAGGACAGCACCTCGACGTTGAGGCAGAGCGACTGCATCTCCTTGATGAGCACCTTGAAGGACTCGGGAATCCCCGGCTCGGGGATGTTCTCGCCCTTGACGATGGCCTCGTAGACCTTCACGCGTCCGGTGACGTCGTCGGACTTGATGGTGAGCAGCTCCTGCAGCGCGTACGCGGCGCCGTACGCCTCCAGGGCCCACACCTCCATCTCACCGAAGCGCTGGCCGCCGAACTGGGCCTTACCACCCAGCGGCTGCTGGGTGATCATGCTGTACGGGCCGGTCGAACGGGCGTGCAGCTTGTCGTCGACCAGGTGGTGCAGCTTGAGGATGTACATGTACCCGACCGAGATCGGGTCCGGGAACGGCTCGCCGGAGCGGCCGTCGAACAGCTGGGCCTTGCCGGAGGGCTGCACCATGCGGTCGCCGTCCCGGTTCGGCAGCGTGGCCTCGAACAGACCGGCGATCTCGTCCTCGCGGGCACCGTCGAAGACCGGCGTCGCCACGTTGGTCCGCGGTGCGACGTCGTCCGCGCCGATGGCCTTGAGGCGCTGCATCCACTCCTCGGCGCCCTCGACCTTCCAGCCCTGGGAGGCCAGCCAGCCGAGGTGGATCTCCAGGACCTGGCCCGGGTTCATCCGGGAGGGGACACCCAGCGGGTTGAGGATGATGTCGACCGGGGTGCCGTCCTCCAGGAACGGCATGTCCTCGACCGGCAGGATCTTGGAGATGACGCCCTTGTTGCCGTGCCGGCCAGCGAGCTTGTCACCGTCGGTGATCTTGCGCTTCTGCGCCACGTATACGCGCACCAGCTGGTTCACGCCCGGGGGCAGCTCGTCGCCCTCCTCGCGGTCGAAGACGCGGACGCCGATGACCTTGCCGGTCTCGCCGTGCGGCACCTTCAGCGAGGTGTCACGGACCTCACGGGCCTTCTCACCGAAGATCGCGCGCAGCAGCCGCTCCTCCGGGGTCAGCTCCGTCTCACCCTTCGGGGTGACCTTGCCGACGAGGATGTCGCCGGCCTCGACCTCGGCGCCGATGCGGATGATGCCGCGCTCGTCGAGGTCGGCCAGGACCTCCTCGGAGACGTTCGGGATGTCCCGGGTGATCTCCTCCGGACCCAGCTTGGTGTCACGGGCGTCGACCTCGTGCTCCTCGATGTGGATCGAGGAGAGGACGTCGTCCTGCACCAGCCGCTGGGAGAGGATGATCGCGTCCTCGTAGTTGTAGCCCTCCCACGGCATGAAGGCCACGAGCAGGTTCTTGCCGAGCGCCATCTCACCCTTGTCGGTGGACGGACCGTCGGCCAGCACCTGGCCCTCGATGACGCGGGCGCCCTCGTCCACGAGCACCTTCTGGTTGAAGGAGGTGCCCTGGTTGGAGCGGGTGAACTTGGCGACCCGGTAGGTGGTGTAGGTGCCGTCGTCGTTGGCCACCGTGATGTAGTCCGCGGAGACCTCCTGGACGACACCGTCCTTCTCGGCCTTGATGACGTCACCGGCGTCGACCGCGCAGCGGTACTCCATGCCGGTGCCGACCAGCGGCGCCTCGGCCTTGATGAGCGGCACGGCCTGCCGCATCATGTTCGACCCCATCAGCGCACGGTTGGCGTCGTCGTGCTCCAGGAAGGGGATCATGGCGGTCGCGACCGACACCATCTGGCGCGGCGAGACGTCCATGTAGTCCACGTCGTCGCCCGGGATCAGGTCGACCTCGCCGCCACGGCGGCGGACCAGCACCCGGTCCTCGGCGAACCGCATGTCGTCGGTGAGCGGCGCGTTCGCCTGGGCGATCACGAACCGGTCCTCTTCGTCCGCCGTGAGGTAGTGCACCTCGTCGGTGACGGTGCCGTCGACGACCTTGCGGTACGGCGTCTCGACGAAGCCGAAGGGGTTCACCCGGCCGTAGGAGGCCAGCGAACCGATCAGACCGATGTTCGGGCCTTCCGGCGTCTCGATCGGGCACATGCGGCCGTAGTGCGAGGGGTGCACGTCACGGACCTCGAAGCCGGCCCGCTCACGGCTCAGACCACCCGGGCCCAGCGCGTTGAGACGGCGCTTGTGGGTCAGACCCGAGATCGGGTTGGTCTGGTCCATGAACTGCGACAGCTGGCTGGTGCCGAAGAACTCCTTGATGGAGGCGACGACCGGCCGGATGTTGATCAGCGTCTGCGGCGTGATCGCCTCGACGTCCTGCGTCGTCATCCGCTCGCGGACGACCCGCTCCATACGCGCCAGACCCGTACGGACCTGGTTCTGGATCAGCTCGCCGACGTTGCGCAGACGGCGGTTGCCGAAGTGGTCGATGTCGTCGGTCTCGATGACGATCGTGTCGCCCTCGGCCGAGGTGGCCTCGGTCTCGCCGGCGTGCAGCTTCACCAGGTACTTGATCGTGGCGATGATGTCGGCGGTGGTCAGCACGCCGGAGTCCAGCGGCTCGTGGCCGCCGAGCTTCTTGTTGATCTTGTACCGGCCGACCTTGGCCAGGTCGTAGCGCTTCGGGTTGAAGTAGAGGTTCTCCAGCAGCGTCTGCGCGGCCTCACGGGTCGGCGGCTCGCCCGGACGCAGCTTGCGGTAGATGTCGAGCAGCGCGTCGTCCTGGCCCTGGGTGTGGTCCTTCTCCAGGGTGGCGCGCATCGACTCGTACTGGCCGAACTCCTCGAGGATCTGCTCGTTCGTCCAGCCGAGCGCCTTGAGCAGCACGGTCACGGACTGCTTGCGCTTGCGGTCGATGCGGACACCGACCATGTCGCGCTTGTCGATCTCCATCTCCAGCCAGGCACCCCGGGAGGGGATGACCTTGGCGGAGTAGATGTCCTTGTCGGACGTCTTGTCGATGGAGGAGTCGAAGTAGACGCCCGGGGACCGGACGAGCTGGGTGACGACGACACGCTCGGTGCCGTTGATCACGAAGGTGCCCTTGTCGGTCATGAGCGGGAAGTCGCCCATGAAGACCGTCTGGGACTTGATCTCACCGGTCTCGTTGTTGGTGAACTCGGCGGTGACGAAGAGCGGCGCGGCGTAGGTGAAGTCGCGCTCCTTGCACTCGTCGATGGAGTTCTTCGGCGGCTCGAACCGGTGGTCGCGGAAGGTCAGCGACATCGACCCGGAGAAGTCCTCGATCGGGGAGATCTCCTCGAAGATCTCTTCCAGACCGGACTTGGTGGGGACGTCCTGTCCACTCTCCAGCGCGGCCTCGACGCGTTCCTTCCAGGCGTCGTTGCCGAGCAGCCAGTCGAAGCTCTCGGTCTGGAGCGCGAGCAGGTTCGGAACCTCGAGGGGTTCCTTGATCTTCGCAAAAGAGATACGCAGCGGGGCAGTGCTGGCGCCGTTGTTCGAATTGGCAGTCGAGGCAGTGCGCGAGGCGGCCAAGAGGGGGTCCTTCCGAGGGCTCGGACTCTCTACACGCGTACCGGCGCCCCTGGTGACGGGCAGGGGGGCAGCTAATAGGCAGCGCAAAGGGTCAGTGTAGCCACAAGACCCACTGATGTCCAGAAAGGATTTCGGGAAACCGGCTCACGCCCCGGTCTCCTCCTCCTGCGATTGTTCTTCTCGTTCCGCCCCCGTCCCCGGCGGCCTCGATACGCCGGGACGGACGTGCTTGGCTGTGGTGCTGCGTGCCTGCCGCAACACTTCCCGCTTCGCCCACGATCCATGCCTCGGAATCGGATCGATGTGACGACGCGTCCCGAGAATTGCGCGCTGCGTGCCGTTCGTCAAGGCCCCCAGGAGCAACGAAGATCACCATACCCGTCGTCGCCGTCGGGTGCCGCGACCGCTCCGGCAACGCCGGAGGGCGACCACCCGTCTGGGTGATCGCCCTCCGCTGCCGGCCTACCCCGCGAGGGTGGCCGACGGTACTGCGTGGTGACTCGGCGGGCCGGTGACCCGACGAGCTGGGGTCACTTGACCTCGACGCTGGCGCCGGCGCCCTCGAGGGACTCCTTGGCCTTGTCGGCGGCGTCCTTGGCGACCTTCTCGAGGACCGGCTTCGGGGTGCTGTCCACGAGCTCCTTGGCCTCCTTCAGACCCAGGGAGGTCAGCTCACGCACGACCTTGATGACCTGGATCTTCTTGTCGCCGGCGCCGGTGAGGATGACGTCGAACTCGTCCTTCTCCGGCTCGGCGCCACCCTCGCCGCCACCCTGGGCCGGCGCGGCGACAACGGCGGCGGCCGGGGCGGCGGCCTCGACGTCGAACTTCTCCTCGAACTTCTTCACGAAGTCGGAGAGCTCGATGAGGGTCATCTCCTCGAACTGGGCGAGCAGTTCGTCCTGGCTGAGCTTCGCCATGGTTGCGGGTCCTTCCACTTAAGTCGGCTGGTGCCGGATCGATATGTCGGCGGGCTCACGGCCCGCTGCGACCGAGTGCGGCGAGCACCCGGAGCGCGCCTGCGCGCGTACCGGTTACTCGGCCTCGGCCTCGGCGGGAGCCGTGGTGTCGGCACCGCCCTGCTCTTCGACCTTGCTGCGAAGCGCGTCCGCAGTGCGGACGAACTTCGAGAGCGGGGCCTGGAAGGTCGCCGCGGCCTTGGCCATGGACGCCTTCATGCCACCGGCCAGCTTGGCGAGCAGCACCTCGCGGGACTCGAGGTCCGCGAGCTTGTTGAGGTCGTCGGCGCCGTACAGCGCGCCGTCGACGATGCCGCCCTTGATCACGAGGGCGGGGTTCTCCTTGGCGAAGTCACGAAGACCCTTCGCCGCCTCGACCGGGTCACCGGTCACGAAGGCGACAGCCGACGAGCCCGAAAGGTACTCGTCCAGCTCGGTGATCCCGGCTTCCTTGGCCGCGATCTTGGTCAGCGTGTTCTTCACCACACGGTACTGAGCGTTGTCACCGAGCGCACGGCGCAGCTCCTTGAGCTGGGCCACGGAGAGTCCGGTGTACGCGGTGACCACAGCGGCGCTGGAGTCACGGAACTTGTTCGTGATCTCCTCAACGGCTGCGATCTTGTCAGGCGCGACCTGTTCCCTCGCCATGAGCCTCGGCCTCCTTCCGGTGATGAGGACCGCTCGGAAGGGGCTGAACACGACGAACGCCCCAGCGCAGGGCGCATGGGGCGTGACTCGACCGCCGTACGCACGGCACGACGGGAGTGGCTTCCACGAACACCTGCGCGGGTCGTCCGCAGCGAGCGGATCCTTCGGCCGTCGGCACTCTGCACGCGCACGACGACGACCAGCGGTCTTTGGCTTCGTCCCGAGAGTACGCGAACGGGCCCGGAAGCACCAAATCCACTCCCGGGCCCGCGCACCGGGCGCCCGGCCGGCTCGCGGCCCGGCGCCCGCAAAGGTGCTCAGCTGAGGCCGGTGCCCCCGCTGTTCGCCTGCGAGCCGTCCAGGACCTGCGAGGCCGGCGGGGCGCTCACCTCGACCTCGGTGCCGTAGTCGGAGTAGTAGACGGTGTTCTCCATCTGCGACTCCGAGCCCTCGGCGACCTCACGCTTCTTGACCAGCAGGTCGTTCTCGTCGATCCACAGATCGATCTTCTCCGACTCCATGCCGGTCTGCTTGAACTGCTGCTCCAGCGCCTTCTTGTCGGACTCCGACAAGTCCTTGGACTGCATGCGCACCAGCTCGGAGAGGCTCAGCGTGCCGGTGTAACGGGTGGCCTTCTGCCCGCGGACCGTCTCGGTCCCCGCGGACTTGACCTTGCCGCTGGCCAGCAGCAGCTGGACCGAACGCGCCGGGTTGTTGTTCTGCAACTGGTCCTTCAGGAGCGCGCCGCTGGCGTTCTGCTTGGCCATGGCGTCGTACTCCATCTTGATCCACTGCTTGCCCTGCACGGGCTGCGGCAGCTTGGAGTACATCGCGTCCGACAGGTAGCGCGCCTGGGTCGGCGTGCCGTTGGTCACGATGTCCGCCTCGCCCTGCATACCGCCGGACGACCAGTCGAAGCGGCCCCTCATCTTCATGGTGACGGGCTTGCCCTCGACGGTCATCTTCTGCTCGCCGTCGGCCACCGTGGAGCTCTGCTTGTCAGTGGCCTTGGACGCCTTCTGGAGCGCCGCCAAAGCGCCCTGCACGGGCGAACCGCCGCCGCCCTTCGCGTCGCCCCCGCCACCGTCGCCCTTGTCGCTGCCACAGGCCGTCAGGCCCGCCATCAGTACGACACCCGCGGCGACCGCCGCTATGCGGGTCTTCCCCATGGGGCTCCCCCTGTTCGCTTTTCGCAGGCGCGGAGGACCCCGTGACCCCCCGCTCTTCACCGACACCTTATGCAAGGGCTCAGACGCCCCGGGTGCCGGTACGGGTTCCCGTCCCCGCCGCCTCGGCAGGCGGTCGGGGGCCAGGGCCCGTCAGGGCGGGTCGTACGGGCCGGGAACGGCGAAGGCCGGTGCCCGCTCGCCAAGGAGCGGACACCGGCCTTCCGTGCGCCTGCGGGGCCGGTCGCGGATCAGACCGCGGCCGGGTCCTCCTCGACGAGGAGGTTGCGGGTGCGGTTCGGGTCGACCGGGACGCCCGGGCCCATCGTGGTGGTGAAGGTGGCCTTCTTGATGTACCGGCCCTTCGCCGCGGCGGGCTTCAGCCTGGTGATCTCCTCAAGGGCGGCGGCGTAGTTCTCGACGAGCTGCTGCTCGCCGAAGGACGCCTTGCCGATGATGAAGTGCAGGTTGGCGTGCTTGTCGACGCGGAACTCGATCTTGCCGCCCTTGATGTCGCCGACGGCCTTGGCCACGTCGGGGGTGACGGTGCCGGTCTTCGGGTTCGGCATCAGACCACGCGGACCGAGCACGCGGCCCAGGCGGCCGACCTTGCCCATCAGGTCCGGGGTGGCGACGACGGCGTCGAAGTCGAGACGGCCGCCGGCGACCTCCTCGATCAGTTCGTCGGAGCCGACGATGTCGGCGCCCGCGGCCTCCGCAGCCGCAGCACGGTCACCGGTCGCGAAGACCAGGACCCGGGCGGTCTTACCGGTGCCGTGCGGGAGGTTGACGGTGCCGCGGACCATCTGGTCGGCCTTGCGCGGGTCGACACCCAGACGCATGGCGACCTCGACGGTCGAGTCGAACTTCTTCGTGGCGGTCTCCTTGGCGAGGCGGACGGCCTCCAGGGGCGCGTACAGCCGCGTCCTGTCGATCTTCGCTTCCGCTTCGCGGAGGTGCTTGCTGCGCTTCACTGCTGCTCCTGACGGTATGGAGTCGTGGTACGGGCCAGCGCCTGGCCCTCCCACGGCGGTTCGGTGGGAACGTCGGGGGCGGTCAGCCCTCGACGGTCACACCCATGGAACGGGCGGTACCGGCGATGATCTTCTCCGCCTGGTCCAGGTCGTTCGCGTTGAGGTCGGGCATCTTGGTGCTGGCGATCTCACGCACCTGCTCGCGGGTGATCTTCGCGACCTTCTCGGTGTGCGGAGTGCCGGAGCCCTTCTCCACGCCCGCGGCCTTGAGGATCATCTTCGCGGCCGGCGGCGTCTTGGTCACGAAGTCGAAGGAGCGGTCCTCGTAGACCGTGATCTCCACCGGGATGACCCAGCCACGCTGCGACTCGGTCGCGGCGTTGTAGGCCTTGCAGAACTCCATGATGTTGACGCCGTGCTGACCCAGCGCCGGGCCGACGGGCGGAGCCGGGTTCGCCTGGCCGGCCTGGATCTGGAGCTTGATCAGCCCCGCGACCTTCTTCTTCTTGGGAGGCATGTTCTCTCCGGGTCCTGGTGAGTTGTGACTCTCCCCCACCCTTCACCCGGGCGGAGGCATACCGCACAACGATAGCCCGTACCGTTCTGCGGCTTGAAACCGAGCAGGTCAGGAAGGGCCTGAGCCCTTCCTGACCTGTCCGGAAGCTGGGGTTCGCCCGCCGCCCGCACCGCTGTGGGCGGGGCGGACGCGGCGGGGATCAGTTCTTCTGGATCTGGTCGAAGCTCAGCTCGACCGGGGTCTCGCGGCCGAAGATCTCGACGAGGCCCTTGACCTTCTTCGAGTCGGCGTTGATCTCGTTGATGGTCGCCTGGAGGGTGGCGAACGGACCGTCGGTGACGGTGACCGAGTCGCCGACCTCGAAGTCGAGCACCTGGACCTCGACCTTGCGGCCACCACCGGCCGGCTTGCCCTCCTCGTCGGCCGCGGCGGCCTTGGCGGCCTTCTCCTCGGCCTCGGGGGCGAGCATCTTGACGATCTCGTCCAGCGTCAGCGGGTACGGGTCGTAGGCGTTGCCGACGAAGCCCGTGACGCCCGGCGTGTTGCGGACGACGCCCCAGGACTCGTTCGTCAGGTCCATCCGGACGAGAACGTAGCCGGGCAGCTTGTTCTGCCGGACGTTCTTCCGCTCGCCGTTCTTGATCTGGACGATCTCTTCCTCGGGGACCTCGGCCTGGTAGATGAAGTCCTCGACGTTCAGCGAGACGGCGCGCTGCTCCAGGTTGGCCTTCACGCGCTTCTCGTAACCGGCGTAGGTGTGGATGACGTACCACTCGCCGGGCAGGTGGCGCAGTTCCTCGCGGAGCTGGGCGACGGGATCGACCTGCTCCTCCTCGGCCTCCTCGGCGCCGGCCTCGGCAGCCTCTTCACCCTCGCCGGCCGTGTCCTCCGCGGCCTCGGCCCCGTCGGCGGCGTCGGCTGCGGCGTCCCCGGCGTCGCGGACAGCGGCCTCCTCGGCGGGCTCACCGGCAGCGGCCTCGGCGGCTTCCGCCCGGTCGACGCTGCTGTCCGCTGCCTCGACGATGTCGCGCGCCGTGTCGTCACCCTGGGCGGGCTCGACGGCATCGTTCATGTTCGGCTCAGACACGGTGGCTGCTTCTTCCTGGCTTCAAGGGGTCGAACATGCGGAAAGCCCCGCGATGGGGGCTTCGCGCGGGAGGTCAGCCGAAGACGTATTTCATGACTTCGGTCAACCCATAGTCAATCACGAACACCAAAGCGATGATGATGATGACGAAGACGATCACCACGCTCGTGTACGTGGAGAGCTGCTGCCGCGTCGGCCAGACGACCTTGCGAAGCTCTGCGACGATCTGACGGTAGAAGAGCGCGAGGCGGCCGAGGGGGCCCTTCTTCGCCCGCTTACCGCCCTTACGGGGCTTCTTCTTGCCCTCGGACGACCCTCCGGGCTCGGGGACCTCGGTGGTATCCGTGATCTCCGTCACTCGTCCTCACCTGATCCGGGTCGTTGCCCTGCGGCGTCCGGCCCGGCCGCACGGCGGTGCAATGTCAGTGCATTCAGTCGTTGCAACACATACGCACGCACACACCTTGGCGACGTGTGTATAGCAGGGCCGGAGGGACTCGAACCCCCAACCGCTGGTTTTGGAGACCAGTGCTCTACCAATTGAGCTACGACCCTTTGGTGTCCTCCTCAACCTACCGCATCCATGTCGTCGCATGGAGTGCGTGAGGAACACGCACTGTGAGCGGTGGGCGAAGGCCGACGACGTGTGAGTGTACGTGCTCAGCGGCCAGCCGTCGAACAGGATGGGCTCCGGCCGCCGCCAAACCCCCGTGCCCGGGGTCCGCCGGGTCTGCGAACATGCCTTGTATGACCGCAGCGACTCCCCCTGCACAGCCCCCGTCCGAGCGCCGCCTGTCGGCCCGTATCAGCGCGATCTCCGAGTCGGCCACGCTGGCCGTGGACGCCAAGGCCAAGGCCCTCAAGGCCGCCGGCCGGCCCGTCATCGGCTTCGGCGCCGGCGAGCCCGACTTCCCGACGCCCGACTACATCGTCGAGGCCGCGGTGACCGCCGCGCGCGACCCGAAGAACCACCGCTACTCCCCGGCAGGCGGACTCCCCGAACTGAAGTCCGCCATCGCCGACAAGACGCTCCGCGACTCCGGCTACCGCATCGAGGCGTCCCAGGTCCTCGTCACCAACGGCGGCAAGCAGGCCATCTACGAGGCGTTCGCGGCCCTGCTGGACCCGGGCGACGAGGTCATCGTCCCGGCGCCGTACTGGACGACCTACCCGGAGTCCATCCGGCTGGCGGGCGGCGTCCCGGTGGAGGTCACCGCCGACGAGACGACCGGCTACCGCGTCTCCGTCGAGCAGTTGGAGGCCGCGCGCACCGAGAAGACCAAGGTGCTGCTGTTCGTCTCCCCCTCCAACCCGACCGGTGCCGTCTACCCGCGCGCCCAGGTCGAGGAGATCGGCCGCTGGGCGCTGGAGCACGGGCTGTGGGTGCTCACCGACGAGATCTACGAGCATCTGGTCTACGGCGACGCCGAGTTCTCCTCGATGCCGGTGGTCGTCCCCGAGCTCCGCGACAAGTGCGTGATCGTCAACGGCGTGGCCAAGACGTACGCCATGACGGGCTGGCGCGTGGGCTGGGTCATCGGCCCGCAGGACGTGGTCAAGGCCGCGACGAACCTCCAGTCGCACGCCACCTCGAACGTCAGCAACGTCTCGCAGATGGCCGCCCTGGCCGCCGTCTCCGGTGACCTGGACGCCGTCGCCGCGATGCGCGAGGCCTTCGACCGCCGCCGCCGCACCATCGTGCGGATGCTCAACGAGATCGACGGCGTGGTCTGCCCCGAGCCGGAGGGCGCCTTCTACGCGTACCCGTCGGTCAAGGCCCTGCTGGGCAAGGACATCCGCGGCAAGCGGCCCGCCACCAGCGTCGAGCTGGCCGCGCTGATCCTGGAGGAGGTCGAGGTCGCGGTCGTCCCCGGCGAGGCGTTCGGCACGCCCGGCTATCTGCGGCTCTCGTACGCGCTCGGCGACGAGGACCTGGTCGAGGGCGTCTCCCGGATCCAGAAGCTGCTGGCCGAGGCCCGCGACTGACGCGGCCGGCGCAGAGCACCCAAAGCGTGAGCGGGCCGGGGCGGGGTGCCCCGGCCCGCTCACGCTTTCGGGACGGCCCCCTTCAGGGAACCCGCTACCTGTCACACGTCCGCATACGGCAGGATCTTGGGATGTTGCACTCTTCCGGAGAGCGGGACCTGCGCACGCTGCCGAAAGCCCATCTGCACCTGCACTTCACCGGGTCCATGCGCCCCTCCACGCTGCTGGAACTGGCCGACAAGTACGGCGTGCACCTGCCGGAGGCGCTCAGCGGCGGCGAGCCCCCCAAGCTGCGGGCCACGGACGAGCGCGGCTGGTTCCGCTTCCAGCGGCTGTACGACATCGCCAGATCCTGTCTGCGGTCCCCCGAGGACATCCAGCGGCTGGTCCGCGAGGCCGCGCAGGAGGACGTCCGCGACGGTTCGCGCTGGCTGGAGATCCAGGTCGACCCGACCTCCTACGCCCCCCGGCTCGGCGGGCTGATCCCCGCGCTGGAGATCATCCTGGACGCGGTCGAGACGGCGTCCCGCGAGACCGGACTCGGCATGCGGGTCCTGGTCGCGGCCAACCGGATGAAGCACCCGCTCGACGCCCGTACCCTCGCCCGGCTGGCGGTGCGCTACAAGGACCGCGGCATCGTCGGCTTCGGTCTGTCCAACGACGAACGGCGCGGTTTCGCCCGCGACTTCGACCGGGCCTTCGCCATCGCACGGGACGGCGGACTGCTGGCCGCGCCGCACGGCGGTGAACTGTCGGGGCCCGGCAGTGTCCGCGACTGTCTGGACGACCTGCGCGCCGCCCGGATCGGCCACGGCGTCCGCGCCGCCGAGGACCCCTGGCTGCTGGCCCGGCTCGCCGAACGGCAGGTCACCTGCGAGGTCTGCCCCGCCTCCAACGTGGCGCTGGGCGTCTACGACAAGGCCGAGGACGTGCCGGTGCGGGCGCTGTGGGACGCGGGCGTACCGATCGCGCTCGGCGCCGACGACCCCCTGCTGTTCGGCTCCCGGCTGGCCGCCCAGTACGAACTCGTACGGCGGGCGCACGGGTTCACGGACGAGGAACTGGCGGAACTGGCCCGCCAGTCGGTACGGGGCGCCTCGATGCCCGAGGAGCTGCGGCGCCGCATCCTGGCCGACATCACCGCCTGGCTCGGCAAGCCCTGACCGCCGCGCGCCGCCGCGGGTCGGGCCGTTGCCGTCCGCCGAGCGGTGTCACAGTGCGCAGCCGACCATCACGGGTTCGTTGGTGAGGGTGACGCCGAACGCCTCGTGCACCCCGTCGCGGACCTCACGGGCCAGCGCCAGCAGATCCGCCGTGGTGGCGGAGCCGCGGTTGGTCAGAGCCAGGGTGTGCTTGGTGGAGATGCGGGCCGGGCCCTGTCCGTACCCCTTGGTGAAGCCCGCCTTGTCGATCAGCCAGGCCGCCGAGGTCTTCGTGCGCCCCTCCCCCGCCGGGAAGGCGGGCGGCGCCACGTCGGGGCCGAGCCGCTCCCGTACCCGGTCGACGAAGGCGGCGAACGCGGTCTCGTCGAGGATCGGGTTGGTGAAGAACGAACCGGCGGACCAGGTGTCGTGGTCGTCCGGGTCGAGGACCATGCCCTTGCCGGCCCGCAGCCGCAGCACGGCCTCGCGCGCCTGGGCCGCCGGCACCCGGTCACCGGCCTCGACCCCGAGCAGCCGGGCCGTCTCGGCGTACCGGATCGGCGCGGAGAGGCCCTCCGCGTCCTCCAGGGTGAAGCGGACCCGCAGCACGACGTGGCCGGCCGGGTCGGCCTTGAAGCGGCTGTGCCGGTAGGAGAAGTCGCACTCGGCGTTGGTGAGGGTGACCACCTCGCCCCTGCGCCGGTCGTAGGCGACGACCTCGGTGAGGGTGCTGGAGACTTCCTGGCCGTAGGCACCGACGTTCTGGATCGGGGTGGCGCCCGCGCTGCCGGGGATGCCGGCGAGGCACTCGACACCGGCCAGCCCCGCCTCGACGGTGCGGGCCACAGCCTTCGACCAGTTCTCCCCGGCGGCCAGCTCCAGCCGGCTGCCGGTGAGGTCGAAGCCGCGGGTGGCGATGCGCAGGACGGTGCCGTCGAAGCCCTCGTCTGCGATGACGAGATTGCTGCCGCCGGCGACGATCAGCAGCGGGGTGCCGCTCTCGTCGGCCTCGCGGACCGCCGCGATCACCTCGTCGTCGGTGGTCGCGGTGACCAGCCGCTTCGCGGGCCCGCCCAGACGCAGCGTGGTCAGCGGGGCCAGGGAGGCGAGGGGGACACCGGGGTCAATGTGGAGTTCCTGCACGCGCTCCAGACTACGGCCACCGCCCCGGACCCGGCCTGCGGCCCGGTGCTCGTCCGGCCGGGCGACGGGCGGGGAGCTTCCCGGCCGACCGGGTGACCGGGCGACCGGGCGACCGGGCGACCGGGCCGACGCGGGGCGGGCTGCCCGGCCGGCCCCGGCGGTCAGGCCAGCCGCACCACGGCGCGGGACATGCCCAGCACCTTGGTGCCGGCGCTGGTGACCGTCAGATCGATCTGGACGGTGCGCTCCTCGTCGTCGAGCTTCTTGGCGACCTTGGCCGCGACCTCGATGACCGCGCCCTCCTCGTCGTCCGGCACGACCACGGGCTTGGTGAAGCGCACGCCGTACTCGACCAGCGCCCCCGGGTCACCCGTCCAGTCCGTGACGACCCGGGCGGCCTCGGCCATGGTGAACATGCCGTGCGCGATCACGTCGGGCAGCCCGACGTCCTTGGCGAACCGCTCGTTCCAGTGAATCGGGTTGAAGTCCCCGGAGGCTCCCGCGTAGCGCACCAGCCGGGCGCGGTCCACGGGGAAGCTGCGGGACGGCAGCTCCGTCCCCGGCTCGACGTCGGCGTAGGCGACCTGCGCTGTCATGAACGTCACTCCCCTTCCGCCGCGCGGGCGACCAGCTTGCTGCGCACGGTGACGACCGTCTCGCCCGACGGGTCCCGCACCTCGCCGCGGACGTCCAGCACGTCGTTGCCCGCCAGCGACTTGATCGACTCGATGGTGGAGGTGACGGAGAGCACATCCCCCGCGCGGACCGGCCGCCGGTAGACGAACCGCTGGTCCCCGTGGACCACACGGGACCAGTCCAGCCCCAGCTTGGGGTCCCGCACCACCTGTTCGACCTCGCGGAAGGTGATGGAGAACACGAAGGTGGGCGGCGCGATCACATCCGGGTGGCCGAGTGCCTTGGCGGCCTCCACGTCGGTGTAGGCCGGGTTGTCGTCCCCGATGGCCTCCGCGAACTCGCGGATCTTCTCCCGGCCGACCTCGTACGGCCGGCTGGGCGGGTACGTCCGCCCGACGAAGGACTGATCGAGTGCCATCGGCGGCGCCTCCTGCGGCAATGGTGGCGGTTCCCGGAAAGGTTCACGGCTCCCCGTGCGGGGAGCCGATGCGGTACGGGCGCACGGGGCGGGTGCGGGGACCCGGGCCCGGTGCCCGGACACAGGTCGAGGCCGACCCCGACGAGCGGGGGCGGCCTCGTGACGCGGAAGAAGTCAGCGGGTCTCGCGGTGCACGGTGTGCCGGTTGTCCCGCGGGCAGTACTTCTTCATTTCGAGCCGGTCCGGGTTGTTGCGCCGGTTCTTCTTGGTGATGTAGTTCCGCTCCTTGCACTCCACGCAGGCCAGCGTGATCTTCGGGCGGACGTCTGTGGCAGCCACGTTGAGTGCTCCTTGACGAACGAACGGATTTAACACAGAAAGAGTAGCCGATCGAAGGACAGACCTTTCAACCGGCTACTGTCGGTGAAGTAGCGGTGACCGGACTTGAACCGGTGACACAGCGATTATGAGCCGCTTGCTCTACCGACTGAGCTACACCGCCACGATGTGGCGACCTCCCACGGAAGATCTCTCACATCAGAGCCCCAAAACGGAATCGAACCGTTGACCTTCTCCTTACCATGGAGACGCTCTGCCGACTGAGCTATTGGGGCGAGCGATGAAGACATTACACGTCCCGCCGCCAAACGTGAAATCGGTATCCGCACCCCCCGCGTGCCCCCGTCCCCCTCCGCCCCACCCGCCCGGGGGCACCACACCGGTACGACTATTCGTCTCCTCCGCACCGCCGCCCACCACGCCGCCTACCCTCGTGGGCACATGCAAGGTGGGAGCCAGATGACCGACAGCGAGCCGCAGGAGCCAGGGAAAGCGGGGCGGGACTCCCAGGAGGCCGCCTCCCGCTGTTCCGCCCGCGCGGGGCACTCCCTCGTGCTGTGCGACGCGCGCCTCGCGGACGGCCGCACGGTGGACGTACGGCTCGTCGGGGAACGCATCGAGGCCGTCGGCACCGCCGGCAGCCTCGCCCGCGCCAAGGACGCGGGCACCCGGATCGATCTGTCCGGCTATCTGCTGCTGCCGGCCCCCGCCGAACCGCACGCCCACTACGACACCGCGCTGACCGCCGACCCGCCGGCGCCGGTCCGCCCGGGATGCGGAGCCGAACCGGCCGGCGAGGACGTACAGCGCCGCGCCACCGAGGCCGCGCTCCTCCAGCTCGGCCAGGGCGCGACCGCGCTGCGCACCCACGTGCACATCGGCGACGTGGCCGGACTGCGCTCTCTGGAAGCGGTACTGCAAGCCGGCCGGGCACTGCGCGGTCTCGTCGAACTGAACGCCGTCGCGGTCCCCCGGCTGCTGACCGGCGTGGCCGGCGCCGAGGGACTGGCCATGCTGCGGGACGCCGTGAAAATGGGCGCCTCGGCGGTCGGCGGCTGCCCCGACCTCGACCCCGACCCGGGCGGCTACGTGGAGGCCGTCCTGGAGATCGCCGCCGAACACGGCTGCCCCGTCGACCTGCACACCGACGGCGGCGACCCCGCACGGCTGGCCCGGCTCGCCGCGGCGGCCGGCGGGCTGCGCCCCGGGGTCGCCATCGGCCCGTGCGGCGGCCTGGCCCGGCTGCCCCACCAGGTCGCCCAGCGCGCCGCGGGCCAGCTGGCCGCCGCCGGAGTGAGCGTGGTGTGCCTGCCCCAGGGCAACTGCGGAGTCCTGGAACGCCCCACCCCCACCACCCCCTCCCGGATGGCGCCCGTACGGATGCTGACGGCGGCCGGGGTCACCGTCGCGGCGGGCAGCGGAGCACTGCGGGACGCCGCCAACCAGGTCGGGCGGGGCGATCCGCTGGAGGCCGCCTACCTGCTCGCCTCCCTGGGCGAGGCCCGCCCGCACAGCGCCTACGAGGCGGTCAGCGCACGGGCGCGGGCCGTCATGGGCCTCCCGGAGGTACGCGTGGAGGCCGGCTTCCCCGCCGAACTGGTCGCGGTACGCGGCACCGAGCTGGCCGGGGCGCTGTCCCTCGCGTACAGCAGGATCGTCGTCCACCGGGGGCGTGTGGTGGCGCGCACGAGCGCCGTACGGGAGTTCTGCGACCTGGTCGGCACCCGCGACCTGGGCCTGCCCCGCCAGTCCCAGGGCTGAACACCGCTCCCTCACCCACGCGTCCGGCACCGGGGCACGGTCCGCGAACCGGACGGACAGGGGGCGTACGGTCGGGGACATGCGCACAGTCATCGCTGGTGGACACGGTCAGATCGCGCTGCGGCTGGAGCGGCTGCTCGCCGGGCGCGGGGACGAGGTGGCGGGCATCGTGCGCCGCCCGGAGCAGGCGAGCGACCTGCTCGCGGCGGGCGCGGAACCCGTCGTGTGCGACCTGGAGACGGCGGACGTCGCCGAGGTCGCCCGGCACCTGGAAGGCGCGGACGCGGTCGTCTTCGCCGCCGGCGCCGGACCGGGCAGCGGCAGCGCACGCAAGGACACGGTGGACCGCGGGGCAGCCGTGCTGTGCGCGGACGCCGCCGAGGCGGCCGGGGTCCGCCGCTGGCTGATGGTCTCCGCCATGAGCGCCGACGCCTCCCTCCAGGGCACCCCCGAGGGCATGGACCCCGTCTTCGCCGACTACCTGCGGGCGAAGGGCGCCGCCGACGACGATCTGCGGGCCCGCACGAACCTCGACTGGACGGTGCTGCGCCCCGGACGGCTGACCGACGGCCCCGGCACCGGCCGCGTCCACCTCGCCCCCGAGACCGGCCGCGGCGAGGTCACCCGCGACGACGTGGCCGCCGTCCTGCTCGCCCTCCTGGACGAGCCCCGCACCGCGGGCCTCACGCTGGAACTGATCGGCGGACGCATGCCGATCCCCGAGGCGATCGACGAGGTCGCCGGGGTGGCGGGCAGCTGACGCCCTTGGGGCCCGCACCCGACGCGGGCCCCGCTCCCCCACACACGCCGAAGGCCCCCGCTGCTCACGCAACGGGGGCCTTCGAACGACTGTGGCGGCGCTAGGATTCGAACCTAGGAAGGCTGAGCCGGCAGATTTACAGTCTGCTCCCTTTGGCCGCTCGGGCACACCGCCTGGGGTTGCTGCCCGACTCCCGCCTGGGGCGGTGCGCCGTGGCAACGAGGTAAACCATACCCGATGGCCGGGGGTGGTTCGCCACCCGGTTGATCCGTGGCCGGGGAGGGGCGCGTCACAGGTGCGCGGCGCCGGGATCGGCCGTGGGGGCGGGGGCCGGCAGTCGGGTCCGGCGTACGGCGTACGGTGCCGTTCGTGACGGCGCGGGGGCGCGTGGACAGGTGGCTAGGCTTTGCGCACGGCCTTCGGGGCCGATTTCTGCCGGATCTATGTACGAGGAGCCAACTCACCATGGCCGACTCCAGTTTCGACATCGTCTCGAAGGTCGAGCGGCAGGAGGTCGACAACGCGCTGAACCAGGCCGCGAAGGAGATCTCCCAGCGCTACGACTTCAAGGGTGTGGGCGCTTCGATCGCGTGGTCGGGCGAGCGGATCGAGATGCGGGCGAACTCGGAGGAGCGAGTGAAGGCCGTGCTCGACATCTTCCAGTCCAAGCTGGTCAAGCGCGGTATCTCCCTCAAGGCGCTGGACACCGGGGAGCCGCAGGCGTCCGGGAAGGAGTACCGGATCTCCGCGTCGCTCCAGGAGGGCATCTCGCAGGACAACGCGAAGAAGGTCGCCAAGGTGATCCGGGACGAGGGCCCCAAGGGCGTCAAGGCCCAGGTGCAGGGGGACGAGCTGCGGGTCACCTCCAAGAGCCGCGACAGCCTCCAGGAGGTCATCGCGCTGCTGAAGGGCAAGGACTTCGACTTCGCGCTCCAGTTCGTGAACTACCGCTGAGCCGCCGCTGCGCTGCCGCTGAGCGTGGTCTCAGCGGTGGGCGGTGGTGCGGCGGTGCCGCGGGGGCGCTCCCGGCGCCGCCCGGCGGCTTCGGGCCCCCGCGCCTGGCCGACGGCCGTACGCGGGGTCCTGCGGCTTTCCGGCCGTCCGCTCGCCGGGGGCGGGGCGCCGGGGCCACGCGGGGCGCGGGTGCCCCGCGTGGGTGGGGCCGCTCGCGCGGCGCGTCCGGGCGTCGCGGTCCGCGGCCCGGCGGAGACGGTTCACCAGCGGTAGTGCGGATACGCGGCGGGGGCGCTGGTGGAGACGATCTCGCGGCCCAGCGGCATCAGCGAGACCGGCACCATCTTGAAGTGGGCGATGCCGAAGGGGATGCCGATGATGGTCACGCAGAGGCCGATGCCCAGCATGATGTGGCCCAGCGTGAGCCAGATGCCGGCGAAGATCAGCCAGATGATGTTGCCGATGCCGGAGGCGGCACCCGCGTCGTGCCGCTGGACGACGGTCCTGCCGAACGGCCACAGCGCGTACGCCGCGATACGGAAGCAGGCCAGCCCCCAGGGGATGGTGATGATCAGTACGCAGCAGATGAGCCCGGCGAAGATGTAGCCCAGGGCTATCCACAGTCCGGAGAAGATCAGCCAGATGAGGTTGAGAAGGGTTTTCACCCGGGCCAGCCTGCCATCTTCTCCAGCCGGGCGACACGCTCGGCGATGGGAGGATGTGTGGAGAAGAGCTTGGTCATGCCGCCTTCTCCGCGCCGGAACGGGTTGGCGATCATCATGTGGCTGGCCGTCTCCAGCCGGGGTTCGGGCGGCAGCGGCAGCTGGGCGGTGCCCGCCTCCAGTTTGCGCAGGGCGGAGGCCAGGGCGAGGGGGTCACCGGTCAGCCGCGCACCGGAGGCGTCCGCCTCGTACTCGCGGGAGCGGGAGACGGCGAGCTGGATGAGGGAGGCGGCCACCGGTCCCAGCAGCATGATCAGCAGCATGCCGACCAGTCCGGGGCCCTCGTCGTCGTCGGAGCGGCCGACGGGGATCAGCCAGGCGAAGTTGACCAGGAAGAGGATCACGGAGGCCAGTGCGCCGGCGACGGAGGAGATGAGGATGTCCCGGTTGTAGACGTGGCTCAGCTCGTGGCCGATGACGCCGCGCAGCTCGCGTTCGTCGAGGAGGCGCAGGATGCCGTCGGTGCAGCACACGGCCGCGTTGCGCGGGTTGCGGCCGGTGGCGAACGCGTTGGGTGCCTGGGTGGGAGAGATGTACAGCCGCGGCATGGGCTGCCGGGCGGCCGTGGACAGCTCGCGGACCATGCGGTAGAGCTGCGGGGCCTCGAACTCGCTCACCGGGCGGGCCCGCATCGCGCGCAGCGCCAGCTTGTCGCTGTTCCAGTACGCGTACGCGTTGGTACCGACCGCGACCAGCAGGGCGACGACCAGGCCCGTCGTACCGAAGAAGCTCCCGATCACGATGATGAGAGCGGACAGTCCTCCGAGGAGCAGAGCTGTCCTCAGCCCGTTGTGCCGGCGGTGCACGGTACGCCCTCCAGATGGTGCTGCGGGGCCCTGCGCGGGGTGGACCTTCCACCCGCTGTGGCCCCCGTCCTGTGGTCCCTCCCTTCCTCGTCAACGGAGAGCGCCCGTTCTCGGTTCCCCGCACGTCGGAGCGGGTCCCGGCACGTCCGAGCACGTCGGAGCGGCGGCCGGGGCGGGCACGTCCGGGCCGGTGGCGGCCGTCGGTGCGCGGCGGGGCGGCCGGCGGGTCAGAACAGGGTGGTGGCGGCGAAGCCGAGGACGAGCTGCGGGGCGCCGGAGAGTGCGAGGGCGAGCACTCCGGTCAGCGCGATGGTGACGGTCAGCGGCAGCGGGAGCCACCGCGCTCTCCCCGCCGTCGGCTGCACCGCGGGCCGGAAGAGCAGCGCCAGCCAGGTGAGGTAGTAGACGAGGGCGATGACGACGTTGACCGCCATGACCACGGCGAGCCAGCCCAGGCCCGCGTCCACGGCCGCCGAGAAGACGGTGACCTTGGCGAACAGACCGATGATCCCCGGGGGCAGCCCGGCCAGGCACAGCAGGAAGAAGGCGAGCGCCGCCGCGGCGAACGGGTGGCTGCGCGCCAGGCCGCGGTACTGGTCGAGCCGCCCGTCCTGGGCGCTGTCGTCGCCACGGTGCCGGAGGGCGGCGACGACGGCGAAGGCGCCCAGGTTGACCACCGCGTACATCAGCGCGTAGGCGACCGTGGCGCCCACCGCTGCGTCCCGGTGGCCCTGGTGGTCCTGGTGGCCCGCGGCGGCCAGCGGCACCAGCAGGTAGCCGGCCTGGCCGACGGAGGACCAGGCCAGCAGCCGCACCGCACCGTGCGCGCGGTCGGTGCGCTGCCGCAGGGCGCCCAGGTTGCCGACGGTCATGGTGAGCGCCGCCAGCACGGCCAGTGCGGGCCCCCAGGCGTGGGCGTAGGGGGGGAAGCCGCGTACGGCGACCAGGATCAGCCCGGAGAAACCGGCCGCCTTGCCGACGACCGACAGGTACGCGGCGACCGGTACGGGGGCGCCGACGTAGGTGTCCGGCACCCAGAAGTGGAAGGGCGCGGCGGCCGTCTTGAAGGCGAATCCGATCAGGGTGAGCGCCACACCGGCGGCGGCGAGGGTGCCCAGCCGGCTGTCGGTGTGGGGCAGCCGTTCGGCGACGGTCTCCAGGTGCATGCTGCCGGTGGCCGCGTAGACGAAGCTGACGCCCAGGAGCATCACCGCCGTGGCCGTCACGGACGACAGGAAGAACTTCAGCGCCGCCTCCGAGGAGAGCCGGCTCCCGCGCCGCAGTCCGACCAGTGCGAAGGCGGGGAGGGAGGCGACCTCCAGAGCGACGACGA
The DNA here is from genome assembly GCF_000725885.1 of Streptomyces albus subsp. albus. GTDB lineage: Bacteria > Actinomycetota > Actinomycetes > Streptomycetales > Streptomycetaceae > Streptomyces > Streptomyces albus. The sequence continues at coordinate 133,607 of NZ_JODR01000016.1, read as the reverse complement.
GGGTCGCCAGATCGCGCGCGGCGGGCAGCAGTGCGGCGCCGCAGGCGGAGGAGAGCAGCAGGAACCAGAACTCCCCGGCCGGCAGCCGCTCCTGCGCTACGGCCGTCATCGACAGCAGGGCCGTCACGAGGGCGGCGCCCAGCACCAGGAGCTGGATGCTGAGGGTGAAGGTGTCGACGACGTAGCTGCACGCGCGCGGGCCGGCGGTCGTACAGAACGTGGCGCGGCGCCCGCCGGTCAGCGGCAGGAGCGCCAGCAGGGAGAGGGCCAGGGCGGCGGCCGACAGCGGGCCCAGCAGGCTCTTGCGGCGTTCGGTGAGGAACAGGTCGGCCACCAGCACCGCGAGCGCGGCCAGGGCGACGATCACGGGCGGCGCGACGGCCACCCAGTCGACGCTCTGCACCAGGCTGTGCGCGCCGCCGGCGGCGAGGTCGTGCGTACCCGGGGAGGGGGTGGGCGCGGTCATCGGGTCACTCCTGGCAGGAGGTTCTGCACGGCCGGGTCGGTCAGCCCCAGGAGGGCCGCGGGCCACAGCCCGGCGAGGACGGTGAGGACGACCAGCGGCACCCATGCGGCGTACTCGTGCCCGTGGACGTCCGGCAGGGCGGCGGAGGAGCCCGCGGGACTGCTCGTGGCCGGGTCGCCCATGCAGACCCGGCGTACGACGAGGAGCAGGTAGGCGGCCGTCAGCAGGGTGCCGAGCGCTCCCAGGGCGAGGAAGACCGCGTAGGCGGGCCTGCTCAGTCCTGGGGCCGGGTGGTAGGCGCCCAGCAGTGCCAGCAGTTCGCCCCAGAAGCCGGCCAGTCCCGGCAGCCCCAGGGAGGCGACGGCGCCGAAGGCGAGCAGGCCGCCCAGGCGTGGTGTTCTGCCGTAGAGGGCCGCTCCGGTGGTGCCGGCCAGGGCGTCGAGGTCGCTGGTGCCGGTCCGGTCCTTGAGGGCGCCGACGAGGAAGAACAGCAGCCCGGTGATGAGGCCGTGCGCGATGTTCGCGTAGAGGGCGCCGTTCACACCCGTGTGGGTGAGGGTGGCGACGCCGAGGAGCACGAAGCCCATGTGGCCCACCGAGGAGTAGGCGATGAGCCGTTTGAGGTCTCCCTGCGCGCCCTTGCGGGCCAGGGCGAGGCAGGCGAGCGATCCGTAGATGATGCCGACCACGGCGAAGGCCGCCAGGTACGGCGCGAAGGTGTGCGCTCCCTCGGGTGCGGCCGGCAGGAGGATCCGTACGAACCCGTAGGTGCCCATTTTCAGCAGCACTCCGGCCAGCAGGACGGAGCCCACGGTGGGCGCCGCCGTGTGGGCGTCGGGGAGCCAGCTGTGCAGCGGCCACATGGGTGCCTTGACGGCCAGGCCCAGCCCGATGGCCAAGGCGGCCACCACCTGGGTGCCGTGGCTCAGTCCGGAGCCGTGCTGCTGGGCGAGCCGCACCATGTCGAAGGTGCCGGCGTTGCCGCCGAGCACGAGCAGGCCGAGCAGCATCACGACGGACCCGAGCAGCGTGTAGAGCACGAACTTCCAGGCGGCCGGACCCCTGTCCTTGCCGCCCCAGCGGGCGATGAGGAAGTACATGGGGATGAGCACCGTCTCGAACGCCAGGAAGAACAGCACCAGGTCGAGCACCGCGAAGGTGGCGAGCGTGCCGCACTCCAGCAGGAGCAGCAGGGCGACGAACGCCTGCGGGCGGGGCCCCTGCGGCCTTTTTGCGTAGCTGTGGAGGGCGCACAGGAACGTCAGCAGCGCGGTGAGGACGAGCAGCGGCAGGGAGATGCCGTCGATGCCCAGGTGGAGGCGTACGTCCAGGGCGGGGATCCAGCTCACGTCCGTCTGGGCCTGCATGACGCCCGGATGGTCGTGGTCGAAACCGAGCGCCAGGAGGACGGTGAGTACGAGGACCGCGCCGGTGACCGTCACACCGTGCCGCAGGACGGCCTGTTCGGGGCCGCGCCCGCGCAGTCCTGGCGGTGCGGGCAGCAGTGCGGCCACCGCGCCCAGCAGCGGCAGGGCGACGACGGCGGCGAGGAGCGCCTGGAGGACGGTGTCGTCGAGCGGGATCACGTCACGCCCCTCCGTTTCCGGTCGCGGCCACCACGGCGATCACGGCGACCACGAGGGAGCCGGTCAGCAGCGCGCCGAGGTAGGTCTGCACGTTGCCCGTCTGGGCGCGCCGCACGGCGGCGCCCAGCAGCCGGGAGCCGCCCGCGGCGCCGGCCACATAGGTGTCGACGACCTCGCGGTCCAAGAAGCGCACCAGCCGGGCCGCCCTGGCCATGGGCCGCACCACCACGGCGTCGGCGAGCGCGTCCAGGTGGAAGCCCGCGGCGGCGTGCCGGTGCAGGGGGCCCAGCAGCATGACCGAGGGGTCGGCGTCGTGCTCCGGGCGGAGGGCGGCCAGCGCCGTGCTGTGCCGCCAGGTCGCGTAGGTGAGGAGCCCGCCCACCAGGGTCACCCCGGTGGCCAGGACGGAGGTGGCCAGGGTGGGGGTGAGGGAGGCGCCGTCGAACCAGTCGGGCAGGGCGAGGAAGCCGAGCCCGAGGGCGATCGAGGGCACGGCGAGTACCCACAGGACGGCGTTCATGACGAGCGGCATGCGCGGCCCGTCGTGGACGTGCACGGGAGCCGGTTCGGCCAGTGCGGTCTCGGGTGCCTGCTGCGGCACCTCCTCGGGGACGCCCTCGGCGGCCTTCTCGCTGTCCACGGCCAGCGGTGCCGCGGCCGGGGCACCGCGGAAGGCCAGCAGCCACAGACGTGTCGCGTAGGCGGCGGTCAGCAGGGCGGTGAGCAGTCCGGCGGCCAGCACCACCCACCCGGCGACCGCGGGCGCCGCGTGTGCCCCGTGGAAGGGGGCGTGCGCGGTGCCGAACGCGGCGTGCTCGGCAGCCGCCAGGACGGCCTCCTTGGAGAAGAACCCGGCGAACGGCGGGACGGCGGCCAGGGCCAGCAGGGCGACGCTCATCGTCCAGCAGGCGTCGGGTGCCCGTTTCGCGATCCCTCCGGTGCGCGCCATCACGGTCAGCGAGTTGGTGCCCGCCGCGTGGATGAGGACACCGGCCGCCAGGAAGAGCAGGGCCTTGAACGCGCCGTGGGTCAGCAGGTGGAAGACGGCGGCGCCCCGGTCGGCGACGGCGAGCGCGGCGGCCATGTAGGCGAGCTGGCTGATCGTCGAGTAGGCGAGGACCCGTTTGATGTCGTCCTGGGCGAGCGCGGCCAGTGCCGCACCGGTCATCGTCAGGCCGGCCAGCACCGCCAGCACCGTCAGGGCGGCGGCGGAGGCCGTGAAAACCGGCAGCAGGCGGGCCACGAAGTAGACGCCCGCCGCGACCATCGTCGCCGCGTGGATCAGCGCCGACACGGGTGTCGGGCCGGCCATCGCGTCGGGCAGCCAGGAGTGCAGCGGGAACTGTGCCGACTTGCCCGCGACCCCGGCGAGCAGCAGCAGCGCGATCAGCGTCGGGTGGGTCAGCTCGAAGCCCGACAGGGAGGAGGTCAGCCGGGTCACGACGGTGCTGATGCGGAAGCTGCCCGTCTCCGAGGCCAGCGCCAGGATGCCGATGAGGAACGGCACGTCACCCAGTTTGGTGACGAGGAACGCCTTGAGGGAGGCCGAACGCGCCGCGGCCGTCTCCCAGTAGTGGCCCACCAGGAAGTACGAGCAGATGCCCATGACCTCCCAGCCGACGAGCAGCACGATCAGGTCGTCGCTGTAGACGACGAGGAACATCGCCGCCGTGAACAGGGACACCAGCGCCGCGTACGAGGAGTAGCGCGGGTCGTCGCGCAGATAGCCCGTCGAGTACAGCTGCACGCAGGTGGCGACGACGCCGACCAGGACGGCGACGAGCACGGCGAAACCGTCGAGATTGAGCGCGAGCTGTACCGGCAGGGCGGCGTTGCCCGTCGGGGCCAGTTCCGTCGCGGCCCGCACGGGCGCGCCGCCGCCCTGCCGTACGGCGACGAGGACGGCCAGCACGGCGGCGGTCAGGGTGGGCAGCACGGCGAGCGGGCGGACGAACCCGGGGGCGCGGCGGCCCAGCAGGAGTCCGGCGAGCGCGCCGAGTGCGGGCAGGGCGGGGACGAGCGCTGCCAGGGTCGTGGTGCTCAAGCGGGCCGCCTCCCTGCGGCGGGGCCCCGGACTTCCCGGCCGGGACCGCTCTCGGCGTCGTTGTCGGTGGCGGGCGCCGGGCTGTCGCCGTCCCGTCCCGTTCGTCGTGACCCGCCGCCGGGCCCGCCCCGGGGCGGGCCGTCGTCCTCGCGCAGGTCCCTGAGCCTGTCCACGTCGGCGCTGCCGCGATTGCGGAAGACCAGCAGCACGACGGCCAGTCCGATGCCGATCTCGGCCGCGGCGATGGCGATGGTGAACAGGGTGAGCGCCTGGCCCGCGTGCAGGGTGTCGCGGAGCCAGACGTCGAACGCGACCAGATTGAGGTTGACGGCGTTGAGCATCAGCTCGACGGCCATCAGGACGAGAACGGCGTTCCTGCGCGCGAGGACGCCGTACAGGCCGACGCAGAAGAGGAGGGCGGCGAGGACCGCGGGATAGGCCAGGTGCATCAGCGCTCACCCGCCGCGCGGTCCGTGGCGCGCGCGTCGGCGGTCTCCCCCGCCTCGGCCGTCTCTGTCACGTCTGCTGTGCCTGCCGTGCCCGCAGTGTTGTCGGTGTTGTCGGTGTTCGCGGTGTTCGCGGTGTTCGCGGTGTCCGCCGCCGTGCGTCGTCTGGAGAGCACGATGGCGCCCACCAGCGCGGCCAGCAGCAGCACCGAGAGCGCCTCGAAGGGCAGCACCCAGTGCCGGAAGAGGGCCTGGCCGGTCACCTCCGTCGAGCCCTCCCCCGGGCCGGTGCGCCGGTCCAGGTCGATCCACGTGGTGCGGAAGGCGTCCACGACGACCGTCACCAGGGCCGCCGCCGAGACGACGGAGACGGCCGACGCCACCCACCGGTTGCCCGAGTCCGCGTCGGGCGAGCGCCCGATGGGTGCTTTGGTCAGCATCAGTCCGAACAGCAGCAGGACGACGACGGAACCGACGTAGATGAGCACCTGCACCCAGGCGATGAACTCGGCCGACAGCAGCAGGTACTCGACGGCGATCCCCCCGAGCGCCACCACGAGCCACAGCGCCGCGTGCACCAGTTGCTTGGTGGTGACGGCGACCAGCGCGGCGCCGAGGGTGACGAGCCCGACCAGTACGAAGACGATCTCCACCCCGGTCGGGGAGAGGAAACCGGGGTGCCCGGCCGCCAGGGGCCGGGCCTCCGCGAGGGACGCCGCCTGTGGGGCGGCGAGGGCCTGCGGGACGAGGGACTGCACGAGGCTCACCGGTCACCGCCCCGGTCGTCCGGGCCGGAACCGGCGTCGCGCGCGTCACCGGTGCGGTCGTTCGGGGCCGTGCCCCTGCCGTCGGTGCGGTCGTCCGGGGCTGTGTCCGTGCCGCGCTTCTCGCTGGTGGGGCCGTCCGGAGCCGGGTCCGTACCGCCGGCGCGGTCGTCCGGGGCCGTGCCCGCGCCGCGTTCCCCGCCGGTGGGGCCGTCCGGAGCCGTGTCCGTGCCGTCGGTGCGGCCGTCCGGGGCCGTGTCCGCGCCGTCGGTGCGGTCCGTCGTGTCCTCGCGGGTGATCTCCCGCCCGGTCGGCTGGTCGGCATCCGGCATGTCCGGCCGGGCGGTTTCCGCTCCGGTCCGCCGCGGGGCTTCCGGATCCCGTCCGGTCGGCTGGGCCGGCTGCTCACGGTGCGCGGCGAGTTCGTCCGCCGCGGCCCGCGCCTTGTCGGCCTGCTCCTTCGCGGGCCGCTCCCCCGCGGGGCGTTCCTTCACGGAGCGCTCCTTCACGGGGCGCTCCTTGGCAGAGTGCTCCCCCGCAGGGCGTTCCCTCGCCGCCTGCTCCTTCGCGGGCCGGTCTCCACGCGCCTGCTCCTTCACGGGGCGCTCCGCCGCAGGCCGCTCCGTCGCGGGCCGGGAGGCGGCCGTCTCCGTGCGGGCTGCCGCCTGGGCCTGCGCCGCCTTGTCCGCCGCCTTGCGGGCCGCCGCCAGCTCCTTGGCCTCCTCGGCGCCCTCGTCCAGCGGTGGCGGCTCGGGCACCGTCCACATCCACTCGCGCAGCTTGTCCCGCTCATGGGTCAGCTCGCGGATGTCGGTCTCCGCGTACTCGAACTCGGGCGACCAGAACAGCGCGTCGAAGGGACACACCTCGATGCAGATGCCGCAGTACATGCACAGGGCGAAGTCGATGGCGAACCGGTCCAGGACGTTGCGGCTGCGCTCACGTCCGCCCGGTGCGGCGGGCGGCACCGTCTCCTTGTGGGAGTCGATGTAGATGCACCAGTCCGGGCACTCGCGGGCGCACAGCATGCAGACCGTGCAGTTCTCCTCGAACAGACCGATGACGCCCCGGGTGCGGGGCGCCAGTTCGGGCTGGGTGTCCGGGTAGTGCTCGGTGACCGACCGCCGGGTCATCGTCCGCAGGGTGACGGCGAGCCCCTTGGCCAGCCCGGAGCCGAAGGCCCCGCGCGACGAGCGGGAGCGTCCCTGCGCGGAGCGGTCCGCCCCCGCCTGGGGCGCGCCCTCGGGGGGCGTCGGGGACACGGCTACATCACCACCTTGACGACACCGGTGAGGGCGATCTGGAAGAGGGCCAGCGGAACGAGCGCCGTCCAGGCCAGCCGCTGGATCTGGTCCTCGCGCAGCCGCGGGTAGCTGACCCGCAGCCAGATGACGCCGAACGCCAGGACGCCCGTCTTGAGGAGCATCCACAGCCAGCCCAGGCCGTCCGCGAACGGTCCGTGCCAGCCGCCGAGGAACAGCACGGCGGTCAGTGCGGACAGGACGACGATGCCCGCGTACTCGGCGAGCAGGAAAAGCGCGAAGCGCAGCCCGGTGTACTCCGTGTACGCGCCGAAGATGATCTCCGAGTCGGCCACGGGGGCGTCGAACGGCGGACGCTGGAGTTCGGCGAGGCCCGCGGTGAAGAAGACGACGCCACCGACGAGCTGCCACGGCAGCCACCACCACTCCCACACGCCGAGGATGCCGGGCAGGGAGAGGGTGCCGGCGGCCATCGCCACGGAGGCGGCGGCCAGCAGCATCGGCAGCTCGTACGCCATGAGCTGGGCGGCGGTGCGCAGCCCGCCCAGCAGCGAGAACTTGTTCGCGGAGGCCCAGCCGCCCATGAGGGAGCCGAGGATGCCGACGCCCATGACGGCCAGCACGAAGAAGATGCCGGCGTCGAGCGCCTGCGCCACCCCGCCGCCGGGTGCGACCGGGATCGCGACCAGCACCAGGAGGTAGGGGATCAGCGCGAGGGCCGGAGCGAGCTGGAAGACCCGCCGGTCGGCGCCGTCGGGGACGATGTCCTCCTTCTGCGCGAACTTCACCCCGTCGGCGACGAGCTGGGCCCAGCCGTGGAAGCCGCCCGCGTGCATCGGCCCGACCCGGCCCTGCATGTGGGCCATCACCTTGTGTTCCGCCTGCCCGACGAGCAGCGGCAGGAGGAGGAAGGCGAGCAGGACGGCGACGATCCGGACGGTCACATCGAGAACGTCCATCAGTCTCCGTACCCCCGGTCGTCCTCGGCCGCGTCCGACCCGGCACCCGACCCCGTGTCCGACCCGGCGCTCGATGCCGCATCGGGCCCGGCGTCCGATCCGGCGCCCGATGCAGCGTCAGGCCCGGCGTCCGTCTCCGGGCCGGGCCCGGACCGGTGCGGCTCCCCCGGGTCTTCCGGCGGGGTGCCGGCCCCGGGCGGGGTGCCGGTCTCCGGCCGGGTGTGGTGCCAGGGTGCGTCGGTGGAGCGGGGCGTACGGCGGCGTGCGGCGTCCGTCCGGCCGCGCTCACGGTCGGCCGTGCGCCGATCGTCGGACGCCGCGTTCCCCGTTTCGGTGTCCTCGGGCGCGGTGTCCTGGGGTGCGTTGTCCTGGGGCCAGGGGTCCTCGGGCGCCGGCGGCGTCGTGTCCGGTGTCCCCTGCCGGGCCGCCCGTTGCGAAGCGGAGCCCTCACCGGCGGAACGGGCCCGCCGGGGCCTGCGCGGGGCGGCTTCGGCCCTCTCCACCGCTTCGGCGCTCTCCGCCGCGTCGGCGCCCTGCGCCGACGCGGCCTCCTGCCGCTGCGAGGCGGAGCCCTCACCGGCGGAGCGGTTGCGGCGGGGCCTGCGCGGGGCCGCCTCGGCGCTCTCCGTCCCGTCGGCGCCCTGGCGCTGCGAGGCGGAGCCGGCCCCGGCGCTGCGGGTGCGGCGCGGGGCGTCCCCGGCGGCGCGGCGCGGGCGTTCCCGGGTGGGGGCGGCGGGGAGGGTGCTTTTGAGCGGTCCCCATTCGTTGGGGTCGGGCACGCCGGGGGGCAGCATCTGACGGCGTTTGGGGCCGCCGTGCCCCGACTCGCCGGGTTCCTTGGCGCCGGGCCACGCCTTGGCGACGCGGGCGGCGAGCACGAAGTCCTTGCGCAGCGGGTGTCCCTCGAAGGTGTCGGGGAGCAGCAGCGGCACCAAGTGGGGGTGGCCGGGGAAGTCGATCCCGAACATCTCGTGGGTCTCACGCTCGTGCCAGGCGGCGCCGGCGTAGACGCCGGTGGCGGTCGGCAGGGCGGGGGCCTCGTGCGGCACGGTCGTCCGCAGCAGGAGGGCGCGCACACCCGCCGCCGCGCCGGGGGCGTGCAGTGCCACCAGGTGCGCGCAGACGCGGAAGCCGGTGCCGGGCTCGTCCACCGCGCTGAGCCAGTCGAAGAAGGTGCAGCCCAGCTCGTCGCGGGCGGCGGTCAGGGCGCTGATCCAGGAAGCGGCGGGGACGTCCACGGTGAGCAGTCCGTACGCCTCGGCGGCCGTGGCCCCCTCACCGAAGAGGTCTTCGGCGGCGCGGGGCAGCCAGCCCGGGTGCGGGGAGGCGGGGTCCGGGTGCGGGGGCTGCGGCGTCACCGTGGGCCCTCCTCGCCGTCGCGGCCGGCGGCGGACTGTTCGCGCTCCGTCTGCCGCGGGGCGGTGCCAGGGGGTTCCGGCGGGGTGACCAGGCCGCTGGTGAGGGCGGCGGCGGAGGGGCCGGCGCCGCGGGCGTAGCGGTCGGCGGTGGACTCCGCGGCGATCTTCTCCTGGAGCTTGAGGATGCCCTGGAGCAGCGCCTCGGGCCGGGGCGGGCAGCCGGGCACGTACACGTCGACGGGGATGATCTGGTCGACGCCCTTGGTGACGGCGTACGAGTCCCAGTAGGGGCCGCCGCAGTTGGAGCAGGCCCCGAAGGAGATGACGTACTTGGGCTCCGGCATCTGCTCGTAGAGCCGCTTGACGGCGGGGGCCATCTTGTCGGTGACGGTGCCGGAGACGACCATCAGATCGGCCTGGCGGGGCCCGGGCGCGAAGGGGATGACGCCGAGCCTGATGAAGTCGTGCCGTGCCATGGAGGCGGCGATGAACTCGATGGCGCAGCAGGCCAGCCCGAAGTTGAACACCCAGAGGCTGTAGCGGCGGCCCCAGTTGAGGACGACCTTCATCGGCTCGGGTGCCAGGCGGGAGAGCAGCCCGAGGCGGGGCCGGCCCTCGGCCCGGGGCGGCTCGGCGGGGTCCGGGGTGTGCGTTACGTCCATTCCAGGACGCCCTTCTTGTACGCGTACAGCAGGCCGACGGCCAGGAAGCCGAGGAAGACGAACATCTCCGCCAGCGTGATCCCGCCGAAGCCGGGGGCGGCGAACACCGTGGCCCAGGGGAAGAGGAAGACCGAGTCGACGGCGAAGACGACGTACAGGAAGGCGTACACGTAGTAGCGGACCTGGGTGTGCGCCCAGCCCTCGCCCACGGGGTCGACGCCGCACTCGTACGTCAGCATCTTCTCCCGGGTGGGCACCACGGGGCGCAGCAGCCGGCCGGCGGAGAAGGCGGCACCGACGAAGAGCACACCGACGACGGCCACCAGCCCGACGACCGAATAGCCGTGGAAGTAGTCCGGCACCTTTTTTCCGTCCCGAGTCGGTGTATACGTTCGACGATCTGTACGCACGGAGTGTAGGCCCTGCGGCACTCGGAGAGGACAGCCGCGTCACACTCGCAGGCGGCTTGAAGCGGTCCCCGGGACGGCGGCACCGCGGCTTCGGTACGGCGGACCGCGGCCCCGGGGACGGCCCGAGCGCGGCGGCCCGGGGGGTGGGGCCAGCCCTACCGGCGGGACTCCCGCCGGCCGTATTACCCGGCCTGACCACGGCGGGGGATGCTGGGGCCATGACCGCAGCTCCTTCCCCCCGCCGCCCCTGGTGGCTCCTCGTCCTGCGGGCCCCGGCGGCCCGGCAGTCGTGGCGCGAGTTGACGTATCTCGTCTCGGGGCTGCCGACGGCGGGCATCGGCTTCTGCTACGCGGCCGGGGCGCTGCTGTTCGGCTCCGTGCTGCTCGTCACGTTCGTGGGCCTGCCCGTACTGGCGGTGGGGCTGGCCGGCTGCCGGGCGCTGGGGCATCTGGAGCGGGGCCGGGCGCGGTCGCTGCTGGGGCTGCGGGTGGCGGAGCCGGAGCCGGTGCGGGCGGGGCGCCGCTCCGACGGGGTGATGTCGTGGATGGGCGCGCTGCTGCGCAGCGGCGCCTCGTGGCGGCACCTGCTCTACTCGCTGCTGCACCTGCCCTGGTCGCTGTTCAGCACCGCCGTGGGGGTCACGGCGTGGTGCGCGGGCTGGCTGCTGCTGTCCTTCCCGCTGTGGGAATGGACGTTCCCCCGGTACGTGAACCTCCCGGCCCTCCAGGTGGGCGGCGGCGGCATCACCTTCGCCTCGCCCCGCATGGAGGGGGCCCGGGTGCTGGACGGCGCGGCGGAGCAGCTGGCCGTCGCCGGGGTCGGGCTGGTGCTCGTCCTGCTCGCGCCCTGGCTGGTCCGCGGTCTGGTGCAGGTGGACAAGCTGCTGGTCAGCGGGCTGCTGGGGCCGTCGCTGCTGGCCACCCGGGTGACGGAGCTGGAGACGGACCGCGGACTGGTGGTGGACACGGCGGCGGCCGATCTGCGCCGCATCGAACGGGATCTGCACGACGGGGCGCAGGCGCGGCTGGTGTCGCTCGCGATGGGGCTGGGCCTGGCCAAGGAGAAGCTCCAGGAGGATCCGCGGGCTGCGGCTGCGGTGGTGGAGGAGGCGCACGGCGAGGTGAAGCTGGCCCTCCAGGAGCTGCGGGACCTGGCGCGGGGCATCCATCCGGCGATCCTGACGGACCGGGGGCTGGGGCCGGCGCTCTCCGCGCTGGCCGCCCGCTGCACGGTGCCGGTGACGGTCGGCGTCGAGCTGGAGGAGCGGCCCGCCGCCGCGATCGAGGGGATCGCCTACTTCACCGTCTCGGAGCTGTTGCAGAACATCAGCAAGCACAGTGCGGCCCGGCGGGGCTCGGTGGAGATCTGGCGCAGCGGGCAGCGGTTGCTGATCCAGGTGACGGACGACGGCAAGGGGGGCGCCTCGGTGGAGGGCGGTTCGGGGCTGGCGGGGCTGGCCGACCGGCTGGGGGCGGTGGACGGTCTGCTGGCGGTGCACTCGCCCGCGGGCGGGCCGACGACGGTGACCGCGGAACTGCCCTGGCGCTGAGCGGCCGTCCCGGGACGTGGCGGGGAGCGGCCGGTGGCAGGCGGGACGGGGAGCGGTGGGCGGTCTGGGATGCTGAGGCGGTAGACAGTGGTGCGAGTGGGGGACTGTGGGGAACGTGGAAGGCGTGGAGCGCCCGGTGCGCGTGGTGATCGCTGAGGATTCCGTACTGCTGCGCGAGGGGCTGACCCGGCTGCTGACGGACCGCGGCTACGAGGTGGTCGCGGGGGTGGGGGACGGCGACGCGCTGGTGCGCACCGTGGACGAACTGGCCGCCCGGGAAGAGCTGCCCGACGTGGTGGTGGCGGACGTACGGATGCCGCCGACGCACACGGACGAGGGCGTGCGGGCGGCGGTGCTGCTGCGCGGGCGCCATCCGGAGCTGGGCGTGCTGGTGCTCTCGCAGTACGTGGAGGAGCAGTACGCGACGGAGCTGCTGGCCGCCTCCAGCCGCGGGGTGGGCTATCTGCTCAAGGACCGGGTGGCGGACGTACGGGAGTTCGTGGAGGCGGTCGGGCGCGTGGCCGGGGGCGGCACGGCGCTGGACCCGGAAGTGGTGGCCCAGTTGCTGGGCCGCAGCCGCAAACAGGACGCGCTGGCGGGGCTCACGCCGCGGGAGCGGGAGGTGCTTGGCCTGATGGCGGAGGGGCGGACGAACTCGGCGATCGCCGGGGAGCTGGTGGTGAGCGCCGGCGCTGTCGAGAAGCACATCAGCAACATCTTCCTGAAGCTGGGGCTGCCGCAGAGTGACGCGGATCACCGTCGCGTTCTGGCCGTGCTCAGATACCTCGAATCCTGACCGGCGGGAAGGCGCCGGAGCGCGGCCCGGTCGGGCCCCGCGGCGCGACCGGGCACACCGTCGGGGCCGGTGGCCAGGGGCGGCGGCGCGGTGGGCGTGTCGCGGCCGGGCGTCCTTGAGGAACCCTCCAGCAGGGGGGCGGACGGTGGCGACGGGGCGAGCACGACGGACGGATGTCTCAGGAATCTGTCCACGATGGGAACAGCTGGGGGAAGGCAACCCTTAGCAACGTACGATGGCTGACGAGCCGCCGCCTTGAGGGAGGTCCGATCCACCGTGACCAGTCAGGTCAGTAGCCCAGCCGGGCCACAGTCCGGTTCCGAGGAGGGCCCGGACAGCGGACGCGACGCCGAGCGCAAAGAGGTCCGGCGCCTGGACCGGGTGATCATCCGGTTCGCGGGCGACTCCGGCGACGGCATGCAGCTCACCGGGGACCGCTTCACGTCCGAGACGGCGTCGTTCGGCAACGACCTGTCGACGCTGCCGAACTTCCCGGCCGAGATCCGCGCCCCCGCGGGAACGCTGCCGGGTGTCTCCAGCTTCCAGCTCCACTTCGCCGACCACGACATCCTCACCCCCGGCGACGCGCCGGACGTGCTGGTGGCGATGAACCCCGCGGCGCTCAAGGCGAACATCGCCGACGTGCCGCGCGGTGCCGAGATCATCGTGAACACCGACGAGTTCACCAAGCGGGCGATGGCCAAGGTCGGCTACGACAGCAGCCCGCTGGAGGACGGCTCGCTGGACGGCTACAGCGTGCACCAGGTGCCGCTGACGACGCTGACGGTCGAGGCGCTCAAGGGGTTCGACCTCGGGCGCAAGGAGGCCGGGCGTTCGAAGAACATGTTCGCGCTGGGTCTGCTGTCGTGGATGTATCACCGGCCGACCGAGCAGACCGAGGCGTTCCTGCGGTCGAAGTTCGCGAAGAAGCCGGACATCGCCGAGGCGAACATCACGGCGTTCCGCGCGGGCTGGAACTTCGGCGAGACGACGGAGGACTTCGCGGTCTCCTACGAGGTCGCCCCCGCCTCCAGCGCCTTCCCGCCGGGTACGTACCGCAACATCTCGGGCAACCTGGCGCTGTCCTACGGACTGGTCGCCGCGTCCCAGCAGTCGGACCTGCCGCTGTATCTGGGCTCGTACCCGATCACCCCGGCCTCCGACGTGCTGCACGAGCTGAGCAAGCACAAGAACTTCGGGGTGCGCTCCTTCCAGGCGGAGGACGAGATCGCGGGCATCGGCGCCGCGCTGGGCGCCGCGTTCGGCGGCTCGCTGGCCGTCACCACGACCTCCGGCCCGGGCGTGGCGCTCAAGTCGGAGACGATCGGTCTGGCCGTCTCCCTGGAGCTGCCGCTGATCATCGTGGACATCCAGCGCGGCGGCCCCTCGACGGGCCTGCCCACCAAGACGGAGCAGGCCGACCTGCTCCAGGCGATGTACGGCCGCAACGGCGAGGCGCCGGTGCCGATCGTGGCCCCGGCCACCCCGGCCGACTGCTTCACGGCGGCGCTGGACGCGGCCCGTATCGCGCTCACCTACCGGACACCGGTGTTCCTGCTGTCGGACGGCTATCTGGCCAACGGCTCCGAGCCGTGGCGGATCCCCGACGTGGCGGAGCTGCCGGACCTGCGGGTGCAGTTCGCCGCCGGGCCCAACCACGAGCTGGCGGACGGCACCGAGGTGTTCTGGCCGTACAAGCGCGACCCGCAGACGCTGGCCCGCCCGTGGGCGGTGCCGGGTACGCCGGGGCTGGAGCACCGCATCGGCGGCATCGAGAAGCAGGACGGCACCGGGAACATCTCCTACGACCCGGCCAACCACGACTTCATGGTCCGGACCCGGCAGGCGAAGGTGGACGGCATCGAGGTGCCGGACATCGAGGTGAGCGACCCGGGCGGCAACGCCAAGGTGCTGGTGCTGGGCTGGGGCTCCACCTACGGGCCGATCACCGCGGCGGTGCGGCGGATCCGCAAGGGCGGCGACGAGATCGCGCAGGCGCATCTGCGTCACCTCAACCCGTTCCCGCGGAACCTCGGCGAGGTGCTGCGCGGGTACGAGAAGGTGATCGTCCCCGAGATGAACCTCGGTCAGCTCGCCACCCTCGTCCGCGCCCGGTATCTGGTCGACGCCCAGTCGTTCACGCAGGTCAGAGGGCTGCCCTTCAAGGCGGAGCAGCTCGCGACCGCACTCAAGGAGGCCCTCGCACATGGCTGAGACTTCTCCCGGTCTCACGCAGGAGACCGCCCCGGGCACACCGGCCGGGGCCCCGGTGTCCGAGGCACTGTCGCTGGTGCCGCGGGCGGTGGGCAAGCAGTCGATGAAGGACTTCAAGTCCGACCAGGAAGTGCGCTGGTGCCCGGGGTGCGGTGACTACGCCGTGCTCGCGGCGGTGCAGGGGTTCATGCCGGAGCTGGGGCTGGCGAAGGAGAACATCGTCTTCGTCTCCGGCATCGGCTGCTCCAGCCGGTTCCCGTACTACATGAACACCTACGGGATGCACTCCATCCACGGCCGCGCCCCGGCCATCGCGACCGGTCTGGCGACCTCGCGGCGGGACCTGAGCGTGTGGGTGGTCACCGGTGACGGCGACGCGCTGTCCATCGGCGGCAACCACCTCATCCACGCGCTGCGGCGCAATGTGAACCTGAAGATCCTGCTGTTCAACAACCGGATCTACGGGCTCACCAAGGGCCAGTACAGCCCGACCTCGGAGTCCGGCAAGATCACGAAGTCGACGCCGATGGGCTCGCTGGACACCCCGTTCAACCCGGTGTCGCTGGCGCTGGGCGCCGAGGCGTCCTTCGTCGCCCGTACGGTCGACTCGGACCGCAAGCACCTCACCGGTGTGCTGCGGGCCGCCGCCGACCACCCGGGGTCGGCGCTGGTGGAGATCTACCAGAACTGCAACATCTTCAACGACGGCGCCTTCGAGGTCCTCAAGGACAAGCAGCAGGCGCAGGAGGCCGTCATCCCGCTGGAGCACGGGCAGCCGATCCGTTTCGGCGCGCCGGCCGAGGACGGGCTGGGCTCCAAGGGCGTGGTCCGCGACCCGGCCACCGGCGATCTGCGCATCGTGGACGTCCGCGAGGAGGGCACCGACAGGGTGCTGGTGCACGACGCGCAGGCGGCCTCGCCGACGACCGCGTTCGCCCTCTCCCGGCTCGCCGACCCGACGACGCTGCACCACACCCCGATCGGGGTGCTGCGGGACGTGCGGCGGCCGGTGTACGACGACGAGATGGCCGGCCAGCTCGAACGCGCTGTCGAACAGAACGGCAAGGGTGATCTGTCCGCGCTGCTGCACGGCAACGACACCTGGACGGTCGTCGGCTGAGACCGACGACCGACGGACCCGATACGGCCCGGCACCCCACGCGGGTGCCGGGCCGCGTCATGTCTCGCCTCCGACCCTCTTGGCCTGCGACCGGATGCCCGCCGGCCTGCGGCGGAGCCGATGACAGGACCATAAGCTGGTACGGAAATGACAAGAGGGGATGCGTCCCGCTACCTTCGACAGGCTGGTACGCCAGATCCGGAACCGAAGACAGGGAGGGCCCATGGCAACGCAGAGCGCGCAGCGCACCGGTCTGTTGTTCGGATTCGCGGCGTACGGCATGTGGGGGCTCCTCCCGCTGTACTGGCACGCCCTCGCGGACACCGGAGCCGGTGAGGTGCTGGCCCACCGCATGGTGTGGTCGCTGCCGACCGCCGTGGTGATCCTCGCACTGCTGCGCCGCTGGTCCTGGGTGACCGAGCTGATACGCCGGCCCAAGACCCTGGGCCTGGTCGTCCTGGCCGCTGCGGTGATCTCCCTCAACTGGGGACTGTTCATCTGGTCGGTCAGCGCCGACATGGTGCTCGAATCGTCCCTCGGCTACTTCATCAACCCGCTCGTCTCCATCGCCTTCGGCGTGCTGCTGCTCCGGGAGCGGCTGCGCACCGCCCAGTGGGTGGCCGTCGGTGTCGGCGCCCTCGCGGTCGTCGTGATGTCCGTGGCCTACGGCAAGCTGCCCTGGCTCTCCCTCAGCCTGGCGCTGACCTTCGCCACCTACGGGCTGATCAAGAAGCACATCAAGCTGGACGGCGTGGAGGGCTTCAGCGCCGAGACCGCCGTGCAGTTCCTGCCCGCGCTCGGCTTCCTCGTCTACCTGGGGGTGCGCGGCGACTCGTCCTTCACCACGGACGGGCTCGGCCACGCCCTGCTGCTGGCCTGCGCCGGTGTGGCGACCGCGCTGCCGCTGATCTTCTTCGGGAGCGCGGCCGTGCGGCTGCCGCTGTCCACGATCGGGCTGCTCCAGTACCTGGCCCCGGCGTTCATGTTCGTCCTGGGTCTGACGGTCTTCCACGAGGAGATGCCGCCGGAGCGCTGGGCGGGCTTCGGCCTGGTCTGGCTGGCCCTGTGCATCCTGACCTGGGACGCGCTGCGCAACGCGCGCCGCGGCCGGGCCGCGCTGCGCGCCGCGGCCGAACGCGCCCGCGTCCAGGGCGAGGAGGGTGCGGCCTCCGCGGTGGCCGAGGTCTCCGAGGCCCCCGAGCGCCCCGCGGCCAAGCCCTGACCCTCGCGGGGGCCCGCCCGCCGGTCAGACGGTGACGTCGCGCGTGGAGAACCGGGCCCAGGCGGCGGAGGCGAACACCGCCGTGTAGGCCGCCTGGAGGCCGAGGTTCTTGACGATGCCGTCCCAGTAGACCGGGTCCCGCAGCAGGTCGGCGAAGCTGAGCCAGTGGTGCGGGAAGAGGAACGGCTGGACGGCCTCCAGCTGCGGGATGGCGTTGAGGATCTGCACCGTGATCAGCAGTCCGACCGTCGCCGCCATGGCGGCGACACCGCTGTCGGTCAGCGTCGAGACGAACAGGCCCAGCGCCGCGAGACCGACCAGGCTGACGGCGACCGCCAGCGCGATGGCCAGCGCCCTGGCGAGCCCTTCGCCGAAGGAGACGGAGGTCCCCGACAGCAGCGTGACCTCACCCGTGGGGAAGAGGAGGGCGCCGGTGACCAGGGCGAAGACGGCCACCGTGAGGGTGGCGACCAGACAGAAGGCCAGCACGGCGGTGAACTTGGCGGCCAGCAGCCGGGTCCGTCCCGCCGGGGCGACCAGCAGATAGCGCAGGGTGCCCGCGCCCGCCTCGCCCGCCACGGCGTCGCCCGCCACCACACCGACCGTCATCGGCAGGAAGAACGGCAAGGTGGCGGCCAGTGAGGTGAAGACGAGGAAGAGCCCGTTGTTGGTCACCTGGGAGATGAACGCGGGCCCTCCCTCGGCGCCTCCGCCTATCGACCCCCCGTCCCGTGTCTCGATGCGCACCGCGAGGCCGACCACGACCGGTACGGCGGCCAGCACCGCGAGCAGGGCCAGGGTGCGCCAGCGCCGGAAGGTGACCAGCAGTTCGCTGCGGAACAGCCCCAGAGTCCACAGGGCGCCGACAGTCGGGGCCGGATGCTGCGCGGCACCGGCCGGCGGTGCTTCAGCCCGCGACATCGAAACCCTCCCCGGTGAGCGAGACGAACGCGTCCTCCAGCGACACCCGCCGCAGGCCGAAGGCACGCACCCGTACGCCGGAGCGCACCAGTGCGGCGTTCAGGGCGGCCGGATCGCCCGGCGGCGGATCGCCGGTGACCTCTTCCCCGTCGGTGACCAGATCCGTCACACCGTGCTCCTTGAGCACCCGGGCGGCGTCACCGGGGTCCGGGGTGGTGACGGTCAGTCTGCCGCGTGCGCCCGCCGACAGTTCGGCGACCGTGCCCTGGGTGACGAGCCGGCCGCGGTGCATGACGGCGGCGTGGGTGCAGACCTGTTCGATCTCGTCGAGCAGGTGGGAGGAGAGGAAGACGGTGATGCCGTCGCCCGACAGTTCGCGTACCAGGGAGCGGATCTCCCGCATGCCCTGCGGGTCGAGTCCGTTGGTGGGTTCGTCGAGGACGAGCAGCTCGCGCGGCTGGAGCAGTGCGGCGGCCAGTCCCAGGCGTTGCTTCATACCCAGCGAGTAGGTGCGCGCCTTCCGCCCGGCCGCCGCCGACAGGCCCACGCGCTCCAGGGCCCGGCCGACCCGTGCGCCGCGGGTGCCCGGGTCCGCGGTCGGGTCGGCCGCGTCGTAGCGCAGCAGGTTGTCGCGGCCGGAGAGGAAGCCGTAGAGGGCGGGCCCCTCGATGAGGGCGCCGATGCGGGGCAGCACCTGCCGTACCGAGCCGGGCATGGGTGCGCCCAGCACGTGCGCGGTGCCGCCGGTGGGTTCGATGAGGCCGAGCAGCATGCGGATGGTCGTCGTCTTGCCCGAGCCGTTGGGCCCGAGGAAGCCGAAGACGCTGCCGCGGGGCACGGTCAGGTCGAGGGCGTCGACGGCGAGCTGGCCGCCGCGGTAGCGCTTGGTGAGACCCCGGGTGGAGATCACCGCGCTGTCGTCGTCGCGTGCGGCGGTCGGCTCGCTCATGTGCCCCTCTCGCTACGAAGCTCCTCGTCCGGCCGGCGGACCGGCGCGGCTGTCTTTCGCCGGCCCCGGGGACCGGCGCGGCTGTCCTTCCCCGCCCCGCAGACCGGCGCGGCTGTCCTTCCCCGCCCCGCAGACCGGCGCGGCTGTCCTTCCCCGGCCCGGGGCCGGCGCGGCTGTCCGCCCCGGACGGCGGACCGGAAACGCCGTTCCCGTCCGGCGCGGCCTCCGTCGGCCGGCGGCCGGGTGCCGCCCGTCGCGACGGCTGCTCGTTCCGCCGCCGCGACGGGCGTCCGCCTCCCGGTTACCTGCGTGCGTCCCGGTCGGCGGCCTTGACCAGACCGTCCTTCGTGACGGCGCCGACGTAGACCTCGCCGTCGTCGGTGATCAGCGCGTTCACCAGGCGGGTGGTGAAGACGCGGCCGGTGCCGAAGTCGCCCTCGGCCTTGTCGGTGAAGCGGTCCAGCAGCTGCCCGGCCTCGCCGCCGGTCTTCCCGTCGCCGAGACCGCCCTGCATACCGGTGTCGAACTTGGCGACCTTGTTCCAGTCCCCGGCGGACTTGTTGACGACCTCCAGCCCGGACAGGTCCGGCAGCCCGGCCGGGCTCCGGTGCGCCCGGGCCTCGCCCGCCTGCGGCTTCCCCTCGGTGACCTTGGTGCCCTTCGGCGGGGTGAAGTCGAAGCCTCCGGCGTCCGGCCTGCCGAAGTCGATCTTCGTGTAGGCGACGTCGACGACGGGCTTGCCGCCCTGCTTCGGCTCCAGGGTGAACCGCAGCGGAACGCCCTTGTCCGCGTCCACCGCTATGCGGATCGCCCCGACGGTGGTGTCCGGCGCGTCCTTGGGCCGCAGTACGAGCTGGTAGGCGTCCCGCCCGGCGATCTTCGCGGTGCCGTCCACGCTGACGGAGGCCGACTTGCCGACCGCGTCGAGGGCCCGCTTCGCGGCCTCCTGCGGGGTCGGTGCGGCCGGCGCCCTGCCCTCGCCGCCGCTCTTCTTCCCGTGGCCGCGCGCCCCCTCGGGTGCGGTGCTGTGCCAGGCGGCGTCCGCGGCGCTGTCGTACGCCCACAGGTCGCGGCCGTTGTGGATGACGCTGTACTCGGCGGCGTCCTCCAGCACGGAGACCCGCTGCTTGTCGGGGCCGTCCGCGGCGAACCGGAGGGTGTGCTCGCCGGAGGCCAGCTCGGCCAGCTTGTTCGCGGGCGAGGCGTCCGGTGCGGCCGAGGAGCCGTCCTCGCCCTGGGCCCCGGGGCCGTGCACGCCGCCGCCGGAGCCGCCGGGCAGAGACGGCAGGCCCAGGTCGGTGCTGATCCGCACGGTGCCGGACAGGTGGTCCACGTCTGCCTTGGCCATCTTGGTGACCAGCTCCTCGGCGCTGATCTTCGGCAGGTCCGGATCACCCGAGCTGGCGAGTGCGGGTACCAGGCCGACGGTCGCCGCGGCGACTCCGGCGACGGCGACCGGTACGCCGTACCGCACCGCTTTGCGCCGGGAGTTGTTCGGTCGGATCTGTGCCATGTGTCTGTCCTACCTCCGTGCTCGGCGGCGGCTGGAAAGGTCGCACTCGTCCACCCCTCGCCGCCATTCTCACCCGAATCGGTGCCGGGGTGGTGCTCCCATGGCAACAAATCCGTCGCTTCACCGCGTCAGCCGCCGGGGCAATTCGCGCTACTCCCCCGGGATGACGGCCCTCCGCCTTTCGGTTGGCGTCCGGGTGTGTCATCTGTGGCAGGAGCGGCCCCAGTTCGGGCCGCGACCCGGTGGACGTCCCGGGGCGCGGGGCCGCGGGGCGGCCCGCCGGCAGGGGCTCAGCCCGCCCGGTCCACGACCGCCGTGCACAGCGCGGAGAGGGCTTCCTTGGCCGCGTTGTCGGGGAGCGGCGCCAGCATCTCGCGGGCCTCGTCGGCGTACCGGACGGTGGCGCGGCGGGCCTGTTCGAGTGCGGGGTGGACACGCAGCCGGGCGAGCGCGTCGGCGAGCCGGGCGTCGTCGGTGAGGTCGCCGTCGAGCAGTGCGCACAGTTCCCGGTCCTCGCGGGTGGCGTCCGGTTCGGCGGCGCGGGCGCGCAGGTAGAGCACCGGCAGGGTGGCGATGCCCTCGCGCAGGTCGGTGCCGGGGGTCTTGCCCGACTCGTGTTCGTCGCTGGCGATGTCGAGGACGTCGTCGGCGAGCTGGAAGGCGACCCCGATGCGTTCGCCGTACTGGGTGAGTACCGAGACGGTCCGCTCGTCGGCGCCGGACATCATGGCGCCGTACCGGCCGGCGACGGCGATGAGGGAGCCCGTCTTGCCCGCGATCACTTCGAGGTAGTGGTCGATGGCGTCGTTGCCCTCGCTGGGGCCGGCCGTCTCCATGATCTGGCCGGTGACCAGCCGCTCGAACGCCTGCGCCTGGATGCGGACGGCCTCCGGGCCGAGGTCGGCCAGTATGTGGGAGGCCCGGGAGAAGAGGAAGTCACCGGTGAGGACGGCGACCGAGTTGCCCCAGTTGGCGTTGGCGCTGGGCACCCCGCGCCGGACGTCGGCCTCGTCCATGACGTCGTCGTGGTAGAGCGTCGCGAGGTGGGTCAGCTCCACGACCACCGCCGAGGGCACGATGCCCGGCGCGTGCGGGTCGCCGAACTGCGCCCCCAGCATGACCAGCAGCGGCCGGAACCTCTTCCCCCCGGCGCGCACCAGGTGCTGTGCCGCCTCCGTTATGAAGGGCACGTCGCTCTTGGTGGCCTCGATGAGGCCCTCCTCGACGGCCGCCAACCCGGCCAGGACATCGGCTTCGAGAGCCTGGTCCCGCACGCTCAGCCCGAAGGGCCCGACGACGGTCACGAGGGGTACTCCTGTCTGCGTACGTGGAACGAACGGGTACGGGTTGTCCGGCACCGGCGGCGGCACCGGCGGGTGCGGTTCGGTCCTTCTTCTCGGCTCTCCTGTCGGACGGCGTACCCGCGCTCGGGCCGCCCTCTCCTGGCAGCGTAACCGGTCACATAACGATCACGGTCGGCGCCCGCCCAGCAGAACGCTCTTGGCGCGCCATGAGGGGATTTACGGGATATGTTGCACGTCACCCGCAGAGTGAGGTTTGCGAAGAAGCATTCGGGACAGCAGCAGCACTCGAATCGCCGAACGTGTCAGGAGCCACACCGTGCCCCCCAGATCCCGCCCCCACCCCGCACCGGACGGAAGGGACCGAGGCGCAAACCCTACGCGGTCCGCCGGACCGCAGGAGACCGGCCCGGAAGGGGGCCGCGACCTGCTGGGACAGCCGCGCGGCCTGCTGACGCTCTCCGGGCTGGAGGTGTGGGAGCGGTTCTCCTTCCTGGGGATGCAGGCCATCCTGGTGCTGTTCTTCTCGGCCACCACCGCCGACGGCGGCCTGGACATGGAGCCGGGGGCCGCGGCCTCCGTCGCGGCCGGCTACAGCACGCTCGTCTACCTGCTCTCGGTGGCGGGCGGCTGGATCGCCGACCGGATGCTCGGCTCGTACCGTTCGGTGCTCTACGGCGGGTTCCTCATCGCCTGCGGCCACTACGCGATGGCCGTACCGGTGCCGGCCTTCACCTGGATCGGGCTCGGCCTCATCAGCGCCGGCACCGGCATGCTGAAGCCGAACGTGGCCGCCATGGTCGGCAAGCTGTACTCGGCCACCGACGAGCGCCGGGACGCCGGTTTCTCGCTGTACTACATGAGCATCAACGTCGGCGCCTTCCTCGGCCCCATCATCACCGGGCTGCTGGGTGAGGACATCGACTGGCACTGGGGCTTCTCCGCGGCGGCCGTGGGCATGACACTGGGCATCATCCAGTACATCGCCGGGCGCCGGAACCTGGCCGGGCGCAAGGAGGGCGCGGAGTTCCCGCTGCCGCCCGCCGCCATGCGGCGCGCCGTATGGCTGATCGTGGGCGGCGTACTGGCGGTCGCCGCCGTCTGTGTCGCCCTCTCACTGGCCGGCGCGCTGACCCTGTCCGGTTTCGTGGACGCGCTGACGTACGTGTCGATGGCCGCGCCCATCGTCTACTTCACCGTGCTGTGGCGCAGCCCCCGGGTGACCCGCGAGGAACGCGGCAGGCTGCGGCCCTTCCTGGTGCTGTGGCTGGCCTCCGTGGCGTTCAACTTCGTGCTCTTCCAGTCGTACACCGTGCTGGTGCTGCTGACCGACCAGCACGTCAACACCAGTGTGTTCGGCTACCACGTGCCCTCCAGCTGGATCAGCTCCGCGCTGGGCGCCGTCTCCGTGCTGTCGGCGCCGTTCATCGCCGGCGCCTGGCAGCGGATGGGCCCGCGACAGCCGCACGCCTCGAACAAGCTGGCGCTGGGAGTGCTGCTGGGCGGCCTCGGGTTCCTGGTGCTGGTGCCCACGCTGCTGGGCACCTCGGGCACCGGCTGGGAGATCTCCCTGGTGTGGATCGTGCTGGCGGTGCTCTTCATCGGTGTCGGCGACGTGCTGCTGGAGTCGACGGGGCTCTCGGCGACGAGCAAGCTGGCGCCGGCCGCGTTCAGCAGCCAGGCGCTTGCCCTGTGGTTCCTCTCGCTGGCCCTGGCCACCGGTATCCAGGCGCAGACGGTGAAGTTCTACGGGCAGATCTCCGACAGCCTCTACTTCACGCTCAACGGAGCCGTGGCCGTCGTCGTCGCCCTGGCCGTCTTCGCCGTGGCGCCCTGGCTGCGCCGCACCATGCACCCGGTCCACTGACGGTTCCGCCCGGCCGACCCCGGTTACCGGGATCTTTCGGCACATGTTCGAGGATTTACGTTTATGAACATCCGCACCCCCGACCAGTTCCCCCATCGCGTCGTCCGCGAAGACGTGTGGATCCCCATGCCGAGCGGCGAACGGCTCTACGCGCGCATGTGGCGGCCCGTCACCGACGAGCCGGTACCCGTCCTCCTGGAATACCTGCCCTACCGGCTGAGCGACTGGACCGCCCCCCGCGACGCCCAGCGCCACCCCTGGTACGCGGGCCACGGCTACGCCTCCGTCCGCGTCGACGTCCGCGGCCACGGCAACTCCGAGGGCATGCCCGGGGACGAGTACGACGAGCAGGAACTGGCCGACGGCGAGGCCGTCATCGCCTGGCTGGCCGCACAGCCGTGGTCCAACGGCAAGGTCGGCATGTTCGGCATCTCCTGGGGCGGCTTCAACAGCCTCCAGCTCGCCGCGCGTGCCCCCGAAGCGCTCAAGGCCATCGTCACCGTCTGCTCCACCGACGACCGCTACGACAACGACGTCCACTACATGGGCGGCTCCGTCCTCGCCGTGGACATGCACGCCTGGGCCTCGACCATGCTCGCCTTCGTCTCCCGGCCGCCGGACCCGGCACAGGTCGGCGACGCCTGGCGGGACATGTGGCTGCGCCGCATGGAGAAGGTCGAGCCGTTCATCCACACCTGGCTGGACCACCAGACGCGCGACGCCTACTGGCGGCACGGCAGCGCCTGCGAGGACTACCCGTCGATCAAGGCCGCCGTCCTGGCGGTCGGCGGCTGGCACGACCCCTACCGCGACACCGTGCTGCGGCTGGTCGAGAACCTGCCCGAGGCCGGCGACGCCCCGGTGCGCGGTCTGATCGGCCCCTGGTCCCACCAGTACCCGGACCGCGGACTGCCGCCCGGGCCGGCCATCGGGTTCCTCCAGGAGACGCTGCGCTGGTGGGACCACTGGCTCAAGGACCAGGACACCGGCGTCATGGACGAACCGCTGCTGCGCTCCTGGATCAGCGAGTCGCACCCGCCCGCCACGGTCTACGACCGGTTGCCCGGCCGCTGGGTGGGCGACACGGCCTGGCCCTCCCCCGCCGTCACCATGACCTCCTACGAACTGCCCGGCAGCGGCCCGTTCCTGGTGCGCTCCCCGCAGCACACCGGGGTGGACGCCGGCCGCTTCTTCCCGTTCGGCAACGACGCCGACCTGCCGCCCGACCAGCGCGAGGAGGACGGCCGGTCGGTCTGCTTCGACTCCGCCGTACTGGACGGACGCGTCGAGGTGCTGGGGAGGCCGCGCGTGCGGCTGCGCGTCACCTCGCGGGTGCCGCGCGGACAGATCATCGCCCGCGTGTGCGACGTGGCGCCCGACGGC
This sequence comes from Streptomyces albus subsp. albus, assembly GCF_000725885.1. Taxonomy (GTDB): domain Bacteria; phylum Actinomycetota; class Actinomycetes; order Streptomycetales; family Streptomycetaceae; genus Streptomyces; species Streptomyces albus. Next base: position 108,814 of record NZ_JODR01000016.1, on the reverse strand, counting down.
TCCTCCACCCTGGTGACCCGCGGCGTCCTCAACCTGACCGCCCGGCACGGTCGCGACAAGGTCGTCCCCTGGGAGCCGGGCGCCACCGAGGACGTGACCTTCGAACTCAACGGGATCGGACACGCGTTCCCCGCCGGGCACCGCATCCGGCTCGCGCTCTCCTCCGCGTACTGGCCCTGGATCTGGCCCCAGGCCGACAGCGCCGCCGGCTGGGAACTCGACCCCGCCGCCAGCGCGCTGGAGCTGCCCGTCCGCGACCCGGCGGCCGACGAGGGCGCCCCCGCCATCCGGTTCGCCGAGCCCGAACAGGCCGAACCGCTCGGCGTCCGCTACCCCGAAGCCGGCGATGCGCGCCCCGAACGCCTCCTGGTACGGGACGTGGCCGCCGGCGAATGGCGGCTGGAGGTCGACCCCCGCTACGGCGGCACCCGCGTCTACCCCGACGGCCTCGAATTCACCGAGAACGCCCTGGAGACCTACACCGTCAAGGAGGACGACCCGCTCAGCGCACGGGCCGTCTCCCGCTGGGAGGTCGGACTGCGGCGCCCCGAGACGGGCTGGAGCACCCGCGTCGAGACCCGCTCCGAACTCGGCGCCGACCGCGACGACTTCATCGCGCACAACGAAGTCGTCTGCTGGGAAGGCGAGACGGAGATCTTCCGGCGCAGCTGGGAGCGCCGCATCCCGCGCACGGCCGGATGATCCCGTGAGGGTCTGGGCCGAAGAGACCACTTCTCATAACGTGACCCGCATGAGTGACACTCTCTTCGGCCCGGACAACCTCCCGTACGGCCTCTTCAGCACCCCGGACCGGCCCGGCCACCGCCGGCTCGGCGTCCGGTACGGCGATGACGTGCTCGACCTGGGCGCCGCCGCCGACGCCTTCGGCTCGGCGCACGCGGAGGTGCTGCGCGCCCCCTCGCTCAACCCCCTGCTGGCCGCCGGCCGCCCGGTCTGGCAGGCCGTGCGGTCCCAGGTGCGCTCCTGGCTGACCGAGGAAGCGCACCGCGAGACCGCGGCCCGCCACCTGCTGCCGCTCAGCGGCGTACAGCTCCATCTGCCCTTCGAGGTCGCCGACTACGTCGACTTCTACGCCAGCGAGCACCACGCCACGAACGTCGGCCGCATCTTCCGCCCCGACAGCGACGCGCTCACGCCCAACTGGAAGCACCTGCCGATCGGTTACCACGGCCGCGCCGGCACCGTCGTCGTCTCCGGCACCCCCGTCGTCCGCCCCCAGGGGCAGCGCAAGCCCCCGCAGGAGACGGCGCCCGTCTTCGGACCCTCGCAGCGGCTCGACATCGAGGCGGAGGTCGGCTTCGTCGTCGGCACCCCCAGCCAGCAGGGCCGCCCGGTGGCGCTGGCGGACTTCCGCGAGCACGTCTTCGGCGTGACGCTGGTCAACGACTGGTCGGCGCGGGACATCCAGGCGTGGGAGTACGTGCCGCTCGGGCCCTTCCTGGGCAAGTCCTTCGCCACCTCCGTCTCGCCGTGGATCACCCCCCTGGACGCCCTGGACGCCGCCCGCGTCGCGCCGCCCAGCCGCGACTTCCCCCTGCTGCCGTACCTGGACGACGCGGCCGACGGCATCGAACCCGGCGGCTACGACCTGCGGATCACGGTCGAACTGAACGGGCACGTGATCGCCGAGCCGCCGTTCTCGGGGATGTACTGGACGGCGGCCCAGCAACTCGCCCACCTCACCGTCAACGGCGCCTCGCTGCGCACCGGTGACCTGTACGCGTCCGGCACCGTCAGCGGCCCCGAGAAGGGACAGCGCGGCTGTCTGCTGGAGCTGACCTGGGGCGGGAACGAGCCACTCGAACTCCCCGACGGCGAGCGGACGTTCCTGGAGGACGGCGACGAAGTGACCCTCCGCGCCTGGGCGCCCGGCCCCGACGGCACCCGCATCGGCCTCGGCGAGGTCACCGGCCGCGTCCTGCCGAACGCCTGAGCACCCCTGGGGGCCCGGACCGGGCGAACGTCCGGGCCCCCGGCCCGGGGAACGGCCAGGGTCTGAAACCCTCGGAGCCCGGGCCCGGACGACCCTGCGAGCACCGCAGGGCCCCGGCCCCTGGCGGACGGACGCCCCCTTCCGGCCCGCCCGCCACCGCAGGGCCCCGGCCCCGGGCCGGCGACCGACCACCCCCGGCCGGAGGGCGACCGACCTTCCGAACCCCCGAGCCCGGGCCCGGGCAACCTCGCGAGCACCACAGGGCCCCGGACCCGGGCGAACGTCCGAGCGCCCCGGGCCCGGGTGGTGGGCAAGTGTCCGAGGACCACCCGCCCCCGGGCCGGGCGGACGTCCGTCTCCCCAGCCCCGGGGCCAGCTGTGCACCACCCCGGGCCCCGGACCAAGCAAGCGTCCGAGCTCCCCGGCCCAGGGGGCGGCCGAGCTGCTGAGCGCTCCCTCCAGGCCGCCAAGGTGCGCCGCGCCGCGGCCCCCGCTCTCCCCGTGGCTCGGCGAACCGGGGCCCGAGGGAACGCCTTCAGCCGGCGCGGCCCGCCGGCCCTCCCGGCGGGCCGCGATGCCGTCGGATACGGGTCCTGGGCGGGCGTCGGGGGAGCGCTACCGTTGTCGCCCACAACGGCGAGGGGGAGCGAACGGTGGGACGCGGGGAGACGGCGGTGCGGGTGCTGCGGCGGCTGGGAACCGGCGCCGGAAGTGTCGTACTGCTCGCGGGAGGGCTGGCGGGCGGGCTGTGGGCCGCCTCCGCGGTGCGGACCGTACCGGAGGACACCAGCCCGCCCCCGCCGCCCGCCACCCCGGCCGAACCCGCGCCCGCGGCCGGCAAGCCGCCCGCCGAACCCCTCAGCCCCGCGCAGCGTTCGGCGCGGCGGGAGGCCGACAAGCGGCACATCACCGGCATCCACCAGCGGGGCGGCACGGCCGGCGTGGTGATCTCCACCGATCTTCCGCACACCGCCGGCGCCCAGCAGGTGGCCCGGCGGATCGCGGCCGGCTATCTCGGCGAGGAGTACCAGCGCTGCCGGGGACCGGAGGAGGTCGGCTCCGTATTGGTCGAGGGCCGGGACGGCCGCCCGCTGGGCGGGCCGCCCCAGGGCATCGCCCTCGTCCGAGTCGGACCGTGCCCTGGGCCCTCGGCTCCCTCGGACCCGCGCGTGGGCGTGCCCTCGCCCGTGCTCACGCCGGAGTGGAAGGAACCGTGACCGCCTCCGCCCAGGAGCCGTCCTCGGCGGGTGCCGTCTAAGCGGGCTCCGCGCCGGCAGGCTCCGCGTCCACCGGCTCCGCGCCGGGGTCCTGCTGTGCGCCCTCGGCCAGGGCGGCCAGCAAGCTCTCTCCGTAGGTGGCCAGTTTCTTCTCCCCCACACCGGTGATGCCGCCCAGTTCGCCGAGGGTGGCGGGGCGCCGGACCGCGACCTCGCGGAGCGTCGCGTCGTGGAAGACGACATAGGCCGGAACACCCTGCTCGCGGGCCTGCTGGGCCCGCCATGCCCGCAGTGTCTCGAACAGCGGCCGGGCCTCCTCGGGCAGATCCGCCGGGACGGAGCCCTTCCGCTGCCGGGACCCGCCGGCCGCCTCGGACCGCACGGCCGCCGGACGGGGGTCCTTGCGCATCCGCACCTGCCGCTCGCCGCGCAGCACCGTCGCGCTGGCGTCGGTGAGCACGAGCGTGCCGTGTTCGCCCTCGACCTCCAGCAGCCCCTGGGCGATCAGCTGGCGGACGACGCCGCGCCACTCGGCCTCGCCCAGCTCGGTGCCGATGCCGAAGACGGACAGCGTGTCGTGGTCGAACTGGATGACCTTGGCCGTACGGCGGCCCAGCAGGATGTCCACGATCTGCCCCGCGCCGAACTTCTGGCCCCGCTCCCGCTTGAGCCGCACCACGGTGGAGAGCACCATCTGCGCCGGAACGGTGCCGTCCCACGACTCGGGCGGGGACAGACACGTGTCGCAGTTGCCGCACGAGACCTGGGCCGCACCCTCCTCGGGTGCCTGCCCGAAGTAGGCGAGCAGCTGTCCGCGCCGGCAGCTGACCGTCTCGCAGAGCGAGAGCATGGCGTCCAGATGGCTGCGGGCCCGGCGCTGGAAGGCCGGGTCACCCTCGCCGTTCTCGATCATTTTGCGCTGCTGGACGACGTCCTGGAGCCCGTAGGCGAGCCAGGCGGTGGAGGGCTGGCCGTCCCGTCCGGCGCGTCCGGTCTCCTGGTAGTAGCCCTCGACGGACTTGGGCAGGTCCAGATGGGCCACGAAGCGGACGTCGGGTTTGTCGATGCCCATGCCGAAGGCGATGGTGGCCACCACCACCAGGCCGTCCTCGCGCAGGAACCGCGCCTGGTGGGCGGCGCGGGTGCCCGCGTCGAGGCCCGCGTGGTAGGGCACCGCCTCGATGCCGTTGCGGCACAGGAACTCGGCGGTGCGCTCGACGGCGTTGCGGGACAGGCAGTAGACGATGCCCGCGTCGCCCGGGTGCTCCTCCTTGAGGAAGCGCAGGAGCTGTTTCTTCGGGTCGTTCTTGGGGACGATGCGGTACTGGATGTTGGGCCGGTCGAAGCTGGCGACGAAGTCGCGTGCACCGGACAGCCCCAGCCGCTGGACGATCTCCTGGTGGGTGGCGCGGGTGGCGGTGGCCGTCAGTGCGACCCGCGGCACGTCGGGCCAGCGCTCGCCGAGCATGGAGAGGGACAGGTAGTCGGGCCGGAAATCGTGCCCCCATTGGGCGACGCAGTGGGCCTCGTCGATCGCGAACAGTGAGACCTTGGCGCGGTCCAGCAGGGCCGTCGTCGCCTCCAGGCGCAGCCGCTCGGGCGCCAGGTAGAGCAGGTCGAGTTCGCCCGCCAGGAACTCGGCCTCCACCACACGCCGCTGGTCGAAGTCGAGTGTGGAGTTGATGAACCCGGCGCGGACGCCCAGGGCGCGCAGCGCGTCCACCTGGTCCTGCATGAGGGCGATCAGGGGGGAGACGACCACGCCCGTACCGGGTCTGACCAGTGCCGGGATCTGGTAGCAGAGCGACTTGCCGCCGCCGGTCGGCATCAGCACCACCGCGTCACCGCCGTCGACGACGTGCTCGATGACGGCCTCCTGCTGCCCCCGGAACGCGTCGTAGCCGAAGACTCGGCGCAGCACACGCAGCGCTGCGGTCTCGGGCGTTCCGCCGGTTCCCTCGGCACTCTCCACAAGCATGCCGCCACGATAGGCGGCTGTGGTGACATGTGCGGCGCCCCCTGTGGAAAACCCGCCGCCGGCCTTTCTGCGGGCTCGCCGCCGGCCTGCCCGGGCCCGCCGCCGTACCACCGTGCCGGGCCCTGCCGCCCCCTGCTGAGCTGCTAGGTTGTCGTGACCCTGCGGAAGGCCAGGGAGACGAACGACCGAGGAGGGCACGTGCGCACCTCAGCGCGGATATCGGGGGCGGTGGCCGCGGCGGCGGCCATCGCGCTGCTGGTGGGCGGCTGCGGAAGCGGCGACGACGGCGACGGCAAGAACGCCAAGGACAAGCCGGCGGCCGGCGGCGAGAAGCCCGCCGAGTCCTCCCCCGACAAGGGCGGGAAGGCCGGGGGCGCCGAGGGCAAGGCCGGGCTGCCGGGCGTCTGGTCGACGAAGGCGGACGGCCAGACCCTCACCCTGACGGTGGTGGGCGACGCCGCCTCGCTGCTGCGGAGCACCGAGAAGAAGGTCTGCACGGGCCGGGTGATGACGGCGGGCGCCGACAGTTCGCTGGTGCTCAAGTGCCCGGCCGGCATCGGCGAGGAGCGCGCCACCGGCAAGGTGGCCGAGGTGACGGCTTCCTCGCTGAAGGTCACCTGGAACGGGGGCGAGAGCGACACCTACTCCAAGGTCGCCGAGGCCCCGGCGAAGCTGCCGAAGGACCCCGGCGCGCTGCGCGACCTTCCGGGCCTTTCCGACAAGCTCGACAAGCTGGACAAGTCCGGCGTCCTGGACAAGGGGGCCGGTAAGCCGCACGACACGGTGGAGGACACCGACAAGGGCCGCAAGGTGCGGGAATACCCCGGCAACTGAGGGCGGCCGTTCCGCTCCCGGCCCCGGGGTCCTGCATCCACGCTCACCGTGCTCCGGGACCGTCAGGGGTCACGCGGCGACAGCAGGTGCACCGACTCCTGTTCGCGGGGGTCGGTGCGGGCCACCACCACGGTGACCGGCTCCTCGCCCGTGACCGGCATGTGCGGCATGTTCGCCGGCACGTACACCATGTCACCCGGGTACAGCGTGTCGTGGTTCTCCAGGTCCTCTCCGTGCCAGATCTCGTGCACGCCGTTGACCACGTAGATGGCCGATTCGTGCCCCGCGTGCAGATGCGGTGCTCCTTTGGAGTTCGCGGGGATGTGCAGCACGTGCAGGCACAGCCCCTTGGCCCCCACCGACTCGGCGGACACCCCCTCCGTGAAGATACCGCCCTGTTTTCCTTGATATCCGCCTTCTTGCTTGCGGAGAATCACACAACTCATGCCTTGAGTTCCTACCGTTTCCGCGCGCTCGTTGTCACCGGTGCAACATAAAGCGCCGCCAGACGCGCTCAGTTGAGGTAATCCGGCGGCGCTTCGTACACAGTGTCGTACGGGGGAACGGTGATTGACGAGCGATCAGCGCATCACCGCACGAACACCCCCGCATGACCCGCCAGATCGAGGAAGTACTGCGGCGCCACACCGAGCACCACCGTCACCACCACGCCGACCGCGATGGCCGAGGTCGTCATGACGCTCGGCACCGCGACGCTGGGCCCGTCCGCCTGCGGTTCGCTGAAGAACATCAGCACGATGACCCGCAGGTAGAAGAACGCCGCGATGGCGGAGGCGATCACACCGACGACGACCAGCGCGCCCGCGCCGCCCTCGGCCGCCGCCTTGAACACCGCGAACTTCCCCGCGAACCCGGAGGTCAGGGGGATGCCCGCGAAGGCCAGCAGGAAGATTGCGAACACGGCGGCCAGCAGCGGCGACCGCCTGCCCAGCCCCGCCCACTTCGACAGGTGCGTGGCCTCGCCGCCCGCGTCCCGCACCAGCGTCACCACCGCGAAGGCGCCCAACGTCACGAAGGAGTAGGCGGCCAGGTAGAACAGCACCGAGGAGACGCCGCTCTTCGAGGTGGCGATCACACCGGCGAGCAGGAAGCCCGCATGTGCGATCGAGGAGTAGGCCAGCAGCCGTTTGACGTCCGTCTGGGTGATGGCCACCACTGCGCCGGCCAGCATCGTCAGGATCGCCACGCCCCACATCACCGGGCGCCAGTCCCAGCTGAGTCCCGGCAGCACCACGTACAGCAGCCGCAGCAGCGCGCCGAAAGCCGCCACCTTGGTGGCCGCCGCCATGAAACCGGTCACCGGCGTGGGCGCGCCCTGGTAGACGTCGGGGGTCCACATGTGGAAGGGGACGGCGCCGACCTTGAACAGCAGCCCCATCACCACCAGGGCGCCGCCGATCAGCAGCAGCGCGTCGTTGCCCGCGGTCTGCGCCAGCACCGGGTCGCTGACGGCGTCGGAACCGGAGACGACGCGGGCGATGCCCGAGTAGCCGACCGTCCCGGCGTAGCCGTACAGCAGCGCGGTGCCGAACAGCAGGAACGCCGAGGAGAACGCGCCCAGCAGGAAGTACTTGACCGCCGCCTCCTGGGACAGCAGCCGCCGGCGGCGGGCCAGCGCGCACAGCAGGTACAGCGGGAGGGAGAAGACCTCCAGCGCCACGAAGAGCAGCAGCAGGTCGTTCGCGGCCGGGAAGAGCAGCATGCCGCCGATGGCGAACATCAGCAGCGGGAAGACCTCGGTGGTCGTCCAGCCCGCCTTGACGGCCTGCCGCTCGCCCTCGCCGCCGGGCACCGAGGCCGGCTGCGCGGCGAACGCGTCCACCCGGGACCCTGCCGCGGACGGCTCCAGCCGCCGCTCCGCGAAGGTGACGACGCCGACGATGCCCACCAGCAGCAGCGTGCCCTGGAGGAAGAGCGCGGGCCCGTCCACGGCGAGCGCCCCCATGCCGGCGATCTGCGCACGGGTGGTGCCCGCTCCGGAGGCGGCCAGGCCGATGACGGCGGCGAACGCGGCGGCCAGACCCAGCAGCGAGACGGACAGCTGTGCGCCGTAGCGGGATTTGCGGGGTGCGAACGCCTCGATGAGCACACCGAGCGCCGCGACGCCCAGCACGATCAGCGTCGGCGAGAGCTTCCCGTACTCGATGCTGGGCGCCTGGAGCTTGTCGCCGGCCGCCAGCACCGTCCACAGGCCGCCGACATCGGGGACGCCGCCCGCCGACGCCACATTGGTCACAGTCACTCGTGGTCACCTCCGCCGTGCCCGGCCGGCTTGTAGTCGAACCACCCCGCGGGTTCGGCGACGGGATGCTGCGGCTTGGGGTCCTTCTTCTGTACGTCCGAGAGGGTGTGCTCCACCGCCGGGTTCACGATCTCGGTGAGCGGCCTGGGGAAGACGCCGAGCAGGAGCAGCAGCGCCACCAGCGGCGCCACCACCGCCACCTCGCGCACCTTCAGGTCCGGCATGCCCTCGATCTCCGGCTTGCGCACCGGGCCGGTCATCGTGCGCTGGTAGAGCACCAGCACGTACAGCGCGGCCAGGATGATGCCCGCGGTGGCGATGATCCCGGCGACCGGGTAGCGGCTGAAGGTGCCGACCAGGACGAGGAACTCACTGACGAACGGCGCCAGCCCCGGCAGCGACAGCGTCGCAAGGCCGCCCACCAGGAACGCGCCCGCCAGTACGGGGGCGACCTTCTGCACCCCGCCGTAGTCCGCGATCAGACGCGAGCCGCGGCGCGAGATGAGGAAGCCGGCGACCAGCATCAGCGCGGCCGTGGAGATCCCGTGGAACACCATGTAGAGCGTCGCCCCGCCCTGGCCCTGGCTGGTCATCGCGAAGACACCCAGGATGATGAAGCCGAAGTGCGAGATGGACGCGTAGGCCACCAGCCGTTTGATGTCCCGCTGCCCCACCGCCAGCAGCGCCCCGTACAGGACGCTGACCAGCGCCAGGCCCAGTACCACCGGGGTCGCCCAGTCGCTGGCGTTCGGGAACAGGCCCAGGCAGAAGCGGAGCATCGCGAAGGTGCCCACCTTGTCCACCACGGCCGTGATGAGCACCGCGACCGGCGCGGTCGCCTCCCCCATCGCGTTGGGCAGCCAGGTGTGCAGCGGCCACAGCGGCGCCTTGATGGCGAAGGCGACGAAGAAGCCGCAGAACAGCAGCCGTTCGGTGGTCGCCGACATCGTCAGATCGCCGCTCGCGCGTGCTTTCAGCAGCTCGGGCAGCGAGAAGGTGCCCTCGCCCAGGCTGTCCGCGCTGACCACGTACAGCCCGATCACGGCGGCCAGCATGACCAGCCCGCCGGCCAGGTTGTAGAGCAGGAACTTGACCGCCGCGTACGAGCGCTGCTTGGCGCCCTCCTCCTCACCGGCCGCGTGCGCCCGGTCCCCGAAGCCGCCGATGAGGAAGTACATCGGGATGAGCATGGCCTCGAAGAAGACGTAGAAGAGGAAGACGTCGGTGGCGGCGAAGGAGATCAGCACCATCGCCTCGACGGCGAGGATCAGCGCGAAGAAGCCCTGGGTGGGCCGCCAGCGGCTGTGGGGCCGCTCCCCCTCCACCGCGTCGGCGTCGTGCCAGCCGGCGCCGATGACGAACGGGACCAGCAGCGCGGTGAGCGCCATCAGCGCGGCACCGATACCGTCCACGCCCAGCTCGTAGCGGACCCCGAAGTCGGAGATCCAGGCGTGTGACTCGGTGAGCTGGTAGCGGGCACCGCCGGGGTCGAAACGCAGCAGCACCACGGCGGCCAGCACCAGGGTGGCCAGCGAGACGAGAAGCGCCAGCCACTTGGCGGCGGTGCGCCGGGCCGCCGGGACGGCGGCCGTGGCGATGGCCCCGACGGCGGGCAGCGCCGCCGTGGCCGTCAGCAAAGGAAATGACATGACTCAGACCGCCCTCATCAGCAGGGTCGCGGCGATCAGCACCGCCGCGCCGCCGAACATCGAGACCGCGTAGGAGCGGGCGAACCCGTTCTGGAGCCGCCGCAGCCGCCCGGACAGCCCGCCGAAGGCGGCGGCCGTGCCGTTGACGGCGCCGTCGACCAGTTTGTTGTCGACGTAGACCAGGCTGCGCGTCAGATGTGTACCGCCGCTGACCAGCACCACGTGGTTGAAGTCGTCCTGGAGCAGATCGCGGCGGGCCGCACGGGTGAGCAGACCGCCGCGCGGCGCGAGCGCCGGCACCGGCTTGCGCCCGTACTGGAGGTAGGCCGCCCCCACCCCGAGGAGCAGGGCGACGATGGTGGCCGTCGTCACCGCGGTGGCGGAGACCGGGGAGTGCCCGTGCTCGAACCGGGTGACCGGCTCCAGCCAGTTCACGAAGGAGTCGCCCGCCTTGAAGATGCCACCCGCGAACACCGAGCCGAAGGCCAGCACGATCATGGGGATCGTCATGATCTTCGGGGACTCGTGGGGGTCCGGCACCGCGTGCTCGCCCCGCGTCTCGGCCGCGGGCTCCACATCGGGCTGCGCCGGCGAGGGCGTGGGGGCCCGGCGCCAGCGCTCCTCGCCGAAGAAGGTCATCAGCATCACGCGGGTCATGTAGTACGCGGTGATGGCCGCGCCCAGCAGGGTGACCGCGCCCAGGATCCAGCCCTGGGTGCCGCCCTTGGCGAAGGCGGCCTCGATGATCTGGTCCTTGGAGAAGAACCCGGACAGTCCGGGGAAGCCGATGATGGCGAGGTAGCCGAGGCCGAAGGTGACGAAGGTGACCGGCATGTACTTGCGCAGGCCGCCGTAGCGCCGCATGTCGACCTCGTCGTTCATGCCGTGCATCACCGAGCCGGCGCCGAGGAAGAGACCGGCCTTGAAGAAGCCGTGGGTGACCAGGTGCATGATGGCGAACGCGTAGCCGATCGGCCCGAGCCCGGCCGCCAGCACCATGTAGCCGATCTGCGACATGGTCGAGCCGGCCAGTGCCTTCTTGATGTCGTCCTTGGCGCAACCGACGATCGCACCGAACAGCAGCGTGACGGCGCCGACGGTCACCACCACCAGCTGCGCGTCGGGCGCCCCGTCGAAGATCGCGCCGGAGCGGGTGATCAGATAGACACCCGCCGTCACCATCGTCGCCGCGTGGATGAGCGCCGAGACGGGCGTGGGACCCTCCATGGCGTCCCCGAGCCAGGACTGGAGCGGCACCTGGGCCGACTTGCCGCAGGCGGCCAGCAGCAGCATCAGCCCGATCGCGGTCAGCTTGCCCTCGCTCGCCTCGCCCGCGGAGGAGAGCACCGGGGCGAAGGCGAAGCTGCCGAACGTGGTGAACATCAGGAAGACGGCGATGGCCAGTCCCGCGTCACCGACGCGGTTGACCAGGAACGCCTTCTTGGCCGCGGTGGCCGCGCTGGGCTTGTGCTGCCAGAACCCGATCAGCAGGTAGGAGGCCAGGCCGACGCCCTCCCAGCCGACGTACAGCAGCAGATAGTTGTCGGCGAGGACGAGCAGCAGCATCGCCGCCAGGAAGAGGTTCAGATAGGCGAAGAAGCGCCGCCGCCTGGGGTCGTGCTCCATGTAGCCGACCGAGTAGAGGTGGATGAGCGTGCCCACGCCGGTGATCAGCAGGACGAACGTCATCGACAACTGGTCGAGCTGGAAGGCCACGTCCGCCTGGAAGCCCTCGACCGGCACCCAGGAGAACCACTTCGAGTGCATCGCCCGCGCATCGGCGTCCTCGCCCAGCATGGAGGCGAACAGCACGGCACCGATCACGAACGAGACGGCGGCCAGCAAGGTCGCCAGCCAGTGCCCTCCGCGGTCCAGCCGCCGCCCGCCCACCAGGAGCACGGCGGCGCCGAACAGGGGCACCCCCACGAGCAGTCCGATCATTGACTCCACTGGTTCGTACCCCTTACAGCTTCATCAGGCTGGCGTCGTCGACCGAGGCCGAGTGGCGGGAGCGGTAGAGCATGACGATGATCGCGAGCCCGACCACGACCTCCGCGGCGGCGACGACCATGACGAAGAACGCCATGATCTGTCCGTCGAGGTTGCCGTGCATCCGGGAGAAGGCGACCAGCGTCAGGTTGGCGGCGTTGAGCATCAGCTCGATGCACATGAACACCACGATGGCGTTCCGCCTGATGAGGACCCCCGTGGCGCCGATGGTGAACAGCAGCGCCGCCAGATAGACGTAGTTGACCGGGCTCATTTGGCGGCCTCCTCGCGTGCGGTCCGCCGGTCGGCGCTCTGTTCCACCGGCCGGTCGGCGGGCTCGTCCTGTGCCTGCCGTACGCGTTCGACGGCCCGCTCACCCGGGTCCTTGGGCCCCGCGTGGCCGGGGCGTCCGTGGTACTCGGTGGTGCGCTGTTCGATCGCGGCGAGCTGGGCCATCTGCTCCACGCTGACCTCGCGGATCTGGCCGCGGTTGCGCAGGGTGCGGCTGACGCTCAGCTCGGACGGGGTGCCGTCGGGCAGCAGCGCGGGACGGTCGTTCGCGTTGTGGCGGGCGTAGACACCGGGGGCGGGCAGCGGGGTGAGCTGCTTGCCGCTGCGCACCCGCTCCTCGGCCTGCTCGCGCTGCGACTTGTTCTTCTCGACGCGCTCGCGGTGGGTGAGCAGCGTGGCGCCGACCGCGGCGACGGTCAGCAGCGCGCCGATCACCTCGAAGGCGACCACGTACTTGGTGAACAGCAGCGAGGCCAGTGCCGGGACGTTGCCGGGCGCGTTGGCGGCGCCCAGTCCGTTGAAGTCGCCCACCGTCACCTGGCCGATCCCGGCGATCAGCAGGATGCCGAGTCCCAGTGCGCAGCAGGCGGCCAGCCAGCGCTGTCCCTTCAGCGTCTCCTTGAGGGAGTCGGCCGTGCTGACGCCGACGAGCATCAGCACGAACAGGAACAGCATCATGACCGCGCCGGTGTAGACGACGATCTGGACGACGCCGAGGAAGTAGGCCCCGTTGGCGAGGTAGAACAGCGCCAGGATGATCATGGTGCCGGCCAGGCAGAGGGCGCTGTGCACGGCGCGGCGCAGCAGCACGGTGCCCAGGCCGCCCAGCACGGCGACGGTGCCCAGCACCCAGAACTGGACGGCCTCGCCCGTGGAGGTGGCGGTGGCGGCGAGCGCGGTCATCGGTCGCCCTCCCCACCGGCCGTCACCGTGCCGTGCGTCATGGCACCGCGGCCTGCGGCGGCCCCCGTCTCCGCGTCGGCAGCGGCGGGTTCGCCGGCCCCGTAGGTGGCGGCGGACTCCTGCGGCTCGGCGGTGTCGCGGGGCGTCTGCCGTACGGTGCCCGGCGCCGCCTCGGTGACCAGGCCCCGGTAGTAGTCCTTCTCCGTCATGCCCGGATAGATGGCGTGCGGCGAATCGACCATGCCGTCCTCCAGGCCCGCCAGCAGCTCCTCCTTGGTGTAGATGAGCGATTCGCGGGAGGAGTCGGCCAGTTCGTACTCGTTGGTCATGGTCAGCGCCCGGGTGGGGCACGCCTCGATGCACAGGCCGCACAGGATGCAGCGCAGATAGTTGATCTGGTAGACGCGGCCGTACCGCTCGCCGGGCGAGTAGCGCTCCTCGTCGGTGTTGTCCGCGCCCTCGACGTAGATGGCGTCGGCCGGGCAGGCCCAGGCGCACAGTTCGCAGCCGACGCACTTCTCCAGCCCGTCCGGGTGCCGGTTGAGCTGGTGGCGGCCGTGGAAGCGGGGTGCCGTGGGCTTCTTGTGCTCGGGGTACTGCTCGGTCAGCCGCTTCTTGAACATGTCCTTGAAGGTCACGCCGAAGCCGGCCACGGGGTTCTCAGGCACCGTCAGCCCCCTTGCTCTCGGTGGTTGCGTCGGTAACGGTCGTCGTCCCGCCGGAGTGGACGGTGCCCGCGCCGACCGGCTCCCGCTGCCGGTCGGGCCCGGCCCGCGAGGGCCGCCGCGGCACCGGTGGCAGCGTCTGGCCGGGCAGCGGCGGCACCGGGAAGCCGCCCGCCATCGGATCGAACGGCGCCTGGCCGGCGGGCGTGGACCCGGTTTCCTCCTCGTCCTCGCGCGGCGAACGCCGGAAGAAGTCCACGACGAAGGAGATCAGCAGCAGCACCAGCGCCGTCCCGGCGACCCAGTAGACGACCTCGCTGTAGTCCCAGCCCTCGTTGCGCATCGCCCGGACGGTGGCGACCAGCATCAGCCACACCAGCGCGACGGGGATGAGCACCTTCCAGCCCAGCTTCATGAACTGGTCGTAGCGCACCCGGGGCAGGGTGCCGCGCAGCCAGATGAAGACGAAGATCAGCACGGCCAGCTTGGCGGTGAACCACAGGATCGGCCACCAGCCGTGGTTGGCGCCCTCCCACCAGGTGGAGATCGGCGCCGGGGCCCGCCAGCCGCCCAGGAAGAGGGTGACCGCCAGCGCGGAGACCGTCACCACGTGGATGTACTCGGTCAGCATGAACATCGCGAACTTGATGGAGCTGTACTCCGTCTGGAAGCCCGCGACCAGGTCGCCCTCGGACTCCGGCATGTCGAACGGGGCGCGGTGCGCCTCGCCGACCATCGAGACGAGGTAGATCAGGAAGGAGACCGGCAGCAGATAGGCGAACCAGCCGTCCGCCTGCGCCCCCACGATCGCCGAGGTGGACATCGAACCGGAGTAGAGGAAGACCGCGGCGAAGCTGAGGCCCATCGCGATCTCGTAGCTGATGATCTGCGCCGTGGCCCGCACCCCGCCCAGCAGCGGGTAGGTGGAGCCGGACGACCAGCCCGCCAGCACCACGCCGTAGGAGGCGATGGAGGCGGTGGCCAGGATGTAGAGCACCGCGACGGGCATGTCCGTCAGCTGCATCGCGGTGCGGTGGCCGAAGACCGAGATCTCGTTGCCGGCCGGCCCGAACGGGATGACCGCGATGGCCATGAAGGCGGGGACCGCGCCGATGATCGGGGCCAGCAGATAGACGATCTTGTCGCTGCCCTTGACGACGATGTCTTCCTTGAACATCAGCTTCACGCCGTCGGCCAGCGACTGGAGCATGCCCCAGGGGCCGTGCCGGTTGGGCCCGATGCGCAGCTGCATCCAGCCCACGATCTTCCGCTCGAAGACGATGGAGAGCAGCACGGTCAGCATCAGGAACGCGAAGCAGAAGACCGCCTTCAGCACGACCAGCCAGAACGGGTCGGTGCCGAACATCGACAGATCCTCCGCGGCCAGGACACTCCGCGGGGCCCCGGCGGCCAGGGCGTACGCACTCATGCGGCGCCTCCCTCCTCGTGGTCGGGGTGGTGGGCCGGCCCGGTGTGTGCGGCGGCGCCCGCCGAGGCGGGCGCGATCCGCACGAGATGGCCGGGGACGGCGCCGGTGTCGGCCGCGACGCCGCCGCCGACGCTGTTGAGGGGCAGCCACACCACCCGGTCGGGCATCTCGGTGATCCGCAGCGGCAGCCGCACCTCGCCGCGCGGGCCCGCCACCGCGAGCTGCTCGCCGTCCCGGACACCGATCTCCGCGGCGGTGGCGGCCGACAGCCGGGCCGGGGCGGCGTGCCGGGTACCGGCCAGCGCCTCGTCGCCCTCCTGGAGCCGCCCCCGGTCCAGGAGCATGCGGTGGCCCGCCAGCACGGCCTCGCCCACGCCGGGCTGCGGCACGGAGCGCGGCCCCGGTACGGGCGCGGCCAGCCGTGCGCCGCGCGGGCCGGTGCCGAGCCGGTCCAGTTCGCCACGCGCGGTACGCACGTCGGGCAGGCCCAGGTGGACGTCGAGGGCGTCGGCGAGCATGGTCAGCACCCGTGCGTCGGGCTGCACATGCCGGCGCGTCATCTGGTCGGGCTTGAGCGCGGCCTCGAACATGCGCGCCCGGCCCTCCCAGTTGAGGAAGGTGCCGGCCTTCTCGGCGACGGCGGAGACCGGCAGCACCACATCGGCCAGCTCGGTGACGTCGGTGGGCCGCAGCTCCAGGCTGACGAGGAAGTCCACGTCGGCGAACGCCTGCCGGGCGCGAGCCGGGTCGGGCAGGTCCTCGACGCCGACACCGCCGACCACCAGCGCCGACAGCTCGCCCGTCGCGGCGGCCTCGATGATCTGCGCGGTGTCCCGGCCGCGCTCTGCGGGGAGTTCGGCCACGCCCCACAGCCGGGCCACCTCGGCACGGGCCTCGGAGTCGTGCACCGACCGGGCGCCGGGCAGCAGCCCCGGCAGACAGCCGGCCTCGACGGCGCCGCGCTCACCGGCCCGGCGCGGCACCCACATGAGGGTGGCGCCGGTGGCCACCGCGGTGCGCAGCGCGGCGGTGAGCGCGCCGGGCACGGTGGCCAGCCGCTCGCCGACCAGGATCACCGCGCCGTCACCGCGCAGCGCCTCGGCCGCCTCGGTGCCCCGCTCGTCCAGTCCGACCCCGCCGGCCAGCGCGTCCAGCCACTCCGTCTCGGTGCCGGGCGCGGCCGGCAGCAGGGTGCCGCCGGCCTTCTCCAGACCGCGGGTGGCGTGGGTGGCCAGCGACCAGGTGCGCTGGCCCCGGGTACGCCACGCCTTGCGCAGCCGCAGGAAGACGCCGGGCGCCTCCTCCTCGGCCTCCAGCCCGGCCAGCAGCACGGCGGGCGCCGCCTCCAGCGCGGAGTAGGTGACCCCGGACCCGTCCAGGTCCCGGCCGTGTCCGGCGACGTGGGAGGCGAGGAAGTCGGCCTCCTCGGCGGAGTGCGGCCGGGCGCGGAAGTCGATGTCGTTGGTGCGCAGCGCCACCCGGGCGAACTTGGACCAGGCGTAGGCGTCCTCGACGGTCAGCCGGCCGCCGGTCAGCACGCCGGCCCGCTTCCCGGCCAGTCCGCGGGCGGCGGCTGCCAGCGCCTCCGGCCAGCTCGCGGGCGCCAGCACACCGTCGACGCCGCGCACCAGCGGCGTCTCCAGCCGGTCGGGCCGCTGCGCGTAGCGGAACGCGAAGCGGCCCTTGTCGCACACCCACTCCTCGTTGACCTCCGGGTCGGCGGCGGCCAGGCGGCGCATCACCTTGCCGCGCCGGTGGTCGGTGCGGACGGCGCAGCCGCCGGCGCAGTGCTCGCACACGCCGGGCGAGGAGGTCAGGTCGAAGGGGCGGGAGCGGAAGCGGTAGGCGGCCGAGGTGAGCGCGCCGACCGGGCAGATCTGGATGGTGTTGCCGGAGAAGTACGACTCGAACGGCGCGTCCTCGCCGGTCCCCACCTGCTGGAGGGCGCCCCGCTCGATCAGCTCGATCATCGGGTCGCCCGCGATCTGGTTGGAGAAGCGGGTGCAGCGCGCGCACAGCACGCACCGCTCGCGGTCCAGCAGCACCTGGGTGGAGATGGCGACGGGCTTCTCGTAGGTGCGCTTGCGGCCCTCGAAGCGGGATTCGGCGTCACCGTGGGACATCGCCTGGTTCTGGAGCGGGCACTCACCGCCCTTGTCGCAGACGGGGCAGTCCAGCGGGTGGTTGATGAGCAGCAGCTCCATCACGCCGCGCTGCGCCTTGCCCGCCACGTCGCTGGTCAGCTGAGTCTTGACGACCATGCCGTCGGTGCACTGGATGGTGCAGGAGGCCATCGGCTTGCGCTGGCCCTCCACTTCCACGATGCACTGCCGGCAGGCGCCCGCCGGGTCCAGGAGCGGGTGGTCGCAGAAGCGCGGGATCTCGATGCCGAGCTGCTCGGCGGCGCGGATCACCAACGTGCCCTTGGGAACGGTGATCTGTGCGCCGTCGATGGTCAGCGACACCGTCTCCTCGGGCGGCGGGGCGGCCTCCCCTCCCCCTGTGGAGGCAGGAGTGGTGACGGTCACGCGTTCACCTCCAGGTGAGCGGAGTTGGGGCGGTCGCCCCACGCGGTGGACTTGGCGGGGTCGAACGGACAGCCACGGCCGCCCAGGTGGGCCTCGTACTCCTCGCGGAAGTACTTGAGGGAGGAGAAGATCGGGGACGCGGCGCCGTCGCCGAGGGCGCAGAAGGACTTGCCGTTGATGTTGTCGGCGATGTCGGCGATCTTCTCCAGGTCGGCCGCCTGAGCCTTGCCGGCCTCGATGTCGCGCAGCAGCTGGACGAGCCAGTAGGTGCCCTCGCGGCAGGGGGTGCACTTGCCGCAGGACTCGTGGGCGTAGAACTCGGTCCAGCGGGTGACGGCCCGCACCACGCAGGTGGTCTCGTCGAAGCACTGGAGCGCCTTGGTGCCCAGCATCGAGCCGGCGCTGCCGACGCCCTCGTAGTCGAGGGGGACGTCCAGGTGCTCGTCGGTCAGCAGCGGGGTGGAGGAGCCGCCGGGCGTCCAGAACTTCAGCCGGTGGCCGGGCCGCATGCCGCCGCTCAGGTCGAGGAGCTGGCGCAGGGTGATGCCCAGCGGTGCCTCGTACTGGCCGGGACGGGCGACGTGGCCGCTGAGGGAGTAGAGGGTGAAGCCGGGCGACTTCTCCGACCCCATGGAGCGGAACCAGTCCTTGCCCCGGTCGATGAGGGCGGGAACCGAGGCGATGGACTCGACGTTGTTCACCACAGTGGGGCACGCGTACAGGCCGGCGACGGCCGGGAAGGGGGGACGCAGCCTGGGCTGGCCGCGGCGGCCTTCGAGCGAGTCGAGCAGCGCCGTCTCCTCGCCGCAGATGTAGGCGCCCGCGCCCGCGTGGACGGTCAGCGTCAGGTCCTTGCCGGGGCCGAGCGCACCGGGGCCGAGGTAGCCGGCCTCGTACGCCTCGCGCACCGCCAGGTGGAGCCGGCGCAGCACGGGGACGACCTCTCCGCGCAGATAGATGAAGGCATGGTGGGAGCGGATCGCATGGCAGGCGATGGCGATGCCCTCGATGAGGGAGTGCGGGTTGGCGAACAGCAGCGGGATGTCCTTGCAGGTGCCCGGCTCCGACTCGTCGGCGTTGACGACGAGATAGTGCGGCTTGCCGTCGCCCTGCGGGATGAACTGCCACTTCATCCCGGTGGGGAAGCCGGCGCCGCCGCGTCCGCGCAGACCCGCGTCCTTGACGTAGGCGATCAGGTCGTCGGGATCCATGGCGAGCGCCTTGGTCAGGGCCCGGTAGCCGCCGTTGCGCCGGTAGCCGGCCAGCGTGTAGGAGTCGGGCTCGTCCCAGTGCGCGGACAGGACGGGTGCGAGGAGCTTCTGCGCCTCGGCCACGTCGTGCCCGGGCTGGGAGATGTCGTCCTGGCCGCCGCCGTGTGCTGCCACCGTCATCACTTCCCCTCCTCTTCCGCCGCCGCGCCGCGCGGCGCCACCACACCGGGGCCGCCGTCGCCCTTGGCCAGCCGCAGTCCGGCGAGCGAGGCGGGGCCCGCGCTGCCGGACGCGTCGGCCGCGCCGGGCCGTTCGTCGGGGAAGCCCGCCAGGATGCGCGCGGTCTGTTTGAAGGTGCACAGCGGGGCGCCGCGGGTGGGGGCGACCTCCCGGCCGGCGCGCAGGTCGTCGACGAGGGCGCGGGCCGTCTCGGGGGTCTGGTTGTCGAAGAACTCCCAGTTGACCATCACCACGGGGGCGAAGTCGCAGGCCGCGTTGCACTCGATGTGTTCGAGCGTGACCTTGCCGTCGTCGGTGGTCTCGCCGTCGCCCACGCCCAGATGCTCGCGCAGCGCCGCGTAGATGGCGTCGCCGCCCATGACGGCGCACAGCGTGTTGGTGCACACGCCGACCTGGTAGTCGCCCGAGGGCTTGCGGCGGTACATGGTGTAGAAGGTCGCCACCGCGTTGACCTCGGCCGTGGTCAGGTCCAGCATCTCGGCGCAGAACCGCTGCCCGGTGCGGGTGACGTGGCCGTCCTCGGACTGCACCAGGTGCAGCAGCGGCAGCAGGGCCGAGCGGCTGTCCGGATAGCGGGAGATGATCTCCTTCGCGTCCGTCTCCAGCCGCCGGCGCACCTCGGCCGGGTAGTCGGGCGCGGGCATCTCGGGGATGCCCATTTCGACACTGCTCACCGGTCGACGCCTCCCATCACGGGGTCGATGGACGCGACGGCGACGATGACGTCCGCGACCTGGCCGCCCTCGCACATCGCCGCCATGGACTGGAGATTGGTGAAGGAGGGGTCGCGGAAGTGGACCCGGTAGGGGCGGGTGCCGCCGTCGCTGACGACGTGCACGCCCAGCTCCCCCTTGGGCGACTCCACCGCCGTGTACGCCTCGCCCGGCGGTACCCGGAAGCCCTCGGTCACCAGCTTGAAGTGGTGGATCAGGGCCTCCATGGAGGTGCCCATGATGTTCTTGATGTGGTCCAGCGAGTTGCCGAGCCCGTCGGGGCCGAGGGCGAGCTGCGCGGGCCAGGCGATCTTCTTGTCGGCCACCATGACCGGGCCGGGCTCCAGCCGGTCCACGCACTGCTCGATGATCCGCAGCGACTGGCGCATCTCCTCCAGCCGCAGCAGGAACCGCCCGTAGGAGTCGCAGGTGTCGACGGTGGGCACCTCGAAGTCGTACGTCTCGTAACCGCAGTACGGCTGGGCCTTGCGCAGATCGTGCGGCAGCCCGGCGGAGCGGAGGATGGGGCCGGTGGCGCCCAGGGCCATGCAGCCGGCCAGGTCGAGATAGCCGATGTCCTTGAGCCGGGCCTTGAAGACGGGGCTGCCGGTGCACAGCGCGTCGTACTCCGGCAGGTTCTTGCGCATCTTCTTGATGAACTCGCGCAGCGCGTCGACGGCACCGGGCGGGATGTCCTGGGCGAGGCCGCCGGGACGGATGAAGGCGTGGTTCATCCGCAGGCCGGTGATCAGCTCGTAGAGGTCCAGCACCAGTTCGCGGTCGCGGAAACCGAAGATCATCACCGTGGTGGCGCCCAGTTCCATGCCGCCGGTGGCGATGGCGACCAGGTGCGAGGAGATCCGGTTCAGCTCCATCAGCAGGACGCGGATCACATTGGCCCGCTCGGGCACCTGGTCCTCGATGCCCAGCAGCCGCTCGACGCCCAGGCAGTACGCCGCCTCGTTGAAGAACGGCGTCAGATAGTCCATGCGGGTGACGAACGTGGTGCCCTGGGTCCAGGTGCGGAATTCGAGGTTCTTCTCGATGCCGGTGTGCAGATAGCCGATGCCGGCCCGGGCCTCGGTGACCGTCTCACCGTCGATCTCCAGGATGAGCCGCAGCACGCCGTGGGTGGAGGGGTGCTGCGGCCCCATGTTGACGATGATGCGTTCGTCGTCGCTCTTGGCGGCGTGCGCGGCCAGCTCGTCCCAGTCGCCTCCGGTGACGTCGTAGACGGTGCCCTCGGTGGTTTCCCGGACGCCGGCGGGTGCGTGTGTACTGGTGGACATCAGCTGTAGGACCTCCGCTGGTCGGGAGCGGGAATCTGGGCGCCCTTGTACTCGACGGGGATGCCGCCGAGCGGGTAGTCCTTGCGCTGGGGAAAGCCCTGCCAGTCGTCCGGCATGATGATCCGCGTCAGCGCGGGGTGGCCGTCGAAGACGAGCCCGAAGAAGTCGTAGGTCTCACGCTCGTGCCAGTCGTTGGTCGGGTAGACGTCCACGATCGAGGGCACGTGCGGATCGGCGTCGGGCGCGCTGACCTCCAGCCGGATCAGCCGGTTGTGGGTGATCGACCGCAGGTGGTAGACGGCGTGCAGTTCCCGTCCCTTGTCCTGCGGGTAGTGGACACCGCTCACGCCCGTGCACAGTTCGAAGCGGAGCGCGGGGTCGTCGCGCAGCGTGCGGGCCACCACCGGCAGGTGCTCGCGGACGATGTGGAACGTCAGCTCGCCCCGGTCCACGACCGTCCGCTCGATGGCGTTCTCCGGGACGATGCCCTGCTCCTCCAGCGCCCCTTCGAGCTCGTCGGCGACCTCGTCGAACCAGCCGCCGTACGGGCGGGCACTGGCTCCGGGCATCCGCACGGTGCGGACGAGGCCGCCGTAGCCGGAGGTGTCACCGCCGTTGCGGGCGCCGAACATGCCGCGGCGTACGTCGATGACCTCGCCCCGGTCGCCCTGCCGCGCGGGGACGCCGCTCTCCCGGCCGCCGTGCGGCCCGCTCCCGTTGACGCCGCTTCCGTTGGCGCCGTTCCCGTTGGCGCCGCTCCCGTTGGCCGCACTCATCGCAGCAGCCCCTTCATCTCGATCGTCGGCAGCGCCTTCATCGCGGCCTCCTCCGCCTCGCGGGCCGCTTCCTGCTGGTTGACGCCGAGTTTGGAATTCTTGATCTTCTCGTGCAGCTTGAGAATCGCGTCGAGCAGCATTTCCGGCCGGGGCGGACAGCCCGGCAGGTAAATGTCCACGGGGACGATGTGGTCGACGCCCTGCACGATGGCGTAGTTGTTGAACATGCCGCCCGACGAGGCGCACACCCCCATGGAGATCACCCATTTGGGGTTGGGCATCTGGTCGTAGACCTGCCGCAGCACCGGCGCCATCTTCTGGCTGACCCGGCCCGCCACGATCATCAGGTCGGCCTGGCGGGGCGAGCCGCGGAAGACCTCCATGCCGAACCGGGCGAGGTCGTACCGGCCGGCACCGGTCGTCATCATCTCGATGGCGCAACAGGCGAGCCCGAACGTCGCAGGGAAGACGGAGGACTTCCGCGCCAGGCCGGCCGCCTTCTCCACCGTGGTGAGCAGAAAACCACTCGGCAGTTTCTCTTCAAGTCCCATTGCTTATCCTGCCCCTAGTCCCATTCCAGGCCGCCGCGCCGCCAGTCGTAGGCGTACGCGATACCGATGAGGGCGACGAAGACCAGCATTTCGACGAGCCCGAACATCCCGAGGGAGTCGAAATGGACGGCCCACGGGTAGAGGAAGACGATTTCGATGTCGAAAATGATGAAGAGCATCGCCGTCAGGTAATACTTCACCGGGAAGCGCCCGCCGCCGGCCGGCTGCGGCGTGGGCTCGATGCCGCACTCGTACGCCTCCAGCTTCGCCCGGTTGTAGCGCTTGGGGCCGACGATCGAGGCAAGGACCACGGAGAAGACCGTGAACGCCGCCGCGATGGCTCCCAGTACGAGGATTGGTGTGTAGACGTTCACCGCTCCCGTCTCCTTCCAGGCGTCGACTCTGACTGCCGGCAGACCGCTGGGCCGCTGCGCATCCCCACGAAGATCGCTCCTATGTGAGGCAGTTCACAAGCCCTGTTCGCAGGCATCTTAAGCCCGCCCCTCTGTGATCTGCGACACGGGGTGCGCCAACCGCTTTGTGATCTCTGCCACCTGACGGCCGGTCATCCCGTCAGATGAGCGCCGATCTTCATACGCAAAGCCTCTGAATGATCACCTGTGGTCACAACTGACCGTGCTCAGCCCAGTTAAGAGCGGGTCGCTGTATCAGGCACGGGGCTGCACAGGCAAATTCGCGCTGGACGGTTCCGGGTGATATAGGACGGGGACCCGACTTCGTGCGTTCGTGAAGGGCGGCACAAGCCGCCACGCCCGGCGGAACACCCGCCACGCCTCCGGAACCGGACGGTCCCCCTCCGAGAGCACCCCCGCAGCCGCGTTGCACCCCCCACCCGGACCCCGCCGAAACCGGGCCGCGACCCCGCCGAGTCCGGGCCGTGACCGAAGGAATGGGTGATAGGGGCTCAATGCGCGTTTCGCACGAAGAGTTGAGTTCGAGAATGTGAACTGCGCCACTCGGAATCCCGTCCGCCGCCGACGACTTTGCATTCGGCGTCGCCGAAGTGATATACGCGCCCGAGTGATTCCGGCAATGCGGACAACTACATGGTCACAGCCGCGTAGTTGGGCATTGATCACAACGGAGGGCGGGCTCGCGGGACCGCCGTTGAGGGCTCAACAGGCCGTGTACGCGTCGACTGTGGCGCATCGCACGATTGTTGAGCGAAGCGTTTCGCGCCTGCTAGGCATTCCCTCATGTCCCCGAAAGCTCAGATACCCAGCCACCGGAAGCCGCGCTCCAGCAAGATGAATACGGCGCTGCGTGCGGGCATGACGGGCGGCGTCATGGGCACCATCGCGCTCACCGCGGCAGCGGCGCCGGCCTTCGCGGCCGACAAGAACGCCCCCGCGGAAACCGTGGAGATGCCCACCCTCTCCACGGCCGACTCCAGCGCCCTCGCCGCCGAGTCGCTCCAGGACTCCGCACAGCAGTTCCAGCTCCAGCAGGCCCAGCGCGCCGCCGCCGAGGAGGCCAAGGAGCAGGCCAAGGAGAACAAGGAGAAGGCCAAGGCGAAGGCCGAGGCCGAGCGCAAGGCCGAGGCGGCACGCAAGGCCGCCCTCCGCACCAAGGCCGCCGAGAGCAAGAGCGCCGAGCACGCCTCCCGCTCGACCGAGCGCGCCTCCCTGTCCGCGTCCGCCTCCGCTCCCCAGGGCGGCAACGTGGCCACTCTCCTCAACTTCCTGCGGGCGCAGGTCGGCAAGTCCTACGTCATGGGCGCCACCGGGCCCTCCGCGTACGACTGCTCGGGCCTGACCCAGGCCGCGTTCAAGCAGGTCGGCATCAACCTGCCGCGCACCTCCCAGCCGCAGTCCACTGCGGGCACCCCCGTTTCCCTGGACAACCTCCAGCCCGGCGACATCCTCTACTGGGGCAGCGCCGGCAGCGCCTACCACGTGGCCGTCTACGTAGGCGGCGGCAAGTTCATCGGCGCCCAGAACTCCTCCACGGGCGTCGTGGAGCGCCCCATGAGCTACGACCAGCCCACGGGTGCCGTCCGCGTCCTGTGAGCTTCCCGCTCCACCACGAAGGGGCCCGCCGCGCCGATGCGCGACGGGCCCCTTCGGTTGTTCGGTGAGGGCTCGGGCCCGGAGGGCACCGTGGCCCTTGCGGCCTGGCCGTCGACGGCTCCCACCACTCGGTTGCCCACTACGGCAGTGCCAGCTCCGCGCAGTGGTGACGCTCGGCCGACTGGCGGGCGAACGCCGTCAACGCTTCAGTGCGGAAGCCTGGGTCGTCCTTCTTGACCGGTACCCCGCTCGTGCCTTCCGCGTCGCTGCCCACGACACCGCTGAGAACGTAGAGCGCTCGGGTTTCCGTACCGGGGCACTTGGCGGTGGCCCAGACCCTCCAGCCGTCCTTCTGCACCCCCTGCTTCCCAGCCACGCGCGGCGTGACCTGCTCGCTGTACCCCTCGGCGAAGGGCCCGTAATAGGCGGACAACGAAAACGCCGGCAGTTGCGGATCAGCTTCCGTCGTCAGGACACAGTCCTCCACCGGTGCCGTCCCACTCGCCCGGGCCTCCCAGACGTGTCCCAGGCCCAGTCGCCGCGCCGACGACTCCGTCGGGCGCAAGGCGGCACACGTCCCCCGTGCCTCAGCCAGTGTCACAGGCTTCTTGCGCGGGCTGCCGCCGAGCCCGGCGAACGAGCCGCCTCGCACCTGGTCGCAGCCGAACGAACCAGCAGCCTTCTCGGCCGTCGCGACAGCCACGGCGGCGAACTTCTCACGCTGAGCGGGGGCCGGTGCGGTGACCGCGCCCGGTCCCCCCTCGATACGGGTCTCGACGATCAGGCTCCTGTGGCCCTTGCGGTCGCACCGCAGCCAGAGGGACGCACTCGTGGCCCCCGCTTCTTCCCTCAGTACCCCCGGCCAGGAGCCGAGCGGGGAGAGAGGAGAGTTGTAACCGGACGGATGCGTACGGCCGAGAAACTTCATCGTCCGCTCGTCCCCCGGGCCCCAGCGAAGGCGGAACGTCAGGGTCTTGCCGCCGTTCCTGGTCGTCGCCTCACACGACGCCAGGGCACCGTCCTCCTTTGTGTCCGATGCGCCCACACGCTCGCTGCCGAGCGCGGTACGGATCCGGGAAGGGGCCAGATTCCCCCCACAGGCGCGGTCGAGTTGCCGATGCTCACGCCATGTCTGAATGGTGCCGGTCGCATACAGCACGCCGCCCAGGAGGAGCAGACAACCCACGACACCACCGAGGACGAACCGAGTCCGCCCGCGGCGACCGCCACCCCCTGTGGGTCCCTCTCGCATGCGTGCCCTTACTGTCGGTGAGCGACCTTACAGTGCATTGCCTTGCGTGGCACGCCAGTTCGGTTCTTTCGGCATCTGCTCAGGTGCACGGGGAGCGCGGGGCGTCAGGCTCGGGGGGTCACCTTGGTGAGGCCGTTGATGATGCGGTCCATGGCGTCGCCGCCGGTGGGGTCGGTGAGGTTGGCGAGCATCTTGAGGGTGAAGCGCATCAGGACCGGGTGGGAGAGGCCGCGTTCGGTGGCCAGCTTCATGATCTTGGGATTGCCGATGAGCTTCACGAAGGCGCGGCCCATCGTGTAGTAGCCGCCGTACGTGTCCTTGAGGACCTTCGGGTAGTGCTGGAGAGCCCTCTCGCGCTGGGCGGGGGTCGCCCGCGCGTGCGCCTGCACGATGGTCTCGGCGGCGACGGCGCCGGACTCCATGGCGTAGGCGATGCCCTCCCCGTTGAACGGGTTGACCAGCCCGCCGGCGTCGCCGACCAGCAGCAGCCCGCGGGTGTAGTGCGGCTGCCGGTTGAAGGCCATGGGGAGTGCGGCACCGCGGATCGGGCCGGTCATGTTCTCCGGCACGTACCCCCAGTCGGCGGGCATGGAGGCGCACCATGCCTTGAGGACCTCGCGCCAGTCCAGGTCCTTGAAGGAGGCGGAGGTGTTGAGCACGCCCAGCCCCACGTTGGAGGTGCCGTCGCCCATGCCGAAGATCCAGCCGTAGCCGGGCAGCAGCCGGTCCTGCGGGCCGCGCCGGTCCCACAGCTCCAGCCAGGACTCCAGGTAGTCGTCGTCGTGCCGGGGCGAGGTGAAGTACGTGCGGACGGCCACGCCCATGGGGCGGTCCTCGCGGCGGTGGAGGCCCATCTTGAGGGACAGCCGCGTCGAGTTGCCGTCGGCGGCGACGACCACCGGCGCGTGGAAGGTGACGGGCGTCTTCTCCTCGCCCAGCTTGGCGTGCACCCCGGTGATGCGGCCGGTGCGCGCGTCGACGACCGGCTCGCTCACGTTGCAGCGCTCGTACAGCCGCGCGCCGGCCTTCTCCGCCTGGCGGGCCAGCTGCTCGTCGAAGTCGTCGCGCTTGCGGACCAGTCCGTAGTCGGGGAAGCTCGCCAGCTCCGGCCACTCCAGCTGGAGCCGCTGGCCGCCGCCGATGATGCGCAGGCCCTTGTTGCGCAGCCAGCCGGCCTCCTCGGAGATGTCGATGCCCATGGCGACGAGCTGCTTGACGGCGCGGGGGGTCAGTCCGTCGCCGCACACCTTCTCGCGGGGGAAGGCCGTCTTCTCCAGCAGCAGCACGTCGAGTCCGCTGCGGGCCAGGTGGTAGGCGGTGGCGGAGCCCGCGGGCCCGGCGCCCACGACGATCACGTCGGCGGACCGCTCGGAGGCTGTTGTCGGCTGGGGATCGGCCACGAGGACTCCCGCGTACTGGCTGGGTCGGCTGACCCGCCAAGTCTATGCGGGCCTCCCCGGCCCCTCTCGGACGGTCCCCGCCGATGTCCGCTCCGCTACCGGCCGTCCTCGTCCCAGGTCCGCAGTGCGGTGCTGAACACCTGGTCCGCTGCCGGGTCCCACTCGTCGTAGCGGCACTCGAAGTAGAGGCTGTACTCGGTGCCGTCCTCGGCGACGTACGCCTGGTCGACGGCGTGGATGGTGCGGCCCGACTCGTCGGAGGTGTAGACGAACTCCCAGCGGGCGCCGGGCCGTCCCCGGAAGGTGTTCTCCGTCAGCTCCAGCCGTCGGTAGCCGTCGCGTTTCCGCGCGCCCTTCTCCAGGGTGCGGAAGTTGTCGAGCGAGGACTGGCCCGCGTTCTCGATGACGCCGATGCGCAGGTAGTCGCCGCCGGTCGGGGCGGCGTAGTCGGTCTGGCTGCCCTTCGGCTCCCGCTGCCAGCCCTCCATCACGCCGACGGAGAAGCCCTTGGGGTCGTCGGCCATGGTGAAGCCGTCCGGCAGGTCCGTGCTGAGGGGTGCGGTGGGTGAACCGCCGGGGCCCTCTTCGCCGTCCGCGCCGGCGGAGGGGGCGGGGCGCGGGCCGGCGGGCTCCTGGTCCGAGGGGCGGTCGGTGGCTGGGCCGTCCACGCGTTCCTTCGCCCGTACGGACTCCCCGGCGGCCGGCTTCCCCTTGTCCCGGCCGTCCCGGCCGTCGCCGCCCGCCAGGTACACGGCACCGCCGACCGCGGCGCCGCCGACGAGGAAGGCGGCCAGGACCAGTCCGGCCCACATCAGCCCGCGCCGGCGCTGCGGCGGCGGCACGGGACCGCCACCACCGGGCGTGCCGGGGGCGTCGGGCGTGCCGGGAGTGCTGTCGTGCGGGGTGCCGGGGCCGGCCGTACCGGCGTCCGTCACCGTCGCATCGGGGGCGTCGCCGGTGGGGCCCGCGGCGGGCGGGGGCGGCCCGAAGGCGCCCTGGCCATGGACGCCGGGGACGGTCCCGGGGCCCGCGGAGGGGTGTGCGCCGCCCGGCCCGTGCGGGGGCTGCCCGTACGCGGCGGGCGTGTACCCGGACGGGCCGTACGGTGCCTGACCGTACGCGGCGTGCCCGTACGCCCAGGTGCCGGCTGCGCCGCCCGCGCCCCACGCGGCCGGGCCGAGGCCGCCGGGCCCGCCCTTCCCGAAGGAGGCCCGCAGCAGCGGCACCAGCAGGGCGCCGCCGAAGGACCACAGCAGGGCGAACAGCAGCAGTTCGGCGGCGCCCGCCGCGATCCGGGCACTGGAGGCGAAGCTGTCGGAGGTCGTGACGTCGCCGAGCCCGTCGGAGTAGTCCCCCGGGTAGTCGCCGAGGCCGCCGCCGTCCGGTCCGCCGGACACACCGTGGAAGGCGGCCTCGAAGCCCAGCCCGGCCAGGGCGACCAGCACCAGGACACCCACGGCGAAGAAGGCGGCGGCCAGCAGTTGTTCGGCGCGGGTCGGGCTGCGCCGGGCCACCAGCCAGCCGAGCAGCAGCGCGCAGGCCAGTCCGCCCAGCAGCGTGCCGGTCACGGCCCAGGCACCGGACGCGTCGGCCAGGTCGGAGTAGCCGAGGGATTCGCGCCCGCTGCTCCACTCGCTGACGTTCCACTCGGCGTCCAGCGGTGCGCCCCACGCGAAGGCGAGGCCGAACGCGCCGAGGTTGGGCAGCATGGCCAGCAGCACCCACACGTCGGACGCCTTCACATCATCCCCCGCCAGCAGCACGGCGGTGAACGTGACGAACGAGGCGAGGGTGACCACGGCGACCAGGGCGAGCGCGGCGGTGCGCAGTGCCCCGGCCACAATGCGCGGCCCGTTCCCGGGGCGGGCGGCCAGCCAGGCGTCGGTCTCCGCGCGGGCCAGGACGAGCGCCGCGACGAGGGTGGCGCTCAGGAACGCCCACAGCAGGGTCAGTCCGGGCGCGGAGTCCAACTCCAGTCCCTCGTAGGAGGGTGCGGCGTACAGGCCGAGCACCAGTCCGCCCAGTCCGCACACGAGACCGATCCGCAAGGCGGCCTCGAACCCGGCGGACCGGGTGGCCCGCACGGACCGGCGCCGCTCCGCACGGGCGGCGAGGACCAGCGCGCCGAGCCACACGGCGGTGGCCAGCAGCGGCAGTCCGGAGAACTCCGCCTCGCCCACCACTCGTTCGCCGCCGACGGAGGAGGTGCCGTCGGACGAGACCCCGAATCCGCCGCCGACGCCCTGGAGCAGCGCGGCCAGCGCGACCCGCATCCGGGTGCCCCAGCCGATGTCGAGGTCGTCGATGTCGTCGTTGGACCAGATGCCCAGGGCGCAGGCGGCGACGAACAGCAGCCACAGCGGCCAGACGGCGACCCGCAGTGCGCCGAGCCAGTCGCCCTTGAAGGTGCGGGCGAGGAACAGGCCGACCGGCGTGGGCCGGGCCGGCGGCTGCGCGGGCGGGACGGGGTGCACAGCGGGTGCGGGCCCGTATCCCGGCGCCCCGGGTGGTACGGCGGGTGCGGGTGGTCCCGGAGGGGCGGGCGGGGCCGTCGGCGCGGCCGGTGGCGCCGCGGGGGCCGCAGGCGCCGCCGGGGCTCCGCAGGACATGCAGAACCGTGCTTCAGCGGGAGAAGCGGCCCCGCACTGCGGGCAACGCGACGACGGCGGCGGCGACGACGGCGACATGGCGCTCCGGGGAGGTGGAGGGGACGGAGGAGGAACCCGTGGCGGCCACCCCGTGTGGGGGTGGCGGCACGGACCGTTCACCCATCGTTCCGCCGAACGGGCCCGCAGGGAAGCGCGTTTATGCAAGCGAGACCGACCGCCGGGCGCACCCCGGGCGGCTCGCGCCGGGCCGCCCGGTGCGGCCGGTCGAGGCGGGGCGTCAGTCCTGGGGGCGGAATCCGCGGTGCAGGGCGACGACGCCGCCCGTCAGGTTGCGCCACGCGACGCGCTCCCAGCCCGCGTCCTGGAGGCGGCCGGCCAGCGCGGGCTGGTCGGGCCAGGCACGGATGGACTCGGCGAGGTAGACGTAGGCGTCGGGGCTGCTGCTGACGGCGCGCGCCAGCGGGGGCAGGGCCCGCATCAGATATTCGGTGTAGACGGTGCGGAACGGCGCCCACGTGGGGTGGCTGAACTCGCACACCAGCACGCGCCCGCCCGGCTTGGTGACGCGGCGCAGCTCGGCGAGCGCCGCGTCCACGTCGCTGACGTTGCGCAACCCGAAGGAGATGGTGACCGCGTCGAACACCCCGTCGGCGAACGGCAGCCGGGTGGCGTCACCCGCGGTCAGCGGCATCCACGGGTGCCGCCGCTTGCCCTCGCGCAGCATGCCGAGGGAGAAGTCGCAGGGCACCGTGAAGGCGCCCGCCTCCACGAACGGCAGCGACGAGGTGGCCGTACCCGCCGCCAGGTCCAGCACCCGCTCGCCGGGCCGCGCGGCCACCGCGTCGGCGACGGCGCGGCGCCACAGCCGCGCCTGGCCGAGCGAGAGCACGTCGTTGGTGAGGTCGTACTTGGCCGCCACGTCGTCGAACATGGCGGCGACCTCGTACGGCTTCTTCTCCAGGGATGCGCGGGTCACGTCTCGTCTCTCGTCCGTCCGGCGGGCGCCCGGCCCGCCGTCAGTTGGCGTCGATGAGGGTCAGCTCGGGGTGGGCGGTGCCGCCCTCGATGGCGGTGGAGGACAGGTGCGAGACGACCTTGTCGTCCACCGGGTCGTTCGCCGGGTCGTCGTGCACCACCAGGTGCTCGTAGGTGGTGGCGCGCTGCGCCGGGACACGGCCGGCCTTGCGGATCAGGTCGATCAGCTCCATACGGTTGGAGCGGTGCCGGGCGCCGGCCGAGGAGACGACGTTCTCCTCCAGCATGACCGAGCCCAGGTCGTCGGCGCCGTAGTGCAGCGACAGCTGGCCGACGTCCTTGCCGGTGGTCAGCCACGAGCCCTGGATGTGCGCGACGTTGTCGAGGAAGATCCGCGCGATGGCGATCATCCGCAGGTACTCGAAGATCGTCGCCTGCGTCCGGCCCTTCAGGTGGTTGTTCTCGGGCTGGTACGTGTACGGGATGAAGGCGCGGAAACCGCCGGTGCGGTCCTGCACGTCCCGGATCATCCGCAGGTGCTCGATGCGCTCCGCGTTGGTCTCGCCCGTGCCCATCAGCATCGTGGAGGTCGACTCCACGCCCAGGTTGTGGGCGATCTCCATGATCTCCAGCCAGCGCTCGCCCGACTCCTTCAACGGCGCGATGGCCTTGCGGGGACGCTCCGGCAGCAGTTCGGCGCCCGCGCCCGCGAAGGAGTCCAGCCCGGCGGCGTGGATGCGCTCGATCGCCTCCTTCGGCGTCACCCCGGAGATCCGCGCCATGTGCTCCACCTCGCTGGCGCCCAGCGAGTGGATGACCAGCTGCGGGAACTCCTTCTTGATGGCCGCGAAGTGCTTCTCGTAGTACTCCACGCCGAAGTCCGGGTGGTGGCCGCCCTGGAACATGATCTGGGTGCCGCCCAGCTCCACCGTCTCGGCGCAGCGGCGCAGGATGTCGTCCAGATCGCGGATCCACACCTTGTCGCTCTTGGGCGCGGCGTAGAAGGCGCAGAACTTGCACGCCGTCACGCAGGCGTTGGTGTAGTTGATGTTCCGCTCGATGATGTACGTCGCGATGTGCTCGGTGCCCGCGTAGCGGAGGCGGCGCGCCTTGTCGGCGGCGGCGCCCAGCGCGTGCAGGGGCGCGTAGCGGTAGAGGTCGAGCGCCTCCTCGGGGGTGACACGCCCGCCGGCGGCGGCGCGGTCGAGGGCGGAGAGCAGGTCGGCTTCCGACACGTGCGCTGGCACCGTGGCGTCCCTCCAAAGGTCGCACTTCGACACATCTCGCCGCTTACCACAGCACAGCGGCGCCCGACCAGCGTACGCCAGGGGTTCTCACCCGATTCTGCGGAGTGTCCCCGCCGCGTTCCCACCGCCTTCCACGTGCGACTCGTAGCGCAGCCGCTCGTCCTGCCGCAGCCGGAACTCCTCCTTGGTGCCGCCCGGCGCGCACAGCTCGGAACCGGGCTCGGAGCCGGAGGCGTCCGCCACCAGGCGGGTGCCGGTGGCCGACACCAGCCGCCACCGGGCCGCGCAGGCGGCCCCGCCCAGCTTCGCGGCGCCCTTCGCGACGATCTCGCCCTTGCCGCCCTCGCCGATGGTGACGGTCAGCGTGCCCACCGGGATGCCCCGCTCGGAGTACAGATCGCCGCGCCATTTCCCGACGAACTCCTCGGGCACCCGGCCCCCGGCCCCCGGCGTTCCGCTCGGCCGCCCGTCCCCGGGACGGTCCGGCGCGGACGGGCTCGTGCCCGGCGGCGGTTCGGCCGCGCTGTCCCGGCCGGAACCGCCGATACCGGGTATCAGGTCGAACGCGTACGACGTGCCCAGCAGCGCCGCCACCACGCAGGCGATCGAGAGCACCAGCGTGCAGCTGACCCGCCGACGGCGGCCCTTCCCGGCACCGTCCCCCGCGCCCCGCTCGACGACGATGCCGGCCCGGCCGCGCCCGTACGCCGGATCGGGCGGCCCGAACCCCGCGCCGGGCCCCTCCCCCACGCTCTGCGCGCCGCCGGCCGGTCGCACGGAGGAACCACCGGCAGGGCGTGCGGCCTCGGCCCGGGCCGCGGGACCGAGTGCGGCACCCGGGGGCGGCGGGGGCGGGACGGCGTCCGGGCCGGAGGCGGGAGTGGTGAAGGGGACCGGACCGGAGCCGGACGGCGCCTCCGGCTCCAGCTCCAGCAGTTCGACGGCGCGCCTGCTCACCTGCTCCACCAAGGGCGCCGGCAGCCAGCCGCCGCGCACCAGTCCGGCGACGCCCTCCTCCCCCGCCAGCCCGCCGACCAGCTCGTCCGGCGCGGGCCGCTGCCCGGGGTCCTTGGCCAGAGCGCGGGTGACCAGCTCCCGCAGCCCGTCCGGGAGCCCGTCCAGGCGGGGCTCGCCGTGCACCACGTGGTACAGCAACGCGGCCGAACTGTCGCCCGGGAAGGGGGCCCGCCCGGTCGCCGCGTACGCCAGGACGGCACCCAGCGCGAAGACGTCCGCCGCCCCGGTGACGCGCTCCCCCAGGATCTGTTCGGGCGCCATGTAGCCGGGCGAGCCGACCGAGACCCCCGTCGAGGTGAGGGAGGCGGTGCCCTCCATGGCCCGGGCGATACCGAAGTCGATCAGGCGGGGCCCGTCCAGGGTCAGCAGCACGTTGGACGGCTTCACATCCCGGTGCACCAGGCCCAGCCCGTGCACATGGCGCAGCGCCTCGCCCAGCCCGGCGCCGAGAACCCGGACGGCCGCCTCCGGCAGCGCCCCGTGCCCGGCCACGGCCTGGGTCAGCGAGGGGCCCGCCACATAGCCGGTGGCCACCCACGGCACCGGCCCGTCGGTGTCGGCGTCCAGCACGGGCGCCGTCCAGGCCCCGCCGACGCGGCGGGCCGCCGCCACCTCGCGCCGGAACCTGACGCGGAACTCCTCGTCCACGGCGTGCTGCGGGTGGACGACCTTCACCGCGACGGTCCTGCCGCCGGCCGAACGGGCCAGATACACCCTGCCCATCCCGCCCGCGCCCAGTCTGCGCAGCAGACGGTAGTCGCCCAGCGTCCGCGGGTCCTCCGGCTCCAGCGGCTGCATGCCCGCCCCCCTGTCACATCGCTGCCCGAGCTCCCCTCGCCCGCCCTCGGGCGGCACCAGCCTAGGCAGCGCGGAGGCGTGCGGTCAGGGGCGCAGCATCTCCACCCGCACGTCCGGCGGGAAACCCGTGGTGGCACCGGTACGGCGGGCGAACTCGGCCACACCCTCCAGCTGCCGTTCGCCGAACCGGAAGTCGAGGGTCGTGAAGTACTTCTCCAGCACCTTCGGGTCGAACACCTCGTACCGTGCGGCGTGCTCCGCCACCTGGTCGACCTGCTCCATGGCCAGGTCCCGGGAGTCGAGGAAGGCCCGGTGGGTCTCCCGCACCGTCTGCGGGGAGCGCTCCAGGAAGTCGCGGCGCACCGCCCAGACGGCGAAGACGAACGGCAGGCCGGTCCACTCCTTCCACAGCCGTCCCAGGTCGTGCACCTGGAGGCCCTCCTCCGGCAGCCGGCGCAGATACGCGCGCAGCCCCACGTCGCCGATGACGACGGCGGCGTCGGCCTCCTTCATCATCCGCTCCAGATCGGGCGGGCAGGTGTAGTACTCCGGCTGCACCCCGTAGCGCTCGGACAGCAGCAGCTGGGCGAGCCGTACGGAGGTGCGGGAGGTCGAGCCGAGTGCCACCCTCGCGCCGTCGAGCTGGTCGAGCGGCACCCGGGAGACGATCTCGCACGACATGACGTCACCGTCGCAGCCCACCGCGATGTCGGGGAGCGCGACCAGGTCGTCGGCGTTGCGGAGGAACTCCACGAGGGTGACGGGTCCCATGTCGAGCCGCCCGTCGATGATCATTTCGCTGAGCTTCTCGGGGGTGTCCCGAGTCAGGTCCAGATCCAGCAGGGTGTGCGTGTGGACCAGGCCCCAGTACAGCGGGAGACAGTTGAGGAACTGGATGTGCGCGACGCGGGGGCGGGTGCGCACATCACTCGGTTCGGCCGGTGTAGCAGTCACCCTCCGGAGAGTACGCCCCGGCCTGTTCCCCGCCGTGCCGGGTCCCCGGCGGACGGCAACGTCCCCCACTTGGCGGTGATCTTCAACCCTTCCACCGTCCGCCCCTGCGTGCTAGGCTCAGACCTAAGTTGCAGTTTGGTTTCCCTTGCAGTACAGAGCCTGCGGAGCATGTGACCGCGGGCTCTCGTCGTTTTCAGGCTTCTTAGTGGGTTCTGGGAGCGCAGGGACACCCTTTTAGGCCCAAGGAGGGCTTATGGCTACCGGAACCGTGAAGTGGTTCAACGCCGAAAAGGGCTATGGCTTCATCGCCCAGGACGGCGACGGTCCCGATGTCTTCGTCCACTACTCCGCCATCAACGCCTCCGGCTTCCGCTCCCTCGAGGAGAACCAGCTGGTGTCGTTCGACGTGACCCAGGGTCCCAAGGGGCCGCAGGCGGAGAACGTCACCGCGCAGTAGTCCCTGTCGCACGCAGTACCCAAGGGGCCCCCGCCACCGGCGGGGGCCCCTGCCTTTTGCCCCGGGCCGGGCCCGGGGAGGGGACCCGGTCTGTTTCCGGGGGCCACCGGGGTGCCCCGGTGCGGCCCGGGTACGCGCAGGCGGCCGGGGCGGGGCGCTTCGCCCGGATGCCCGGGCTGCCGTCTCTCCCGGACGTCCGGCTGCTTCCCAGGGCGAGGGGGCGCCCCGGTTCGGGGCACCCAGCCTGTTTCCGAGGCCCTGGGCGCCTCCGCTTGCGCCCAGCTGGCCTCGGGGCCCGGCGCCCTCGGGGCCGGGCACCCTCGGGGCCCGCGCCTCGTGTGCGGGTCGGTCCCGGGGAGGAGGCGGGGGCAGCTTCCGGGAGCCGCCGGGGGCACCGGGTGCCGGGCAGGCCCGTGTTTTCCTCGGGGTGCCCGGGTGCTTCCGGAAGCTGCCGAGCGCCCCCGTGCCGGGCAGGGTCCGTGCTTCCCCTCGGGAGCCCGGCCGCCTCCGGGGAGCCCCGGGCCGTGCCGGGAGGGTGTCCGGAGCCCTTCGGCTACCGGGCGCCAGGCTGCCCATCAGGGCCCTTGGCGGGGTGTTCGGGTGCTGGCCGCCCCGCTCGGACGCCTGGCCGGCCGGGGGCCGGGCCGAGCGGCTGAACGCCTCACCGACTCCGGGGGCCGGCTCTGTCCTGTGTCCGGCCGTGCCCAGGCCGCATGCCTGTGCCGGACCGGCCGGATTGGGCCATGCCCCGGCTCCCCACTGACCTCGGGCCACCAGGCTGCCTGGGGAGCCGTGGTGCCCGGCTGCCCTCGTGGCCGGGCCGCAGCCCGATGTCCGGCCCGGACCGGGCGGGGCGGGACGCCGGCGGGGATCGGGGGGCCGCCTCCCGCACGTCGGGGTGTGAGGGGGTGCCCCGGCGTGCGGGAGGGGGGTCAGCAGCCGCGTTCGTAGCCGGTGATCGCGGCGACCTTCTCCGCCGAGGCGGACGCCTCGTCGAAGTGGCAGTCCAGCCACTCGTCCACGAGGGTGCGGGCCAGCTCCAGGCCGATGACCCGCTGCCCGAAGCAGAGCACCTGGGCGTTGTTGCTGAGCACGGACCGCCGTACGGAGTAGCTGTCGTGCGCGGTCACCGCCCGGATGCCGGGCACCTTGTTGGCGCTGATCGCGACGCCCAGTCCGGTGCCGCACACCAGCAGCGCCCGGTCGGCCTGGCCGTCGGCGACACGGCGGGCCGCCTCCACCGCGACGTGCGGGTAGGCGGTGTGCTCACCGCTGCCGACGCCCACGTCGGTGACCTCGGCGACACGGGCGTCGCCCGCCAGGTCCTTCTTCAGGGCTTCCTTGTAGTCGAGCCCCGCGTCGTCGCAGCCCACGACGATGCGGAACGGGCGGGGCGCGGCCGGGGTGGTGCTCATGGCGGTCTCCTCCAAAGTGGGTGCGGCGGGCATCAGCGGGCGGCCGGGACGGTCTCGGCGACCGCGCCCAGGACCATCGCCAGCGACGTGGCGCCGGGGTCGGGGGTGCCGACGCTGCGTTCGGCCAGCGGCCGGGCGCGGCCGAGCCTGGGGCGCATCGCCGCCGTGGCCTCGGCCGCCTCGCGGGCCTCGGCAGCGGCGGCGGCGCACGCCTCGGCGGGTGCGGTGTCCGCCTCGATCCGTCCGGCGAAGCCCGTCACGAACGGGGCGAGCGCGTCCACCAGCGTCTTGTCGCCGGGCGCGGCCTTGCCCAGCGCGGTGACCGCCTCCAGTGCGGCGCGGGCACCGGCGGCCAGTTCGGCGGGCTCGGGGGCGCGGTCGGCGGGCAGTGCGGAGCCGAACGCGCGCAGCCCGGCGCCCCACAGCGCACCGGAGGTGCCGCCCGCCTCGGCGGCCCACGCGTCACCGGCGGCGCCGAGCAGTGCGGCGGGTGCGGCGCTGTCGGCGTGGGCCTTCTCCGCGGCGGCGAGGGCCGCGTCCACGCCCTTGCACATGCCGCGCCCGTGGTCACCGTCCCCGGCCACCGCGTCGAGCCGGCCGAGAGTCTCCTCCTGTTCGTGCAGCAGGGCGTGCGCCGCGCGGAAGGCCCGTACTGCGGTGGCGGAGGTGGCGGTGGCGGCACCGGTCGCGGTGGCCTGTTCGGCGGCGGGCGCCGCAGACCGGGTGGCCGTGCGGGCGGCGGGCGCCGCCGTGGGGCGGCCGGTGCGGCTGCCGGCGCCGTGCGGGGTGCCGCGCCGGAAGGCGGGGGTGTCGGCGGGGGCGAGCCAGAGCCGTTCGAGTTCGTCGTCCAGCCAGGTGACGGTCAGCGAGCAGCCCGCCATGTCGAGGGAGGTGACCAGTTCGCCGACCTCGGGGCGGACGGGCTCCAGCCCGGCCTCGGCCAGCAGCCGGGCCACTGAAGCCCACAGGACGTACAGCTCCTCGTACTTGGTGGCTCCCAGGCCGTTGAGGAGGACGGCCACCCGGTTGTCGCCGGCGGCCTCGGCGGGGCGTTCGGCCAGCAGGCCCTCCACCAGGGTGCGGGCCAGGTCGTCGGCGGTGGTCACCTCGCTCTCGCTGACGCCGGGTTCGCCGTGGATGCCCAGGCCCAGGCCGAGCTTGCCGTCGGGCACGGTGAACAGCGGCTCGCGCTGGCCGGGGAGGGTGCAGCCGGCGAACGCGACGCCCAGCGAGCGGGTGCGCGCGTTGGTGTGCTCCGCGACGCGCACCACCTCGTCGAGGGAGGCGCCCTCCTCGGCGGCGGCCGAGGCGGTCTTGTAGACGGTGAACCCGCCCGCGATGCCGCGGCGTTCCGCCTCGCGGCCGGCGGGGGCGCTGGCGACGTCGTCGGTGACGGCGAAGCAGCGGGCGGGGATGCCCTCGGCGGTCAGCCGCTGGGCGGCCTGGCCGAAGTTCATGACGTCGCCCGCGTAGTTGCCGAACATGAACAGCACGCCGGCTCCGGTCTCCGCCTCCCGCGCCACGGAGTACGCCTGCGCGGCGGAGGGGGAGGTGAAGACGTTGCCGATGACGGAGCCGTCGGCGAAGCCGTCGCCGACGACGCCGCAGAAGGCCGGGTAGTGGCCGGAGCCGCCGCCGGTGAGCACGGCGACCTTCGCGGTGTCCGGGCGGCCGGCCCGTACGACGCCGCCGTGGACGGCCCGCACGTGCTCGGGGTGGGCGGCGGCGAAGCCGGCCACCATGTCGTCGGTGAAGTGGGAGGGGTCGTTGAATATCCGCGTCATTGTGGCTGCTCCAGCTGTCGTGTCCTGCCCCGGCCCCGTCCCGTCACCGCTCGCGGGGCGCCGGGCCGCCCGGGGCGCGCCCGCCGCGGGTGGGGGGGCGCGCCCTGCGGGGTGGGTGGGGGCTCACCAGGTCTCGCGGGCTCTTTCCAGCGTTTCGAGGTAGCGGCGGTAGCCCTCTTCGTAGAAGGCGACCGCGTCGGTGTCGGCGCGGGCGACGCGGGGTGCGGCGTCCTGCACGTCCGCGGCCCGGCCCAGCGCGTCCCAGGCGACCTTGGCGGCGCCGCGGATGCCGACGGCGTCCTCCCGCACGTGCACGTCGCGGCCCAGCACTCCGGCGAAGATGCGGCCCCATTCGCCGGAGCGGGCCCCGCCTCCGCAGGCGGTGACGTCGCCGTCGACGCCGAGGGTCTCCAGGCAGTGCCGGGCGGAGTAGGCGACCGCCTCGCACAGGGCGCGCACCAGGTCGGCGCGGCCGGTCAGCGGGGACAGCCCGTCGAGCCGGCCGCGGGCGCGGGCGTCCACGAAGGGTGCGCGCTCCCCGCTGGTGGACAGGAAGGGCAGGGCGGTGACGCCGCCGGCGCCGTAGGGGGACTGGGCCAGCAGGGCGTCGAGTTCCTCGATGCGGACGCCGAGCATGCCGAGCAGCCAGTCGAGTCCGGCCGTGCCGATCATGGCGGGCATGACCCGCAGATAGCGGTCGGCGTAGGGGGTGGCGAGCACCATGCCGGCGGGCTCTTCGCGGCTCGCGGGCCCGGGGTCGTCGGAGAGGACCTGGCAGGCCAGGGTGGTGCCGATGATCAGGTGTCCCTGCCCGGCCCGGGTGAGGCCGGAGCCGAAGCCGCAGGCGGGGATGTCGAAGGGGCCGGCGCTCACCGGCAGCCCGGCAGGAAGTCCGAGTTCGGCGGCGACCTTCGGCAGCAGTCCGTACAGGGTGCCGGGCGGGGCGGGGTCGGCCAGCAGGTGACGCCAGCGGCCGAGCCCGCACGCCTCCAGCGCTTCCTCGTCGTAGCTGCGCGAGGCGACGTCGAGGAAGGGCACGGAGGCGTCCGAGGCGTCGACCGTGCGTTCGCCGGTGAAGCGCTGGGCGATGGTGTCCACGCAGTACCCGGCGGTGTGGGCGGCGGCCAGCCGGTCGGGCTCGTGCTCGGCCAGGTGGGCGAGCAGCGGCCCGGCGGCGCCGGGGAACATGCCGGCGCCGGTGCGGCGGTGGACCGCGCGTACCGTGCCGTCCGCCGTCCAGCGGTCCAGTACGGGGGCGGCGCGGCCGTCCATCCACGACAGGGCGCGGCCCACCGGCCTGCCGTCCGCGTCCCGCAGCCACAGTCCGTCGCCCTGTCCGGTGAGGGCGAGTGCTTCGATCGGCTCGTCGCTGCCGAGCAGTGCGGCGTCGGCGACGGCGGCCCGCACGACGGTGACGACCGTGCCGATGACCTCGTCCATGTCCTGCTCGACGCGGTTGCCCGGCAGCGTGTAGAGGGTGCTGCGGGCCTCGTGCGCGGGCGTGGTGCGCCCGTCACGCGCGATGAGCTGGGCCTTGGTGACCGAGGTGCCGACGTCGACGCCGACGATCATGACTGCTGCCCTCCGCGGAAGGCCTCGGGGTTGACGACGAACTCGGGGCGCTCGCCGCGCAGATAGGCGGCGGCCTGCGCCGCGGTGACGGCGGCGGCCCGGTCGGCCGTCTGCCGGGTGGCGCCCGCCAGGTGCGGGGTGGTGATGACGTTGGGCGCCTTGTGCAGCGGCCAGTCGGCGGGCGGCGGCTCGACGTCGTAGACATCCAGGGCCAGCGCGCCCAGGTGGCCGGATTCCAGCATGGCGGGCAGCGGGCCGTAGTCCATGAGTTCGCCGCGTGCGGAGTTGACGAGCACGGCGCCCCGTGGCAGCAGCTTGAGGTTGTCGGCGTTGAGCATGTGCCGGGTCTCGGGGGTGACGCGGGCGTGCAGGCTGACCACCGAGCTGCGGCGCAGCAGGTCGTCCAGTTCCACCAGTTCCACCCCGTCGGCGGCGGCCTTGGCCTTGTCGGCGTAGGGGTCGTGGACCAGGACGCGGGAGCCGAAGGCGCGCAGCACGCGGGCGACGATGCCGCCGATGGCACCGTATCCGACGAGGCCGACGGTGGTGCCGTCGAGCTCGATGCCGGCGTTCTCGATGGCGTAGTAGTCGCCGCGCCAGGTGCCCTTCTTCAGCTCCGCGTCGGAGGCGGGGATGCGGCGCATGGCGGCCAGCATCAGCCCGAGGGCGAACTCGGCCGCGGCGGCGGCGTTACGGCCCGGGGTGAAGGTGACGGGGATGCCGGCCTTCGTGGCGGCCTGGACATCGACGTTGACGGGGCCGCCCCGGGCGACCGCGATCAGCTTGAGGTTCGGGGCCTCGCGGATGACGCGGTCGGTGAAGGGCGCCATCTGGACGAGGGCGATCTCGGCGTCGCCGAGGGCTTCGAGGAGTTCGTCCTCGGTGCCGCTGGCCTCCTTGACGTTGCCGACGGGGCCGAAGGGGGTGTGCGGCCAGGGGGTGGTCTGGGTGCGGAACTCCAGGGCGGTGCCGGGCGCCGCCTCCTTGAGCGCGTCCACGAACAGCTGGGGGGCGATGAAGTGGTCGCCCGAGGCCAGGACCTTGATCGG
This sequence comes from Streptomyces albus subsp. albus, assembly GCF_000725885.1. Taxonomy (GTDB): domain Bacteria; phylum Actinomycetota; class Actinomycetes; order Streptomycetales; family Streptomycetaceae; genus Streptomyces; species Streptomyces albus. The sequence goes on along the minus strand of NZ_JODR01000016.1, from coordinate 67,775 downwards.
GTCCGTCATGCCCGGTCACCTTCCTTGTGCTGGGATGCCTTGAGCTGGGAGAGCAGGTAGCGGCGCACGGCGTCGTGGTCGCTCGCGCGGTAGGCGGCGCGTTCCAGGGCGTCGGGGGCCGGCGGGTAGGAGGGGTTGGGGATGGCCACGACGGTCATCCCGGCCGCGGCGGCTGCGCGCAGCCCGTTGCTGGAGTCCTCGACCGCCAGGCAGTCGGGGGCGGGTACGCCGAGCTTGTCGGCAGCCGCCAGATAGACGTCCGGGCTGGGCTTGCCGCGCGGGACCTCGGCGCTGGAGACGGTCGCCTTGAAGTGGTGGTCGACCTCGTGGTGCGTCAGTACGGCGTCGATGACGCGGCGCGGCGCGGACGAGGCGAGGGCGATGGGGCCGAGCGCGGCGGCGTCGACGACCATCTCGCGGGCGCCGGGCAGCAGCTCGATCTCGCCGTCCTCCAATGCCTTGATCATGCCGTCCACGACGGTGCGCTCGGTGTCGGCCGCACTGTCGCCGGCGCCGGCGAAGTCGGTGAGGAAGGCGGCCCACTCGGGGGCGCTCATGCCCTGGCAGCTCTTGGTCTGCTCAGGGCCCCACTGCTTGCCCCGTTCGGCCGCGAACGCGGTCCACAGCCGTTCCCAGAGATGCTCGCTCTCGACGAGCACTCCGTCCATGTCAAACACCACTGCATCGGCCACGGCCGGAACTCCTCACATTCGGCTCCCTGCAAATTAACACTGGTCTTGTTATCTGTCACTTGTGACCTGATACGCGTCTCAGCCGTTCTGTGAGACCCGGGGCGGTCCGGGGCCCCTTCCACCGGTCACTGGGTGCAGGATGGTCCGTATGACCGCCCAGCAAACAGCACGCGCCTCGCGCCAGAAACGTCAACAGCAGATCGTCGACCACGTGCTGGCCAAGGGTGACGCGTCGGTGGCAGAGCTGACCGAACTGACCGGGGTCAGCGTGATGACCGTCCACCGGGACATCGCCGAACTGGCCGACCGCGGCATCCTGCGCAAGTACCACGGCGGCGTGACCGCCCAGCCTTCCACCGTCTTCGAGTCCTCCTCGGACTTCCGGCTGCACGCGCACACCGACGAGAAGGACGCGCTGGCCAGGGCCGCGCTCGACTTCGTGACGCCGGGGATGTCGCTGATGCTGGACGACTCGACCACGGCCCTGGCGCTGGCCAAGCTGCTGCCGCAGGTCGGCCCGCTCACCGTCGTCACCAACTACCGGCTGATCACCGAGGAGCTGCGGGCCGTGGAGGACGTACGGCTCATCGGGATCGGCGGCGAGTACTCGCGCACCCACGACTCGTGGATCGGGCTGTCCGCGCTGGAGATGATCAAGAGCTTCTCGGTGGATCTCACCCTGGTCTCCACCTCGGCCATGACCGGCACCATGACCTACCACCAGGAGCAGGAGATCGTCGCCCTCAAGCGGGCGATGCGCGAGGCCGGCTCGCTCAGCGTGCTGCTGATGGACCACAGCAAGGTCGGCCGCAGCGCGCTGCACCGGCTCGACCCGGTGGGCGCCTTCGACCACGTGGTGCTGACCGGCCCGGTGGACGACGAACTGGTCGAGGGGCTGCGCAAGCAGACCGACGTGCGGGTGGTCACCGCGTAGTCGCGCTGTGACGCTCTAACAAAAATCGCTGTCTTTTTTAACACGGCTCTTGATATTTCTCGCAGCCGGGCTGAGGATCTGCGGTGCACCAACGGTTACCTCAGAGCGGAGGCCCCCTGATGACGGATGCAGCGACGCGTGTGCCCGACAGAGGGCTGCTCGATCGGATAGGGCTGCCGAAACCCCTGGTCCTCGGTTACATCGGCGTACTGCTGTTCATGATCGGCGACGGAGTCGAGAGCGGCTTCATCTCGCCGTACATGGCCGACCACGGCGCGGGCACCGATGTGAAGGCCGGCTACGTCATCACCGTCTACGGCGTCGCCGTGATGCTGGCGTCCTGGTTCTCCGGCGCCCTCTCCCAGGTGTGGGGGCCACGCCGCGTGATGTGGACGGGCCTGGCCATCTGGGCCGTCTTCGACGCGCTCTACCTGCTCTTCGCGCTCGGCACCGAGAACTACCCGCTGATGCTCGTCTTCTACGGCATCCGAGGCTTCGGCTACCCGCTCTTCGCCTTCGGGTTCCTCGTCTGGATCACCGGCAGCGCCCCCAAGGCCCGGCTGGGCACCGCCGTCGGCTGGTTCTACTTCGCCTTCACCGGCGGCCTGCCCACCCTCGGCTCCCTGTGGTCCAGCTTCACCATCCCGCAGATCGGTGAGATGGGCACCCTGTGGACCGCCCTCGGCCTCATCCTGATCGGCGGCGCCGTCGCCCTGGTCGGCGCCAGGAAGCGGGAGGGCGGCGACCGGCTGGCCGAGCCCGGGGTGACCACCGGGGAGTCCCTCTACAACAGCATCTCCATCGTCTGGACCCACCCGCGCGTCCTGGTCGGCTGCCTGGTGCGCGTCATCAACACGGCGCCCGAGTTCGGCATGCTCGTCTACCTGCCGCGGATCTTCTCCGACGACGTCGGCTTCGGCACCGACAAGTGGCTCCAGCTCCTGGCGATCATCTACGGCACCAACATCTTCTTCAACCTGATCTTCGGTGCCGTCTCCGACAAGATCGGCTGGCGGACGACCATCGCCACCTTCGGCGCCCTCGGCTGCGCGATCAGCGTCACGGTGCTCTACTTCGTGCCGACCTGGCTGGGCCCCGACTACTACTGGGTCGCCGTCCTGGCCGGCATGCTCTACGGCGCCACCCTGGCGGGCTTCGTGCCGATCTCCGCGCTGATCCCGAACATGGCGCCCGAGAACAAGGGCGGCGCCATGGCGCTGCTCAACCTGGGAGCGGGCGGGGCCACCTTCGTCGGCCCCGCCATCGCCTCCCTCTTCCTGCCCCTCGTCGGCGCCGGCGGCGTCACCATCGTCTTCCTGGCGCTGTACCTGGTGGCGATGGTGCTGACCTTCTTCCTCAAGATGCCGGAGGAGCAGGGCTCCTCCGGGAAGGCCGCCCCCACCGCGACGGACACCAGCACGGCACCCACCCCCGCCTAGCCGCCGCGGCCGGGCACCGGGGCGGCGGGTCACAGCCGGTAGGCGAAGGACACCGGCACCTCCCGCTGCCCCGGGCGGGCCTCGTACTCCCCCGAACCCGCCAGCCTGGCCAGGGCACCGGTGCCCGAGCCCGGCACCACCTCGACGGTGCAGCGGACGACGCCCTCCTCGTCGAAGGTGCCGCTCTGCCGGACGACGAAGGAGCCCTCGCGCCCGTCCACGGCACCCGTCAGCCGCTCCATGCCGGAGAACACCCCGACCGTCCCGTTCACGTAGGTGAGCGTGTACTCGCAGGAAGTCCCCTTCGCCTCGATGCCCCCGGCGTAGTCGTTCACGACGGACGCCCGCGCCAGGCGGGGCCCGGGCACGGACCCGGAGACCTCCTTCTCCTCCCAGGAGACGCCGGTGAACGTGGCGGTGGTGGTACGCGCGGTCATGGAAACGCCCTTTCGGTGTGCGGTGATCGAACCGGGCACGAGCATCCCGGCGGTACCTGACACCTCCTGTCAGGTACCGCCGACAATTGCGTCATGCGCGCCGACCGGCTCCTCTCCCTCCTCCTGCTGCTCCAGAACCGCGGCCGGATGACCGCCCCGCAACTCGCCGCCGAACTGGGCGTCTCCGTCCGCACCGTCTACCGCGACATCGACGCCCTCGGCGCCTCCGGCGTCCCCGTGTACGCCGACCGTGGCCCCGCCGGCGGCTACCGGCTCATGGCCGGATACCGCACCCGGCTGACCGGACTCACCGGCTCGGAAGCCGACTCCCTCTTCCTGTCCGGACTCCCCGGCCCCGCCCAGGACCTGGGCATCGGCGCCGTCCTGACCACCGCCCAGCTCAAGGTCCGCGCCGCCCTGCCGCCCGCCCTCGCCGAACGCACCCGCCGCGTCCAGGAACGCTTCCACCTGGACGCCACCGGCTGGTTCCGGGAGGCCGACGACGTACCGCACCTGCCGCGCATCGCCGACGCCGTATGGGAGCAACGCACCCTGCTGGTGCGCTACCAGCGGTGGCAGGGCACCGTCCGGCGCGAACTGCGGCCCCTGGGCATCGTCCTCAAAAGCGGCATCTGGTACGCGGTCGCCCAGAGCGAGGAGACCATCCGCACCTACCGCATCTCCCGCTTCCTGGAAGTGACCGACGGGGAGGAGACCTTCACCCGCCCCACCGGCTTCGACCTGCCCGCCTACTGGGCCGCCTCCGCCCGCCGGCTCGAATCGCAGCTCCGCCAGGACGTCGCACACCTCCGCCTCTCCCCGCAGGGCAGACGGCTGCTCCCCGCCAAGTTCGGCGCCCCGGGCATCCGCGCCCTGGAGAGTGCCGGGCCACCGGACGCGGACGGCTGGGTGGAGGTCCGCCTCGACGTCGAGGCCCAGCCGGTTGCCGTCGGCGACCTGCTGAGCCTCGGCGCCGAGGCCGTGGTGCTGGGCCCGCCCTCGCTGCGTGCCGCGATGACGGAAGCCGTCGGCGCGCTCGCCGCCCGCTACCCCGGCTGACCCGCCTCCTCAGCCGGCCGTCCCGGCCCGCACCGCCTCGGCCGGGTCCCAGCCCGGGCGGGGCACGGCCGCCAGCAGCGCCCGGGTGTACGGCTCGCGGGGTGCGGCCAGGACCCGCGCGGTGGGGCCCTGCTCGACGGCGACGCCCCGGCGCATCACCAGCGTCTCGTCCGTGACGTGCCGAACGACGGCCAGATCGTGGCTGACGAACACCAGGGCCACCCCCGTCTCCCGCCGAATCTCGTCCAGGAGCTGGAGGATCTGCGCCTGGACGGACACATCGAGGGCCGCGACCGCCTCGTCCAGCACCAGCACCGCCGGATCGACGGCCAGCGCCCTGGCGATGGCCAGCCGTTGCCGCTGGCCGCCGGACAGGCCCTGCGGTCTCGCCCCGGCCTCGCGGGCGCCGAGACCGACCCGCTCCAGCAGGTGAGCCGCCCTGGCGTCGGCTTCGGCCGCCGGAGTGCCGTGCAGCCGCAGCGCCGTCGTCAGGCACTGGCGCCCCGTCAGCCGCGGGTCCAGGGAGACGTACGGGTCCTGGAAGACCATCTGGATCTCCCGGGCCCGCGCCAGCCGCCGCGCCCTGCCGCGCGGGGGCCGCGCCTCGCGCTCCCGGCCCGCGACCAGCACCCGGCCGGCGTCGGGGCGCACCAGCCCCACCAGGATGCGGGCCACCGTCGTCTTGCCGGAGCCGGACTCCCCCACGACGCCGACCGAGCCGCCGCGCGGCACGCGGAAACCGATGCCGTCCACGGCCGTCAGCCGGCCGCCGCCGGGCAGCGGGTAGCTCTTGCGCAGCCCCTCGACCACGAGCGCCGGCGGCGGGTCCTTCCGCTGTGCTCCGGTGGCGTGCCCGTCGGACACGGGTGCGTGCCCGGCCGTCTCGCGCGGCCCGGCCTGTCTGCTGTCGCCGCTGGTCAACGGTGGCTCCTTCGCGGGGGAACGGACTCGGTGGCCCCGGACTCCAGGAGGCGGGCCTCTGCCAGGCCGTCCTCCGGGATGCGGGTCTTGACCGTGCCGCCCTCCCGAAGGCCGGTCTCCGTCGTGCGGGCCTCGGGGAGGCGGCGGCAGCTTGCCTGGGCTCCGGGTTCGGCCTCCAGCGGCACCGGCCGGGGTGTCCACTCCTCGCACGCCGGCTCGGCCGCGGCGCAGCGCGGCGCGAACGGGCAGCCGCGCAGCGCGTCCGCCAGCGACGGGGGCCGCCCCGGGATGGGGCGGATGCCCGCCGATGTGCCCTCCAGCGAGGGGGAGCACTCCAGCAGGCCCCGGGTGTAGGGGTGGCGGGGGTCGGCGAACAGCCGCTCGGCCGAGCGGTGTTCGACGATGCGGCCCGCGTACATCACCAGCACCCGGTCGCAGTAGGCGGCGGCCAGGTGGAGATCGTGGGTGATGAACAGCAGCCCCGTGTCTCCCTCCGCGCGCAGCCGCCGCAGCAGGTCGAGGATCTCGGCCTGGGTGGTGACGTCCAGGGCGCTGGTCGCCTCGTCCGCGAGCAGCAGCCGGGGATCCAGGGCCAGCGCACCGGCGATGACGACGCGCTGGAGCATGCCGCCCGACAGTTCGTGGGGGCGCTGCCGTACCCGGCGTTCGGGGGCGGACAGGCCCACGGCCGCGAGGAGTTCCACGGCGCGCTCCCGTGCGGCACCGCGGTCGGTGAGCCCGGCCAGGGCGAGCCGTTCGGTGAGGAAGTCCCCCACGCGGCGCACCGGGTTGAGCGCGGCGCGGGGGTCCTGGTGGATCATCGCGACGGTCCTGGCCCGGTGGTGGCGCAGTTCCTCGCCCCGCAGCTCCAGCACCTCCGTGCCGTCCACCCGCACACTGCCGGTGGCCCGCGCTTCGTCGGGCAGCAGGCCGAGGGCGGCCTTGGCAGTGGTGGACTTGCCCGAGCCCGACTCGCCCACGAGCCCCACCACCTCGCCCGGACCGACGCTCAGCGTGACGTCCGCCAGCAGCGGGCGTGCCGCGCCGGGCACCTCCAGGGTGAGGCCGTCGATCTCCAGCAGGGGACGTTCCGTGTACCCGCCCGCCGGGGAGGCCGTCGTCCCGATCGTCTCTGTCATCCCGTCACCTCCTGCTGCCCAGTCGGTCGGCGGCCCAGACGCCGACGATGTTGAACGCCACCACGACGGCGGCGATGGCCGTGCCCGGCACGAGGGCCGGCAGCATCGCGCCCTGCACGACCGCCGCCTGCCCCTCCTGCACCATCAGTCCCCAGTCGGAGCTGGGCGGCTGGGCGCCGAACCCCAGATAGCTGAGGGTGGCCAGGCTCATCAGGGCCTCGCCGAAGAGCACGACGAGGTAGCCGACCACGGAGCGGCCCAGGTTGGGCACCAGATGGCGGGCGCATATCCGCGCTCCGCCCATGCCCTGTACCCGGTAGGCGTCGATGTAGGGCTTCGCGCGCTCCGCGAGGGCGACGCTGCGCGTGTACTTGGCGATGGTGGGGGTGTAGGCCAGCGCGAGCGCCAGCACCGAGGTCGTCATCCCGGCCCCGAACACGGCGATGATCAGCACCACGAACAGCAGCCCGGGGAAGGCGTACATGACGTCGGTGACGCGGGAGACGAGGGTGTCCACCCAGCCGCCCCGCCACGCCGCGAGGGTGCCGAGGGTGACGCCGAGCAGCGCGGCCAGCGCGAGCAGCAACAGCGGCGCGACAAGGCTGGTGCGGGCCCCGTACAGCGCCCGGGACAGCAGGTCCTGCCCGGAGGCGTCGGTGCCCAGCAGATGCTCGCGGCCGGTGCCCACGAGGGAGGCGGCGAGGTCGATGGCGTCCGGTTCGTAGGGGGCCAGCAGTGGGGCCAGTGCCGCCGCGAGCACCACCAGGACGAGGAACCCGCCGGCGACCAGCACCCCGAGGGGGCGCTCGGCGGGCAGCCGCAGCGGTTTGAGGGGCCGGGTCCGCCCGGCGGTCAGTACCGTCATGCCGCGCTCCTCACCGCGCGCACCCGGGGGTCGAGCAGCGGGTGCACGACGTCCACCAGGTTGGTGACCACGATGTATCCGGCGACCATCAGCAGCAGCACCGCCTGTGCGACCGGGAAGTCATGGGTGTTGATGGCGTTGACGAGCAGCGAGCCGATGCCGCTCAGCCCGAAGGCGGTCTCGACGACGACGGTGCCGGCCAGCATGCCCGCGGTGACCAGTCCGCACATCGTCACGATCGGCCCGAGCGCGTTGCGCAGGACGTGGCGGCGGATCACCTCGCGTTCGGGTACCCCGGAGGCGCGGGCCGTCTCCACGTGATCGGCGGCTGCCGCGTCGAGCATGGACTGGCGGGTGACGCGGCTGATGACGGCCAGCGCGCCCAGTGCCATGGACAGTGCGGGCAGCGTCAGATGGTGCACCGTGCCGCCGAAGCCGTTGCCGTCGCCGGTGACGGGGAACCAGCCGAGCCGCACCCCGAAGAGGGAGACCAGGCCGATCGCGGCGACGAAGTGGGGCACGGAGGCCGCCAGGGTGGTGACGCCGACGACAGTGCGGTCGGCCCAGCCGCCGCGGACGGCGGCGAGGATGCCCGCGCCCACACCCAGCACCACGAACAGCACCGTCGCGTACGCGACCAGGCCGAGGGTGGTGGGCAGCCGGGACAGGAGCAGATCGGCCACCTGGTCGGTGTACTTGAACGAGCGGCCCAGGTCGCCGTGGAGGCAGTCCCACAGCCAGCGGCCGTACTGCACCACCAGCGGTTCGTCCAGGTGGTACTGCTCCCGGACGGCGGCCAGCTTCTCGGGCGTCAGCTTGTCGCGTCCGCCCGCGAGGAAGGCGGCCGGGTCTCCGGGGGCCGCGTAGACGGCGGCGAAGATGACGAAGGACGCGGCGAACAGGGTGGCGGCCAGACCGGTCACCTGCCGCAGGAGTCTTCTGAGCATGCGCGCCTCAGTCCTTTCCGCCGCGGGCACCGGTGGCGCCCAGATCGGCCGCCCACGGGTAGTAGAGGTAGGCCATGGAGGCGGGCGGCCCCGTCAGGCCCTTGCGCAGCACCAGTACGGACGGCACCTGCGCGACGGGTATCCACACGGCGGCGTCGGCGAACTCCCGCTGCGCGCCGGCCGTCAGCCGGGCGCGCTCGGCGTCGTCGAGGGTGCGCAGCGCCTTGTGCACGGCGCGGTCGTAGCTCTTGTCGCGGAAGCCGACCCAGTTGTTGGAGCTGGTGGACAGTCCGTTGTCGTAGAAGCCGAGGGGGTCGCTCTTGGAGATGTACCAGTCCCCCACGAGCACGTCGATGTCGGCGCGGGCCTCCTTCGAGCTGTAGAACTCCTCGAACTGGGAGGTGGGCACCGTCTTGATCCGTCCGGTGATGCCGATGCGCTGGAGTGCGGCGCGGACGGCGTTGGCCACGACGGTGCGGCCCTGGCTGGCGTCGGTGCCGATCACCACCGGCCCGTCCGGTTTCCCGGCGGCCTCCTTGACCAGGCGCCGGGCGCGGGCGAGGTCGTCGGCGTCGGGGGAGGCCGGGGCCAGCGCGTCGAGCTTCCGCTGTGCGGCGGCGAAGGTCTTTCTGCCGTACCCCCACGCGCCCGAGCCGACGTTGGCCGCCCAGGGCTCGACCATGCCGCCGTAGCCGGAGCGGGCGATGCCCTTGCGGTCCAGGGACAGGGAGAGGGCCCGGCGCACCTTGGGGTCGGCGAGGCCGCCGCGTTCGGTGGGGATGAGGGTGAGCACGGAGGTGCTGGGCCCGTAGTGCTGGGTCAGGCCCTTCTTTCCGTAGAGGGCCGCGGCGGTGTTGGGCGTCTCGGCGTAGACGCCGTCGGCGGCTCCCGTGGTCAGGGCGTTGACCAGGGCGCTGTCGGAGGCCCAGCGGAACTGGACACGGCGGGTGAGCGGTTTGCGGCCCCAATAGCCGTCGTAGCGCTCCAGGGTGAGCGAATCGCCGGACTTCCAGCGGGCCAGCCGGTAGGGGCCCGAGCAGGCGTCCGGGTGACCGGGGGTGCCGAAGTCCTTGCCCGCCTCGACGACCTGTTCCCGGTGGTAGACCAGGCCCGCGTCGCCGGCCAGCGCCTTGGTGAACAGGGCGTCCGGCTGTTTGAAGGAGACGGTGATCTCGTGGGGGCCGGTGGTGGCCATCTTGGCGACGTTCTCGAACTCGTCACCCTGTTCCATGTCCGGGTCGGCGTGCCGCTTGAGGCTCCACAGCACGTCGTCGGCGGTCATCGGGGAGCCGTCGTGGAAGGTGACGCCCTTGCGCAGCCGCAGCACCAGCGTCCGGTCGTCGGGCCGGGTCTCCTTGGTGACCAGCCAGGGCCGCACGGACATGTCGGGGCGCAGTTGGTAGAGCCGTTCGCAGACGTTGGTGAGCACCACCCGGCCGGCACTTGAGCCCTGGGTGTCCAGGTCGAGGGAGGCGGGTTCGTCCTCCAGCAGCCAGTCGGCCTTCGCCACCGGCCGCCCGGCGGGTGCGGTGGTGGGTTTCAGCGGCAGGTCACCCGCGGAACGGCCCGTTCCCACGGCCTGGTTGACGGGGGCCCCGGCGCACCCGGCGAGCGCCAGCGCGAGCGCGCCGGCCGTCCCCGCGAGCAGGGCACGCCGGGTGCGGGGGCGGGGTGAGGGTCTCGCACGGATGAGCCTGGGATGCATGGCGGTGCTCCTTGCGTGGATACAGGGATCAGGCGGTGGGGGCGGGGCCGGTCAGGGCTGGGGGCGGGGCCGCTCGTCGCCGTGCGGGCCGTCGTAGAGGTTCCAGGGGGCGTGCTGGTACTCGTGGTCGCAGGGGGTGCCGGGCGTGGCGTAGTAGTCGCCGGTGGTCAGGTCGGCCAGGGAGGAGATGAGCGTCGTCCAGTGGGTCAGCTCGGGCTTGCGCGGATCGGGGTGGGTGCACAGGCCCTCGGGGTGGCCGAGGTGGTCGGACATGGCGGCGCGGATCAGCTTGCGGGACTCGGCCGGACCGGTGGAGCCGCGCAGTGCCTTGAGCCCCTGTTCGGCACGCGGCACCCGGACGAGGGAGTCGGGTGACAGCGGCCGGTACCCGGCGGCGGCCAGCGGGGCGGGCACGCCCGCCTGGTAGTGGTTGCCGTGCACGAGGAGGCCGTCGGTGGGATAGAGCCAGCCGTGCCCGGCGGGGGTGGTCTCCAGGTCGATGGCGAAGCCCTCGCGGCACGTCAGCAGGGCGTTGCTGGCGATGTGCGCGCGGGTGCGGCACAGCACGTCGAGGGCGTCGGTGACGGACGGCTGGTCGAGCACCGTGCGGCGCACGACGGTCTGGGGCAGGCCGACGGCGTCGTCGAACCGCCCGCCCAGACCGTTGGCGTTCAGCGCGAGGCCTGCGCTGTTGGCGCCCTGCCGGCCGATCTGTCCGGCCTCGACCTGCATGATCAGCGTGGGCTTGGGGGGCTGGACGATACGCAGGAGCAGCAGGGTGCCGGCCACTCCGGCCCGCCAGTCCCAGTTCTGCCCCGCGTAGACGTGGCCGTCGCCGCTGGCCTCGCCGTACAGCGCGAAGGAGGTGCAGCCGTCGGGTGCCTCCTCCTCGGCGCCCGGACCGGCCGGCGCGGGGGCGGGCGCGGACGGCGGGGCCGAAGTGGACGGGTTGGACGCCGCCATCGACGAGAAGGACTTGTCGTACAGCACCTCGCCGCGGGCGTTGAGCGCGAGCACGTCGAGCAGGTCCACGCCGGCGCCCTCGGCGATGCCCCGCATCTCCTCCGCCAGGCCGGGCGCGAAGCCGCGCACCGGCTCCAGCCAGCGGGCGGCGCGGGTGGTCACCTGTGACCAGGTCAGCCCGGAGGAGGCGCCGAACGCCGCCTCGTAGTAGGCCATGGCGGCGTGCAGGCGGTCCCGCGCGGCCTCGCCGTACTGCCGGCCCCGCTCCCGGGATGTCCCGGAGATCTCGATCACCGGAAGCTCCGCCCGGTCCTGCGACTGCGTGGTGCTGGTGGCCATGTCACTCCTCGCGGCGCCCCAGGTGCTGTAACGTGTGTTTCAGCGAACGGAACTCTTGGAACGCATTGCCCAGGATCGTAATGCGCGTCACACAGAAGTCAATGGGTGTAATGACTGATTCACAGGATGGGGTGGCGGACGACGCCACGGGCGTCGGCCGGCTGCGCGCGAACGTACGGAACAACTGGGACGAACTGTCCGCCTCCGAGCGCGCGGTCGCGCAGTACCTGGCGAGCACCCAGGCCGAGGGGCTGCTGTTCGCCAGCACCCAGGAGCTGGGCTCGGCCACGGGCACCAGCAACGCCACGGTGGTCCGCGCCCTGCAACGCCTCGGCTACACCGGCCTGCCCGCCCTCAAGCGGGAGCTGGCGGCGGACTTCACCAACACGGTGGCGCCCGAGGTGCGCCTCCAGCAGCGGATCGCCCACGTGGGCAAGAACCTGGAGAACATCTGGGAGGACGTCTTCGACGAGGCGCGGGAGCGGGTGGAGCACTGCCGCCGGCTGGGCGACCAGGAGGCGTTCGGGCGGGCGGTCGCCGCACTGGCGCCGGCCGAGGAGGTGTTCACCTACGGTGTGGCCGCCTCCGAGACGGCGGCGCGGCATCTGGCCCTGGCGCTGCGCCGGATCGGCAGGCGCTCCCGCTGTCTGGGGGCGACGGGCTTCGCCTTCGCGGACGAGCTGCTGGCCATCGGGCGGGGCGACGCCGTGGTGGTCTTCCAGCCGGGCCGCCCGCTGGCGGAGTTCACGGTGCTGGTGGAGCGCGCCCGGGCCGTGGGCGCGAAGGTCGTCTTCGTCACCGACGAACTGGGGGACACCTTCGCCGACCGCGTCGAGGCGGTGCTCACCGCTCCCCACACCCCCACCGGCATCACGGCCGAGGCACTGACCGGGCTGGTGGTCGCCGACGCGCTGCTGCTGGCGCTCACCACCTTGGACGAGCGCCGCGCCGTGGAGTCCTCGCACCAGCTCACCGCCCTGCGCGAACAGCTCCTCTCCTCACGCGGGCCAGCGGCGCCGCCACGCGGAGGAAAGGCGCGCAAGAGCTGAGCGCCGGGCCGGGGCCGGTGAGCCCGCATGGGACCGGGGCCGGGGCCGCGAAGCCCCGCACCGGGTCCAGGGCGGGGGCCGCGCACCTCCACCAGACCCAGGGCCGGGGCCGGGGCCCCCACCGGCCCCAGGGCGGGGACGCGCCCCCAGCACCGGACCCAGCACCGGACCCAGCACCGAACCCGGGACCGGGGCCGCAGATTATCCGCCGGGCCCAGGGCCAGGGCCGCGAAGCCCGCACCGGATCCAGACAGGCCGGGGCCACGAAGCCCGCACCGGGGCCAGGGCGGGGGCCGCGCACCCCAAGCGGACCCGGGGCCGGGGGCCGCACACCCCCACCGCACCCAGGGCCAGGGCCGAGCCCGCACCCGACCCAGGGCCGGGGGCCCATGCCCCCGCACCCGGCCCAGGGCCGGGGGCCCATGCCCCCGTACCGGACCCAGGACCGGGGGGCACGCGCCCCCGTACCAGCCCTAGCCGTGCCCTGGCCGCACCCCGGCCGCAACCCCGTTGCGGTACTGACTAACGGATAAGTCAGTTACCGCAACAGCACGAAAGAGCGCTGACATACGCCCGCATACCGGGCGGATTGAGTCAGCAGCATTGCGGTTATCTCAACGCGCTCGTACGGTGGCCGTCATGCGTCAGACAGCGGGCGAGAGGGTCGAGGACAGCGCGGGCGAGGTCGCCGAGCGGGTCCGCAAGGTCGTCGAGGCTTCCGGGTGCACCCAGCGGGAGTTCGCCCGGCGGATCGTGATGGACCCCTCCAAACTGTCGCGCTCGCTCAGCGGCACCCGCCGCTTCACCGTGGCCGAGCTGGCCCGTATCGCGGACGCGGGCGAGGTGGACGCCGGCTGGCTGCTCGGCTCGCGCCCCGCCGCGCGGGCCGCCGGCGCCGGCGCCCGTACGCCGGGCGGCGCCGGCGAGGCCGCGGCCCCCTCCCCCGCCGCCGCGCCCCGGGAGCCCGCGCTGCCGTCGGCGGGGCGCCCGTTGCAGATCGTGCGGGAGACGGTGCGGCTGATCGCGGAGCACGGTTTCCACGCCGTCCGGGTCGCCGACATCGCCGCCGCCTGCGACACCAGCACCGCCGCCATCCACTACCACTTCCCCGGCCGCGCCGAGCTGCTGGAGGCGGCCGTGCGGTGGTGCATGGACGAGGACACGGCCAGCCGTGCGGACCGGATCGCCGAGGCGGGGGCGAAGGACGCCGCGGCCGAACTGCGCGAGCTGCTCGCCCTCCAGACACCGCGCACCGAGCAGCAGCGGCGCCAGTGGCTGGTGTGGCTCGACATGTGGGCCGAGGCGGCGCGGTCCACCGCCATCGGCCGGCTCCACGTCGACTACTACCGCCAGTGGCGCACCACCGTCGCCGACGTCATCCGGCGGGGCATCGCGCAGGGCGTCTTCCGCGAGGTGGACGCGGAGTTCTGCGCGCTGCGGCTGACCGCCCTCATCGACGGGCTGGCCTCCCAGGTGCTGGCCAGCGCCGCCGACGGGGAGGGCGGCACCAGTCCGGACGACATGTACACCGCGCTGCTCGCCTACGTCCGCACCGAACTGCTGGCCGGCGCACCCACCGCGGACTGACCCGCCCGGCGGTACCGCACTCCCCCTGGCCTTCCGACCCGTCCCGGGCCAACTGCCGCCCCCGCCCCGGCCCCTCACGCCTTTTCCCGATCTCTTTCCATCCCTACCGATCCCTGCCGTCCCCACGGAGGTTCTGTCATGCCCGTCAACGAGAACGTGATCATCACCTGCGCCCTCACCGGGGCCGGGGACACCGTCGGGCGCAGCCCGCACGTGCCCGTCACCCCCGAACAGATCGCCGCCTCCGCCGTGGAGGCCGCAGAAGCCGGCGCCGCGGTGGTCCACATCCATGTGCGCGACCCCGAGACCGGCAAGCCCTCGCGTGAGCGGCGGCTCTACCGCGAGGTGGTCGAGCGGATCAAGGAGACCGGCACCGACGTCGTCATCAATCTGACGGCCGGCATGGGCGGCGATCTCGTCCTGGACGCCGACCAGCCGCTGGAGAAGGGCGCCCTGGACGGTACCGACCTGGTGGGCGGCCTCGACCGGCTGCCCCACGTCGAGGATCTGCTGCCGGACATCTGCACGCTGGACTGCGGCTCCCTCAACTTCGGCGACCAGCTGTACATCTCCACCACGGAGATGCTCCGCAAGGGCGCCAAGCGCATCCAGGAGCTGGGCGTGCGGCCCGAACTGGAGATCTTCGACACCGGGCAGCTGTGGTTCGCCAAGCAGTTGCTGGACGAGGGGCTGCTGGACCAGCCGACGCTCTTCCAGCTGTGCATGGGCATCCCGTGGGGTGCCCCGGCCGACCCGGGTGTGCTCCAGTCGATGGTCAACTTCCTGCCGCCCGGCGCCCAGTGGGCGTCCTTCGCGCTGGGCCGTATGCAGATGCCGTGGGTGGCGCAGTCGATGCTGCTCGGCGGCAACGTGCGGGTCGGTCTGGAGGACAACCTGTATCTGTCGCGGGGTGTGAAGGCGACCAACGGCCAGCTCGTGGAGCGCGCCGTGCGGATCGTCGAGTCCCTCGGCGCCTCGGTGGCCTCCCCCGACGAGGCCCGCGCCCGTCTCGGCCTCAAGCCCCGCGCCTGAAGCGGCGCCCCCTCCCGTTCCTTTCGTGCCCCCGTTCCAAGGAGTTCTCCATGAGCACGACACCCCCTCCCGACCCGGCTCGGGTGACCCGTGTGACCTGCGTCGGCGCGGGCGTCATCGGCGGCGGCTGGGTCGCCCATTTCCTGGCGCGCGGCTATGACGTCACCGCCTGGGACCCGGCCCCCGATGCCGCCGGCAAGCTGCGCCGCCTGGTGGACGCGGCCTGGCCGGCCCTGACCCAGCTGGGGCTGGCACCGGGCGCGTCCCGCGACCGGCTCACCGTCGCCGAGACCCTCGAAGAGGCCTGTGCCGACGCCCAGTTCGTGCAGGAGAGCGCGCCGGAGAAGCTGGAGCTGAAGCGGGAACTGCTGGCCCAGCTCGACGCGGCGACCCCGGCCGGTGTCGTCATCGCCTCGTCCACGTCGGGCTACCCGATGACGGACATGCAGACCGAGGCGGCCGACCCGAGCCGGCTGCTGGTGGGGCACCCGTTCAACCCGCCCTATCTGATCCCGCTGGTCGAGGTGGTCGGCGGTGAGCGCACGGACCGTTCGGCCGTCGAGTGGGCCTCGCGGTTCTACGAGGTGGCCGGCAAGTCGGTGATCACGATGGAGCGGGAACTGCCGGGCTTCATCGCCAACCGGCTCCAGGAGGCGCTGTGGCGGGAGGCCCTGCACATGGTCGCCAACGGCGAGGCCACCGTGAAGGAGATCGACGACTCGATCACCGAGGGCCCGGGGCTGCGCTGGGCGTTCATGGGCCCGTGCCTGACGTTCGCGCTCGCGGGCGGCGAAGGCGGCATGGGGCACATGCTCGACCACTTCGGGCCGTCGCTGAAGTCGCCGTGGACACGGCTGGAGGCGCCGGAGCTGGATACGGCGCTGCGGGACGCGATGGTGGCGGGCTGCGAGGAGGCGGCGGCCGGCCGCAGCATCGCCGATCTGGTCGCCGAACGTGACCAGGGCGTCATCGACGTGCTGCGGGCCACGGGCCGGCTGCCGAAGGGGGCCGCGGAGTGACGGACGCGGCGACACAGACGCCGGGGCCGGTGCGGGACCCGGAGCCGGGTACCGGACCGCTGCCGCTCTTCGAGCAGACGGTCCGCCCGGAGTGGATCGACTACAACGGCCACATGAGCGAGGCGTTCTACGTCCTCGTCTTCGGGCACGCGACGGACGAGATGATGAACGCGGTCGGCCTGGGCCCCGCCTACCGTGAGCGGTCCGGCTGCTCCCTCTACACCGTCGAGGCGCATGTGCGGTACCTGGACGAGGTGGCGGAGGGCACCCCGCTCACCGTGCGCACCCGTGTGCTGGGGGTGGACGGCAAGAAGCTCCGCTTCGCGCACGAGATGTCCGCCGAGGACCGTACGGTCGCCACCAGCGAACTGTTCGCGCTGCACGTGGGTGCGGCGGGCAGCACACCGTTCCCGCCCGAGGTCCGAGACCGGCTCGCCGGGCTCGTCGAGGAGCCGCCCGCCTGGGCGGGGCGCGCCATCGCACCGGTGCCCGCCCCGGCCTGAGCAAGGCCCTGCACATCGCCCCGCACACCCCGGAAGGGTGACATGCGGGGCGATGTTGACGTCCCGGAAAGTGGCTTCCACAATGTGCTCCATGGTCGCGCACTCCACATTCCCGCTCGGACGCCACGGCGTCCCGTGGCGGCGTGGGTGCGAGCGATCCGGTCTCTAGCGACGTGTCCCCGGCTCCGCTGACGAGTCACGGCACCACGCACACACGCCACAAGGCGACATGTCGACCGGATCCTTCTGGAGGACCTGTTCCATGAGCATCACCACCCCCGCCACGAGCACGTCCACGCCCGCCGTCCCCGCACTGCGCGAAGCCCGCGTCCCGGAAGGCGGCCTCTACGAGGGCGTGCGGACGCTGAACCCCTTCCCCGAGGGCTGGGAGGAGCGGCCGTACGAGCTGATCGAGGTCGTGCCCCAGACGCGGGTGATCGGCGCCGAGGTACGGGGCGCCGATCTGTCCCGGCCGCTGAGCCCCGCACTGCGCGAGGAGCTGAACCGCGCACTGCTGGAGTGGAAGGTCCTCTTCTTCCGGGGTGCGAACCTGACGCCGGAGCAGCAGGCGGCCTTCGCCCGCCACTGGGGCGAGCTGGAGACCAACCCGCTGCTGGCGCGCGGCTCCAGTGACGAGATCGTCCGGTTCGAGAAGGACGCGCACACCCGTCCCACCTACGAGAACGTCTGGCACACGGACGTCACCTTCCGCGAGCGTCCCGCGATGGGCGCGGTGCTCCAGCTGCGGGAGGTGCCGCCGCTCGGCGGGCACACCATGTGGGCGGACATGGCCGCCGCCTACGACAATCTGCCGCCGCGGGTCCGGGAGCGGATCGACGGCGCGGTGGCCGTGCACGACTTCATCCCCGGGTTCGCCCGCTTCACCCCGGCCGAGCAGCTGGCCGAGCTCCAGGAGGAGTTCCCGCCCGTCGAGCACCCGGTGGTGCGCACGCACCCAGAGACGGGCCGCAAGATGCTGTTCGTGAACACCTCGTTCACCACCCACATCGTGGGCATGGACCGGGCGGAGAGCGACCGTCTGCTGGCGGAGCTGGTGCGCCAGGCGCACGTGCCCGAGTACCAGGTGCGGTTCGCCTGGCAGCCGGGCGACATCGCGTTCTGGGACAACCGCGCCACCCAGCACTACGCCCTCTTCGACTACATGGGCCACCGCCGGGTCGCCGAGCGTGTCGCCATCGTCGGCGACCGCCCGTTCTGATCCGCGCCACCGACCGGACTGCCCGCCCCTTTTCCCCCGGAGGGGCGGGCAGTCCCGTTCATCCGGCCGCCGGCAGGGTCTTGCCGGCACCTCGCGCGCCTCGATCGCCGTATGGGCGCGGGCGGGCTCGGACAGCGGAAAGGTCTGGCCCACGACCGGCCGCAGCCGCCCCGCCGCGGCCTCGAACAGGGCCCGGTCCAGCAGCGGTTCGGCCTCGGCCGCGGAGAACCGGACCTGCTCGATTCCGGCCCGCGTCGCCCGGCGTGCCGCCACGGCGGCCGGTTCCTCACGTCGCCGGGGTGCGCACCTCGTCGCGGATCGCGTCGACCCGCTCCGCCCACGCCTCCAGGTCCACGTCCTCGGGGTCGACCGAGTAGGTGTCGAGGCTGTCGTTGGCCACGTAGGCGGCCGTGCCCGGATCGCTCCAGGCGCACACCGGGATCGTCAGCCTGCGGCCCTGCTGCTTCTTGACCAGCACCTCGCAGGTGAGCGGGTCCTCGGCACCGGCCGGTGTGATGTCCCGGCGCTTGACGGCCACGTCCATGGCCGCGCCCGACTCCATGCCGTTCATCATCTGGTTCTTGGAGAACTCGGGGTTGCCGTAGTCCTCGCCGGTCGCCGAGCCGTACAGCAGACGGGAGGTGTCGGCCGCGTTCGAGTACGAGCCGAGATGGGCCTCCTCCCCCGTCTTGCCCGTGTCGACGGAGTCGCTCAGGTCGTCCCGCAGCCGGTACTTGCCGCCCTCCAGCGTCTTGGGGAACGCCAGCTCGTAGCGGGTCCGGGTCGGCGTCGGGGTCGGCTCGTCGGCGGTGTCGGACGGCTGCGGATCGTCGGCCGGCTGCTGGGACTTCTTCGCCTCGGCCTTGTCGTCGCCGCTGTCATCGCCGCCGACGAACAGCAGGGTGCCGCCGACCGCGAGCGCCACGACGAGGACGGCGCCCAGCACGAGGGCGACCACCTTGTTGCTCTTGTTCGGCGGCGGCGCCGGCGGCCCTCCGTACGGGCCGGGCGCCCCTGGCTGCCCGAACCCCGCGGGACCGTTCGCCGGCGGGCCGAATCCCGCGGGCGGCTGACCATAGCCGGCGGGCGGCTGGCCGTAACCCGCCGGCGGCTGACCGTAACCGGCGGGCGGCTGGCCGAAACCACCCGCGGCGGGCGGACCGAATCCGCCACCGCCCGCGGGCTGCTGCGGCTGGCTGGGCGGCTGTGGCGGCGGCTGCGGGGGTGTCGTCATCCCGTTCCCTCCCGGCGCGAGGGCGGAGCACCCGTCCCCCGGCTCTTGCTTCACCTGGTGCTGAGGGCACGGTACCGCCGTCTGGCCAAAGGCTGGGCGGAGGGTGACGGCTCGGGCCCGCGCTCACCTCGCGTACAGCTGGTCGATCTCCTCCGCGAAGTCCCGCACGATCGCCGCCCGGCGCAGCTTGAACGACGGTGTCAGATGCCCGCGCTCCTCGGTGAAGTCGGTGGGCAGCACCAGGAAGCGGCGGATCGACTCGGCCCGCGACACCTGCGAGTTGGCCTCGTCCACCGCCTGCTGGAGGTTGCGCAGCAGATCCTCGTCCCGCACCACCTCGGCCCGGCTCAGATGCTCCTTCTTGTGCATCCGCTGCCAGTGCGCCAGCCCGTCCGCCTCCAGCGTCACCAGCGCGGCCACGTACGGGCGGTTGTCACCGACCACCACACACTGGCTGACCAGGGGGTGCGCCCGCAGCCAGTCCTCCAGCGGACCCGGGGCCAGGTTCTTGCCGGCGGAGGTGATGATCAGGTCCCTCTTCCGGCCGGTGATGCTCAGATACCCCTCCGAGTCCAGTGCGCCCAGGTCCCCGGTGGGCAACCAGCCGTCCACCACCGGCGCCGGCCGTACCGTCCCACTCCGGGCGTCCCAGTAACCGCTGAAGATGTGCTCGCCCTTGACCAGCACCTCCCCGTCGTCGGCGATCCGCAGCGCTGTGCCCGGCACCGGCCAGCCGACCGTGCCCAGCCGCGGTCTGAGCGGCGGTGTGGCGGTGGTCGCCGCGGTGGTCTCGGTCAGCCCGTACCCCTCGTACACGGTGACCCCCGCCCCCTCGAAGAACGCGGCGAGCCGGTGCCCGAGCGGCGAGCCGCCGCAGACGACGTACCGGCAGCGACCGCCCAGCGCCGCCCGGATACGCCGGTAGACCAGTGCGTCGTACAGTCCGCGCGCGGCACGCAGCCCCAGTCCCGGACCGCCGCCGAAACCGTGCTCGGCCGCCTCCACCGCCTCCCCGTAGCGCTGGGCCACCCGCGCGCCCCGGTCGAAGGACGCCGCCCGGCCGATCCGTTCGGCCGTCGCCCGGCCGGTGTTGTAGATCTTCTCCAGCACGTACGGAATGCCCAGCAGGAACGTCGGGCGGAAGGCGGCCAGATCGGCCAGCAGGTCGTCCGTCCTGACGCTCGGCGCGTGCCCCAGCCGCACCCGGGCCCGCAGACAGCCGATCGCCACCATCCGCCCGAACACGTGGGACAGCGGCAGGAACAGCAGCGTGGACGGCTCCTCGGCCGCCTGGGCACGGAAGACCGGGTGCAGCAGTTCGATCGCGTTGTCCACCTCGGCGAAGAAGTTCCCGTGCGTGAGCGCACAGCCCTTGGGCGGACCCGTCGTCCCCGAGGTGTAGACGAGCGTCGCCACCGAAGCGGGCGACAGCAGCCCGCGGCGCTCGGCCACCAGCGCGTCCGGCAACCGGCGCCCCGCGTCCACCACGTGCCCCACGGCGCCCGCGCTGAACTGCCACAGGTGCTCCAGGTCCGGCAGGTTGCCCCGCTCCGCGCTGAGCAGCCGCGTCTGCTCGACGTCCTCCACGAAGCAGGCGCGGGCCCGCGAGTCCCGCAGGATGTGGCGGGCCTGCGAGGCGGAGGACGTCGGGTACACCGGCACCGTCACCAGACCCGCCGCCCAGGCCGCGAAGTCCGTGAGCGTCCACTCGTACGTCGTACGGGCCATGATGGCGATCCGGTCGCCCGGGTGCAGGCCCAGCGCGATCAGCCCCTTCGCCATGGCCAGGACCTCCGCGGCGAACACGCGGGCCGGCACCTCGCGCCAGCCCCCGTCGGCGGTACGACGGCTGAGGACCGCCGCGTCGGGGGCCTCTTCCGCGTTGGTGAACGGGATGTCCGCGAGGGACCCGTCGGTCACCCTGGGGGCCAGCGGCGGCACCGAGACCTCACGGACCCGGCCCGCCTCCACGGTGATGCGCGGCGGGGTGAAAGTGGGCTGCTCAGCCGGCATGGGTGCGGCTCCTCCTGGACGCTGGGGGCGAGCGCGCCCCCGGGAAACGGGAAGGGCGGGGTCGGGTGTGGCGTGGGGGTGCGGGTGGGACGGGCCGGTACGGGCCATGAACGGTTTCCTGTGCGAGGTCCGGGGCGAGGTCCCGGAGAGATCCGGGACGAGTTCCCGGGCGGCGTCCGGCTGACGGTGCGGCCGGTTGCGGGGGTCCCGGACCGACATCCGGTCACGGCGGCCCGGGGCGCTCGCGGGCCGGAACGGCGACGCGGCGGGGGACCTCGGCGGGAGACCTCGGCAGGGTGCCTCGGCAGGGTCCGCGGCGCAGTTGGACGCGGCGGGCTGCGGGGCCGGCGCGGCGGACTGCGGGGGCCGGTGGGGCTCATCCTCGACCGAACTCCTGACCAGGAAGTAACCTTACTCGTAAGTAAAAGCTACGCGAGCCGGACGAGTTGGGGAATGGCCGATCGCCGCCTTCGTCGGCCCCGCAGCCCGATCCGCCTCCGCCCCCACCGCTCGTGCGTGCGACCTCCCGCACACCGTCACGCACGGCATGTGGACCTTCGCGTGCTGTCCGGCGGAGTACGCCAGGCGAGCGGGGCGCTCACACGGCGGCGGAGTTCACGGTGCCCCCGTCCTGCTCCCGTCCGAGGTCGTCCACGCGAGCGACCCGGCGACCGGCGCCTTCACCGTGCGTGACGTCGGCGGCACAGGAAAACCGCACGTCACCGGGGCGGTCGCCGAGGCCCCGCCGACAGGCGGCTGACACCCGTTCGGCCCAATCGGAGCGGCGGGCGGGTGCCGGGGGTGGTTGCGTTGCTGGAGTAGCGATCCCTCTACGACAGGAGCTGTGGCATGGTCGTCCAGAAACTGCACGAGGCCGGCCTGCGGAGTGAGCACGCCTACTGCGCGGCTGTGGCCTCGATCGGCATCTCTTTCCTGAGCTGGGCCGTCTCCGTCAAGGGCGAGAAGGCCGGCATGGACCGGGCCGACCGGTGGGGCATCTTCGTCGGGGAATGGGCGCCCACGTTCTTCGGCCTGGGGCTGGCACTGGCCCAGTACGAGAACACGGGCAAGAAGTAGCGGGACTCGACGAGGGCGCCGCGGGCTCACCGGCCGGGTCCGGGCACCCACCGGGCGCCCTTGGTCAGGTTCTCCAGTCCCGCCCAGCAGAAGTTCATCAGCGTCGCCGCCGTCTCCTTGGCCGAGGGGGCGGCGTCGCCGTCGGCCGCGGCCCGCGCGTTGGCCCACTCGGCCAGCGACTCGGCGGCGCCGACCAGCGCGTGGGCGAGCCCGGACACCTCCCGTTCGGCCAGTGCGCCGTCGCAGCCGGTGTCCCGGGCCGCCTGGGCGAGGAGGCCGGTCACCAGGGCGGTGATCTCCACGCGCATGGCGGTGACCTCCTGGACGAACGGTTCGCCCTGGGTGCGGGCCCGGTGGAGCACGGCGATGCCGTGCGGGCGGGCCGCGGTGTGCGCGAAGAACGCGGTGAGGCCGTTCCACAACTGCTGGTCGGCGGCGCCGCGTTCCCTGGTGCCCTGCCGTACGGCGGCGACCAGGGCGCGGATCTCCCGCCGCACACAGGCCATGAACAGGTCTTCCTTGGACTTCAGGTAGAGGTAGACCAGGGGCTTGGAGACCCCGGCCGCCTCGGCGATGTCGTCCATGGAAGCGGCCTGGTACCCGTGGCGCGCGAAAGCGGCGACAGCGGCGTCCAGCATCTGCCGCTCCCGCACCTCGCGCGGCATCCGCTTCTGCCCCACGCGTGTCAACCCCTCTTCCCCGTACGCCGGTTGTGTGCCCCGCCTGCCGTGCCGGCGCGGTACGCCCCCGGCCTTCCGCAAGCGTACGCGCCCCCGGCCGGACGGCCGGGGGCGCGGGAGACGTACGGGGGGCCGGGGGTCAGCCGACGGCCGCCGGCTGAGGGGCGTTCGTACGGGACTCACCGGCCGAGCCGGTCGAGTCGGCCTCCTCGATGCTGAAGCTCCGGGCGCGGGAGAACGCCTCCCGGTCCAGGATCTTCTCCTTGGCGGACACCACGACCGGCACCACGACCTGGCCCGCGACGTTCGTCGCCGTACGCATCATGTCGAGGATCGGATCGATGGCCAGCAGCAGGCCGACGCCCTCCAGGGGCAGGCCCAGGGTGGAGAGGGTCAGGGTGAGCATCACCGTCGCGCCGGTCAGACCGGCCGTGGCGGCGGAGCCGATGACCGACACGAAGACGATCAGCAGGTACTCCTTGATGCCCATGTCCACGTGGAAGAACTCGCCCACGAAGATGGCCGCGATGGCCGGGTAGATGGAGGCGCAGCCGTCCATCTTGGTGGTGGAGCCGAACGGCACCGCGAAGGACGCGTACTCCTTGGGCACGCCCAGCCGCTCGGTGACCTTCTGGGTCAGCGGCATGGTGCCGACCGAGGAGCGGGAGACGAACGCCAGCTGGATCGCGGGCCAGGCGCCCTTGAAGAACTGGAGCGGGTTGACCTTGGCGACGGTGCCCAGCAGCAGCGGGTAGATGCCGAAGAGGACCAGGGCGCAGCCGATGTAGATGTCGGCCGTGAAGGTCGCGTAGCTGCCGATCAGATCCCAGCCGTAGTCCTTGATGGCGGTGCCGATCAGACCGATCGTGCCGATCGGGGCCAGCCGGATGATCCACCACAGCGCCTTCTGGAGCAGCGTCAGCACCGAGTCGCCCAGCTTCAGGATGGGTTCGGCCTTCTCGCCCAGCTTCAGCGCGGCGATACCGACGACGACCGCCATGAAGACGATCTGGAGGACCTTCAGTTCGGTGAAGGGCGTGATGATGTCCGTCGGGATGATCCCGGTGAGGAAGTCCAGCCAGGAGCCCTGCGTCTCCGGCTTGGCGGCGTCCTTCGCGGACAGCCCGGTGCCGGAGCCGGGGTGAGTGACCAGGCCGATGACCAGGCCGATCGCCACGGCGATCAGCGAGGTGACCATGAACCACAGCAGGGTGCGGGTGGCGAGCCGCGCCGCGTTGTGGACGTTGCGCAGGTTGGTGATCGAGATCGTGATCGCGAAGAAGACCAGCGGGGCGACGGCCAGCTTCAGCAGCTGGACGAAGATCTCACCGATCTTGGTGAGGGTGGTGCCCAGCCAGGCGACGTCCCAGTTGCGGGCGGCCCAGCCGAGGACCACGCCGAGGACGAGACCGGCCAGGATCTGCACCCAGAACGGGATCTTGGGTATCCGGAAGCCCTTGCTGGGCCCGGTGCCGCCGGACGTGGCTACGGCCGACGCGGACGACGTGGACGGTGAGGACGACGAGGACGACGAAGACGACGAGGACACGGACAGACTCCGGAGACGTGTCGAGGAGAGCGGACTCGGGGAAGAGGCGTCGCGAGCAGGGATCGCAGGCGGGTGCGGTCGTCGCGCCGGAGGGTAGTCCGGCCGCGCTGTCAGCGACAGGTCGCCGACATACAGCGGCACAGGTCGACGTGCAGCCTGGCCACGAGCGCCAGACCGGGCCGTCCCCGGTGCGCGTCGGAAGTGGTGGCTGCATTCGTCATGGCCGTCACGCTAACACTCCGTCTTTGGCTTACCCAAAGCATTCCTTTGGGAGACAGTTACGGAAAAGCTCAACGCCCCGACGGGAGAAGGGCATTCCCGACGGGGCGCTGTTGGCGGTGTGACGAGGGTTACACCGAGGCGGCGGGGCCTCGCTCAGACCGAACCGGTCCTCGGTTCACGGCTCACGGCATGCGGCTGGACGTCGTCCTCCTGGGCCTGGTTGGCGGCCAGCCGCTCCTTGGCCCGGGAGACGCCCTCCGTGATCTGCTCGGACATGGCGTCGCGCTGCTTGCGCAGCAGGACGTAGCTGAGCGGCGCGGAGAGCACCAGCGCGAGGAGCACCAGCCAGACGGGGTTCGACTTGCCGATACCGGAGGGGATCACGCCGAACTGCGCCAGCAGCCCGACGACGACGAGGCAGCCGACGAAGATGCCAAGCCGCATGGTGGTGTAGCGGAGCGTCGCGTGCGACCTGCTGCTGCCCACGGTGTCCTCCATGCTTTCGGGCGTTTCACGGATCAATCCTCACCAGTCAAACACAGGCCGTCGCACGATCTTCGGCGACCCCTCCCCGGGACCTTCGCACACCGCTCACTCCAGCAGCCGCGCCACCACCCGCAGATCCGAGAGGAAACCCTCGTACGCCTCCCGGCGCTCCTTGTCGCCGCCCGCCCGCAGGATCGCCGAGGGATGGATCGTGGGCACCACCCGCTCGGTACGCCCGTGCAGCTCACGCTCCGTGCAGGTGCCCCGCTCCCTGGTGACGCGGAACGACGAACCGAACAGCGCCTTGCCCGCCGTCGCACCCAGCACCACCAGCACCTCCGGCTCGGTCAGTGCCAGCTCCGCCGCCAGCCACGGCCCGCAGGCCGCCCTCTCGCGCAGCGTCGGGGGCTTGTGGATGCGCCGTTTGCCGCGGCCCTCCTCGTGCGCCCACTTGAAGTGCTTGACGGCGTTGGTCACATACGTCTGCGCCGGATCGATGCCCGCCTCCTCCAGCGCCCGGTCCAGCATCCGCCCGGCCGGGCCGACGAACGGTTCGCCCTGCCGGTCCTCCTGGTCGCCGGGCTGCTCCCCCACGAGGAACACCCGCGCGTGCGCGTCACCGCTGCCGAACACCGTCCGGGTGGCATCCCGGTGCAGCGGGCAGCCCCGGCACCCGGCCGCCGATTCCCGCAGCCGGCGCAGTCCCGCGTTGCCGCTCCCCGGTCGGGCGGGCAGGAACGGCGTCGCGTCGTACGCCTCCTCGGGCGCCGCCCCCTCGGCCTGCCCGGACTCCTTCGTCCGCTTGCCGCTGGTGGCCTTCTTCGCTGCCATACGGCTCGCGGTACCCCCTCACACGGGGGTCCTCACCGCACGGGTGGGGCTTACACCCGCATGGGCTGGGGCGACTCGCGCCGGTCGGGGTCCGGGCCCTCGTAGGTGCGCAGCGCGCCGTAGCGGGCGTCCCGCTCGACAGGACGGAAACCGGCGTCCCTGATGAGGTCCACCAGGTCCTCGCGGAAGAGCGCGTCCGCGTCCCGCTCCTCGTCGCCCTCCACGACACGGCCGGCCATCTCGTCCGCGCCGTGCTGGAGCGCCAGCTGCGCCGTCTGCGCGCCGTGCAGCGCCCAGTCGACGGCCACGTGCGGCACGTTGTCCAGCATCAGCCGCGCGACGGCGAACGTCTTGAGGATCTCGGCACCGGTCGCCCCGCGCGGGCCGGGGTGGCGCAGCGGGAGGAGGACGCGGAACCCGCCGGTCTCGTCCTGGAGTTCCCGCAGCCGCAGCAGGTGGTCCACCAGGTCTGCGGGCTCCTCGGTGTGCCCGTAGGGCAGCGTGCACGGCGTGGTGAGGCCCCTGCGGTGCGCCAGCCGCTGCACCCGCGCCCACTCCTCCCACGAGGGCCCGGGGCCGGCGGCGGGACGGGCGGTGAGGGACGCGGGACCGGCGGCGGTCAGCGCGTCCAGCACGGTCTCGGCCGACGTGCCCTGCTCGGCGATGCGGAGGACGTCGGCGACGGTGAACGCGTGCAGCGCCACCGTGTCGGGCACCTGACGGCGCAGCGCGCCCAGCACCTGTGCGTGGTGCTCCCAGGGCAGCTCGGCTGCGGCCGGCAGCTCCAGTTCGACGGCACCGGCGGCCACGGCCTCGGTCGCGTCGCGCACCGCGCCGTCGGGGTCCGTCACGTCCACCGTGCGGCGGACGGCGAAGCAGGCGGTGTCGCCGCTCTTGAGGGTGCGCACGTGGTGGGCCAGACCGCCCAGCCCGGCCAGGTCGTCGGACGCGAGGAGGGCGAGACCGTCCTCGCGGTCCAGCCGCTCGCCGGAGCGCACCTTCTTCTCGACGTTCTCCATGCCTCGCGCCACCTGTCCCATTCGTCCGTTCCGCTCACTGCCGCGCGCTGCCGACGAGACTACGCCAGCCCTGGTCGCGGCCTACTCCTCGGGCAGCTGCCCCACCCGGTTCTCCCACTTCGTGGAGAGCACGATCGTCGTACGCGTCCGGGAGACGCCCTTGGTGCCGGACAGCCGGCGGATGGTGCGCTCCAGCCCGTCCACGTCGCCCGCCCGGACCTTGAGCATGTAGGAGTCGTCACCGGCGATGAACCAGCAGTCCTCGATCTCGTGCAGATCCCGCAGCCGGCCGGCGACCTCCTCGTGGTCGGTGGCGTCCGACAGCTGGATGCCGATGAGCGCCGTCACCCCGAGACCGAGCGAGGTGGCATCGACGGTGGCGCGGTACCCGGTGATGACCCCGGCGGCCTCCAGCCGGTTGATCCGGTCGGTGACGCTGGGGCCCGACAGCCCCACCAGCCGCCCCAGTTCGGCGTAGGAGGCTCTTCCGTTCTCCCGCAGCGCCTGGATGAGCTGCCTGTCCACCGCGTCCATGGATGCCGCTGCCTCCCTCGTAGAAGTCCGGACAACGAATCTGCGTCCGGACAACGAATCTAAGGCATGGGCCCGACAGGACCCCGCCCAAGTTCCCCCTCCCAGCGGCGGTAGAGCCCATGTGGTACGCCCACCGCGTCCAGCGCCCGGCCGGCCACGAAGTCGACCAGGTCCTGGATGTGCCGGGCCCCGGCGTAGAAGGCGGGCGACGCGGGCAGCACCACCGCGCCCGCCTCGTCCAGCGCGACCAGGTGGCGCAGCGTCTGCCCGCTGAGCGGGGTCTCGCGCACCGCGACGACCAGGGGGCGGCGCTCCTTGAGCGTCACGGCGGCGGCCCGCTGCAACAGGTCCTTCGACAGCCCCAGCGCCACCCCGGCGACGCACGCGGTGCTCGCCGGGACCACCAGCATCCCCTTGACCGGGTACGAGCCGGAGGAGGGGCCTGCCGCCAGATCGCCCGACGGCCAGTGCCGGACGCGGGCCGGATCGACGTCGAACGCGTCGGGGGTGCCGTCCGCGCCACGGGCCAGCCAGCGGCGCAGATCGGTCTCCGCGTGGGCGTCGCGGAAGGGGTGCCCGGTCTCGTCGAGGATCGTCAGCCGGGAGGCGCGACTCACGATCAGATCGACGTCCTCACCGGCGGCGAGCAGACCGCGGATGACCGAGGCCGCATACGGTGTGCCCGACGCCCCGGAGACCCCCACGACCCACGGTGTGCGTGTCATGTCACTCACGTTCCCGACCCTACGCCCCGGGCGTACGGGCCCGGGGCGGGCCACGGGGCCCGCCGGCCCACGTACCCTCGATCCATGCGTGTCACCCGAGTCCGGGCCCGACTGACGGCCACAGCAACGTGCGGAACCCTGCTCGTCGCCGCCCTGACCGGGTGCTCGGCGACGGAGAGGCTGACCACCGGCCTCAAGGTCAAGCACGCCTTCGAGAAGCTCGGCGAGCAGCCCACCGCCTCGGTGCTGATGTCCGTCGACGGCAACACCCGCGACGCCGAGAAGTGGCTGCGCGCCGCCGGCGCCTCCGACAGCGCCGCCACCCACCACGCCGCCCGGCTGCTCAGCCGCGGCGAACTCACCTTCGCCGTCGGCTCCGACCGCGAGGAGACCCCCCTCAAAGAGCTGGACCGCTCCGAGCGGCTGCGCTTCGCCGCGGGCGTCAACTTCGGCGGACGGGACGTGGTGAACGTCAAATCGGTGGAGGAGAAGCTCTACGTACGCCTCAACCTGCGCTCCCTGGCCGCCCAGTCGGACGGCACCCTGCTGAAGCGCAAGCGGGCCCGCAAGATCGTCTCCCTCGCCGACGACCTGCCCACCACGCTGCGCTCGGCCAAGGACGCCCTCAAGGGCGAGTGGGTCGAGATCGACCCCGAGTCCTTCGACGACTTCGCACGCGCCGCGCAGCGGATCGCCGAGGACGAGAGGACCGGCCGCCTCAAGGAGCACGGCACCGCCGCCACCGCCCAGAGCGACGAGACCAGCAAACGGCTCAGCCGGGCCACGGAGGCCGGCCGCGCACTCAACGGGGAGTCCGAGCGGGAGTTCCTGGAGGGCCTGGAGAAGACCCTCGGCAGGCACGCCGAGTTCCACAAGGCCGGCGAGTGGGGCGGTGCCGAGCACGTGACGGTCACCATGCCCGCCCGCAAGGCGGCGCCCGACCTGTCCCGCGCCCTGGCGGCGCTCGGTGCGCGGCTGGATCCCGAACGGGTCCCCGACAAGACCGTCAGCGCCGATCTCCAGATCCGGCGCGGCCAGCTGACGGGGCTGACCGTGAACCTGGAGGAGTTCCTCACCGGCAAGCAGGCGAAGAAGGCCCACCTGCCGCTGCGCATGGACTTCGGCGGCGGCGACGCCGTCTCCGTCCGCGCGCCGGACGGGGCCCGCGAACTGGAACCGCAGGACCTGCTGGCCGCCGTCGTCTACGGCGCCCTGGGCACCGGCGACCTGTGACGCCATCCTGGTAGCCGCGGACGGCCCGCCCGGGGCCGGCCGGGCGCGCGCCGCGGCGGCCCCGGGGAACCGGGCCGGTGCCGTCCGCCGTTGTAGAGGGAACGGGACACGTCCCGGTGCTGGGGGGAGAGGCTCCTCATGAGGGAGGCGGGCATGACGAACGGCGCGGAGGGCTCGGGCGCCAAGGCGATGGCGGCCGGGAAGCTGATCTTCGGCTGGGTGGCGCTGCTGTGGGTGCTGGAAGCCGTCGACCAGGCCACGGGCAACGCGCTGGACACCTTCGGCATCGAGCCCCGCCGCGCCGGTGAACTGGTGGACGTCGTCCCGAGCGCCTTCATGCACTTCGGGTTCGAGCACCTGATCGCCAACACGCTGCCGCTGCTGATCCTCGGCTTCCTGGCCGCCCTGCGCGGCGTGGCCAGATTCCTGGCCGTGGCCGCCACCATCATCGTCGTCAGCGGGCTCGGCGTCTGGCTGATAGCCCCCACGGGCAGCAACACCGCCGGCGCCTCGGGGCTGATCTTCGGCCTCTTCGGCTATCTGGTGGTGCGCGGCTTCGTGGACCGCCGCATCACCGATGTCGCGCTGGGCACCGTCGTCGCCTTCTTCTACGGCTCGATCCTCTGGGGCGTCCTGCCCACCGACTCCGGCATCTCCTGGCAGGGCCACCTCTTCGGCCTGCTCGGCGGCATCCTCGCCGCCCGCCTCACCGCGGACCGCCGCACCGCGGGCGAGGGCAGACCGGCCTGGCACTGAACCCGCGGGGCCAAGCCGTCACGGCCGCCCGTCACACGCCCAGGCCGCGCACCGCGAGGTCGAGCAGCGCACACACGAACAGTGCGATGCCGATGAAGCTGTTGACCTGGAAGAACGCCCGGTTGAGCCGGGTGAGGTCGTGCGGACGCACGATGGTGTGCTCGTAGACGAAGGCAGCCGCCACTATCACCATGCCGAGCCAGTAGAAGGCCCCCGCATGGGTGAGCAGACCGAACGCGACCAGCAGCACCGTGGTGACCAGATGCGCCGCCCGGGTGGCGTGGATGGCGGCTGCGGTGCCGAACCGGGCGGGCACGGACTTGACGCCGTTGGCACGGTCCGCCGTCACGTCCTGGCAGGCGTAGATCAGATCGAAACCGCCGATCCAGATCCCCACCGCCAGGCCGAGCAGCACGGCGTGCCAGGACCAGGCACCCGTGACGGCCAGCCACGCACCCGTGGGGCCGATCGCCTGGGCGAGCCCCAGGATGGCGTGCGGGAAATTCGTGAACCGCTTGCCGTACGGATAGACCACCATCGGCACCACGGCGACCGGCGCCAGCGCCAGGCACAGCGGGTTGAGCAGGGCAGCCGCGCCCAGGAAGACGACGAGGGCCACGGCGGCGCCCGTCCACGCAGTACGGACCGACACCGCCCCGGTGACCAGCTCCCGGTTGGCCGTGCGCGGGTTACGGGCGTCGATCTCCCGGTCGATGATCCGGTTCGCCGCCATCGCGAACGTCCGCATCCCCACCATGGCGACCGTCACCAGGAAGAGCTGCCACCAGTGGACGCTGCGGTTCTCGCGGAACATCGCGGTGAGCGCCGCCATGTAGGCGAACGGCAGCGCGAAGACGGAGTGCTCGATGACGACCAGCCGCAGGAAGGCCCGGGTACGCCCCACCTCGGCACCAGGCCCCGGCCCCGGCCCGGAACCGACGACCCCTTCAGCCGCGCTCACAGCATCTCTCCGTTCTCCGTTCGCTTCTCCGCCCCCGCGGCACCCTGCGGGCCTCACTCCACACAGCAGCCCGGCAGCCGCGCGTGCGACGCTCACAGCATCTCTCCGTTCGCTTCTCCGCCCCCGCGGCACCCTGCGGGCCTCACAGTCCGTACTCCTTCCACCGGCGGGTCACCAGCTGGGCCACGCGTGGGTCCGACTCGATCATCTCCGGCCAGCCGCCATCGCGCGTGTACCCCTCCTCGGGGAGTTTGCGCGTGGCGTCGATACCGGCCTTGCCGCCCCAGAACTGCTGGTAGGAGGCGTGGTCGAGGTGGTCGACGGGGCCCTCGACCACCGTCAGGTCGCGGGCGTAGTCGACGTTGCCCAGCGCCCGCCAGGCCACCTCGTGCAGATTGCGCACGTCGCAGTCCTTGTCGACGACGACGATGAGCTTGGTCAGCGACATCATGTGCGCGCCCCAGATGGCGTGCATGACCTTCTGCGCGTGCTTCGGGTACTTCTTGTCGATGGCGACGATCGCGCAGTTGTGGAAGCCGCCGGACTCGGGCAGGTGGTAGTCCACGATGTCCGGCACGACGATCTTCAGCAGGGGCAGGAAGAACCGCTCCGTGGCCCGGCCCAGCGGCCCGTCCTCCGTCGGCGGGCGGCCCACCACGATGGACTGGAGCAGCGGCCGGCGCCGCGTCGTGACGCAGTCGATCCGCAGCGCCGGGAAGGGCTCCTGCGGGGTGTAGAAGCCGGTGTGGTCGCCGAAGGGCCCCTCCGGGAGGGTCTCGCCGGGCTCCAGCCAGCCCTCCAGGACGACCTCGGCGTTGGCCGGCACCTGGAGCGGGACGGTCTTGCAGTCCACCATCTCGACGCGCTTGCCCTGGAGGAAGCCGGCCAAAAGGTACTCGTCGATGTCGCCGGGCAGCGGCGCCGTGGACGCGTAGGTGACGGCGGGCGGGCAGCCGAAGGCGATGGCGACGGGCAGCTTCTCGCCACGGCGGGCGGCCACCTGGTAGTGGTTGCGGCTGTCCTTGTGGATCTGCCAGTGCATCCCGATGGTGCGGCGGTCGTGCCGCTGGAGGCGGTAGAGGCCCAGGTTCCGCACGCCCGTCTCGGGGTCCTTGGTGTGGGTGAGGCCCAGGTTGAAGAAGGAGCCTCCGTCGCCCGGCCAGGTGAACAGTGCGGGCAGCCGCTCCAGGTCCACCTCGTCGCCCTGCTGGACGACCTGCTGGACGGGGGCCTCCTTCACCTTCTTGGGCGGTACGTGCGCCATGGCGCCGAGCTTGCCGAAGGCTTCCCGGAAGCCGACGAAGCCCTGCGGCAGCTCCGGCTTGAGCAGCCCGCCGATCTTCTCGCTGATCTCGTCGTAGGAGGTCAGCCCGAGCGCCTTGAGGAGGCGGCGGTCGGTGCCGTAGACGTTCATCGCCAGCGGCAGATCGGAACCCTTGACGTTCTCGAACAGCAGTGCGGGACCGCCGGCCTTGTTGACCCGGTCGACGAGCTCCCCGACCTCCAGGTGCGGGTCCACCTCGGCCTTGACCCGTACGAGGTCGCGGTCACGCTCCAGGGCCCGCAGGAGCGAGCGGAGATCGTCGTATGCCATACCCCTCAGTATCCTCTCCGCCGCCCGCGCCCTGAGCGCCGGGGGCTGTGCGCGGCCCATTACGCTGGCCTTGTGGGGACCCGCGAGCCGGGCCCCCGCACGGCATCCGTTAAGCGGCATCTCGCACCCAGGGGGGCGTTCCGCGTGATCATCAGGCTCCTGCCCTTCCTTCTGATCCTCGCCCTGTGGATCTACGCGTTCATCGACTGCCTGAACACGCCCGAGAACGAGGTGCGCAAACTGCCCAAGGTGATGTGGGTGATCATCATCCTGCTGTTCGGGCAGGTGCTGCTGGGGCCCATCGCCTGGTTCGCGGTCGGCCGGCCCCGCCGCAACGCCCCGTACGGCGCGACCCGCCCCGACGAGCGCCGCTGGGTCGCTCCCGACGACAACCCCGAGTTCCTCAAGTCCCTGGACGAGCAGCACCCGAAGGACCCCGAGCGGGACGAGTGACGCTCAGCCGCGTCCTCCCCGTCCGGTCCCGCTGACCGGTCCCTCGCGTCCGGGCCGCTGACCGCCGCCGGTCGCCGACGGGCGCGGCGCGGGCCCCCGTCTCAGACCCGGGCCGCGTACTGGGCCCGCAGCTCGGCGAAGCGCTCCGGTGTCCAGGCCGCCCAGTCCACCGGGCGGCCGTACAGTTCCTCGCTCAGCAGCTCGAAGTGCTGGTGCCAGTCGGCGAGGGCGTCCAGCAGGTGTTCCGCGTCGCCGGTGAAGTCGTTGCGGAAGCGGACCCGGGTGCGGTCGTCGTCCAGTGCGCCGCGCAGGGTGAAGCCGAAGGACCCGCGCGCGTCCACGGTGTACTCGGCGAGCCGCCGCCGCGACCAGGCGGTGATCCGACCGGGGGCGGGGGCCGGGTCGCCATCGGGTGCCCCGTCCCGCCAGCGCAGGGTGACCGCGCCGCCGGGACCGGGCTCGAAGCGGTCGGCGGCGGCCAGCCAGCCCCGCAGCCCGGCGGGGGTGGCGACAGCGGCCCACACGCTCTCCAACGGGTGCGGGAACGTCAGCTCGAAACCGACGGTGTGCGCGGCCCCGTCGGCGCTGCTGCGCGCTGTCCCGTACGGCACCCCGCCGGGTACCGGTGCCTGGCTGTCGGTGTTCATCGTTCCACCTTCGTCCCGCGACCGGACCGTGTGCACAACCTCTGGAGCAGGGACCGGCGCCTCAGACACCCGCGTAGGAGTGCATGCCGTTGAAGAGGATGTTCACGCCGTAGTAGTTGAACAGATAGCAGGCGAACGCCAGGAGGGCCAGGCACGCCGCCTTGCGGCCCTTCCAGCCCGCCGTGGCCCGCGCGTGCAGGTAGGCAGCGTAGGCGACCCAGGTGATGAAGGACCAGACCTCCTTGGGGTCCCAGCCCCAGTAGCGGCCCCACGCCTCGCCCGCCCAGATGGCGCCCGCGACGATGGTGAAGGTCCAGAAGGGGAAGACCGCGGCGTTGATGCGGTAGGCGAACTTGTCCAGCGAACTGGCGGAGGGCAGCCGCTCCATGATCGAGGTGCGCACCTTGCCGGGCTTGCCGCCGGCCAGCAGCTTGGTCTCGTAGAAGTCCCGGAACAGGTAGAGCAGCGTCGCGACGAAGCCGACGTAGAGCAGCGCGCCGCAGATGATGGCGAGCGAGACGTGGATCCACAGCCAGTACGAGTGCAGCGCCGGCACGAGCTGGTCGCTGTCGGTGTACAGGACGGTGACGGCCAGGCCGAGGTCCAGCAGCACGGTGGTGACCAGCGGCAGCCCGATCCAGCGGATGTTCTTCTTGGCGATCAGGAAGCCCAGGTACGCGGCGACGGCGACCATGGAGAAGGCCGTGGAGAACTCGTACATGTTGCCCCAGGGGGCGCGCTGCACCGACAGCGACCGGGTCAGCACCCCGCCGAAGTGCAGCAGGAAGGCCAGCACCGTCAGCGAGATGGCGATACGGCCGTACATGTCGCCCTGCGCGTCGCCGCCCGCGGCACCCGGCCCGTCGGGCAGGTCACCGCGCCGGCCGCTCGCCGAGCGGGTGACGATCTTGGGCGGCGCCGGCTTCTCCAGCACGGCCGTGCCGCCGTCCGCCGACGCGGAGCGCACGGAGACGGCGGGGCCCTGCGCGGGCACGCTCTCCTCGGCGGGCTTGCTGGTCAGCGCGGCTGCCGTGCGCGCCACCTTGCTGCGTGAGCCGAACGTCCACTCGGCGCAGTGCGCGAAGAAGGCCAGCGTGTAGACGGCCATCGCCGAATAGACCAGATAGTTGCTGATGTGCGCCAACTGTTCGTTGGTCTGGGCTGCGAGGAGGTTCACTTACCTGCTCCTTCGGGGGCTTCAGCAGGATCGACAAAGTCCGCAGGCGCGGTGGGTGCCGCGTCCTGCATGGCGGTCGCGAGGGAGGCGAGTTCTTCGGGCAGGCGTGCCGACTCGCTGCGGCCCAGGCCGGCCAGCTCGACGACGGTACGCCCGTCGTCGCCGGTGACGGCCCGCACCCACACCCGGCGGCGCTGGATGAACAGCGAGCCCGCGAGCCCCGCGATGGCCGCTAGCGCGCCGCCGAGGGCCCAGCCGTTGCCGACCTGGTGCGAGACCTGGAAGTTCGCCCACTTCTTGACGCCCTCGAAGGTGAGGGAACCCGCGCCGTTCGGCAGGCTCATGGTGTCGCCGGGGGTGAGCTTCTTGGCGAAGGGGCTGCCGTCCTTCTTCTTGAACTTCGTCATGTTGGCGGTGTCGAGCTGGTACACGTTCTGCGCCTGGCCGCCGTTGAGACCGAGGTCGCCGTGGTAGGCGGTCAGGAACATCGCCGGGTTCCTCAGCTCGGGCGACTGGGAGAACATCGTGCCGCTGTCCGGCCGGAAGTCCGGGACGAAGAAGCCCTGGAAGCCGAGCTGGTCCTTGCGGCCCTTGGCGTCGCGGTAGTCGGTGACCTTGACGACGCCGCTGGACGTCTGGTTGTTGTCCTGCTGGAGGAACGGCACCGGGCCGCGGTAGGCGATGTTGCCCTTGCCGTCCTTGACGGAGACGACGGGCGCGAACCCGTTGGCGATCAGGTAGACCTTGGAGGAGCCGATCTCCAGCGGGTGGTTCACCTTGATCGTGGCGTCGGTCTCCTTGCCGTCCGCGCCCTTGCTGTAGGCGATGTCCGCCCGGTAGTCGCGGGCGGTGCCCTTGTTGGGGCCGCTGCGGGCGTAGGAGGCGTGGAAGTTCTTGAGCCGGAAGGAGAAGGGGTCGAGCATGTCCGCGGTGAACAGCGACCCGGACCGGAAGTCGTCGTACTGGGTGAGCACGTTGGAGAAGCCGTCGCCCTGCACCATCAGCTTGCGGCCCTCGGACTTGAACAGCTGTCCGGACGCGAACGCCAGCAGCAGCACGACCAGCGCGATGTGGAACATCAGGTTTCCCGCCTCGCGCAGATAGCCCTTCTCCGAGGCGACCGCGTTCCCCTCCTGGTGGGTGCGGAAGCGCCTGCGGGCCAGCAGCGAACGGGCGGCCCGGAGCACCTTCTCCGGCTCCGCCTCGGTCTGCCAGGTCGCGTAGACCGGCATCCGGTTCAGCCGGCGCGGGGCCCGCGGCGGGCGGGAGCGCAGCTGGCCGATGAACTGCCAGGTCCGCGGGAGGATGCAGCCGATCAGCGAGATGAACAGCAGGATGTAGATCGCCGAGAACCACACCGACGTGTAGACGTCGAACAGCTGGAGCTTGTCGTAGATCGGCGCCAGCGTCGTGTGCTCCTCGTGGAAGCGCTCCACCTTCAGCGCGTCCACCGGGGTCTGCGGGATGACGGAGCCGGGGATCGCGGCCAGCGACAGCAGGAAGAGCAGGATCAGGGCCACCCGCATCGAGGTGAGCTGGCGCCAGAACCAGCGGGCCCAGCCCAGCGGCCCGAGCGAGGGAACGTTCAGCTTCTCCTCGCTGGGTGCCGTCGACAGCTGGGCGGCGGCCTCCCGCTCCCCGCCGTCACCGGCGCCCTTCCCGGCCGCGGGCTCGGTCCCGCCGCCGACGTCCTTGCCGGTATCGGTCGTGCTCATGGCTCAGATCCCCACGGTGAAGTCGGACGACCAGACCGTGATCTCGTAGACGATCCGGTCCCAGATGCCGGTGACGAGCAGGACACCGACCGCGACGAGCATCCCGCCGCCCAGCCGCATGACCCACGCGTAGTGCCGCTTCACCCAGCCGAAGGCGCCCAGCGCCCGGCGGAAGGCGAGCGCGGCGAGGACGAACGGGACGCCCAGCCCCAGACAGTAGGCCACCGTCAGCAGCGCGCCCCGGCCCGCGCTCCCCTGGTCCGAGGAGAGGGTGAGCACGGCGGCGAGGGTCGGGCCGATGCACGGCGTCCACCCGATGCCGAAGAGCACCCCCAGCATCGGCGCCCCGGCCAGCCCTATCGCGGGACGCTTGTGGATGCGCAGCTCGCGCTGGGTGAAGCGGGCCAGCGGGCCCAGCGCGCCCATGAAGGCGAGCCCCAGCACGATCGTGAGCACGCCCAGCACCTTGGAGATGACGGCGCGGTGTTCCTGGAGCGTGGCGCCGAAACCGCCGAAGAGGGCGCCGCCGGAGACGAAGACGGCGGTGAAGCCGAGGACGAACAGGCCCGCGCCCAGGAACATCCGGCCGCGCCGCGCCTCGGCCAGGTCGGTGCCGCTGACGCCGGTCACATAGGAGAGGTAGCCGGGCACCAGCGGCAGCACGCACGGCGAGAAGAAGGAGACCAGCCCGCCCAGCAGTGCGATGGGCAGTGCCAGCAGCAGCGCACCGTTGAGGACGGTGTCGTTCATGCCCGTGGCCGCGAGCTGGGTCACGGGGCCGGCCGCGTACGTGGTCATGGTGCGGTCACTTCGCGTCGATCAGGGGGTCGAGCGCCGAGCGCAGCTCCTTCTCGCTCAGTTCCTTCAGCGCCCGCACCGCGACCTTCCCGTCCTTGTCGAGGATCAACGTGGAGGGGATGGCCTGCGGGGAGAGGGTGTTCTTGGGGAACTTGAGGATGAGCTTGCCGCTGGGGTCGTAGAAGCTCGGGTAGTCGATGTCGTAGTTGCGCTCGAACGCCT
Organism: Streptomyces albus subsp. albus; assembly: GCF_000725885.1. Classification (GTDB taxonomy): domain Bacteria; phylum Actinomycetota; class Actinomycetes; order Streptomycetales; family Streptomycetaceae; genus Streptomyces; species Streptomyces albus. The sequence goes on along the minus strand of NZ_JODR01000016.1, from coordinate 30,000 downwards.
GCGCGTTGGCCTTGTCCAGGTCGCGGGTGTTGAGCCCGACGAACTGGACGCCCTTGTCCTCGGTGTCGCGGGCGACCTTGGCCAGGTTGGGCGCCTCGGCGCGGCAGGGGCTGCACCACGAGCCCCACACGTTGAGGACGACGACCTTGCCCTTGTAGTCGGAGAGCTTCAGCTTCTTCCCGTCCACCGAGTCGCCCGCCAGGTCCGGTGCCGCCTTGCGCTTGCCCTCGGCCACCTTGGTGATCTCGCCCGTGCCCTTGACGAACTTCGTGTCGCCGGAGGACGAGCCGGTCTTCTCACCGCCGCAGCCGGTCAGCACCAGTGCGCCGGCTGCGACGCCGGCGGCCAGCAGCGGGATGCGGCGGCGGGAGGCGCGGGTCTGGCTCATGTGAAAAGTTTCGCATGGGCCCCCACACGATCTTCCGCACCCCCCTTCCCGCACGGACCCGCCCCGGCACAGGCGCTTTTCCCCGGCCCGAGCACCCACACCGCACCCGGCTCGGCACTTCTTCGGGCCGCACCCCGAGGACCGCGTCCCGAGACCGCCGCGAGAGCGGCGAAGAGCTGCGGCCCGGCGCGGGGCACGCCCCTCCGCAGGGGGCGTGCCGTCCCGCCGCCGGGGCCTGGCTCAGGCGCCGGCACCCCGCTGCTGGGCGCCCTTGCCGCCCCGCTGCTTGGCCCCCGCCCGCAGATGCGGCGGCACCAGGTCGAGTGCGGGCTCGGAGTAGCCGACGGAGACGATCCGGTCGCCGAGGAAGGTGAAGCTCGTCAGCGAGGCGAGGGTGCACTGGCGCCGTCGCGGGTCGTGCCAGAGCCTGCGGTGCTCGACGAAGCTGCGCAGCACCCAGATGGGGAGCTGGTGGCTGACGCACACGGCCTCGTGCCCGCGCGCCGCGTCCTTGGCGGACTCGATCGCGGTGCGCATCCGCACGACCTGCTCCAGGTACGGCTCGCCCCAGGAGGGCCGGAAGGGGTTGCGCAGGTGCCGCCAGTTCTCCGGCCGGCGCAGGGCGCCGTCGCCGACGCCGAAGGTCTTGCCCTCGAAGACGTTCCCGGCCTCGATCAGCCGGGCGTCGGTGCCCACGTCGAGACCGTGCGCCTTGGCGATGGGCGTGGCGGTCTCCTGTGCGCGCTCCAGCGGCGAGGCGACCACGTGGGTGATGTCACGCGACTCCAGGTGCTCGGCGACGCGGTCGGCCATCCGCCGGCCCAAATCGGACAGGTGGTAGCCGGGCAGCCGCCCGTAGAGCAGCCCGGTGGGGTTGTGCACCTCGCCGTGCCGCATCACGTGCACGACGGTGACCGTCTTCTCGTCCTTGGCGGCGCCGTGCGCCGCGCCGCTGTCGAGGGCCTGGGTGCCGGCGTCCCGGCCGATGTCCTCGCCCTGGCTCATGCCGGCACCGCCTCGGCGGCGGCGCGGGCAGCGGCGGGCAGCGCGTCGGCGATGCGCTCGATCGCCCGCTCGTCGTGCGCGGCGGAGACGAACCACACCTCGAAGCCGGAGGGCGGCAGGTAGACGCCCTGGGAGAGCATCGAGTGGAAGAACGCGGTGAAGCGGTGGGACTCCTGCCGCTTGGCGGCGTCGTAGTCGGTGACGCCGTCCTCGCCCCAGTCGCCGAAGAAGACGGAGAACATGGAGCCGGCCGTCTGCACCGTGTGCGCCACACCCGCCTTGGTCAGCGCCTCGCCGACCAGTTCACGCACCTGGCGGGCGGCGGCGTCCACCACGGCGTGCGCGGCGAAGCCGTCGCGGCCCAGTACCCGCAGCTGGGCCAGGCCCGCGGCGGCGGCGACAGGGTTGCCCGAGAGCGTGCCCGCCTGGTAGACGGGGCCGGCCGGGGCCAGGTGCTCCATGACGTCCTTGCGCCCGCCGAACGCGGCGGCGGGGAAGCCGCCGCCCATCACCTTGCCGAAGGTCATCAGGTCGGGGGCCACCCCGTCGATGCCGTACCAGCCGTGCGCGCTCGCCCGGAAGCCGGTCATGACCTCGTCGGAGATGAAGAGGGCGCCGTCGGCGTGGCACAGGTCCTTCAGCGCCTGGTTGAAGCCGGGCCGCGGCGGGACGATGCCCATGTTGCCCGGCGACGCCTCGGTGATCACACAGGCGATCTGGCGGGGGTGTGCGGCGAACGCCTCGCGGACCGCGTCCAGATCGTTATACGGCAGCACGATCGTGTCGCCGGCCTGCGCCCCGGTGACGCCGGGGGTGTCGGGCAGACCCAGCGTGGCGACGCCGGAGCCGGCCGAGGCGAGCAGCGCGTCGACGTGCCCGTGGTAGCAGCCGGCGAACTTGATCACCTTCGCGCGGCCGGTGAAACCGCGCGCCAGCCGGATCGCCGACATGGTCGCCTCGGTGCCCGAGGAGACGAGTCGTACCTGCTCAACGGGGTCGATCCGGTTCACGATCTCCTCGGCGAGGGCGACCTCCGCCTCGACCGGGGTGCCGAAGGAGGTGCCCCGCTCGACGGCCTGCCGCACGGCCTCGGTCACCTCGGGGTGCGCGTGGCCCAGGATCATGGGCCCCCAGGAACAGACGAGGTCCACGTACTCCCTGCCGTCGGCGTCCGTCAGGTACGGACCGGAACCGGACACCATGAAACGGGGCGTACCGCCCACCCCGCGGAAGGCGCGGACCGGCGAGTTCACCCCTCCCGGCGTCACGACGGCGGCGCGGTCGAAGAGCGACTGCGATACTGGTGCGCTGTACGAGTAAGTCACGAAAGCCATGGTGTCAGAGGCCCGCGTACGGGGCTTCGGGGGCGTTTCACACTCCGTGGGACGGGGAGGTCTCTGACACGATGATCGGGCCGCACCGGGACGGCAGTGCGGCTCGGATGAGCAGTCGGGTGGTGACATGCATCGCGGTGGCGGACTGGGAGAGGGGCACGGCCCCTCGGAGACTGGCCCGGAGCGTGCGCAGGGGCGCCACAGGCGCGCCGCGGCCGAGACCGGGAGCGGAACCACGGCGGGCAGCACGGGGAACACCGGGAGCACTCCGGGCGTTACGGGGCATGACGGCACGGGGGCACGGAGCGGGACCCCGGGCGGCGGCATCGGACGGGGCGGCGGCCTCGTCGCGGGCGGCGGCCCGGCGGGAATCGGCAGCACGGCGAAGACCAGGAGCGGCAGGGGTGGCGGCCGAATGGGGGTGACCTACAAGTATTTCGGGGCGCCGGACGGCGCCACAGCCGCGCGTGTGCCCATCTCGATGCGCCCGGAGGAACTGGGCGGGGACGAGCTGGGCCAGGGCATGTTCACCAAGATCAAGCCCGAGACGATGGCGGCGATGGTGCTGACGGGGATCGAGGGCATACCGCTGCACCGGGTGCCGCCGCTCGAACTCGTCGTGCTCCACCCCGACTACGCGGTGGTGAAGCTGCCGATGACGGTGGTCGACCCGCTGCGCGGCGTCGGCGAGGAGACGGTGGGCGCCGCGGCCTTCATCTGGTCCACGGTCCCCGACCGCGCCGGCCCGCAGGACGCCTTCAACGTCTACCAACTGCTCCACCGCTGGCAGGACTTCTCCGACCGCCTCCACGAGGCCGGCCACCAGGCGTACTGCCTGGTGTGGCCCTGAGCGCGCATTACCTGACACACGGGCGGGGTCTTCGGACCCCGCCTTCGTCGTGCGCCCCCCGGCAAGGGCGGCCCGCCGACAGGCAACCGTCAGGAAACCCGCACGGGAAGCGGGCGGTGGCCCGGCTGCGGCTAGGCTGCCGCCTCATGCTGCATCTGCGGATCATCGCGCCCGCCGACCGCACGCAGGAGGTCACCACCCTCCTGCGGGGGACGGTGGGCACCACCCATCTCGTGGTGCTGGAGGGGGCGGCCCGGGACCCGGCAGGGGATGTCGTGATGTGCGACGTCGCCCGTGAGGCGGGCGACGATCTTCTGGCCGGGCTCAGGGAGATGGGGCTCCCCGAACACGGTGCCGTCGCCGTCGAGGACATCGACCTGTCCCTCTCCACCCGTGCCGAACAGGCCGAGGCCCAGGCGCCGGGCGAGGGCGTGGACGCCGTGCTGTGGGAGTCGCTGACCGAGGCCACCCACGAGGAATCCCGGCTGACCCTCACCTATCTCACGTTCCTGACCGTCGCGACGATGCTGGCGGCCTGCGGTGTCATCTCGGACAGCGCGGTGCTGATCGTCGGCGCGATGGTGGTGGGGCCCGAGTTCGGCCCGCTGGCGGGGGTGTGCACCGGCATCGTGCGACGGGCGCCGCGGCTGCTGTGGCGCTCGGCCGTCGCGGTGCTGGTCGGCTTCCCGGTGGCGATGCTGCTGACCGGCGCGTTCTGTGTGCTGATGGACGCGCTCGGCCTGTTCGAGTACGCCGACTTCGTCAAACCGCACCCCATGACGGACTTCATCTGGAAGCCCGACCCGCTCTCCTTCGTGGTCGCCCTGCTGGCCGGGGTGGCTGGCATCGTCTCGCTCACCTCGGCGAAGTCGGGGGCGCTGGTGGGGGTCGCCATCTCGGTGACGACCGTGCCGGCCGCGGCCAACGCGGCGCTCGCCCTCAGCTACGGCAACCTCGCCGAGACGGGCGGCTCGTTCCTCCAACTGCTGGTCAACCTGGCCGGGATCGTGCTGGCGGGCACCCTGACGCTGCTGGGGCAGAAGCTGTTCTGGGCGTACAAGCGCCGCCCGCTCACCGTCCGCTCATGACGAACGGGCGTCCCGCCGCCGCGCTGTGCGGCGACGGAACGCCCGTTGTCGTGCGTACGGCTACGGATCGCCCGCTGTCCTGTGTACGGCTATGGACCGCTCCTCACCGGAGGGGCGCCCGCCACCCGGCAAAGGCGTTCATCCCTTGCTCCGGCCGTCGCCGTTCTCCGGCCGCGACGCGGCGTCGGTGTCGTTGTCCTCGGCGGCCCTCGCCGCGTCCTGGACGGCCTGTGCGACCTCCGCGTCCAGCACCTCGGCGTCGAGCTTCGGCGCGTTCGGGTCGACCGGGCCGATACGGAACTCGAAGTCGCCGCCGTACTGTTCGTGCCCGGCGACCACCGCGCTGCCGACGGCCTCCTCGCCCAGTTCGGTACGGATGATCAGCGGGTCGCGGCGCAGGTCCTTGGTGAGCGCCAGACACAATCCGATCATCACCACGGTGAAGGGCACCGCCACCAGGATGGTGAGGTTCTTCAGCCCTTCCAGCGCCTCGTCACCACCGCCGCCGATCATCAGCATGATGGCGCCCACCGCACCGGTGAGGACACCCCAGACGATGACGACCGCCCGGCTGGGCTCCAGCGTGCCCTTCTGCGAGAGGGTGCCCATCACGATGGAGGCGGCGTCCGCCCCGGAGACGAAGAAGATGCCGACCAGGATCATCACGATCAGCCCGGTGACGCTGGCGATCGGGTACTCGCGCAGCACGTTGAACAGCTGCGACTCCTGGGTGTCGCCCAGCTTGACGCCGTCGCTCTGGAGCTTCATCGCCGTACCGCCGAAGATCGCGAACCAGATGAGGCTCACGACGCTCGGCACCAGGATCACGCCGCCGACGAACTGGCGGATGGTGCGGCCCCGGCTGATACGGGCGATGAACATGCCCACGAACGGCGTCCAGGAGATCCACCAGGCCCAGTAGAAGACGGTCCAGCCGGAGAGCCATTCCGCGACGCCCTTGCCGCTGCTGGAGTCGGTGCGCCCGATCATCTGTGGCAGGTCACCGAGGTAGCTGCCGATGGACGTCGGCACCATGTTGAGCATCAGGATCGTCGGGCCGACGATGAAGAGGAAGAGCACCAGCAGGCCGGCCAGCACCATGTTGATGTTGGACAGCCACTGCACGCCCTTCTCCACGCCGGAGACGGCGGAGAAGACGAACCCGGCGGTCAGCACGGCGATGATGACGACCAGCACGCTGGTGCTGACCTTGCTCGCCCAGCCCGCCTCCTCTATGCCGCTGCCGATCTGGAGCGCGCCCAGCCCCAGGGAGGCGGCCGAGCCGAACAGCGTCGCGAAGATCGCCAGGATGTCGATGACCCTGCCGACGCCGCCGTTGGCGGCCTTCTCGCCGATCAGCGGGGTGAAGACCGCACTGATCGTCTGCCGGCGGCCCCGGCGGAAGCAGCTGTAGGCGATGGCCAGGCCGACCACCGCGTAGATCGCCCACGGGTGGAGCGTCCAGTGGAAGAGCGTGGTGGCCAGGGACGTCTGCATCCGCTCCGCGTCGTTGGCCGGGTCGGTCCCGGGCGGCGGAGCGCCGAAGTGGCTCAGCGGCTCGCTCACCCCGTAGAACATCAGACCGATGCCCATGCCCGCGCTGAACATCATCGCGATCCAGGACACGGTCCGGAACTCGGGCTTCTCGCCCTCCTTGCCGAGCGTGATCTTGCCGTAGCGGCTGAACGCCAGCCACAGCGAGAAGATGACGAAGCCCGTTGCGGCCAGGACGAAGGCCCAGCCGCCGTTGTGCATCGTCCAGTCCAGCATCGTGGCCGAGACGTCGCCCAGCGAGTCCGTGGCGACGGCGCCCCAGACGACGAAGGCGAGTGTGAGCAGCGCCGTGATGCCGAACACCAGGCGGTCGGTCTGCGGGCCCCTGGTCAGTCCCCCGCTGGAGGCATGAGCCTCCTCTGTCTCAGGTTTCACGTTCGTCTATTGCCCTTCCTCCGGAGGACGAGCGGTCCTCTTACGCGCGCGATTCCGACATGGATTCGGAGCACGCCTGCCCGGCTTCCGGGAAGTTAATCCGGCCATATGACGCTCCCCTGAGCTCGAATTTTTCGCCCAACTCCCCCTATGTCGACGCAACCTGACCGCCCGTCAGCGAATGCGACGGCGCCTCGGCGCGGGGGCCCGGCTGACCCGGGCCGGGCTCGCCGGGCGACGGAGGACCGCCGCCGAAGCCACCGGGCACAGCACGGGGACGGCACCGGCCGGAACGCTGCGGGACCACGAAGGGCACAGGGCGGAGGAACCACGGCGAAGAGGTGACAAAAGGGAAAAAGCGGACTTCGGACACCATAGCCGCCAGCCGACCGGACGCCTCGGCGGCACGTGCGGTAGACATGGTGCCGTCGCCCGTCGGCAGCACGCTTTTCCGGGCGTACGCCACCGGCGAGACCCCCATGACATCCCGGAACGAGGAGGCCAGCCGTGCCGCGGAGGGCAAAGAGGTACGTCGTGTGCGCGACGTACGCGACCAACGCCGCACTGGCCCTCGTACTCGCCGGCGCGCTCACCGGCTGCACCGGCTCCTCCGGCTCCGACGGCGACGACGACGGCAAGCCCGGCGGCTCCTCCGCCTCCCCGACGGCGGCCGAGCCCGGCAAATACCGCACGCTCCCCAAGCCGTGCGACGTGGTGCCCGTCAGCACTCTGCGCCAGATGCTCCCGGGCGCCGCCGCGGCCGAGAAGGACGGCAGCGCCTCCCCGGATGCGGACCGCGGCCCCTTCGAGGGCGAGCCGAGCGCGACCTACGACACCGACCGGCGGGTCGGCTGCCGCTGGAAGGACGCCACCACGCTCAGCACCCGCCATCTGAACGTCGACTTCGAACGGGTCGTCTCCTACGATCCGGCCGTCAGCGACGACGAGCAGGCCGAGCAGCTGTTCGCCAAGAAGGCCCGCAAGGCCGGCATCCCCCTCTCCCCGGACGACGCCGACAAGGAGTCGGACGACGCGACCGAGTCCCCCGAGGCCAACACGGAGGACGGCAAGACGCACGAAAAGGGGGAAAAGGGAGACGGGGGCGAAGAGGGAGACGGGGCCACCAAGGGGGCCAAGGGTGACAAGGAGGGCAAGTCCGGCGGGGTGACCCCCGAAGGCAAGTCCACCCCCACGGACGAGGCGGACGAGAGCGCGACCCCGCAGGAGAGCGGTGACCCGTCCTCCCCCGCACAGAACGAGGATCTGGCGCCGCGCGCCCTGGAGGACATCGGGGACTCCGCCTACATCGACGACGAGCTGCACACCGCGGACTCCGGGCTGCACCGGGACATCACCCTGGTGTTCCGTACGGCGAATGTGATCGCCACCGTCGAGTACGACCAGTGGGTGACCGACAAGAACCGCATTCCGGGCAGCGAGGACCTCCAGGAAAGAGCGCGTGAGCTGGCCGTACAGCTCGCGGAGCAGTTCGAGGACTGACACCTTCACCCGGTATGCCCGCTTGGCCCGGCTCGTCCGGCCGTGTCCGCTTCCCCCTCTGTGGTCGACCCCACGTTGTGGGCAGTCCCACGCCGCGGAAGGGCCCCGGAAGTGGCCACACCACACCCCGGGTTGCGTACCGTTCCGTCACAGCACCGCTGCCACCCCCCGGCTCGGCACAACAGGTGAAGAACCCGGAAGCGAAGGAACCATGTACCGAAACGCCCCGCGCAACGCCCCTCGACGGAGCAGGACCGTCAGGAACACGCTCGCCTGTGCGGCAGTGGCGTTCCCCGTCCTGCTGATCGCCGGCTGCTCCTCGGACTCCGACAAGCCCGCCGAGTCCGACAAGCCCTCGGCCTCGGCGAGCAAGTCACCGACCGTGGCGCCCGCGAAGTACAAGGAGCTGCCCGACTCCTGCAAGAGCATCGCCAAGGGCGCCGTCAAGGACCTCACGCCCGGCACGGACAACGCCTCGGGCAAGCGCGTCGGATCCGGGGACACCAACGACTCCAACAGCTGCCTGTGGAGCGGACTGGACAAGTACGACTACCGGCAGCTGACCCTCTCCCTCAAGCGCTTCGACTCCGAGCCGGCCATCGGCTCCGGCGACAAGCGCGCCGCCGAGTACCTCAAGCAGCAGCTGGGCGAGAAGAGCAGCGACAAGGACAACCGCAAGCTCAAGCAGTCCCCCGTCTCCGACATCGGCGACGAGGCGGCGGCCGTCGCCTTCGAGACGAAGAAGCAGGACGCCAAGGGCAAGTCCGAGGAGTACCAGGCTGCCGAGGAGGAAAAAAAGAACGGGGAGAAGGCGGCAAAGGAAGCGATAAAGCACAACAAGTCCCCCCGGGCCCCCCCGCCCCCGCCCCACCGAGGCCGCCCCGCCCCACCGGCCCCACCGGGGCCCGCCCGGCCCACCATGGCCGCCCCGGGGCCCGCCTGGGCACCAGCCCCGACGAGGCCGGCCCGGGGCGCCGGGGCGGCCCGCGCAACGCACTCCCCCGAGCCCGGCCCGCCCCCAGGGCCGGGCTCCGCGTGTCCCTGACACGGCGGTGTGCCAGGCTGGGGCCGCAAGTTTCCAAGGGTGGGGGACAACTCCAGTGCAGGGCGTACAACTGACCCGAATACACCGCATACTCATCGCCGTCGTCGTCGCCGGCGCCATCGTCATCGCGGCCATCGGCTTCGCCGGCTCCTACGCGGCCGTCCGCGTACTCGCCGAACGCAAGGGCTTCGGCGCCTTCTCCCCCTTCTTCCCGATCGGGGTGGACGCCGGCATCGTCGTCCTGCTCGCCCTCGACCTGCTGCTGACCTGGATCCGCATCCCCTTCCCCCTGCTCCGGCAGACCGCCTGGCTCCTGACGGCCGCGACCATCGCCTTCAACGGCGCCGCCGCCTGGCCCGACCCGCTGGGCGTGGGCATGCACGCGGTCATCCCGGTGCTCTTCGTCGTCACCGTCGAGGCCGCCCGGCACGCCACCGGCCGGGTCGCGGCCATCACCGCCGACAAGCACATGGAGGGCGTCCGCCTCTCCCGCTGGCTGCTGGCCTTCCCCTCCACCTTCCGGCTGTGGCGGCGGATGAAGCTGTGGGAGCTGCGCAGTTACGAGGAGGTCATCCGGATGGAACAGGACCGGCTGATCTACGAGACCCGGCTGCGCGCGCGGTACGGCAGGTCATGGCGTCGCCGGGCGCCCGTCGAGGCGCTGATGCCGCTCAAGCTGGCGCGCTACGGGGTGCCCCTGCGGGAGACGGCGCCGCAGGCCACCAAACTGACCGAGCCGCCGGAGCTGACGAAGCCGGCGCCCGGGCAGCAGGCCGGGGAGGCGGAGGGCACCCTGGCCGCCGGGCCTCAGCACGCGCTGGCCACCGCCGCCGTACCCGAGGGGCCGGAGCAGGCGCTGGCCCACGAGTTCGCGCACCAGGCCGCACCCGGCCCGCAGGACCTGGCCGGTCACGAAACCGTCCCCGGCCACGAGGTCGCTCCGGAGGCGGGGGACGACGCGGCCGTGCCCGTCATGGTGGCGGAGCACGGGCCCCAGGAGGCGTCCCGGCAGCTGCCCGAGGCCGACGCCGGGGCGCAGCCGGAGGGTCCCGCACCACGCCGGGTGCTCGCCGCGCCGGCACGGCCGGAGGAGCTGTTCATCGAGCCCCGCCCGCCGGAGCCCGTACCGGTCCACGAGGACGAGTACGCCCCCGACGGCTACGGCGGGTACGGCCGGTACGACGAGTACGGCCAGTACGACGGCAACGCCGAACACGGGGGCTACCGAGGCCGCGAGGACGCCGAGGAGCACAGCGGCCAGGAGGACCACGAGGACTACGAGACCGACGCGTCCGGCACGACCGCCGCAACCGGCACGACCGCCACGGCCGGCCCCGGCGCCGACGGCTCCGCAGACGGCCCCCACGGGTACGAAGACGATCCGTGGGACGGCGGCCAGCCGGTCGGCATCCCGGACGGGGTACCGCGCGAGGAGGTCTACTTCGAGGCGTACCGCCAGTACGTCGCCACGCACGGGGAGTTCCCCAACGCCGCCGAACTCGCCCTCGCCCTGCGGGAGACCATGGGCGTGAGCACCGCGGACGGCAACCCGCTGAACGTGGCGTACCTCGACACCTACATGCGGGAGTTCAAGGACCGCTACAACATCGAGATGGGCCTCACCGGCTGAGCGGAGAGGCCGGGCCCGGCCGGTGCGAAGACCGCTCCGGCCGGGCCGGGAGGGCTACGCCCCCAGCAGCTTGCGGACCCGGTCGGCGCCGACGGCCAGCAGGAGGGTGGGCAGACGGGGGCCCGTCTCCCGGCTGACGAGCAGGCGGTACAGGAGAGCGAAGAAGCCGCGCTGGGCGACCTTCAGCTCGGGGGTCGGCTTGGCGTCCGGGTCCAGCCCGGCCTGCACCTTCGGCACGCCGTACACCAGTGCCGTCAGCCCCTCCAGGGACCAGTTCTCCTCCAGTCCGTCCAGCAGCAGCCGGAGGGACTCGCGCTGTGCGTCGTCGAGCGAGGCCAGCAGTCCGGTGTCGGGCTCGTCCCGCACGCGGGTGCGCTGGTCGGCCGGCACCTGCGTGGTGATCCAGCGGTGGGCCCGGTCCAGCCGGGGCCGGACCTCGTCCAGGGAGTGCACCGGGTGCTCGGGGTCGAGTTCGCTGAGGATGCGCAGCGTCTGCTCCTCGTGGCCGCCGGTGATGTCGGTGACCGAGGCGAGGGTGCGGTACGGCAGCGGGCGCGGGGTGATCGGCAGCGGGCCGCGCGCGGTGGACGAGGCGCGGGTGTGCGCGGCGATGTCCGCCGGCTGGGCGCTGCCGTCGGAGATCTTGCGGGTGAGCGCGTCCCACTCGTCGTAGGTGCGCTGGATCTCCTGGTCGAAGGCGACCTTGAAGGACTGGTTGGGCTTGCGCCGCGCGTACAGCCAGCGCAGCAGCGGGGCCTCCATGATCTGGAGGGCGTCGGCCGGGGTGGGCACGCCGCCCTTGGAGGAGGACATCTTGGCCATGCCGCTGATGCCGACGAAGGCGTACATGGGGCCGATGGGCTGCTCGCCGCCGAAGATCTCCTTGACGAGCTGCCCGCCGACCACGAACGAGGAGCCCGGCGACTGGTGGTCCACGCCGGAGGGCTCGAAGACGACGCCCTCGTACGCCCAGCGCATCGGCCAGTCGACCTTCCACACCAGCTTGCCGTGGTGGAAGGAGCGCAGCTCGACCGTCTCGCCGTGGCCGCACTGGCAGCTGTAGGTCAGCTCGGTGGTCTCGTCGTCGTAGGCGGTGACCGTCGTCAGGTCCCGGCCGCAGGCGGTGCAGTAAGGCTTGTACGGGTAGTACGCGGAGCCCGCGCCGGCGCCCGAGCCGTCGTCCTCGGCGGCGGCACCGGAACCCTCGGCGGCCCGCACCTCCGCCTCGTCGGCCGGCTTTTGCTGCTTGGCCTGCTTCTGGGCGTTCTTGGCGCCCTTCTCCAGCGTCCGGTAGCGGTCGAGGACGGCGTCGATGCGCTCCCGCTCCCGCATCGCGAAGAGGATCTGCTCGGTGTAGGCGCCCGAGGTGTACTGCGCGGTCTGGCTGATGCCGCGGTACTGCACGCCCAGCTCCAGCAAGGACGCCTCCATGGCGGCCTTGAAGTGCTCGGCCCAGTTGGCGTACGGGCTGCCGGCCGGGGCGGGCACGGAGGTGAGGGGGCGTCCGATGTGCTCGTTCCAGGACTCGTCCACGCCCTCGACACCGGCCGGTACCTTGCGGAACCGGTCGTAGTCGTCCCAGGACAGGATGTGTTCGCAGTCCACACCGCGCCGCTTGATCTCGTCGGCGACCAGGTGCGGGACCATCACCTCGCGCAGGTTGCCCAGGTGGATCGGGCCCGAGGGGCTCAGCCCGGAGGCGCAGACGAGTGTTTTCCCCGGTGCGCGGCGCTCCGCTTCGGCGATGACCTCATCGGCGATACGGGAGACCCAGTCGGCCTCGTGGGTGGTCTGAGCCACGTCCGGCACTTCCTTCTCGTCGCGCTCTTCAAGCCTGCGCCGCCCATTGTCCCACCCCGGAATGCGACGGCGCTCCCCCGTCGGCACGTGGGATACTGGGCCCTGAATCCAGCCACCCCGACGGAACGGTCAGCACTCCATGGCTACGGTCCCCTCTCTTGCCGCCACGGTCCGCCAGCGCGTCTCGGACGCCCTCTCGGCTGCTCTGCCGGAGGCCGCCTCCGCCGACCCGCTGCTGCGACGTAGCGACAGGGCGGACTTCCAGGCCAACGGCATGCTGGCGCTGGCCAAGCAGCTCAAGGGCAACCCGCGGGAGCTGGCCGGCAAGGTCACCGAGGCGCTGCCCGAGAGCCCGGAGATCGCCGGCATCGAGGTGTCGGGCCCCGGCTTCCTCAACATCACGGTCGCCGACGGGGCGATCGTGGAGAACCTCGCCGCGCGGTGGCAGGACGAGCGGCTGGGCGTCCCGTACAAGGACGAGCCCGGCGTCACGGTGATCGACTACTCGCAGCCGAACGTCGCCAAGGAGATGCACGTCGGGCACCTGCGCTCGACCGTCATCGGCGACGCCATCGTGCAGCTGCTCGAACACCGTGGCGAGAAGGTGATCCGCCGCCACCACATCGGCGACTGGGGCACCAACTTCGGCATGCTCATCCAGTACCTGATCGAGCACCCGCACGAGCTGGACCACGAGTCGGACACGGCGGGCGCCAAGGACGCGGGCGAGGCGGCGATGGCCCGGCTCAACCGGCTCTACAAGGCGTCGCGTGCCGTCTTCGACTCCGACGAGGACTTCAAGGCCCGCGCCCGCGACCGGGTGCCCGCCCTGCAGAGCGGCGACCCGGAGACGCTCGCCCTCTGGCACAAGATCGTCGACGAGTCGAAGACGTACTTCCAGGCCGTCTACGAGGAGCTGGACGTCGAGATCCGCGACGAGGACATCGTCGGCGAGAGCGCCTACAACGACGATCTCCAGCAGGTGGTCAAGGACCTGGAGGAGTCCGGTGTCGCGGTCCGCTCGGAGGGCGCGCTGTGCGTGTTCTTCGAGGACGTCAAGGGCCCGGACGGTACGCCGACCCCGCTGATCGTCCAGAAGTCCAACGGCGGCTTCGGCTACGCGGCCACCGACCTGGCCGCCATCCGCAACCGGATCGGCGAGCTGAAGGCCGACACGCTGCTGTACGTGGTGGACGCCCGGCAGGCGCTGCACTTCCGGATGGTGTTCGAGACCGCGCAGCGGGCCGGCTGGCTCCCGGAGGGCGCCGCCAGGCAGCTCCCGTTCGGCACCGTACTGGGCAAGGACGGCAAGCCGTTCAAGACCCGTGAGGGCGAGACGGTGCGGCTGGTGGACCTGCTGGACGAGGCCGTGGAGCGGGCGGCGGCGGTCGTCCGCGAGAAGGCCGGCGAAGGGGTCGGCGAGGAGGAGATCCAGCGGCGTGCCCAGCAGGTGGGCATCGGCGCGGTCAAGTACGCGGACCTGTCCAACTCGATGACGCGGGACTACGTCTTCGACCTGGACCGCATGGTCTCCCTCCAGGGCGACACCAGCGTCTACCTCCAGTACGCCTACGCGCGGGTGCGCTCGATCTTCCGGCGGGCGGGCGAGCTGAAGCCGGTGCCGCACCCCGAGCTGGCGCTGGAGCCGGCCGAGCGCGCGCTGGCCCTGCACCTGGACGGCTTCGCGGACACGCTGGTGACGGCGGCCGACGAGTACGCGCCGCACAAGCTGACGGCGTACCTGTACGAACTGGCCACGCTCTACAGCCGGTTCTTCGAGAACTGCCTGGTCCTCAACCCCGAGGCCCCGCAGCAGTCCGAGAACCGCCTGTTCCTGTGCGACATGACCGCCAAGGTCCTCCGCCAGGGTCTGGACCTGCTCGGCATCCGGACGCCCGAGCGGCTGTAGGTGCCGCAGGCCCCGCCCCGGGGTCCTGCGGGCCCTCCGGAACACAGGTAAGGGGCGCCCTCCCAGGGAGGGCGCCCCTTACACATGCCGGGAGAGGGCTCAGCGGCGCTCGCGCAGCAGCCGTGCGGCCTCCGTCGCCCAGTAGGTGAGGATCATGTTGGCGCCGGCCCGCGTGAAGCTGGTCAGCGTCTCCAGGATGGCCGCCTCACGGTCGATCCAGCCCTTCTCGGCCGCCGCCTCGACCATCGCGTACTCGCCGGAGATCTGGTAGACGCCGACCGGCACCTCGGCCCGCTCGGCGAAGTCCCGCAGGATGTCCAGGTACGGCAGACCCGGCTTCACCATCACCATGTCGGCGCCCTCGGCCAGGTCCAGCGACAGCTCCCGCATCGCCTCGCGGGCGTTGGCCGGGTCCTGCTGGTAGGTCTTGCGGTCCCCCTGGAGGGAGGAGCCGACCGCCTCGCGGAACGGCCCGTAGAACGCGGAGGTGTACTTCGCGGTGTAGGCGAAGACGGCCACGTCCTGGTGCCCGGACTCCTCCAGCGCGGCGCGGATGTGCGCGATCTGGCCGTCCATCATGCCGCTGGGGCCCAGCACATGGGCGCCGGCGTCGGCCTGGACGCGGGCCATCTCGGCGTACCGCTCCAGGGTCACGTCGTTGTCCACCCGCCCGTCGGCGGTCAGCACCCCGCAGTGGCCGTGGTCGGTGTACTCGTCCAGGCACAGGTCCGACATGAGCACCAGCTCGTCGCCGACCTCCGCCCGCACGTCCCGCAGCGCCACCTGGAGGATGCCGTCGGGGTCGGTGCCGGCCGTGCCCCGGGCGTCCTTCTTCGCGTCCTCGGGCACGCCGAAGAGCATCAGCCCGCCCACGCCCGCCTCGACCGCCTCCACGGCGGCCTTGCGCAGGGTGTCCCGGGTGTGCTGGACGACGCCGGGCATGGAGTCCACCGGCACCGGGTCGTCGATCCCCTCCCGCACGAAGGCGGGGAGGATCAGATCGGCCGGCCGGGTACGGTGCTCGGCGACCAGGCGGCGCATGGCCGCCGTGGTCCGCAGCCGCCGGGGCCGCGCCGCCGGGAAGCTGCCGTACGTGCTCATGATGTGCGTGCCCTCCTCCTGGCCGGGCGCTTCTCGCTCGGCCGCTTCACCGGTTCACCGGCCTCGACGGCGGCTGCCCGGCGCTGGGCGCCGAAGTCGGCCAGCGCCTCGGCCAGCTTGTGCACGGACGGCTCGGGCGCCATCACGTCCACCCGCAGCCCGTGCTCCTCGGCCGTCTTGGCGGTGGCCGGGCCGATACAGGCGATGACGGTGACGTTGTGCGGCTTGCCCGCGATGCCGACCAGATTCCGCACGGTGGACGACGAGGTGAACAGCACCGCGTCGAACCCACCGCCCTTGATGGCCTCCCGGGTCTCGGCGGGCGGCGGCGAGGCGCGCACCGTGCGGTACGCCGTCACGTCGTCCACCTCCCAGCCCAGCTCGATCAAGCCGGCCACCAGCGTCTCGGTGGCGATGTCGGCGCGCGGCAGGAACACCCGGTCGATCGGGTCGAAGACCGGGTCGTAGGGCGGCCAGTCCTCCAGCAGCCCGGCGGCCGACTGCTCGCCGCTGGGCACCAGGTCGGGCTTCACACCGAACTCGATCAGCGACTTGGCCGTCTGCTCGCCCACCGCCGCGACCTTGATCCCGGCGAACGCGCGGGCGTCCAGCCCGTACTCCTCGAACTTCTCCCGCACCGCCTTGACGGCGTTGACGGAGGTGAAGGCGATCCACTCGTAGCGGCCCGTGACCAGGCCCTTGACCGCACGTTCCATCTGCTGCGGGGTGCGCGGCGGCTCCACGGCGATGGTCGGCACCTCGGCCGGCACGGCACCGTAGGAGCGGAGCTGGTCGGAGAGGGAGGCGGCCTGTTCCTTGGTGCGCGGCACCAGGACCTGCCAGCCGAACAGCGGCTTGGACTCGAACCAGGCGAGCTGATCGCGCTGGGCGGCGGCGCTGCGCTCGCCGACCACGGCTATGACGGACTGCCCGCCATCGGGCGAGGGCAGCACCTTGGCCTGCTTGAGGGTCTGCGCGATCCCGCCGAGCGTGGAGGTGAAGGTGCGCTGCCGGGTCGTGGTGCCGGCCAGCGTCACCGTCATCGGGGTGTCCGGCTTGCGGCCCGCGGCCACCAGTTCACCGGCCGTGGCGCCCACCGTCTCCAGCGTGGTGGAGACGACGACGGTCGCATCGGAGACGCCCAGTTCGGTCCAGCAGCGGTCGTCGGCCGTGGCCGCGTCCACGAACCGCACGTCGGTGCCCTGCCCGTCCCGCAGCGGCACCCCGGCGTAGGCCGGCACGCCCACGGCCGCGGCGATACCCGGTACGACCTCGAAGGGGATGCCCGCGGCGGCCAGCGCCAACATCTCCCGGGCCGCGTCCGAGTCCAGGCCCGGGTCGCCCGCGACGGCACGCACGACCCGCTTGCCGGCGCGTGCGGCGGCTATGGCAGACTCGCCGGGGTCGAGGGCTGCATCGCCCGCCGGAGCGGAGGTAGTTGACGCGCCGTCAGCCACCGGCTGGAGCGGTGTGTCCACGCCCGGGCGGGTGTGCGCGCGCACGACCTCGTGCACGCGGGGGTCGGCGACCAGAACGTCGGCCTGCCCCAGCGCCTCGACGGCGCGCAACGTCAG
This sequence comes from Streptomyces albus subsp. albus, assembly GCF_000725885.1. Taxonomy (GTDB): domain Bacteria; phylum Actinomycetota; class Actinomycetes; order Streptomycetales; family Streptomycetaceae; genus Streptomyces; species Streptomyces albus. The sequence goes on along the minus strand of NZ_JODR01000016.1, from coordinate 12,847 downwards.
CAGCCCCGGGTCTCCCGGCCCGGCACCCAGGAAGGTCACGTGTCCCTGTGCACCGTGCAGGTGCTGTCTGTTCACGACTGCTGCCGTCGTGTTGTGTGCGGTGCTCGACTTGTCGGCGGCGGTGGGGCTCAAAGTGCTCGCTCCCCCATCAGACCGGCCGCACCCTTGGCGAGCATCTCGTCGGCGAGTTCCTGACCCATGCGGGCAAAGGCCGTCATGTCGCCGTCGGACGCCGGTACGGGACCGGTGGTGGACAACTGCACCAGCGTGCGCCCGTCGGTGGTGCCGACGACGCCGCGCAGGCGCATTTCGGTGACAACCTGCCCCTCGACAAGCAGGTCGGCAAGCGCGCCCACAGGTGCGCTGCAGCCGGCCTCCAAGGCGGCGAGCAGGGTTCGCTCAGCGGTGACGGCGGCCCGCGTGTGCAGGTCGTCCAGCTCCGCGAGCTGTGCGGCCAGGTGCGCGTTCGACGCCGCGCACTCGACAGCCAGTGCCCCCTGTCCGGGGGCGGGAAGTACCTGGTCCGGGCTGATCAGCTCGGTGGCCTCCGCCTCGAGGCGGCCGATCCGGTGGAGCCCGGCGGCGGCGAGCACGACGGCGTCGAGCTCACCGGAGCGCACGTACCCGATCCGGGTGTCGATATTCCCCCGGATCGGTACGGTCTCGATCTCCAGCCCGAGCGACCGTGCCCAGGCGTGCAGCTGCGCCATCCGGCGCGGCGAACCGGTGCCGATGCGGGCCTTGCCCGGCGCGGCGGCACGGACCAGCTCGGTGAAGCCCAGCCCGTCCCGGCCGACCAGCACATCCCTGGCGTCGGCCCGCGCGGGCACGGCCGCCAGCGTGAAGCCCTCCGGCTGGGTGGTCGGCAGGTCCTTGAGCGAGTGCACGGCGAAGTCGATCTCGCCGCTCGCCAGGGAGTCGCGCAGCGCGTTGACGAACACACCGGTGCCGCCGATCTGCGCCAGGTGCTCCCTGCTGATGTCCCCGTAGGTGGTGATCTCCACCAGCTCGACGGGCCGGCCGGTCACCCTGCGGACTTCCTCGGCGACCAGCCCGGACTGCGCCATCGCGAGTTTGCTGCGGCGTGTGCCCAGCCGAAGTGGGGTGGTGGCTGTGGCGTCGGACTTCATTGCCGCTCCTGTTCGGGATTGCTGACAGCGGCGACCGCCTGCGGGTCGAGGTCGAAGAGTTCACGCAGCGCGTCGGCGTACCCGGCACCGCCGGGCTCGCCCGCGAGCTGCTTCACCCGCACCGTGGGCGCGTGCAGCAGCTTGTCGACGACACGGCGCACGGTCTGCGTGACCTCCGCGCGCAGTTTGTCGTCCATTCCGTGCAGCCTGCCCTCCAGGCGGGCCAGTTCACTGGAGACGACGTCGGCGGCCATGGTGCGCAGCGCCACCACGGTCGGTGTGATGGTCGCGGCCCGCTGCGCCGCGCCGAACGCGGCGACCTCCTCGGTGACGATGCCGCGGACGGCCTCCACGTCACCGGCCATGGGCGCGTCGGCCTCGGCGTCGGCGAGCGATTCGATGTCCACCAGCCGCACCCCGGCCAGGCGGTGCACGGCGGCGTCGACGTCGCGGGGCATGGCCAGGTCGAGGAGGGACAGGGCCGGGCTGGCGGTGCCCGCCGCGGCGTCCGCCCGGCGGCCGGCGACGGCCGCCTCGATGTCGGCGGCGGTCAGCACGAGCCCCGTCGCACCGGTGCAGGAGACCACGATGTCCGCGCTCCCCAGCGCGGAGCTCACCGTGTCCATGGGCTGCGCCGTCGCACCGAGGCTCTCGGCGAGCCGCTCGGCCCTCTCCAGCGTCCGGTTGACGATCACCAGTTCGCCCACACCGGCGCGGGACAGCGTCACCGCGGCCAGCGAGGACATGGAACCGGCACCGATCACCAGGGCGCGGCGTCCGCGCACCCACTCCTCGACGGGCCGGTCCCCGGCGAGCTGTTCCAGCCCGAAGGTCACCAGCGACTGCCCGGCCTTGTCGATGCCGGTCTCCGAGTGGGCCCGCTTGCCGACCCGCAGGGCCTGCTGGAACAGGTCGTTCAGCAGGCGCCCGGCGGTGTGCTGCTCCTGGGCGACGGCCAGCGCGTCCTTGATCTGCCCGAGGATCTGCCCCTCGCCGACGACCATCGAGTCCAGTCCGCACGCCACCGAGAACAGGTGGTGGACGGCGCGGTCCTCGTAGTGCACGTACAGGTAGGGGGTCAGCTCGTCCAGGGTGACGCCGCTGTGCTGTGCCAGCAGGGTGGACAGCTCGGCGACGCCCGCGTGGAACTTGTCGACGTCCGCATACAGTTCGATGCGGTTGCAGGTCGAGAGCACGGCGGCCTCGGCGGCGGGCTCGGCGCCCACGGCGTCCTGCAGCAGCTTTCCCCGGGTACCGGGCGGCAAGGCGGCACGTTCCAGCACGCTGACCGGCGCGCTGCGGTGGCTCAGGCCGACGACGAGCAGGCTCATGCCGGCATCACGGCGGGCAGATCCCCGTCAGGTCCGGACTCGGGAGGCCGCTTGGTGACGGCGACGGCGGGCGGTGCCGCGGGCGGCGCCGTGTCCACCTCGGCGGGTGCCGTGGCCGGCTCCTCCCCCGCCTTGCGCTGCTCGTGGAAGGCGAGGATCTGGAGCTCTATGGAGAGGTCCACCTTGCGCACGTCCACCCCTTCGGGGACGGACAGCACGGTCGGTGCGAAGTTGAGGATGGAGGTGATCCCGGCGGCGACGAGCCGGTCGCACACCTGCTGGGCGGCGCCCGCGGGGGTGGCGATAACCCCGATCGAGACGCCGTTCTCCGCGACGATCTTCTCCAGTTCGTCGGTGTGCTGGACGGGGATGCCGGCGACGGGCTTCCCGGCGAGCTGCGGGTCGGCGTCGATCAGCGCGGCGACGCGGAAGCCGCGGGAGGCGAAGCCGCCGTAGTTCGCGAGGGCGGCGCCGAGGTTGCCGATACCGACGATGACGACGGGCCAGTCCTGGGTGAGCCCGAGTTCGCGGGAGATCTGGTAGACGAGGTACTCGACGTCGTAGCCGACCCCGCGGGTGCCGTAACTGCCGAGGTAGGAGAAGTCCTTGCGGAGCTTGGCCGAATTGACCCCGGCGGCCGAGGCCAGTTCCTCCGAGGAGACTGTCGGCACCGAGCGCTCGGAGAGCGCGGTCAGTGCCCGCAGATACAGCGGAAGACGGGCGACGGTCGCCTCGGGGATTCCTCGGCTCCGACTCGTCGCCGGACGGTGGTTTCGGCCAGTTGCCACGGTGCTCCTGCCGGTTGCGCGAAGCGATGAGCGGTCGAACGTGAGGCACCCTCCCGGACCGCTCCGTCGCGCCCAGGCTATGCCTTTGTGAACGTGTGCACAAAGATAGTGTCCGCTTTGTCCGGCCAACGTGACCGGCGCCACAGGTACCAACGGGGACACGCGGCCACACTCCTCACGTATACGCCCGCGGACGGCAAAACGCCCTCGATATTAATCGAAACCAACTCGAACCTTGACCACATTCCCGCTCGACAACCACGCCTGAGGCATGCTCCGAGCGGACACCGAGGACATTCGGGACACCGGACGGGCGGCCGGGCGCGGCGCGGGGACGGCCGTTCACGACCGGGACACGGCCCGCACAGCCGTTCGCGGACGGGGAGCGGGGGAGACGGCCCGCGCCCGGCCGGGCCGTCGGGACGGTGCCGGTCTCAGGCGGTGAGCGCCCCGCGCAGCCTGTCCGGATCCACCCGCCAGAAGTCGTGCTGCTCACCGTCGACGAGGACCACCGGGATCTGCTCCCAGTACTTGCGGTACAGCTCCTGGTCCTGGTTGATGTCCTTCTCCTCCCAGGCGGCGCCCACTTCGTCGCACACGCGCACGATCACGTCCCGTGCCACGTCGCACAGATGACACCCGGGCTTCCCGATGAGGGTCACAGTCTTCATGCCCCATTCTCCGCACGTAAGGGACCCACCGAACAAACTGGCTATGCTCGCGGCATGGCCCTTCCCGCATGGCTCACCTCCCGCAAGCGCTCCGCCACCGCGCGGAGCGTGCTCGCCGGCGAAGCCGCCGCGGAGGCGGCGCGCAAGCAGGAGCTGGAGCTGGCGGCCGAACGCGAGGAGGGCGCGGGCGCGGAGGAACCCGAGTTCCCCGTCGTCGGGGACGTGCGCGCCGCCGCCTTCTTCGACCTGGACAACACGGTGATGCAGGGCGCGGCCCTCTTCCACTTCGGACGGGGCCTGTACAAGCGCAAGTTCTTCCGCAAGCGCGAGTTGGCCCGCTTCGCCTGGCAGCAGACCTACTTCCGGCTGGCGGGCTCCGAGAACGCCGACCACATGCAGGACGCCCGCGAGAGCGCGCTGTCCATCGTCAAGGGCCACCGGGTCGCGGAGCTCATGGCGATCGGCGAGGAGATCTACGACGAGTACATGGCGGGCCGCATCTGGCCGGGCACCCGCGCCCTGGCACAGGCCCACCTGGACGCGGGCCAGAAGGTGTGGCTGGTGACGGCGGCACCGGTGGAGACGGCCACGATCATCGCCCGCCGTCTGGGGCTGACCGGGGCGCTGGGCACGGTCGCCGAGTCGGTGGGCGGCGTCTACACCGGGCGGCTGGTGGGCGAGCCGCTGCACGGCCCGGCGAAGGCGGAGGCGGTGCGGGCGCTGGCTGCGGCGGAGGGGCTGGATCTCGACAGGTGCGCTGCGTACAGCGATTCGGCGAACGACATTCCGATGCTGTCGCTTGTCGGTTATCCGTATGCGATCAATCCTGACAGCCGCCTTCGGGCGCACGCCCGCGAAATGGGCTGGCGGCTGCGCGACTACCGCACGGGACGGAAAGCGGCCAAGGTGGGCATTCCGGCGGCGGCCGGTGTCGGCGCACTGGCGGGCGGCGCGGCTGCCGCGGTCGCGGTCCAGCGCCGCCGCCGTTGAGCCCCTCACGAGCGATACACACCGGTTGGGCGCAGGCGCGCGGCAGCGCGCGGCGCCGTCCGTACGCCCCCGGGGCGGGCCAATCCAGCAGTGTTACCCGGCCTTGTCGCACGGCAGTCGCCGGCATCCGGCTCGGACAAAAGTGATCACGAAGGCGACAGTTCCAGCCAGCCAAGCCGTAAGAAAACGATCGTCATTCGCACCTGAATGCGACCCCAATCCATAACAGAGCGAACCGAATCGACGATTTTGGCAACTACGCGTAGTGCCGCCTGTACGAAGCGTTATTCTCCTCAGACGCAATTCGGTACCCATCCGTCCCTACGCCGGGTGAATGGTCCCGCACTGCACGTGATGGAAGCTCTGCCTCTGGGAGTCCCGTGTACCCACACGTCGGGGTTGACGCCTCGGGCCTGGCTACGCTGCGCACGACAGTCATCGACCAGCTGCGTGCGTTCGTCCCCACCGCGTACGCCGTCCCTGCCCTCGCCGCAACAGCCGCAACTGTCCCCGCAGGAGCCGCACCTGTCCCCACCGGCCCCTGCCACGCCCTCGCGCACCGCGCCGCCGGCGCCACGACCCGCACCTCCACCACGAGCGGCAGGCGCACCCGCGGCGCGGGCGCCACCGCCCGGCGCCCCGCCGCCTCGGACACCGACAGCCGCCGGATGATGGACCTGGTCGAACAGGCCCAGGCCGGCGAGGCCGAGGCGTTCGGCCGGCTCTACGACCACTACAGCGACACCGTCTACCGCTACATCTACTACCGCGTCGGCGGCCGGGCGACCGCCGAGGACCTGACCAGCGAGACCTTCCTGCGCGCCCTCCGCCGTATCGGAACCTTCACCTGGCAGGGCCGCGACTTCGGCGCCTGGCTGGTGACCATCGCCCGGAACCTCGTCGCCGACCACTTCAAGTCCAGCCGCTTCCGCCTCGAAGTGACCACCGGCGAGATGCTCGACGCCAACGAGGTCGAGCGTTCCCCCGAGGAATCGGTGCTGGAGTCCCTGTCCAACGCCGCCCTGCTGGAGGCCGTACGTAAGCTCAACCCCCAACAGCAGGAGTGCGTAACGCTCCGATTTCTCCAGGGGCTCTCCGTGGCCGAAACCGCCCGGGTCATGGGCAAGAACGAAGGCGCCATCAAGACCCTCCAGTACCGCGCCGTGCGGACGCTGGCCAGACTCCTGCCCGACGACGCGCGCTGAGGTCCGGGACGGGCTCGCCGGCCGGTCACATCATCGTGACATCCGACTCCGTAACCCGAGTGGCTTGCGCTCGTTGTCGGGGTTGCAGACTCCCCCCAGCCGTGGCTGCCCGGGGCTCACTCACCCCTGAGTGAACGCGGTCGGCCACGTCTTTTCCTGTGCGACGGGGAGTCGACCGTGCTGACGAGAGGAGGTGCCGCCGGTGATCGGATCCGTGCCGACGAGCCGACGGGCCATCGCCTTCGCCCAGGCCCTGGACGAGCAGGAGCGCGACGGGGGCGCGGCGGCCGACACAGGGCCCGGGGGCTCCGCGGACTCCGGGAGAAACCGAGGGACGCCGGCTGGTCCGGCCCCGCGCACACGGGCACGGCACGCGCCGTCCCGGTCACCGGCTTCTCCCCCCGCGCCCCCCGAGACCCCCGCCGGTCCCGGCACGTCGCTTCCGGCGTCGGTCCCACCGCACCGGCACCGGGCCGAAGGGCCGGACCAGGGCCTGCTCGCCCTGGCCGGTGAGCTCGCCGCCCTGCCCCGTCCCGCCCTCGACCCCGAGGTCAAGACGGTGCAGCGCGCCCAGCTCGTCGCCGCCATGGAAACCGCCTTCGCCGACGGTGAGACGGCCGCCCCGGACACCCTCGTTCCGGAGCAGCGGGACGGCCGCGCCGCCTCCCGCTCCGGACGCGGCGCCCACCGCGCCCCCGGCCTGAGTTCCCTGGGCAAGCTGCGCCCCAGGACCCGGCTGGGCAAGGGACTGGCGGCCGGCGGGCTGAGCGTCGGCGTGGCGGCCGGCGCGCTCGGCGGCGCCGCGGCGGCCAGCACCGACGCCCTCCCCGGCGACTCCCTCTACGGCCTCAAGCGCGGGATGGAGGACATCCAGCTCGACCTGGCCGGGGACGACGCCGACCGGGGCAGCGTGCTGCTGGACCACGCCTCCACCCGCATGCAGGAGGCCCGCCGCCTCATGGAACGCGACCGGGCCGGCGACCTCGACCACGAGTCCCTGACCGAGGTCCGCAGGGCACTGTCCGGAATGCGGCAGGACGCCTCCGAAGGGCACCGTCTGCTGACCGCGGCCTACCGGCAGGACGGCGACCTCGCGCCCATGCGCTCCCTCTCCCGGTTCACCAAGAAGCACCGCGACGGCTGGACCCAGCTGCGTGACCGCCTCCCGGCGCAACTGCGGGACGTGGGCGACGAGGTGACGTCGGTCCTCGACGCCATGGACCAGGAGGTCGGGCCGCTGCGCTCGCTCCTGCCGCCCGCACCCCGGGAAGGCGCACACGGCGAGCGCGAACGGGGCACGAGCGACCGCACGGGCGAGGAGTCGCCCTCCACGGAGCCGAGCAGCCCGACACCCGACGGCACCCGCGGTGAGAGCGAACGGCGGTCCGAGAAGCCGGAGCCGTCCGACTCGCAGCACCACGGCGAGGGCCTGCTCGGCGGTGATCTGCTGGCACCACCGGACGACCACGGCGGGCAGGAGAAGCCCTCCCAGTCCGGCTCGGGTTCCCGGCCCGGCAGCCCCTCCGGCTCCGGCGGCGAGAAGCCCGAGATCACACTGCCCCCGATCGTCCCGGAGGTGCTCCCCGGCCTCGGCCTGGGCGGGGACGACAAATAGCGCGGCTCCCACGGGCGACTGCCGGGTGCGGCGTCGTACGGTCCTCAGAAGAAGACCGAACGGCGCCGCACCAGCAGTTTGTAGAGGGTGTGCTGGATCGTCTCGCGGACCTGGTCGGTCAGGTTGAACATCAGCATCGGGTCGTCGGCCGCCTCGGGCGGATAGTCGTCCGTGGGCAACGGCTCGCCGAACTGGATCGTCCACTTCGTCGGCAACGGCACCGCGCCCAGCGGGCCGAGCCACGGGAACGTCGGCGTCAGCGGGAAGTACGGGAAGCCGAACAGCCGCGCCAGCGTCCGCGAGTTGCCGATCATCGGGTAGATCTCCTCGGCCCCCACGATCGAGCACGGCACGATCGGCGCCCCCGTGCGCAGCGCCGTCGAGACGAAGCCGCCGCGGCCGAACCGCTGGAGCTTGTAGCGGTCCGCGAACGGTTTGCCGAGCCCCTTGAACCCCTCCGGCATCACGCCGACGACCTCGCCGCGGCCCAGCAGCGTCTGCGCGTCCTCGGCACAGGCCAGGGTGTGCCCCGCCTTGCGCGCCAGCTCGTTGACGAGCGGCAGCACGAACACCAGATCCGCACCCAGCAGCCGCAGCCGCCGGTCCGCGGGGTGGTGGTCGTGCACGGCGACCTGGAGCATCAGCCCGTCCAGCGGGAGGGTCCCGGAGTGATTCGCGACCACCAGCGCCGCCCCGTCGGCCGGTATGTTCTCGATCCCGCGCACCTCCACCCGGAAGTACTTCTCGAACACCGGCCGCAGCAGCGACATCAGCACCTGGTCGGTCAGTTCCCGGTCGTAGCCGAAGTCGTCGACCTCGTACTCGCCGGTGACCCGCCGCCGCAGGAACGCCAGCCCGCGAGCCGCGCGGTCCTCCCAGTCGTCGCCCAGCAGCCGGGCGACCAGCCCACCGAGCGCGCCCTCCGCGGCAGCGTCCTCCCCGCCGCTCGCGGGCCCCTCCCCACGGGACCCGGCGCCGTCCGCGTCCCCGAACCTCTGCTCCGCCCCATGACGGTCCTCCGCGGCCTCTGAGGGCCCCGCTCCGCCCTTTCCGGGGCCGTCACCCTCCCCCGGACCCCCCGGACCCTGCTGCCCGGGCACGGTCGTCAGCGGGGCGCTCTGTCCGGTGCGCGCGCCGCGCCGACGGGCCCGCTGCCCGGTACGGGACTGGCCGGCCGGTGCGGCGCCCCGCGACCGGTCCCTGTCGTCGTCGAAGGGTATGACCTTCGCGTCACCCATCCTGGCGCACCTCCGCCCGCTCCCGCCGCGTCGCGGCTCCCTCCCCGGCCGGCCGCCCGGGTTTCCCCGGCAGCAGCGCCGCGAACCGGTCGACGGCGTGCGCCACCTTGCCCGGCGGCAGCAGCCCGCTCCCGCGGGACCGGGCGAACGCGTCGAGAGTCTGCGCCGTCGTCCGGCGCGGTGTGAACCCCAGCACGTCGCGGGCGTGCTCGGTCCGCACGACCCGCCCGTGGGTCAGCAGCCGCAGCTGCTCGGCGGAGAAGTCCGTGACACCCACCGACCGCAGCACCCCGCTGCCCCAGCGGATGGCCGGCATCAGCATGGGCACCGTCGGCCGGCCCAGCCGCCGCGCGCACTGGGAGAGCAGCAGCACGCCGTCCCCGGCGATGTTGAACGTCCCCGCCGTCAGCGTGCCGGCCCTCGGCTCCCCCGCGGCCAGCCGGAGCACCTCGATCACGTCGTCGTCGTGCACGAACTGCAACCGCGGGTCGTAGCCCAGCACGGTCGGCAGCACGGGCAGTGAGAAGTACTCCGCCAGCGGCGACTCGGCGGCCGGCCCGAGGATGTGCGCGAAACGCAGCACGGTGACGGCCACATCGGGCCGCCGCCGCGCGAAGCCCCGTACGTAGCCCTCGATCTCCACCGCGTCCTTGGCGAAGCCGCCACCGGGCAGGGACCGTACGGGCGTCGTCTCGTCGAAGACGGCCGGGTCACGCGGCGCGGAACCGTACACGCTCGTCGTCGACTTGATCACCAGCCGGCTGACGGACGGCGCCTTCTGGCAGGCACCCAGCAGCTGCATGGTGCCGATGACGTTGGTCTCCTTCACCGCACCGCGCCCACCGCCGCCGGGCGTCAGCGGGGTGCCGTGCAGATCCATGTGGACCACCGTGTCCACCGCGTGCTCGGCCAGCACCTTGCCGATGGCCGGCTGCCGGATGTCCGTCTGCACGAACCGGGCCCCGTCCAGCCGGTGAGCGGGAGGGCGGGTGTCCACACCGACCACACCGCTCACCCCCGGCTCACGCAGGAGACGGCGTACGAAACGGCCACCGAGCGGTCTGGCCACCCCGGTGACGAGCACCACCTTGCCCACTTCGTCCCTCCCTGACCCCGGATGCGGCGCGAGCCGGCAACGCGTCCCCATAGCAGAACCGCCGCCTTCTCCCCAGCCGGGGAGAAGGCGGCGGTCAGTGGCGTGCGGTGTGCTCGCTCACTTCTTGTTGCGACGCTGCACACGCGTCCGCTTCAGCAGCTTGCGGTGCTTCTTCTTCGCCATCCGCTTACGCCGCTTCTTGATGACAGAGCCCACGACTACCCTCGCTCACGGATCATCCCCGCACGCGGCGGGGGCGAACTCACTTCGATACTCGGTGCGGGGCGTCCGAGCCCACACGACCTACATGGGGCCACCCTACCGGGCACCGGTAGGTGGACGTGAATCGAGGGGGGCCGAGGACCGCGGTCCGGCGGCGGCGAGGCGTCCGGGGGCGCCGGCCTACGCGCTCTCCACCCCCACGTACGACTCCTCCAAGTACTCGTGGACGGCCTTCTCCGGGACCCGGAAGGACCTGCCCACCCGGATCGCCGGCAGATGACCGCTGTGCACCAGGCGGTACACGGTCATCTTGGAGACTCGCATCACCGCGGCGACCTCCGCCACGGTCAGGAACACGACCTCATTCAACGGCCGTTCGTCAGCAGCCATGTCACACCTGAACCTTCCGCACATGTCGGGCACCGGCTTCCCCTCCGGTGCCTCCTGCTCGCATGTGCGCTCTACCCCGATTCAGGGGCGCGTGATGCAAGTGATGAAGAGGAGTACCGTTCGTCCGCCTACCGTGACAGACACGCCCGATTGAGTACATAGCCAGTAAGCGCGCGGTAGTAATCGGACTGCGCACCGTGATCGCCAACACCCGTCGCGGGCCCCGCGTTCCACTCCGCGCCCCCGTCCCCGACCCTGTCGGCACCACACCGCCCGGCAGACCCGCCCCGCTTCCGCGCCCCGTCGTGACCAGCGCACATGCGCCAACTGACGTCCGGCACCCAGGCGTCGGCACCCTTCTGCGGCCCTTCCCGGCCCGCCCCACCACCGGACGACGAGCGAGCGGGGCGCACGAGCACGCGCCCCGCGCACGGTGCCTCGCCCACGCGCTCATTCCCCGGAGCGCCGAGACTCCCCGTACGTAGGAGAGGCCGCACTGACGTACCCCGAATCGCATCGCTATGTCGATACGTCTCCCCTGCACCGGTGCTAGGCCGAGACGTCCACCCGCCGACATGGATGGGGCGCATGTGACGTAGGGGCCCAGGAGTCCGCCAGGGGGCCGCCACGGGGCGCAGGAGCCCACGAACCCACCGGGTGACCAGGACCGGCACGCGCGGCGCCCCCGAAACGCTCCGGAACAGGCGATACCCCGCAACCGACGGACCTCAACCGACCCCGTCGGCCAAGCGAATCGACGCCACTCACTCAGCTTCGGACGACTTCGGACAACCGCCACGCGGTACGGTACGGCACCGCCCTACGGCAGCAGGCCGTGTGCCGGAAAAACCGCGTTGCGCGTCGCTCGGATCGCCTGGTCCAGCCGGTCGGCCGGGTCGTACCCCGAAGCCTCCCAGTCGCTCCAGCGCGGCTCCAGACCGTCCGTCATCCGCTGCGGAGCACCCCCGCCCTGGGTACGGGCGTACACCTCCTGCCGCCACTCGGCCGGCACTTCCGTCTCCCGCGGCACCGGGACACCCGCCGCGATCGCCACCAGATGCGTCCACGCCCGCGGCACCACGTCGACGACGGCGTAACCACCGCCCCCCAACGCCAGCCACCGCCCCTCCGCCCATGTGTGGGCCCACCCGTGCACGGCCTCGGCGGCCACCCGCTGGGCGTCGACACTCACCGCCAGGTGCGCCAACGGGTCCTCGATGTGGGTGTCGGCGCCGTGCTGCGAGACAAGCACCTGGGGCCCGAACGCCTCCAGCAACTGCGGCACCACCGCGTGCACGGCCCGCAGCCATCCGCTGTCCGCCGTCCCGGGCGGCAACGCCACGTTCACCGCGCTTCCTTCGGCGCCGGGACCACCGCACTCCTCCGGCCACCCGGTACCGGGAAAGAGAGTGCCCGGGTGCTCGTGCACGGAGACGGTCAGCACTCGGGGGTCGTCCCAGAACGCCGCCTGGACGCCGTCACCGTGGTGCACGTCGAGGTCGACGTACGCCACCCGCTCGGCGCCCAGCTCCAGCAGCCGGGCAATCGCCAGCGCGGCATCGTTGTAGACGCAGAAGCCGGACGCGGCCTGTGGCATCGCATGGTGCAGGCCGCCGGCGAAGTTCACCGCGTGCAGGGCCTTCCCCCGCCACACCGCCTCGGCCCCGCCCACGGACTGCCCCGCGATCAGCGCCGACACCTCGTGCATGCCGGCGAACGCCGGATCGTCGGCCGTTCCCAGCCCGAAACGCTGCTCGGCGGAGGCGGGATCGGACGACGCCCGCCGTACGGCATCGATGTATTCGCGCCGGTGCACCAGCCGGAGGGTGGACTCACCCGCCGGCCGCGCCGCGACCACACTCAGCTCGGGGCTGCGCTCGACGCCGAGCGTCTCGATCAGACGCTTCGTCAGCGTGAGCCGCACCGGGTCCATCGGATGGCCGGGACCGAAGTCGTAGCCGGTGACGCCTTCGTCCCACATCAGCTGTGTGCGGCCAGTCATGGCGACACCGTATCGGTCGCAGCCGAAACACGAAAAAGGGGCTTTGTCGGCGTCGGCCGACAAAGCCCCTTTTCCCTCAAGAATAGTCCGGCGGCGTCCTACTCTCCCACACGCTCCCGCATGCAGTACCATCGGCGCTGTAAGGCTTAGCTTCCGGGTTCGGAATGTA
>NZ_JODR01000015.1 GCF_000725885.1 Streptomyces albus subsp. albus | reverse complement strand
AAACGCTCGGCTGGGAAACCCCAGCCGAGCGCCTGCATAAACTGCTCGCGGCCTGATCAACACAACCACGTGTTGCAACGACCGCTAGAAACCGCCGTCTCCGCCGGGCCCCGGAGGGCTCATACGGTGCGGTGCATGCCGATCGAGCGGGGCGCGGTCCCGGTGAAGCCGAACCGTGCGTAGAGGCGGTGCGCGTCGCCGTCCGCGATGAGGGAGACGTAGGCCGTGGCGGGGGCCCGGCGCTCCAGCTCCCCGGTGAGCTCCGCCATGATCCGGGTGCCGAGGCCCCGGCCCTGGTGCTCGGGCAGTACGCACACGTCCACGATCTGGAAGCAGGCGCCGCCGTCGCCGACGATCCTGCCCATACCGACGATCCGGCCGGCCGCGGGGTCGTCCTGGGGTGCGGCCTCGACCACCACGCCGTGCCAGGTGTGGGGCAGGCCCTGGGCGACGGCCTCGGCCGACCGGTCGCTCATCCCGGCCGCGCGGCGCAGCGAGCGGAAGGTCCCGACGTCCGGGACACCGGGCCGCACCACATAGGTGTAATGGTCGTCAGTGCTGTTCATGGGTTACACGCTAACAGGGTAATTCGAACGCGTGAGCGTCGTGGCCGTGGCAGACTCCTCCCATGGATCGACCGGATGGTGACGACTGGGAGACGCGGCTGGAGCGCACCTGGTCGCGGATGGACGCGCTGGTGGCCGAACGCGGCGAGGACGGATTCCGCGCGGCGGTGGAGGCCCTCGCGGCCGAACTGCCCGCGGGCAGCGCCGTCGCGGACTTCGAACGCGGCTGCGCCCACGACTCCACCGGCCTGCCCGAGGCGGCCGTACGGTTCTACCGCGCGGCGCTGCGCACCGGACTGACCGGGCTGCGCCGCCGGCGGGCCGTCGTCCAACTCGCCAGCTCCCTGCGGAACACCGGCCGGCCCCAGGAGTCCGTCGCCCTGCTCCGGGCGGAACTCGCCCGCGCTCCCGAGGAAGGACCCGAGGCCGCCGAGGTCGCCGCGCTGGAGGACGCCGTACGCGCCACCCTCGCCCTCGCGCTCACCGATCTGGGCCGGGCCCGCGAGGGCGTCTCCCTCGTGCTGACGGCCCTCGCCCCCCATCTGCCCCGCTACCAGCGGTCGATGGCCGCCTATGCACGGCTGCTGATGGAGGACGGGCCCGCCCCCGACGGCCCGGTACCGCACCCCGGCTGAGCCGCCGCCGGACCGCCCCGGCCGCCCGCCCTCAGCCGCGCCGCGCCGCGAGACGTTCCACGGCCCGCACCACCGCCGCCGTCCCGTCCTCCGCGTCCAGCCGCGCCGCCACCCTGCGGGCGCACCGCCCGTAGGAAGGGTCGCGTACGGCGGCCGTCAGCGCGGCGGCGAGCCGGTCGGCGGTCAGCCGGCGCAGCGGCACCACGGCGGGTGCCACGCCCGAGGCGACCAGCCGTGCCGCCCAGAACCCGGCGTCGAACTGCACCGGCACCGGCACCGCCGGCACGCCCGCGCGCAGCCCGGCGCCCGTCGTGCCCGCGCCGCAGTGGTGCACGACGGCGGCCGTCCGCGGGAACAGCAGTGCGTGCGGCACCTCGTCGACGGTCAGCAGGTCCGGGCCGTCGTCGGCGTGCAGCCCCGCCCAGCCGCGCTGCACCACTCCGCGCAGCCCCGCCTTGCGCAGCGCCCGCACCACCAGGGCGCCGGTCGCCTCCGCGTCGGGCACGGTGGCGCTGCCCAGCCCGACGAACACCGGGGGCGGCCCCGCCGCCAGGAACTCCTCGACGTGGCGGGGCAGTCGGGCGTCCGGCGGATCGTACGGCCACCAGTAGCCGCACACCTCCAGACCCGGCCGCCAGTCCCGGGGCCGGGGCACCAGCACCGGGCTGAACCCGTGCCAGACGGGCCAGCCGCGCCGCTCACGCGCCCGGTGCCGGGCCGCCCGCGCCGCAGCCGGCGGCAGGGACAGCAGGTCCCGCACGGTGGTGCGCACCGCCTGGGAGAAGACGCGGTCCACGGCCTCGTTCGTCATCCGCCCCGCCAGCCGGTTGCCCACCGGCCCGAACGACCGGGCGCCCAGCACGGAGGGGCTGAAGGCGGCCGTGGAGTGCAGCGGCTGGAGGAAGACGCCCGCGCTCGGCACCCCGAGCCCCTCCCCGATGGCGTTGCCCAGCGGCGCCAGGGAGCTGGAGAGCAGCAGCAGGTCGCAGCGCCGGGCGAGCTCCACCAGCGGTGGCGCCATCCCGCCCACCAGCTCCCTCGCCATCCTCGTCAGCCGCAGCAGCTTGCCGGGGCCGGTGGTGGACTCGTGCAGGGCCCGGCCGCGTGCGGACTCCAGCTCGGCCCGCGGATCGACGGGCAGCGGGCACAGCTCCACCCCGGCCGCCGTCACCAGCGGGCCGAAGGAGGCGTGGGTGGCCACCGTGACCCGGTGCCCGGCCCGGGCCAGACCGTGCGCGAGCCCGGTGTAGGGCGCGATGTCGCCCCGCGAGCCCGCCGTCATCACCGCAACGCGCATGGCGTCAGTATCCGTGAGGCGCCCGCCCGGCGGGGCGCTTTCAGCCTTGAGCCATCGTGCGGTTCATCGCCAGGTTGGAGACCAGCAGCCCGCCGTCCACCGGCAGTGAGACGCCGGTGATCCACGCGGCGTCGCGGGACGCCAGGAAGGCGACGGCCGCCGCGATGTCGGCGGGCTCCCCGACCCGGCCCAGCGGGTAGTGGGCGCTGACCTCCTCCAGCATCGCGGCCCGGTTGCGCCACACATCGGTGCGCACGGTGCCCGGCTCGACGAGGTTGACGCGTATCCCGCGCGGGGCCGACTCGACGGCCAGCGTCCGGGTGAGGGAGGCCAGGGCGGCCTTGGCGGCGCTGTAGGCGTGGTCGCCGAAGTGCCGTTCGGCGTTGACGGAACCGATGTTGACGACCGCGCCCCGGCCCGATGCCCCCTCCAGCAGGGGCAGCGCGGCACGGACGCAGCGCGCCGCACCGTGCACGGTCACCTCGAAGTCCTCGTACCAGGGCGCCTCGTCCCACTGCTCGAAGCGCTCGGGGTCGCGGTGACAGGCGTAGGCGTTGTTGACCAGGACATCGAGACCGCCGAACGTCTCCCCGGCGTGGGCGACGGCGGCCTCGACCGCCGCCGCGTCCGTCACGTCGCAGGTCCGGGCCTCGGCGGCGCCGCCGTCCGCACGGATGGCGGCGGCCACCGAGTCGGCACGCGCGGCGTCCCGGTCGGTGACCAGGACGCGCGCGCCCTCCCCGGCGAGGCGGCGTGCGACGGCCTCGCCGATGCCCTGTCCGGCGCCGGTCACCAGCGCCGCGTACCCCTCGAATCGTGTCATCCGATCATGCTAGAGGCGTCCTTTCCCTCCCGGACAGACGCGGTACGCGCCGCTGCCGCGTTGTGCTGCTCCTCCCAGGCGGACAGCGCCAGCCCGCAGGCGTGGTCCACGTGCCGCAGCTTCTCCAGCCGCAGCTCCACCGGCCGGTCGGCGGGCAGCGCCTCCAACTGGTCCTGGAGCTTGGGCAGCCGCAGGAACGTGGCGTTGCCCAGCACGGTCACCACCAGCGGCCGGCCCTCGCCGGGGTCGTGGGTCTCGACATGCACGTGCGAGGTCTCCCACGCGGTCTTGACCACCGCGAGCAGCAGGCCCAGCAGGACGCCCTGGAACATGTCGGTCAGTACGATCGCCAGCGCCGTGACGGCCAGCACCACGGCCTCCGCCCGGTGCTCGCGCCACATCGGCCCCAGTTCGCGCAGCGGGATCAGCTTCCACCCCGCGTGCACCAGCACACCGGCCAGCGCGCACAGCGGGATCATGCCCAGTGCGGCGGGGAAGGCGGCGGTGAACAGCAGCAGCCACACCCCGTGCAGCACCCGGGACGCCTTGGTCCTGGCGCCGGCCGCCACATTGGCGGAGCTGCGTACGATCACGGCCGTCATCGGCAGCGCGCCCAGTGCGCCGCACACCGTGTTGCCGGCGCCCTGGGCCATCAGCTCCTTGTCGTACTGGGTGCGCGGACCGTCGTGCAGCCGGTCCACGGCGGCGGCGCTGAACAGCGATTCGGCGGAGGCGATCAGGGTGAACGCCAGCACGGTGCTGATCATCCCGAGGGAGGCCAGCCCGCCGAAGTCGCCCAGGCCCGGCGGCTGGACGGCATCCAGCAGGCCCTGCACCTGTACGCGGGCCACCGGCAGGTCGAAGCCGACGGTCACGGCGGTGGCCAGCAGCACGGCGGCCAGCGGCGCCGGCAGCACCCGCGCCCCCGCCCGCCACTTGGGCCACAGCAGCAGCACCAGCACGGTGGCCGTGCCCAGACCGACCGCCGTCAGCGCGCCGGGATCACCGGCGGTCTCCAGCACCAGGTTGCCCAGGCCCGCCAGCTTGCCGGGGCCGCTGCCGGGCGCGTCCGCGTCGGCCAGCGCGTACAGCTGACCGGCGATCAGCACCAGACCGATACCGGCGAGCATGCCCTGGACGACCGAGACGGAGATCGCCCGGAACCAGCGGCCCAGTCGCAGTGCGCCCATGAGCAGTTGCAGCAGTCCGGCCGCCAGCACCAGCACGCCCAGACCGCTGAGCCCGTAGGTGTCCACGGCCTCGTACACCAGCACCGTGAGGCCGGCCGCGGGGCCGCTCACCTGGAGGCTGCTGCCGGGCAGGAAACCGGTGACCAGACCGCCCACGATGCCGGTGACCAGGCCCAGTTCGGCCGGTACGCCGGAGGCCACGGCGATGCCCACGCACAGCGGCAGCGCGACCAGGAAGACCACCAGCGAGGCGGTGAAGTCGGCGCGCAGACTGCCCCGGCTGCGGAACGGATTGAGCCGGGCGGCCGGGGACGTCCCGGCCGCGCTCCCCTCCTGCCTCCCGTGCTCCTCGTGCTTGCCGTTCCCGTCCTGCCCGGTGTTCTTGTCGTGCCCGGGGAACTTCTCGTGCTTGTCGGATGTCATGACGCCGCCTCTCACAGGGGGAGGAACGCGTCGGTGCGCGCGTCGAGTTCGAGTACCTGGCCGGTGTGCACGGTGTAGTACCAGCCGCGCAGCCTGAGCTGCCCGGCCGCCTCCCGTTCGCGTACGCACGGATAGCGGCGCAGCCGCGCGAGCTGCACCCTCACGTGCCGCTGCACGGCGGCGGCCACATCGGGCTGGTGCCGTTCGGACTCGTCGGACGCCAGCTGAGCGGGCGGCGGCAGCTGGGCGTCCAGCCAGCCGTGCACGGCCGGCAGCGCGGCCAGGTCCTCGTTCCTGATCCGGGCGCCCACCGCGCCGCAGTGGGAGTGCCCGCACACCACGACCTCGGGCACATTCAGGACGCCGAGCGCGAACTCGATGGTCGCGGATTCGCCGGTGGGCCGGCCGTCCGTCTCGTGGGGCGGCACCGCGTTGCCGGCGGTCCGCAGTTCGAAGAGCTGGCCGGGGCGGGCCCCGGTGAAGACGGCGGGCTGGACCCGCGCATCCGAACAGGTGATGAAGAGGGCTTCGGGCGACTGGCCCTCGGCCAGCCTGCCGTAGCTGTCGCGGTCGTCGGCGTGGTCACGTATCCGCGCCGGGAAGGCGCGGGCATGAGCGATGAGAGAGCGCATGATGATTACCTTGCGTTTCGGTGAGCGTTCGGTGAGTGATGCCGTCACGGCAGCGCACATCGCCGGCCGCCGGGCCCGCCGGCGGGCCGCGGGGTGTGGGAGGTGCGGCTGCCGGGGCCGGTATCAGTGCCGGAACACCTGGTGCAGTACGGGCATGTCGACGGTTCTGCTCCACGGCATGCCCGCGCTTCCCGTCCGGGGAAGCGGCCTGGTGTGCGCGGCGTGCGTGGGTGCCCGGTGGCTGCGTGCGAATGTCGGCCGCTCGCCCGGGGCCGGCGGTGCGGCGGGGGAGCGGACGGTGCGGCGCGCGTGCAGGTCGACAGCGGTGTGCTCGACCTCGGGGGTGGAGGAGAGCGCGTTGAACTGGACGGCGGCGGGCGCGCGTTCACCCGAAGCCGGCAGGGCGCTCGTGCTCGCCCCCTGGGCGGCCAGCAGCAGAGCGAGAAGCAGGACGAACGCGTGGACGGCTGTTCGAACGACGGTCACACAGCGTCGCATGCTCCTCCTCCCGGTCACCGGTCATGCGCTGGGGGCTTCATCGTCACCCACAGGATGTTTCGTTGCACAGCGTGTTCGGTGAACTCCAGGTGAACTCGGCAGGGAGATGCCGGGAGTTCTGCGTAGGGCTTCTGCTTTTCGGCCGCAACGACAGGAATGCGCCAGCCGGATTCTCGAAACGGTGACCGATATCCGTACTCCAGTGCCCTTGACCGGCCGGTTCAGCCCTTGAACGCCCCTTGGAGCAGTCCCGCCACAAAGCTGCGCTGGAAGACCAGATACACGATTGTGATGGGCAACATGACCACGATCGTGCCGGCCGCCAGCATGGGCACATCCGTGTTGTTCTGCCCCACGAAGAACCCGAGCCCCGCCGGCGCCGTCCGCTTCGCCGCATCCTGGATGAGCACCAGCACCAGCAGGAACTGGTTCCACGACCACATGAACACCAGCACGCCCAGCGTCGTCAGCGAGGGCCGGGCCAGCGGCAGCAGCACCCGGACCAGGACCGTCCACGCCGAGGCGCCGTCCATCCGCGCCGCCTCCACCAGCGACGGCGGCACCGTCCGGAAGTGTGTCCGCATCCAGAACACGCCGAACGGCAGGAACAGCGCGATCTCCACCAGGATCACGCCCAGGTAGGAGTCCGTCAGGCCCACGCTCCGCAGATCGAAGTGGAGCGGCACGACGATCAGTTCCACCGGGATGGTCAGCCCCGCGACGAACAGCGCCGCCACCCCGTCGCCGCCCGGCAGCCGCAGCGTGCCCAGCGCGTAGCCCGCCAGCCCCGACAGCAGCAGCGTGGCCGGCACCACCCCCGCGGCGATCACCAGACTGGAGCGCATCAGCTCGGAGAACCCCGCGACCGTCCACGCCTGCCGGTAGTTGTCCAGGCTCCAGTGCTCGGGCCACGCCATGCCCACCACGGGCTCTCCCGAGGGCTGCATGGACGCCAGGAAGACGTTCAGGAACGGGACGACGACGGCGAGCGCCAGCACCGTCAGCAGCGCGTACCCCGACCGGCGCTCCGCCGGTGACGCCGTGCTCATGCCTCCGTCCTCTCCGGCCGTGCCAGCCGGTTGATCACATAGACCACCGCCAGGATCAGCACGCTCAGCACCACGCCCAGCGCCGAGGCCAGGCCCACCTTGCCGTCGGAGAACGCCAGCCGGTAGACCAGCAGCCCCGGCACGGCCGTCTCCTCCCCGGGGCCGCCCCCGGTGGTGACGTAGACGATGTCGAAACCGGCCAGCGCGGCCACCGTGGTGACCGTCAGCGCGACGGCCAGCTCGCCGCGCAGCTGCGGCAGCGTCACCGAGACGAACTCCCGCACCGGGCCCGCGCCGTCCAGCCGTGCCGCCTCGTACAGCTGCGGATCGACCTTGTGCACGCCACTGAGGAAGAGCATCATGCACAGCCCGCTGAGCACCCAGGTGCCCACCAGGCCCACCGCGACCAGCGCCCAGTCGAAGTCCCCCAGCCACGCCCGCGCCCAGCCGCCCAGCCCGATACCGCCCAGCGTCTCGTTGATGAGCCCGTCGTCCCCGTACAGCCAGCGCCACGTCACACCCACCGCCACCAGCGGCACCACCTGCGGCAGCATGAACAGCAGCCGCCAGACGGCCATCCCCCTGCGGCGGTGCCGGGCCAGCAGCGCCGTCGTGACCAGGCCGGCCACGACAGGCAGGAAGGAGAAGAAGACCACCAGCACCAGCGCGTTGACCACCGAACCGCGCAGCGCCGGATCGGTGGCGACCCGGCGGTAGTTGTCCAGGCCCGCCCAGCGGCCCAGCGTCACCCCGTCCCACTCGAACAGCGAGAGATAGGCGGTGTGCAGCGCCGGCAGCACGGCGAACGTCAGATAGACGGCCAGCGCGGGCAGGACGAACAGCCAGCCCCGCCGGCGGCCCCGCACCCGGCGCACCCCGGAGGGCCGCCGCGCGGTGCGCCCCCCGCGGCTCACCGTCCGCCTCCGCCGTACCGCTCGTCCCACACGTCCTGGAGCGAGCCGAGGAACGCCTCGGGCGTGGTGCGGCCCGCCATCAGCTTCTGCACCCCCGCGCGCAGCGGATCGAGCATCGCGGGCGCCGCGAAGTCGGGGAAGTGGTTCATCCCGTCGTCGGCGGTGACGCGCCGGTGCGCCCGCGCCACCTCGCCCAGCACCCCCCGGGGCACGGGGACGGCGTCCTCGTCCGTGGGCAGGAAACCGTTGTCGCTGACGATCTTCTGCGCCTCCGCCGAGGTGAGGAAGTCCAGGAAGGCCCCCGCCGCCTGCGGATGCGCGGTGCGCGAGGAGACCGCGTAGGAGACGCTGAAGCCCGAGGAGACGGCGCGGGCCCCCGGGCGGGCCCCCGGCATCAGGAAGAACCCTGCCTTCTTCCCCATGGCCTGCGCCAACTGGCCCGCCGCCCAGTTGCCGTTGACCAGGAAGACGCTCCGGCCGCGCACGAACTGCCCCGTCGAGTCGTTCTGGGTGGTCCCGATGGCCGAGTCGTCGAAGTAGCCCTTGCGGCTCCACTCCGCCAGCTTCCTGGTGGCCGCGAGCGCCCGGGCCGTCTCGATGGTGGCGCCCCTCTCGCCCTTGATCCACCGCCGGTACTCCGCGGGCGGCATCGCGTTGTTGAGCAGCGCCGCCCACAGGTGCAGCCCGCCGGAGTCGAGCGCGCCCACGCCCAGCGGTGTCATCCCCGCACGTTTCACCGCGGCGAGCTGCCGCTCGAACTCGGCCAGGGTGCGCGGCGGCCGGGTGATGCCCGCGCGGCGCGCCAGCTCCTTGTCGTAGTAGATCCCCGTCATCGACAGGCCGGCCGGAACGCCGTACAGCCGCTTGCCGGCCGCACCCCGTCCGGGGCCCGTGAGCCGGGACCCGGACAGCTGGTCGAGGGCGGAGGCGGGGAGCTTCGCGCGCCAGCGGTAGGCGTCGCGGTAGGGGGCCAGCTCGAGGATGTCGCCGCGCGCGGCGATGTCGTCCATCCCGACGGCGTACTGCGCCAGATCGGGCGCGTTGTCCGATGCCATGGTGAGCTTGATGCTCTTCACGTAGTCGGCGAACTGGGTGTAGCGCGGCTCGATCGTGATGCGCGGATGCTTTCTGTGGAACGCCGCGACCAGTGCGTCCACCATCGCCGGGGCGTCGGCGAAGGTGAGCTTCAAGGTGATGTCCTCGTCGGGCACGGCGGTGGACGACGGGACGGTGCGGGGCCGGCCCGGATCGGCGGCGCTCCCCGGGGTCAGCGCGCCGCAGGCCGTGACCAGCGCCGCCAGCAGGGCGACGGCCGGCGCGAGGATCAGGAAGCGGCGCGGGCCGGGGCGGCCGGGCCCCCGGGCGGTGGCCCGGCGGCCGGCTCTCATCCCCTCGTCCATCGGCATGCGCGCCCCCTCCCGTGCCGGGCCCAGTGCGAGCGGGTCAGGACCGTACCAGCGGGTGTGCGGCCCGGCCAGACCCCCGCGCAGCCGCCCAAGTGGCGGGCCTTTCCGTGCAGTTGCCGCTGACCGGCGCCTTCGTGTGACCCGCGGGCGCTGTCCTGCCGCACCCTCCGTGGCCGGGCCTCACCCGAACGAGCGGTCACCAGTACGACCGTCGGGTATCAGGACGAATTCGGTGTCACTATGGAAACAGGGCGTATATGTGGAGGAAAAGATGTTCGAACCGGACGACATCCGGGAATGGCGCGGGCACGACGTGGTCGACGAGAGCGGGAGCAAGATCGGCTCCCTGGAGTCGGTGTACGTGGACACCGCCACCGACCGGCCCTCCTTCGCCACCGTGACCATCGGCATGCCCACCCGGCACCGCCTGGTCTTCGTGCCGCTGGCGGGCGCCACCGTGGGCCCGCAGTACGTCAAGGTCCGCTACCCCAAGAGCCAGATCAAGGACGCCCCCTCCATCGGGACCGACGGCGTGCTGCCCGCGGAGCAGGAGGCAGCCGTCTTCGCGCACTACGAACTGCAGTACACCCCGGGCGCGGGCGGCGAGCGCCGCCTCGCGCGCCGCTGAGACGGGGAGGCACCGCCATGGCACTGTTCCTTTTCCTGGTCCTCGTGGCCATCGTGCTGGGGATCTTCGGCGCGGTGCTCAAAGGGCTCTTCTATCTGCTCATCATCGGTATCGTCGTCGCCCTGATCGCCTTCCTGTGGGCGGGGTACCGGATCACCTCCCGGGCGAACAACCGCCGCGTACGCTGACGGGGTCCGGCCGCCGCCCGGCAGGCCGGGCAGTGACGACAGTGGCTGCCGAGGGGTGGAGTGCACATGGCGGAGGACCTGCGTGACGACCGGCTCGACGAGATAGACCCCGACCGTCCCCACTCCGCCCGGATCTGGAACTACTGGCTGGGCGGCAAGGACCACTACGAGGCCGACCGGATCGCGGGGGACCGCTTCCGGGAGGCGTTCCCCGGCATCGTGGACAACGCGCGGGCCTTCCGTCACTTCCTCGCCCGCGGCGTCCGCTACCTGGCGGGTGAGGCGCGGATCGACCAGTTCCTCGACGTGGGGACCGGTCTGCCCACCGTCGACAACACCCACCAGCTGGCACAGCGCGTCAACCCTCGGGCGCGGATCGTCTACGTCGACAACGACCCGCTGGTGCTGCTGCACGCCGGCGCGCTGCTGACCAGTCACCCCGAGGGTGCGACCGACTACCTCCACGCCGATCTGCGGGAGCCCGCGGCGATCGTCGAGCGGGCCGCCGCCACCCTCGATCTCGGCAGGCCGACGGCCCTGGTCCTCAGCGGCGTCCTGGGGCACGTCCCCGACCACGCGGAGGCGTGCGGCATCGTCCGCGAGCTGCTCGCGGCCCTCCCGTCGGGCAGCTTCCTGCTGGTCTGCGACGGTACGAGCACCGACGCCCGGCTGCGCGCGGCCCAGGAGCGTCACAACAACGACGCGGGGGAGGTCCGCTACTTCCTGCGGTCGCCGCAGCAGATCGCGGAGTACTTCGAGGGGCTGGAGCCGGTGGCCCCCGGCGTGGTGCCCTGCCCCGAGTGGCGGCCCGACGTGGCGCCGCTGGGCGAGCCGGTGCGGGTGGACGCGTACGGGGGTGTCGCCCGCAAGCCGTGACCTGCCGGTGCGGCCACCCGAACGCACCGTGCCCGTTATGCCCGTCTTGCTCCGCTATGTACCCTGAGTGGAGCACGCACGTTGCCTCACGCTGCGGAAGGCGGACACATGGCTTCGGTCGGCGGAGTGCCCTGCTGGGTGAGTCTGATGACCCCTGATCAACGGGCCGCCGAAGAGTTCTACGGATCCGTGCTGAGCTGGACGTACGACACGGTCACCGACGGCCCGGACTCGCGGGTCGCCCTGGTGGACGGCCAGCCGGTCGCCGGCTTCAACGCACTGGCCGACGGCGCCGGTCCCGAGGCCGAGCGGTGGACCGTCTACTTCAAGGTCGAGGACGCCGACCTGGTCGCCGAACGCATCGCCGAGCGTGGTGCCACGGTCGCCGTCGGTCCCCTGCGGGAGGACGGCGGCCGGGCCGTGATCGCCGCCGACCAGTGGGGCGCCCCCTTCGGCCTGTGGCAGGGCCCCGGCCCCGCGGCCTGGGGCGTGGGCGCCGGCCCGGCACCCGCCTGGCTGCAACTGCACACCCGCGACGCCTTCGCCGCCGCTGTCTTCTACGGCGAGATCTTCGACTGGGTGGACAACCCCAGCCACGGCGTCACCTACGAGGAGAAGTACGACGAGATCGTCGTGCGCGTGGACGGCCACCCCGTGGCCGGACTCCGCGGCGGCGCCCCCGAGTCCCCGCCGGATCCCCGCATCCGGGCGAGATGGGAGCCGTACTTCCGGGTACCCGACCTCGACGCGGCGGTCGACGCCGCGGAACGGGAGGGTGGCGAGGTCGTCACCCCGCCCCAGCCCGGACCCCTGGGGTGGTCGGCGACCCTCCGTGACCCCAAGGGCGCCTCCTTCTGTCTGCTCAGCACGTAAGGAGCACACCATGCAGGAGAACGACAAGAACGGCCCGATCCAGGACGACGAGGCCAAGAAGCGGCTCCGCGGGGACCTGCGCTCCAACCGCGAGGAAGCGCGCGAGATGGAACCCTCCGGCGAGGACCAGCCGGAAGCCGTCCGCGACCCCCAGGCCCTGCGCACCGGCGGCACCCCCGCCGGCATGTCCTCCCGGGACGTGGAGCTGCGCTCCGAGATCGCGCAGTACCTCGGCCGGCACCTGTACCCGGCCGGCCGCGAGGAGGTCCTGGACACCCTGCGCGCCGAGCACGCCCCCGACCGGCTCCTCGAACTGGCCTCCGGCCTCCCGGCCGACGCCCGTTACGCCAACGTCCAGGAGGTCGCCCAGGCCCTGGGCCTCCACACCGAGACCCGCCGCAGCTGACGCGGCACCCCCCCGCAGCCCGCCGGGCACCGACCCCCGCCCCGCCTACCGTGCTGGTTGGAGACACCCGGACCGGCTACCCCACTGGTGCCGGTCCGGTGGGGCGAGGGACCAACCGGCCGGTGGATGCCCGGGCCCCGCCCCCGCGCATACGTTCCCCTCGCAACGGCACATCCGTACGGCCGCCCGCCGGCAGGGGAGGGGACATGCGCACAGCACAGCGTCGTTCCGCACGGGGAAGACCACCGGGGCCTCAGGCGGCGGCCCCCGCCGGGCGCCGCCGCCCCGCACGTCACAGACCCTGGCCCGCCTGGTGCGCGGCCCTCGCCCTGGCCGTCGCGCTCGGACTGCCCACGGCCGTACCCCGGGCGCAGGCCCGCCCCGCGGACGGGACCGCCACCGCCCTGCCGCCGCTCCCGGCGCCCGACGCACACGGGCTCGACCTCACGCAGTGGCGCGAGGTGCCGGGCTTCGACGGGCGGCTGGGGGAGGCCACCTTCCTCACCGACGCGGTCTTCGCCCCGGCAGGAGCGGGCAAGCCGTCCATCGACCCCCTCCGCAAGCCGGTCAAGGTCCGCATCCACCTGCCCGCCCACTACGACCCGGCCAGGCGGTACCCCGTGCTCTATCTGCTGCACGGCGGCGCCGCCGATGTGAAGCAGTGGTCCGAGCCCGGCGACGGCGACATCGCCCACACCCTGGAGGGCACCGCGTTCGACGGCATCGTCGTGATGCCCGAGGGCGGCAAGGCCGGCTGGTACAGCGACTGGCCCGGACACACGGACGGCAACTTCGCCCCGCAGTGGGAGACCTTCCACATCCGGCAGCTGCTGCCCTGGATCGACGCCAACTTCGCCACCCGCGCCGAGCGGTCGGGCCGGGCCGTGGCCGGGGCGTCGATGGGCGGACTCGGCGCTCTGAAGTACGCCGCCGCCCACCGCGACCTGTTCTCCTCCGTCGGCGTCTTCTCCGGCGGCACCGACATCCGCCCGGCCGCCGCACAGCGCACCGTCAACGACTCCCTGTGGTTCTACGGCGCGGCGTTCTCCTGGACGGGCCTGCTGGACGGCACCTACCGGGTCACCGGCAGCACCGCCCACCGCATGGAGACCGTGTTCGGGCCCGCCTCCGGCTGGGCGGCCTTCAACCCCGTGCAGGTGGCCGCCACCGAGGCGTCGTACAAGGCGTACGACGGGCGTCTGGCCCTCTACGCCGGTACCGGCGAGAGCGATATCCATGAGTGGAATGAAGCCCTCCACGCCCCGCTCACCGCCCGCGGGGTCACCCACCGCTACTGCACAGGGCCCGGCGGGCACGAGATGCGGCTGTGGCAGCAGGACCTGCGCAACTTCCTCGACTACATCCACGGCTCCGGCACCCGCTCCTGCCCCAACGGCTGGGCGTCCCCCACCTCCTGACGCCCTCCTTCCGCCCGCTGTGACCGGCCGGCGGAGCCACCGCGGCCACCACCACTCGTTCGGGGGGAGTGAGAGCCGCGCACAGCGGGCAACCGGGAGCGATGAGCATCTTGCGGGACGTCGAGAACAGGATGGAACGCCTCTCCAACACCCTGTGGGGGCTGCTGCGGCGCGGCGGCGAGGAGCAGGTCGAAGTGGTGGACATGCTGCGCCGCGAGTGTGAGGCCAACGCGGTCATCGTGGGCCGGGGCCGCACCGTGGTGCCCAACTCCTTCGTGCTGGAGCTGCCCCGCGACAGCTACGACCGGCTGGCCCAGGAGGCGGGCGCGGTCGGGGAACGGCTCGCCTCCGAGGTGCGCCGGCACGCCGCCGAACGGCACTTCAGCTTCGCGGGCCCGGTCGCCGTGTGGCTGCACCCGCCACGTGACGGGCAGGAGCCCCGCCGCTACCGCCTGCACAGCAGCATCACCCCGCGGCCCTGAACCGGCCGGTCCCAGGAACCGGGTGGCCCCTGAACCGGCCGGTCCCAGGAACCGGGCCCCGCCAGGTGTACGCGGGGGTGATCGGGTCCACCCGGAGGGCATGAGCTACGCCAATCCCGACCCGGACCCCGCCCACACCACCGGCCTGGAGGAGGGCGGCCAGGTCCCGCCCGGTGAGACCCCGCCCGCGGAGGGCAGCACCTCCGAGGCGGGCCCGCGCGAGACCCACAACCCGACCAAGGGCTGGCGCACGACCCCGCTCATCCTGATCGGCGCGGTGGTGGCCGTCTTCCTCGTCTTCTTCCTGGGCTACCTGCTGGGCCTGTAGCACCTGCCGGTGCGCACGGAGTCCCCCACCGAAACGGAGCCTCAAGCCGGAACGGAGCCCTCAGCCGAAGGCGCCCGGCCCCGGCGCTGCGGTGAGGGTCAGGGCTCGGCCCGGGCGAGTCCGAACAGGGCGCCGTGCGGATCACAGACGGTGACTCCGCCCTCCGGCAGGGCCACCGGGGACCCCCCGTTCCGCCGAGCCGCGGCAGCCGCCCCCTCGGGATCGGCGACCGGGAACGTCACCTCCCAGCGCGGCCGGGCAGCCGGCTCCGGATCACCGGGCCTCGCCCCGGTACGCAGCCGCGGGCCGGTCCCGCCCGGCGACGGCGCCCCGTCCGGGCCGCGGCCCAGAACGGCGCCGTAGAAGGCGAGCGCGCCCTGCGGGTCACAAGTGCGCAGGCACAGTCGAACGGGCGCCCGACCGGCACCCACGCCCCAGCGCGGGGGCGCCGTGCCCTGCCACAGCCCGAACGCGGCACCGCACGGATCGGCGCCCAGCACGGTGCGGCCACTGCCGAAGTCCACCGGGCCCACCGCGACCGTGCCGCCCCGCTCCGCGATCAGTTCGGCTGCCCCGTCGGCGTCCTCGACCAGGAAGAACACCGTCCAGCGGGCGGGCAGGCCCCGGGCCGCCGCGGCCTCGTTCAGCCCCGCCACCGGCTCTCCCGCCAAGGTCGCCACCCGGGCCTCCGGGGCGAGCGCCCCGTCGTCGAACGACCAGCCCAGCACCGCACCGTAGAACGCTTCCGTGGCCCGCCGGTCGGGGGTCGTCAGACTCACCCAGCACGCCGTCCCGGGCAGCTCCGCCATCCGAGTCCTCCTGGCTCCGTCGCCGCACCCCGCGGCCCGCCTGCCGCGAGAGGGGGCGGGTGCCCGCCGGTGACCGGCGGAAACGCGACGGTGCCCCGGGCGGCCGGGGCGGGTGGCCGACACGCTGCGTAGGTCCGCTCCACACTCCCCGCGAACGGGCGTGACCTGCGAAGATGCCGCGCGGCGTGGTGTGTGTCACGGTGAAAAAGGGCCGCTGTAAACCCGGCGGCACCCACGCCATATCTGTCCGGAAGCGGACTGGGGGATCGCTTCTCGCCTGTCTTGCACAGCACCCATGTGAGACGTGGGAGTGAGCAGCCCATGAACACCACGCGGTTCCGCACCAACGAGGACGGCACCCGCACCCGCCCGGCTGCCGAGGACACCCGGGCGGCCACCGAGCACCTCCCCGACACCCCGGATCCCCGCGACCTCGCGGAGGCCGGTGCGACCACCGAGGCCGTCGAGGCCGGCGACGCCGTGGACGCCGCGGAGGCCAGAGCCCCGGAGGGCGAACCCGGGGCCCCGAGGACCGGGGCCAGGACCGTCACGTCCTCCGACACCCGTCGTACCCATCACGACGCCCCCGACACCGCGGCCGACTTCGCCGAACTGGTGAGGCTGCCCGACGGCCCCGAACGCCGCCGGCTCCAGGACTGCGTCGTCACCGCCTGGCTGCCCATGGCCCACCGGCTCGCCCGCAAGTTCCGCAACCGCGGCGAGTCCCTGGAGGACCTGGAGCAGGTCGCGGCGCTGGCCCTGGTCAAGTCCGTCGAGCGGTACGACCCGGCGCGCGGCAACGCCTTCGAGACGTTCGCCATCCCCACCATCTACGGCGAGCTGAAGAGGCACTTCCGGGACAACATGTGGGAGATCCACGTCCCCCGCCGGGTCCAGGACCTGCGCAACCGGGTCCGGGCCAGCATGCGGGAGCTGGAGCTGACCTCCTCCGGGCGCGCGCCCACCGTCCCGGAGCTGGCCGCGCACGCCGGGCTGTCGGAGGAGGACACCCTCACCGGCATGGAGGCGCTCCAGTGCTTCAACTCGCTCTCCCTGGACGCGCCGGTCTCCGCCGAGGCCGGCGGGGGCGGGGACGGCGCGGGCGACGGGGCGATCTGCCTCATGGACACCCTCAGCTCCGACGAGATGGGCTACGACCACGTCGTGGACCGTGAGGCGGTCCGCTCCTGTCTGTGCCGCCTCCCCGAGCGGGAGCAGCGCCTGCTGTACCTGCGGTTCTTCCGGGAGCTCACGCAGTCCCAGATCGCCCGTCGGCTCGGGGTCTCGCAGATGCACGTCTCCCGCCTGCTGGCCGCGGCCTGCCGCCGGGTGCGGGAGGAGATCGAGGAGGGCGAGGGCGGCGGGCAGGACGAGCGTGAAGCCGACCGCCACACCGGCCCGCCCAAGGCGGCCTGAGCCCCGGCGGGGGCTTGAGCCCCGCGCCCCCGAGGGACCCGTGCCCGAGGCGGACCCGGATCCTGTCCGAGGGGGCTTGGGCCCGGCCCACGAGGGGCCCCGCCCATGAGGGGCCCGCCCTCGCCCGAGGGAGCTTGAGCCCTGCCCCCGGAGCCGGGCCGAGCCCCGACCCAGGCGCGGGCCGGGCCCTTGCCCCGTGACACGGCCCGGAACCCGCCCGGGGAGGAGCCCGTGACCGAGCGCATGCCCGTACCCGAGAGCGATGCCACCGCAAGGGGGACGCACCTGTATGGCCACTGCCGCACCCCGCCCGCTCGCCGTCGTCTTCGACGTCCTGGAGACGCTGATGCGGCTCGACCCGCTCGCCGCCCGTTTCGCGGACACCGGTCTGCCGCCCGCGGCGCTCCACCCGTGGTTCCTGCGCCTCCAGCGTGACTGCATGGCGCTGGCCCTCACCGGTGAGACGGCCGGCTTCCGCGACGCCGCCCGTGAGGCGCTGCGGGTGGAGAGCGGGCAGACGGTCCGGGACGCGGACGTCGATCACGTACTGGAGGGCTTCCCCCTGCTGCCCGCCTACGACGACGCGCTGCCCGCCCTGCGCCGGCTGCGGCAGGCCGGTGTGGCGGTGGGCTGTCTGACGGTGGGCGAAGCCGAGGTGACCCGCGCCTTCCTGGAACGCAACGGCCTGGCCCCGAACGTGACGCAGGTGGTGACCGCCGGCGAGGCCGGGGCGTGGAAGCCGGCGAGCAGGCTCTACCACGCGGCGGCGCACCGTATGGGGACACCGCCCGCCCGGACCGCCGTCGTCGCCGTGCACGCCTGGGACTGCCACGGCGCCACCCGTGCCGGACTGGTCAGCGGCTGGTGCGCCCGCCTGGAGGGCCGCCACAGCTCCCTGTTCGCCCAACCCGACGTGACCGGTGAGGACTTGACGCAGGTGGCCGAAGGGCTGCTGGCCCTGCCCGCGCCCGCCCCTTGATCACCAACCTCGCTCTCCCTTCCGGAACGGCGGGTTCTAGCCTGTGCGGCAAGCACATCGGCACCACCTGACCGAACTGACGGAGAGGCGACACATGACGGCACTGCCGCAGCCCTTCGACGAGTCGTTCCGTGCCATGCCGCACGCGGTCTACAACAAGCTGCGGGACGAGAAAGCCGTGCACCGGGTCGCCCTGCCCGACGGCACCGCGGTGTGGCTCGTCACCCGCGACGCGGACGTACGCGCCGGGCTCGCCGACCGCCGGCTGTCCGTCAACAAGGCCCACTCCACCGGCGGTTACCAGGGCTACGCGCTGCCGCCCGCCCTCGACGCCAATCTGCTCAACATCGATCACGACGACCACATACGGCTGCGCCGCCTGGTCTCCCAGGGCTTCACCCCGCGTCGCGCCGAGGCCATGCGGGCCGGCATCCAGGCGGTGGCCGACCGCCTCGCCGACCGGCTGGAGGAACGGCTGGAGAGCGAGGGGACGGCCGACCTCGTCCACGACTTCGCCACCCCGCTGCCGCTCACCGTGGTCTGCGACCTGTTCGGTGTGCCCGAGCCGGACCGCCGTCCGTTCGGCTCCTGGGTGTCGACGATGCTCGCACTGGAGAGCCCGCAGCAGGTCGCCGAGGCGGTCACCTCCGTCCACGATTTCCTGCGCGCACTCGTGGACGAACGGCGGAAGGCGCCGGGCGACGATCTGCTGTCCGCGCTGATCGCCGCCCGCGACGAGGACGACCGGCTGACCGAGGACGAACTGTGCTCGCTGGCCTTCCTCGTGCTGGGCGCCGGTATCGAGAACGTCCAGCACCTGCTCAGCGCCGGCTTCCTCGCGCTGCTGCGCCACCCGGGGCAACTCGCCGCCCTGCGCGGCGACTCCTCACTGCTGCCCGACGCGGTGGAGGAGCTGATGCGGTACGCGCACTCCCAGCTGACGGCCATCCGCCGCTTCCCCACCGAACCCGTGGAGATCGCCGGTACCACCATCCCGGCCGGTGACACCGTGCTGCTCTGCCCGGCCTCCGCCAACCGCGACCCGGAGCGCTATCCGGCGCCCGACCGGCTCGACATCCGCCGCCGCGACAACGCCCACCTCTCCCTCGGTCAGGGCATGCACTACTGCCTCGGCGCGCCGCTGGCCCGTATGCAGACCGGGCTCGCCCTGGAGACCCTGCTGGGGCGTTTCCCCGGTCTGCGGCCGGCCGTGGAGGTGGACCGGCTCCAGTGGCGCACCTCCTTCCGCTCCCACGCGCTGCGGGCCCTGCCCCTCACCCGCTGAACAGGTGCCGATCTCTCGCGCGGAGCAGGCGGTGAGCCGCTGTTGAGCCGACGCCCTCCCGCTGCGGCGTCACCCGGGCGGGCAGTTCGGCGGGGCGCTACATCACCCACCCGGGTGGCGCCGGTACCGGGCTACGGCTGAAAACCTTCCATCGTGGCAGGTCAGGGTCCAGCGTGGACCCTGACGGATGTCAGGGTGGGGATAGGATTCCCGCGGCCGAAGGGGGAGGGCGCACCATGGACACGGTCATCGTTCAACTGCCGGGTCGGGAAGGCCACGTGAGCGGCTCCTCCGACGGCAGACCGCACCTGCTGCACCTGGGCCCGGGGGAGACGGCCGACTTCGGACGCGGCGGCCCCGGCAGCCCGGTGCGGATCACCCTGGACGACCCCGGGGTGTCCCGCCACGCCGGGGTGATCACGGCCGCCGAGGACTACTGGCGGCTGTCCAACTACAGCGGCCACGCCACCTACGTCGTCGAGAACATGGAAGGCGCCGGGGAGCACATCAAGGTGCCGCCCGGCAGGCTGGGCGCGCCCGTGCCCTTCGAGTTCTCCCGCGTGGTGCTGCCCGCCAGCGACGGCGAGGTGGACTTCAAGGTGTTCGCGCCGGAACACACCTACCTGGACGCGGGGACGGGCGTACCGGCGGGCGAACCGACCCAGAGCCCGTTCGCCCTCGACCAGACCGCCAAGTACTTCCTCGTCCTGCTCGCCCTGTGCGAGCCGAGGCTGCGCGATCCCTCCAGCGGCGCGATCCCCGGTGTCAGCGAGGTGCTGGAGCGGCTGCGCCCCCTGGAGGGCTGTCACGACCTGACCCGGTCGGCTGTCAACTACCACATCGACTATCTGGCCACCGTGAAACTGCGGCTGCGCGGCGGTGAGGAACGCGCCGCGGGCACCAGCCGCAAGCGTGCCGAACTCGTCGCGCTCGCACTCCGCTTCGACCTCGTGCGCGAGGAACACCTCGCGCTGCTGCGCCCGTCCACGCCCCGCGACCGGGTGGGGAGCGGCATGCATGGCTGAGAGCGCGCACTCCCGGATCGACCTGCCCGCCGGCTACCGGGTGGGCGACTGGCTGCTGACCGGCCCGATCGGCGCGGGCAGTTGGGGCGTCGTGTACGCGGCGACCCATGCCACCGACGGCGGCGAGGCCGCGGTCAAACTGCTGCCCACCCATCTGCTGCCGCCCGGCCAGCGCGCTTCCATGGAACAACTGGTGCGGCGCGAGGTGCGGTTCAGCCTGGACACCGACCACCCGCACGTGGTGCCCACCCGCGAAGTCCTCACCGTCCACGACCCCGAGCGCCCCGAACTCGACGGCGCCACCGCACTGGTGATGGCCCGCGCCGACGGCAGCCTCCAGGACGTGCTCGCCGCACACCGCGACAGCGCGCCCGCACCACTGCCCGACGCCGGCCGCATCCTCGCCGGGGTCGCCGCCGCGCTGGCCCACATCCACGGGCGCGGCTGGGTCCACGGCGATCTGAAGCCCGGAAACGTGCTGCTCGCTCCGGACGGCGGGGTGTGGCTCGGCGACTTCGGACTCACCGTCGAACTCGACGGCACCCACGCCTATGTGCCGCCGCTGGGCTCCCTCGACCACGTACCGCCCGAATGGTGGTCCGACCGGGAGGGCGGGCGCAGCGTGGTGCGGCCGACCGCCGACATCTGGGCGTTCGGCGTCCTGGCCCACCAGGTGCTCACCGGCGGTCTGCATCCGTTCCCCGGCTCCACGGCACGGGCCCGCGCCCTGGCCGCCCAGGCGTACGCGCGCGGCAACGCCACCCTGCGCCTCGAAGCCGGCGTCCCGGACGGCTGGCGGGAACTGATCACCGACTGTCTGCGGCCCGACCACGCCTCCCGGTCGGCGCTGGACGCCACGGCCCTGGCCGCCCGCGCCGGTGCGCCGGCGCGCGGGGGCCCCGGCCGCCGGTCCGGCCGGGCCGGGCGCCGTACGGCCGTGGTGGCGGCGGCCGTCGCCGTACCGCTGGTGGCTGTCGCCACCACGGCCGCACTGCTGCTCGGCCAGCACGACAAGGCCGCCTCAGACAAGGCCGCCTCCGACGAGCGCCCGCCGGCGGCCTCCCCGCCCGTGCCCGGCGCGATCCCCGCCGGCTCCGACGTGCCCCGCGGCCTGCGCCCGGTGATCACCGCCGCGGCCCGCCAGTGCCCCGAGAAGGAGGTCACGCCCGCCTTTCTGGCGGCGATGCTCAAGGCTGAGAGCGGTTTCGACGCCGATGCCAGACGGCCGGAGACCGACGAGTACGGCATCGCGATGTGGACCCCGTCGGTCTTCAAGGCCTGGGCCAAGGACGGCGACCGCGACGGCGACAAGGACTACATGTCGCCGCCCGACGCCATCGCGTCGATGGCCGGCTTCGTGTGCTGGCTGGACCAGGAGTACAAGAAGAAGGGCCTGCGCAAGGACCTGCCCGCCCTCATGGCCGCCGGCTACCGCACGAGTTCCCGTACGGTCATCGAGGCCGGCGGCGTTCCCGACCGGGTACGGGAGCACACCGACCGCGTGGAGCGTTATCTGCGCGACTACACCCGCTGAGCGGCGGCCGTCAGGCGGCGGGCCCCGGGCACAGCAGTGCGGCGGAGCCCCAGGTCAGCCCGCCGCCGAACGCGGTGACCAGGACCCGCGCCCCGGGGCGCAGCCGTCCGGCCTCCTGGGCGTCGGCGAGCGCCAGTGGAATGGAGGCGGCCCCGGTGTTGCCGACCTCGCGCAGATGCAGTGCGCACCGCTCCTCGGGGATGCCCAGACGCTTGCCGACCGCGTGCAGGATGCGCGCGTTGGCCTGGTGGGGCACGAAGTGGTCGACCTCCTCGGGCCGCCACCCGACGCGGTCCAGCACCGTGCGGCACGAGGCGGTCATCCGCTCGATCGCCTGCTGGAAGACCGCCGCGCCCCGCATCCGGAAGTAGCGGTCGCCGGGCTGGTCCGGGGTGCCGCGGGAGCGGGAGCGGGCGCCGCCGCCGGGCACCGTGATCAGGTCGTACCCCTCGCCGTCACTGCCCAGATCGAAGGCGAGCAGGGCGCCCGGCGCGTCACCGCTGTCGCCGCGGGCCAGCAGGGCGGCACCGGCGCCGTCGCCGAACAGCACCCCGGTGGAACGGTCCTCCGGGTCGAGCCAGTGCGAGTAGATGTCGGCGCCCACCACCAGCACCCGGTCGAACAGCCCGGCGGCGACGGTGCCCTGGCACAGGGCGAGTCCGTAGACGAAGCCGCTGCACACGGCGGAGATGTCGAACGCCGGCACGGTGCCGAGCCCGAGCCGGGCCGCCACCGCGGGTGCCGTGGCCGGACACAGATGGTCGGGGGTGGCGGTGGCCAGTACGAGCGCGTCGACCGGTGGCCGGCCCGCGCGGTCGAGGAGCCGCCGGGCCGCGTGGTGGGCCGCGTCACCGGTGGAGGTGCCGGGGTCGGCGACGTGCCGTCGTTCGATGCCCGTCCGGGTGCGCACCCACGCGTCGTCCACCTCCCACTGGCGGGGCAGCAGCGCGTTGGGCACCACCCGGGGCGGCACCCAGCCGCTGACGGCTTCCAGCACCACCGGCCGCAGCGAGGTGGCGGGCGCGGCCAGTACGGACGGGGCAGGGCGGCTCAGCACGCGGTGGTCCGCGGGACGGCGTGGGCGGCCGGGACGTTCTCCAGGCGCACGAGCACCAGGACCCCCTGTGGTCGGCGGCGGCCCGGTGGGACGGTACCGGGGCGCCGGTGACGGATCGGACTGAAAGAGGCGAAGACGCGTGGATTCAGTGGACGAGTGGACGGGCGGAGGCCGCGCGGCTGGGCGGCGGCAGCCCCCTTTTCTACCCCAGCGTCCACCGCCGCACGGCGGCCCGGCGGTCCCGCTCCGCCCGCCGTGGCCCTGCTTCCGGTGCTCTGAGCTGGCCGTTCGCCGGCCGGGGCGGTGTCCGGCGCGTGTGGCCCCTTCGCCCGCGCGGGGGACAACGCGTGTCCACCGAAGGTATGAAGCGCCGGTCTGGAACGCTGGGGTACCCGCACGCGGTACCGGACGCACGGCGAGGAGGCGCAGCCCCATGACCGATCCTGCCGAGCAGGCGCCGAGGGCGGCGGACCTGACAGCGCTCGGCCGGTCGCTGAGCGGATGCCGGGCCTGTCCCCGGCTGGTGGAGTGGCGCGAGGAGGTCGCACGGGTCAAACGGCCCGCCTTCCGCGACTGGGACTACTGGGCGCGGCCCGTGCCCGGGTTCGGGGCCACCGACGCGCGGCTGCTGCTGATCGGCCTGGCCCCGGCCGCGCACGGCGGCAACCGCACCGGGCGGATGTTCACCGGTGACCGCGCCGGGGACGTGCTCGTCGCCGCGCTGCACGAGCTGGGGCTGGCGTCGCAGCCGACCTCCACCCATGCCGGGGACGGGCTGGAGCTCCACGGCGTCCGGTACACCTCCCCGGTGCACTGTGCGCCGCCCGCCAACAAGCCGACCCCCGCCGAGCGGGACACCTGCCGCCCGTGGCTGGTGCGGGAGATGGAGCTCCTGCACCCCACGGTGCGGGCGGTCGTCGCGCTGGGGGCCTTCGCCTGGCAGACCGTGCTCCCGGTGCTGGCCGAGGGCGGGTGGCGGGTGCCGCGGCCCCGTCCGGCGTTCGGCCACGGCGTCCGCGTGCAACTGCCGCCCGCCCAGGGCGACGCCGCGCCGTTGGCGGTGCACGGCTGCTACCACGTCACGCAGCGCAACACCTTCACCGGACGGCTCACCCCCGAGATGCTCCGCGACGTGCTGCGGTCCGCGGCTCTGGAGGCGGGGCTGGACCCACGCTGAACCGTGCCCCGCCGGACCGTACGGCACCGCACGGTCCGGCGGCGCGGGGTCAGTCGCCCTCGCCGGGGTCCCAGGCCCAGGCGCCGCCGCCGCGCCACTCGATGAGCGGGCCGTCCAGGGAGATCTCGTCCGGGTCGAACCCGGCGTCGCCGAGCAGGGCGAGCACGTCGTTGACGTTGTAGGCCCGGCCCAGGATCGCCCCGCGGGCGCGCACCCGGCGCCCGCCTTGCGCGTCGGCCGGGTAGACGATGATCGGTGCGTCGGCCATACCTCCAGCCTGCGCCGGGTGCCCCGGGCGCGCATCCCGGTCGCCCGCCGCGCCCGGGACGCCGGGGTCACTCCTTGGTGCCGGAGCGTCCGGCCGGCTGGGGGCGCCGGTAGGTCTCCCCGGTCATCTCCTCCAGCTCCCGCTGCTTGGTCTCCGGCAGCTTGCCGCGCACGAAGAAGAAGGACAGCAGGGCGAAGCAGGCGAACGCGCCGTAGAGCCAGGTCAGACCGACCTTGCGGGTCATCGGCTCGAAGGAGAAGGTGACGATGAAGTTGAAGATCCAGTTGGAGGCCGTGCCGATGGCCAGGGCCATGGCCCGCATCCGGTTGGGGAACATCTCCGCCAGCATGACCCACATGATCGGGCCCCAGGAGAGAGCGAAGAAGATCACGAAGGCGTTGGCACCGACCAGTGCCATCGGCCCGTACGGGTCGGGCAGGGTCACATCGGTGCCGCTGCCCCGCTGGTGGGAGAAGGCGACCGCCGTCAGCGCGAGGGCCAGGAACATGCCGACGGAACCGATGGACAGCAGCCTGCGCCGCCCGACGCGGTCCACGAACATCATCGAGACCACCGTCATGACCACGTTGATGCCCGCGGTGATGACCGATGTGGTGAAGGACTGGGACTCGCTGAAACCGACGGACTTCCACAGCGTCGTCGAGTAGTAGAAGATCGCGTTGATGCCGACCAGCTGCTGGAAGGCGGCCATGATGATGCCGGCCCACACCAGCGGGTGCAGGCCGAAGCGTTCGCCGCGGATGTCCCGGAAGGAGCTGCGGTGCTCCTTGCGGAGCGTCTCGCGGATCCGGGCGACCTTCCCTTGCGGGTCGGGCTCGCCGCTGACCCGGCCCAGCACGGAGGCGGCTTCGTCGTCGTGTCCCTTGAGCACCAGATAGCGGGGGGACTCGGGGATCAGCAGGGCCAGCAGCCCGTAGACGGCGGCCGGGATGACGCCGACCAGGAACATCCACCTCCACGCCGGCATGCCGAACCACAGGTCGTGGGCGGCGCCCCCGGCCGCACCCGCCAGGCCCTTGTTCGAGCTGAGGACGACGAGCTGGCCGATGGTGATGGCGAGCTGCTGGAGCGAGCCGAGCGCGCCGCGGCCGGAGGCGGGCGCCACCTCGGAGATGTAGGCGGGCGCGATCACGGAGGCGATCCCGATGCCCAGTCCGCCGATGACGCGCCACAGCAGCAGATCCGGTACGGAGAAGGCGAAGGCCGAGCCGGCCGAGCTGGCGATGAACATGGCCGAGCCCAGCAGCATCACTCTGCGCCGGCCCCATCCGTCGGCGAGCCGCCCCGCGTACCAGGCGCCGACGGCACAGCCCAGCAGTGCGATGGACACCACGAACCCGGACAGGAACGCGCCCATCTCGAAGTGGCCCGACAGGGCGTCGACCGCGCCGTTGATCACGGAGGAGTCGAAGCCGAAGAGGAAGCCGCCCACCGCGGCGGCGATCGAGATGCCGATCGCCTTGCCGTGGGGGCCGGAGGGTGAGGAGGCCGGCGCGTTCGGTGCCGTCTCAGCCATACGCCATATCACCTGACCAGTTTGTGCAGATAAGTCCGTATCGTTCCGTACTCCCGTCGACGAGGCAACATCCACCGGCGAGAGTCGGAGTCCGCATACCACCGACAGGCAGGGCCATGCGTCCGCGGACCCGGCGGCCGGGGACGGGAGGGAGAGGGGCCCGCCCCGGCGCCGTGGGGGGGCTCGCGGGGGCAGCCGCCCCGGGGCCGGTCGGACGGCCGCTAGCGTGCCGCCTCGGTGAGGGCGTCCAGGACCGGGCTGATCAGCGGGTGTTCCTCGGCGCCGCGCCGTACGGCGGCGAACACGCGACGGGTGGGGGCGATGTCGTCGACGGGGTGCACGGCGACGGCCCCCACATCCGTGCCCAGCAGCGCCGACCGCGGTACGAGGGCGACGCCCGCGCCGGCCGAGGCCAGGGCGACCACGGCCCGGAAGTCGTCGGAGAAGTGTTCCATCCTGGGCTCGAAGCCCGCGTGCTCGCAGGCCAGCACCACCACGTCGTGACAGGGGTTGCCGGGGAACGGCCCGATCCAGGTGTCCTTGGCCAGCTCGGCCAGCGGCACCCGGCCGGCCTCCGCCAGCCGGTGCCCCCGCGGGACGACCGCGTCGAAGGGCTCCGCGTACAGCGGCACCCGCCACAGCCGCGGATCGTCCGCGCCGGGCGCGCCCCGGTACTCGACGGCCACCGCCACGTCCGTCTCCCGGTCCAGCACCATCGGCAGGCTCTCGTCGCCCTCCGCGTCCCGCACCCGTACCCGGATGCCCGGCGCCGTGCGGGCCAGCCGGGAGAGCGCGGGCGCCACCACCAGGCCGATGCCGGTGGCGAAGGACGCCAGGTTCACCTGGCCCGCGGCTCCCGAACCGTAGGCCGCCAGCTCCGCCTCGGCACGCTCCAGCTGGGCGAGAACGCGATGGGTGTGGGCCAGCAGGATCTCCCCGGCGGGGGTGAGGCGCACGCCCTTCGCGCCGCGCTCGACCAGCCGGTGGCCGGTCTCCTGCTCCAGCGCTGCGAGCTGCTGGGAGACGGCCGAGGGGGTCAGATAGAGCGCGGCGGCAGCGGCGGTGACCGTGCGGTGGTCGGCCACCGCACGGAGGATGTGCAGCCGCCGCGCTTCGATCACGCGACCGATTCTCCCCCAGCGGTCCGCGCCAGTTCCGCCCGGGATGCGACGAACGCGTCCACCGCGCGGTGCACGTCCTGCGCGGAGTGCGCCGCGGACAGCTGCACCCGGATCCGGGCCTGGCCCTGGGGCACCACCGGGTAGGAGAAGCCGATCACGTAGACGCCGCGCTCCAGCAGCAGCTCCGCCATCCGCCCGGCCTCCGCCGCGTCACCGATCATCACCGGGGCGATCGGGTGGTCGCCGGGCAGCAGAGTGAAGCCCTCCTCGGTCATCCGGCGGCGGAACAGCTCGGTGTTGGCCCGCAGCCTCTCGCGCAGGTCACCGGCCGACTCCAGCAGGTCGAGCACCTTCAAGGAAGCCGCCGCGATCACCGGTGCCAGGCTGTTGGAGAACAGATACGGGCGCGACCGCTGCCGCAGCAGCGCCACTATCTCGGCGCGGGCCGCCACATAGCCGCCCGAGGCGCCGCCGAGCGCCTTGCCGAGGGTGCCGGTGATGATGTCCACCCGGTCCATGACGCCGTGCAGCTCGGGGGTGCCGCGTCCGCCCTCGCCGACGAAGCCGACCGCGTGGGAGTCGTCCACCATCACCATCGCGTCGTACCGCTCGGCCAGGTCGCAGATCTCGGGCAGCGGCGCCAGATAGCCGTCCATCGAGAACACGCCGTCGGTGACGATCAGCCTGCGCCGCGCGTCCTGCGCCTGCTTGAGCTGCTGCTCCAGGTCGGCCATGTCACGGTTGGCGTAACGGAAGCGGCGGGCCTTCGACAGCCGGATGCCGTCGATGATCGAGGCGTGGTTGAGAGCGTCGGAGATCACCGCGTCCTGTTCGCCCAGCAGCGTCTCGAAGACACCGCCGTTGGCGTCGAAGCAGGAGGAGTAGAGGATGGTGTCCTCCTGGCCGAGGAACGCCGACAGCCGCTCCTCCAGCTCCTTGTGCACCTCCTGCGTCCCGCAGATGAAGCGGACCGAGGCCATGCCGTAGCCCCAGCGGTCCAGCGCGGCGTGTGCGGCGGCCAGCACCTCGGGGTGGTCGGCCAGGCCCAGGTAGTTGTTGGCGCAGAAGTTGAGGACCTCGCCCGGCCGGCCGCCCGCGGTGACCTCGACGGTGGCGGACTGCGGGGTGCCGATGACCCGCTCCGGCTTGTGCAGCCCGGCCGCGGTGATCTCGTCGAGGGTGGCGCGCAGCTCGTCGCGTACGGAGTCGAACATCTCTCTCAGGTCTCCAGGAGGTAGGTGGGAGGGAGGGTCAGCGGGTCCAGTCGAGGATGACCTTGCCGCCCCGGCCGCCGGCCGCGTCGTCGAAGGCGGCCTCGAAGTCGCGGTAGCCGTACCGGCCGGTTATCACCGGGCTGAGGTCGAGGCCGCCCTCCAGCAGCACCGACATCGCGTACCAGGTCTCGAACATCTCCCGGCCGTAGATGCCCTTGAGCGTGATCATCGAGGTGACGATGCGGGCCCAGTCCACGGCGAAGTCCTCGGCGGGCAGACCGAGCATCGCGATCTTCCCGCCGTGCGTCATGTTCGCGATCATGTCGCGCAGCGCGGCCGGGTTGCCGGACATCTCCAGCCCGACGTCGAAGCCCTCGCGCAGCCCCAGGGCCCGCTGGCCGTCCGCGACGGTCGCGTCCGAGACGTCCAGGGCCAGCGAGGCGCCCACCTTGCGGGCCAGCTCCAGCCGCTCCTCGCTGACATCCGTGACGACGACGTGGCGGGCACCGGCGTGCCGGGCCACCGCCGCGGCCATCAGCCCGATCGGACCCGCACCCGTGATCAGCACGTCCTCGCCGACCAGCGGGAAGGAGAGCGCCGTGTGCACCGCGTTGCCGAACGGGTCGAAGATCGCGGCGATGTCCGGGTCGACCGGGGTGCGGTGCACCCACACGTTCTGCTCCGGCAGTGACACCAGCTCGGCGAAGGCGCCGTCCCGCCCCACCCCGAGCCCCACCGTCGCCCGGCACAGATGTCGTCGGCCCGCCAGACAGTTGCGGCAGGTGCCGCACACCAGATGGCCCTCGCCGCTGACCCGGTCGCCGGGCTTGACGCCGGTCACGTCGCGGCCGGTCTCCACCACCACGCCGGTGAACTCGTGCCCCACCACCAGCGGGGCCGTGACCGCCTGCCGGGCCCAGCCGTCCCAGTCGCGGATGTGCAGATCGGTGCCGCAGATGCCGGTCCGCTCCACCTTGATGAGGACATCGCCGGGACCGGTCTGCGGTTCCGGCACCTCGGCCAGCCACAGTCCGGGTTCCGCCTTCTGCTTGACCAGCGCCTTCACGCCACGGGCTCCTGTCTCGTCTCGCGCCACGGCAGGGCCCGGTGCGGGCCACACCGGCCCTGGGCCCTGGTACGGGAGGGGATGGCGGTGCCGAGGCGCGCCGCCGGGACGAATGTGCCGCACAGCGGCCCCGGAATCCATCGAGGATTTCTTAACCGGGCCCCCAGCTTCCCTTCACGCGCCGTCCGGACCGCCCCTCCCTCCCGCCGGGCCGGAGGGCCCGCCCTCCGGCCCGGCACGCGGTGCGGTCGCGCGGCCCGCCGCGCCGCGTTATATGTGGCGTATGGGCGAGCACGACCGGCGGCTCGATCCGCCCGTCTCCCCGATGACGGCCCGCACGGTGGAGGTCACCCCCCGCGCCGGAGGACTGGCGTACGAAGCCAAGTGGGACGGCTACCGGACCATGCTGTTCGCGCGCCCCGACGCCCCCCGCCTCCAGTCCCGCCGCGGCACCGACCTCGGCCCCGGCTTCCCCGACCTCCTGCGGGCCGCCGCCGTACTGGGCCACGAGGCAGTGCTCGACGGCGAACTGGTCGTCATCGAGGACGGCGCCGTCAGCTTCGGCCGGCTCCAGTCGCGCGCCCAGCGCACCGGGCCCCGCGCCGAGGCGGCAGCCGCCGCGCACCCGGCCCACTTCATCGCCTTCGACCTGCTCGAACTCGACGGCGACCTGATCATGGACCGCGCCTACCGGGAGCGCCGCGCCCTGCTGGAGGAGCTCTTCACCCGTCACGACCTCCAGCCCCCGTGGGCCCTGTGCCCCATGACCACCGACCCCGACCGGGCCGAGGAATGGCTGGACCCGGCCTGGGGGCGCGTCGGCATCGAGGGCATGGTCGTCAAAGGACTCGGCCAGCCCTACCGGCCCGGCGAACGCGGCTGGCGCAAGCTGCGGGCCCGCGCCACCGCCGAGGCGGTCGTCGGTGCCGTCACCGGGCCCGTCACCGCGCCGGACATGCTGCTGCTGGGACGGTACGACGACGAGGGGGAGCTGCGCCTGGTCGCGCAGAGCGCCCCCGTCCCCACCACGCTCCGCCGCGAACTGGGCCGGCTGCTGGTCCCCGCCGGGCCCGGCCACCCCTGGACGGACGCCCGGTTCCGCTCCGGCTGGGGCAGCCGCGACATCCTGCGGCACCGCTGCGTGGACCCCGCGCAGGTGGTGGAGTTCGAGGCCGATGTGGCCTTCGACGAGGGTCGCTGGCGCCACCCGGTGCAGGCCCGCCGTGTGCGGGCGGACGTGGGTGTGCCGCAGGTGCCGCGGTTCGGGGAGCAGGGCGCTTAGCCCGTGGTGGGGGCGCGGAGTGGGCGGTGTGCCCTGTCCGGACCAGTACGGCGCGCAGCGGGGCGTGACGCGGTGCAACGTGGAAGGGCAGCGTCCCCTGCCGTCGGCCGGGCGCCCGGCCGCACGTCGCACGACGACAAGGAGTCCCCATGCGTCGCCTTCCCCTCCCGTCCCGCACCGCCGCGGGCATCGCCGCCCTCACGGTGGCCGCCCTGGTACCGCTGTGCGGTGTCGCACAGGCAGCCGAACCCACTCCGGGCGGCGCCCCGTCGGCCACCGCGCCCGGCCAGGCGTCCTCCGGCACCGGTCAGCAGGGCCGACCCAAGAAGGATCAGCGCCTCGTCAAGCTGGGCAAGAACGAGGGACTGTTCGGCCTGGGCGTCCTGTTCCTGTGACATCCCTCCGCCGCGCCGCTCACGTGACATCGCCTTCTCGTGACATCGCTCCGCATCCGTGAGCCGCGTGTGCCCCGTGTGCCCTGCCCCGCGTGGGCGGGGCACACGGGCGGGGAGCGGGGCCGGCCGGGCGGCGGGAAGGTGACGGCGTGCTGATCATCGATCTGCCCCCGGGCGATCCCCGGCTGTCCGCCGTGCTGCCCGTACTGCGGGAACTGCGCCCGCACATGACCGACGATCTGTTCCACGAGCTGTACGCGGAGGGCCACCGGCAGGGGCTGCGGTTCACCGCCGCGTTCACCGAGGAGGGGGAGGGCGCGGAGGCGCCGGGCGGCGGGGAGTGTCTCGGCGTGGCCGGCTGGCGCGTCATGGTGCGCACCTTCGACATGTGCACGCTGTACGTCGACGACCTGG
The DNA here is from genome assembly GCF_000725885.1 of Streptomyces albus subsp. albus. Classification (GTDB taxonomy): domain Bacteria; phylum Actinomycetota; class Actinomycetes; order Streptomycetales; family Streptomycetaceae; genus Streptomyces; species Streptomyces albus. The sequence goes on along the minus strand of NZ_JODR01000015.1, from coordinate 135,178 downwards.
TCACCACTTCGGTGCGCCGCTCCTCGGGTGTGGGCCGGGCACTGCTGGCCCATCTGGAGGAGCGGGCCCGTGCGTCGGGCTGCCGGACGCTGAGCCTGGATTCGGGCACCCAGCGGCTGGACGCCCACCGCTTCTACATGCGTCAGGGCATGGGCATCGCCGCGTTCCACTTCACGAAGCAGCCGGCGGGGGACTGAGCCGGGCCTCCGCACCGCTCCGGCGGCGGCCCTCCGGAGGGGAACGCGCTGGTGTGCGGGGGATGGTGTGGGCTAGGGTGATGGCGAGACGGAACGGTTCGTCGCGTCAATGGGTGTGACGGCTGCCGTCCGCGCGCCGTGGCGCGCCGTACGAGAGGGGATGGGCCGCTGTGCCGGAAACCGCATGCTGGATGATCACGGGTGCCTCACGGGGGCTGGGCCGCGCCTTCGCCGAGGCGGCGCTGGAGGCCGGGGACCGGGTCGTGGCCGCCGCCCGCGACGTGACACCCCTCGACGGGCTGGCGGAGCGCCACCCCGGCCGGCTGGTGCGGCTGCCGCTGGACGTCTCGGACCGTGACGCCGTCTTCGCCGCCGTGGACGAGGCCGTCGCCGCGTTCGGGCGGCTCGACGTCGTCGTCAACAACGCGGGCGGACTGCTGTACGGCATGGTCGAGGAGGCCACCGAACAGCAGATCCGCGACCACTTCGACGTCAACTTCTTCGGCGCCGTGTGGGTCTCGCAGGCCGTCGTCGCGAAGCTGCGCGAGCAAGGAGGCGGGCGGCTGCTCCAGGTCACCTCGATGGGCAGCGGCGGCGGCATGGCCTCCGTCGGCTTCTACGGAGCGGGCAAAGCCGCGCTGGAGGCGGTCAGCGAGGCGCTGGCCATGGAGGTCGAGGAGTTCGGGATCGAGGTCACCGTCCTCCAGATGGGCGGCTACGACACCGGACTGTTCACCGCCGGTACGACCGCGACCGAACCCGACCCGGCGTACGAGGCGCTGCGCGCCCGGCTGGCCGGGATGTGGGGCGACGACGCGGGCCCGGACCCCGCCACCGCGGCCCCGCTGGTCCGCGAAGTGGCCGCCATGCAGGAGCCGCCACGCCGTCTGGTCGTGGGCGGCAAGTCCTTCGACATGGTCCGCGAACTGCACGCGGCCCGCGCGCGGGAGTACGACGCCACCGAACGGCTCAGCCGGCTGGCACCGGGCTGAGCCGCCCGGCCGTCGTGTCCGCGCCCCGCCGGGGGGCCGGGGCGCGGACGGGGGGAGGGGTCAGCCGAGGGTGTCGGCCACGACGGTGGCCGCCTCGGACACCAGCCGGTCGTCGTAGGAGGCGTCCTCCTCGGTGCGCTTCGACATGACCGACACCACGATCGGGGCCTTGCCGGGCGGGCGGACCACGGCGATGTCGCTGCGGCTGGCGTACCGGCCCGCGCCGCTCTTGTCGCTGACCTTCCAGTCGTCGGGCACCCCGGCCCTGATCAGCTTCGTGCCCGTCGGGCTGTTCAGCATCCAGGAGTCGAGCAGCTTGCGCTCCTGCTTGCCGAGGCCCTTTTCGAGGACGACCGCACGCAGGTCCTTGGTGAAGGCGCGGGGCGTGGTGGTGTCCCGGGTGTCGCCCGGCGTGGCCTCCGTCAGGTCCGGCTCGTACCGGCTGACCTCGGTGACGTGGTCGCCGAGGCCCTCCAGGAAGGCCTCGAGCTTCTTGGGCCCGCCCAGGTCGCGGACCAGCAGGTTGTCGGCGCCGTTGTCGCTCTGCCGCACGGCCGCCTCGCACAGCTCGCGCAGCGTCAGCTTCTTGCCGACGTTCGCCTCGGTGACGGGGGCATGGCCGACCGGGTCGCTCGCCTTGACGGCGATCTTCTTCTTGTCGAGGCCGTCGACCGAGTACTTGTCGAGCACGGCGGCGACCGTGAACGCCTTGTGCGTGGATGCGTAGGCGAAGCGCTCGTCCGCGTGGTAGGCGACCTGACGTCCGGTGCCGGTGTCCACCGCCTGCACGCCGATCCGCGCATCGAACTTCTGCTCGATCTTGGCGAACCGCTCGGCCGTCTGGGCGCGCTTCACGGCGGCGGGCGAGGCGGAGGCGCCGGACGAGGCGGGCTTGGAGGAGGCCCCCGGCGCCTCCTGCCCGCAGGCCGTCAGCGGCACCACGAGCGTCAGCCCGAGCGCGCCCAGTACGGCGCGGCGTGCCGTGGTCGTACGCATGGTCATCGATACCTCCGGTCTCCAGGGGCCGTTCGAACGGGTGCGGCGACACGGGCACGGCGGCGCCGTCCCGGCTGTCCGAGGCCGCGTCCGCACGGCCGTCCACCCAGGCCGGAAGCCTCTTACGCGAGCACTCATGCTGTCCAAGACCGGATCGCGGCGAACGATGCGCTTTCCGCATGGGAGCGGTGGCCAAGCCCGGAACGGCGCCGCATAGAGTGGCCGCCGTGGATCTGGTGGGAGCGTGCCGGGCCTTCGTGCACGTCGGCGAACGCGGAAGCTTCACGAGCGGCGCGGCGACCGCGCGCATGTCGCAGTCGGTCGCCAGCCGCCGGGTCGCCGCGCTCGAAAAACATCTGGGGGAACGGCTCTTCGACCGCGGCTCCCGGCGCGCGCACCTCACCCCGTTCGGCCGCGAACTCCTCCCCGCCGCCCGCCGCCTCCTGCTCGCGGCCGAGGAACTGGAGCACGAGGCGGCCACCGCGCGGAACCGGCCGCTGCGGCTCGCCGTCCCCGACCTGTGCCCCACCCCGGGCCTCGCCCGCCTCGCCGCCGACGCCCGCGGCCACGGGATGATGCTGGAGGTCCTCACCGCGGCCCCCGCCGAGCGCCCCCACCTCGTCCGCTCCCAGCAGGTGCGGGCCGCGCTGGTGGCGGTGCCGCCCGACCAGGCGGACTGGTCCGTACCGCTTGGCCTCGCCCAGGTCGCCCGGCCCCGGTCCCCGCGCCGCTACCTGGAGACGCTGCGCCCCCGGCGCACCGACAGGAAACCCCCGCGCAAGGTGTGGCTCCAGCCCGAGGACGACGTACCGCACATCCGCGACCCCCTGGTGCGACTGCGCGACGCCCTCGGACTGCGCCCCGCACAACTGGCGGTCGCCACCAGCCTCACCCAGGCGGCGGCGGAGGTGCTGGCCTCCGAGGACCTGCTGCTGTGCACACCCGTGCAGGCCCGCGAGTTCTCCCTCCACTGGCGGCCCCTGGGCGAACTCGACCTGGCCCGCACCTTCGGACTGCTGGCCGCCGAGGAGGGCGACGCCGCCCGGCTGCGCACCCGGCTGGGTGCCGCCCTCGCCCACTGCCTGGGCGCCGCCGACGACGAGACCGAGGAGACCGAGGAGGCCGGGGCCCGATGACCGCCGACGCCCTGCTGCGCGAACTGCGCCGGGAGCTGAACGACGCCGGCCTGGAGGGCTCGTTCCTCGTCCGCGACCTGCACACCGGGCAGGAGGTGGGCATCGACCCGGACACCGAGCTGCCCGTGGCCTCGCTGGCCAAACTGCCCCTCGCACTGGCCACCCTCGAACGCATCCGGCGCGGCGAACTGGACGGTGCGCAGGTTTTGATGGTGCAGCCCGGGCGCGTCACCCGGCCCGGCCCCACCGGACTGACCCGGTTCCGGCACCCCGCCCGGGTGGCGGTCGAGGACCTGCTGTATCTGAGCACCTCGCTGAGCGACAACTGCGCCGCCGACGCCCTGTTCGGTCTCACCCCGCCGGCCCGCGTGGACGCCCTGCTGCGCGAGCTGGGCCTGGGCGGCATCGCCGTCCGCCACACGATGAACCAGCTCGCGCAGACGCCCATGGAGCGGCTGCGGACCCAGGACGCGCACCTGGCACAGTCCCTGGCGATCGACGCCGGCACCACCGGGCGCGGCCACCGGCTGCCGCAGCTCGACGTCACGCGCGCCAACACCGGTTCGGCACGGGCCTTCACGGATCTGCTCCAGGCGCTGTGGCGGCCCTCGGCGGTCCACCCGGACGTCGCCGCGCGGCTGCGGGAGCTGATGGCGGACAACGTGCTGCGCCACCGGCTCGCCCCCGACTTCACCTCCGACGCCTCCACCTGGGCGTCGAAGACGGCGACGCTCCTCAACCTCCGGCACGAGGTGGGCGTCGTCGAGCACGCCGACGGCGCGGCCTACGCGGTGGCGGTGCTCACCTCCTCCCACGTCCCGGCAGCCTCGCAGCCCGGCGCCGAGGCGCTGATGGCACAGGTCGCACGGGAGTTGCGGGACCATCTGCGGCACGGGTGACGCAGCGCGCGCGCCGTCCCCCGGGTGAGGGACGGGGCGCACCGCCGGGCCCCTCGCGGTCGTTCGCAGGTGACAGCGATCATCTGTCGACCTGGGAGGCACCATGCGCAGCACATTCACGACCATGCGGGCCGCCGGGGCGCTGGCCGTCCTGAGCGTCCTCGGCGGCGGCCTGGCGGCTCCGGCCCACGCGGCGGTGGCTCCGGGCCACGCGGCGGTGGCTCCGGCCCGTGCCGAGGTGGCTCCGGCCCACGCCGTGGCGGACGAGCGGGTGCCGGCCGACGTCGCCGCGCCCGCCGATCCGGCCCTCCGCGAGAAGGCCGACCGCATCATGAATCTGACCTACCGCCAGTTCGCGAGCACCCCGCACATTCCGCCGTTCAACTGGACGACCGACGGCTGTTCCGTTCCGGGCGGGAGCCTGCCGTACCGCAAGGTGTTCCGACCGGCTTGTGTCCAGCACGATTTCGGTTACCGGAATTACGGTGCCCGGCACGAACTCAAGCTGGACCCGACCCGCGAGACGAAGAACTGGATCGACGGGCGTTTCCGCACCGAGATGCGGCGCATCTGCGACGACACCTACACCGGTGCGCGGAAGAACCGCGAGTGCCGCAACGCCGCGGAGGTCTACTACCTGGGCGTTCAGCTCGGCGGCGACGCCTCCTTCTTCTGATTCCGAAGCGCCGTCCCCCGATTCCGCCGATTCCGTGCCCCCGGCCCGGCGCCGGTTCCGCGTGACCGCTGCCTTTCCCATCACTTCCCGGAAATCCGACAATCGGAAAGTGCGGCAGTGTGTTTGGTGTTCCCGCCGTGCGCCGCCGGATTTCCCCGCGCGGGCGTGGCCGTGATCCGGTGTCACGCACGGCGATTCCGTGCGCCGTTTTCCCCCCTCCGCGCGAGGACAGACTCGCCCCGGTTCCGGTGAGAGGGGAACGCATGGAGACCTACGACGTCGTCGTGGCCGGGCTGGGGGCCGCCGGCAGCAGCGCCGTCCGTCATCTGGCCGCCGCCGGGCTGAGCGTGCTGGGCCTGGAGCGGTCGGGCCGGTCCACACCATGGGGTCCAGCCACGGAGGCACCCGCATCGTGCGGCACGCCTACGCGGAGGGGGACGCCTTCATGCCGCTGCTGGCCCGCGCGCACCATCTGTGGGACGAGCTGGCCGAACCGTACGGGGCGCCCCTGCTGCACCGCACGGGCATGCTCATCTCCGGCGGGCCCGGCGCCCCCGCCGTCGCGGCCACCATCGACTGCGCCCTGCGGTTCGGAATGCCGCACCAGGTGCTGGACGCCGAGGGCATCCGCGCACTGTCCCCGCCGGGTACGGCGGTGCCCGACGACGCCGTCGGCTGCCTCGACGTCCGGGCCGGCTACGTACGGCCGGAGGAGGCGCTCGCGCTCCACCACCGGCTGGCGGAGGAGGACGGGGCACGGCTGCGGTTCCGGGAGCCGCTGCTGTCGTTCACCTGCGTACGCGGCGGGGTCACCGTACGCACCCACCAGGAGACCTACTCCTGCGGGCACTTGGTGCTGTGCGGCGGCGCCTGGAGCCGACGGCTGCTGCCCGGACTGCCGGTGCCCGTCCGCCCGCAGCGGCAGGTGCAGCACTGGTTCGACCTCGCACCGGAGGCCGCCGGCCACTTCGCGCCCGAGCGGTTCCCCGTCCACGTCTGGCAGGACCCCGGCCTCTTCTACGTGATGCCCGCCGTGGACGGCCCGGACGGCGGCCTCAAGTGCTGTGCGGAGGGCGATCCGCCGCCGTGCGACCCCGACACGCTGCCCCGTGAGGCGAGCCCCGCGGAGATCGCCGAGGCGGAGCACCAGTTGCGCCGCCATCTGGCCGGAACCGGCCGCTGGCGGCGGGCGGCGGTGTGCACCTATCCGCAGACGCCGGACAACCACTTCCTGCTGGGCGCGGCGCCCGGCCACGAATCGGTCTGGCTCGCCACCGGCTTGGGCGGGCACGGTTTCAAATTCCTCCCGGTGCTGGGCGAGGTGGTCCTGGGCATGGTCGACGGCACCCCGCGCTTTCCCGACGAGGTCCTGGCCCCCTTCGCACCGGACCGCACCGTCGGCGGAGCCGGCACCGCCGGTGAGGACGGCGGGGCCAGTGGGACTGGTGGGGCCGCTGCGGACGGCGGGCACGGCGCGGACGGCGAGGAGCGGGCCGCCGGTGCGGCGGGCCCCGTGGCGGGGCGGCTGTGACGGAAACCGGGTGGACGGCCGCGGAGCGGCGCGTGTGGCAGCAGCTGGAAGCGGGCCCGGAGCAGGGGAACAGCGGCCTGCCCCGCCCGGCCGAACCGCCGCTCGACGGCGTCCGGATCGCGCTGCCGCCCGGGCCGCCGCCGTCCCCCCTCACCCGGGTGCTGTCCGGGCGGCGGTCCCGCCGGGACATGACCGGCCCGCTGCCGGCCGCCGACCTGGCCGCGGTGCTCGGCGGCCTCTTCCGGGCCGGTGAGCCTGCCGGTTCGACCAGTCCGACCTGCGGCGACACCTGCAGCCTCACCCCCTGCGTGCTGGCCGAGGACGTCACCGGCGTGGCACCGGGGCCCTACACCTGCCGCACGCCCGGCGAACTGCTCGCACACCCCTCCACCGCCGACTGGCGGCGGCGGGTGCACGAGCGGGTCAACCGCTTTCTGCGGCGGCCCGCCACCGCCCCACCGCCCCCGGCGCTCGTGCTGTGGCGAGCCGACTGGCCGCGCATCATGACGCGTTACCCCGGCTGCGGGCTGCCCGCCGTCCTGTGGGACGCGGGCGCCGCCGTGCAGACGGCCTATCTGCTGGCGGAGGAACGCGGGCTGGCGGGCTGCGCCTGCGCGGGCCTGCCGCGGGGCGCGGAGCTGCGCGAGCTGGGCTGGGAGCCGGAGGCCCACGCGTTCGCCGCGGCGTTCGCGCTGGGGCTGCGGTCCCCGTCCGGCTGAGACCGCCGCGGGGCGCGGGACGAGGGCGCGGGGCGCGGGCGCGGAAACGGGACGCGGGCGCCGGACGGGACAGCGCCGGGCGGCACGGGGTGCCCGTCAGGCCCACCACTGGTCGTACGCGAGTTTGCCGACCAGGCCGACGACGGTGACGAGCAGGACCGCGCGGACGAAGCCGCTGCCCCGTTTGAGGGCCATGTGCGCCCCCAGGAAGGCGCCGCCCATGTTGCACAGCGCCAGGACGGGCGCCAGCGCCCACAGCACGGTGCCCTGCCAGGTGAACATGGCCAGGGCACCGATGTTGGTGCAGACGTTGACGACCTTCGTCGTGGCCGAGGCCGTCACCATGTTCATGTTGAGCAGGGCCACCAGGGCGATGACCAGGAAGGTGCCGGTACCGGGACCGAGTACTCCGTCGTAGAAGCCGATGCCCACGCCGGCCACGGCGAACGCCGCCAGGACGCGCCGCCGGGTGACCGTACCGCCGCCGGTGTGGCCGAAGTGCGGGCGGAGCACCACGAAGGCGGCCACACCCAGCAGCAGCACGATGATCAGCGGGCGCAGCACGGAGCTTTCCACTCCGGCGGCGAAGAAGGCGCCGCCGACCGAGGCGAGCGCCGCCACCAGCCCGAGGCGGGCCGCGAGCCGTACGTCGAACGGTGTCTTGCGGGCATACGTCACCGCGGCGGCCGAGGTGCCCACCACCGCGACCGCCTTGTTGGTGCCCAGCGCGTAGGCCGGCGGCAGATGGGGGAAGGCGATCAGCAGGGCGGGGAGTTGCAGCAGGCCGCCGCCACCGACGACGGCGTCGATCCAGCCGGCCAGGGCAGCGGCGACGCACAGGGCCGCCAGGGCGGTGAGCGATATGTCATGCACGGGTGTGAACTGTCCTTGCCGAGAGCGCACCAGGGGCCACTCAGCATCGCAGAAGCCCGTTCCGCCCCTTACCCGCCCTCGTGCACCGCCCGAACGCCGAGCCGCGAGGCGACGGCCTCCACGGCCCGCTCGGCCGACTCCAGCGCCCCCTGGATCGAACTCGTCGCCCGGTGGTCCCCGCACACCACCACACCGCCGGTCACGGCCGGGCGGCGGAAGCGGTGCGGTGCCGTCATCGCGGGCAGCGCCCGGGGGACGGGACAGGTGGCCACATGGTCGAGGTCGCCGGGACCGACCCCGTGGAGCGTGGCGACTCGCCTCCGTACCCGTTCCTCGGCCGGGCCCGAAGCGTCCTGCGGCTGCCCGCCGCGCTCGTGGACGGTGGTGGTGGCCAGCAGCGTCACCCCGGCCGGCGCGTAGGACGGCGCGGCGGCGCTGACCGGCACCGTGTTGGTCACCGGCGACGGTTCGGCGTCCACCGTCAAGGTCGCGCCGCCCGGGGGCGGGCCGCCTTCCAGACGGTGGTAATAGGTCGTCAGGCCGCGCCAGCGCGGGGGCGTGAGGCCGGGCAGCAGACGCGTCGCCGTCTCCGCGTCGGTCGCCACGACGACCGCGCGGGCCGTGACGGTGCCCCGGTCGGTGACGACCCGTTCCGGGGAGACCTCGCGGACCGTGGTGTTCAGCCGCACGGTCCCCTCCGCGAGCAGCCGGGCGAGCTGGGCGGGGAGCTGCCACATCCCCCCGTCCGGTACGGCCGCCTCCCCGCGGACGAACATGCGCAGCATCAGATCGGTGAACCGGCTGGAGGTCACCTGCGCCGGGTCGCAGGTCAGTCCGGAGAAGAAGGGCCGCAGCAGCGTGTCGGTGACGGTGCCGCCCAGCCCGCGCCGCCGCCACGCCACCACCGAGGGCAGATCGCGGCGGCGCAGCAGCACCCGGGCGGGCAGATAGCCGACGGCGGCGGCGTGCGCGGCCAGCGCCAGCTTGCCGAGGGGCGAGCCGATCGGTGCCGCCAGCGCAGCCGGCACCGCCCGCAGGTCCTGGCGGGGGTCGCCCAGCACCACGGTCCGGCCCCGGGTGCGCAGTCTGAGCGCGCGCTCGAAGGGGCGCAGGTCGAGCCGTCCCACATCCAGGTGCCGGGACAGCTGCGGATAGGCGGTGTTGAGCACCTGGAACCCGCGGTCGAGCTGGAACCCGTCCACCGTGTCCGTACGGATCCGGCCGCCGACCTCGTCGGCCGCCTCGACGACCACGACGTCCACCCCGCGGCTCTGCAGCCGCCGGGCCACCGCGAGGCCCGCGAGTCCGGCCCCGACCACGACCACGTCGCCGTGGGCCGGCAGCTCGCTCACGACCGGCCCGGCTTCCTGTGCAGCGCCTCCGGCCGGTGCACCGCCGTGCGGCCCGACTTCTCGCTGACCACCTCGTACTGCGGTGCCTCGGGGGAGGCGTCGACCGTCCGGCCCGCCGCGCGGGTGCGCCGGGTGATCTTCCGGGTCACCGTGCCGACCGCCTCGCTGCCGTGGCTCGACCAGGCCACCCGGTCGCCTTTCCGCAGCTCTCCGTCCTTGCCCATGTCACCCTCCGTCCGGTCCGCACGCCGTCCGCGCCGGCGCGCGCGGTGACCGCGGCCTCTCCGCGCCGATCCGGTACGCCGAGACGCGTGGCGTGCCGGCGCGCGGGTGACCGCTCCGCTCACTCGCCACCTCGGGAGTTACCACGGCAAAGCCGGGAAAACCTGGTCGGAAAGGGCAAGGAGGGGCGGACGTCCTCGTGCCAGGGGAGTCCGGTCCCGGTGACCGCGGCGGTCCGGACGGCCGGGGCCCCGGGCCGCCCGGCTGCGCAAGCGGCACCGGCAGCCCGAGCGCTCCGTGCGGGGCCCGCGCGCGGCGGCGCTCGCCGCGGCCGGTCGCGGCGGTGGCCCCGAAGGCCGGGGGACCGTCGCCGAGGCGGGGCGGCGGGCGTGGAGCATCCACCGGGCGCTGCGCACGGCGCACGGCGGACGCCGTCGGTCCGGCACCCGGACTGGTGCGGAGCCTCGCCTCGGCGGCGCCGACGCCGATCCGGGCCGCGCCCGACCTCGCGGCCCGGCCGGCCGTCGCCCCGGCCGTCGCGCGGGCCCGCTGCTGGCCGGGGCGTCGGCCGGTACCCCGTGCTGCCTCCCGCCCCGCCGAGCGGGGAGGCCGCCGCCGGCTCGTCGGCCGTGGGTGCCGTCCTGGTCCCGACGTCGCTGCGGTGGCTCCACGCCACCTTCCAGCGGGAGCGGTCCCGGGGCACCCCCGCGCCCCGACCCTTCACGCCCCCCGCCTCGGCCCGGGCCGAAAACCGCCGTACGCCGCCCCGGCCGGTGCCGTACCACCTTCGGGCGGCCCCTCCGCGGGGCTTGTTGTCCGTACCGAACACACGGAAGATGCTGACCGCCGACCCAAGTCCGAACGTCGAACACCCATGCAGGTCCGGCGGCACCCCGTACGCGACCGAGCGTGGCTGTGGAGGTGGCTTCGTGCCGTACGCGGTTCTCCGGTCCCCCCGCTCCTCCCGGTTCGTCGGCCGCAGGGACGAACTCGGCGCACTGTGCGCGGCGCTGGCCGCCGCGCCGTCCGTCGCCTTCGTCGAGGGGGAGGCCGGGATCGGCAAGACCCGTCTCATCCACGAGGCCCTCGCCCGCACCGCCACCCCGGGGCGACGCGTCCTGGCGGGCAACTGCCTGCCGCTGCGTGAGCCCTTCCCCTACGGCCCGGTCGTCGATCTCTTCCGCGGCCTCGGCGACGATCTGCCCCGGCGGCTCAACCCCGTCTGCGGCGCCCTCCGTTCCCACGTGCCCGAACTCGCCGCCGCCCTGCCGCCCGCCCCCGAACCCGCCGCCGACCACCGCGCCACCCAGCACCGGCTCTTCCGCGCCGTCCGCGCCCTGCTGGAGGCGCTGGGCGACACCGTCGTCGTGGTCGAGGACCTGCACTGGGCCGACGACGGCACCCGCGACCTGCTCCGGTTCCTGGTGGACGCGCCGCCCCCGCGGCTGGCGCTCGTCCTCAGCCACCGGCGCGAGGACCTGCCCGACGGCGGCCTCCCCCTGGGCCGGGCCCACCGCTGCCCGCCCGGAACCACCGAGATCCGCGTCCCCCTGCACCCGCTGGACGCGGCGGCCGTCAGCGATCTGACAGCCGCCATGACCGGCGGGCGGCCCGTCTCCACCGAACTGGCGGCCGAACTCCACCGCCGCACCGCGGGCATCCCCTTCGTCCTGGAGGAGACCGTACGGGTGCTGACCGAAGGCCCCCGCCGCAGGAAGTGGCTCGACGTCGAGGACGTCGCCACCATGCGCGTCCCCGCCCTGCTGCTGGAGGCCACCGCCGACCGCATGGCACAGCTGTCCCCGGCAGCCGCCGACGCCGTCCGCGCCGCCGCCGTCCTGCGCGTCCCCGCCGAGGAGGAGCTGATCGCCGACGTCATGCAGGACGGCGGACCCCAGCACGCGGCCCCACCCGCCGCAACCGCCCGGCCCGCCGCCCGCCGCGCCGCCGCCGCCGTCCGCGAGGCCCTGCTGTCCGGCATGCTCCACGAGGAGGAGGACGGCCGCTACGGATTCCGCCACACCCTCGCCCAGCAAGCCGTCTACTCGATGCTGCCCGGCCCCGACCGGCACGCCCTCCACCAGCGGGCACTGGCCGCACTCGCCCGCCAGGACCCGCCGCCACTGGTACGGCTCGCCTACCACGCGCGGCTCTCCGGCGACTGGGCCGGCTGGCAGCACCACTGCGAACAAGCCGTCGAGGCCGCGCACGAGATGGGCGACACCGCACTCGTCGTCGAACTGCTGGAAGAGCTGCTGTGCGACGGCAGGCTGCCCGCCCGGGAACGCGGCCGGCTGGCGGCCCGGCTCAGCAGGGAAGCAGCCGTGGGCCTGGCACACCGCCGCGCCACCGCACTGCTGCGCCGCGTCCTGCGGGACGCCGGCCTCCCCGAAGGGCTGCGCGGCGAGATCCGGCTCAACCTCGGACTGCTGCTCAACAACCAGGCGGGCCGCTACCAGGAAGGCCGCGCCGACACCGCCACCGCCGTCACCGAACTGCGCGACAGACCGGCGCTCGCCGCCCGCGGCATGGCTGCGCTGGCCATGCCCAGCTGGGGCGACCAGCCCCTCCAGGTGCACGAGCGGTGGATCGCGCGGGCCGAGGAACTGGTGGCCACCCAGACGGACGGTGCCCTGCGGATCGCCGTACGCGGCAACCACCTCGCCCTGCTGATGTCCACCGGCTCGCCCCATGTGTGGCGGGCGGCCGACGAACTGCTCACCCAGGGGCAGTCGGTGGCCGAACGCCGCGAGGTCGCCCGCGCCTGCGGCAACCTCGCCGACGCCGCCACCTGCCTCGGCCACTACGAGGCGGCACGCCGCTACCGGCTGGAGGGCCGCCGGCTGGCCGCCGAATGCGGGGCGCCCTATCTGGAGACCATCGTGGAGGGCACCGCGCTGCGGCTGGCCTGGCACACCGGCCGGTGGGACGGGCTGGCCGAACGGGCCCGGCAGGCGCTCGGCCTGGTCGGCGGCGTCTCCGGCATCGCCGCCGACGCCCATCTGGTGCTCGGTCTGCTGGCGTCGGCCCGCGGCGAATGGGAGGAGGCCGCCTCCCGGCTGCGGGACGCGGGTCTGGCCGACCCCGCCAACGCGCCGGCCAACATCCTGGCCGCCGCGTCCGCCGCCATGGCCCGGCTGCACATGGCCTGCGGCGATCAGGAGGCCGGCTGCGCCGAGGCACTGCGGGCCACCGAACGCGTCCGCGTCAAGGGCATCTGGACCTGGGCCGCGGATCTGGCGCCGATGACGGTCAGCGCGCTGGTGCGCCGCGGCCGGCACGCCGAAGCGGCCGAGCTGACCGCCGAGTTCGGCGAACGGCTGGCCGGCCGGGACGCCCCGCTGGCCGCAGCCGCCCATCTGGCCTGCCGCGGGGTGGTCGCCACCGGGGAGCGGCGGCACGCGGAGGCAGCCGCCGTCTTCGACGCCGCCCGCGCGGCCTACGCCGCACTGCCCCAGCCGTATTCGGCGGCCCGCACCGGCGAGGCCGCGGCCCGCAACCGGCTGGCGCTGGGGGAGCCCCCCGACGCCACCGGACTGGCCCGGGCGGCCGAGGAGTTCGGGGCGCTGGGTGCCATCCGGGACGCGGCCCGCTGCCGCCGCGCGCTGCGACAGAACGGTACGGCCGTGCCCTCCCGGCGGGGGCGGCGCGGCTACGGTGCCGAACTGTCGCCCCGCGAGGAGGAGGTCGCCCGGCTGGTGGCCCTGGGCCGCACCAACCGGGAGATAGCGGAGGTGCTGTTCCTCTCGCCGCGCACGGTCGAGCAGCACGTGGCGCGGGTGCTGCGCAAGCTGAACGTGACCTCGCGGGACCAGGTCGCCGTCCTGCGCCCGGCCGGCCAGGACCCGACCGCAGCGGGGCACGGTGCGGCCCCCGGCTGACCGTGCCCGGCCCGCAGGCCGGGGCTGGCTCCCCGGCGGGTAGTCCCCGGCGGGTAGTCCCCGGCGGGGACTCCCCGGCGGGGGAGGGCGGTTCGCGGGCCGGGGCGCCGGGGGAGGGAGCGTGAGTCCGGGGCGCCAGGACGGGGCGCCGGTATGCCAGGACGGGTGCCGGGTCGGCGGGCGGCGGGACGGGGATGCCGGCGGACATCCCGACGGGGACGGCGGGCGGCCGTAACGGGGCGTCCGCCGCGGGGCGTCCGTTATCCGAATACGTACCCCTACCTATCGCATTCCGGATTGTTTCGCTCCGGTGCCGGACGGAGGGTGTGGGCACTTGACCGGGCGCGAACCGCCCGGCACCCCCACGATGAGGAGCAGCATCCATGGGTACTCGTACGCGCAGCAGACGCTTCGCCGCCCTCGGCATCGGTGCGCTGACCGCCACGGTACTGGGGCTGGGCGGGGCCGCCACCGCGGGCGCGTCCACCCCCGGCGAGCAGGAAGGCACCATCCGCAACGCCTCCGCCCCCGGCGCGATAGCGGGCCGGTACATCGTGGCCCTCGACGGCGAGGCGTCCGCGTCGTCCGCCGTGCGCTCCCAGGCGCGGGCCACGGCCGAGCGGCTCACCGACACCTACGGCGGCACGGTCGACCAGGTGTACTCCACGGCGTTCCGCGGGTTCTCCTTCCGGGCGACCGAGGCGGAGGCCAAGAAGCTCGCGGCGGCGCCGGGCGTCAAGTACGTGGAGGCCGACGGCAAGGTGCGGGCCACCGGGACCCAGCCCAACCCGCCCTCCTGGGGCATCGACCGGATCGACGGTTCGCTGAACAGCTCCTACACCTACCCCAACGACGGTTCCGGAGCGACCGCGTACATCGTCGACACCGGCGTGGACATGACGCACCCCGACTTCGGCGGGCGGGTGCGCAGCGGCTACGACTTCATCGACAACGACTCCGACGCCAGCGACTGCCAGGGCCACGGCACGCACGTGGCCGGCACGGTCGGCAGCCGCACCTACGGTGTGGCCAAGAACGTCAAGATGGTCGCCGTGCGGGTGCTCAACTGCTCCGGCTCCGGGCAGTGGTCCCAGGTCATCGGCGGTATCGACTGGGTGGCGCGCAACCACAGCGGCCCGTCCGTCGCCAACATGAGCCTGGGCGGCGGCGCCAGCACCTCGGTGGACAACGCCGTCCAGGGCGCCATCAACAGCGGCGTCACCTTCGCCGTGGCCGCCGGCAACGACTCCCGTGACGCGTGCAGCACCAGCCCGGCGCGGGTGCCGGCCGCCATCACGCTCGGCTCCACCGACCGCGGTGACGGCCGCTCGTACTTCTCCAACTACGGTCGCTGCCTCGACCTGTTCGCACCCGGCGGCAGCATCGTCTCGACCCGCAACGGCGGCGGCTCCACGACGATGAGCGGCACCTCGATGGCCACTCCGCACGCCGCCGGCGCCGCGGCGCTCTACCTGTCGGCCCACCCGGGCGCCTCGCCGAGCCAGGTGCGTGACGCCCTCGTCAACGCCGCGCAGAAGGGCGTGGTCGGCAACCCGGGTTCCGGTTCTCCCAACGCCCTGCTGAACGTCACCGGCCTGGGCTGATCCCCGGCCCGACCGCTGCTCTCGCGGTCGTCATGGCCGCGGCCCGCGGCACCGTCGCCGGACGGTGCCGCGGGCCGTGCGGTGTCCGCACCGCTACGGCTCGCGGCATACGGCCGCGCACCGTACGGCGCCGGCACGGCACAACGCCGTGCCGGTGCCGCACCGGGCGGCCCGCGACTCCTCTCTCGTCCCACATGTAGCGCACAACTACCGTATGACGGAAGGCTTGTTCCGCACCGTGGGCTGATCTATGGTCGGGGCCTTCTTCGCGGGAAACGGCCGGAGGTGCGCGGTGGCGGACGAGTCGATACCACAGCAGCAGGCGGGACAGGACGCGCCGCAGAACGTACGGGACGACATCGCACGCCGCCGCTTCCTCGCCGGCGCCGGTGCCACCGGCGCGGCCGGCCTGCTGGGCGCCACCGCGACGACGCCCGCCCACGCCACCGAGGCGGCCGGGACCCACGCCGCGCCGGCGGCGACGGCCCAGCTGCGCGACCGCGCTCCGCGCCCCGACGACGACGGCCCCGGCCCCGACGCCCTCGACGGCGACCGGCTGCTGCTCGTACCCGACCGGGTGCTGCTGCCCTCCGGGCTCGCGAAGGACCACGCCGTCCTCGTCGAGAAGGGCGTCTTCCGCGCCGTCGGCCCCGCCCGCGAACTGACCGCGAAACACCGTCACCCGAAACCCGTACGGCTCGCCGGCCATCTGCTGATGCCGGGCTTCGTGGACGCCCACCACCATCTGACCCAGAGCTTCGGCAAGGCCCAGGCGTTCGGCCAGCCCTCCGAGATCTTCAAGACGGTGTGGGAACCGCTGGAACACGCGCTCGACGAGGAGAGCGCCTACCTTTCGGCGAAACTCGCCGCGCTGGAGTCGCTGCGCGGCGGCTTCACCACCGTCGCCGACGCCGGCACCCGCGCCCCCGTCGACGTCGAGGCCGTGGCCAAGGGCGCGGAGGAGGCCGGTATCCGCTGCGTCCTGGGCAAGGTCGTCTCCGACGGCAAGGGCGGCGAGAAACACCTCGCCCGCTGGGACGGACACCGGCTCATCCACCCCTCCCTGGCCATCCCCGTGCCCGAGGACGCCACCCCCGAGGTCCTCAAGGCGACCGCCCGGATGTGCGAGGAGGCCGGTGCGGTCTTCCAGACGCACGTCAACGAACACCTGGCCGCCGTCGAACGCTCCCTCAAATCCGTCGGCCGCCGCCCCGTCGCCCATCTGCACCACGTGGGCGCCCTGCTCCCGCACACCCTGTGCGCCCACACCACCCTGCTCACCCCGCAGGAGATCGGGCTGCTGGCCGACACCGGCGCCGCCGTCAGCTACAACCCGGTCGCCAGCGCCTGGAAGGGCAACGCGGTGGCCCAGGCCACCATGATGGCCGCCTTGAAGGTCCGGTTCGCCACCGGCACCGACGGCACCCGCGGCGACGGCTTCCGGATGGTGGACGCCGCCGAGACCGCCCAGCGCCTGACCAGCGGCCTGGACACCGGCGACTCCGTCTGCGGCGCCGGACGCCTGTGGCTCGACCACGCCACCGCCCACAGCGCGGACGCGGTCGGGCTGAGGAAGACCACCGGGCGGATCGCCGCCGGCCAGGCCGCCGACTTCCTCCTCGTCGATCTGCGCGTGCCCGAGCTGACACCCTCCTGGGACCTGGAGTGGGAGCTGGTGCGGCTCGCCAACCGGGACCAGATCACCGCAGTCTTCGTGGCCGGCCGTCTGAGGCTGTGGCGCGGCTGGCCCACCGACTGGGACGGCCCCGCACTGGTCCGGCGGGCCCGCGAGGCGGGCCGTGCCGTGGTCCGCCGCGCCGGTATCGAACGGGTCGATCCGACCCCGGGGGACGACAGCTGACGGCGCCCGGCCGCCGCGCCCCGGCCACGGGGGCGGCCCGCCCGCGAGGCAGCCGCCCGCCGTGCACGAGCACCCGCCGTCCGGGGGCGTCGGGCCGTGTACGGCACCGGTACGCCGGCCGGCCGGTGCCATCCTGGGCGGCGTGGACGACCTACCGCCGCTGCTGACGTTCGGTCACGGCACCGCCGGCCGCGCCGGGCTGGCCCGGCTGCTGCACGCGGCCGGGGTGCGGTCCGTGGTGGACGTACGCACCGCACCCGGCAGCCGCCGCAATCCCGACGTGCACCGCGAGGCGCTGAGCCGGTGGCTGCCCGAGGAAGGCATCGGCTACCGCTGGGACGGGCGGCTCGGCGGCTTCCGCCGCGCCGCCGACGACAGCCCCGACACCTTCTGGCACAACGCCTCCTTCCGCGGCTACGCCGGCCACACCCGGGACCCGGACTTCCTCGCCGCCATGGACGACCTGCTGGCCGAGGCCGCGCGCACCCCCACCGCCGTGATGTGCGGCGAGTCGGTGTGGTGGCGCTGCCACCGCCGGCTCGTCGCGGACTTCGCCGTACTCGCCCGCGGCCGTCCCGTCCACCACCTCGGTCACGACGGCCGGCTCACCGCCCACCCGCCGACGCCCGGCGCCCGGCTGCGCGACGACGGCCTGCTGGTCTACGACAGACCCCCGTCCACCTCCCGTCCCGCCGACGGGGCCCACGACGGGGACCACCCCAGCGGCACCGGCACCGGTCCCGGGGATGCGTGATGAGCGCCGGCGGTCCGGAGGGCACGCGGGGGAGCGGCCCCCCGCTGCGGCGGGCGATGCGCGGACGGGACTCGGCGGAGGAGCACCGCGCCTCGACCCCGCTGGAGCTGCTGTTCGACCTGACGTTCGTCGTCGCCGTCTCGCAGGCCGCCGGCCGGCTCCACCACGCCCTCGCGGAAGGGCATCCGGGCACGGGCCTGGCCGGGTACGCGGCTGTCTTCTTCGCGATCTGGTGGGCCTGGATGAACTTCACCTGGTTCGCCTCCGCCTACGACACCGACGACGTGCTCTACCGCACGCTGACACTGGTGCAGATGGCGGGCGTCCTGGTGCTGGCCTCGGGCGTCCCCGCGGCCTTCCGGGACGGTGACTTCACCGTGGTGGTCGCCGGCTACGTCCTGATGCGGCTCGCGCTGATCACCCAGTGGCTGCGGGCCGCCGCCGAGCACCGTGAACGCCGCGGCACGGCCCTGCGCTACGCCGCGGGCATCGCCGTCGTCCAGGGCGGCTGGATCGCCCGCGAGTGGGCCGCCGGCACCTGGCTGCCGGTCACCTTCGTGCTGCTGGTGGCGGCCGAACTGGCCGTACCCGCCTGGGCCGAGGCCGGGGGACGCGCCACCGGCTGGCATCCGCAGCACATCGCCGAGCGGTACGGCCTGTTCACCATCATCGTGCTCGGCGAGGTCATCCTCGCCTCGCTGACCGCCGTGCAGGCGGCCGTCACCGCGCACGGTCTGACCGCGTCGGTGCTGCTCATCGCCGTCGGCGGGCTGCTGCTCGTCTTCTCCCTGTGGTGGATCTACTTCACCGGCGACGACGTCACACTGACCACCCTGCGCACTGCCCTCACCTGGGGATACGGCCACTACGTGGGGTTCGCCGCGGTGGCCGCGCTGGGCGCGGGGCTGGAGGCGGCACTCGCCGCCGAGCACCACGCCCCTCTGTCGCCCCGCGCCGCCGGACTGGCCGTCGCCGTGCCCGCCGCCGGGGTGCTGCTCCTCTTCGGTTTCCTGCACCGGCTGGCCCGCACCGGAGCCGTCCGCCACCCCCTGCCGGTGGTGGTCGGCGCCGCGATCGTGCCGGCCCTGGGGTGCGCCCCGCCGCTCATCGGCCTCGGCCCGGCGGTGCTGGCCATGGGGCTGACCGTCGCCGCCGTCCTGGCGGCCGATGTCGCGGCCCTCCACCGCGCGGCGGTCCGCACGGCGTGACGTACCCGTCGCCACGCCGCTCGCCCCGCCTGCACCGGGGCCCCGCGCCCTCCATGGCGCGGGGCCCCGGCCCGGGTGGCGGTTCAGGCACCCGGTGCGGTCCGCGGCACCGTGCTCCTCGTGCTCGCCCTCACGGCCCTCATACGACCGCTGTTCAGGCGTAGGTGTGCCGGTGGCGTCCGGCCGGCACCCGCTCGGGAACGGCCAGATGCGGTACTTCGGCGGGCCGGTTCCCGTCGAGGGCGGAGCCGCGGTGCGAGGCGGCGGGCGCCGGGCCTTCGGGGACGGTGTCCCACCACCAGGAGACAGCCGGTATGTCGAGGGGTTCGGTGCTGTCGTCGGTGGGGGTGTCGCGGAAGGCGGTGGGCAGGTCGGCCGGGTCCTCGGGGGTGGTGTAGCGGCGGGAGGAGATGCCCCAGTCCTGCGCGGCCCGGATGAAGGCGGCGAGGCTGTCCAGGTACTGGCGCAGCTGGGGGCTGCCGGTTGCGGAGAGGCGGGCCTGGAGCCGCAGGAACAGGCACATGACACGGTCGCGTTGGGCGACGGCGGTCTCCATCGCCTGTGCGGGGTCCATCCCGTGGTGGTGCTCCAGCACCCGCACGACGTTGAGGTACCACTGCTGTGCCCGGGACTCCTTGTGGTAGGAGAAGAGGTCGTTGTCCCAGGTGATGATGAAGTAGGCCATCTCGGCGGCGGCCCGCACGGCGGTGTCGTCCCGCTCGTGGGGCTGGAGTTCGTAGCCGCGGCCCATCTCCAGCAGCGGCATGACGACGGAGGTGGCGCCGTCGTACAGCCGCATCAGGGTGTAGTCGTTGAGGTCGGGGACGGTGCCCTTGCTGCGGTGCGACGCCTCCCACACCACGGACAGGAAGTACTCGCGCAGCGCATCGACCCAGCGGGCCAGTTGCGCGGGTGTGCCGTGCAGTTCCATACGGCGGCGCAGATCCCGCAGTCCGGCGGCCAGCGGGTCGTCGGTGAGCATGGGGACTTGCGGGTTCTGGGCTATGCGCAGCAGCCGGGAGAGCTCGGGGACCAGTTCCTTGGGGTCGGTGCCGAGTTCGCCCTCCTCACAGTGGCCGTCGTCGACGCCGAAGAGCCACAGGACGAAGTCCGCGAGGAGCGCGATGACTTCCTCGTCTCCGTCCGGGAGGATACGGGCGGCGAAGGTGCCGATCTCGTGGCCGATCAGCTTCTCGCGCAGCGCGTTCGAACCGATACCGAACTCCTGCGCCCAGGCCGCGGTACGCCGGTCGAAGTGTTCGTGCCGGGGATGTATCGCGGGGGGAATCGGAGAATAGACGGGCGGGACCAAGACCCCGTGCTCCACTGTCGATCACCTCAGTCGTCCTGCGGCCACGTCGCTTGCGCGGCCGTTCACCTGAGAAGGCCGGGCGGCGACGTGCCGGTGTTCCGGTCGCGACGCCGTGTCTCCATGCCGCGACCCGCCCGGTGGGGCGGGTCGGTGAGCGGCAGGGACCGGGTGACGCGATGTGACCTTCTCCTGGTCATATGTATCCACTGCATCAGGAGGCTATTCGCGTCACAAGGGTCCCGGTGACAACGGCTTGGCATATTCCTCACGGAGGGGGCTGCGATCCCGCGCGATACCGGGATCGATCCCCCACGACGGCCTCGGGGGGTCAAGTCGCCGAAAGCCACGAGGAAACGCGGCAACTCCGACAACCGCCCCCTCGGCGCACCTTACGGGCGGCCCGCAGCCGGGCGCTTCACCGCCGTCCGCCCCAAGCCGCGCACCGAGCCCGCCGACGGACCCGGCACCGGCCCCACGGCACCGTCCGCGCCCCGGCGGCTGAGTGGACGGACACAGCCCGGCCAACCGGCGGCAGCGGCTGCTCGACCGGTCGGCCGAGCAGCCCCGCACGCCGTCCGCCTGCCGCCCGGCCTGCGCGGCGGAGCGAACGCGGCGGACAGCGCCACCGGCCGACGGGACGTCAGCGCCGTGGGCCGGCGCGGTTTCCCGCGCCGACGCCGCCGGCCGCCGGCCCGGCAATCGGTGGCGCAGCCCGTCCGGACCGGTGTCCGCCATGGCCCGGCCCAGGTGCCGGTCCGGCCATCGTGCGGCCCGGCACGGAACGCCGGGCACGAACGGCCGCCGCGCAGCGGCACCGGCGCCACCGGACCGCGTCCGGTGGCGCCGGTGACCTGACGGGTACCCCCGCCCCCGCCGGCAGCGCTCACGGCTCCCGTGAAGCGCGGGCGGGGGCGCCAGGACTCGGGGTCACTTCGCCCCCGTGGTCGTGGCGAGGGAATACAGGTACCGCATCAGGGCGAGCAGCACGTCCTTGCTGGACTCGCGGCTCCGGGCGTCGCACATCAGCAGCGGCACTTCGGCGGTCAGATCCAGCGCCTCGCGCAACTCCTCGTCGGAGTACGACGGCGCCTCGTCGAACGCGTTGACGGCCACCACGAAGGGGGTCTGCGACTCCTCCAGCCTGCCCAGGACGTCGAAGCTGGCCTCCAGCCGCCGGGTGTCCACGAGCACCACCGCACCCAGCGCGCCCTCGAACAGCCCGTTCCACAGGAACCAGAAACGCTGCTGCCCGGGGGTGCCGAAGACGTAGAGGACCAGTTCGTCGTCGATGCTGATGCGGCCGAAGTCCATGGCCACGGTCGTCATCCGCTTGCGCTCGACGCCGGCCAGATCGTCGACGCCGGCACTGGCCTGCGTCATCGTCTCCTCGGTCGTCAGCGGGCGGATCTCGCTCACCGAATGGACCAGTGTCGTCTTGCCGACGCCGAAGCCGCCCACAATGACGATCTTGACCGCGGAGGTTGCCGACGACGGCAGAGCGTCCTCGCTCCGAGGCCCCACCACCGTGTCAGAGGTTCTGGAGGCCATGGATCACCGCCTTAATGATGTCGATGTCGGGAAGTGCCGGGGCGGGTGCCCTGGCTTCCACGTGTTCTTCGGCCAAGAGATCCGCGAGCAGCACGGTCACGATGCTCACCGGGAGTTTCAGGTGCGCCGAGATCTCCACGACGGACAGTGGGGCCTCGCACAGCCGCAGGATCGACTCGTGCTCCGGCTGCATGCCGATCTGCGGCGCACTGCGGGTCACGATCAACGTGACCAGATCGAGACCGGCATCCTCGGAGCCGCTGCGTCCCCCCGTCAGGACGTACAACCGCTCCGGACTGCCCTCGTCCCATTCCTCGTCCGGCGTCATCGCGCCAGCCGGTCGCCACGCGGCGGGCTGGTGAGGTGGGCGCCGATACGGGTGACGAGGTCCCGCATCTGCTGCCCCACCAGGCCCATGTCTACGCCCTCGTCGACCAGCACCACCAGGTGGGCGCCCTCTCCCGCCGCCATCAGGTGCAGGAAACCGCCGTCCACCTCGATGACGACCATCCGCATCCGGCCGTCACTGTGCGGGAACTCCTCGGCAGCCGCCGAGGCCAGGCTCTGGAGCCCGGCTCCGATCGCCGCCAGCCGGTCCGAGGTGTCGTTCTCCACGGGACACTGCGCCATGCACAGACCGTCCGACGACAGAAGGACGACGTGGCGAGTCTGCGGGATGCTCTCCGCCAAGTCCTTAAGCATCCAGTCCATGTCGGGCTGCCGAACCATCGCTTACTCACCTTCATTCGACGACTTGTCGCTGTGTCCCTGGGCGGCAGCTGATGCCGAGCGCTTGCCGGACAGACCTTCCTGGAAGGCGCCCATCCACATACCCGGCGCCGGCTTCTCCGCCGTCGTGCTTGCGGCGTCTTCCTCGTCCGCATCCGCCTGACGGGCCGATGCGGTACTCAGCGGGCGGGCACCGGACCGGCCGCGGCGACTGCGGCGCTGCGGCAGCCCGCTGGCCGTCCGCTCGGTGACCTGCGGGATCTCCTCGTCCATCGGCTCTGGCTCCTTGAGCGCGGCGGTCGACGGCGTGTGCTTCCTGGCCGACGGCGCGGACGAGGCGGACCGGTCCGAGGGGCGCTGCCCGGAGGCGGCACCGATGCCGTGGGCGCGCCCGGTCGCGGGCGCTGTCGTGACCAGATCGTGCGGGACGACGAGGACGGCGCGCACGCCCCCGTACGCGGACGGCGCCAGCGACACCTGGAAGTCGTACTCCTGCGCCAGACGTCCCACCACGGTAAGGCCGAGGCGCGGGGCCTCGCCGAGGTCGTTCAGGTCGATGCCCTCACGGGCGGTCTCCAGCATCTGCTCGGCGCGCGCCCGCGCCTCCTCGCTGAGCCCGAAACCGCCGTCCTCGATCTCGATGGCGATGCCCGCGTGCACCTCACCCGCCGTCAAGTGCACCTTGGCCTGCGGCGGCGAGTAGGAGGTGGCGTTGTCCAGCAGCTCGGCCAGCGCGTGGATCAGCGGCTCGACGGCGCGGCCCACGATGGCCACCTCCGCCACCGAATGCAGCGACACCCGCTGGTAGTCGGCGATCCGGGACATCGCGCCGCGCAGCACGCTGTATATCGGAACGGGCTGGCTCCACTGCCGTCCGGGCCGGGCGCCGCCCAGCACCGCGATGGTGTCTGCGAGCCGGCTGATGAGGGCGTTGCTGTGGTCCAGGCGCAGCAGGTCGGCGAAGAACTCGCCGCTCTTGCCGTGCCGCTCCTCCATCTCCCGCAGGTCGGTGGCCTGCCGGTGGACGATGGCCTGGACACGGCGGGCGATGTTGACGACACCGCGCTGCGCGGAGTCACGCAGGGCCTCCTCGGCCCGCACCGCCTCCACCACGGACCGCAGCAGCTCGTGGTGGGCCGCGGCGAACTCGGCGGACAGCCCCGATTCAGGGCCGGCCGACGCCAGGGAACGCACCACGTTCTCGGCGAACTCGCCCCTGCGCAGCCGCTCCACGGCCTCCGGCAGCCGCTCCTTGGCCAACTGCACCGTGGCGGCCTCCTGCTGGCGCAGATGCCGCTGGAGCATGTCCTGCTGCTCCGCGTACTGGATCCGCAACGCCGCCAGCGCCCGGCTCCGCCGGGTCACCTCGCTCGCCATGAGCGCCACCGCGACGGTTGCGACGACCCCGCACCAGATGACCGCACCCCGTGCGCCCCCGGGTACCTGGACGGCCGCGACGACCGTGGCGGCGGCCATGACAAGGGTGGGCAGCCACCACGTCCACAGCGGGGCCGACCGTTGACCTCCGGGTGACGATCCCGTGCGCATCATCAGCGTCCTCAAATCGGTTCGACAGACTGAGTAAAGAGGCGATGTGGGGAGCAACGAGTACACCTCCGGCCCTCCGTACGAGCTCGTCCCGGGGTACCGGGACCCGCAGCAGGACAAGACGCGACCGGGGAACTCAGTGAGACTCCGTCATGCCGAGGCTGACGCAGCATAACCAGAAACGATCAACAGCTAACAAGGCAGCCCGCGTTCCGGGGGCTCCGGGAGGGCGCCCGTCGCGTTGGCCGTACGCTGAAACCTCCACGTTCTCGCAGCTCGCGGCGTGCCCGGCCCGTTCCGTGCCCGTCGTGGGAGGACGCCCGCGCGCCGGACGGGCCGCACGCGCGTTCGGTCCGGATGCCGGCGCCCTGCGCGGCGCCCGCCCGCAACCGGTACCGTACGTTCCGGGGCGTGCTCGACGCTTGCGAACTTCCGCCTCTTCGAGAGGACTTCCGAGACCCTTGGTGCTCCGTTGGCCGAAGCGTGCCCGGCAGTTGCCGCACGGGACCGGGCGCGCCCGCTCCGGCGTCGTGCCCGGACCCCGGCGGGACGGGAGCGCTTCCCTGACCGTGCCGGCTCCCGGCCCCGAGGGTGCGGTCCATTCCGACCCGCTGCCTGCGGAACGCTGCTGTGCAGCCTCCCGCTCCCGCCCGTACCGGCGCGTCCCGACCCCGAGGGCCGGCCGGCCCCGGCCGCCGGGACCGGGGCCGGGGCCGGGGCCTGCATGGTGTGGGCCGTCACAACAGGTCGGCGAGGCGGTCCACTTGGTGCGGATCGCGGCCGTGGCAGTAGAGCATGACCTCGTCGGCGCCCAGGTCGGCGAAACCGGTGATCGCCTCGCGGATCCGGGCGGGCTCGGTCAGCAGGCCCGCCACCATTCGCTCGGGCGTGCCGGTGAAGGCGTAGTAGGCGTGCATGGCGGCCCGTGCCTCGTCGATCACGTGCTGCGGGCCGAGCGCGACGTTGACCTGGGCGACGAGGCGGGGCGTGCCCCGGCGGCCGTGGTCCCGCCAGAAGGCGCGGACGGTCTCGAACAGGCCGCCGGCCCAGGGGAGCGGTGCCGCGGCGAGGAAACCGTCGCCCCAGCGTGCGACACGTTCGAGGGCGGCGGGCCGGAAGCCGCCGAAGAGCACTTCGGGTCCGCCGGGCCGGCTGGGCGCGGGGCCGACCGGGCCGACACCGTCGCCGTACGGTTCGCCCGACCACAGTCGGCGCAGCACCGCCATCTGTCCGTCGAGGCGCCGGCCCCGCGTGCGCGTGTCGATGCCCGCCGCCCGGTGGTCGTCGTCGCGACCGCCGATCCCGATGCCGAGGACCAGCCGGCCGCCGGTCATCCGGTCCAGCGTTGCGGCCTGTTTGGCCAGGAGGGCGGTGTCGCGCAGCGGGGCGAGCAGTACCTCGGTCTGGACGTTGACGCGTGAGGTCGCGCCCGCGAGCACGGAGAGGGCGACGAGGGGCTCCGGGTTGTCGTAGACGAGCCGGTCGAGCAGGCCGAGCGTGCCGAAGGGGCCGTCGTCCGCACGCCGGGCCCAGGTGAGCAGGGCAGCCGGGTCGGAGACGGGCAGGCCGACACCGACGTTCATGAGCAGGACCTCCGAAATGAAGGGTCGACAAAACGACTGCCGCCCCTTCGCACCTCGAAGAGGTGGGACGCTCCCGCTCTGCGGCGTGATTCCAGGAGAACGTCTTCGTGAAGTGGCCTCACCCTAGAGGCGGCCGGTGCCGGGTGACAAACCGTTTCTGCCCCAGGGTGCTGCGCCAGTCACCGTGGCGCGGCCCGCGCAGCCGCACAGGCCGGTCCGTGCCGGGTGCCGGGGGCGCGGAGACCGATGCTCGCCGGGGCGGCCCGCCGGGGGCAGCGGCCGGGGGATGGCGGGCACTCCTGCGTGCGCCGTCGAGAAGCGCACGTTCAGGGCGAGACCCGGCCGTGAGGGAACCGGCGCACGCCGGGGCAGGTGCGCCGGGCGGACGAGCCCTGTGCTCCGGGTGCCCGACGCGGAACCCGCCCGGGCTGCCGTGTCCCCGGACGTCACGGTCCACCACGGTCACGGTTCGCCAGCTGTCACGGCCCACCGGGCGGGCCGCCACCTGCCGTGCCGCCACCTGCCGTGCCGCCACCGCCGGCGGCCGTCCGCTGTCCTTCGCCGGGCATGTGGGCTAGGTTGCTCGCCGGCAGGACACGGGTGGGCCCCGGTGCGGCTCACCGCCCGCGAGAACGATGCTCCTGCCTCGGGGGGAGGCGCTATGGAGGCACTGGCCGCGGACGATCCGCGGCAGATCGGCGCATACACGCTGCGCGGCAGGCTGGGCGAGGGCGGAATGGGCCGGGTGTACCTGGGCCGTTCGCCCTCCGGCCGTGCGGTGGCCGTGAAGGTCGTCCACCCGCACCTGGCCCGCCAGTCCGGGTTCCGGCGGCGGTTCGGGCACGAGGCCGCGGCCGTCCGCGCCGTCAGCGGCGCCTTCACCGCGCCGATCGTCGGCGCCGACGCGGAGGCGGACCCGCCCTGGCTGGCGACGCTGTACGTGCCGGGGCCCGATCTCGCGGAGGCGGTCGCCAAGGCCGGGCCGCTGCCGACGCCCTCCCTGTGGCCGCTGGCCGCCGGGCTGGCCGAGGCGCTCCAGGACATCCACGCCGCCAAGGTGCTGCACCGGGACGTCAAGCCGTCCAATGTGCTGCTGGCGGCCGACGGGCCGCGGCTCATCGACTTCGGGATCGCCCGCGCCCTGGACGGCACCGTACTGACGACCACCGGCGTGGTCATGGGCACCCCGGGCTTCATGGCGCCCGAACAGATCGACTCGGGCGAACAGACGCCCGCGGGGGACGTCTTCTCGCTCGGTGCCGTACTGGCCTACGCGGCCACCGGACACGGCCCGTTCGGCGAGGGTCCGCCGCTGGCCCTGATGCACCGCATCCTCCACGCGGAACCCCGCCTGGACGCCGTCCCCCACGCGGTACGCGATCTGGTCGCCGACTGTCTCGCCAAAGACCCGGCGGACCGGCCCGGCCCCGCCCACATCCTGCACCGCATCGCCGCGTCCTGGAGCCCTCCCGAGCAGTGGCCCGCGTCGACTCCGTGGCCGAGGGCGATCACGCTGCTGCTGCCGCACCACGCGGTCCCGGACTCGGGCGCCCGGCAGCCAGGCGGCCCGGAGGCCACCACCGCGCCGGCCGGGCCGGACACGCGGGAGCTGACCCGCCGTATGACCGAGGCGGAGCAGACGACCCGGACCATCGGCCCGCCGGCCGCCGCCCGGATCATGGAGCAGCTCGCCGCCGACCAGGCCCGTGTCCTGGGCCTCGACCATCCCGACACGCTCAACAGCCGGCACGGCCACGCGTGGAACCTCGGCCAGGCCGGACAGTACGCCCTGGCCGAGGAGTTGCTGGAGCGGGTGGCCGCCGACCGGGCCCGCGTCCTGGGCCCCGACCATCCCGACACGCTCAACAGCCGGCACAGCCGCGCCTGGGTCCTCGGCCAGGCCGGGCGGCACGAGGAGGCCGCCGCCCTGATGGAGAGCGTGGCCGCCGGCCGGGTCCGGGCACTGGGGCCGGACGACCCGGACACCCTGGACAGCCGCCACGGCCATGCGTGGAACCTCGGCCTGGCCGGACACCACGAGCGGGCGGCGGAGTTGATGGGACGGGTGGCAGCCGACCGGGCCCGCGTCCTTGGGCCTGACCATCCCGACACCCTCCGCAGCCGCCGCTCCTACGCCTGGAACCTGGCCCGGACCGGAGGAGGGGGAGCGGCCGGGCTCCGGCCGCCGGGTGGGCCGCCCCGCTGAGGCGCGAGGAGCGTGCCAACGGGGCGCGGCGGGCTGCGCCGTGGCCCTGGGGGCGCCGTGCGCCTCCCTCGCGCCGGAGGAACCGCGCATCGCGTCGCGAGCCCGGCCGTCCCCTGCGCGGCCGGGCTCGTCAGCGAACGCGCGCCCTGGCGGTGTGTGCGCTCAAGAGTGCCGGGAGGAGGCGCGGCGGTGTTGTCGATCCGTCTCCGGTTTCTTGCCGTCGCGTCGCAACTCGGTGCAGCAGCAGGCAACGGCGGCACTGTCGGCGACGGCCGGCAGCCGGTGGTCAGCCCGCGCGGACAGCAGCTTTCGTCCGCGTCCGCCGCCGGTGCACCACCGGTCGCCGCGCGCTGCCGGCGGGTGTCATTCCGTCGGCGTGCCGATCCGCAGCCGGTTGCCGTCAGGGTCGCGCAGCTCGATCTCACGCGCCCACGGGGCCTCCTCGGCCCGCACGCCGAACTCCGAAGCGACGGCCTCGACCTCACGGACGCGGAGGTAGACCAGCGTGCCGGGACGGGCGTCGCCCTCGTGCTCGGACAGGAACAGCCGCACCCCGTCCCGGGCGACTTCGACGAACGCCGGAAGCCCCGGCTCGAAGCGGTGTTCCCACTGCTTGGCGAAGCCCAGCCGCTCGTACCAGGCGACCGCCGCCGCTGCGTCCTCGACGCGCAGAATGGGGATGACGTCCTCGTCCATGACGTCATCGTCACAGAGCACCCGGCGCGAGATGGCCGGATGCGGCACTAGCGGACGGTCGCGGGCCCCGTCCGCTGCCGCTCCAGCAGCGCCCGCGCCCGGTACTCCCTGGGGGAGAGCCCGTAGGCCGCCCGGAAGGCGCGGCTGAAGTCGCTGCCCCGGGTGATGCCCCAGCGGGCGGCGACGGCGTGCAGCGGGGTGGTGCGCAGTGCCGGGTCCGCCAGATCGTGCCGCGCGTGCTCCAGGCGCTGTCTGCGGATCCACGCGGCGACCGTGTACCCGTGTGGCTGCTGCTCGAAGAGACGGTGCAGATGACTGACCGAAATGTGGTGCGCGGCGGCGACCGTCCCCGGTGTGAGTTCGGGATCGTGCAGGTTCTGGCGGATGAACGCCGTGATCCGCCGCAGCAGGGCCTGTTGCCGTGTCTCGGGCGGCAACGCCTCCTCGGCGTCCAGCGCCTGCGCCAGCCAGGCGGCGACCAGCTCCAGCACCACCGTCCCCAGCCGGGGCGCGTCCCGCGGCTGGAGGACGGCGGCCTGCTGCTCCAGACCGGTGAGGAAGCCGCTGAGCAGGGCGCCCGCACCCTCGCGCCCCGACAGCCCGCGTCCCAGCACGGTCCGTACCCGGTGCGGCGGCAGCGGCAGCAGGGCCTTGGGGAAGTCGACGCCCACGCCTTTGACGGCACGGGCTGCGCCGTCGTCTGCGGGCCGGAGGTCGAAGGGCTGCGAGTCGTCGACCATGTGCAGGTCGTGCGGGCCGAAGGTGTCCGTGCGTCCGCCGAGTTCGAGGGCCAGTCCTCCGTCGAGCAGCAGCGTCAAGTGGTACGACCCGGAGTCCGTCCGGCGCGCCATGCGGGGGCTCAGCCGGTAGCGCGTGGGCAGCACCGAGGTCGGCCACACCGTCACCGGCCCCAGCTCCATGAGCCACAACTCCGCCCGGAAATCGGCCGCGTGGGCGCTGCTCATCTCGCTCGCACGGGTGCGGCCGACGAGTTCGCGCCAGTAGTCGAACCGGTCGGCCACCGGCACGTCGTCGGTACGGAAAGCGGTCCCGATCACACGTCCTCACCCCTGCGTTCCGTGACAGCCCCGGCGCGCCGGGGCAGGCACCGGCCGGCGTCCCGGGATCGCTCCTCGGGTGCCACCTTAAGCCGCAGGGGAATCCGGCGCTCCGCATCAGCCGGGGCACACCGGTGCCGGCCGGGGGAGGGCTAGGAAGCCCGGCTGACGGCCTGGAACGTGCCCGCAGCCGCGAACGCTTCGTTGACCGGCGCGATGAGGAAGGCGAGACGGCGGGTGCCCGTCTCGCCGAGCGGCGCCCACAGCGCGGCGCAGTGGGCGTCGGTCTCCCGCTCGATGCGCTCGCGTGCCGCGCGGCCGGCCTCGGTCAGCGCGCCGGTCTCGTCGAGCCAGCCGCGGGCGACGAGACGGGCCGTCGCCGCGTTCCACTCCTCGTCGTTCCACTGACGGGTCGCCCGGATGAGCCCGACGGGCAGTTGCCCCGTGGCGGTGTGCAGGACGAGGCAGTCGCACGGTCCGAGACGGTTGTCGGCGAGCACGACGAGGTGCGCGTCGCCGCGCCACTCGCGTACCACCGTGATCTGCTGCCACAGCGCGACGAGGGGATCGGACGGCAGCGGGACGGAGGCGTTGGCGGCGGCCAGCACCTTTCCGGCGTAGTCGGCGCCCGCCACGACCGGATCGATGAGCGACCGGGCCTCGGCGATCTGGTCGTCGGTGAGGGAGACCCCGACACGTCGCATCGCGCGCCCGGCGGCCGTGAAGCGGGCGTCCTGCCAGCGTTCGGGCGATGCGGCGTCCCACACGCCCGCCATTTCCCGCACCGCCCGGGGGCTGAAGTTGTAGAAGGCCGCCGATGTCACCTGCCACGGGACCGCGCCCATCGCGGCCGAGCGGAAGGCCAGGTAGGACCGTCCCTGTTCGGTGACACCGAGCCGGGCCGCCTCCTCAGCGCTCTCGGGGACGAGGTAGATGAACAGATGAGCCGCGCTGACCGCGTCGCTCACCTCACGGACGGCGTCCAAAGCCACTGCCCCGTCGTCCGGGGCGGCGGGGGCGGGAACGTGGTCCAGGTGCATGAGTGCCTGCTCTTTCGGAAGGAGTGCGCCGCGCTTCTTCCACGTCGTTTCCTCCCGGACGTCGGGAGACGGCGAGGCGCGGCGCGATCGACATTAGCAGTAATAATCGATTATCTGGCCGGTTGTCTATGCTGGCCCCATGACACAGACGGCCCACTCGACCAGCACCCCCGTCAAGCAGATGCTGTCCGAGCAGGTCTACGCCCGCCTCCGGGACGCGATCATGAGCGGAAAGCACGCCCCCGGTGAGGCCCTCAAACCGCAGGACCTGGCGAAGGAACACGGCGTCAGCCTGGCCGTGGTGCGCGAGGCACTGGTGCGGGTGGTCGGTGACGGCCTGGCCGACCGGCTGCCCAACCGCGGCTTCGCCGTCCCGGCCGTGTGCCACCGGCGCTGGCAGGAGATCGCCGAGGCCCGGCGCACCGTCGAACCGGCCGTACTGCGCATGTCCGTCGAGCGCGGCGACCTCGACTGGGAAGCCCGCGTACGCGCCGCCCACCACCGCCTGGTCCGCACCCCGCCGTACACCGCGGAAGAGGACACGCACTACAGCCACGCCTGGGCCGAGGCCCACCGGATCTTCCACCGCGCCCTGCTGGAGGGCTGCGGCAACCCCGTCCTGCTGGAGACCTTCGACCGGATGTGGACGGCGAGCGAACTGGCCCGCCGCTGGTCGGCGCACCGCAACCCCGGCCGGGACGGCGCGGAGGAGCACCGCCGCCTGGAGGAGGCGGCACTGGCCCGCGACGCCGACACCGCCGCCGCGCTCCTGGCCCGGCACCTCACTACGACGGCGGCCGGCCTGAGCGGCGACCGGGAGCCGGCCTGAGCGGCGACGGCCCCCGCCCCTCACCTGGCCGGGTGAGCCGGACACCGTCGCGGCCGGGAGGACGGCAGGGCCGGTCAGCGGCCGGTCCGCCGCCGCCGCGCGTCCCGTACGCGCGCGGGGTGCCGGTGCCGGTCGCGTGCCGCGCGGCTAGCGTCGAAGAGCACCCGGGCAGTCGGGGAGCCGGCCGCTCCGGCCGGCCCGGGCCCCAGCCCGCGGGAACTTCCCGGCCTCCGGTGGAAGGAGCGTGGTCGGCGTGGCACGTAACCGCCGCCTCATTCTCAGCTCGCCGTCCGAGGTGTGGAGCCTGCTGTCCGACGGGCACCGCTACGGCGAGTGGGTGACGGGAACCCAGCGCATCCTGGCCGCGGACGCCCACTGGCCGGAGGTGGGGGCACGGCTGGAGGTCCGCCTCGGCACCGGCCCGCTGACGATCGACGACACCTGCGTCGTCCGCATCTGCGAGCCGCGGCGCCGCCTCGAACTGGAGGCCAAGGCGGACCCCTTCGGTGCGGCCCGCATCGCCATGAACCTGATCCCCTGGGGCGAGAACACCCTCTTCGTCCTCGACTGGCATCCCCTGCTGGGCCCCGGCACCCGGATGCACGGCTTCCCCGTGGACTACTTCGTCAAGCTGCGCAACGGCATGATGCTGACCAAGCTCGCCCGCATCGCGGTCCGCGAGCACGGCGC
Organism: Streptomyces albus subsp. albus; assembly: GCF_000725885.1. Lineage (GTDB taxonomy): Bacteria > Actinomycetota > Actinomycetes > Streptomycetales > Streptomycetaceae > Streptomyces > Streptomyces albus. Next base: position 103,038 of record NZ_JODR01000015.1, on the reverse strand, counting down.
CGAGCCTGCCGGACGCGACGCCCCGGAGCCGCCGCAGGGCCCTTCGCGAGCCCTGCCCGGCTGACAGCGGCACCCCGGGGGGGGCGGACCGCGCCGCACCCACGGGAAGCCCCGGACCGGCAGCCCGCGCCCCGGGTGCCGTTCGGCCGCCGGTTCCGTGCCCCGGGTGCCGTTCGGCCGCCGGTTCCGTGCCCCGGGGTCGCGCTCGGCCGCCGGTTCCGCGCCCCGGGCGGCGCCCGGTCGCCGGTCCGGCCCCTACCAGCCGGTCTTGGCCGCGCTGTAGGCGGTGCGGCAGGCCGCGTCGGGGGCGGAGGTGGACAACTTGGTCATGGCTTCGGTCCAGACCTTCTTGACGACCTTCTCCAGACGCCGGGTCGCGGCGGGGACACCGGGGGCGTACTTCTTGATCGCCCCGAGGGTGGAGACGGTGAACTTGTTGCACGCCGGCGGGGCGGCGTTGCGGTAGCGGTTGTCCAGATCGGTCGCGACGGTGGGGCCGTTGGCGGCGGCCCAGCGGTTCCACGCCGCGCAGGCGGTCTCGGTCAGCTCGGCCTGCTCGGCCGGGGTCAGATTGCCCATGGCGCCCAGCAGGGCGTTCCACGGCTCGTCGGGAACCGTGTAGCGGGTCGTGGGGAACTTCTCCTTCGTCTTGAAGATCATCTCCTGGCACGCGGGCGGCACCGGGGCCGCCTGCGCGCTGGCGGCCGTGGCCGGGAGCGAGGAGCCGTCCACGGCCTGCTGCGGGGGACGGGGCTGAGCCTGAGGTGAAGCGGTCACGGCGGGGGACGAGGCGCCGAGGACGGCGGCAGCCGCGGCGACGGTGAGGGCGGACCACTGGAGGGTGCGGGCGGGCTTCATGATGGCGGGGCTCCTCGACGAGAAGGCGGGCCGGATCTGCCCGGAGCGGGTCTTTTCTCATACAGGCATACCGACGGGCCTGCGCCGTACGCGAAAAGTCACCCCTGGAAAGGATGTTCGCCCGGCGTGCCCGGTGTGGAGCGGGTGGTTCCGAAACGACGGTCGCGCCGGGCGTAGGCGGCGACGGCCTGCCACAGATGGGTACGGTCGACATCAGGCCACAGGGTGTCGAGGAAGACGAGTTCGGCGTAGGTCGACTGCCACGGCAGGAAGTTGGAGGTGCGCTGTTCGCCGCTGGTGCGGATGAGCAGATCCACGTCCGGCAGGTCGGGCAGGTGCAGCTGGGCGGCCACATGGCGCGGAGTGATCGCGTCGGGGGAGAGGGCCCCGTCCGCCACCTGGCGCGCGAGGGCGCGGGCGGCATGGGCGATCTCGTCGCGCCCGCCGTAGTTGACACACATGTTGAGCGTCAGACCCGTGCGGTCGCGGGTGAGGTGTTCGGTGCGGCGCAGTGAGCGCACCAGATCGGGTGGCAGCCCGTCGGGGACACCGGACCAGCGCAGCCGGACGTCGCGCCGCCACACCTCCTCGGTCTCCGTGTCGAGGCCGTCCTGGAAGAGGCGCAGGATCGCTGCGATCTCGGCGGCGGGACGCTCGCGGTTCTCCGTGGAGAGGGAGTACAGGCTCAGACAGGGCAGCCCGATCTCCAAGGCCCCGTACACGGTCTCCCGCACGGCACGCTGGCCGGCGTCGTGCCCTGCCGTGCGCGGCAGACCCCGGCGGACGGCCCAGCGCCCGTTGCCGTCCATGATGATCGCCACATGCCGCGGGCGCAGGTGAGCCGGCAGCCGGGGCGGCCGGGCACCACCGGCGTGCGGCACGGGCGGGAGCAAGGGCCGGGTGTCCGGCGCGGCGGGGCTGTCCGCGGCGGGCTGCGGCAGCGTGACGGTGGGCGGCAGGTGCGGTGCGCTCCGGGCATGGCGGCGCCAGGCTCGCGCGACGCGGAAGCGGCCACGCGCCAGCGTGCAGTGGAAACGGACCGGGTCGGCCCTGGAGGGCCCTTTCAGCAGCGCGCGGGGGTTGCGGTCGATGCGGTCGAGTTCGAGCAGATGCAGCTCGACGACGGTCCGCAGGGCGGCGGCCAGCGGCGGGTGCTGGGCACCGGCGGTCGCGGCCTGCTCCAGCCACTGCCGGGCCCGGGCGGTCATCGCGTGGACCATGTCCGCGAACCGGCCTCCCGCCTGCCCCCGTGCCAGATCCCCGGCGCTGACGCCGTACTCGTCGAGCACGGCGGACGGGAGCTTCACGAAGCCTTCCGCCGCGTCCTCCCGCAGATCGCGCAGCGTGTCCAGGAGGTTGAACGCGTCGGTCCAGGCGCGCAGTGCCTCGGCGTCGGCGGGCACGAAGGCCAGGCCGGGCGCGGTGAACAGGTTCAACAGGCGCCTGACGCCGAACGGAAAGGTGAGCGCGCGCCAGTAGGCCGACCAGTCTTCCCAGGTGGCGAGGGCGCTCGTGCCCTCGGCGTCCTGACGGTAGACCCTGTCGGTCGCCGCCATCCCGTCGCCGGGCAGGTCCCACGTCCACAGGGCGTGCACGACGGCCGCCCGCAGCGGGTCCTCGCTGTGGCCCCGCCGCAGATCGGCCTCCAGGAGTTCACCGAACCGGCTGACGCGCTCGTACCTGTCCCGCCGGCCGAGCCGCCGCGTGTCGGAGAGGCCGTCGAGGTGCCGTCCGTACCCGTACACGGCCCACAGCACCGGCCGCAGGCGGGCGGGGAAGAGCTGGGGGACGGCGGCTTCGACGGGGCCCGAACGGCGCACCAGGCGACGGCAGATCTCGTACCCCTTGACGACCACCACGTCGTGGACGCCGGCCTGCCGGTAGACGCGTGCGCGCACCGGATGCAGCAGGCGCAGCGTCACCATGCGGAGGGCGGGCCCGGTGGCGCGGCGGCCCAGCAGCGCCCGCACGGAGGCGCGTCGGCTCGTCCGCGCGGTGAAGGCCACCACTCCGGCCGCGGTCAGCCCGGCCGACCAGCACAGCCCCAGCAGGAGCTGACGCCAGGGGACGGCGCCGAGTCCGACGGCGGAGACGGCCCCCTGCACCGCGCCGTACGCGGGCAGCCACCGCAACAAGGGGCTGTCCGCGGAAGGGTTGGCGACAGGGTTCTGCAAGGTCAGGTCGATCAGGCTGACCATGATGACGACGAACATCCCCGCGAGTTCGCTGCGCAGCATCGCCGCCAGGAGGATTCCCACACCTCCGTACGTCAAAGCCCCCACCATGAACGCACCGGCCATGACGTCGAGACGCTCCGGCAGGTAGAAGGCACATACCCACGCCGTGGCGTACCCGGCCGTCAGCGCCGCCGTGACCAGCAGCACGCCGCTGCGGGCCAGCAGCAGGCACAGCCGCGGATACCCGGCGAGCACCAGACGGTGGTCGAACCCGCCGGACCGGCTGGTGGCGAGGAACATCATGAACCCGACGATCAGCGCGAGGGAGTGCAGCGCCCCCGACAGCTGCGTCACCGTGTTCGCGTCCAGACTCACCGGCCGGCCGGCCGCGCGCAGGAAGAACCGCACCGGATCGCCGGGCAGCACCCAGTAGGCGAGATTCAGCCACAGCGGGATGAAGAAGAGCACCAGAACCAACGCCAGGCGGTTCCGCGCCTGTTCGAGCGCCGCGTGGCGCACCGCCGTCCCGAGACACCGCACCCACCACCTCATGCGCCGCCCCCCGCCCCAGCGCCGTGCTCGACCTCCAGGACACCGTTCCGGAGCCGGTGCAGCACATCCAGCCGCTCCCGGTCATGGGCCAGATGGGAGACCACCACGACGGCCCGGCCGCGCTCGCACAGGCTTCTGGCGATGTCCCAGAAACGGAGGTAGGTCTCCCAGTCGAAGCCCTGGTAGGGCTCGTCCAGCAACAGCACTTCGGGGTCGTGCATCAGCCCCAGCGCCAGGTTCAGCTTCTGCCGTGTCCCGCCGCTGAGCGTGTGCAGACGGCTGCGGGGACTCTCGTCGAACCGTAACTACTCCAGCAGTTGCCACACGCGCCGGCAGTCGTCGAGCCGGTAGGCGGCCTGGAAGAACCGGACGTGCTCCCGGACGGTCAAGGCCGGGTGCAGCACCGTCTCCTGCGGGCAGTACCCGATCCGCCCCCGGCACCGGACCGTCCCGCTGTCGGCCGCCGCCTGGCCCACCAGGATCCGCAGAAGAGTGCTCTTGCCGGCGCCGTTCGCCCCGACGATGCCCAGCAGACAGCCCGACGGCACATCGAGGCTCACCCCGCGCAGCACCGGGCGCCGGCCGTACGCCTTGTGCACGTCGTGCAGACGCAGAACGGTGCCCGCGGGCACCTGATGCGAGAAATTCACATCATAGGCAACGACCGGGCGGCGGGATGGTGGCGACCGCGGACACCCCACCGCCCGGAGCCGCTGCGACACCGGCCGGCCGCGTCGGTACGCACCCGTCGCCGCAACGCTGGTCACGCGAGCCGGACCTGGCGGGACACGCCTGGTCCGGTGCGTCGAGGCTTGCCCGTAAGGTGCCCGGCGGCCGGGGTCCGGCCGCCTCGGTGCCCCGGCCGTACCCCGGGCCGAGGCCGGAACGGCGGGCGGCCATGGCGACGGCCGGGGTGTCGAGCGCAGCGCGCCCGTCCCCGGCCGGAAGCCGAGCAGTTGTGCTCCGAAGGCCGTTTGACAGGCGGGTCGCCGCGGCGGTGGAGCCGTCCACTGGGCTGCCCCACCGCCGTAGCCCGGCAGGGGCTCAGACGTGGGCGCTGATCACGCCGCCGGCGCTGAGCACGATGTACGAGCCGTTGGCGTCGAGCCCGGCGTCGTGCCCGTTCGTCTCCAGCGTGGCGGCCACCCCTTCGTTGCCGATGATCTGAGCCCGGTACCGCAGCTCACCGAGCTTCTTGACCTTGGCCGTCCAGCCGCCCGCGAGCTTGAAGGTGCCCGGACCCTGCTGTCCGCCGCCCATCCAGGAGTGGACCTCGCCGCCCAGCGTCAGCACGACGAACATGTCGTTGGCGTCGAGCCCGGCGTCGTGCCCCTTCGTCTCCAGCGTGGCCAGGACCGAACCGCTGTTGACGATCTTGGCGCGGTAGTGCTGCTCGCCGAGCTTGTAGATCTCGGCCGTGCTGCCGTCGGCCAGCTTCTGGGTGCGGTCCGGGGACCCCTTCTTCGAGGAGGTGGCCGAGGCGGACGACCCGCCGGCCTGGGCCTTGCCCGCCTCGGTCCGGACGGCGTCGCTCTTCGCCTCACCGTTCCCGGTGGACGAAGCGGCGGCGGAGGCGGAGTCCTTCTTCTCCAGGGCGGCGTCCCTGTCCCCGCCCTGGCAGGCGGTCAGCGAGAGCGCCGCGGCGACGGCGACGGCCACCAGGCCGGCGGAGCGGACGGTACGACGAGTACGGCGAGCGTTCATGATGCGGGTCCCCCCGGTAGGTCTCGGAATGCGGCGCCTCCCGTCCTTCCGGGGGCGCCGGCCGCACTTCTTGTGTGCTGCAACCGGTGAGATGGCGCCCCGGCACGTCTTGTTCACGGGTTTGTGTCCGTACTTCGTAACAACGCCCGTCGCGGTCGGCCGGACGTACCGGCGCGCCGTGCCGTCGGCCCGGACGTACCGGCGCCGTGCCGCCGGCCGGGCGTACCGCAGCCGTGACGTCGGCCGACGGGCCGGGTGTGGCACGTCGCGGGCGGCATCGTCGGAGTTGATCAGCGTCGGGTGGAATCGACGTGGGCCGTGGCCATCGGGGCTACTGCCGGGACCCGCCGTCCGAGCCCGGAAGAGGCCGGCCGGAGGCGGCAAGGGCGGGGCGCGGGGCGGGCGCGTGCGGCGTCAGACCGCGGCGATGTCCACGGACTTCTCCTTGAACCGCCGGGTGACCAGGGGCTTCATCACGCGCCTGCCGAACGGATGGCGCAGCAGCGTCTGGGTGAAGGTCCGCACGGCCTTGTCCCGGCGGCGCTGCGGCACGAACATCGTCAGGCCCTGCGTGCGGCCATTGCGCTGCTGGAGGGCGATGAACGGGCGCAGCCGCTGGTCCCATTCGCGCAGCGCCCGGGTGATGTTCCCGCCGTTGCGCTGCAACAGCGTGCCGAGCAGATCCGCGCCGGCCAGGGCGGTGGAGGCGCCCATGCCGGAGTAGAGGGTCATGCACCAGGCGGAGTCGCCGAGCAGGACGACGCGGTCGGTGTGCCAGGCCGGCATCTCCACCTGGTGGACGGAGTTGAAGAGGTAGTCGTCGGCCTGCTCGAACTGCCCGAGGAGGTGTTCCAGGACGGGCCCGGCCGGTTCGGGCCCGAAGGCGCGGCGCAGTGACTCGACGGGCGGGCGGCGGAACTGGGCGTCCTCGTCGTCGGTGCGGTAGTTGAACAGCAGCCCGGGCCGGTGGTCGGAGAAGGGGAAGGTCCATACGGAGCGGCCCGGTTCGGCCAGGACGACGCCGTCCTGCGGCCGGTGGCCGGGCACCGGTTCCTTGAGGATCGTGGCGCCGATGATGTGGCCGAGCGGTCGCATGAACCGCGCGTCCGGGCCGAACGCCAGGCGGCGCACGGTGGAGCGCAGGCCGTCGGCGCCCACCACGAGGCCGAAGCGTTCCGTGGTCTCGGTGACCTCGTCGCCCGCGGTGGTACGCAGCGTGACGTCCACGCCGCCGGGGTCTTCGTCGAGGGATATCGGTGTGGTGCCGTACCGGATCTCGGTGCGGGGCGCGACGGCGTCGTGGAGGGCGGCCTCGATGTCCCCGCGCAGGAGCATGCGCGGACCGCCGGGCAGGTCGCCGTACCCCATGCCGGGACGGCGCCGCCCCGAGCGGTCGATGTCGTAGGTGATGCTGCCGACGTCGGTCCGGTCGCCGATGGCATCGAGTACACCCATCCGCTGTGCGGTGGCGCGGCCGGTCTCGAAAAGGCCGACGAAGTATCCGGGGGGACGCCTGTTCGCGGAGCGTTCGACGAGGACGGGCTCCCAGCCGATCTCGCGCAGGCGCATCGCGGCGGCCAGGCCGCCGATACCCATTCCGACGATCAAGGCGCGGGGTGCGTTCATGGCGGTCTTGTCTCTTTCCTCTCGGGCGGAGCCCCAGGGGGTGCGGGCTCCTGCGGACACCGGGGCCGCCCCTGCGTGCGCGGGCAGCAAGTGGAGAAGATCTCTCCACTTGCGGGTCACCGTAGCATCGAAGTGGAGAAGGTATCTCCACTTCCGTGGGTAAAGTGGAAGCCATGAGCCGCCCGACCGCCTCCGCCGCACGCCCCGAGAACTCCCCGGCACGCCCCCTGCGGGCGGACGCGGAACGCAACAGGCGGCGCATCATCGCGGCTGCCCAGGAGGTCTTCGCCAGCCGGGGACTGGATGTCACCCTCGACGACATCGCCCGTCATGCGGGCGTCGGTGTCGGCACGGCCTACCGCCGCTTCGCCAACCGCGAGGAACTGATCGACGCCGTCTTCGAAAGCGCCCTGCAGCGCCTGATCGGGCTGGCGGAACAGGCGCTTGCCCACGAAGACCCCTGGGAGGGGCTGGTGCAGCTCTTCTTCGCCACCGGCCAGGACCTCGCCGAGGACCGCGGGCTGAGGGCGTTCCTGCTGGAGGGAACGCACGCCCAGGAGCGGGCAGCCGCCGCCCGGGAGCGCCTCACTCCGGCAGTCAGCGCCGTCATCGCCCGCGCCCGGCAGTCCGGCCAACTGCGTGGGGACATCGAGCCGACCGACTTCCCGCTCTTCCAGCGCATGCTCGGGGTCGTCATGCAGCAGAGCCGGAGCGTCACGCCCGAGCTGTGGAAGCGCTACCTCACCCTCATCCTGGACGGCCTGCGCCACGACAGGGACCGTCCCACCCCGCTGCCCCACCCCGCCCTCGACCAGGACGAGTTCGACCAGACCGTGCGGTGAACCACGCGAGCGGCGATCCGCGATCGACAGGCCGGGCCGAAGCCGCCCTGTGCGGGCCCGGGCCCGCTGCCGCGGCAGGCCCACGGCGAACAGCCTCCGGAAGCCGGCAACCCGCATCGGGTGCCTATGAGTCGGAGACGCTCACCGCCTCGACGACGGACAGTACGGTCGATGTCGGAACGATCTTCTCCAGGCGCAGTCCGGCCTCGTCGAAGAGCTGGACGAAGTCACGCCGGGTACGTTCCCGTCCTCCGAGGGAGGCCATCATCATCAGATCCAGCGTCTTGGACTGGTGGGGCAGGTCCCCCGGTGGCACGACGGCGTCGATGACGAGGATGCGACCGCCGGGAGCCATGGCCCGCTCGCAGTTGCGGAGGATCGTCGCGGACTGCTCGTCGTCCCAGTCATGAAGGATGCGCTTGAGCAGGTAGATGTCGCCCCGCGGAACCGAGGAGAAGAAGTCCCCTTCGGCCACTGTCCACCGGCCGGTGACGTCGTCATGGTCACCGAGCCGATGGCCGGCGAGGACGTGGCCCTGGTCGTAGAGCACGCCGTTCAGGTTGGCCTGCCGGCGCAGTACCTCCAGGAGGAGGCCGCCATGGCCGCCGCCGACGTCCACAACAGTGCCGACGGGCGGGAAATCATAGGCTTCGGCGACAGGCTGGTTCTCGTGCTCCGACATGGCGGCCATGCCCACGTGGAACACGGCGGCCGTCTCCGCGTCCTGCGCGAAGTGGTCGAAGAACGTCGTCCCGAAGATGCCACTGAAAGCGGAGCCGCCGTCGGCCAGGCAGCGGTGCATCTCCCCGGCGGGGCGCCACATGGTGGCGTCGGTCAGCATCAGAATCGCGGCATGGGCGGAATGCGGGACGTCCGAGCGTAAAGCCTGGCCGGTGGCGGTCAGACGGAAGCGTCCCTCACCGGTCTCCTCGACCACGCCGCGAGTGGCCAGCAGCCGCAGGATCCGCCCGAGGTTACGGGCATCAGCACCACACGCCTCGGCGAGCCGCTCGACACTTCGCTCGCCGTCCGCCATGTGGTCGGCCACCCGTACGACGGCTGCAGCGCGCAGCGCCGCCGGGAACAGGAAACCCAGAGCTTCGTCGATCAGACGGACTGCGGATTGACGTTCCGTGTTCATGATTGACTCGCCTCTTCTCCTTCTTGCCCTTTTCTTGCCTTGCTGTTCGACGATTTCCGTCTCAGGTCGGCGCACTCAGCCTATCCACTGTCCGGTTTCACGTTCCGCTGCCCATGAGGAGATCAGCTTGCTGTTCGTGAAGACACGGAGAGTCCATACGGACATCATTCAGCGGTCCGGCAGGTGTGGGAAGACCGCACCCCGGACCGCAGCGAATGGACATGCCGCACTCGGAAGGCGGCAGCTGCTCCCGAGGAGACCGGACGCACGCCACCGGCGGAAGCCGAACCCCTTCCCCGGGGCGTGAACGCGTTGAAATCCGCACACTTGAACACGGCTTTCGGTGAAAGCCGTCCTCTGCGATACCGGGGCCTCGGCAGGCGGCGCCAGACGATGGGTGACGCGGTCCGGCCCCGCCCGGTCGACCAGCGGTGGGCCCTGAGGCTCCTTCCGGCGCCCCGAAGCGGCGGAGGAATCCGAGCAACGAGAGACGACGCCAGCAGGCCGTTCCTGCACTCATGCATGCCCCGTCCCGGACATCGGCAGGAACATCGTTCAACGCGTTCACGTACGCCCGCGCTTCCACAAGTACGAGCAGCCCCGAAGCAAGGGTAGACAGCAACGTATGAGCGGCGGAGGCGATGACGGAAACCCGATCCGCGCGCGAACAAGCGGCCCCCGACCGGCCGGTCAACCGCATTCACTCTCTGCCGCCCGGCGTCACCCGGGCCCGGCGAAGAAGTGCTGCACCGGCAATTCGTTTCCCTGCCGCTCATCCGTCGCCATCTTGCTGGACACTTCTCACCGCTCCGAATGGGACTGACTTCACATGGTCGACCAACAGAAGCCTCCCGAAACCGTCGTGCCCCCGGCCGAGGCGGCTGTGGGTGTCGACGGCCCCTACCCCTCGGCCCGGCGCATCATCATCCGCGAACTCGATGCCTTGCTTTCCCGGGTCGACGACGAGGCATCCGCCGCCTTCGTCACCGCGTTCCGTGACGCAGCGAGGATTTTCGTCGTGGGAGCCGGCCGCTCCAAACTCTCCGCGGAGGGCTTCGCGATGCGTCTGACGCATCTGGGACTGCGCGCTCACGTCGCCGGAGACGCCACCACGCCCGCCATCGGCCCGGACGACCTGCTGCTGGTGTGCAGCGGTTCAGGGGAGACGCCCACAGTCATGGCGATGACGGAGAACGCTGCGAGAGCAGGCGCCCGGATCGCGCTGGTGACGGCGAACACCGATTCCTGTCTGGCCCGGAGGGCGGACCTGGTGGTCCACCTTGCCGAGTACAGCCAGGACCACGAGCCCGACCGCTCGACCCAATTCGTGGGCACTCTGTTCGAGCAGGGCGCTCTGCTGTTCTTCGACTCGCTCGTCCTCGCCTACCAGTGGATGTATGAGGTCGATCCCCGCGACATGCTCGCCGCCCATACCAACCTCGAATAGGCACGGTACCGCCATGACGACACCGGTTTCCTTGACCAGCACCAAGATGAACCTCGGACTGCGACAGACCGAGAACTGGATCGACGACGTCCTCCTGCCCAGGGCGGATTCCTTGGGGCGGCTGCGCTTCTGCGTCTGCCTGCCGTACCCGCTTCTGCCTCTCGGCGTACGGCGCTTCGGGAAAACCGGCCTCACCACCGGAGCCCAGAACGTGTGGTGCGAGGCCGGAGCCGTCACCGGGGAGGTCTCAGCCGGCCTGCTCGCCGAGATCGGCTGCACCCACGTCATGGTCGGGCACGCCGAACGGCGCCGCCTGTTCGCCGAGGACGACCGACTTGTCGCCCGCAAGGCCCGGGCGGCCTCGGCGGCCGGGCTGACGCCGGTGATCTGCGTCGGTGAGCAAGAACGTGCCGGTCGCACCGAGACCGTGACTCAGGTCCGTCGCCAGGCGTCCACCGCGCTGCGGGACCTGCCTGCCGGAGCGGCGGCCGTCGTGCTCTACGAACCGGCGTGGGCGATCGGCTCCGCACAGACCGCCGAGCCCCACCAGGCCGCCGCGGTACTGTCAGCCCTCCAGCAGGAGACGCCCGACCATGTGAACCCGACCCTGCTCTACGGCGGCGCCGTCACAGCGGGCACCTACTCCTCCCTGCGCCGGCTGGCCCCATGGGACGGAGTGGCGCTGGGCAGGGCCGCCCAGGATGCGGCGATGCTCGACGACGTGCTCGGCGAACTCCTGGAGCCGGCACGACCGTGAAGCGCGAACGCACCAGCGTCCGGTGCGGACGCCCGGTGACCGTGCCGGCCGCGGGCATGTTGTCCGGCTGCGGGGCGTCGTGACGAGTACTCCCGGACGGAGCAGGTCAGATCGCGCGGCAAGCACTCGTTACAGCGCCGCAGGTGTCACTCGGCTGATGCACTGTAGAGGCCGGTGGCGTTGACGGCTGGCTCGTGCGGTGTGTGCGCGGGCGCGGTGCCCCCGTCGGTGGAGGCGGATTACGCAGGGGCGCATACCGCCGTCGTACACAGGTGGGTGGGGGAAAGCGTGGTCCGTGTCCCGGGTTCAGCCGTTGCCGCCGGGACTCGATCGTGCCCTGCTCATCTGTCGAACATGATGTTCAGCTCTCCTCGACCGGATCGTCCTCCGGCGTGAGCAGCCGACCGGTCTCGACCATCTTCGTTATTCGGCCATCGTCGCCGAGTCGGCCGATGAGATGTGATTCGCCCTGCACAACGGATCCGTCCTTCCTGGTCATCCGCACCGCGACCCGTGTCGCCATGGTGCCTGTCGCCCCGTCGCTGGCCTCATCGAGCACAGTGATCGTTCCCTCGTCCATAGCGGAACGCAGCTCCGACACGTGCCGGAGACAGCCCGCCACGTCAGACTGCTTTCCGTTGAGACGCAGCGTGGCAGCCGGATCGACAAGAGCGCGTACTTCCAGGGCGAGCGTCTCGTCGTCGGCCTGGAAGGTCAGCTCCCCCAGCCTGGTGAGCGGCTGGGTATGTGAAGCCATAACGGAGTCCTCTGGTCACCCCCGGGCCGGTTCCACCCGGCCTTGTAGGCCGGTTTGACCAGCAGCACCCCGCGGTTGGTGAGTACGGCTCCGGCCCGGGACACCGACGCGCGGGACCGGTCGGGTCAGACGTCGAGCCCGGGCCGTGACCGGGGGTGACATCAACAACTGGTCGTACGTGGGGGATTGTGAACTGGCCGTGGACATCGGTCTGCGGTTGCGAGCCCAGCCCTCCCGATCGTCATGTCGACTCGACGCCGACCACCGCCCTGTGATCGCGAAGGCCGCTCGCGCACCGCTGCTGGGACGGTTCCCCCCGATGCACCCGGCACCAGCCGCTTCATGGTCGCCACCACGACCAACAGACCGGCGATCCAGACGAGATGGCGCCTTGGGTGACGGGTGAGCTGCTCAACAGTGCTGTCCTCGCGCGACGAACAAGGCGGGTGGGATACTCGCACAGGCTTGTGGATCAGCACCGCTCGGATAGGAACCGTGAATGTCTTTCGACCTTCATCCGGAAGCACGTGCGCTCATCGAGTCACGTCCCCCTGCGCACTTGGTGACGACGCGGCCCAATGGCCGTCCGCACGTCGCACTCATCTGGCTGGACGTCACCGATGCGGGGCAGATCCAGTTCGGTACACCACGGTGGCGTGTCAAGGCCAAGAACCTCCGCCATGACCCACGATGCACGCTCTCCATCCAGGACACCGTGAAGGGCGAGAACGGTCTCATCCGTCACCTGCTGATCGAGGGCGTCGCAACCATCGACGACCACCCCGAGCACGGCGACCGGTTCATGGACGCGCTCTACTTCAAGTACACGGGCACCCACGGGTTCGCGCTGGACGAGAAGAATCCGCACTGCTTGATCACGGTCGACATCACCCGCGTCACGGGTCACGGACCTTGGCACACCGGACGGACCACGTCATACGGCACTCCCATCTGACTACGTGCCGGGGTTCCCCCGTCAGGCGTCCGGCCGACTGGCGCTGGTCCACCTCGGACCCCACCCGCGCAGGAGGCCGGACCGGCGACAATCTCCGGCTCTTTGGTGTGCGGCTTCTCGGCGCCGCGTGCGGTGACCACGAGCCCTGGACGCTGACCACGCGCAGTGACACGGCCGGGAGCCGATTGGTCAGTGGAGATCCGAGCCGGCAGCAGCCGGCAGGTCCTGTCTGCACCTCCCGGTGCGGTCCGCACCTGTGCGTCAGCCGGGACGGACATGGCAAGCTGCCCCTGTGTTCCGTCTCAAAGCCGCCTCCAGAGCGGCAGTTTGGCTCGCCGCCGCCTGCGTGGTGGCTTCCTGCTCGTCGTCGTCCGACGGGAAGAGCCTTGACATTTCGGGTGTGTCCTGTGCCGATCTCCTGACCAGGACGGAGCTGGCCGGCTACGGCGTTGTGCAGGGTGGTGAGTTCCCCGAGGGGCCGAACGGGCCGAAGAACGAGGACTTCAGCATGTGCGGCTGGAACTCGGGGCCCAACGGCCGCTACCGCCTGATGGTCGCCCTCGACCGCACGGAGCGCAGCAACAGCTGGGTCGGGAAAAAGGACGCCGCCGAACCGATACGCGGCTTCCGGACCAGTGGCGGCCGGCGGGGCGGTGGCGAATCGGTGACCATCGCCACGGGTCCCGGCACCGGATCGGTGCAGGTGTGGGGTACCACCAGGAAACCGATCCGTTCCGTCGCCCAGCGCGTACTCGCAAACCTCCTCTCCCGCTCCGAAGACAGGTGACGAGGGCGACGGCCCACCTCCCGCGCGTCGGCTGCCGGCTTCGCTCAGGCAGCAGCGCAGCCCGCACGCGCCACTGCGGGCCTCGGCCGTCAGCTCGGGGGAGCCCGCATCCAGCGGCCGTCATTTCGGCGACCGGGGGGTTCCCCTCTGCCGTTTTGGGTCCTCCCTCCCGCTTCGGCATGCGTGTGGTGGGACCTTCACCTCCGGCACCCGCTGGGCCTGGGCCAACAGCGCGGCGAACACCTTCTCCCACGTGTCGGCAGTCGCCCACTTGTGCGGCCGGTTGCGCACGCCCTTCCACGTCGCGGAACGCGATCGCCCTCAAGTGCCGCACCGGTTGTCCGTGGATGAACCTGACCGGCCGCCCACGCCGCGGAGGGAGCCGGGCCGGAAGCAACGGTTCAATTCGCGTCCCCAGCGGCGGCCGAGCCCGGAAACACCGCTGGTCGTGGACGGCACACTGCGGCTGGTGGCCGACGGCACCGAGGTCGACGTACGCGCGGGGGAGATGTACATCGTCGAGGCAGGCGTGGAGCATGCCGTGCGCCCCGGCAGCCGAGGCACACTCGTCATCGTCGAACACGCCTCAAACGCGGCCCAGTGCTGTGACCGGGACTGTTCACCGTGATCGGAAGGCGGCTCGTGGGACGAGCGCACGCGAAACGGCTGGTATTACTGGGGCATGCAGGAAGAGATTGCACGCTCCGCGATCGACACGTTCATCTCCGCGTTCAACGCCTCGGACGACGTCTATGTGACTGCTCTGCTCTCCCAGGCTCTGACCTCGGACGTGGTCTTCTGGGGGCCGTTGGGGCGCAGCGAAGGAATCGCGGCGGTCGAGCGGTTCGTACTGGACATCCGGTGCCACCCGGCGGGGACCGGCACGATGGTGCGCTGCTCGGCGGTGGACATGCCTGACGAGTGGGCCCGGTACCAGTGGGTCTTCACCACGCCGGACGGAGGTCCCCGTCTGGCGGGAACGGACGTGGTCCATCTGCGACGGAGCCTCATCGACCAGGTCATCGTCTTCGCGGGGGAGATCGAGCCGTCCGCCTCTTGACGTCCCCTCCTGCGTAGCCTGGGGCCATGGACAGCACGTCGTCTGAGGCGATCAGGGGTATCCGAACGGTGTTTGAAGCCGTGATCGCGGGCGGATTGCGCCGGGAGTCGGTGGTGGGCGCGACGGACGCGGAAATCGACACGGCGCTGGCCGCCCAAGGGGTGTCCGGCGCACCGTCGGCAGTGCGCGAAGTCCTGCGCCTTGTCGGCAAGTTTTCCGGACTGTGGCTGACGGGCAGCGGTTTCGGCGTGCGGGCGATGACCTCCGCCATGAAGGCGAACGCGCTCGCGACGCTTGACACGTTGCCGAGCCACGGCATCGGTGATCCCGCTTCTGCTCTCGTTCTGGTGGAGCACCAGGCGTACGAGTACCACCTGATCGACGGCGCGGATCTTGGACAGTCCGATCCGCCGGTCTGGCTGGTCACCGAGGGAGAGACAGCGATCGCGGACGCCGCTTGGCCCAGCACCACCCAGTGGTTCCGCTGGGCAGCACCGGACATATCGCGGTTCCGGGAAAGACTGGAGGTGCTCCGCGAGGTGGGCAAGCCACACCTGCCTGCCTGGGCCGAGGACATTCGCCTCTAGTGTTGTGACCGCACAGGTTCGCCGGGTTGGGGTCGCGGCGGTTGGATGTGCGGTGACGTCCCGATTCGATCGCTGGAGGCCCGGCGCCCGAGCCTGTGCGTGTGCGCAGACTGCGGGCTCGGGCCAGGTCCCAGAAGCGCCCCGACCGGCTGCCCCGCCACGTATCACCGCACCCACCGAGTGCGCTATTTCCATGGAACTCGCTCGGCAGTACTACGCGAAGGACACCTGACCCGACCCTTACGCCTCCCCCATCCGCGCCACCGACTGAGCGGACTGCCGCCCGCCTACATCTCCCGTGGCGGAGATCGACCCGCTCCGCGACGAGGACCGGAACTACGTGGCGCTCCTGTCCGCCGCCGGTGTCACCACCGAACTCGTCCAGGTCCCCGGCGCGGTCCACGGCTTCGACCTCCTCTTCCCCTCCGCCCGCATCAGCGAACGCAGCCTGGCCAACCAGGTCCGCGCCCCGAACGAGGCCCTCCACTCCTGATCCGCAGGTTTCACGCACGTGGGAACGGCGCCGACCGGGGCGGCGGGTGCCGGTGCGGGACGGGGGTGCGTTCGGCGAGGAAGTCGTCGCGGGCCCGCTCGCCGTCCGGGCCCGCCGTGCAGAGCGCGACGGCCAGGCTCAGCACCGCAGGGCCGTCGGGTCCGCTGACATCGCGGGCCGCGTAGCTGCGCAGGTCGCCTTCGAGGTTTCCGGTGCCGGGGCCGGTGCCTGCTCGGTCAGCCGGGTGACCGCCACTTCCTGGGCCAGCGCTTCGAGGTTGCCCCAGCTGCGGCAGATGCTCGTGTCGGCCACGCCCGCGCGAGCCGCGACGTCACCCACGGTGAAGTTGCGTAGCCGCGCTCGGCGACCAGGTCGGTGGCTCACCGCCACACGTGGAGTTGCGGAAGCCGACCCAGGCATACCGGAAGAGCTACCTCCGGACCGCGGCCGGCACCCGCTCGATACACCTGCGGCCGACACCCTCGGCCCCCACCACTCCACCAGTGCCCCCAGCGCGGAATGCGATCGGAACCTCGTGCGCTACCGCGAAGCTCTCGAAGCCGGCGCGGAGGCCCCACGGTCGCTTCATGGATGGCGGCAGCCCGGGCTGAGAAGGCCGAAGCGATGGCCTGCCTGTCGGCCCGGAAGGCAACCCCGCGTCTGTCGGAGGAGGAGGTTCGCGGACTGGTCTCGTCCGTCGACGATCTGCGGACGGCCCTGCGAGGGGCTAAGCCGCAGCTCAAGGCCGAACTCTACGCAGCGCTGGGACTCCAGCTGACCTATGACCCTGGGAAAGCAACAGTGCGGGTCGAGGCGAACCTCGACCCGCACTCGTTGGGGAAATGGGTCGTGTCGGGAGGGGGACTTGAACCCCCACGCCCTGTAAAGGGCACTAGCACCTCAAGCTAGCGCGTCTGCCATTCCGCCACCCCGACCGGGTGAGCCGCGCGGGCCGGTGGGAGGCCCTGGCGACGGGTTAAACCTTAGCACCCGTTCGGGACTGCGATCACCCGGCTCTTGGGGTGCCGCGGCACGGGCGGGAGGATGGGGGTCCACCTGCGAGAAGAGGAGGCAGCGTGAGTGCCGAGAGCGCCGCGACCGCGAGTGCAGCGACCGCCGAGAGCGAGGTCGTCGAGCTGTGCCGTGATCTGATCCGGATCGACACCAGCAACTACGGCAACAACGAGGGTCCCGGTGAGCGGAAGGCGGCCGAGTACGTCGCCGAGAAGCTGGCCGAGGTCGGCCTGGAACCGCAGATCATCGAGTCGCGGCCGGGCCGGGCCTCGACCGTGGCCCGGATCGCGGGGGAGGACCCCTCCCGTCCGGCCCTGCTCATCCACGGGCACACCGATGTCGTGCCGGCCAACGCCGACGACTGGAGGCACCACCCGTTCTCCGGCGAGATCGCCGACGGCTGCGTGTGGGGCCGGGGCGCCGTCGACATGAAGGACATGGACGCCATGACCCTCGCCGTCGTGCGCGACCGGATGCGTACG
This sequence comes from Streptomyces albus subsp. albus, assembly GCF_000725885.1. Classification (GTDB taxonomy): domain Bacteria; phylum Actinomycetota; class Actinomycetes; order Streptomycetales; family Streptomycetaceae; genus Streptomyces; species Streptomyces albus. Next base: position 85,799 of record NZ_JODR01000015.1, on the reverse strand, counting down.
GGCCGCAAGCCGCCGCGGGACATCGTGCTGGCCTTCCTCGCCGACGAGGAGGCCGGCGGCGTCTACGGGGCACGGCACCTGGTGGACAACCACGCCGATCTCTTCGAGGGGGTCACCGAGGCCATCGGCGAGGTCGGCGGCTTCTCCTTCACGGTCAACGAGCAGCTGCGGCTGTATCTGGTCGAGACGGCCCAGAAGGGCATGCACTGGATGAAGCTGACCGTGGACGGCACGGCCGGGCACGGTTCCATGACCAACAACGACAACGCGATCACGGAGCTGTGCGAGGCCGTGGCGCGCCTGGGCCGCCACAAGTTCCCGGTCCGGGTGACCAAGACGGTCCGCTCCTTCCTGGACGAGCTGTCCGACGCGCTCGGCATCGAGCTCGACCCGGAGGACATGGAGGAGACCCTCGCCCGGCTCGGCGGCATCGCGAAGATCATCGGTGCCACCCTGCAGAACACGGCGGCGCCCACGCAGCTCGGCGCCGGCTACAAGGTCAACGTGATCCCCGGGCAGGCGACCGCGCACGTGGACGGCCGGTTCCTGCCGGGCCACGAGGAGGAGTTCCTCGCCGACCTCGACCGGCTGCTCGGCCCCCGCGTCAAGCGCGAGGACGTCCATGCCGACAAGGCGCTGGAGACGACGTTCGACGGGGCGCTGGTGGAGGCCATGCAGTCCTCGCTGCGTGCCGAGGACCCCATCGCCCGCGCGGTTCCGTACATGCTCTCCGGCGGTACCGACGCCAAGTCCTTCGACGATCTGGGCATCCGCTGCTTCGGCTTCGCGCCGCTGAAGCTGCCGCCGGAGCTGGACTTCGCAGGCATGTTCCACGGGGTGGACGAGCGGGTCCCGGTGGACGGACTCCAGTTCGGGGTCCGGGTGCTTGACCGGTTCCTGAGCCAGGCGTGAGGGAGGTCCGACGCTGCTTTTCCCCCTGGTGGGGGGCTGGGTGGTGCCGGTATTCGCTCAGGTGTGCGGCGATGACCGGGACGGGTGAATGATCTAGTCAGTTCGTAGCCTCATTGCTCCATCCTCGTTACAGGAGGTGCGGTCCCCGGCTGGGACCGTGTTTCCAACTAGGAGGAATAATGATCAAGAAGGTCATCGCCGCCGCGGCTGCCACCAGCGGTCTGGTACTGGCTGGTGCGGGTATGGCCGTCGCCGACTCCGGTGCGCAGGGGGCCGCCCTCAACTCCCCCGGTGTCGTTTCCGGCAACGTCGTCCAGGTCCCGGTCCACGTGCCGGTGAACGCCTGCGGCAACACCATCTCCGTGATCGGGCTGCTGAACCCGGCCTTCGGCAACACCTGCGTCAACAAGTGACGCGAAGCCTCACCCGACTCGCTCGGTGAGCAGCAGATCTGAGCGGCCCCGGAGCGCGCGCCACGCGCTCCGGGGCCCTCGGGTCTGGAGGGGGCGGGACGGCGCGCGCGGCGCGCCTCCCCCTGTGCGGTTCACATACAGCCACCACTAGGCAGGGGATTCCAACACCATGCGACAGGGCACCAGAAAGGGCCTGATCACCATGGCCGCCACGGGCGGCCTCCTCGCGCTGTCAGGGGGGACGGCGCTCGCGGACTCGGGCGCTCAGGGCAGCAGCGGGCACTCGCCGGGAGTGATTTCCGGCAACACGTTCCAGGCGCCGGTGAACGTCACGGTCAACATCTGCGGCAACACCGTGAGCGTTCTGGGGCTGCTCAACCCGGCGTCCGGCAACGGGTGTTCGACCGGCGCGCCGGCCGGCGGATCCGGCGCCCAGCACGACAGGCCCGGACAGCACGGGGGCCAGACCGGGCACTCCCCGCAGGGCGGTCGCGGCGACCAGGCCACGGGCGGCGGACACGGCGGCAGCGGTGCGCACGCCGACGGTTCCTCCCACGGCTCGCCCGGTGTCGTGTCCGGCAACGATGTCCAGGTGCCCGTCGACGTCCCGGTGAACGTCTGCGGCAACTCGGTGGACGTCGTCGGGGTGCTCAACCCCGCCCACGGCAACGACTGCGGCAACCCGTCCGCTCCCGCGCCGGAGAAGCCGGGGAAGCCTGGTGAGCCGGAGAAGCCGGGTAACCCTGGTGAGCCAGAGAAGCCGGGTAACCCTGGCGAACCCGAGAAGCCGGGCAACCCCGAGAACCCGGGCAATCCGGGGAAGCCGGAGAAGCCGGGGAGCCCGGAGGTGCCCGACAAGCCGGGTGAGCCCGGCGAGCCCGGTACGCCGGACCGGCCCGACGGCTCCACCGAGGTCCGTACCGCCTCGCACACCGAAGCCGCCCCGGCCCATACGGACCCGGCCGGCACCGGTGAGCTGGCACACACCGGTTCCGCCTCCCAGCTCGGGGTGGCCGTGCCGGTCAGCGTGGGGATGCTCGCCGGGGGCTACGTCCTCTACCGGCGCTCCCGCGTCGCCGCGCGCCGCTGACACCCGGCGGACGGCGCCGGAGCGCACGGGCAGCGTCTGATCCCGACGCGGGGAGACACGGCATCCGGATGCGGCGAAACGGGCCTGCCGCGCGCAGGCGACGCCGGAGAAGGACAGGCCGCACCTGATGAGGGAGACAACGGTTGCCGAGGGGCGCGGGTGACGCCCGAGGGTGACAACGGGTGATGCCCCAGGAGGCGACACCCGAGCAGGAACAGGGAGCGGGTCCCGATGACCGGGGCCCGCTCTCTCAGGTCCGGAACGTTCCGGATCTCACGGCTCTCACCATGTCGGGCGCAGTTGACGGATGATGCGGCGACGCAACCGCACCCGGCGGCTCCCGTCGGGATACAGCCGCATGCGGGCCAGCTCCCAGTGCCCGTACTCGGCGTGGTCGGTCAGTAGTTGGGTCGCGGCCTTGCGGGAGACCCCGCGCGGCACGTACACATCGCGAAACTCGTATTCCGGCATCCCCTCCATTGTGCGCCGGGAGCCTCTGTGCGGATAGCGTCTGCACTATGTCTGATGCTGCGCAGCCCACCGCTGCCGACGTACGCGCCGCTGTCGAGGCGGTCAAAGCCGCGCTGGACCGGCACCTGGAGGCCGTCGAGCGCCGTGCGGGTGAGCGCGGCGAGACCACCGGGGAGCCGGACGCCGCCGCGCTCGACTCCGCCGTCTACGCCGCGTTCGACGAGCTCGCCGCCGCCGGAGAGAGCTATGACGAACTGTTGTACGAGGTCTACGACGAGGTGACGCCCTTCGAGATCCCCGGTGGTGACACCCTGCCCGCCTACGCGGGCCCCGAGACGCCCAGCGCGCTGAGCGTCCTCATCCGACGGGACTACACCATCGCCGAACCGCCCCGGCTGCTGGCCCAGGCCGAACGCGTCACGGAACTGGACCCGGAGTCGGCGGAGGACAGCCGGGTCGAGGGCACCTCGGCCGGCGGCAGCGTGCACGCCGCGCTGGGGGTGCTCTTCGGGGAGTACGAGCCCGACGAGATCGCCACCCGCCACCGGGAGTTCGGACTGGAGGAGGGCGACTCCACGCTGTGGGTCACCGCCGCCGAAGAACCCGCCGAACCGGGCGAGTGGCTGTCCGCGCCCTTCGACCAGGCCGACCCGGAGCGGGTGATCTGCCGCTTCGACGTCAGCTCCGTCTTCGACGAGGACGAGGAGGATCTCGTCGTCGAGGCCGGTGCCGGGCCCGGCGAACCCGACGAGGAGCCGGACGCCGAGTACACCGAGTACGGCGACTACCCGGACGAGGACGAAGCGGAGGACGGCCCCCCGCCGGGTACCCCCCGCCGCTGAACCGCCACCCGCCCGGCCCCTGCCCGTTCCGGACGGGCAGGGGCCGGGCGCGGCTTTCCGCCTCCGTCCCCGCCTCTCGGCCGTCCGCGCCCCTTTTTCCGTGCCCCGTGAGTGCGGCGCCGGTCACGCCGTCCCGGGCAGCTCAGGCCGTCCGAGGGCTGTTCACGCCGTCCCGGTGCCGGTCGCGCCTCCCGGGCGGTGCCCGCCCTCACTGTCGGCCTGGCCGGGCGGGTGGTGCCGCTCACGTCGGCCTGGTGGGCGCCGACGGCCCGTGCCGGCCCGGCATGCGCCACCAGCTTCTGTCAGCCCGGCATACGGTGTCGTCCCCGTCGGTCCGGCGGACGGGCGTCGCCCGGCTGTGGGCGCGGGACCGCAAACCCCGGCCGCCCCCGGACCGTGCCAGTCGGGCACAGATCCGGGAGCGGGCCCGGACGCCGCCCGGCCCGTGCCGGAACGGCCGGGCCCGCGTGCCGTGGCGCCGCGCGCTCCTCGTCCTCGTTCTCCCTCTCGTTCTCGTCTTCGTCCTTCTCCGCCGCGTCCCGGAGGTCTCTTCCAGCCGAAAACAGGCGCTCCCGGCCGTCCGCCGCCCTCTCAGGGAGTCGGGGCCTCCGGGGTGTCGGGGGCCGGGGCCGCGGCGCGGGTGGACTCGGTCAGCAGGGTGCGCAGGCGGGTGACGCGTGCCCGGCCCGGGGACTCGGCGACCGCGCGGGGCAGGGCGTCGCCCGCGCCGTGGACGACGGACAGATGGTGTGCGGCCCGGCCGAAGGCGGTGTAGACCCACTGCCGGGTGAGGGCCGCGGTGGCGTCGCCCGGCAGCACCACGACGGCGGCGTTCCAGCGCAGCCCGGCCGCCTGGTGGGCGGTCACCGCCCAGCCGTGCCGCACCGTCTCGGGCACCCGGTCCGGCGGCACGGTGATCCGGCGGTCCGCGCAGGACAGGTGCAGCCCCGTCTCGTCGGCGGAGGCGACCGTGCCGACGCTGGTGCGGCCGGGGGCGGGGGAGTGGGCGACGCGGTCGCCCGGGTCGAAGCCCGCGAACCGGCCGGGGCCGGGGTTGAGGCGTTCCTTGAGGGCGGCGTTCAGCGCCCGGGTGCCGGCCGAGCCGCCGTGTCCCACGGTGATGACCTGGGTCTCCTCGGCGGGGATGCCGAGGGCGCGGGGCACCGAGTCGGCGACGAGCTGCACCGTGCGGTGCACGGCTTCCCGCGCGTCGGTCACCGGGACGATGACGACTTCCTTGGCCGGCGCCTCGACCTGGTTGAGCTCGCCGACGCCGATGCCGGAGACCAGCTCGCCGACCGGGCCCGGGTCCGGCGTACGGGAGACGACGTGCGGGCAGCAGCGGGCCGCGACGAGGTCGCCGAAGACCTGGCCGGGGCCCGCCGCGCCGAGCACGCCGGGGTCGCCGCTGAGCACCAGCCGGGCTCCGTCCGGGAGGGATTCCACCAGGGCGGCTGCCGCCTCGGCGTCGAGCTGGGGCGCGTCGCAGACGGCGAGCAGGTCGACGGCGAGCGTCCCCTCGGCGTCGCGGCCGGGGCCGGCCGCGCCCGCCAGGACGTCCGCGACCGTGGCGCACGGGGTGTCCGGCCCGGACTGCTCCTCCCCGTCCGGGGCGCTCTCCGCCTGGGGAGTGTCGTCGGGATCGGTGGTGGCGGCCTCGGTGAGCCGGGCCATCCGCTCCCGGCCGTCGTCGGTGTGGGTGAGCGCCCAGGCCCGCAGTCCGGCGGCGCGGGCGGCGGTGACGAGAGCGGCGACCTCGGCGCGGGCGGCCTCGCCGCCGGCGTGGGTGACCAGCCCGCTGCCGGCCGCGGCCCGGATGAGTTCCCCGGCGGAGGGCGAGGGCGCCGCGGGGGCCGCGGCGGCGAACTCCTCGGGGCCGGCCGACGGGTCGAAGGTGGTCAGAAGCCGGGCCAGCCCGTCGGCGAGGCTCTCCTCGGCGAGTGCGTACCGGTCCAGCCCGAACAGGACCCGCACGGGGCGTTCGGTCTCCTCGTCGGGCTCTTCCGTCTCCGGCCGGGCGGCGCCGGCGGTGGCCGGTCCGGCGTCCAGCGTGTCCTCGAAGGCGAGCACGGCGCCGGCGTCCACGGCCTCGCGCACGGCGTCGTCGGGGTCGGGCACGCTGTGCCGGGCCAGTCCCTCGGCCAGCGCGGCCGGCTCGGCGACGGTGTCGCCCCGCAGCGCGGCCCGCTCCAGCAGGTGGACGACGAGGGCGACGGTGCGGCGCGGGTCGCCGGGGCCCGCCTCGTCGCCGAGCAGGGCCCGAGCGAAGCCGTCGGCCTGTTCGGGGCGCACCCCGGGTACGGCGAGCAGTTGCCAGGGGTCGTCCCGCAGCAGGCCGGCCGCGCCCTCCCCGAGGGTCTCGGTCACCGGCCGGCCGAGGGTCTCGGGTGCGCCGCCTTCGACGAGCAGGGCCCGCAGCTCTTCCGGCACCGTCACGGGGCCGCCGCGCCCCGGGCCGGGGGCGGCCCCCGCCGGGGCGGGGGCGGCGGTGCGCTGCGGTGCCGCCTCGCGGTCGGCGGGCCGGGGCCGGCGGGCGGGCGGCGCGGGCTCGGTGAAGAAGGAGTCGGCGGAGCGTTCGCCGCTCTCCACCGCGCGGACGGCCGCGAGGAGTTCGGCTGTCCTGTCGTTGCTCACAGCTCGCTCCAGTCCTGGTCGGGGTAGCGGTGCACGGGTGCCGAGACGTCGTCCAGCGCCGCGCGGATTTCCTCAGGAAGACTAAGACCCTCCACTGACAGCGCTTCCGTGAGCTGCTGCGACGTCCGTGCTCCGACGATGGGCGCGACGACGCCCGGGCGGTCGCGCACCCAGGCGAGGGCCACCTGGAGCGGGGGCAGTGCGAGCCCGTCGGCCGCTATGGCGACGGCGTCCACGACCCGGCCGGCGGTCTCGTCCAGGTAGGGCTCGACGAACGGCGCGAGCCGTTCGGAGGCGCCGCGGGAGCCGGCCGGCGGGGGGCCGGGCTGCCGGTACTTGCCGGTGAGCACGCCCCGGCCCAGCGGTGAGGAGGGCAGCAGTCCGATGCCCAGGTCGCGGGCGGCGGGCAGCACCTCCCGTTCGACGCCGCGCTGGAGCAGCGAGTACTCCATCTGCGTACTGGCCAGCCGGTGCCGCACGCCGGGTGCGGCCAGCTGCCAGGTGCCGGCTTTGGCCAGCTGCCAGCCGGAGTAGTCGGCGACCCCCGCGTAGCGGGCGCGTCCGCTGTCGACGGCGGCATCGAGGGCCTGGAGGGTCTCCTCCAGGGGCGTGTACGGGTCCCAGGCGTGGACCTGCCACAGGTCGACGTGGTCGGTGCCGAGCCGTTCCAGCGAGGCGTCCAGTGCGGCGAGCAGATGGCCGCGTGAGCAGTCGAAGCGGCGGTCGGGGTCGGGGACGCTGCCCGATTTGGTGGCGATCACCAGGTCCCGGCGCGGCACCAGGTCGTGCAGCATGCGTCCCAGCAGGTATTCGGCCTCGCCGTCGCCGTACACGTCGGCCGTGTCCACGAGCGTGCCGCCGGCCTCCCAGAACGTCCTGAGCTGGTCGGCGGCGTTCTGGAAGTGCTGGTCGTGGGATTCGCGGGGGGTGCCGGTCCGCTGCCCGAAGCCGCCGGCTGATCGCTCGTCGCCGCCCCGCGCCCAACTGAGGGTGCCCAGTCCGATCCGGGATACGCGCAGGCCAGTGCGGCCGAGGTGCCTTAGCTCCATGGGCGTTGAGCGTAGTTGTGGCGGGCGCTAGAGTCCGAGGGGTCAGGGACATTACTGATCAGTAGGGAGTGGGTGCGGGATGGGGATGCGACTGGGCATCAACCTCGGCTACTGGGGTGCCGGGATGGATGCCGACAACCTCACCGTCGCGCGGGAGGCCGACCGGCTCGGGTACGCCGTGTGCTGGGCGGCCGAGGCGTACGGCTCGGACGCCGCGACCGTGCTGGCCTGGGTGGCGGCCCAGACCGAGCGCATCGACGTGGCCTCCGGGATCTTCCAGATCCCCGCCCGCACCCCGGCCATGACGGCCATGACGGCGGCCACGCTCGACTCGCTCTCCGGCGGCCGGTTCCGGCTCGGCCTCGGCGTCTCGGGCCCGCAGGTGTCCGAGGGCTGGTACGGGGTGAAGTTCGACAAGCCGCTGGCCCGCACCCGCGAGTACGTCGAGATCGTCCGCAAGGCCATGTCCCGGGAACGGCTGACCTACGAGGGCACCCACTGGACGCTGCCGCTGCCGGGCGGCCCCGGCAAGCCGATCAAGCTGACCGTGCATCCCGAGCGGGAGCGGATTCCGCTCTACATCGCGGCCATCGGCCCCAAGAACCTCCAGCAGACCGGTGAGATCGCCGACGGGGTGCTGCTGGTCTTCTTCTCGCCCGAGCACGCCGAGGAGACCACCCTGGGGCACCTGCGGTCCGGACGTGAGGCCGCCGGCCTGACGATGGACGGCTTCGATGTGTGCCCGACCGTCCCGATGGCCGTCGGCGACGACCTCGACGCGCTTGCCGGCCTCTTCCGGCCCTACACCGCGCTCTACGTCGGCGGCATGGGCAGCCGCAAGCAGAACTTCTACAACAAGCTGGCCCAGCGGATGGGCTACGAGAAGGAAGCCGCCGAGATCCAGGAGAAGTACCTGGCGGGCGACAAGGAGGGCGCGGCGGCGGCCGTGCCGCGCGAGCTGATCGACTCCACCACGCTGATCGGGCCCGTCGAGCGCATCGCCGACCGGATGCGCGCCTACGCGGACGCCGGGGTGACCACCCTGTCGCTGGCTCCGGCCGGGTTCACGCTGGAGGAGCGGCTCACCAGCCTGCGGGCCGGTGTCGAGGCGCTGGAGCGGGCGGGGCTCGCGGACTGATCCGCGCGCGGGGCGGGAGGCTGCCGGCGCCCCGCGCGGAACGTGTTCACGGCCGTGGTGGGGGCTCGGGGGTCTTCCCCGCCACGGCCGTCACGGGGCACAACGCGGCCCGGGCGGCGCGGTTACGCGGTCGGGCTCCCCGAAGGCCTTCGGCCGGCAGGGTTACGCCGGTGGCCAGCTTCGGCTCCTACGTTCGGCGGAGATCGGACGGGGCACTGTTGCCAGGTGGGACCTGCGGCATTTGACTCGTTGATTGCGGATGTCGTGCTTTGTGGGTTCTCGTGCACGGAGGTGGCAGTGAAGCTCTCGGCCAGGAGTCTGTTCCGGGAAATCCTCGACAACGACGAGTCCTATCGGCTCTTCTGTTCCATCGCCGCCAGCGGTGAGGCGCAGGGCGGGTGGGAGAACGGCCGGATCGCCGCCCTCGTCCCCGACAGCCAGCGCGACCTCGCGCCCAAGATCGCCCGGCACGGCGCCGACGAGGACAAGCACGGCCGCCTCTTCATGGCCCTGCTGAACAAACGGGGTCTGGAAGCGGTCCGGATCCCCGAGGACACCGACTACACGATGATTCTGGAGGGGCTGGGCATCGGCCTGGCCCACGAGAAGCTGCGCCGCGACGAACAGCTGACCGAGCGGGACGTGCTCGCCTATCTGGCCCACAGCAGGGTCACCGAGCAGCGGGCCGCCGAGGAGATGGCCCTGCTGAAGAAGGTGGCGGGCGACCACCCCGAGATCGGCCGCGCGGTCAAGATGATCTCCCGGGACGAGGACGCCCACCTCGCCTACTGCCACGAGGAACTGCTGCGCCTGGCCGGGGCCGGGCACGGCCGCACCATCCGCGCACTGCTGCGGGAGAGCGCGCTGGCCGAGATCAAGGTCTACCGGGACGTCAGCCTGGCCGTGATGGGACAGATGGCGCGGATCCTCGGCTGGTCCCGGGCCGCCTTCGGTCTCGTCGCGCTGGGCATCCACGGCCGGTACGTCTTCGAGCGGCTGGGCGGCTGGCGCCGGCTGGTCCGGCTGCGGATGCCCGAGCAGCGCGACGCGCTGGGCACGGGCAAAGCCGGACCGGCCCCCGAGTTCGCCTGACGTCCCGCGCCGCCGTGCCGCGCTCCCGGTCCGGCGGGGCGGCACGGCAGCCCGGGACGGTCAGAACCAGTCGCGCCGCTTGAAGACGCGGAAGAGCACCACGCAGACCGTCACCATCAGCAGCAGCGTCGCCGGATAGCCCCATGCCCAGTGCAGCTCCGGCATGTGGTCGAAGTTCATGCCGTACACCCCCGCGACCGCGGTCGGCACCGCGAACATCGCCGCCCACGCGGAGATCTTCCGCATGTCGTCGTTCTGCCGCACCCCCATCTGCGCCAGATAGGCCGACAGGATGTCCGACAGCAGCCGGTCGATGGACTCGACCTGCTCGTTCACCCGCGAGAGGTGGTCGGCCACGTCGCGGAAGAACAGCCGCGAGTCCCGGTGCACGAAGGGCAGCCCCGCACCGGTCAGCCGGGTGACCGGATCCGTCAGCGGCACCGTCGCCCGGCGGAACTCCAGGGCGCGGCGTTTGAAGTCGTAGATACGGCCCGCCGTGCCGCGCCCCAGCCGGCTCTCCCTGGCGAACACGGCGGCTTCCAGTTCGTCCAGGTCCGCGTGGAGCGCGGCGGCGACCGCGAGGTAGTGATCGACGACGGCGTCGCCGACCGCGTACATCACCGCCGTGGGCCCGTGCCGCAGTACGTCCGGGTCCTCCTCCAGGCGCCTGCGCACCGAGCCGAGCGGGTTGGCCTCGCCGTGCCGCACCGTCAGCACGAATGCGTCGCCCACGAACACCATCAGTTCGCCCGTGCTCAGCTCCTGGCGGTCCTCGTCGTACGCGACCGGTTTGAGCACCAGGAACAGCGAGCCCGGGTACACCTCCAGCTTCGGCCGCTGGTGGGCGTGCAAGGAGTCCTCCACGGCCAGCGGGTGCAGGCCGAAATCCCGGGTCACCCGGTCGAACTCGTCCGCCGTCGGCTCGTACAGGCCGATCCACAAGAAGGCGTCACCGGCGGCGCGGGCGCGTCGCAGCGCGGCCGGGAAGTCCTGCGGACGCTCCGCACGGTGCCCGTGCCGGTAGAGCGCGCAATCGACGATCACTTCTCGCATTGTCCCGCGCACCGGCTCCCGCACAACCGGAGGGGCGGCTGGGTGCGGGACCGCACGCGGGCGGCCCGTGGGGCACCTCGCTTAGGGTTGCGGCATGCCCACGCTGATTCTCGTACGCCACGGCAGATCGACCGCGAACTCGGACGGACTGCTGGCGGGCCGTACGCCCGGGGTCGCCCTGGACGAGCAGGGCCTGCGGCAGGCAGCCGGGCTGCCGCGGCGCCTGGCCGCCCTCCCGCTGGCCGCCGCCGTCAGCAGCCCGCTGCGCCGCTGCCAGGAGACCCTGGCACCGCTGGTCTCGGCCCGTCCCGGACTGCCGCTGCACACCGAGGAGCGCATCACCGAGTGCGACTACGGCGACTGGTCGGGCCGCAAGCTGGCCGAGCTCAACGACGAACCGCTGATGACCGCCGTCCAGTCGCACCCCTCCGCGGCGGCCTTCCCCGGGGGCGAGTCGATGCGCGGCATGCAGGCGCGCGCCGTCGAGGCCGTCCGCGACTGGAACGCCCGGATCGAGGCCGAGCACGGCTCCGACGCCGTCTACCTGATGTGCTCGCACGGTGACATCATCAAGTCGATCGTCGCGGACGCGCTCGGGATGCACCTCGACCTCTTCCAGCGCATATCGGTCGGTCCCTGCTCGGCCACGGCCATCAGATACACGCCGCTGCGGCCCTTCGTGCTGCGGCTCGGCGACACCGGCGAGCTGGACTCCCTCGCGCCGCCGGAACGCTCGGGCCAGGAGGGCGACACTGAAAAGGGGGAGCCCGGCAACGCGACGGTGGGGGGAAGCGCCTGAGCACGATGATCGGCACGCACAGTAAGGTGCGGGTGTCCGAAGCCACGTAACCGTCGACCCAACGGAGCAGAACGTGTCCCGTCAGGTATTTCTGTACGACCCGCCGGACCGGTTCGTCGCCGGCACCGTCGGGCTGCCTGGCCGCCGCACCTTCTACCTCCAGGCCAGTGGGGGAGGCCGCACCACCAGCGTGGCCCTGGAGAAGGCACAGGTCGAGGCGCTCGCCGAGCGGATCGACGAGCTGCTGGACGAGGTGGTGCGCCGCTCCGGCGGCAGCGCGCCCGTGCCGGCCGTCGCTCCCACCGAGGTCGACGACACCGCGCCGCTGGAGTCCCCCGTCGAGGAGGAGTTCCGGGTCGGCACCATGGCCCTGGCCTGGGACGGCGAGGGCGAGCGCATGATCGTCGAGGCACAGGCCATCGTCGAGCTGGAGCCCGGCGAGGACGAGGACCTCGCCGACGCCGAGGAGCGGCTGCTCCAGGACGACGAGAACGGCCCCCCGATGCTCCGGGTGCGCATCAGCGGCACCATGGCGCGGGCCTTCGCCAAGCGCGCCATGGAGGTGGTCAACGCCGGCCGTCCCCCGTGCCCGCTGTGCAGCCTGCCGCTCGACCCCGAGGGGCACGTGTGCCCCCGCCAGAACGGATACCGCCGGGGCGAATGAACGGTATGACCCCCCGCGCGCCGGACCCGGCCGCCGATGCCACCCGTGACCTGCTGACGCGGGGCACGCTGACGGTCCGCGGCCGGATCACGGACGCCTCCAACGCCGTGCTGTTCGCCACGGTCGAGCACGAGGGCACGAGCCTGCCCTGTGTCTACAAGCCCGTGGCGGGGGAGCGGCCCATGTGGGACTTCCCCGACGGCAATCTGGCCCGGCGGGAGGTCGCCGCCTACGAGGTGTGCCGCGCCGCCGGCTGGGAGCTGATACCCGCCACCGTGCTGCGGGACGGTCCCTACGGGGAGGGCATGTGCCAGGCCTGGGTGGGGGAGCCGCCGGACGCCGACGACCCTGACGATCCCGCCGACCCCGACGGCGGTGACGACGCGCGCGAAGACGGGCCCGGACCCGGTGGCGCGGAGGACACCGGGGAGAGCCGGGAGCCCGGCGCGGGGGAGAGCGGCCGGGAGGAGCCCGCGCCGCTGCTGGCGCTGTTCGAGGGCGAGGAGCCGGGCGAGGGCTGGAAGGCCGTCGGGTTCGCGGACGTCGGCGGCGGCCGGACGGCGCTGCTGGTGCACGCCGACGACTCCCGGCTGCGGCGGCTCGCCGTCCTCGACGCGGTGATCAACAACGGTGACCGCAAGGGCGGTCATCTGCTGCCCCGTCCGGACGGCAGGCTGTACGCCATCGACCACGGCGTGACCTTCCACGTGGACGACAAGCTGCGCACCCTGCTGTGGGGCTGGGCCGGCGAGGAGCTGACCCAGGAGGCACTCACGGCGCTGCGCTCCCTCTCCGCGCAGCTCGCCGAGGGCGCCCCGCTGGCCGAACGGCTGGGACAGCTGCTGACCGGCGCCGAGGTGGAGGCCGCCCGCAAACGGGTGGAGGCCCTGCTCAGCTCCGGCCGGCATCCCCTGCCCGGCGGAGAGTGGCCCGCCATTCCCTGGCCCCCGGTCTGACCCCTTCGCGGCCGGTGCCCGGCACCGGCCGAGCACAAGCGGCGTGCATCCGGCCGGATACGGAACACCAGTCCGGGTTAGGCTCAAGACATGCATGCCTGGCCCGCTACCGAGGTCCCCGTCCTGCCCGGACAGGGCCGCGACCTCGACATCCACGACACCGCGACCGGGGGACGGGTGACCCTCACCCCCGGTCCTGTCGCCCGTATCTATGTGTGTGGCATCACGCCCTACGACGCCACCCATCTGGGACACGCGGCGACCTACAACGCGTTCGACCTCGTCCAGCGCGTGTGGCTCGACACCAAGCGGCAGGTTCACTACATACAGAACGTCACCGACGTCGACGACCCGCTGCTGGAGCGGGCCGTCGCCACGGGGGAGGACTGGACGGCCCTCGCCGAACGGGAAACCGCCCTCTTCCGTGAGGACATGACGGCTCTTCGGATGCTGCCGCCGAAGCACTACATCGGTGCCGTCGAGTCCATCCCGAAGATCGTGCCCCTGGTCGAGCGGCTGCGCGACGCCGGCGCCGCCTACGAACTCGACGGCGACATCTACTTCTCCGTCGAGGCCGACCCGCACTTCGGCGAGGTGTCGGGCTACGACACCGAGACGATGCGGCTGCTGTCCGCCGAACGCGGCGGCGACCCCGAACGGCCGGGGAAGAAGAACCCCCTCGACCCGATGCTGTGGACGGCGGCCCGCGAGGGCGAGCCGCACTGGGACGGCGGCTCCCTCGGCCCCGGCCGTCCCGGCTGGCACATCGAGTGCGTCGCCATCGCCCTGGAGCACCTGGGCATGGGCTTCGACGTCCAGGGCGGCGGCTCCGACCTCGTCTTCCCGCACCACGAGATGGGGGCCTCGCACGCGCAGGCGCTCACCGGCGAGCACCCCTTCGCCCGCACCTACGTGCACGCCGGCATGGTGGCGCTGGACGGCGAGAAGATGTCCAAGTCCAAGGGGAACCTCGTCTTCGTCTCCCAGCTGCGCAGGGACGGCGTCGATCCCGCCGCCGTCCGGCTCGCGCTGCTGGCCCACCACTACCGCTCCGACTGGGAGTACACCGACGCCGTTCTGGAGGCGGCCGAGGACCGGCTCGCGCGCTGGCGCAGCGCCGTCTCGCGGCCGGACGGCCCGCCGGCGGAGCCCGTGCTCGAAGCGGTCAGGGCCGCCCTCGCCGACGACCTGGACGCCCCCGCGGCGCTGGCTGCGGTGGACGCCTGGGCCGAGGAGCAGGCGACGCGCGGCGGCAGCGACGAAGGGGCGCCGGGGCTGATCTCCCGCACGGTGGACGCCCTGCTCGGGGTCGCCCTGTAAGCACGTGTCCCACCCGCCGCCCTCACACCCGGGGGCGGCGGCTTCCGTGCGCGGCGGTGATCCGCGTGTGCCGGGACGGGGATTCCGTACGCCGGGACGGTGAGTGACGCCCGGTGACAGGACCGGCGGTGCCGATGAGGACGGCACCGCCGGTTCGTCGTATGCGCTCCCCGGGAGGTCGGGCGTGCGCGGGGCCCGGCCCGTCGTGCGGAGGGCCGGTCCGTCGCGCGGGGCCGGTCCCCATGGCTGGCCCGTCCGCCGCGTGCGGGGCCCGCAGCCGCGGGCGGGAGCCGCGCGGGGGAGGGCCGCGACGGGCCGAGGGGCCGGGCGGGCCCGTCAGTCGTCGCCCTCCTGGGTGTCGTCCGGCTTCGGCGGCTCGGCGCCGGGCTTGGGAGGCGGCGGCTGCTGGCCGGAGTCCCGGTGGTAGGGCGGCGCGCCGGGGGTGGAACCGCCGTCCCGGCGGCGCAGATAGCGTTCGAACTCCTTGGCGATGGCCTCGCCCGAGGCCTCCGGCAGCTCGGCCGTGTCGCGGGCCTCTTCGAGTGACTGCACGTACTCGGCGACCTCGCTGTCCTCCGCGGCGAGCTGGTCGACGCCCAGCTGCCAGGCCCGGGCGTCCTCGGGCAGCTCGCCCATCGGGATGCGCACGCCCAGCAGGTCCTCCAGCCGGTTGAGGAGGGCGAGCGTCGCCTTGGGGTTGGGCGGCTGCGAGACGTAGTGCGGTACGGCCGCCCACAGGCTGGCGGCGGGCACGCCCGCGTGGGTGCACGCCTCCTGGAGGATGCCGACGATGCCGGTCGGGCCCTCGTACCGGGTCTCCTCCAGATCCATGGTGCGGGCCAGGTCCGCGTCGGAGGTCACGGCGGTGACCGGGACCGGGCGGGTGTGCGGGGTGTCGCCGAGCAGCGCGCCCATCACCACGACGAGTTCGACACCCAGCTCGTGGGCGAAGCCGAGGATCTCGTTGCAGAAGGTGCGCCACCGCATGCTGGGCTCGATCCCGCGGACCAGTACGAGATCGCGGCGTTTGCCCTTGCCGTCGGCGTCCTCCACGCGGACGACGGAGAGCCGGGTGGTGGGCCAGGTGACCTTGCGCGCCCCGTCCTCCATGAAGACCTGCGGGCGGTTGACCTGGAAGTCGTAGTAGTCCTCCGCGTCGAGTGCGGCGAACACCTCGCCCTTCCACTCCCGCTCCAGGTGTGCGACCGCGGTGGAGGCGGCGTCCCCAGCGTCGTTCCAGCCCTCGAACGCGGCCACCATGACTGGGTCGACCAGCTCGGGAACCCCCTCCAGCTCGATCACCCAGCGCCTCCTTACCTTGCGTCCTACTGCCGTTCTGCCTGCTGTCGCCGGCCGCCGCCACTGCCGCTGCCAGCGCTCTTTCGTGCGAGCCCCAGCCTACGGCGTGACGGTGGCGGGACCGCAGCCCCCGCGCCCCCTCGAATCGCCGGCGCACGCCCCTGGACGGAGTACCGGCGCGAGGGCTATACATCGGACCTATGAGCAGAGGTCCGATGTATCGCCTCACCGAGGTCGACGTGTACGACGTCCGCTTCCCGACCTCTGAGCACAGCGACGGTTCGGACGCCATGAACCCCGACCCCGACTACTCCGCCGCCTACGTGGTCCTGCGCACCGACGCCCCCGACGGGCACGAGGGCCACGGCTTCTGCTTCACCATCGGCCGCGGCAACGATGTCGTCGTCGCCGCGATCCGGGCCCTGCGCCCCTACCTGGCGGGCTGCCCGCTCGACGCGGTCACCTCGGACCTGGGAGGGCTCCACCGCCGGCTCACCCACGACTCGCAACTGCGCTGGCTCGGCCCCGAGAAGGGGGTCGCGCACATGGCGGCCGGGGCCGTCGTCAACGCTGCCTGGGACCTGGCGGCCAAACGCGCCGGACAGCCCCTGTGGGCGTACCTGGCCTCGCTCAGCCCCGAGGAACTGGTCGCACTCGTCGA
Organism: Streptomyces albus subsp. albus; assembly: GCF_000725885.1. GTDB lineage: Bacteria > Actinomycetota > Actinomycetes > Streptomycetales > Streptomycetaceae > Streptomyces > Streptomyces albus. Next base: position 69,406 of record NZ_JODR01000015.1, on the reverse strand, counting down.
CTTCCGGCATCTGACCGACGCGCTCACCCCGCAGGAGGCCCTCGGCCTGCTGCGCGCCGCCGAGCCCGGCCGTGAGCGCCGTGCAGCCGCACTCCGCGAGACCGGCTACCCCGCCTACACCACCTCGCCCGGCTGGCTGGGCTACTCCGACGAGAAACTGGTCGCCCTCGCCCGCCGGGCCGTCGCCGACGGCTTCACCCAGATCAAACTGAAGGTCGGCGCCGACCTCGGCCAGGACCTCCACCGTCTGCGGCTGGTGCGCGAGGCCGTCGGCCCGCAGGTGCGGATCGCCCTGGACGCCAACCAGCGCTGGGAGCGCGAGGAGGCGGTGCGCTGGATGCGGGAGCTCGCCGCGTTCGACCCGTACTGGATCGAGGAGCCCACCAGCCCCGACGACATCCTCGGCCACGCCCATGTACGCGCCCGCCAGCCCGTGCCCGTCGCCACCGGCGAACACGCCGCCAACCGCATCGTCTTCAAGCAGCTCCTCCAGGCGGAGGCGGTCGACGTGGTGCAGATCGACGCCACGCGCGTCGCCGGGGTCAACGAGAACCTGGCCATCCTGCTGCTCGCCGCCAAGTTCGGGGTGCCGGTGTGCCCGCACGCGGGCGGCGTGGGCCTGTGCGAACTCGTGCAGCACCTGGCCATGTTCGACTTCGTCGCCGTCTCCGGCACCCGTGAGGGCCGCGTCATCGAGTACGTCGACCACCTCCACGAGCACTTCGCCGACCCCGCCGTCGTCCGGGACGGCCACTACCGGGCCCCCACCGCACCCGGCTTCTCCGCCCGGATGCACGACCACTCGCTGGCCGCCCACCGCTACCCGGACGGGCCGGTGTGGCGCGACCGCCCCGGGCACGACGCGCACCCGCTCCACCCGCAGTCCGGACAGGAGGGACCCCGATGAGCCGATCCCCGCAGCCCGCAGGCGCCTTCGAGGGCGTGCCGGCGCTCGTCACCGGCGGCGGCTCCGGCATCGGTGCCGCCGTCGCCGCGCTGCTGACCGCGCGCGGGGCCCGCGTCGCCGTGCTCGACCGGGACCCGGGCGGCGCCCCCGAGGGCACCCTCGCGCTGGAGGCCGACGTCACCGACGAGGGCGCCGTACGGGCGGCCGTCGAGCGGGCGGCGGCCGAACTCGGCGGACTCCAGGTGGTCGTCGCCAACGCGGGCATCGGCGCCACCGGCACCGTGGAGGACAACGACGACGAGGAGTGGCGGCACGTCCTCGACGTCAACCTGCTCGGCGTCGTACGGACCGACCGGGCGGCGCTGCCCCACCTGCGGAGGGCCGCGGCCGGCCGGCCCGGCGCCGCCTCCCTCACCCACACCTGCTCCATCGCGGCCACCGCCGGACTGCCGCAGCGCGCCCTGTACTCCGCGAGCAAGGGCGCCCTGTACTCCCTCACCCTGGCCATGGCCGCCGACCACGTACGCGAGGGCATACGCGTCAACTGCGTCAACCCCGGGACCGTGGACACCCCGTGGGTGGGCCGCCTGCTGGACCGTGCCCAGGACCCCGCCGCCGAACGGGCGGCGCTGGAGGCCCGGCAGCCGACCGGGCGGCTCGTTTGGCCCGAGGAGGTCGCCGAGGCCGTCGCCCACCTGGCCGACCCCCGCGCCGGCGCCGTCACCGGCACCGCCCTGGCCGTGGACGGGGGCATGCAGGGCCTGCGTCTGCGCCCGGAGCCCCGGTGACGGCGGCGCAACGGCCCGCACCGCGGCGGCTTCCCCTGCTCGGCCTCGGCTGTGCCCAGCTCGGCAACCTGGGCACGGCGATGTCCGAGGAGCGGGCGCACGCAGTGGTGCAGGCCGCGCTGGAGTCGGGATGCCACCACTTCGACACCGCCCCGCACTACGGCGTGGGGCTCTCCGAGGAGCGGCTGGGGCGGGCCCTCGCCGGAGTGCCGCGCCACACCTACTCCCTCTCCACCAAGGCCGGCCGCAGGCTGCGCCCCCTCGCCCCGGGCGAATCCGCCCCCGGTGAGGGCTTCGTGGACACGCCGCCGCGCGCCCGGGTGTGGGACTTCAGCCGTGACGGCATCCACCGCACCCTGGAGGACTCGCTGGCCCGGCTGGGCACCGACCACGTCGAGATCGCCTTCCTGCACGACGTCGAGCACCACCTCCCGCAGGTGCGGGCCACCGGGTACGCGGCGCTGGCCGAACTGCGCGACCAGAAGGTGGTGGGCCGGATCGGCTTCGGCATGAACCACAGCGACCATCTCGCCCGTCTGGTGGCCGAGTACGACGTGGATGTGGTGCTGTGCGCCGGGCGGTGGACCCTGCTGGACCGCTCCGCCTTCGACGACCTGCTGCCGGTGTGCGCGCGGCGCGGCACCGAGGTGCTCGTCGGCGGCGTCTACAACTCCGGACTGCTGGCCGACCCCGGCCCCCGGGCCAGTTACGACTACCGTCCCGCCCCCGCCCACCTCGTCGAGCGCGCCCGGCGGACCGCCGCCGTCTGCGCCCGGCACGGCGTACCGCTGCGGGCGGCGGCGCTGCGCTTCCCCTTCGGGCACCCGGCCGTCACCGCCGCCGTGGTCGGCGCCGCCGCGCCCGACGAGGTGCTGGAGAACGCCCGGCTCGCCCGGCAGGACATCCCCGCACAGCTGTGGCGGGACCTGGTCGCCGAGGGGCTGCTGGACGACGACCTGCCCGTGCCCACGCCGCCCGCCGAGAGGATTGGCCCGTCATGATCCGCATCGACGCCCACCATCACCTGTGGGACCTCTCCCGGCGCTCCCTGCCCTGGATGAACGGCGCCTGGGCGGCACCGATCCGCCGCACCTGGACCGAGCGGGACCTCCTCCCGCACCTGGCCGCCCACGACATCACCGCCACCGTCGTCGTCCAGGCGTGCCACTCCACGGGGGAGACGGCGGAACTGCTCGCCGTCAAGGAGAGTTCGCGGCACATCGCCGCGGTCGTGGGCTGGGCCGATCTGACGGCACCCGGCGGTCCCGCGCTCCCCGCCGGGCTCGCCGGCGTCCGGCACCAGGTGCAGGACGAGGCGGACCCCGCGTGGCTGTGCCGCCCCGACGTCAGACGCGGACTGGCCGCGGTCGCCCGTGCCGGGCTCGTCTACGACCTGCTCGTCACCCCGCGGGAGTTGCCCGCCGCCGTGGCGACCGCCGAGGCGCTGCCCGAACTCTCCTTCGTGCTCGACCACGCGGCCAAACCCCCGGTGGCGGCGGGGGAGTGGGAGCCGTGGGCCACCGGGCTGCGCCGCCTCGCCGCGCTGCCCAACGTCTCGTGCAAGCTGTCCGGTCTGGTCACCGAGGCCGACTGGGGCGGCTGGACGAAACAGCAGCTTTTGCCCTACGCCCGTCACGTGCTGGAGACCTTCGGCCCCGACCGGGTGCTGTACGGGTCCGACTGGCCGGTGTGCACCCTGGCCGCCTACTACGACGAGGTCGCCGCGCTCGCGGAGGAGGCCACCGCCCATCTCGCTCCTGCCGAACGCGCCGCGGTCTTCGGCGGCAACGCCGCCCGCGTCTACGGGGTGGCCGCCCCGCAACGGGCGTGAGCGCGCGTCCCGCATCGCCTAGGGTGGGGCGCACCCGTTCGAACCGACCGAACCCCCGGGAGCGTTCCGTGGCACACGAACCCACCGCTTCACCGGCCCCCGACCACGACCCGGCGCACGAGGGGGACCGTGCCGCCGAGACGCCGGGCACGGACGACGGACCCGGGCTGTTCTCCCCGGGCTTCAGCTCCCCCTCCTTCGGCAGCCCCCACCTGGCGGCCGGTTCGGAGCTGGGCGAGGACGAGGCGGAACGCGTACGGGACGCCGTGGCGGAGGCCGACGACGCCGCTGCCGACGCCGACGCCGACGCCGCTCCCGGCGAACGTCCGGGACCCGGGGACGCCGCGCCGGGCGGCACGGGTCACGCCGCACGCTGACCGCGGCCGGTCGCGGCCCCGTACTGACCGCGACCGCCGTACCGCCGCGACCCCCGACCGACAGCGACCGCCGACCGACCGTGACCGCCGTGCCGGCGCCCCTGCCGCGCGCAGGTCAGGAGCCCCGCGCAGGCATCGGGCGCCGCACCGGCCGGTGCCGGCGGGGCCTCACAGGGTCGAGCGCAGCCACTGCTCGACGCTGGCGATGTGCACCGTGGCCCAGGAACGGGCGGCCTCCGCGTCCCGTGCGCGCAGGGCGCCCAGGATCTGACGGTGCTCGTGCAGGGTGCGGCTCACGGCGTCCTGCTGGGTGAGTCCGCGCCAGACGCGCGCCCGGGTGGTGGGCCCGGACAGGCCGTCGAGCAGGGAGCACAGGACGCCGTTGCCCGAGGCGGCCACGATCCGCCGGTGGAACTCCAGGTCGGCGGCGACCAGTTCCTCCACGGACGGCTCGTCTCCCAGGGCGTCGAGCTGCGCCGCCAGCGCGTCCAGCTCCTCCTCGGCGATCAGCGGACAGGCCAGCCCGGTGGCGGCGGGCTCCAGGATGCGGCGGACCGCGAGGAACTCCAGCACCGTGTCGTCGCGGTGGAAGTCCACGACGAAGCTCATGGCCTCCAGCAGCAGCCGCGGGTCGAGGCTGGTCACATAGGTGCCGTCGCCCTGGCGCACGTCCAGGACGCGGATGAGGGCGAGGGCCCGCACCGCCTCGCGCAGGGAGTTGCGCGACAGTCCCAGCCCGGCGGCCAGCTCGCTCTCCTTCGGCAGCCGGTCGCCGGGGCGCAGCGCCCCCGAGACGATCATCCCCTTGATCTTCTCGATCGCCTCATCGGTGACCGCCACGCTGCCTCCCCAAAGACATCCGATGTCTCGCGTTCATTATGACTCCCGAGGACGGCACCAGCCGCTCCGGTAGTCCGCCCAGTCCCGGGCCGTCGCAGCGAAATCGACATATGCGGCGACGCCGAACCGCCGGCGGCCGGGGTCCTCGCGGCCCAGCCCCAGCCGCACCCCGCGGACCGCCGCGGCGACGGTCTCGGCCCCGGCATGGTGCCCGAGGTCGTCGGTGTGGAAGAACGGCAGCCCCATCAGCAGGTCCACATCCTTCGGCGCGACCTGGAGGGCCAGCCGCGTCTGGTGGGCCACATAGCCGCCGTACAGGCTCTGGAGCGGCAGCCAGGTGTCGTAGGACATCAGCGCGATCTGGTCCACGCGCCGTGCGACCCGGCCGAAGTACCGCTGGGACCACCACTTGCCCTCCCCGGTGGTGGTCTCGCCCACGTGGTGCAGCCCGGGCAGGGGGTCGATCTGGTGCGCCGCGACGGACAGCACCCCGTCCCGGGCGTGGACGGCCGGGCGCAGCCGGTCCAGCAGCCGCAGATAGGCGCCGTCGTCCGAGGGCAGCGGCTCCAGATCGAGGTGCACGCCGTCGAAGCCGGCCGCGAGCACCCGCCGGGCACTGGCCACGATCCGCTTCCGCGCCGCCGGGTCGGCCAGCCGCAGCCCGTCGCGCCGGCCCTCCTGACGGACCAGCCTGTCGCCCAGCCACGCCTGCACCCGTACACCGGGCAGCTCCCGTTCGACCGCGCGCAGCAGCCAGTGCGCGCGGGGGAAGCGTGCGGCGGGCAGTGAGCCGTCGTGCTCCAGCGGTCCGGTGTGGACGTACAGGTCGCGGATGCCGGTGCCCGCCATCCGCCGCTTGAGGGCGCGCAGGTCCGCCGCGTCGCGCCGGCCGTCCACCCAGGCGTGTCCCAGCCACAGCGCGTCCCGCCCCCGGGTGCGGGCCTCGGCGGACGGGTCTCCCGCGTACGCGAGCCGCAGTGCCGTGGCGGCGCCCGCCACCGGCAGCAGGACGAGCACCGCCAGGGCGAGGGCGGTCAGCACGAGGGCGCGCCGCATCCGGGTCCGGCCCGGCAGCCGCGGCCCGCGGCGCCGGCCCGTGCGGCCCTCCTCGGGCGGGGCCGGAAGAGGTGGCTCCTGTCCGGTCCCGGCACCGGGTTCCCCGGCTCGCTCCGGCTTCATCCCCGCTTCGGCGTGCATGCGGGCGACGGTGCCATCCGGCGGGGCGCGGCGGGGGAGCGGAGGGTGCTTCGTTACCGAATTGCCGAACTGGTGCGCGGTCCTCCCGGGGGGGCGACGGGCGCGCCGCCGGGGAGGACCGGCCCGGTGCGGTCCGCCGCCGGGTGGCCCGGGAACGCCGAAGGGGCGTGCCCCGCCGTGCGGTGCACGCCCCTCGGTCCGGCTCACCGCCGGCGGGCGCTGTCTCAGCCGCGCCGCTGGGCCAGCATCTCCTCGATGCGGGCGCGGACCTCGTCGGTGTCCAGGCCGCGGATCGTGAGGGTGGTGCGGCGACGGGCGACGTCGTCGACCGTCTCGGCCCACTCGTGGTCACGGGCGTAGACGACCTGGGCCCAGATCTCGGGGCCGTCGGGGTGGATCCGCTCGCCGAGCGCGGGGTCCTCGTTGACCAGGCGGGCGATGTCGAAGGACAGCGAGCCGTAGTGGGTGGCCAGCTGACGGGCGGTCAGCGGGTCCATCCGTACGCCGGGCTCGCGGTCCACCAGCAGCCGGTGCGCCACCGCGTTCGGGTTCGAGATGCCGGGCAGCGGGGTGCGCCGCACCAGCTCCTTGACCGGCACGCTGTCCTCGGTGAGCGTGCCGCCGGGCAGCTTCTCCAGCTTGTTCATCACCGTACGGCCGATGTGGCGGTAGGTGGTCCACTTGCCGCCGGCCACCGACAGCATGCCGCCCCGGCCCTCGGAGACGACCGTCTCGCGCTTGGCGGACTCCACGCCGCCGGGCCCGCCCGGCAGCACCCGCAGCCCAGCGAAGGCGTAGGTCATCAGATCGCGGTCCAGGTCGGCGTCGCGCACCGAGAACGCGGCCTCGTCCAGGATCTGCTGGATGTCGGACTCGGTGGCCCGCACGTCCGCGGGGTCGCCGGTGTACTCCTCGTCGGTGGTGCCCAGCAGCAGCTGGTCCTCCCACGGGAGGGCGAAGGTGATGCGGTACTTGTCGATGGGCGTGGCCATCGCGGCCCGCCACGGCGACTTGCGCTTGAGCACCAGGTGGGCGCCCTTGGACAGGCGGATGGAGGGCGCCGCACCGCTGTCCTCCATCTTGCGCAGGTGGTCCACCCAGGGGCCGGTCGCGTTGAGCACCAGACGGGCGTTGACGCCGAACTCGGTGCCGTCCAGCCGGTCCTTCAGCTCGGCGCCGGTGACCCGGCCGCGGGTGAAGCGCAGCCCGGTGACCTCGGCGTGGTTGAGGACGACGGCGCCGGACTCGACGGCGGCGCGGACGGTCATCACGGCCATCCGCGAGTCGTTCATCTGGTGGTCGCCGTAGACGGCGACGGCCCGCAGGTTGTCGGTGCGCAGCGCCGGGTTGTCGGCGGCGGCCTTCGCCGGGGAGATGACCCGGCCGACGCCGTCACCGAAGGCGGACAGCGCCGAGTAGGCGAAGACGCCGGCGCCCAGCTTGGCCGCGCCGTGCGGGCCGCCCTTGTAGACGGGCAGGTAGAAGGTGAGCGGGTTGACCAGGTGCGGTGCCACGTCCTTGGCCAGCACCCGCCGCTCGTGGTGGTTCTCCGCGACCAGCTTGACCGCGCCGGTCTGCAGGTACCGCAGCCCGCCGTGCACCAGCTTCGAGGACGCGGAGGAGGTGGCGCCGGCGAAGTCGCCGGCGTCCACCATGGCCACCCGCAGTCCCGACTGCGCCGCATGCCAGGCGACCGAGGTCCCCAGGATGCCGCCGCCTATGACCAGCAGGTCGTACGTCGCGTTCGCGAGCAGCCCTCTGGTCTCTGCACGGCCAGGGTTGCTGCCGGCAGTCGGGTGCGTCCCGAGGGTGGGGACGCTCTGCAGGGTGTTCATCGCTCTCAGCTCTCCTCTTCGATCCAGCCCTTGGTCCGTTCCACGGCCTTGAGCCAGTTCCGGTATTCCCGCTCACGCGTGTCGGCGTCCATGCGGGGGGTCCATTCGGCGGCGCGCTTCCAGTTGGCCCGCAGCTCGTCGGTGTCCGACCAGAAGCCGACGGCCAGTCCGGCCGCGTACGCCGCGCCGAGACAGGTCGTCTCGGCCACCATCGGGCGGACGACCGGTGCGTCCAGGACGTCCGAGATGGTCTGCATCAGCAGGTTGTTGGCGGTCATGCCGCCGTCCACCTTCAGCGCGGACAGCTCGACGCCGGAGTCCTTCTGCATGGCGTCGACGATCTCCCGCGTCTGCCAGGCGGTCGCCTCCAGGACGGCGCGGGCCAGGTGCGCCTTGGTCACATAGCGGGTCAGACCCGCGATGACGCCACGCGCGTCCGAACGCCAGTACGGGGCGAACAGTCCGGAGAAGGCCGGCACGAAGTAGGCGCCGCCGTTGTCCTCCACCGAGCTGGCCAGCGTCTCGATCTCGGCGGCGCTGTTGATCAGCCCCATCTGGTCGCGCATCCACTGCACCAGCGAACCGGTGACGGCGATGGAGCCCTCCAGCGCGAAGACCGGCTCCTGGTCGCCGATGCGGTAGCCGACGGTGGTCAGCAGCCCGTTGTAGGAGTTGACCGGCTGGTGGCCGGTGTTCATCAGCAGGAAGGTGCCGGTGCCGTAGGTCGACTTGGCCTCACCCTGGTCGAAGCAGGTCTGGCCGAACAGCGCCGCCTGCTGGTCGCCCAGCGCGGAGGCCACGGGCAGCCCGGCCAGGTCCCCGGTGGCCTCGCCGTACACCTCGGCGGACGAGCGGATCTCGGGCAGCACCGCCATGGGCACCCCGATGGACGCGCAGATCTTCTCGTCCCAGTCCATGGTGTGCAGGTTCATCAGCAGGGTGCGCGAGGCGTTGGTGACGTCGGTGACGTGCCTGCCGCCGTCCGGGCCGCCGGTGAGGTTCCAGATGACCCAGGAGTCCATGGTGCCGAAGAGGATCTCGCCCTTCTCGGCGCGCTCCCGCAGCCCCTCGACGTTGTCCAGCAGCCAGCGGATCTTCGGCCCGGCGAAGTAGGAGGCCAGCGGCAGCCCCGTCTCGCGGCGGAAGCGGTCCTGCCCCACGTTGCGGCCCAGCTCCCGGCAGAGCCCGTCGGTGCGGGTGTCCTGCCAGACGATGGCGTTGTGCACCGGCCTGCCGGTCGCCTTCTCCCACAGCACGGTCGTCTCGCGCTGGTTGGTGATGCCGAGCGCCAGGACGTCGTCCTTGGTGATCCCGGCCTTCTCCATGGCGCCCTTGACGACCTGCTGGACGTTGGTCCAGATCTCCGCCGCGTCGTGCTCCACCCAGCCCGGCTTGGGGAGTATCTGCTCGTGCTCCTTCTGGTCGACCGCGACGATGCGGCCGTCCTTGTCGAAGACGATGCAGCGGCTGGAGGTGGTGCCCTGGTCGATGGCCGCGATGAACGGGCCGCCGCCGTGCGCGGAGGCGTGGGTCTCGTGGGTGTCGCTCATGCTGTGTCTGCTCCGATGCGTCGTGGGTTCGGTCTGCCTCTCGGTGCTCTGGCGCACCCGCTATCCCCAGGCGAGGTTGTACAGGCCGGCGGCGATGGCGGCGCCGGCCAGCGGACCCACCACGGGAACCCAGGCGTAGGCCCAGTCGCTGCCGCCCTTGTTGGGCAGCGGCAGCAGGGCGTGCACGATGCGGGGGCCCAGGTCACGGACCGGGTTGATCGCGTAGCCGGTAGGGCCGCCCAGGGAGAGACCGATACCGACGACGACCAGCGCGGTGATCAGGGCGCCCAGTGTGCTCAGCCCCTTGCCGTTGGCGCTCAGGCCCTGGGTGAGGATCGCGAAGATGAGGACGAAGGTGGCGATGACCTCGGTGAGGAAGTTCAGGAAGGGGTGGCGCACCTCGGGGGAGGTGAAGAAGACGCCGTGCACGGGGCCCGGGTTCGCGTTCTTCATCTCGGCCGCCTCGGGGTCGCGGAGCGTGACCTGGAACTGGCTGTAGTAGGCCAGCCACACCAGGACGGCGCCGAGCATGGCGCCCAGCAGCTCGCTGCCCATGTAGACCGGTACGTCGCCCCAGCTGATGTCGCCCTTGATCGCGAGCGCCAGGGTGACGGCCGGGTTGAGGTGCGCGCCGGAGGGCTGGGCGATGTAGGCGCCCGTGAGAACCGCGAAGCCCCAGCCGAAGGCGACGGCCACCCAACCGGCCTCGAACGCCTTGGAGCGCTTCAGATTGACGGCGGCGCACACGCCGCCACCGAGGAGGATCAGCACCATGGTGCCGGTGACCTCACTCGCGAAGATGTCGGAGCTGGACACCCGCGACTCCTTTGTCCTTTTGTCCAGATTGGATAAGCGGGTCGGTCGGCCGATCCGGTCGGCTGAGCGTCCGGTGTTCGACAATGTCGACCGCTGAACGGCAACCTTTCTCCTTCATGAAGACCACGTCAAGGGGGTGTGACGGATCACTCTTGAGAGCCATCCTGCGACCCGCGCAGCCGTCCGGCATGTCGGGACGGCCCAGGGTGCCCGGCCGCCTCCGGACGGTCACCGCCGGCGCCGGCCGCCGCACCCGGACCGCACCCGGACCCCTCAGAACCGGCGGGCGCCCAGGTCCCGGGAGACCGCCCGCGCGGTGTCCCGCACCGCGGCCACCAGCAGAGGCCGCAGTTCGTCGCCCTCGCAGACCCGTTCCACCGCCCCGGTGACACCGACCGCGCCCACCGGCATCCGGCGCCGGTCGAAGATGGGCGCCGCCACCGAGGCCAGGCCGTCCCAGGTCTCCTCCACGTCCGCCGCCCAGCCGCGTGAGCGGACCACCTCCAGCGCCGCCTCGAACTCCGCCTCGCCGGTCACCGTGCGCTCCGTGAAGGCCTGCCGTTCGCCCTCCAGCGCCTCGCTGAGCGCCACCGGGTCGTAGGCCGCCAGCACCTTGCCCAGCGCGGTGCTGTGCAGCGGCTGCATCGCGCCGACCTCCAGCACCTGGCGGCTGTCGTCCGGGCGGAAGACGTGGTGGACGATCAGCACGCCCTGCTGGTGCAGAACACCCAGATAGACGCTCTCGCCGCTGGAGCGGGCCAGATCGTCGGTCCACACCAGGGCGCGGGCCCGCAGTTCGTGGACGTCCAGATAGCTGTTGCCCAGCCGGAGCAGTTCGGCCCCCAGCTGGTAGCGGCCGGTGGCCGGGTCCTGTTCGACGAAGCCCTCCTGCTGGAGGGTGCGGATCAGTCCGTGTGCGGTGCCTTTGGCCAGGTCGAGCGCGGAGGCGATCTCGGAGAGCCCGAGCCGCCGCTCACCGCCCGCCAGCAGCCGCAGTACGGCCGCCGCGCGCTCCAGCGACTGGATGGTCCGGGCCATCGGTCCTCCCTGACCTGCCGTCCGATATCCGATTCGACAATGCCGAACGGTATCGCTTGATGTCGACGCGGTGGTAGTCGGGATCGAGCCGGGGTCCAGCGGTTCTGTGTCCGCTGGTCGGAATGTCGGCCTGCACTCTTGCGTCCGCCCGCTACGCTGACCGGGTGCGCTGCCGCAACGGCGCGCAAAGCCGACAGCCGTCGCAACCCAGGGAGCCTCTTCCATGGCCTCGTCGCCGAGCAGCACGTCCGCATCCTCTCTCCCCACCCGGGCCGACTCCCTCCGCCAGGCACTGGCCTCGCGGGTGGTCGTCGCCGACGGAGCGATGGGGACGATGATCCAGGCCCAGGACCCGACGCTGGAGGATTTCCAGCAGCTCGAAGGCTGCAACGAGATCCTGAACGTGACCCGTCCCGACATCATCCGCGCCGTCCACGAGGCGTACTTCGACGCCGGCGTGGACTGCGTGGAGACCAACACCTTCGGCGCCAACCACGCGGCGCTGGGCGAGTACGAGATCACCGACCGCATCTTCGAGCTGTCCGAGAAGGGCGTGGCCATCGCCCGCGAGGTCGCCGAGGAGTTCGAGGGCAGGGACGGCCGGATGCGCTGGGTGCTCGGCTCCATGGGCCCCGGCACCAAGCTGCCGACCCTCGGGCACGCCCCCTACACCACCCTGCGGGACGCCTACCAGCGCAACGCCGAGGGCATGATCGCCGGCGGCGCCGACGCGCTGCTGGTGGAGACGACCCAGGACCTGCTCCAGACCAAGGCGGCCGTCATCGGCGCCCGCCGTGCCATGGAGGCGGCCGGTGTGGACCTGCCGCTGCTGTGCTCGGTCACCGTGGAGACGACCGGCACCATGCTGCTCGGCTCCGAGATCGGCGCGGCGCTGACCGCGCTGGAGCCGCTGGGCATCGACATGATCGGGCTGAACTGCGCCACCGGCCCCGCCGAGATGAGCGAACACCTGCGCTATCTGGCGCAGCACGCCCGTGTCCCGCTCTCCTGCATGCCCAACGCCGGACTGCCGGTGCTCGGCAAGGACGGTGCCACCTACCCGCTCACCCCCGAGGAGCTGGCCGACGCGCACGACACCTTCGTCCGCGACTACGGCCTCTCCCTGGTGGGCGGCTGCTGCGGTACGACGCCCGAGCACCTGCGGCAGCTGGTGGCGCGGGTGCGCGGCATGGAGCGCACCGAGCGCAGGCCGCAGCCGGAGCCGGCGGCGGCCTCCCTCTACCAGGCGGTGCCCTTCCGCCAGGACACCTCGTACCTGGCCATCGGCGAGCGCACCAACGCCAACGGGTCGAAGAAGTTCCGCGAGGCCATGCTGGACGGCCGCTGGGACGACTGCGTCGAGATGGCCCGGGAGCAGATCCGCGAGGGCGCCCACATGCTCGACCTGTGCGTCGACTACGTGGGCCGGGACGGCGTCGCCGACATGACGGAGCTGGCCGGCCGGCTGGCGACCGCCTCCACGCTGCCCATCGTGCTGGACTCCACCGAGATCGACGTCATCCGCGCCGGACTGGAGAAGCTGGGCGGCCGGGCGGTCATCAACTCCGTCAACTACGAGGACGGCGACGGCCCCGAGTCGCGGTTCGCGAAGGTCACCGCGCTGGCCGCCGAGCACGGCGCCGCGCTGATCGCGCTGACCATCGACGAGGAGGGCCAGGCCCGCACGGCGGAGCAGAAGGTCGCCATCGCCGAACGCCTCATCGCCGATCTGACGGGCAACTGGGGCATCCACGAGTCGGACATCCTCATCGACGTCCTCACCTTCACCATCTGCACCGGCCAGGAGGAGTCCCGCAAGGACGGACTCAACACCATCGAGGCGATCCGCGAGCTGAAGAAGCGGCACCCCGATGTGCAGACGGTGCTGGGCCTGTCGAACATCTCCTTCGGCCTCAACCCGGCCGCGCGCATCGTGCTGAACTCCGTCTTCCTCGACGAGTGCGTCAAGGCGGGCCTGGACTCCGCGATCGTGCACGCCAGCAAGATCCTGCCGATCTCCCGCTTCGACGAGGAGCAGGTCACCGTGGCGCGTGACCTGATCTACGACCGGCGCCGCGAGGGCTACGACCCGCTCCAGAAGCTGATGGAGCTGTTCGAGGGGGCCACGGCCAAGTCGATGAAGGCCGGCAAGGCCGAGGAGCTGGCCGCGCTCCCGCTGGAGGAGCGGCTCCAGCGGCGCATCATCGACGGCGAGCGCAACGGTCTGGAGGCCGACCTGGACGCGGCGCTGGAGGAGCGGCCCGCCCTCGACATCGTCAACGACACCCTGCTCGCGGGCATGAAGGTGGTCGGCGAGCTGTTCGGCTCCGGGCAGATGCAGCTGCCCTTCGTCCTCCAGTCGGCGGAGGTCATGAAGGCCGCGGTGGCCTATCTGGAGCCGCACATGGAGAAGGCCGAGGGGGTCGAGGGCAAGGGCACCATTGTGCTGGCCACGGTGCGCGGCGACGTCCACGACATCGGCAAGAACCTGGTGGACATCATCCTGTCCAACAATGGCTACCAGGTCGTCAACCTGGGCATCAAGCAGCCGGTCGGCGCCATCCTGGAGGCCGCCGCCGAGCACAAGGCGGACGTCATCGGCATGTCCGGGCTGCTGGTGAAATCCACGGTGATCATGAAGGAAAACCTGGAGGAGCTCAACCAGCGCAAGATGGCCGCGGACTTCCCGGTCATCCTGGGCGGCGCCGCGCTCACCCGCGCCTACGTCGAGCAGGACCTGCACGAGATCTACGAGGGCGAGGTCCGCTACGCCAAGGACGCGTTCGAGGGGCTGAGCCTCATGGACGCCATCATGGACGTCAAGCGCGGGGTGCCCGGGGCCAAACTGCCCGAACTGCGGCAGCGCCGCGTCACCAGGCGGACCGTGGACATCCCCGAGCCGGAGGTCAACGACGGCTCCATCCGCTCCGACGTGGCCGTCGACAACCCCGTTCCCACCCCGCCGTTCTGGGGCACCAGGGTCGTCAAGGGCATCGCCCAGCAGGACTACGCCTCCTGGATCGACGAGGGCGCACTCTTCAAGGGCCAGTGGGGGCTCAAGGAGTCCCGCAAGGGCGGCGGGCCCTCCTACGAGGAGCTGGTGGAGACCGAGGGCCGGCCGCGGCTGCGCGGCTGGCTGGAGCGGCTCCAGACGGAGAACCTGCTGGAGGCGGCCGTCGTCTACGGCTACTTCCCGTGCTACTCCAAGGGCGACGACCTGATCCTGCTGGACGAGCAGGGCAACGAGCGCACCCGCTTCACCTTCCCCCGCCAGCGGCGCGGGCGGCGGCTGTGCCTGGCCGACTTCTTCCGCCCCGAGGAGTCGGGCGAGACGGACGTGGTGGGCCTCCAGGTCGTGACGGTCGGCTCCAGGATCGGGGAGAAGACCGCCGAGCTGTTCGCCGGTGACGCCTACCGCGACTACCTGGAGCTGCACGGTCTGTCCGTCCAGCTCGCGGAGGCCCTGGCCGAGTACTGGCACGCCCGGGTCCGCGGCGAGCTGGGCTTCTCCGGCGAGGACCCCGGCGAGATGCAGGGCATGTTCGACCTGAAGTACCGGGGTGCCCGCTTCTCCCTGGGCTACGGGGCGTGCCCCGACCTGGAGGACCGGGCCAAGATCGCCGAGCTGCTGCGGCCGGAGCGGATCGGTGTCGAGCTGTCCGAGGAGTTCCAGCTCCACCCCGAACAGTCGACCGACGCGATCGTCCTGCACCACCCCGAGGCCAAGTACTTCAACGCCCGGTGAGCGCGCACGTCGTACACTGATCGGTCCGGTGGAGGCCGGTCGTCCCCTTCCCGCCCGGGGAGGGGCACGACCGGCCTCGTCGTCCCTTTGGAGGTGTTCGCGGATGGTCCACTCATCCCCCGCCGTCACCACTCTCACGGGCGAGGAGCCCGCGCTCCAGGCCGTCCTGCTCGACATGGACGGCACCCTGGTCGACACGGAGGACTTCTGGTGGGACGCGGAGGTCGAGGTCTTCGCAGAGCTCGGCCACCAGCTGCGCGACGAGTGGCGGCAGGTCGTGGTCGGCGGCCCCATGTCACGCAGCGCCGGGTTCCTCATCGAGGCCACGGCCTGTGACATCGCGCTGGAAGAGCTGAGCGTGCTGCTGAACGCCAAGTTCGTCGAGCGGCTGGAGCGGGGGGTGCCGTTGATGCCGGGGGCCCGCAGACTCCTGGCGGAGCTGGCCGCGCACCGTATCCCCGCGGCGCTGGTGTCGGCCTCCCACCGTGCGGTGGTGGACCGCATGCTGGCCTGGATCGGGCCGGAGAACTTCGCCTGCACGATCGCCGGTGACGAGCTGGCCCGCACCAAGCCGCACCCGGACCCGTATCTGACGGCGGCACGCCGGCTGAAGGCCGATCCGGCGCGCTGCGCGGTGGTGGAGGACACCGCGACGGGCGTGGCCGCCGCGGAGGCCGCCGGGTGCCAGGTGGTGGCCGTGCCGTCCGTTTCGCCGATCGAGGCCAAGTCCGGCCGCACGATTGTCAGTTCGCTCGAAGAAGTCGATCTCGAATTGCTGCGCTCTTTGATCATGGTGGCGCGCTGAACCCTCCGCGCCGGTTGTCGGCCGCGTTGTCGAAATGCTTTTCGGGGGCCCCGGCGGAATGCCGAATACGCATGTCCGGTGCCGTGGGGAAAATCAGTGACGTTCCTCACGCGGGGCCCCGTCGCGGCTCTCCGAAGGCGTGGTGCGGGTGTGACTGGCGGGGAAAATGTCCTTCCCATGTGTCCGTATTGATGGAGCGACGCGGAATACGTTCCGGCGTCCGGATAGCGGACAGAAATGCTCTGGGTGCGGTCTGTGAAAGCACTGCGAGCACCTACGCTTCAAGAGGTGTACGCACAGGCGATTAATGTCTGAGCACCGGCCATTCCCCCCCTGCAACACACCCTCGGCCGGGCGAGGAGATCGTCGTATGAACCGTAAAACCGTGGTGCTGCCCGTGCTCGCCGGGCTGCTCGCCCCCACGCTCGCCGCCTGCGGAACGCAGCAGGGCTCAAGCGCCGGCGGCGACCCGATCGTCGTCGGTACGACGGACCACTTCACGGTCAGCAAGCGCGCACCGGCGCCGTTCGATCCGGCCGCCGCCTACGACGTCGCCGCCTGGAGCGTCATGCGCAACACCTTCCAGACGCTGCTGCGCTCCCCCCGCACCGGCACCACCCCCGTGCCGGAGGCCGCCGACCGGTGCGGCTTCACCGACACCCGCAACGAGCAGTACCGCTGCACCCTCCGCAAGGACCTGACCTTCTCCAACGGGCACGCCCTCGACGCGAAGGACGTCGCCTTCTCCCTCCAGCGGGTCAAGCGCATCAACCACAAGGGCGGCCCGGCCGTGCTCTTCGGCAACCTGGACCGCGTCGAGGCGCTGGGCAAGCGCGAGATCGCCTTCCACCTCAAGAAGCCGGACGCGACCTTCCCGTACAAGCTCACCACCCCGGCCGCCGCCGTCGTCGACAGCGAGACCTATCCGGCCGACTCCCTCACCACCGGCTCACAGCTCGTCGGCTCCGGCCCCTACGCCCTCGGCGGCATCGACGCCGAGTCGGCCACCCTCACCCGCAACCCGCACTACAAGGGCGGCCTGACACCGCACAACGACAAGATCGAGCTGCGCTTCTTCGACACCTCCCGGGCGATGGAGAAGGCGCTCGAGGACGACAAGATCGACGTCATGGGGCGGACGATCTCCCCCGGTCAGGTCTCCCGGCTCGACGCGGGCCAGGACGAGGGCATCGAACTGGTCGAACAGCCCGGCCAGGAGATCCGCTACCTCGCCTTCGACACCAAGAAGGGCCCCACGGCGAAGAAGGCCGTCCGCCAGGCCATGGCGCAGCTCGTCGACCGCAAGGAGATCGTGCGGGACGCCTACGACCGCAGCGCCGAGCCGCTCTACAGTCTCGTGCCGGCCGGACTGACCGCCCACCGCAACTCGTTCTTCAACAAGTACGGCGAGCCCGACCCCAAGCGCGCCGAAAGCATTCTGCGCGCCGCCGGCATCGACAAGCCGGTCAAGCTCACCCTCACCTACACCACCGACCACTACGGGGACGCCACGGCCGAGGAGTTCGCCCTCCTGAAGCGGCAGCTCAACCGCAGCGGACTGTTCGACGTGCGCGTCAAGGGCGTCAAGTGGGACGCGTTCCGTCCCGCGGCCACCGGCGGCCGGTACGCGGTGTGGGGCTACGGCTGGTACGCCGACTTCCCGGACGCGGACAACTTCATCGCGCCCTTCTTCGAGGAGGACAACTTCCTCGGCTCCACCTACACCAACCGGCGCATCCGCGACACGATCATCCCGCAGACCCGCCGGCAGACCGAGCGCTCCGCCACCGCCGACAGCTTCGGCCGCGCCCAGGACATCGTCGCCGACGAGGTACCCGTGCTGCCCCTGTGGCAGGGCAAGCAGTACCTGGCCGCCCGCGACGACATCACCGGCGTCGAATGGGCCCTCAACTCCTCCTCGGTCCTCCAGCTGTGGGAGCTGGGCCGCGGCCACGACGGCTGATCCCCGAAAGCGTGAAGAAGAGGGCCCCCACCGCGCCCGGTGGGGGCCCTCTCAGCGCATCATCCGCAGGCGCTCCGGGCTCCGGCCCGGGCCCCGGGGGCCATCGGCCGGCCGGAGCACCGCCGCCCGGAGCGATCCGGTGGCGGGGCGCACGTCACGTCGTGCCCGGCCGCACCAGTCCGCTCTCGTACGCGTACACCGCCGCCTGCACCCGGTCGCGCAGCCCCAGCTTCGTGAGGACGTGGCCGACGTGGGTCTTGACCGTCGTCTCGCTCACGAACAGATCCGCGGCGATCTCCGCGTTCGACAGCCCCCGCGCCACCAGCTTGAGGACCTCCACCTCGCGCTCGGTGAGCTGGTGCAGCGTGTCCGGCACCGGCTCCTCGCCCGAAGGCAGCTTGCCCGCGTACTTGTCCAGCAGCCGCCGGGTGATGCTCGGCGCCAGCATCGCCTCGCCGGCCGCCACCACCCTGATGGCCTGCACCAGCTCGGCGGCGGGCGCGTCCTTGAGCAGGAAGCCGCTCGCCCCGGCCCGCAGCGCCTCCACCACGTACTCGTCCAAGTCGAAGGTGGTCAGCACCAGCACCTTGGCGGGGCCGTCCTTGGCGGGACCGGTGATCCGGCGGGTGGCCTCCACGCCGTCCATCCGGGGCATCCGGATGTCCATCAGCACCACGTCCGGCTGGAGCGCCCGCACCTGGTCGAGCGCCTGGAGCCCGTCACCGGCCTCGCCGACCACCGCGATGTCCTGCTCGGCCTCCAGGATCATGCGGAAGCCGGTGCGCAACAGCGGCTGGTCGTCCACCAGCAGAACGCGGACAGCCACGGGAACTCCTTCGGGCGGGGACGGCAGCGGTCCGGCCCATTCTCGCTCAGTCACCCCCGACCGGGTCCGGTGCCCCTGACACCGGCCTCGGCTCGGGCAGCCGCGGCTGGATCATCAGCGGGTACGGCGGGGGAGTACCCCCGAACTCCGGACAGCGCGACTGGTGGTCGCACCAGTCGCACAGCTTGCCGGGCTTCGGCCGCCAGTCACCCGTCTCGGTCGCCCGGCTGATCGCGTCCCACAGCGCCAGCAGCTTGCGCTCGGTGGCCCGCAGATCGCCCTCGTCCGGGTCGTAGGTCAGCACGTCGCCGCTGCCCAGGAACACCAGCTGGAGCCGCCTCGGCACCACGCCGCGCAGCCGCCACAGCACCAGTGCGTAGAACTTCATCTGGAAGAGCGGGCCGTCCGCGTACTCGGGGCGCGGCGCCTTGCCCGTCTTGTAGTCGACGATCCGCACCTCACCCGTCGGTGCGACATCCACCCGGTCGATGATCCCGCGCAGCCGCAGCCCCGACTCCAGCCGGGCCTCGACGAACAGCTCGCGTTCCGCCGGCTCCAGCCGCGTCGGGTCCTCCAGCGTGAACCACCGCTCGACCAGCGCCTCGGCCTCGGCCAGCCACTGCGCCAGCCGCGCGGTGTCCACCGGGGCCCCGGCGCCCTCGCCGTCCGCGCCGCCCTCACCGCCCGCGCCGGCGGACGGGGCGGCCCCGTCGGCGGAGCCCTCTTCGGGCCGGCCGGCCTCGGCGGCGAAGAGCTGCGCCAGCTCGGGGCGCTTGGCCAGCAGCCGCTCCCATTCACCGGCCACCATGGCCCGGGCCCGGCCCGGGCTGCGTTCCGCCGCCGGGGTGTCGAACAGTCTTTCCAATACCGCATGCACCACCGTGCCGCGGGTAGCGGCTGCGGAGGGTTTCTCCGGCAGTTTGTCGATCACCCGGAAGCGGTAGAGCAGCGGACACTGCATGAAATCCGCTGCCCGGGAGGGCGACAGCGAGGTCGGCGGTGTGGCCGCGCTGGTTCTCATGGGAGAAGACCCTACGGCCCACGACTGACAGCGGACACTTACCATCGACGGCAGACCCGCGCCCCACCGGTACCGGCGGGACGGCGGCGGGCCAGAGGGAAGCAGCAGAGGGGAACCCGTGGCGGACGAGGACAACGACGGGAAGCCGCGGACCGGCGGCTCCGGCGACGAGGGGCAGGGCCCCGGTACGCCGGACTCCCGCAAGCCGGCCCCCGGCACACCCCGGCGCCCCAGCCCGCCGGGCGGCGGCATCCTGATGGGCCGCCCCTTCGGCGTACCCGTGTACGTGGCCCCCTCCTGGTTCCTCGTCGCCATCCTGATCACCTGGGTCTTCGGCGGCCAGCTCGACCGCGTCCTGCCCCACCTGGGTGCACTGCGCTACCTGATCGCGCTGTTCTTCGCCGTCGCCTTCTACGCCTCCGTCCTCGTCCACGAGCTGGCCCACACGGTCGCCGCCCTCCGCTTCAAGCTGCCCGTGCGCCGCATCCAGCTCCAGTTTTTCGGCGGTGTCTCGGAGATCGAGAAGGAGTCCGAGACGCCCGGCCGCGAATTCGTCCTGGCCTTCGTCGGCCCGCTCTTCTCCCTCCTCCTGGCCGGTGTCTTCTACGCCGCGATGCGCGTGGTGGAGCCCGGGACCGTGCCCGGCGTGCTGCTGGCCGGGCTGATGTTCTCCAACCTCCTGGTCGCCGCCTTCAACCTGCTGCCCGGCCTGCCGCTGGACGGCGGACGGATGCTCCGCGCCGTCGTCTGGAAGATCAGCGGCAAGCCGATGACCGGCACCGTCGCCGCCGCGTGGGTGGGGCGCGCGCTGGCCATCGCCGTGCTGATCGGCCTCCCGCTGGCCACCCACGCCGGTGGCCTGGCCCGCGGCGGCGTCAGCGGCATGGACTCCCTCACCGACGCGCTGCTGGCCGCGATCCTGGCCGCCATCATCTGGACCGGCGCCGGCAACAGCCTGCGGATGGCGCGGCTGCGCGAGCGGCTGCCCGAACTGCGGGCCCGCACCCTCACCCGCCGTGCCGTCCCCGTGGAGACCGACACCCCGCTGTCCGAGGCGCTGCGCCGGGCCAACGCGGCCGGCGCCCGGGCCCTGGTGGTGGTGGACGGCAGGGGCGACCCGCTCTCCCTCGTCCGGGAGACCGCCATCGCCTCGGTGCCCGAGCACCGCCGCCCCTGGGTCGCCGTCAGCACCCTCGCCCAGGACCTCAAGGAGGGCATGCGGGTGCCGGCCGAGCTGTCGGGCGAGGACCTGCTGGAGTGGCTGCGGGCCACCCCGGCGACCGAGTACCTGGTGGTGGAGGAGACCGGCGAGATCTACGGAGTGCTGTCCACCGCCGACGTGGAGCGCGCGTTCGTCGCGGCCATGTCGAAACGGCCGGACGGCGACCGGCACCGGGTGGGCGGATGAGCCCTCGGCGTGGCCGCTCCGCGCGGACCGGCTAGGCTGTCCGTATGTCCGAACCGACCGGTGCCGCCCGCCGTCGCGGGCCCTTCAAGGTCGGGGACCAGGTCCAGCTCACCGACCCCAAGGGCCGCCACTACACGATCACCCTCGAAGAGGGGAAGAGCTTCCACACCCACAAGGGAGCCTTCCCCCACGACGAGCTGATCGGTGCGCCCGAGGGGAGTGTCGTCCGTACCACCGGGAACGTCGCCTACCTCGCGCTGCGTCCACTGCTCCCCGACTACGTCCTGTCCATGCCACGGGGAGCCGCGGTCGTCTATCCCAAGGACGCCGGCCAGGTCCTCGCGATGGCCGACATCTTCCCCGGCGCCCGCGTCGTCGAGGCCGGCGTCGGCTCCGGCTCGCTGAGCACCTTCCTGCTCCGCGCCATCGGCGACCAGGGCATGCTGCACTCCTACGAGCGCCGTGCCGACTTCGCCGAGATCGCCCAGCAGAACGTCGAGCGCTACTTCGGCGGTCCCCACCCGGCCTGGACCCTGACCGTCGGCGACCTCCAGGACAATCTGTCCGACACCGAGGTCGACCGCGTCATCCTCGACATGCTCGCCCCCTGGGAGTGCCTGGAGGCCGTCTCCAAGGCGCTGGTGCCCGGCGGCATCCTGTGCGCCTACGTCGCCACCACCACACAGATGGCCCGCATGGTCGAGTCGATCCGCGAGTTCGGGACGTTCAACGAGCCGCAGGCGTGGGAGACGATGGTCCGCAACTGGCACATCGAGGGCCTCGCCGTCCGCCCCGACCACCGCATGATCGGGCACACCGGCTTCCTGCTGACCGCCCGCCGTCTCGCCGAGGGCGTCGAGCCCCCGCTGCGCCGCCGCCGGCCCGCCAAGGGCGCCTACGGCGAGGACTACACCGGCCCCGGCAGCCAGTCCGGAGGCCGGGCCTCCTGACGGCGCCGGCCCGCCGGCCGCCCTGCGAAGACGACACGCCGCTGCCCCGCGCCCGGACCGAACCCGGGCGCGGGGCAGCGGCGTTGGCGGCCCCGTACGCGGTGCGGGACCCGGATGTTCCGCGCCGATGTGACCTGTGGCACGATGCGAAGATCTCCTCATCGACCCCGTGTCGCCCCTCGTCGCACCCGCCCTCGTCCGCACAGGAGTCACCCGGCGTGACGGAACTGCCGCACACCCGCACCCGCACCGTCCACTGGCTCGCCACCGCCGCCGCCCTCGCCGCCGTGCTCGGCGCCACGGCGCTCCTCCAGCCCGCCACCGCCACCACCGCCCCGCCGCGCACCACCGGCGCGGCCCCCGACCCGGCCCGGGCCCACTACCCGCTGGAGTGCGGCCCGCACGCGTCCGGCATCGACGTACTCGACAAGGCGAGCGCCGACTTCGACGGCGACGGCACGCCGGAGACCGTGGCCGCCGTCCGCTGTGCCGCACACGGCGGCACCCCGCCCAGCGCCGTGTTCGTGCTGTCCCGGCCGGCCGGCGCCGACCGCCCCCGGATCGCCGGGACGCTGGTGTCGGCGAAGGAGGGCATGACGGTCAAGGACCTCGCCGTCCGCGGCACGACCGTCTCGGCGACCCTCCTCGGCTACTCGTCGTCCGAGGTGCCGCGCTGCTGCCCGGACCGGCAGCGCAAGGTCAAGTGGGAGTGGCGCGACGGGAAGTTCGTCCTGCGTGCCGCCCCCGTCGCGGGCGGCGGTCTCAGCGTCTGAGGGCGGTGGCGCCGGCCCCGGCCGGGTGACCGGCTCGAAGACGGCTCGGGCCGAAACAGGGCCGCACTTGAAGGGTGTTGAACGTCTCGGCACCACAACCGGTCGCTTTCAGATGGTGGTGGCTGGGTATCCCCAGTCCAGAGGGAGTGCGCAAGGGTGAAGATCGGACACACCCCGACCGTCTTTGTGATCTAGGGGTTTCAACCCGCACCGGCCCAGGTAGGGTCGAAGCGTCCAGCTCCCCCTGGAGGAGGTGAGGACCGTGGCAGCCCACGACGACGACACCAACCGCGGCATCCGGCCCGGTCGGGCCGACGACCCGACCGGCCAGATCGCCTACCTTGAGCAGGAAATCGCCGTCCTGCGCCGCAAGCTCGCCGACTCTCCGCGGCACACTCGTATTCTCGAGGAGCGGATCGTCGAGCTGCAGACCAACCTGGCCGGCGTGTCCGCCCAGAACGAGCGGCTCTCGAACACGCTCCGCGAGGCGCGCGACCAGATCGTCGCCCTCAAGGAAGAGGTCGACCGGCTCGCCCAGCCGCCCTCGGGCTTCGGCGTCTTCCTGCAGGCCAACGACGACGAGACGGCCGACATCTTCACCGGGGGCCGCAAGCTCCGGGTGAACGTCAGCCCGAACGTGGACCTCAAGGGCCTCCGGCGCGGCCAGGAGGTCATGCTCAACGAGGCGCTCAACGTGGTCGAGGCCATGGAGTTCGAGCGCGCGGGTGACATCGTCACCCTCAAGGAAGTCCTCGACGACGGAGAGCGGGCACTCGTCGTCGGCCACACCGACGAGGAGCGCGTCGTACGGCTCGCCGAGCCGCTGCTGGACGTCACCCTGCGGGCCGGGGACGCCCTGCTGCTGGACAGCCGCTCCGGCTACGTCTTCGAGGTGGTGCCCAAGAGCGAGGTCGAGGAGCTGGTCCTCGAAGAGGTCCCGGACATCGACTACACCAAGATCGGCGGCCTCGGCGGACAGATCGAGCAGATCAGGGACGCGGTGGAGCTGCCCTACCTCTACCCGGACCTCTTCCGCGAGCACCAACTGCGCCCGCCCAAGGGTGTGCTGCTCTACGGCCCGCCCGGCTGCGGCAAGACGCTGATCGCCAAGGCGGTCGCCAACTCGCTGGCCAAGAAGGTCGCGGAGGTCACCGGAAAGCCGCAGGGCAAGAGCTACTTCCTCAACATCAAGGGCCCCGAGCTGCTCAACAAGTACGTCGGCGAGACCGAGCGGCACATCCGCCTGGTCTTCCAGCGGGCCCGTGAGAAGGCCAGCGAGGGCACGCCCGTCATCGTCTTCTTCGACGAGATGGACTCCCTCTTCCGCACCCGTGGCTCGGGCGTCAGCTCGGACGTGGAGAACACCATCGTCCCGCAGCTGCTCTCCGAGATCGACGGTGTGGAGGGCCTGGAGAACGTCATCGTCATCGGCGCCTCGAACCGCGAGGACATGATCGACCCCGCGATCCTGCGCCCCGGACGCCTCGATGTGAAGATCAAGATCGAGCGCCCGGACGCCGAGGCCGCCAAGGACATCTTCTCCAAGTACCTCACCCCGAACCTGCCGCTCCACCCGGACGACATCGCCGAGCACGGCGGCAACGTCGAGGCGGCCTGCGACGCGATGATCCAGTCGGTCGTGGAGCAGATGTACGCGGAGTCCGACGAGAACCGCTTCCTGGAGGTCACCTACGCCAACGGTGACAAGGAGGTCCTGTACTTCAAGGACTTCAACTCGGGGGCGATGATCGAGAACATCGTCGGCCGGGCCAAGAAGATGGCCATCAAGGCGTACCTCGACCACAACCAGAAGGGGCTGCGCGTCTCGCACCTGCTCGCCGCCTGCGTGGACGAGTTCAAGGAGAACGAGGACCTGCCCAACACCACCAACCCGGACGACTGGGCCCGCATCTCCGGCAAGAAGGGCGAGCGCATCGTCTACATCCGCACCCTGGTCACCGGCAAGCAGGGGGCGGACACCGGGCGCTCCATCGACACCGTCGCCAACACCGGTCAGTACCTGTAACGAGGACCAGTCCGGCTGCGGGTGGCCGTCGAAGCCACCCGCAGCCGGACCGTCTTTGGAGCGCCAAGGAAGTCCGCCCGTGTGCTGCCCGCGCGGGCCCCGCGCGGCATAGGCTCGTGCTCACCGCCGCGCCGCCGTGGCGGGAGGGGGCCGCACGCGGGAAGGACGCGCAGCGGGACTTGAACGGCTGTCCACCGGCGGACCGCCGTCAGGCAAGGAGGGAAGCATGACCGTACGGCGCGTAATGGGCATCGAGACCGAGTACGGCATCTCCGTGCCCGGGCACCCCAACGCCAATGCCATGCTCACCTCGTCCCAGGTCGTCAACGCCTACGCGGCGGCGATGCACCGGGCGCGGCGCGCCCGCTGGGACTTCGAGGAGGAGAACCCGCTGCGGGACGCCCGCGGCTTCGACCTGGCCCGGGAGGCGGCCGACGCCAGCCAGCTGACCGACGAGGACATCGGCCTGGCCAACGTCATCCTCACCAACGGGGCCCGGCTCTACGTGGACCACGCCCACCCGGAGTACAGCGCGCCCGAGGTCACCAACCCGCGGGACGCCGTGCTGTGGGACAAGGCCGGCGAGCGGATCATGGCCGAGGCCGCCGAACGGGCGGCCGAGGTGCCCGGCACCAGCCCCATCCACCTTTACAAGAACAACACCGACAACAAGGGCGCCTCCTACGGGACGCACGAGAACTACCTGATGAAGCGGGAGACCCCCTTCTCGGACATCGTGCGGCACCTGACGCCGTTCTTCGTCTCCCGGCAGGTGGTGTGCGGCGCCGGCCGGGTGGGGCTGGGCCAGGACGGCAGCGAGCACGGCTTCCAGCTCAGCCAGCGGGCCGACTACTTCGAGGTGGAGGTGGGTCTGGAGACCACCCTCAAGCGGCCCATCATCAACACCCGGGACGAGCCGCACGCCGACGCGGAGAAGTACCGCCGGCTGCACGTGATCATCGGGGACGCCAACCTCTCGGAGGTGTCCACCTACCTCAAGCTGGGCACCACCTCGCTGGTGCTGGCCATGATCGAGGACGGGTTCATCGCCGTCGACCTGGCCGTGGACCAGCCGGTGCGCACCCTGCACCAGGTCTCCCACGACCCGTCCCTCGGCCGGCTGATCACCTTGCGTAACGGCCGGAAGCTCACCGCGGTGCAGCTCCAGATGGAGTTCTACGAGCTGGCCCGCAAATACGTCGAGGAGCGCTGGGGCGGCGACGCGGACGACCAGACCACGGACGTGCTGGCCCGTTGGGAGGACGTGCTCGGCAGACTGGAGCGCGACCCGATGAGCCTGTCCGGGGAGCTGGACTGGGTCGCCAAGCGGGAGCTGATGGAGGGCTACCGCCGCCGTGACCAGCTCGACTGGGACGCCCCCCGGCTCCATCTGGTGGACCTCCAGTACGCGGACGTACGGCCCGACAAGGGGCTGTACAACCGGCTGGTCTCGCGGGGCAAGATGCAGCGGCTGCTGACCGAGGAGGAGGTCAAGGAGGCCGCCTTCAAGCCCCCGGAGGACACCCGTGCCTACTTCCGCGGGCGGTGCCTGGAGCAGTACGCCGACGACGTGGCGGCGGCCTCCTGGGACTCGGTCATCTTCGACCTGCCCGGTCGTGACTCCCTGCAGCGGGTACCCACGCTGGAGCCGCTGCGGGGTACCCGGGAACACGTGAAGGATCTGCTGGACCGCTGCCGTACGGCGGAAGAGCTGGTCAAGGTGCTTTCGGGTCACTGAAGTGCGGCTATTCGGTCTCCGGGACGGGAATCATCGGGGTGGTTCCTTGGCTTGCAGCAACCAGGGGGCCGAAGTCAGTCCCGGCTTGTAGGGTCTGATCTTGTACGTTCCGCGTACACCACCGAACCGAGCGGGGTGAGGGATATGGCGACCAAGGACACCGGCGGCGGACAGCAGAAGTCCACCCGCCACACCGAGGAGGCCGAGGAGCAGACGCAGGACGCGCAGGTCTCGGAGGACCTCAAGGAGCGCCACGAGGCGCTCTCGGACGACGTGGACTCGGTGCTCGACGAGATCGACGACGTCCTGGAGGAGAACGCCGAGGACTTCGTGCGTTCCTTCGTCCAGAAGGGCGGAGAGTGAGTCCTCGCCCCTGAGCGAGGGGAAACCGAAGCGGTGACGGACGCCGGGGAGCGGCGGACACGCGCTTCCCGGCGTTCCGTCCGGCCTCGGCCCGCCCCGCCCGGCCCCGGCCGGGCACGCGGTCGTATGTGGTCATCGATCATGGGGCGGGTAGGGTCCGGGGCGTACCGTACTCCAGTCACGACGCCGTACTGGGGCAGTTCAAGGACCGGGCGGTCGTCGAGGGACGTGCCGCCGCCTACCCGGAAGGAAACGTGTGGAAGCCGAAACTCGTAGTACCGGGCGTCTACCTGCTGCTTTCCTGACGCCGGGGTCGTCGTCCTTCATGGATTTCCTGTCCACCCACGCCCCGGAGCAGCTTCCGGGCAGCCGGCCGCTGCCGCCCGTCGAGGGCCCCGTCCAGGCGCCGCACGGGACGACCATCGTGGCCGTGACGTTCGCCGGCGGTGTGGTGATCGCCGGTGACCGCAGGGCGACGATGGGCAACGTCATCGCGCAGCGCGACCTGGAGAAGGTCTTCCCGGCGGACGAGCACTCCGCCGTGGGCATCGCCGGGACGGCGGGCATCGCCGTGGAGATGGTCAAGCTCTTCCAGCTGGAGCTGGAGCACTTCGAGAAGGTGGAGGGCTCGACCCTCTCCCTGGAGGGCAAGGCCAACCGGCTGTCCACGATGATCCGCGGCAACCTGGGCATGGCCATGCAGGGCCTCGCGGTGGTCCCGCTCTTCGCGGGCTACGACCTGGACCGGCGCAAGGGCCGCATCTTCTCCTACGACGTGACCGGCGGTCGCTCGGAGGAGCAGGGCTTCGCGGGGGTCGGCTCCGGCTCGGTCTTCGCCCGCGGCTCGCTCAAGAAGCTCTACCGGGACGACATGACCGAGGAGCAGGCCGCCACGGTCGTCCTCCAGGCGCTCTACGACGCGGCCGACGACGACTCGGCCACCGGCGGCCCCGACATGGTCCGCCGTATCTACCCGATGGTCGTGGCCATCACCGAGGACGGCTACCGCAGGCTCGCCGAGGAGGAGCTCTCCGGGCTGGTCCAGCGGGTGCACGAGGGCCGTCTGCAACTGCCGAACGGCCCGCAGGCCCCGGTTTCCTAGCCACAACACCCCCTAGACAGGAAGGGACGGACAGCCGGTGTCGACGCCGTTCTATGTGTCGCCCCAGCAGGCAATGGCCGACCGCGCCGAGTACGCCCGCAAGGGCATCGCGCGCGGGCGCAGCGTGGTCGTGTTGCAGTACGCGGACGGCATCGTCTTCGTCGCCGAGAACCCCTCTCGGGCACTCCACAAGGTCAGCGAGATCTACGACCGCATCGCCTTCGCCGCGGTCGGCAAGTACAACGAGTTCGAGAACCTGCGGATCGGCGGTGTGCGCTACGCGGACCTGCGCGGCTACACCTACGACCGTGAGGACGTCACCGCGCGGGGCCTCGCCAATGTGTACGCCCAGACGCTGGGCACCATCTTCTCCTCCAACGCGGAGAAGCCGTACGAGGTGGAGCTGATCGTCGCCGAGGTGGGCGCCGCCCCCGAGGAGGACCAGATCTACCGGCTGCCGCACGACGGCTCCATCGTGGACGAGCACGGCTCGGTCGCGGTCGGCGGCAACTCGGACCAGATCGGCACCTACATGGACCAGCGGCACCGGGAGGGAATGTCGCTGGGCGAGGCCCTGAAGCTGGGTGCCGAGGCGCTGAGCCGGGACAGCAACGGCAGCGAGCGGACGCTGACGGCCGAGCAGCTGGAGGTCGCCGTACTGGACCGGGAGCGGCCCCAGCGGCGCAAGTTCAAGCGGGTCCCCGCCGCCCAGGTGGCCCGGCTCCTGGAGGAGACGGCGGCGCCCGAGGAGGGCGAGGACTCCTCGAAGGAGTGACCTGCGTCCTCGGACGCCGGGCGGGCCGGCAGCCGGCCCGCCCGGCGTCCGAGGACGAGCGGAGTGACTAGCGGGTGGTCGGGCACGGCCCCGTCGAGCCGCGTGCCACCAGGTGGACGGGCAGCCGCGCGGTTTCGACCCGCTCGCCCTCCAGCACGGCGAGCAGCGCCCGCATGCCCGCGGCGCCCACCCGTTCGGCGGGCAGCCGGACCGTCGTCAGCTCCGGTTCCACGGCGGTGGCCAGCATCA
The DNA here is from genome assembly GCF_000725885.1 of Streptomyces albus subsp. albus. Taxonomy (GTDB): domain Bacteria; phylum Actinomycetota; class Actinomycetes; order Streptomycetales; family Streptomycetaceae; genus Streptomyces; species Streptomyces albus. The sequence goes on along the minus strand of NZ_JODR01000015.1, from coordinate 40,483 downwards.
GATCGTCGAAGCCGGTCACCGACAACTCCTCCGGCACGCGCAGCCCCAGCCGTCGTGCGGCCTTCAGCGCCCCGGCGGCCAGCAGATCGCTGTCGCACACCAGCGCGGTCGGTGCGGGGCCGTCCCCCTCGGCGGTGAGCAGGCGGGTGGCCGCCGCCAGGCCGCCCCGCACACTGAGCGGCGCGCGTCCGGTGCGGACCACGGCACCGCCCTGGGCCCGCAGCGCCTCGCGCAGGGCGCTCTCCCGGACGGCGAAGGTCCAGGAGTCCACCTCGGCGGCCAGATGGGCGACGTGCCGGTGCCCGGCCGCCAGCAGATGCGCAGTCACCTGCCGCATTCCGTCGGCGACGTCCACACCGACGACCGCGTCGCAGGCCCCCTCGTCGCTGTCGAGCATCACCAGCGGCAGCCCCGCGCCGCGCAGTGTGGCGAGCGCCTCGGGTGCCATGGAGGAGGCGATGACGCCGTCGAGGGCGGTGCGGGCGGAGGCGAAGGGGTCGGGAGCCCGCTCGACGCCCTCGGGCGAGGGGTAGAGCACGACGCCGAAGTCGTGCGTGGTGGCGACCTCGACGGCGCCCTGGTGGACGGCGGCGAAGAACTCCCCCGTGAGCGCCGGGACGACGAGCAGCGCCGTGCGGGTGCGGCCCATCCGCAGGGTGCGGGCGGCCAGATTGGGGCGGTAGCCCAGGGCGCGGGCCGCGGCACGTACGGTCTCCGCGGTGCGCGGCGAGACCCGGCCCTCCCACTTGCCGCCCAGGACGAGGGAGACGGTCGCCTGCGAGACCCCCGCGGCGCCGGCCACGTCGTGCCCGGTGGGCGTGCGGCCCGGACCCCGGTGGCCCGCTGCGTTCTTCTCCGGCACGGAAACTCCTTCACCCCGGCTCGCTGCGCATGGTACGTATGACGCCGTCGTTATACGTAAAACCGACGCTGGGGGTGGGGCGGATGGCGACCGGGTACGCCGAACTGCTGCGGGCCAGACACGCGGTGCGGCTGCTGGCCGGGACACTGCTGGGCAGACTCCCCAACGCCACGGGGCCGATCGCCATCGCGCTGTTCATCCGCGCGGCCGGCGGCAGCATGACACTGGCCGGAGCCCTCTCGGCGGTCTACGGCCTGGCCACGGCCGTCGGCCAGCCGATGCTGGGCCGCCTCGTCGACCTGTACGGGCAGCCGAGGGTGATGCTGCCCGCCTCGGTCGTCTCCGCGCTGGGGGCCGCCACCCTCGCCCTCACGGGCATCGACCCGCTGCCGCTCGCCTACGGCTGCGTACTGGTCTTCGGCCTGTTCACCCCGCCCCTGGAAGGCGGGCTGCGGGCGCTGTGGCCCAGCGTCCTCAAACGCGAGGAACAGGTGCATTCCGCCTACGCGCTGGACGCGGTCGCCCAGGAGGTGATGTTCGCCGCCGGGCCGCTGCTGGTGACGCTGCTGGTCGCCGGATGGAGCGAGGCGGCGGCGCTGCTGGTCGTCAACGCGCTCGGGGTGCTGGGGGCGCTGTCCGTGGTCGTCTCGCCGCCGTCCCGCAACTGGCGGTCGGCGCCGCGGACACCGCACTGGCTGGGCGCCCTGCGCTCCGCCGGGCTGAAGGTGCTGCTGGCCGCGTTCTTCTTCGTCGGGCTCGCGCTGGGCACCTTCGCGCTGGCCGCCGTCTCCTACGCCGACGACCACGGCGACAAACTGGTCTCCACCTATCTGCTGGCCGCCCAGGGCGCCGGTGCGCTGGTGGGCGGCGTCGTCTACGGGGCGCGCTCATGGCCCGGCAGCCACGAGCGGCGGCTGCTGACGCTGGTGGCCCTCTTCGCGGCCGGCAACCTGCCGCTGGCCCTGGTCCCGGGGGTGCCGGTGATGGTCGCCTTCGGCGGGCTGTCAGGGCTGTTCCTGGCGCCCTCGCTGGCCTGCGCCTTCGTGGTGGTGGACCGGCACGCGCCGGCCGGCACCGTGACGGAGGCCTTCTCCTGGCTGGTGACCACCTTCGGGGTGGGTGCCGCGGCCGGTACGGCGGCGGTGGGCACCGTCATCGAGCGCGGCGGCACCGGCGCCGGGTTCGCCGTGGCCGGCGCGGGCGGGGTGGCCGCGCTCCTGGTGATGCTGGCGGCGTGGCCCGTACTGCGGGATGCGGCACGGGCCCGGACCGGGGTGGTGGCGGGCGCGCCGGCGGCCGGGCCGGGCCCGGTGACCGGGCCCCCATGTGCGCAAACCGAGCAGAACGGGGGTGCGTAAGGCGGTTTCAGATCCTTCGTGTAGGCGTACTGTTCAGTCATGGACCGCCGAATCTTCGGGCTGGAGAACGAGTACGGCGTCACATGTACGTTCCGGGGCCAGCGGCGGCTGTCCCCCGACGAGGTGGCGCGGTACCTCTTCCGCCGAGTTGTGTCATGGGGCCGCAGCAGCAACGTGTTTCTGCGGAACGGCGCGCGCCTCTATCTGGACGTGGGCTCGCACCCGGAGTACGCCACCCCCGAGTGCGACAGCGTGACCGAGCTGGTCACCCACGACAAGTCCGGCGAGCGCATCCTGGAGGGCCTGCTGGTCGACGCCGAGCGCCGGCTGCACGAGGAGGGCATCGCCGGCGACGTGTACCTCTTCAAGAACAACACCGACTCGGCGGGCAACTCCTACGGCTGCCACGAGAACTATCTGGTCGCCCGGCACGGAGAGTTCTCCCGGCTGGCCGACGTCCTCATCCCCTTCCTGGTCACCCGGCAGCTGGTGTGCGGCGCCGGCAAGGTGCTCCAGACCCCGCGGGGCGCCGTCTTCTGCGTCAGCCAGCGTGCCGAGCACATCTGGGAGGGCGTCAGCTCCGCGACGACCCGCTCGCGGCCCATCATCAACACCCGTGACGAGCCCCACGCGGACGCCGAGCGCTACCGCCGGCTGCACGTCATCGTCGGCGACTCGAACATGTCGGAGACGACGATGCTGCTCAAGGTCGGCGCGACCGATCTGGTGCTCCGCATGATCGAGGCCGGCACGGTGATGCGGGACCTGACGCTGGAGAACCCGATCCGGGCCATCCGCGAGGTCAGCCACGACATCACCGGCCAGCGGAAGGTCCGGCTGGCCAGCGGCCGGGAGGCCTCCGCGCTGGAGGTCCAGCAGGAGTACTTCGACAAGGCACTGGACTTCTGCGACCGGCGCGGCATCCGCACCGGCCGGGTCGAGCAGGTGCTGGAGCTGTGGGGGAGGGCCCTGGAGGCCGTCCGCAACCAGGAGCTCGACAAGATCAACACCGAGATCGACTGGGTGATGAAGTACCAGCTCATCGAGCGGTACCGGGCCAAGAACAACATCACGATGTCGCACCCGAGGATCGCGCAGATAGACCTCGCCTACCACGACATCCACCGCCGCCGCGGCCTCTACTACCTGCTGGAGCGCAGCGGCCGGGCGGCCCGGGTGTGCAACGACGTCAAGATCTTCGAGGGCAAGTCCGTGCCCCCGCAGACGACGCGGGCCAGGCTGCGCGGCGACTTCATCCGCCGCGCACAGGAACAGCGCCGCGACTTCACGGTGGACTGGGTGCACCTGAAGCTGAACGACCAGGCGCAGCGCACCGTGCTGTGCAAGGACCCGTTCCGGTCCGTGGACGAGCGGGTGGAGAAACTCATCGCGGGAATGTGACGGACGCCTCACTCGGGGTGCGGCGCGACGGCGTGGCCGGGGCGGCTCCCGGCCGCCCGTCAGCCCCGCGTTGACCGCCGGAGGGCCGCCGCCGTGTCGTGGGCGGCGGCCGTCTCGTTGCCGGGTCGTAGGCTGTGTGCTCCGTACGATCACCCCTGAACCCGCGAGTGGGACACATGTTGCATTTTCCCGGGGGCTCGCACCCCCGAATCTCCCGAGCCTCCCGGACCCTGCCGAGGAAGCACGCGCGCCGCGTCGCCGCGCTGCTGACCGTTCCGCTGATCGCCGTCTCCGCGGCGGCGTGCGGCGACGACGGTTCGTCCGACGCCAAGCCCCCGGCCGTCAGCGGGGCCTGGGGCAAGAAGCCCAAGATCGACAAGGGTGAGGGCGACCCGCCGTCCGAACTGCAGGCCAAGGTCCTCAAGGCGGGCAAGGGCGAGAAGATCCACAAGGGCGACGCGGTCAGCGCGCACTACGTGGGCCAGCTGTGGAACGGCAAGGAATTCGACAGCAGTTGGAAGCGGAAGGCCCCCGCCACCTTCCAGATCGGCACCGGCAAGGTCATCAAGGGCTGGGACGAGGCGCTGGTCGGCAAGAAGATCGGCAGCCGTGTCGAGATCGTCGCACCGCCCGACAAGGGGTACGGCGAGAAGGGCCAGCCGCCGTCCATCCCCGGCAACTCCACCCTGGTCTTCGTGGTCGACCTGGAGAAGATCGCCCCCACCAAGATCGACGGCAAGCCGGTGGACGAGCCGCAGAACCCGCAGCTGCCGAAGGTCAGCACCAAGGTCGAGAAGGGCAAGGCGCCGTCCGTCGAGATGCCCAAGGGCAAGAACGAGGCCCCCGACGAGCTGATCAGCGAGACGGTGATCAAGGGCAACGGCAAGAAGGCGGTGGACGCCGGCAGCACCATCTCGGCCCACTTCACCGCCAAGTCCTGGAACGGCGCCAAGCAGCTGGACGACACCTGGGCGCAGGGCGGTGCGCCGCAGGAGATCCCCGTCGCGCAGATCCCCGGCTGGGCCAAGGGCCTCAAGGGCGCCACGGCGGGCAGCCGCGTGGTGGTCTCGGTGCCGCAGAGCGAGTTCCCCAAGGAACAGCGCAAGCAGTTCAAGGACGGCGTCGTCTTCTCCGTGGACATCCTCGAGGTGAAGTGACCCCGCGCGGCGCGGTCCGGCCGCCCACCGTGACCGGACCGCGCCCGTGCGAGACTGGCGCGGTTGTCCCGCAGATTCGTTCGTAGGAGCAAGATTCGTGAGCATCGACAAGCCCGAGGTCGACTTCCCCGAGGGCGAGCCGCCCGCCGACCTGGAGATCCAGGACCTGTGGGAGGGGGACGGCCCCGAGGCCAAGGCCGGCGACAACGTCTCCGTCCACTACGTGGGCGTCTCCTTCTCCACGGGTGAGGAGTTCGACGCCAGCTGGAACCGCGGCAAGCCGCTCCAGTTCCAGCTCGGGGCAGGCCAGGTCATCGAGGGCTGGGACAAGGGCGTCCAGGGCATGAAGGTCGGCGGCCGGCGCCGGCTGACCATCCCCGCGCACCTGGCCTACGGCGACCGCGGCGCCGGCGGCGGCCGTATCCAGCCGGGCGAGACGCTGATCTTCGTCTGCGATCTCGTCGCCGTCTGAGCGACGCCGCTACCACACGGGCCGGGAGCCCCGCAGCCGGCGGGGCTCCCGGCTTTGTCCCCCGCCGCGTCGGCGGTACGGTCGGGGACCGGAACAGCAGGAGAGAGGGCACGAGGGAACCCATGGCGATCGCCAAGGCCGAGCGGCTGATGAATCTCGCGCTGTGCCTGCTGGGGGCCCGCCGCCCGCTCACCAAACGGGAGCTGCGCGCCTCCATCGAGGCGTACGTCGAAGCCTTCGGCTCGGGCACGGCCTCCGGCCCCGGGGAGGCCGCCACCGGCTCCGAGGAGTCCTTCAGCCGCATGTTCGAGCGGGACAAGGACGACCTGCGGGAACTCGGCCTGGTCATCGACACCGTCGAGAACCTCGACGGGGAGACCGCCTACGTCGCCCGCCGCGACAGCAACCGCCTGCCGCCCATCACCCTGGACGCCGCCGAGGCCACCGCGCTCGGTCTGGCCGCCCGCGTCTGGCAGCAGGCCCGGCTCGCCGCCGCCGCCAGCGGCGCCCTCCAGAAGCTGCACGCCGCCGGCGGCATGCCCGGCGTCGCCGTACCCGAACAGGGCGGGGAACGCCAGCTGAGCACGCTGGAGCCGCACATCCCGGCCCGCGAGGCCGCGTTCGAGCCGCTCATGCTGGCCTGCCGCGACCGCCGGCCCGTCGTCTTCGACTACCGCAAGTCCAACGCGGCCCACTCCGAGCGCCGCCAGGTCGAGCCCTGGACCCTGGAGTGCTGGCGCGGACACTGGTACCTGGCCGGCTGGGACCGGGAGCGGCAGGCCGAGCGGGTCTTCCGGCTGTCCCGGATCACCGGTCCGGTCCGCTCCCGGGCCGCCGCCTTCACCGCGCCCGTACCCGATCAGGTGACGGTGCGCGAGACCGTGGAACGCTGGGCCGGGGAGGGGGCCACCGGCACCGCCCGCATCCGGCTGCGGGCCGGCGCCGGCTACCCGCTGCGCGCCCGCGCCCTGCACACCCGGGAACTCGGTGACGGGTGGGACGAGTTGGAGATCCCGTACGGGCACGGACTCGACGCCTGGCTGGTCGAGTTCGGCCCCGATGTCGTGGTGCTGGAGCCCGCCGAGCTGCGCGCCGACGTGATCGACCGGCTGCGTGCCGTGGCCGAGGGCTAGAGGGGAGGAGCACCGCATGGCCGTCAACGCGATCGACCAGACCCGACGGATGCTCTCGCTGGTCACCTACCTCAAGGACCGGCCGGGCGCCCGTGTGGCGGAGGTCGCACGTGCCTTCGGGATCAGCGAGGACGAGCTGATCTCCGATCTGAACGTGCTGCCCATGTGCGGCACCAGCTTCCGCGGCGGCGATCTGCTGGAGATCGACACCGACGGCGAGCGCATCTGGTGGCGCAACGCCGAGGCCCTCGGCGCCGACACCGCCCAGCCGCTGCGGCTGGCCGCAGACGAGGCGACCGCACTGCTGGTCGCCGCCCGCGCCGTGGCCACCCTGCCCGGCCTGCGCGAGAGCGACCGGGACGCGCTCCAGCGGGCCACCGCCAAGCTGGAGACCGCCGCCGGAGAGAGCGCCGGCGCCAGCTCCCGGCTCTCGGTCACCTTCGAGTCCGAGGGCGGCGTCTTCGCCGACGTCGACCGGGCCATCGCCGAGCGCCGCAGACTCTGGATCCGGTACTACTCGCCGGCCCGCGACGAGCTGACCGAGCGCGAGGTCGACCCGATCCGGCTGTTCGCCGTCGGCCACACCTACGTCGAGGCCTGGTGCCGGCTCTCCGAGGCGCGGCGCACCTTCCGGCTCGACCGGGTGGCCGAGATCAGACTGCTGGACGAGCGCTCCGACCCTCCGCCGATAGAGCCCCGCGACCTGAGTGCGGGGCTCGTGCAGCCCGCGGCGACCGATCCGCAGGTCGTCATCGAGGTCGGCCCTGGTGGGCGCTGGGTCGCCGAGTACTACCCGCACGACAGCGCCGAGGAGCTGCCCGACGGCGGTCTGCGGATCACCCTGCGCACCCCGGACCCGGCCTCCCTCCGCCGGCTGGCGCTCCGACTGGGCCCGGACGGCCGTATCACCTCCCCGGCCGACCTGGCCGAGAGCGCCCGGGAAGCGGCCCGCAGCGCCCTGGCCGCCTACGAGCCGGCCACGGCCCCGACCCCGGAACCGACCCCGGGTTGATGCGGGGCCGCTTCGGGATTGGGACGGCGGGTTGATGTGCGGTGCCGACTCCGGCTTCGGACGGCGGGTGATGTGGTGGCGACTTCGGTACCGGCCCCGGTATTGACCCCCGGGGTGCTGCGGGGCCGACGCTGGAACCGGTACCGGGGTGATGCGGAGCCGGCGCCGAGACCGGTACCGGGGTGATGCGGAGCCGGCGCCGGAACCCGCCCCGGGCTGATGCGGTGGCGACGCCGAAACCGGCCTCTGTCGGTGCGGGGCCGCTTCCGGGTTCGGGCCTCGGGCTGGTGGGTGCTGCTTCGCTGACCGGGCCCTGGGCTGTTCCGTCGCCGGGTCCTGATCCGTACCTCTGGGGGTGAGCCGGTGGTGCTTCGCTGACCGGGCCGCGGCCGGCCGTTGGTCCCTCCGGTGCTCTCCGCTGTCTGTCCTGCCGGTCTTTCTCCGGCTGATTCCGGTCGTATCCCGGCGCCCCGGTCAGGCCGCGGCCCGGCGTGGCCGTGGCCCGGGCCGCTGGAGAGGGGCCGGGAGGGGCGGCGGTCGGGTGCGGGTGCCCGTGCCGGGCCGCCCCGGCCGGGGAGCGGTGCCGGGGTGGCGGCGTGGTCCGCCGGGGGTGCGGGGACGGCCTAAGCTGGCGTGCATGCTGTGGCCGATGTTCTTCCTGGCGGTCGCCTTCTGCGGCATCGCCGTGCTCGGGGTGCTCGCCGTCCGCGTGGGGCTGGAGGTGCGCCGGTTCTCCCGGGCGGTGGGTGACAGCTCGGAGCGGATCACCCGGGCCGCCCAGAACCTGGAGCGCGCGGCGCAGCCGCTGGCCGCCCGCTCCGGCCGTCTCCACGGGCAGGGCGGAACGCAAGGGCCGAACGAGACATAGCCGACGTACGGGCGGTCTCCAGTCATGGACGGGGGAGCGGTAGGCTGCCAGATGCCGTGTCGGTGGATGCCGAGCGCGCAATCGTGCGGATGCACAGGGATTGCCCGGTGTTCACTCCGCAGGGTTACGATCGATCCCGGCACGTCAGCACGGTGCAGCCAGTCCGATGAAGGGCAGGCAAGGACACGCCCCCGGCGAGAAGGTAGTGGCACATGATCGGCAATCTGCGGCCCATGGAGATCGTACTGATCCTCCTAGTCATCCTGCTGCTGTTCGGCGCCAAGAAGCTCCCGGACATGGCCCGTTCGCTCGGTAAGTCGGCCCGCATCCTCAAGAGCGAGGCCAAGCAGATGAAGAAGGAGAGCGGTTCCGACGGCGACCCGGACCGGAACGGCACGGCCCAGTCGGCGGCGAAGACGATCCAGGCCGCCCCCGGTGACGTGACCTCTTCCCGTCCCGTCTCCGAGCCGGCCGACCAGCCCAAGCAGAGCTGAGCGGTCCGGCACACGCCGACCGTGTCCGCCGCCCGTCGCCCGGCCGTGGCCGTGCGCGGGCCGCGCCTGCCGTATCCGACACTTCGAGACTGAGGACGAGGGGTGCTCAAGTCCGCCCGTAAGCAGGGTAAACAGCGGAAGGACCCCGAGGGGCGGATGCCTCTCGCGGACCATCTGCGGGAGTTGCGCAACCGCCTCATGAAGTCGGTGCTGGCGGTCCTCGTCGTCACCGTCGTGGCGATGATCTACTACAAGCAGATCGCCGACTTCCTGATGCACCCCGTGCGGGAGTCGGTGGGCTGCACCAAGGGCTTCGGCGAGGCCGCCAAGGAAGGCGAGACCTGCGCCGAGATCACCATCAACGGCCTGATCGCGCCGTTCACCATCATGCTGAAGGTGGCGCTGACCACGGGCGTCGTCATCGCCTCCCCGGTGTGGCTCTACCAGCTGTGGGGCTTCCTCGCGCCCGGCCTGCACAAGCACGAGAAGCGGTACGCGCGCTCCTTCGTCGCCGCCGGCGTGCCGCTGTTCCTGGCCGGTGCCTGCCTGGCGTACGTGCTGCTGCCCAAGGCCGCCAAGACCCTGCTGGACTTCAGCCCCGAGGGCGCGGGCAACCTCATCCCGCTCGACGACTTCCTGGACATCGTCACCCGCCTGGTGATCGTCTTCGGGCTGGCCTTCGAGCTTCCGCTGCTGCTGGTCCTGCTGAACTTCGGCGGCATCCTCACCGGGAAGCGGCTGCTGGGCTGGTGGCGCGGGATGGTCGTCGGCATCACCGTCTTCGCCGCCGTCGCCACCCCCACCGGTGACCCGCTGACGATGTGCGCGCTGGCGGCGCCCATCGTGCTGCTGTACTTCGGTGCGGTCGCCATCTGCCTGTTCAACGACCGCCGGCGCGGCCGTGCCAATCCGTACGCGGGCCTGGACGACGACGAGGCCGCACCGCTCGACCACACCCCGGAGACCGTCGGCGCCTCCGAGTCGCTGCCCGGGCCGCGGTCGGTGACCGAGCCGGGCGCCGGGAACGGCACCGACGAGGGCGGTTCCGCCAACCGGAACGGTTACGACGACGTCACCTGAGCGGCTATCGTCCGCCTGTGACCAGCGAGATCACCCTTTTCGTCAACCCCGCGGCCGGCCGGGGCCGGGGCGCCGCGGCGGCCCAGCCGGCGGCCCGCGCACTCCGGGACGCGGGGTTCACCGTGCGCACCGTGGTCGGAGCCGACGCGGACGACGCCCTCTCCCGTGCCCGGCACGCGGTGCGGGGCGGTACCGGGGCGCTGATAGCCGTGGGCGGGGACGGCATGGTCTCGCTCGCCCTCCAGGCCGTCGCCGGGACGCCCGTACCGCTCGGTGTGGTCGCCGTCGGCACCGGCAACGACTTCGCCCGCGCCACCGGGCTTCCCGTACGCGACCCGGGCGCGGCCGGGCGGCTGGTGGCCGAGGCGCTCAAGGCCGGACACCAGCGGGCGCTCGATCTGGGCCGGGTGGGGGAGCGCTGGTTCGGTTCCGTGCTGGCCTCCGGTTTCGACTCGCGGGTCAACGATCGCGGCAACCGGATGCGCCGGCCCACCGGACGTCTCAAGTACGACCTCGCCCTGCTCGTCGAACTGGCCGCGCTGCGCACCGTCCCGTACACGATCACGCTGGACGCGGGGGAGCCGTTCGAGGTCGCCGCCACTCTCGTCGCCGTCGGCAACGGGCCCTCCTACGGCGGCGGCATGCGGATCTGCGCCCGGGCGGCCCTGGACGACGGGCTGCTCGACGTCACCGTGGTGGGGGAGTGCTCCCGCCGTGAGCTGCTGCGGGTCTTCCCCCGGGTCTACAAGGGCACCCACCTGGGGCATCCGGCCGTCACCACCCACCGGGTACGGAGTGTGACACTTGACGCGCCCGGCGTGACCGGCTATGCCGACGGCGAGCCGCTCGGGCCCCTGCCGCTGACGGTACGGGCCGTCCCGGAGGCGGTGCGCCTGCTGACGGACGGGCCCGGCACGGCCGGCGCCGTCCCGCCCACCGGCTGACCGTACGCCGTTGACCACGGGTTCTGCCCCATCGGCCGGTAAAGATCGTGAGCGGTGTCAGGGGCGACCGGTAGGCTCGTACTCACGATGACCGAGGATCTGTCCCCCGCGGAGCGGTACGCGGCGGCCCGCAGGCGCGCCGAGGAGCAGGCCACCGCTCTGGCCCCCTTCCGTGACATGTACGACTTCGATCTGGACGCCTTCCAGATCGAGGCGTGCCAAGCCCTCGAAGCAGGAAAGGGAGTGCTGGTCGCGGCGCCGACCGGCTCAGGCAAGACCATCGTGGGCGAGTTCGCCGTCCACCTGGCCCTGGAGCAGGGCCGCAAGTGCTTCTACACCACGCCGATCAAGGCGCTCTCGAATCAGAAGTACAACGACCTGGCCAAGCGCTACGGCTCCGCCAACGTCGGACTGCTGACCGGCGACAACAGCGTCAATTCCGAGGCGCCGGTGGTCGTGATGACCACCGAGGTGCTGCGGAACATGCTCTACGCGGGCTCCAAATCGCTGCTGGGGCTCGGCTACGTCGTCATGGACGAGGTCCACTACCTCTCGGACCGCTTCCGCGGCGCCGTCTGGGAAGAGGTGATCATCCACCTCCCGGCCTCGGTCACCCTCGTCTCGCTGTCGGCCACCGTCTCCAACGCGGAGGAGTTCGGTGACTGGCTGGACGCGGTGCGCGGCGACACCGAGGTGATCGTCTCCGAGCACCGTCCGGTGCCGCTGTGGCAGCACGTGCTGGCCGGCCGGCGCATGTACGACCTGTTCGAGGAGTCCGGGGACAAGCGCGAGGTCAACCCCGACCTGGTGCGGATGGCCCGGATGGAGAACAGCCGGCTCCCCCGCGACCGGCGGCGGTCCCGGCCGCAGCGGGAGGCCGACCGGGAGCGGGAGCGCCGGCAGCGCGCCCGGATCTGGACCCCGAGCCGGCCCGAGGTGATCGACCGGCTCGACGCGGAGGGGCTGCTCCCCGCCATCACCTTCATCTTCAGCCGGGCCGGCTGCGAGGCGGCCGTCCAGCAGTGCCTCTACTCCGGGCTGCGGCTCAACGACAACGCCGCCCGCGCCAAGGTCCGCGAGATCGTGGAGGAGCGCACCCGCGACATCCCCGACAAGGATCTGCACGTCCTGGGCTACTTCGAGTGGCTGGAGGGCCTGGAGCGGGGCATCGCCGCGCACCACGCGGGCATGCTGCCGACCTTCAAGGAAGTGGTCGAGGAGCTGTTCGTCCGCGGACTGGTCAAGGCCGTCTTCGCCACCGAGACGCTGGCGCTGGGCATCAACATGCCGGCCCGCTCCGTGGTGCTGGAGAAGCTGGTCAAGTGGAACGGCGAGCAGCACGCCGACATCACCCCGGGCGAGTACACGCAGCTGACGGGGCGCGCGGGGCGGCGTGGCATCGACATCGAGGGCCACGCCGTGGTGCTGTGGCAGCGCGGAATGGACCCGGGGGCGCTGGCCGGGCTGGCCGGTGCCCGCACGTATCCGCTGCGGTCGTCCTTCAAACCGTCGTACAACATGGCGGTCAATCTCGTCTCCCAGTTCGGCCGGCACCGCTCCCGCGAGCTTTTGGAGACGTCGTTCGCGCAGTTCCAGGCCGACCGTTCGGTGGTCGGCATCTCCCGGCAGGTGCAGAAGAACGAGGAGGGGCTGGCCGGCTACCACGCCTCCATGACCTGCCATCTGGGGGACTTCGAGGAGTACGCGGGGCTGCGCCGGCAGCTCAAGGACCGGGAGACGGAGCTGGCCAAGCAGGGCGCCAGCCAGCGGCGTGCCCAGGCAGCCGCGGCGCTGGAGAGGCTCAAGCCGGGCGACATCATCCATGTGCCGACCGGCAAGTTCGCCGGGCTGGCACTGGTGCTGGACCCGGGCGTGGCCGGCGGCCGGGGCGCCGCGCACCGCAGGGGCTACGACGGCGGCGCCGGCAACGAGGGGCCGCGTCCGCTGGTGCTGACCGCGCAGCGGCAGGTCAAACGGCTGGGACCGATCGACTTCCCGGTGCCGGTCGAACCGCTGGAGCGGATGCGCATCCCCAAGTCGTTCAACGCGCGCAGCCCCCAGTCCCGCCGGGACCTGGCCTCCGCACTGCGCAGCAAGGCGGGCCACTACGTGCCCGAGCGGCACCGCAGGCAGCGGTCGGCGGCGGCCGACGACCCCGAGATCGAGCGGCTGCGCAAGGCCATCCGCCAGCACCCGTGCCACGGCTGCGACGAGCGGGAGGACCACGCCCGGTGGGCCGAGCGCTACCACCGGCTCAAGCGGGACACCCGTCAGCTGGAGCGGCGTATCGCCGGGCGGACCAACACCATCGCCCGCACCTTCGACCGGGTCTGTGCCGTGCTCACGGAGCTCGGCTATCTACGGGACGACCACGTCACCGATGACGGCCGGGTGCTGGCCCGGCTCTACGGCGAGCTGGACCTGCTGGCCTCCGAGTGTCTGCGTGAGGGCGTGTGGGAGGGGCTGCCGCCCCAGGAGCTGGCCGCCTGTGTCTCCGCGCTGGTGTACGAGTCGCGCAGCGGGGACGACGCGCTGCCGCCGAAGATGCCCGGCGGCCGGGCGCGTGCCGCGCTCGGCGAGATGGTGCGCATCTGGGGCCGGCTCGACGCCCTGGAGGAGGACCACCGCATCACCGCGGCCGAGGGGGTGGGCCAGCGCGAGCCCGATCTGGGCTTCGCCTGGGCCGCGTACCGCTGGGCGGACGGCCACGGTCTGGATGAGGTGCTGCGCGAGGCGGACATGCCCGCCGGTGACTTCGTGCGCTGGTGCAAGCAGGTCATCGACGTCCTCGGCCAGCTGGCGGCTGCGGCACCCGGCTCCGGCACGGTGGCCAGGAACGCGCGGAAGGCCATCGACGGGATGCTGCGCGGGGTCGTGGCGTACTCCAGCGTCGGCTGACGGCCACGGCCCGGGCCGTCGGCACGTTCGGCCCCACCCTCTCCGCAAACGGGATCCGTCCGGCGAGGGGACGGGGCCTTCCGCTGCCCGCTGGGGCGGTATGGCCGGGCGGCGGTGTTGACGGAGGCGTGCGGCGGCGGGATGTTCAAGCGTGCGTCGACTGCCGGGCACCGTGCCGTCCCACGGGCCCGGCAGCGTCTCGTGTGATCGCCCGTCCCGCCCGTACCTCACCCGACAGGGGGCCCTGTGCGTACGAGAACTCCCGCGATCCCCAGAAAGCCGGTACGGCTGCGCCGCTGGGCCTGCGCCGTGACCGCCGTCGTCGCCCTCGTGGCGACGGCCGCACCGGCCGCCACCGCCGGGCCGGGGAGCGGGGAGGCGCACGGTGCCCGTGGCGGCCCCGGGGCGGACCCGGCGGGCGGTCTGCGGCTCACCCAGGTTCAGGCCATGGCCACGCACAACAGCTATCACCGCGAAACCACCTCGCCGGCCGAGCAGCAGCTGATGTCCCGGTACGACCCCAACTGGCAGACGCTGCTCTACAGCCACGCCTCGCTGCCCGTACAGTTCGAGCAGCAGCGCGTACGGGGTGTCGAACTGGACGTCTTCCCCGATCCCGACGGCGGGCTGTACGCCGGCCCGCTGCTGCGCGAGCGGGCCGGGCTGCCGCCGCTCACCGACCCGGAGCTGCGCAGGCCCGGGTTCAAGGTGCTGCACTGGGCCGACTTCGACTACCGCTCGTCGTGCACGACGCTGCGCGGCTGTCTGCGGCAGATCAAGGAATGGTCCGACCGCCGGCCCGGGCACGTCGCCGTCCCCGTCCTGCTGGAGCTCAAGCGGACCGATCCCCGGCTGGAGGAGCAGGGCGGTGCCAAGAGCCCGCCCTGGGACACCGCGCTGCTCGACGCGCTGGACGAGGAGATCCGTGCGGTCTTCGGGGAACGGGAGATGGTCACCCCCGACGACGTGCGGCGGGGCGCCCGGACGCTGGAGCAGTCCGTGCTGCGGCGCGGGTGGCCCACGGTGCGCGCCACCCGCGGACAGGTGATGTTCTTCATGGACAACGACGCGCGTGACATCCAGGACGCGTACCGCGCGGGCGGGCGCGAGAGCCTCCAGGGGCGGGTGCTGTTCACCGACTCCGAGCCGGGGCGGCCCGATGCGGCGTTCATGAAGGTCAACGACCCCACGGGGGCGAACAGGGCGGTCATCCGGGACCTGGTGCGGCGCGGGTACTTCGTGCGGACCGCGCCGACGTTCCGCTGGACCAGGCACGCAGCGGGGACACCAGCATGCTGCGGGACGCGCTGTCCTCGGGTGCCCAGATGGTCAGCACCGACTTCCCCGTACCGGGCATGGCGGCGCGGTACGGCTCCGACTACGTCGCCCAACTGCCCGGCACCCGGGGCGCCGTACGGTGCAACCCGGTGACGGGGCCACGGAACTGCCCGGCCCCGCTGGAGGGCTAGGCCACCGCCGGCTGGTTCTCCTGTTCGGCCTCCACCTGGGCGTTCCACTCGCGCTTCGAGGCCTGCCAGCCGTCCTCGTCTGCGCCGAGCCGCCAGTAGCCGGAGATGGAGAGCTGCTCGCGTGTGATGCCCCGCTCGAGGCGCAGGTGGCCGCGGAGCTCCTTGACGAAGTGGGCCTCGCCGTGGACGAAGGCGTGCACCCGCCCGGGCGGGAACTCCAGGCCGCGGACGGCGGCGACCAGCCGCTCGCCCACGGGGGCGTCGCCGCGGTGCAGCCAGACCACCTCGGCGCCGGCCGGTGCGGCCAGCTCCTGCTCCTCCTCGGGGCCGGCCACCTCGATGAAGGCCCGTACCGGCGCCCCGGCCGGTACGCGGGCGAGGGAGGCGGCGATGGCGGGCAGTGCGCTCTCGTCGCCGGCCAGCAGATGCCAGTCCGCGTCGGGGCTGGGGGAGTAGGCGCCGCCGGGCCCCAGGAACCGGACCTCGTCCCCGACGGCCGCGTCCCGGGCCCAGGGACCGGCCAGTCCCTCGTCGCCGTGGACGACGAAGTCGATGGTCAGCTCCCGGGCGGCCGGGTCCCAGGCGCGGACGGTGTAGGTGCGCATGGACGGCCACTGGTCGCGGGGGAACTCGGCGCGGATCCGCTCGATGTCGAACGGCTCCGGGTAGACCACGCCCGGGGCCGGGAACAGCAGTTTGACGTAGTGGTCGGTGTGTTCACCGGCGGTGAAGCCGGCCAGGGAGCCGCCACCGAGGACGATCCGCACCATGTGCGGGGTGAGCTGTTCGGTGCGCACCACACGTGCGTGGTGGAGCTGCGGCTTCTTGCGGGCCGGACGGGCCGGGCGGTCGGGCACGGGGCCTCCCTGGACGTGGGGCGGGATGTGTCTGCACCGTAACTTAGGTATGCCTAAGTTACCAGGCCCGGGGCGGCGAAGATCATCGGGCCAGGGTGGTGACCAGCCGCCGCAGTGAGCCGCCCAGCCCCCAGCGTTCGGCCAGTTGTTCCAGCCCCTCCGGATCCCGCGGGGTGCGGGGCAGGGTGAGGTCGGTGTCCGGGAGGGGCACGTCCCGGGCGACCCGCACCACCTTCGGTGCCACCTCGAGATAGGCCGTGGCCTCCTTGAACTTGGTGCGCTGCGCGGGGGTCAGCCGGGAGACCGGGTCCGCGGCGGCGGCGCGGATGCCGTCCAGATCGCCGTACTGGTCCAGCAGCTTGGCCGCCGTCTTCTCCCCGATGCCCCGCACACCGGGAAGGCCGTCGCTGGGGTCGCCGCGCAGCACGGCCAGGTCGGCGTAGCCGGCGCCGTCCACCCCGTACTTGGCGCGCAGGGCCGCGCCGTCGTACACGTCCAGACTGCCGACGCCCTTGACCGGGTAGAGCACCCGGACACCGCGGGTGTCGTCGATGAGCTGGAACAGGTCGCGGTCCCCGGTGACGATGTCCACGGGACCGGCGGACCGGGTGGCGAGCGTGCCGATCACGTCGTCCGCCTCGTAGCCGGCCGCGCCCAGCCGGGCCACGCCGAGCGCGTCGAGTACCTGCTCGATCACCGGGACCTGCGGGCCGAGGGTGTCGGGCGTCTCCTCCTGGTCGGGCCCCTCGGCGACCTCCTCGGCGACGCGGTGCGCCTTGTAGGAGGGGATCAGCTCGACCCGCCACTGGGGGCGCCAGTCGGCGTCCATGCAGGCCACCAGGGCGTCGGGGCGGTGGTCCTGGACCAGCCGGGCGATGAAGTCGAGCAGGCCGCGCACCGCGTTGACGGGGGTGCCGTCGGGGGCGCGGACGCTCTCGGGCACGCCGAAGTAGGCCCGGAAGTAGAGGGAGGCGGTGTCCAGGAGCATCAGCCGGGGGCCGTCGGCGCCGCCGGTCGGGTTTGCTGTGTTCGCTGTGGTGATGGTCACGGGCCGATGATGCCGTACGGGACCGACAGCGCGTGGCGGCCGTGGGCGGCGGTGACGCCTGCGGAAGCGATGCGTCCGTTTGTGCCGGTATGAAGCGCGTCACGGCCGGTTTGGAATCGAAAACTTTGAGCAGGAGCACCCTGGCAAAGCCTTCGTGTAGGGTGCATCTTTCCGGTATGCACCGTTTGCAGCGATTTACACACCGCTCAAACCGAAGCGTGGGGGAATGCCGGTAACTGTTGTCGAAGCAAGAAGGTGAATGTGTCCAGGCTGAGAGCCGAACACCTGTACAAAGTGTTCGGGAGGAGAGCGGAAGCGGCAGTAGCCCGACTGGAGGCCGGTGCGGACCGTGACGAGCTGCGGGCACAGGGCACCACCGCAGCGGTCATCGATGCCTCCTTCGAGGTCGAAGAGGGCCAGATATTCGTGGTCATGGGGCTGTCCGGCTCCGGCAAGTCCACGCTGCTGCGGATGCTCAACGGCCTCCTCGAACCCACCTCGGGACGGGTGCTCTTCGACGGCGAGGACCTGACGGCGCTCCGTCCCCGGGAGCTGCGCGAGGTCCGCGCCCACAAGATCAGCATGGTGTTCCAGCACTTCGCGCTCTTCCCCCACCGCAGCGTGCTGGAGAATGCCGCCTACGGCCTCGAGGTGCAGGGCGTCGCGCGTGAGGAGCGCGAGCGGCGTGCCACCGAGGCGCTGGAGCTGGCCGGACTCAAGGGCTGGGAGAAGTCCTGGCCCGACGAGCTGTCCGGCGGTATGCAGCAGCGCGTCGGGCTGGCCCGCGCCCTGGCCACCGACGCCGACCTGCTCCTGATGGACGAGTCGTTCAGCGCCCTGGACCCGCTGATCCGACGCGACATGCAGGACCAGCTGCTGGAGCTCCAGAAGACACTGAAGAAGACGATCGTCTTCATCACCCACGACCTGAACGAGGCCATGCGCCTGGGCGACCGCATCGCCGTGATGCGCGACGGCCGGATCGTCCAGATCGGCACCGCCGAGGACATCCTGGTGCGCCCGGCCACCGACTACGTGGCCTCCTTCATCCAGGACGTCGACCGCTCCCGCGTGCTGACCGCGGGCTCGATCATGGACGACGCCAAGGCCGAGGCTGCCGCCGCGCAGGGCCGCGGGCTGGGCAAGGCGCCGACCGTCACCGCCGAGACGCCCATCGCCGAGCTGTTCACGCCGTTCTCCACCAGCGAGGACGCGATGATCGTCACGGACGAGTCGGGTGCGCCCGTGGGGGTCATCGACCGCGAGCGGCTGCTGGCCGCGCTGGCCGAGGAGCCCCAGGTGGACGACGCCGCCGCGAGCGCCGCCGCCGCGAACGGCAAGGACGCCGGGGTGACCGCACGTGCCTGAGTTCCACCCCGGTAACTGGGTCGAGGACGCCGTCGACTGGCTGCAGCAGCACCTCGGCTGGCTCTTCGACTTCATCAACACCGTCCTGACCGGACTGTACGACGGGATCAACGCGGTCCTGAGCGGCGGCGAGCCGCTGCTGCTGGCGGGTATCTTCGCCGTCATCGCGTTCTGGCTGCGCGGCCTGGCCGCCGGTGTCATCGCCTTCGTCGGCTTCGCGCTGATCGACACGTTCCAGTTGTGGGACGAGGCGATGCAGACGCTGTCGCTGGTCGTGGCCGCGGCCGTGATCACCATCGTGATCGCGGTGCCCACGGGTATCTGGGCGGCGCGCAAGAAGGCCGTCAGCGCCGCGGTGCGCCCGGTGCTCGACGTCATGCAGACGATGCCGGCCTTCGTCTACCTGATCCCCGGCGTCATGTTCTTCTCCGTCGGCACGACCCCCGGTCTGCTGGCGACGATCATCTTCTCGATGCCGCCCGGCGTCCGGATGACCGAGCTGGGCATCCGCCAGGTGGACGGCGAGCTGGTGGAGGCCGCCGAGGCGTTCGGCACCTCGCCCAAGCACACCCTCACCCGGGTGCAGTTCCCGCTGGCGCTGCCGACGATCATGGCCGGTATCAACCAGGTCATCATGCTGGCGCTGTCCATGGTGGTCATCGCCGGTATGGCCGGTGCCCCGGGGCTGGGCGAGCGGGTGTACGCCGCCGTCACCCAGGTCCAGATCGGCCTGGGCGTCGAGTCCGGTATCGCCGTCGTCATCCTGGCCATGTACCTGGACCGGATGACCGGTGCCCTCAACCAGCGGGTCTCGCCGCTCGGCCGCCGGGCCGCGGCCAAGGCCACCGCGATGATGGGCCGGATGCGCTTCGCCCGCTACAAGCCGGGCACCGCCGTCGCGCTGTGCGGCGTCGTCGTCCTGGCGCTGGTCGCGGGCGGTATGAACATCGCCGGCTCCGGCTCGAAGACCGAGGCGGCCGGCGGTACGAACGTCGGCAAGGGCAAGCAGCTCAAGATGGGCTACATCCCGTGGGACGAGGGCATCGCCACCTCCTACCTGTGGAAGGAGGTGCTGGAGCAGCGCGGCTTCAAGCCCGACCTGAAGCAGCTGGACGCCGGCCCGCTCTACACCTCCCTCGCGCAGGGCGAGACCGACTTCCAGACCGACGCCTGGCTGCCCACCACGCACCAGCAGTACTGGGACAAGTACGGCTCCAAGATGGAGAAGCTGGGCGCCTGGTACGGTCCCACGTCGCTGGAGCTGACCGTCCCCTCCTACGTCAAGGGCATCCACTCCCTTGAGGACCTCAAGGGGCAGGGCAAGAAGTTCCACGGCAAGATCATCGGCATCGAGTCGAGCGCCGGTGAGATGAAGATCCTCAAGGAGAAGGTCCTCAAGGACTACGGCCTGGAGGGCGAGTACAAGGTCGTCTCCTCCAGCACCTCCTCGATGCTCTCCGAGCTCAAGCGCTCCATCCAGAAGAAGGAGCCGGTCGTCGTCACGCTCTGGTCGCCGCACTGGGCGTACAACGCGTACGACCTGACCAAGCTGAAGGACCCGAAGGGCTCGTTCGGCAAGGGCGAGAACCTCTACTCGGTGGCGCGCAAGGGCTTCTCCGACGACAACCCGGTGGTCGCCAGCTGGCTGAGCAACTTCCACCTGTCGGAGCAGCAGCTCACGTCGCTGGAGGACAAGATCCAGGGCGCGCCCAAGGGCCAGGAGCAGCAGGCCGTCAAGGACTGGCTGAAGGCCAACCCCGGCATGCTCGACAAGATGGCTCCGGTGCCCGGCGGCGAGAAGAAGCAGGGCAAGGAGGCGGGCAAGGCCGTCAACATGGGCTACTTCCCCTGGGACGAGGCCATCGCGACGACCTACCTGTGGCAGAACATCCTGGAGGACCGCGGGTACAAGCCCAACGTCAAGCAGCTGGACCCGGGCCCGCTCTACACGGCCATGGCCCAGGGCAAGGTCGACTTCCAGACGGACGCCTGGCTGCCGACCACCCACGAGCAGTACTGGAGCAAGTACAAGGACAGACTCACCGACGTCTCGGCCTGGTACGGCCCCACGTCGCTGGAGCTGTCCGTGCCGTCCTACGTCAAGGGCGTCGACTCGCTCAAGGACCTCAAGGGCAAGAGCGACCTGTTCGGCGGGAAGATCACCGGCATCGAGTCCAGCGCCGGCGAGATGAAGATCCTCAAGCAGGTGCTCAAGGACTACGGGCTGGACAAGGAGTACAAGGTCGTCTCCTCCAGCACCTCGTCCATGCTCTCGGCCGTGGACGGTGCGGTGAAGAAGAAGGAGCCGATCGTGGCCACCACGTGGTCGCCGCACTGGGTCTACAGCAAGTACCCGATGAAGAAGCTCAAGGACCCCAAGGGTGCCTGGGGCAAGGGCGACCGCATCCACGTCGCCGCCAAGAAGGACTTCGCGAAGGACTTCCCCGAGCTGTACGGCTGGCTGAAGAACTTCAAGATGTCCGAGAAGGACCTCGGCTCCCTGGAAGCCGCGATCCAGAACGGCGGCAAGGGCAAGGAGAAGGAGTCCGCCCGCAAGTGGCTCGACTCGCACCCGGGCATGGAGGACAAGCTGGCCCCGGTCAAGTGACCGGCGCCGCCGCCCTCTGAGCAGCCCGAGCACAGCGGCCCCGTCCCCGCGCGAGAGCGTGGGGGCGGGGCCGCTGTGCGTCCTGACCACGGGGAAGCGCCCCAGGTGAGGAAGGCCGGCCCCCGGCGCCCCGGGAGGCGGCGGCTCAGGAGTGGAAGGAGGGGAGGATCTCGTCCTGGTAGACGCGGAAGAACTCCTCCTGCCGGCCGCCGATCTGATGGACGTACACCTCGTCGAAGCCGGCGTCGGCGTACTGGCGCAGGCGGGCGCGGTGCCGTTCGGCGTCGGGCCCGCAGACGATCTGTTCGCCGACCGCCTCCCTGGGGATCAGGGACGCCGCGGCGGCGAAGTCCTTCTGCCGGGTCAGCGTGGCGTTCAGCTGGCCCGGCAGCAGTTCGGTGGCCCACAGCCAGTGCGCCTTCTCCAGCCCCTCCTCCTCGGTGGGCGCCCAGCACACCTTCATGCCGCCCTGCACCGTCCGGTCGCCGCCGCCCGCCTCGCGGTAGCGGCTGACCAGTTCGGCGCTGGGCGAGGCGGTGCAGAAGGCGTCGCCGATGCGGGCGGCGAGCGCGACGGCCTTGGGGCCGAACGCGGACACCGAGACCGGCACCGGCTGTTCGGGCACGGTGTAGAGGCGCGCGTCGTCCACCCGGTAGTAGGTGCCGCGGTGGGTGGTGCGCTTGCCGGTGTGCAGCCGCCGGATGAGCTGGACGGCCTCCTCCAGCATCTCCAGCCGCTCGCCCGGCGGCGGCCAGCGCTGGCCGAGCACATGTTCGTTGAGGGCTTCGCCGCTGCCCACGCCGAGTGTGAACCGGCCGTCGAGCTGCACGGCGGCGGTGGCCGCGGCGTGGGCGACGACCAGCGGGTGCATCCGGAAGGTGGGGCAGGTGACGGCGGTGCCGACCGGCAGTGAGGTGGCCTGGGAGAGCGCTCCGATGACGGACCAGACGAAGGGGCTGTGCCCCTGGGCGTCGGTCCACGGGTGGAAGTGGTCGGAGATCCACAGGCGCCGGAAGCCGGCCTCCTCGGCCATCCGGGCCTGGCGGACGAGTTCCTGGGGGCCGTACTCCTCGCAGGAGAGAAAGTAACCGATGCTGACCATGCAGGGAGGGGTACCGTTTCCACCGCCCCCGAAACGGTACATAACGCTACAGACGTCCCGGACTGCCGCCTCTGCGGCGGCATGCCACCCGGGTGGCGCACCCCGCTAAGGTGCGGTCATGACATGCCGGTCCGTCGTGTCCCTGGTGCCCTCCCTCACCGAGGCGGTGGCCGTCACCGCACCCGGTCTGCTGACCGGCGCCACCGACTGGTGCAGCCACCCGCCCGGCCTCGACGTCACCAGGGTGCGCGGCACCAAGAACCCCGACGTCGCCGCCGTGATCCGGCTCGCCCCCGATCTCGTCCTCGCCAACGAGGAGGAGAACCGGCCCGAAGACCTGGACGCCCTGCGGGCCGCCGGGCTGCGGGTGATGGTGACCGAGGTCCGTTCCCTCGGTCAGGGCTTCGCCGAACTCGGCCGGGTGCTGACGGAAGGCTGCGGACTGCGCCGCCCCGACTGGCTCGACGAGGCCGAGGAAGCCTGGCGGCGGGCCCGGCGCCGCCACGCCGGCCGGGACGTGCGCGCCGTCGTACCCGTCTGGCGCAGGCCCTGGATGGTGCTGGGCCGGGACACCTTCGCGGGTGACCTGCTGGCCGCCCTCGGGGTGCGCAACGTCCACGCCGCGCACACCGAACGCTATCCGCGGATACCCGCAGACCGGCTGGCTGCGCCCGGCCTGGCCGATGTGGTGGTGCTGCCCGACGAGCCGTACCCGTTCGCGGCGGACGACGGGCCCGAGGCGTTCCCCGGCACACCCGCCGCCCTCGTCAGCGGACGGCACCTGACCTGGTACGGCCCCTCCCTGGTGGAGGCGCCGCACGTCATCGGCGAGGCGCTGGCAGCAGCACTCCGCTGAACAGCCCGCCCGCGGTGCGCACGGCGGCGGCCAGCCAGGCGGCCACCAGCACGGCGTACAGGCCCGTCGCCAGCCAGCCGAACGCCGCCACGTCGGTGTGCCGGGCCAGCGCGGCGGCGCCCGTCACACACGTGCCCACCGGGAAGGTGAAGGCCCACCACGTCATCGAGAACCCCATGCCGTGCCGGACGGCCCGCACCACCAGGGCGGCCGACAGCGCGAACCACAGCAGCGCGAACCCGATCACCGGCACCCCGTACAGCACGGAGGCGGCACCGAAGGTGCCCGGCGCGGCGTCGGCGAGGTTGCCCAGGGCGGTCACGGACTGCCCCAGCGGGCCCAGCACCAGACACATCAGCGGCGTCATCGGCACCGGCAGCGGCCCGTGGTGGACGAGGCGGGAGAAGACCAGCGGCAGGATCAGCAGCGTCGCCAGCAGGCTCATCCCGAACAGCGCGAAACAGCCCAGCAGCATCGTCAGCCGGGCGCCGCCCGCCGGCAGGTGCCCGGCCAGCGGCGGGCCGAGCGCGGCCGACACCATCGGGGCCACCACCGGCAGCAGCCACACCGGGCCGGCACTGTCCGGCCCCAGCGTGTGCCGGGTGATCATCAGGTACGGGACGGCGACGGTGGCCACCAGCCCCACCGCCGTGCCGGCCGCCCACAGCACCGTGTCGATCCCGACGGCGGCCGGCACCCGCAGGGACAGCGCCGTACCGCCGACCGCCAGCAGGGCCATGGACAGACAGCCGTAGAAGGGCACGACCGCCGGATCGTCCAGATGGGCCCGTGCCTGGTCGCGGTGGCGCAGCCAGTGCCCGGCCCGGGCCGCCAGCAGCACCACCAGTATCACCGCCGCCAGCGTCCACACGGCCTCCAGGACCGGGCGGGGCGGCCGGGCGGGCAGCGCCGCACCGGCGCCGGCGACGATGGCGGTGCCCATCACCGACGCGTACCAATTGGGGCCGAGAGCGCGCAGCCGGCCGGGGCCCGCCAGGGCGGCGGGCCGGGCCCGGGCTGCTCGGGGATCGTCCGGAACGAGGGAAGCGGAAGCGGTCATGCCCCCACGCTCCTCCCGGACCGGGCCCATGACCAGGGATCATGACCCTATGAGGGCATAACCTGAGCCTATGAGCGAAGCGGACCGGCCACCCCCGTCCCGGACCCAGCAGCACCCCGCCGCCGGACTGGCGCACCGCGTGCCGGACCTGGGCGCACTGGAACTGCTGCTGGCCGTCGCACGCCTGGGCAGCCTGGGCCGCGCCGCCCGCGAGACCGGCGTCAGCCAGCCCGCCGCCAGCGGACGCATCCGCGGCATGGAACGGATGCTGGGCGTCACCCTGCTGGAGCGCTCCCCGCGCGGCTCGCGGCTGACCTCCGCCGGTGCGCTCGTCACCGACTGGGCGCGGCGCATCGTGGAGGCCGCCGACGCCTTCGACGCGGGCGTCACCGCACTCCGCGACCGGCGGGACTCGCGGCTCACCGTCGCCGCCAGCATGACCATCGCCGAATACCTGCTGCCCGGCTGGCTGATCGCCCTGCGCACCGAGCGGCCCGACACGGCCGTCTCGCTGCGGGCCGGCAACAGCGCCGCCGTCGCACGGATGCTGCTCGACGGCGAGGCCGACCTCGGCTTCGTGGAAGGGCTGGGCGTGCCCGACGGGCTGGACGGCACGGTCATCGCCCACGACCGGCTGCTGGTCGTCGCCGCACCCGGCCACCCCTGGACCCGGCGCCGCACCCCCGTGGAGCCGGACGAACTCGCCCGCACCCGGCTGGTGCTGCGCGAACCCGGCTCCGGCACCCGGCAGGTGCTGGACGCCGCCCTCGCCGCACACGGCGGTCTGGCGCCCCCGCTGCTGGAGCTGGCCTCCACCACCGCCGTCAAGGCCGCCGCCGTCAGCGGGGCCGGGCCCGCGGTGCTCAGCGAACTGGCGGTGGGGGAGGAGCTGGCGGCGCGGCGGCTCGTCGAGGTCGCCGTCACCGGCCGGGGACTGAGCCGCGCCCTGCGCGCCGTGTGGCCGCGCGGGGCACGGCCGGCCGGGCCCGCCCGTCAGCTGCTGGCCCTCACGCGCTGAGGGAGCGCGCCGCCGCCGCGTCCACCAGGGCCTTCATCAGGCGGAGGTCCTCACCCGCCTCCGGGTGCCACTGGACGCCGAGGACGAAGCCGGGGGAGTCGGGCAGCTCCAGGGCCTCCACGGTGCCGTCGGCCGCGTGGGCGGAGGCCACCAGGCCCTCGCCGAGCACGTCCACCGCCTGGTGGTGGTAGGTGGGCACCGTGACCGTCTCCTCGTCGTCCAGCACCTTCGCCAGCAGGGTCCCCGGGACGGGGCACACCTCGTGGGTGCCGAAGACGCCCGTGGCCCCGCGGTGGGCTTCGGTGGCGGGCAGATGCTGGACGAGGGTGCCGCCCAGCGCGACGTTGAGGAGCTGCATCCCCCGGCAGACGGCGAGCAGCGGCACCCGCCGGTGCAGGGCCTGCCGGGTGAGGGCCAGCTCCCAGGTGTCCCGTTCCGGGTACGCCGGGCCCGTGCGCGGGTCGCGTGCCGCGCCGTAGCGCTCGGGGCCGATGTCCGGCCCGCCCGCGGTGACCAGCGCGTCGAGGCACCCGACGAGGCCGGCCGCCGCCTCGGGGTCCTCGTCCGGGGGCAGGAGGACGGCACGGGCGCCCGCCCGCTGGACCATGCGGTGGTAGGCGGCGGGGAGCAGGGCCGCGGGCAGGTGCCAGTCCCCCCAGCGGGCCGAGGGTTCCAGGTAGGTGGTGATGCCGACGAGTGGTGCGTTGTTCACAGGTGCCTCGTTCTGTTCCCGCGGCGCCGCCCCGGTGGAAACGGCGCCGGTGGTGCGGTGGGGGTGAGGGTGGGTGGGGGATGGCTGGTCGGGGCGGTGGTTCGGGGGTCGGGCGGGGAGTAGTCGGTCGGTCGGGCTGGTCACCGGTCGGGCGTTGGACAGCGGCCGGCCGGGGCTGATGGCGGTGGTCCGGCGGTCCGACGGACGGGTTGGGCGGTCGGCGGTCGGGCGGGGACCGGTGGGCGGATGGTCGCTGCTCGGCCGTGCCGTCCGGCGATCGGACGGTCGGCTGTGTGGTGCCGACCGGACGGGCGCGCGGGCGGGGGCGGACCTGCCGTGCGGCCCGGGGAAGCGGCGTCACGGAAGCGGTCCCGGAGGGGCGGCGGACACGAGGCGCCTCCCCGGCCCGCTCGGCCGGCTCAGTCGCGCAGGTCCTCCTCCGCCTTCGCCAGCGCGGCGAACTCCTCCTCCGGGGCCGCCGCCACCAGCCGGTGGCGGGAGTAGAGGGCGAAGTAGGCGAGGGCCGCCGCGTAGACGGCGAGGGCTATCAGTGCGGCCCGGACGTCCACCAGGAAGGTGGCGACGAGGGCTGCGAGGGCCAGGACGAAGGCGACCGAGGAGGTCAGCACTCCGCCGGGGGTGCGATAGGGGCGCTCCAGCCCCGGTTCCCGCCTGCGCAGCACGATGTGGGAGAGGGACATCAGGGCGTAGGAGATGGTGGCGCCGAAGACCGCGATGTTCAGCATGGTGGCGCCGTCGCCGCTCCCGGCGGCCAGTGCGAAGCCGACGGCGCCGGGCAGCAGCAGGCCCAGGTAGGGGGTCTTGCGGCGGCTGGTGAGGGAGAGGAAGCGGGGCAGGTAGCCGGCGCGGGAGAGGGCGAACAGCTGCCGGGAGCCGGCGAAGATGAGGGAGAAGAAGGAGGCGACCAGCCCCGCCAGGCCCGCGTAGTTGACGATGCGGGAGAGGGTGGTGGCCTCACCGCCCGGCTGGAGGGCTTCCACCAGCGGGTTGCCGACGTCCTGGATGGCGGCGGCACCGCGGGCGCCGGTGGCGGAGACGAAGGTCAGCACGGCGAGCAGCAGCAGGATGCCCATGGAGCCGGCCATCGCCCTGGGCAGGGTGCGTGCCGGGTCGCGGGTCTCCTCGGCGGCCAGCGGGACGCCCTCGACGCCGAGGAAGAACCACATGCCGAACGGGAACGCGGCCCAGATCCCCAGCACTCCGAACGGCAGCCAGGGGCTCGCGCCCGCCGCGTCGTGGTCCGGGGGGATGTCGGTCAGCCCGCTGGTGTGGAAGTCGCTGAGGGCGCCGGCGACGAAGACCAGCAGCGCGGCGACGGCGATGGTCGTCACGACGAGGGAGAAGCGCAGCGCCTCGCCCACACCCCACAGGTGGACGCCGATGAACAGGGCGAAGCACACCAGGTAGACGGGCCAGCCGGACTCCAGCCCGAACAGCCCGAGCGAGGCGACGTAGTCGCCGATGAAGCAGACGATGGCGGCCGGGGCGAGGACGTACTCGATGAGGATGGCGGTGCCGGTCAGGAAGCCGCCCCAGGGGCCGAGGGCGCGGCGGGCGAATCCGTAGCCGCCGCCCGCGGTGGGCAGGATGGCGGAGAGTTCGGCCAGCGCGAAGACCATGCACGTGTACATCAGGCCCATCAGGACGGCGGCGACGGCCAGTCCGCCGACGCCGCCCTCGGCCAGGCCCGCGTTCCAGCCGGAGTAGTCGCCGGAGACGACGTAGGCGACGCCGAGTCCGGTCAGCAGCAGCGGTCCGGCGCTGCCCCGTCGCAGGGTGCGGCGTTCCAGGTATGCCGCGTCCGGATCGGGACGTGCCGTGTTCCCGCGTGCCGTGTCTCCGCGTGCCGTGTCCCCGTGTGCCGGGGTGCCCTCGGGCGCGGGGGAGCCCGCGGACTGGGACTGTTCGGTCATCTGCCACACTCCCGCCGTCAGCCATTGGTGTGCGGGCATACCTTTGTGGTGCGGGGCGGTCCGGCGCAACCCCTGTGCGGCAACGAGCCGGTCGCGCGCGCCTCCCCCCGGGGTGCGCGACGGTGCCCCAGGTGCGCGGTACGGTGCCGCGCCCTCGCCGGTCGGGTGCCGCGCTCCCGCGGCCGGGTGTCGCATGCCCGCAGTACGGTGCCGCGCCCCCGCGGTCGGGTGGGGCCTCGCGGCCAGGTGGGGGCCCGGGATCAAGTGAGGAACCCGCGCAGCAGGGCGGCGGTGCCCGCGCAGTGTTCGCGCGCGATGGCACGGGCGCCCTCCCCGTCGCCCTCCACGACGGCGGCCACCAGGGCCGTGTGCTGCTGCTGTGCGTGCTCCAGGTTCCGCACCAGCAGCGGGATGCGCCCCAGCAGTTCGTTGAGCCGGGCCCGGACGGCGGCGTACTGCGCGGTCAGCGACGGGGAGCCGGCCAGCTCCACCAGGGTCAGGTGGAAGAGCGTGTCGTGTCTGCGGTAGTCGCCCAGCGCCGCGTCGCGGGTGGCGTCCAGCGCCTCCCGCAGCCGCGCCGCCTCGTCCTCGGACAGGCCGCGGGCCGCGCACAGTTCGGCGGCGCCGGCCTCCAGGACCTCGCGGAAGGTGAGGGTGTCCTCCAGGTCGGGGGCCGGCACGCCGGCCCGGGCGCGTGCGGCCCCCGCCGTGCCGCCGGCGGGCGGCTGCGCAAGGACGAACGTGCCGCCGTACCGGCCGCGTCTGCTCTCCACCACGCCCTCCTCGGCCAGCACCTTCAGCACCTCGCGGAGGGTGACGCGGCTGATGCCCAGCCGCTCGGCCAGCTCTCGTTCGGCCGGCAGCCGTTCGCCCTCGGCGACCAGGCCGAGCCGCACGATCTGGAGGATCTGCTCCAGCGCCTCCTCGAAGCCGTTGCCCGCGCGCACCGTGCGCAGCACCGTGGACAGCCTGTCGTCCTCGGGTGTGGAACGCATGGAACCCTCTTCCGTTTCAATGGTTTCCGTGACTACCTTATGGCTTCCGCGGACGCACCGTCCCAGGAGCAGGAGGCCCACCCGTGGCAGACCGCACACCACCCCTGACCGTGGACGAACTGAGAGGGCTCGTCGGCTCCGGCGAGCTCGACACCGTCGTCCTGGCCTTCACCGACATGCAGGGCCGTCTGACGGGCAAGCGGTTCGCGGCACCGTTCTTCCTCGACCACGTCCTCGACGCCGGCAGTGAGGGCTGCAACTACCTCCTCGCCGTCGATGTGGACGTCAACACCGTGGACGGCTACGCCATGGCCTCCTGGGAGCGCGGGTACGGGGACTTCGCCATGCACGGCGACACCGCCACCTTGCGGCGCGTCCCCTGGAACCCCGGCACCGCGCTGCTGATCGCCGACCTCGCCTGGCACGACGGCTCCCCGGTGGTCGCCTCGCCCCGGCAGATCCTCAAACGCCAGCTCGACCGGCTCGCCGAGCGCGGCTGGCAGGCGTACGCGGGCACCGAGCTGGAGTTCATGGTCTTCCAGGACACCTACGAACACGCCTGGGACAGCGGCTACCGCGGGCTCACCCCCGCCAACCAGTACAACGTCGACTACTCCATCCTCGGCACCGGACGCGTCGAGCCGCTGCTGCGCCGGATACGGAACGAGATGGCCGCCGCCGGACTGACCGTCGAGTCCGCCAAGGGCGAGTGCAACCTGGGCCAGCACGAGATCGCCTTCCGCTACGCCGACGCCCTCACCACCTGCGACCAGCACGTCGTCTACAAGACCGGCGCCAAGGAGATCGCCGCCCAGGAGGGCCGGGCCCTCACCTTCATGGCCAAGTACGACGAACGCGAGGGCAACTCCTGCCACATCCACCTCTCGCTGCGGGACCAGGCGGGCGAGCCGGTCCTCGCCGACGGGACGGGGGAGTACGGCATGTCCCCCCTGATGCGGCACTTCCTGGCCGGGCAGCTCGCCGCCCTGCGCGAGTTCACCCTGCTGTACGCGCCGAACATCAACTCCTACAAACGGTTCGTGCCCGGCTCCTTCGCCCCCACCGCGGTCGCCTGGGGACCCGACAACCGCACCTGCGCGCTCCGCGTCGTCGGCCACGGCCCCGGACACCGGCTGGAGAACCGCGTCCCCGGCGGCGACGTCAACCCGTACCTGGCCGTCGCCGGCATGATCGCGGCCGGGCTGCACGGCATCGACAACGCCCTGGAACTGCCCCCGCCCTGCACCGGCAACGCCTACGACGGCGACGCCCCGCACGTCCCCGCCACCCTCCGCGAGGCCGCCGGCCTGTGGGGCGCCAGCACCCTGGCCCGCGACGCCTTCGGCAGCGAGGTCGTCGACCACTACCTCAACATGGCCCGCGTCGAACAGCGGGCCTTCGACACCGCCGTGACCGACTGGGAGCGCTACCGCTCCTTCGAACGCATGTGAGGACAGACGCAGTGCAGCACGACCACGCCGAACCCTCCGGGCCACCGGCGGACGAACTGAGGATCGTCAACCCGGCGACGGAGGAACTGATCACCACCGTCCCCGTCACCACTCCGCAGGAGGTGGACGCCGCCGTCACCCGTGCGGTCGCCGCCCAGAAAGCCTGGGCCGCGCTCGCCCCCGCCGACCGCGCCCGGCTCCTGCGCCGCTTCGCGTCCGCCGTCGACGGCCACATCGAGGAACTGGCCGTCCTGGAGGTGCGCGAGGCCGGGCACCCGCTCGGCAACGCCTGCTGGGAGGCGGGCAACGTCCGCGACCTCCTCGACTACGCGGCCGGCGGCGTCGAGAGGCTGACCGGGACGCAGATCCCCGTCGCCGGCGGTGTCGACATCACCTTCGCCGAACCGCTGGGCGTCGTCGCCGTCATCGCCCCGTGGAACTTCCCCATGCCCATCGCCGCCTGGGGCACCGCGCCCGCCCTCGCCGCGGGCAACGCCGTCCTGCTCAAACCCGCCGAGGCCACCCCGCTGACCGCGCTGCGGCTGGCCGAACTCGCGCTGGAGGCCGGACTGCCCGAAGGGCTCTTCCAAGTGCTGCCCGGCGAGGGCCCGGTCACCGGCACCGCGCTGGTCGAGCACCCCCGCGTCGCCAAGGTCGTCTTCACCGGCTCCACCGCCGTCGGGAAGCGCATCATGGCCCGGTGCGCGGCCTTCGTGAAACGGGTGACCCTCGAACTCGGCGGCAAGAGCCCCAACATCGTCTTCGCCGACGCCGACCTGGAGGCGGCGGCAGCCGCCGCGCCCGGCTCCTTCCTCGACAACACCGGCCAGGACTGCTGCGCCCGCAGCCGCATCCTCGTCCAGCGCGAGGTCCACGACCGGTTCCTGGAACTCCTCGAACCGGCCGTGCGGGCCGTGCGGGTCGGCAACCCTGCCGACAGCACCACCGACATGGGACCGCTCGTCTCCGCCCGCCAGCTCGAACGGGTGCGCGGCTACGTCCCCGAGGACGCGCCCGCCCTCATCCGCGGCAGCGTCCCCGACGGCCCCGGCTACTGGTACCCGGCCACGGTGCTGGCCGGCACCCCGGGGGAGCGGACCGCCGTCGAGGAGATCTTCGGCCCCGTCGCCGTCGTCCTCCCCTTCGAGGACGAGGACGAGGCCGTCGCGCTCGCCAACGACACCGAGTACGGCCTGTCCGGATCCGTGTGGACCCGCGACGGCGCCCGCGCACTGCGGGTCGCCCGCGGCGTCGCCGCCGGCAACCTGTCGGTGAACTCGCACAGCAGCGTCCGCTACCACACCCCCTTCGGGGGCTACAAACAGTCCGGCCTCGGCCGTGAACTCGGACCGGACGCGCTGGCCGCGTTCACCGAGACCAAGAACGTCTTCATCAGCACCGAACCCGGCACGGAGGCAGACCAGTGAGCGAGACCGACCGGACCACCGTGTGCCGCCGCCTCGTCGGGCGGACGGCCGTCGTCACCGGCGCGGGCAGCGGCATCGGGCTGGCCAGTGCGCGCCGGCTCGCCTCGGAGGGCGCCCACGTCGTGTGCGCCGACATCGACACCGCACGCGGTCAGGCCGCGGCCCAGGAGACCGGCGGCCTGTTCGTGCGGGCGGACGTCACCGACCCCGACCAGGTCGAAGCCCTCTTCCGGCAGGCGCACGAGACCTACGGCTCCGTCGACATCGCCTTCAACAACGCCGGCATCTCCCCGCCCGACGACGACTCCATCCTGGAGACCGGGCTGGAGGCGTGGCAGCGCGTCCAGCAGGTGAACCTCACCTCCGTCTACCTGTGCTGCAAGGCCGCCCTGCCCTACATGCGCGCCCAGCGGCGCGGCTCCATCATCAACACCGCTTCGTTCGTGGCCGTCATGGGCGCCGCCACCTCCCAGATCAGCTACACCGCCTCCAAGGGCGGCGTACTGGCCATGTCCCGCGAACTGGGCGTCCAGTTCGCACGCGAGGGCATCCGGGTGAACGCGCTGTGCCCCGGCCCGGTGAACACGCCCCTGCTCAAGGAACTGTTCGCCAAGGACCCCGAACGCGCCCAGCGCCGGCTGGTGCACGTGCCCGTGGGACGGTTCGCCGAACCGGAGGAGATCGCCTCGGCGGTGGCCTTCCTGGCGAGCGACGACGCCTCGTTCGTCAACGCCGCCGAGTTCCTGGTGGACGGCGGCATCGCGGGGGCCTACGTCACCCCGCTGTGAGAGGGCGCCGCGAGGGGAGGGGGCGGGGCCGCCGCGGCGGACCGCCCCCTTCGATGTAGCGTGCACATGGTCAACGTCGACAACCCAGGAGGGGCGCCCCATGCGCAGCAGATCCGTCCTGACCGGCCTCACCATGGCCGCGGCCCTCGCGGCCGGCCTCGCCCCGGTCCCCGCCCAGGCCCACGGCCACCACGGCGGGGACCGCCACTGTCCGCAGCTGTCCACGAAGCTGCCCTGGCACGGCGACAACCGCGCCAAGCTCCAGCGCACCATCGACGAGCGCGGCACGTGCTCCCCGCACTGGCGGGGCGGCAAGCACCGGCCGGTCGCCGCCTTCGACTGGGACAACACGATCGTCAAGAACGACTCGACCGACGCCACCATCGCCTGGGCGCTCAAGCACGACAAGATCCTCCGGCCGAAGTCCTGGGCCGCCACCAGCAAGTGGCTCACCCCCGCCGCCGACCGCGCCCTCACCGAGGCGTGCGGCACCGACGTGCCCGTCGGCCACCCGCTGCCCACCTCCACCAACGAGGCCTGCGCCGACGAGATCCTCCAGGTGCGCGGCGAAGCCGAGACGATGAGCGGCGAGAAGGCGTTCGCCGGCTCGTGGAACCACCGGCGCACCGTCCCGGAGTACGCCTGGGTGCCGCAGCTGTTCGCGGGCCACACGGTGGCCGAGCTGCGCTCCTACGCCCGCGCCGCCCGCGACGAGGCGCTGGCCGCTCCCATCGGCAGCAAGCAGCGGGTCGGCACCCACACCGTGCCGGGTTACAGCCGCTACTACGCCCAGCAGAAGGACCTGGTCTCCACGTTGCAGAAGGCCGGCTTCGACGTCTACATCGTCTCGGCCGGCTCCGAGCCGGTGACCGAGGAGTGGTCCCGCGGCGTCGGCATCGACCGCAAGCACACCATCGCCATCCGCAGCGTCGTCGAGCACGGCCGGATCACCCCCTACACCGTGGGCTGCGGCGGCACCGGCATCACCATGGGTGAGGACATCCCCTACATCGAGGGCAAGCGCTGCGCCGTCAACGAGCGGATCTTCGGCATCGACGGCCCGCGTGCCTGGCAGCGGCAGGACTGGCGGCACCGCATCGCGATCGGCGGCGGCGACGCCGACACCGATGTGACGTTCGTCGGCGACGCCACGGGCACCCACCTCGTACTCAACCGCAACAAGCCGGAGATCATGTGCCGCGGCTACGACGACGCCGACGGACGCTGGGCGGTCAACCCCATGTTCATCGAGCCGCTGCCGCGCAAGACGGACCCGTACCCGTGCGCCAGTGAGGGCTTCACCGAGCCCGACGGTTCGCACGGCCCGGTCCGCCGCAACGACGGTTCGGTGATCCCCGACCAGCAGGACACCGCCTACGGGGCCCGGGCCTGAAACGTTCCTCGCGGATCGCGGGCCCGACGACATGACGGACCCGCCGCCCACGGTGGGCGGCGGGTCGGTCGGGTTCACGGCCCGGTCCGCCCGCCGGCAGGGGGCGTGGGGACCGCGCTCTTCCCAGCCCCCGGCAGCCGGCGGGTGCCCGGTTCAGTGGCGGCTGGCGGCGCGACCGGCCTTGGCGCTGTCGGCAGTGTCCTTCAGCAGGGCGCGGCGCAGGAACCCGTCGATGGTGGTGACGGCGACGCGGTGCTGCTGCGCCTCGGTCAGCTGCCGCGCGGCAGGCGCGTCCTCGCGGTCGGTGCACCAGCCCGGCTTCTTGCGGACCTTCACCGCGTCGTCGAACGCGGCGACCTGACCGCTGCGGGGGGACCACTGCGTGTTGAAGAAGTTGTGGTTCGCCCCGGGGATCCGGACCCGGTGGAGGTTCTTCCGCTTGCCGGACGTGGCCTCGGCCGGGAAGGACAGGGCCTCGGTGCCGACCTGCCCGTCACAGGTACCGCGCAGAACGGCCAGGGGGATGCGGGTCACCGCGTAGTCGGCCATGTTCTCGGTCATCACGTTGTAGGCGGGCGCCACCGCCACGGCCGCCCTGATGCGGACCCCGCCGGGCCACTGACCGCGGTGGCTGTCGGCCGCCTCCCAGGTGACCCCGGCTCCGGCCCGCGAATGCCCGACGAGGCCGACGTTCCGCATGTCGAGGTGGCGGGCGAAGGGCACCTTCGCCCGCTTGCCGGTCGACGCCCGTTTGAACGCTCCGGCCAGCGGCCCCGAGCCGGTGCGGTCGAGCCGCTCCCACATCCGCAGGTGCCGGTTGATGAGACCGGCCCGGACAGCCGCGCCGTCGTCGCCCGTCACCGGGGACGCGTTGATGCCGTTGGCGCTGAGGGACACCACCACGAATCCCCGGCTCGCCAGGCGCCGGCTCAGGTAGTCGTACCCCCGGAAGCTGGGCAGTGCGGGGGTCTTTGCCGCGCACGGCCAGCTGAACAGCTTCTTGCTCGCCGCTTCGTAGGCGTCCGTGTCGTCCGCCTTCTCCGCAGCCGTGCGTGCTGCTTCCGCCCGGGGGTCGGCGCAGGTCTCGTGCCATCCGTGCATCAGGACGACCAGAGGGTGACGGCCACGGCCCAGGTCGGCCGGGTAGCGCACCGAGCCCGCCAGTTCGACCGGTTCGCCGGTCCCCGGAAGGCGGTAGGCCGCGTCCCCCAGGTCGTAGGTGACCGACGCGGTGGGCTGGGCGGCCGTGCGGGACGGGGTGCCGGACACCGTCGCCGGGCCGGCGTCCGCGGCCCCCGTGCTGCCGACCGTGGCGGCCACCAGGACGAGTGCGGACACGCAGGTCCGGAAACGGAGAGGTCTCGAAGGGGCCGGGGCATGCGGACGCTGTTTCACGATGTTCTCCGGTGGAAGGTGGTGCGCCGCGATCGGGGCGCGAGGGGAGGGACGGGCACGCAGGGTCAGCGAGGCCGGGAGAAGGAGGCGGCGACGAACTTCACCACCCGGCTGCGCAGCTTCACCCCGGAGGCACCGCCGCGCCGGATCATGTCCGTGCCGTGGTAACCGCTGGGGTCGATCACCAGCTTCTTGTTCTTCGCGACGGACGCCGCGTACACCTCGCGGGCGTCCTTCTCGATGTTGCCGTTCATGTCACCGGGGGAGGCGACCACCAGGGTCGGGGCCTTGATCTTCCGCACGGCCGCCACGGCATCGACGCCGCCGCACCGGGCCGGGGAGGACATCATCAGCAGACCCGTCACGGGCAGCGGGGTGTCGGCGCCGGCGACGGCGGCGGTGGTGCCGCCGCACGAGGCGCCGCCGACGAAGACGCGTTCGGCGCCCACGCGCCGCAGTTCCGCCAGTCCCGCTCGGGCGTCCCGGTCGATGTGTTCGTTGTCCGCGCTCTTCTGCGAGGCGCCGTGGTTGCGGTACTCGGGGATCACGACGTGATAGCCCTCGGCCGCCAGCTTCTTCCCGATGTCGATGAACGAGCAGATGTTGTACCCCTGCTCGTGGTCGAGGAGCACCCCGTTCGGCCCGCTCCCCAGGACGAGGGCGGACAGATGGACCTTGTCGCTGGTCGTGAGCGTCGTCGCCCTGTTCCGCAGCGCCTTGGGCACGCAGGTGTTGACGAGGTGGCCGCGGGCCGTGCGGACCGTCCGGTCGGTCCAGCTCGGTGTGTACCGGACCGGCTCGTGGTCCGGCGGCGCCGGAGCCCGGCTGGTGGCCCCGCCTTCCGCCCGGGCGGAAGGGGACGCCGCGTGTGACGCCGTATCGCCGCCCGACCCGGTGGCCGGGCCGGAACAGCCCGTCACCACGCCCAGACACGCCAACGCCGCCACGGCGACCACTGGTGGTTTTCTCACGGTCTTCCTCGGATCTCACGCGTGCGCGGACACCTCGCGGGGCAGGGCGTCCGCGGCACAGGTCGGGCTGTGTTTCCCCCGCATGCCCTGACAGACGTGCGGCTCCGCCCGGGGTTGCACCCGGCACACCCGCAACCTGCGGCGCCCCCGCACGTCTTTCCCCACGAGAGGGCACATCCTTGAAAGCCCTGAACCGCACAATCCGTCCGACAGGTTTGCCCCGATGCCAGAAATGATCCGCGGGACAGCGCGCCACGGCCTCGTCCCGCCGCACGTCCGCCGCCCGCCGGAGGAAGCCTCCCCGCCCCCGGAATCGGGGCGGGTACCACGCGCGCGGCGCAACCGGCGCGTCCCTCCGGCCACGTGGGGGCCGGGTGCTGACCGTCGGCGCCGCCGCCGGCCGGGGCGCCTTCGTCCACGGCGGATGGTGGTGGCTGCTGTCCCGCGTCTCCCAGGGCCGCAGCAGATCCGCACCCGGGGCCCGGCCTCTCGACGCGGCCTCGGACGACATCGTCATGCTGTACCACCACCGCAGGCTCGACCTGGTGCGCCTGGCGGTGCTCCTCGTCGACGACGTCCCCACAGCCGAGGACGTCGTCCAGGAGGCGTTCGCCGCCCTCTACCGCCGCCACGGCAGCGGCCTGGACAGCATCGCCGACCCCGAGGCCTACGTACGGCGCAGCGTCGTCAACGCCTCCCGGTCCGTGCTGCGCAGGCGCCGCACGATGCGCGCGTACATACCCCCGCGCGTCCTCCCCGCGCCGCCGCCGGAAGAAGAGGTCTTCCTCAAGGAGGAGCACCAGGAAGTACTGAGGGCGCTGAGGCTGCTCACCGTGCGACAGCGGGAGGTCCTCGTCCTCAGATACTGGTCGAACATGTCGGAAGCGGACATCGCTGCCACGCTGGGGCTGTCCCGTGGTGCGGTGAAGTCCACAGCGAGCCGGGCGCTTGCCGCGCTGGCCAGAAAACTGGAGCAGACACCGTGACAGCCGTCGAGGATCGCCTTCGTGCCGCACTCCGCGCCCGGGCCGGCCAGGTCACCGGACTCGGGCCGCCACCTCCCCTGCCGGTCGGGAAACGCACGGGCATGCGCCCCGGGCTGCGCAAGGCCCTGGTGGTCGCCCTGGCCGCAGTGCTGGCGACCGTCGTGCTCGTGCTGCCGCACTTCCTGTCCCGCGACGACGCGCCGGGACCGGCGGACGCGCCGCCCTCACCGTCCCTCCCGGACAGCAGCGAATCACCCGCCCCGACGGGGGGCACGCCCATGCCGATCGCCCCGCAGGAGAGGTAGCCGGCCTCCGCACCGGGCGGTCCCGGCCACAGACGCCCCTCGGCACCGCCGACCGGTGGTGTTGCCGAGGCCGAGCCGGTCGGCGGAGCCCCGCCGGTTCCGTCCGGGCGCGCCCGGCCACCCGAGGGGGCCGGAACCGGGGCGCCCCGGCGCTTCGCACATCTGTTGCCATAGGGTGCCGTCGTGAGCACGACGACTCCTCCCGGCTGGTACCCCGACCCCGGTCCCGCCCCGGGCGCCCCGCCGCACGAACGCTGGTGGGACGGCCACAGCTGGACGGGCCACACCCGCCCGGCCGCGGGCACCCCCGTCGCGGCGGCCGGACTGCCGGGTGCCCCCGTCATGCCGGGCAGGGTCCGGCGCGGGCCGCTGGTGGCCGCCGGGGTCGGCGCCGCCGTGCTGGCCGCCGCCCTCGCGGTGGGCGGCGTCCTGGTCCTGCGCGGTGCCGACGGCGCCACCGGCACGGACGCCCGGCCCACCCGCCCGGCACCCCGCGGGTCCGAATCCGCCGCGCCGCCCGGCGACGTGGCCCAGGATCCGTCCCTGGGCATCGGCCTGCCCGTGCCCGGAGCCTGGGAGCGGGGCGGCGACGGCGCCGCCTCCGTCCACAGCGAGGTCACCTACGACTGTCCCGTCACCGAACGGCCGGAATGCGTCCGCGGCGGTGCGTCCGTCCAGCCGCTCGACAAGGGCTGGCGGGGCCAGGAGCCGCGCCGCATCGCACAGCTGCTCGCCGTCCGCAACGCCGAACGCGCCTACCCCGCCTCGTCCTACGGCGGCATCGTCCGGCACGAGGTGACCGCGTCCGGCGACGTGACGATCGCGGGCGGGCCCGGGTACCGCGTCCGCTGGCGCATAGAGAACAAGAGCGGGCCCGACGCCCATGTGGAGACGGTCGTCTTCCGCTCACCGCACGACCAGCGGCAACTGCTCACCCTCTTCAGCAGCGTGGACGTCGCCGACGACGCCCCTCCCACCACCGACCTCGACCGGCTGCGCGACGGCATCGTCGTCACGGCACCGGGCCGGGAGAGCGGCGACCACAAGTCCGTGTGAGGGCCGGGCCCTCACAGGAACGTCATGCCCTCGCCCCGGTAGGTGGGCACCGCGTCCACGACGCGGTCGCCCGCCACCAGGTGCAGGGTGTCGAACCGCTCGCACAGCTCACCCGATTTGGCGTGCCGGAACCACACCTTGTCCCCGATCAGCAGATCGTCGGCGGGCTGGCCCAGCAGCGGCGTCTGCACCTCGCCCGGGCCCTCCTGCGGCGCGTAGCGCAACCCCGTGGGGAGATACGGCTGCGGCAGCCGGTCCGGGCCGGCCACCCCGGACGCCGGGTAGCCGCCGCCCAGCACCGTCACCACGCCCACGCCCGGCCGGCGCACCACCGGCATGGCGAACAGCGCCGCCGGACGGCCGGTGAACGACGTGTAGTTGTCGAACAGGCGCGGCACGTACAGCCCCGACCCGGCGGCGACCTCGGTGACCGCCTCCTCGGCCGCGGTGTGCTGGACGCTGCCGGTGCCGCCGCCGTTGACGAACTCCAGCTCCGGTGCGACCGAGCGCACGGCCCGCACCGCCGCCGCCCGGCGGGCGGCCAGCTCCCGCCGGGCCGCCGCCTGCATCAGCCGTACCGCGCGCGAGCGCAGCGCCGCACCGGGCACCGCATCACCCACACCCGCCACATGCGCCTCGTACGCCATCACACCCACCAGCCGGAATCCGGGGCGGCGCTGCACCAGACGGGCCAGCTCTGCCAGATCGGCGGGGGAGTGCAGCGGGGAACGGCGCGCCCCGATGCGGACCCGGCCGCCCAACAGCCGCAGCGAGGTGTCCAGTTCCAGACAGACGCGGATCTCCTCCCGCCCGCCCTCCCGGGACGCGTCGATCAGCGCGAGCTGCGCAGGGTCGTCCACCATCACCGTCACGGCGCCGGCCAGCTTGGCGTCACCCGCCAGCTCCGCGTACCCGGCGCGGTCGGCCGACGGGTACGCCAGCAGGACGTCCGGAATGCCGGAGCGGGCCAGCCACAGCGACTCGGCGAGGGTGTAGCTCATCACGCCGCTGAACCCGTCCATGGCCAGCACCCGCTCCAACAGGGCGCGGCAGCGCACCGACTTGGAGGCCACCCGCAGCGGCTTCCCGCCGGCACGCCGCACGAGATCGGCCGCGTTGGCGTCGAACGCGTCCAGATCGACCAGGGCGAGCGGCGCGTCCAGGTGCGCGGTGGCGCGGTCGTACCGGGCGCGGTCGGCGGCGAGATCGGCGAAGGTATCGAACACCCTCGCAGCTTGCCAGAGCGGCGCCGCCAGGCACAGCCCCACCACCCGGCGATCCCGGCCCCACGAAGGCGCGTTCGCCCACTTCGGCAGGGTTGTCACCCTGGTGCGGGCGGGTTGCCGTCCCTCCCCGTCGGCACCGTAGAGTGACGCCGCAACGCCCTGACGGGGCGGCGGCCGGCGCCGGTTCACCGCGAACACCGACGATGTGCCCGACCCGCGCGGCGTTGGCGTGGGCCGGCAGCGCACGAAGGGGGAGGCACATGAGCATCGACGCCGACCGCGCCCCCATACCCGAGCCACCCGCCGATCCCCCCGGAACCGCCACGCCGCCGCGCCCCGACCGCCCCGCGGACGAGGCCCCCGGCACACCGCCGGCGGCAGCGCGCGCAACGGCCCGGCGGCCGGCCGTGCCCGCCCGCCCGGCCACCCCGCCCCGCCCCGCCGTCCCTCCGCGACCGAGCGTCCCCCCACGTCCCGCCACCCCGCCCGCCACCGGTGCCGACGACGCCACCGGCACGGAACGGCCCGGACCGGCAGCACCCCGAACGGCCTCCGCCTCGGGCCCCGCCGCCGGTGCGCCCGTCGCCACGGGCGGGGAGGCGGACGCCGCGCCGGAAGCGGAGCCGACCCCGGAAGACGAGTCCACACCACCGATGCCCCAGCCCCGGGAGACCACCGAGGAAGCGGAGACGGAGCCCACCGGGCGCTCGACCGTGCCCGCACCCGGCGACCGCGCACGTCCCCTCCCGCCGCCGCCCCCCGGCCGGCCGCCCCAGCCC
>NZ_JODR01000014.1 GCF_000725885.1 Streptomyces albus subsp. albus | reverse complement strand
AACGGATCAACGTCCTGTTCGCGATGCTCCGCGACGGAACCTTCTACGAACCCAGAACCCCACGCCCCGCTTGACGAAAGACATAGAGGCACCCCCCCCCTTTCGCGCAGGTCGCATGGGTGAGGGGCTCTCACGGGCGTATCGGACCCGGCACAGCGGTGTACTTAGGTTAGGCTAAGCTAAACGCATGATGTTTGGGGATCATGCTGCCGCTGCTTCACGGCTGCAAGGACACGCGCTGGCGGCCGACGGGGTGACCGTCGCGTACGACGGCGTCGACGTCGTGCACGACGCCGCCCTCACGCTCAGGCCCGGCGAGATCACCGCACTGGTGGGCCCGAACGGCAGCGGCAAATCGACGCTCCTGCGCACCGTGGCGCGGCTGCAACGCGCCCGGCGCGGCACGCTGACCCTCGGCTCCGGCACCGACGGACTCACCCTCTCCCCGCGGGAGTTCGCACGCCACGTCGCCCTGCTCACCCAGAGCCGCCCCACACCGAGCGGCCTCACCGTCCGCGATCTCGTCGGCTTCGGCCGCTACCCCTACCGGGGGCGCTGGGGCGGACAGGACCCCGACGGCAGCGCCGCGGTGGACCGCGCCCTGCGCATGACGGGCGTCGACGCGCTGGCCGCACGCGGTGCCGAACAGCTGTCCGGCGGCCAGCTCCAGCGCGTCTGGCTCGCCGGCTGCCTCGCCCAGGAGACCGGCGTGCTGCTCCTCGACGAGCCGACGACCTACCTCGATCTGCGGTACCAGGTCGAACTGCTGGACCTCATCCGCGATCTGGCCGACGACCACGCGATCGCCGTTGGCGTCGTCCTGCACGACCTCGACCAGGCCGCGGCCGTCGCCGACCGGATCGCCCTGCTCCACGCCGGGCGGATCACCGCCGAGGGCGCCCCCGCCGACGTCCTGACGCCCGAGCGGCTCAGTGCCGCCTACGGCATCCGGATCGACGTCGACACAGACCCCCTGACCGGCCGGCTGCGGACCCGCGCCATCGGCCGCCACCACATGCGAAGCGAAAGGCACAGCACCACCCCATGAGACGCCTCCTGATCACCGCGACCGCCGCCACCGCGGCAGCCCTCGTCCTGGCCGGCTGCGGAACGACCGAGTCCGCCTCCTTGGGCAAGGGCAGCTCCGCCGGGAAGATCTCCCTCACCGACGCCACCGGCGCGAAGGTGAAACTGGACGGCCCCGCCAAGAAGGTCGTGGGCACCGAGTGGAACGTCGTCGAGGACCTCGTCTCGCTCGGCGTCGCCCCCGTCGGCGCCGCCGACGTGAAGGGGTACAAGACCTGGAACACGGCCGCCCCGCTCAAGAACTCCCCGAAGGACATCGGGACGCGCAGCGAGCCCAGCATGGACACCATCGCCTCCCTGTCGCCCGATCTGATCGTGACGACCACCGATCTGCCGTCCTCCGCGGTCAAGCAGCTGCGCAAGATCGCCCCGGTGCTGACGGTGCGGTCCGCCGACGCCTCCGACCAGATGGGGCAGATGAACCGCAACCTCGACCTGATCGCCGAGGCCACCGGCACGCAGAAGCGGGCGGAAGGTGTCAAGAAGACCTTCGACGCCAAGATCGCCCGGGGCAGGAAGGCCCTGGAGAAGGCCGGTCTCGACGGAAGCCGGATCGCCTTCGCCGACGGCTACGTGGCCTCCAGCCAGGTCACCATCCGCCCCCACACCGACGGCTCCCTCATCGGGTCCGTCAACAAGGAACTCGGCCTCAAGAACGCCTGGAAGATCAAGGGCGACAAGAACTACGGGCTCGCCTCCACCGATGTGGAGGGGCTCACGCGTCTCGGCGACGTCCAGTTCGCGTACATCGCCGGCTCCGAGGACAGCCGCGACCCGTTCAACGTCGACCTGAAGAAGAACGCCACCTGGAAGTCGCTGCCGTTCGTGAAGAAGGGCGAGGTGCACCGGCTGCCCGAGGGCATCTGGCTGTTCGGCGGCCCCGCCTCCATGGGCGCCTACGCCGACGCCGTCGTCGACGCACTGACGAAGTGACGCCGTGGCCGTCACCGCAACATCCCCCGCCCGCTCCGCACCGGCCGGCTCCACGGCAGGCGCGTTCGCGGTGACGGCCGCACTGGTGCTGCTCGTCGCCGCCCTCGCGGTCCTCGACATCACCCAGGGCACGGCCGCGGTCGGCCCCGCCCAGGTGTGGAAAGCACTCACCGGCCACGCCGACCAGCAGGACACGTCCGTCGTCGTCGCCTCGCGGCTCCCGCGGATGGCCGCGGGCATCCTCGTCGGCGTCGGTCTGGGCATGGCGGGCGCCGCCGTGCAGGCCGTCAGCCGCAACGTCCTGGCCGCGCCCGACACGCTCGCGGTGAACGCCGGCTCCTACCTGGCCCTGGGACTGCTGGCCACCACCGGTCTCTCGGTGCCGTTCCTCGCCTCGTCCGGTGTCGCCTTCGCCGGCGGTCTGGCGGCGGCTGCCCTCGTGATGGCCCTGTCGGGTCCGGCCGTGGGCTCCGTCCGGCTCGTCCTCGCCGGCAGCGCGCTGGCGCTCGGCCTCAACTCCGTCACCGAGGGGCTGATCCTGCTCTTCCCCGAGCGGACCGAGGGCCTCTACCAGTGGAGTCAGGGCAGCATCGGCCAGACGGGGCCGGACGCCGTCCTGCAAACGGTGCCGTTCGCGCTGGCCGGGCTGCTGGGACTGCTGCTGATCGCCCACCGCGTCGACGCACTCGCGCTGGGGGACGACGCCGCACGCGGTCTCGGCGTCCCGGTCCGCAGGACACGTCTGGTCGCGGTGGCACTCGCCGCGCTGCTGTCCGCCGCCGCGGTCACGCTCGCCGGGCCCATCGGTTTCGTGGGCCTGTGCGCGCCGGCGCTCGTGCGTCCCCTCGCACGCCGGCACCGCGCGTTCGTCCGGGCACGCGCGTACGTGCCCGTCGCCGGGCTGGCCGGTGCCGCGCTCGTCCTCGGCTCCGATGTGCTGCTGCGCACCGTCGTCCCCGCCGCGTCCGCCGTCGCGGTGCCGACCGGGGCCGTCACCAGCGTGGTCGGTGCCGTCTTCCTCGTCGGCATGGCCCTGCGGGTGCGGGACGGCGGCGGCACCGCGGCGGCGGACCGCGTCCGCATCCGGAGCAGAACGGTCTTCCTCGTCACCGTGGCCGTGCTCGTGGCCGTGCTGATCGGCGTCACGATCGCCGCCGTACTGCTGGGCGACAGCAAGCTGCTGCTCGGCGACGTCGCCAACTGGGTGCAGGGGCGGGCGGGCCGGGCCGTCGGCTTCGTCCTCGACACCCGTGTCCCGCGGGTACTCGCCGCGCTCCTCGCCGGCGCGGCACTCGCCCTGGCCGGCACGCTGGTGCAGGCCGTTACCCGCAACCCGCTCGCCGAGCCCGGCCTCCTCGGGGTGTCCGGCGGGGCCGCGCTCGGCGCCGTACTGGCCGTCACGACCGTGCCGGCCGCCGGTTCGTGGGGCATCGCCGGTGCGGCGTTCGCCGGCGCCTCGGCCACCGCGCTGCTCGTCTTCGGCCTCGCGGCACGGGGCGGATTCCGGCAGAACCGGCTCGTACTCGTCGGCGTCGGGGTGTCCACCGCGACCACCGCGCTCATCAGCCTGCTCATCGTCCTCACCGACCCGTTCAACGCGACGAAGGCACTCACCTGGCTGTCGGGGTCCACCTACGGGCGCACCCTGACCGACGCGCTGCCGCTCGCCGTCGTGCTGGCCGCGGGGGCCGCCGTCGCGTTCGCCCGGCGGACGGAACTCGACCTCGTCTCGCTGGACGAGGACACCCCCAGGCTCCTGGGACTGGCACCGGCCCGGGGACGCTTCGGCTTCCTCGTGGTGAGCGTGCTGTTGAGCGCGACGGCCGTCGCCGCCGCGGGCACGATCGGCTTCGTGGGACTCGTGGCGCCGCACGCCGCACGCGCCCTGGTGG
Source organism: Streptomyces albus subsp. albus (assembly GCF_000725885.1). GTDB lineage: Bacteria > Actinomycetota > Actinomycetes > Streptomycetales > Streptomycetaceae > Streptomyces > Streptomyces albus. The sequence goes on along the minus strand of NZ_JODR01000014.1, from coordinate 226,920 downwards.
GCCGGCGGCATGTGCGCAGCCTGCCGGTGGCGATGCTCCTGGGGGCGTCGCTCGTGGGCGTCGCGGACCTGCTCGGCCGCACCGTCATCGCCCCCGCCCAGCTCGGCGCGGGGCTCATGACGGCCCTCGTCGGCACGCCCTACTTCCTCCACCTCCTCCTGCGGAGCCGGCGGTAGGAGGCGGCGCCCCCGGGCGCCGCCCCTCCCCCGCATCCGGCTTGCAGGCCCATGCCCCCGACCGACGATTGAGCCGTCCGCCTCGTCGCCGACCGGCCGTTGCCGGCCGGCCCGGCGGACACGAACCAGGAGCATGCCCGTGCCCCACCCGATACCGACCGGCCGCCCCACCGGGACGGCCGCGCTCGCCCCGGACGACCACTCCGCGCACGGCCGCACCGGCGCGACCGGCCACCCGCCCGTGCCGGACCGCACGCCGCCCGGCCGCACTCCCGAACCCGACCGCACCACCCCCGCACGCGACCGCATTTCCGTACCCGGCCAAGTGACGGACGCACCCGTCCGCGCCGAACACGTCCCCGTGGACTCCCCCGAGACCCTGCGCCATCTCCTCGGACAGCCGATGCCGCTCGTCATCGACAAGGTTCACCAGCGGCTGACGGAAGCCGATACGGACATCCTGGCGCGGTCACCGTTCTGTGTGCTGGCCACCTGCGACGCAGACGGCAACTGCGACGCCTCACCCCGGGGCGGTGAGCCCGGGTTCGCCCACGTGCTCGACGCCGGCACGCTGGTGCTGCCGGACCTTCCCGGCAACCGCCGGGCCGACAGCTTCCACAACGTCCTGGAGAACCCGCACGTCGGTCTGCTCTTCCTCGTCCCCGGCTCCCCCGAGGTGCTGCGCGTCAACGGCCGCGCCCAAGTGCTCCGGGACGCACCCTTCTTCGACGCCCTCACCACCAGGGGGCGGCACCCGCTGCTGGCCCTCGTCGTGGACATCGACGAGATCTATCTGCACTGCCCCCAGTCGCTCAACCGCTCCGGCCTGTGGAGCGCCGGGGCCGCAGTGCGCGGGGCGGATTCCGGCGCGGCGCGCGTGAGACGATCGGCGGGCACCGCCCCGTAGCCCGCCGGACGCCGAGGGGGACCACATGCCGTCACCGGGAGACAGCCTGCCGAAGCTGCGGCAGGCGCACGTGTCCGACCACAGCACGCTCGTGCTGTGCGTACAGCGCTGGTGGGGCGACTCGCGCACACCCGAGCAGGCCCGCGAGCTGTCGCGCCTGCTGCCCCGGCTGTTCCTCCAGTTCTTCGCCACGACGAGCCTCGTGGCGGAGGACGAGCAGGGCATCAGGGCGTTCCTCGTCGGCTTCCACTCCGCCGACGACGAGCGCTCTGCCTACATCCACTTCGTCGGCGTGGACCCGCGGCTGCGCGGGCGCGGCCTGGCCCGCGAGCTGTACTCGGCGTTCTTCCGGCGGGCGGCGGCGGCCGGGCGCCGCGAAGTACGCGCGATCACCTCCCCGGGCAACACCGGGTCCCTCGCCTTCCACCGCGCCATGGGCTTCGCCCTGGAGGAGGGCGACCGGAGAATCGACGGGCTCCCGGTGCACACCGACTACGACGGACCCGGCGAACACCGGGTGTGCTTCCGCAAGACCCTCGTGGACGAACCGTCCGCGCCCGCCAGCACCCGATGAGCCCCCGCACGAAGCCGCACGCTCCCGCCCTCCGGCCGACGGCTGCCCTCACGGGGACATGCGGTCCCCACCGTCTGTGAGGCCCAGAGCCGTCGAAAGGCGGGCTACGGTCTCCCGCTGAGTGGTGGCGTGCATGGTGGTGATCCCCAGGGCGCGGGCCGGGGGCAGATTGACGGGGTTGTCGTCGACGAACAGGCACTCATGGGCGGGCACGCCCAGCCGGTCGAGGGCGAGCCGGTAGATGGCCGGATCGGGTTTGGCCACGCGCTCGCGCTCGCTGATGACGTGAACGTCGGCGAGGTCCCAGACACCGCAGTGCGCGTACGGGTCGTACGGGTCGAGGCCGAAGCTGTTGGACAGCAGCGCGATCCGCAGACCGGCGGCGCGGGCGTCGCGGGCCAGCCCGATCACATCCTCGGCCGGCCGCACCGCGCTCCACGCCCGGCCCATCAGATTGTCGTGGTCGGCGAGCCCCATGAGGGCGGCGGTGCGCCGGTTCCACTCGCGCTGGGTCATGGCTCCGATCTCCAGCGCCCGGTAGTAGCGGCGGCCGTCGGGGTGCCGGCCCAGCGTCGCCTCCCAGGCGTCGGGAGCCAGCCCCTGGGCGACGCACCAGGACTCGTGGGCGGCACGGATGCCGACGGTCAGGACCCCGGCGAAGTCGAGCAGCAGAGCACGGTAGCGGTGCGGCATGGAGGGCCTCCCCCACCGGAGGTCGGACGGCGCTCGGTGTCCTCACGAGTGTGCCGCACCCGGCGGGCACGGCGCGAGGCCCCGGAACGGGCGGAGGACGCAGGAACAGTGCGGCGCCGCGGTGCGATGCACCGTCGCACCGCGCGCCGCGCCGGCCTCGGTACGGCGCCCTTGTACGCGTGCTCACCTCCGTGGCGACGGGACCTTCTTCGGGGCGCAGCCGATGCGTTGGGCTTCGGCCTCCACGTAGGCGGGCAGCAGGGTGCAGGGGGGCGCGACCATGTGGTGCACGGCCCCCCCCTGGGGAGAGCTTCTTGGGAGCCGTCCGGCCCTCGGAAGCCGTACCGCGGCGCGCCCGTCAGTCGTTCCGGGCGGCCGGCCCGGCAGCGGCGTCGAGCGCGTCGAGCACCGCGTCGCCGTACTCCCTCGCCCACTCGGTCAGCGCACGGATCGGCTCGATCAGCGTCGTCCCGAGCGGGGTCAGCTCGTACTCGACACGGGGCGGCACCTCGGCGTAGGCGTGGCGGCGGACGAGGCCGTGCGCCTCCAGCAGGCGGAGCGTCTGGGTGAGCACCTTGCGGGAGATGCCGCCGATCAGCTCGACCAGTTCGCCGTGGCGCACCGGTCCCCTGCTGACGCCGTGGAGCACGACCACCGTCCACTTGTCGGCGATCAGCTCGACCGCCAGACGTGCCGGACAGTCGGCGAGAAAGGGATCACCGGGCCCGAAACCGCTCATGGCGCCAAAGGTACCTGCCGGTTCCTGTCGGAAACCTAGCCTGGTTTCCACTTCCCCCCTCCCCCTCCCGTACCAGGAGAGTCATGCGAGTCATCACGCAGGAGACGTTCGGCGGTCCCGAGGTGCTCACCATCGTGGAGGCGCCCGAGCCGCAGCCCCTCCCGACCGAGGTCCTCGTCCGCGTCAGGGCGATCGGGCTGAACCCGCTGGAGGCGCGCCTGCGCGCCGGCGAGTTCCCGCTGATCGGCCGGCCTCCGTTCGTCCTCGGCTGGGACATCAGCGGCGTGGTCGCGGACGCGCCGAAGACGTGGCGGTTCCGGCCCGGCGACGAGGTGTTCGGGATGCCGCTCTTCCCGCGGGCGGCGAGCGCGTACGCCGAGGCGGTGGCGGCGCCGGCGCTGCACCTGGCACGCAAGCCGGCCTCGCTCTCGCACGTCGAGGCGGCGGCTCTGCCGGTCGTCGGGCTGACGGCGTGGCAGGGCCTCGTCGACCTCGGCGGCGTGACCGAGGGTGACCGCGTCCTGGTCCACGGCGGTGGCGGCGGGGTCGGCCATGTCGCGATCCAGATCGCGAAAGCGCGCGGCGCGCACGTGATCACGACCGCCGGCAGGAGCAAGCGCGAGTTCGTCGAGGAGCTGGGCGCCGACGAGGTGATCGACTACACGGCGGCCGACTTCGCCGAGGCGGTCGGTGACGTCGATCTGGTGCTCGACACGATAGGCGGCGAGACCGCCGCGCGGTCGCTGGGAGTGCTGCGGCCAGGCGGTCACCTCGTGACGGCGACCGCCGAGGACGACCCGGAACTCATCGCCGCGTACGAGGCGGCGGGCATGCGCTTCAGCGGCATCGCGGTCGACCCCGACCCGGTCGCCCTGCGCGGTCTCGTCGAGCTCGTGGAAGAGGGCAGGCTCCGGGTCCATGTGCAGGAGACGTTCCCGTTCGAGCGCGTCGCCGACGCGCACCGGCTGCTGGACGGCGGCCATCTTCGGGGCAAGCTCGTCCTCACCGTCTGATCCCGCCACGGGGCCCCGTGCCAGCGCGGCCGGTGCGTGGCCGGGGTACTGGCCGACCGGACCGGAGCCAGCACGCGGGCCCTGCACTACCCACGGCGTGAGCCGCGGTGACGTGATGACGTGGTGATCCCGTGACCGTGACCGCGCAGAGCGGCCGTACGGCGGAGGCCGTACGGCGGAGACCCGGAAGGCCGGCGGACCGGCTCTTCGCCGGGCACGGGCACTGAGCCCGGCAACGGCGAAGAGCGTCCGCATGGACCGCGGGACGTGGGGCCGGACGGGCTTGCACCGGCGCTGCACCCTGCGGGTGGCTGCCGGTTCGGGCACGGCCCGGTGAGCCGGTGCCACACCCGTCATCCTCCTGGACGTCCAGATGCCGGGCATGGACGGCTACGAGACGGCGGCCCACATCAAACGGCGGCACCGCAACCGCGACATCCCTCTCATCTTCCTGACGGCCATGGGCACCGTGGACTCCGCGCGCGGTTACGCCGCGGGCGGCGTGGACTCCATCGGCAAGCCCGTCGACCCATGGGCCCTGCGCGCCAAGGTGGACGTCTTCACCCGCATCCACCTCGAACGTCTCCACCGCGGGAGATGACCGGGGCCGGGCCGCCACGCCCGGCCCCGCTCCGCGTGCGGTGCCGTCGGGGGCCGTACGACATGGCCGTCGTCCGCGGCGGCAGGCTACCCTTACGCACACGGAACAGCGTTCCGCCTGAGATGTTACGGAACACCGTTCCGCTTCGCAACAGGAGGACACCGTGAACGAGCAACCGAAGGGCGAGGGGCAGCCGCGCCGACGTGTACGCGCGGACGCGCAGCGCAGCATCGACACTCTGCTGGCCGCGGCGGCCGAGGTGTTCGCGTCCTCCGGCGTGGACGCCCCCGTCCGGGAGATCACGGCCAGGGCAGGTGTCGGAGCGGGCACCCTCTACCGTCACTTCCCGCAGCGCGCGGACCTCATCGCCGCCGTGTTCCGCCGTGAGGTGGACGCCTGCGCCGATGCCGCCGCCTCGCTGGCGGCCGAGCACGAACCGGTCGACGCGCTCGCCGGGTGGCTGCGCCGCTTCACGGGCTTCATCGCCACCAAACGCGGACTGAGCGCGGCCCTGCACTCGGGCGACCCGGCGTACGACAGTCTGCCCGCCTATTTCGACGAGCGTTTCGTACCCGTGCTGGGCGGGCTGCTCGACACCGCGGCGCGCACCGGCCGCATCCGCGCCGACATCGACCCCAAAGACCTGCTGCGCGCCGTGGCCAATGTGACCCTGCCGGCGCAGGACGACGACGGGCACACCGAGCGCGTGCTCGCCCTGCTCGTGGACGGCCTCCGCTACGGGGCGTCGCGAGCATCTTAGGGAACTAGCGTGCTTGTTAGCATCGCTCCTCGTGGGAGACGAGGAAGTGAAACAGTTCAACGTGTATCTGCCGATCGGACTGATCAAGCAGGTCAAACACCGCGCCATCGAGGCCGAGCTGTCGCTGTCGGCGCTGGTGGCCGAGGCACTGCGCGTCTACCTCGATGCCCCGCACACGGGCCCGGAGCAAGCGTCTGACAAGGAGGTCTGAATGGCGACCGAAGGCATCGAGGCCGTCTTCATGGAGACCCACAACTGGGGCAAGGCCGCGAAATTCTTCCAGAAACTCGGCTACGAGCTGGAGTTCGCCACGGACCACAACTCCGGGCAGTTGCGCCACGGCGACGGCCCCACCCTCTTCATCGCGGAGGTCCCCGAGGACCAGGAGACCGGGATGCAGCTGGTGCTGAAGGTCCCGGACGCCGACGCGTTCCGGCTCGACCCCGACGTCGAGGTGGTCACCCCGTTCGAGGAGACCCATTTCGGGACGCGGCTGATGACGGTCCGCGACCCCGACGGGCGGCTGTGGAGCCTCCAGGCGCCGGGCAAGGGCGAGCAGCGGGAAGGCGACACCGACGAGGGGTGACGTGCAGGCCGCGGCATGCACGTCACCCCGAGGGGCTGCGCTCCCCCGGCCGCAGCCCCTCGGCGATCCCCCCTGTCCCGCCTCCGGCGCCGGCTAGAACCGGCAGGGGTGCGGGGAGCCGCCGTTGCTCAGATGGGCGTCCCAGACCCAGCCGCTGCCGCGGACGTAGGACCAGGTGTTGCCGTAGCTGTTGGTGACGTAGCAGTTCACCGGCACGGAGGTCCCGGCCGAGTACGAGGTGACCTTCGTGCAGTCACCGTACGGGCCCATGCGGACCGGCGCCGTGTCGGCCGCGCGGTCCGTGGTGCTGTAGGGGTTCAGATTGCTCGGCGGCGCGCCCCGGTCCCACGAGCAGGCCTGGGCCGCAGTGACCGCTTCGGGGGCGGCGCCGGCCGCGACCGCGGCCGGGACCCCGAGGGTGCCGACGGCTGCCAGTGAGAGCACCGCGACGGCTGTCCGTACGTATGTGAGCGTCGATCCGGGCATGACCGTACCCTTCGGTCGTCGGATGGGAACCGTGCCCGCCGTGGAGAGCGGGGCACCGCGCATCGTTCGACGGCCCGGCGGCCGGGGCAAGGCGCCCGTGCCGTCCCGGACATGCGGGGCGGTGTCCGGGCTGGTCGGCGCCTCGCCCGGCCGGCGTCCCGGACAGGGCGCGCCCTCCGAGAGGGCAGTCCGCTCACTGCTGCGGGAGCAGTTGCCGGGCGGTCGCCGTGATCGTCTCCACCGCGTGAGTGAGCGTCGGGTTCCGCCGGGCACCGAGCCGGGTGACGGCCATGATGCGGCGGGCGGGCGCGGGCTCCCCGTGCAGGGGGACGCGTGCCACGGGCGAATCGTCCCGCAGCCGGGACAGGCGCGGTACGAGGATGACCCCGAGACCGTGGGCCACCAGCGCGGTGCCGGTGTCCCACTCGTCCGCGTAGTGCGCGATGTGGGGCGTGAAGCCGGCGGTCATGCACGCCGCGAGGACGAGCTGGTGGTAGGTGGTGCCCGGGCTGCCGAGGATCCACGGCTCCCGGGCCGCGTCGGCCAGGGTGACCCGCCGCCGCGCCGCCAGCGGGTGGTCCTGCGGTACGACCAGGTCCAGCGGGTCGTCCAGCAGCGGCTGCTGGTCGAAGCGGCCGTCCGTCATGGGGGGCGAGTCCGCCGTGACCACCAGCAGGGCGAGGTCGGCCTCCTCGGCGAGCAGCAGGTCGAAGCAGCGGTCGGGCTCGGCCTCCATGATCCGGACGGTCAGCCGCGGGTAGGCGTCGCGCAGTCCCGCCGCGGCCGGCGGCAGCAGCCGGCTCGCGGCTGTGGAGAAGCCGCACAGCGTGAACCGGCCGGTGGGTTCGCTGCCCGCGGCGGCCAACTCGGCACGGGCGAGCTGCCACTGCTCCTGGAGGCGCTCCGCGTGGTGCAGCAGGACCCGCGCGGCGTTCGTCAGCCGGATCCCTCTGCCCTGCTGCACGACCAGTTCCGCTCCCACATCGGCCGCGAGTCTGCGCAGTTGGTGGGAGACGGCGGAGGGGGTGTAGTGCAGCGCCTGTGCCGCCGCGGTCACCGTTCCGTGCTCGGCGACCATCTGGAGGATCCGGAGCCGAGAGTCGATCATGCAATCATTTTGCATGATCACAGCCAAAATCATTTGATTTTCCTCGCCGCTTTCCGCTCGCACACTGGCCACGTGACTGATCAGCGAGTGACACCGGAACGGAGCACACACCACAACCACCCTCTCCGAGCGCACCGGCCCACGGGCCGGGCCCGCCCGGACGGCGGCGCCCGGCGCATGCGGCGTGAGCGGATACCGGGCCGCGCCGACCGCAAGGCCGTGCGCACCGCCGGACTCCTGGTGGTCGTCCTGACCGCGGGCGCCTACCTTCCCAGCCCGCTCTACCCCGACTATCAGCGCCTCTTCGGTTACGACGACCTCGTGATGACCCTGCTGTTCGCGACGTTCGCGCTCGTCAGCGGGCCCGCGCTGCTGCTGTGCGGCCCGGCCGCGGACGCCGTGGGACACCGTCCGGTCCTGCGGCTGAGCGTGCTGCTCGCCGCCGCCGGCTCCTGCTGCTTCGCCCTCGCCCACAGCCCGGCCTGGCTCTTCGCCGGACGCGTCGGCCAAGCCCTCGCCCTGGGCGCCGCCACCGGGGCCGCACAGGCACTCATCACCTGGCACCGCAGCCCCGCGGCCCGTATCGGGGGTCCCCTGCTGGCCAGCCTGGCGTTCGCCGCGGGCACCGCCGTGGGGCCCGCCGCCTCCGGCCTGCTCGCCCGGTACGTGCCCGCACCGCTGACCACCCCCTACCTGCTCCATCTCCTCCTGCTGGCATGGGTGTGGCACCGGCTCCACCGGACCGTGCCCGAACCCGCCGCCACCCGCAGGGCGCAGCGCCGGTGGAAGCCCGTCCGGCCCCACATCCCGCGGTCCATGCGGACGCTCTTCGCCGTCGCCGGGCTCAACGGCTTCCTCGCCTGGGCCGTCGTCGGCGTCTACCTCGCCCTCCTGCCCACACTGCTGGGACGGGCCCGGCACACCGACGACCCCGCCCTGACCGGCGCCGTACTCGGCTCGGTGCTGCTCTGGTCGCTGCTGGCGCAGCTGGTGTGGAGCCGCTGCGCCCCGCACACGGCGCAGCGGTCCGGAGCCGCCGCGCTCACCGGGAGCCTGCTGCTGCTCGCGGCCACGGGCGCCACCTCGCTCCTCGCCACGCTGGGCTCCGCGCTGCTGGCGGGCGTCGGGCACGGGCTGGCCTCCGGCGGCGCCGCCCGGGCCGTGGACGCCCGCACCCCGGCGGGGCAGCGCGCCGGTATCGGGGCCGCGCTCTACCTCCTCTTCTATCTGGGGTCCGGTACGCCGGCCGTCGCCGTGGGGCTGCTCACCACCTGGATGCCGCTCACCACCGCGATGACCCGGCTGAGCTGGGCCGGTGCCGCCCTGGGAGCCGTCGCCCTGCTGGCCACGTGCTGTCTGGCGGGCTCCGCCCGGCGCCGCGGCGGTCGCAGGCCGACCTCCATGCCACCGGGAGACCTTCCCGGTCCCCTGCCCTCGGGCGCCCCGGCCTGAGCCGGACTGCCACCCGGCGCTCCCGCTCCGGGCCGCCGGGTGGCGTCGCCACCGGCGGGGTGCCGGGCGGGACGTGCCCAAGCCGTGACTCGCGCGGGCCGGGCGGGGCGTGCGCGTGCACAGGAGTCCAACGGGCGGCGCGCGTAAGTCCATGGAGCGGTCCCGGCGGCGTGGACAGAATGCGGGCACCCCCACACGGAGAAGAGGACGCGCATGTCAGTAGTCGGGACACTCCGCCGGTACGCGCTGCCCGCCGCCGTGGCCGCTGGACTGCTCGTGGCGGCCACCCCCTCGGCGGTCGCCGACGTCGGCGGCGGCAACGTGTCGGTCAGCTGGTCGATCGCCGACGCACCTTCCTCGGGGATGACCGACATCACCTTCCCCATCACCGTCAACCCGGAGACCGCCCACAAGGCCGGCATCTACTTCGCGCAGCAGTACGACTTCGCCGACGGCATGGGCTACACGGGGCTGCAACCCAGGGAGAACCAGGGCTCGCGGGAGCGGCTGTCGGCCCGTTTCTCCACCTTCACCGAGGGCGCCACCACCACCGACCCGCTGTGTCACCAGGGTGCGGACGGCGGCCCCGGCGTCACCTGCGCCGTCGACTTCGACGGCGTGTACGGCCACCGCTACGACATCACGGTGCGGAAGACCGGCACCGACACCTGGACCGGGACGGCCACGGACACCGTCACCGGCAAGGCCACCCATCTGGGCACGTACACGCTGCCCGCGGGCAGCGGCAACCTGCAAGGCTCGCAGGGCGGTTTCGTGGAGTACTACCTCGGTATCCCCAGCTGCGCGCAGATGCCCAGGTCCGACGTGGTCTTCGGGGGTCCCACCTCCACGGACGCCGGAGGTCTGCACGGTACCTCCCGGGCCAACTACGAGTACAGCGACTGCGTGGGCGAGTCCGGCTACCACGCCGAGAACGCCGGGTCGGGGACGCATGTGACGCGCGGGTTCGTCTCCTGACGCCCTGGCCGGCGCGCACCGGGGACGGCGCATAAGCGTTGGACAGCGCACCGCCGCGCGACGACCGTGGACGGATGCAGCAGCACATCTGGGACGCCGAAACCGCGCGGCGCTACGACACACCCGGTACCGGCATGTTCGCGCCCGAGGTGGTGGAACCGGCCGTGGAGTACCTGGCCCGTCTCGCCGGGGCGGGCCGAGCACTGGAGTTCGCCGTCGGCACCGGCCGGGTGGCCGTGCCGCTGGCCGCGCGGGGAGTCGCGGTCAGCGGCATCGAGCTGTCCCCGGCGATGGTCGAACAACTGCGCGGCAAGGCGGACGAGACGGCCGTCCCCGTCGTCCTCGGGGACATGGCGACCGCCCTCGCCCCCGGCGAGTACACCCTCGTCTATCTCGTCTACAACACCATCTCCAACCTGCTCACCCAGGACGAGCAGGTCGCCTGCTTCCGCAACGCCGCCCGGCATCTGACGCCGGGCGGCCGTTTCGTGGTGGAGCTCGGAGTGCCCGAACTGCGCGCGCTGCCGCCCGGCCGGACGGCCACGGTCTTCCAGTCGGATGCCGGCTACATCGGGCTGGACACCTACGACCTCCTCAACCAGCGTCTGGTGTCGCACCACTTCCGCTTCGACGGCACACGGCAGGCCGAGCTGTTCCGCAGCCACCACCGCTACATCTGGCCGGCCGAGCTGGACTTGATGGCGCGGCTCGCCGGGTTCGAGCTGGAGTGCCGGCACGCGGACTGGTCGGGCGCCCCGTTCACCTCCGAGTCGCCCTCGCACGTGTCCGTGTACCGGATCCCGCCGGCGCGGTAGCCCGGTGCGGGCCCGGCCCGGCCGGTCGCGGCGTCACGCCCGCAGTGCCCTCAGATGTGCCGTGCGGACCTCGGCGGTCTGCCCCTGGACGACGAGGAACAGTCCCTCGCGGGCCAGGCGCTGGGCCGGCGCGGACAGCCCGAAGGCACGGCCGCCGCCGGCGGCGACGGCGGCCGTGGTGGCGGCGCGCAGCACCTCGTAGGCGCGCATCTTGACGGCGAGCCTGTCGTCGAGCCGTTCGGCGGGCGGTACCTCGTCCACGAGCGCGTAGGCGTCGCGGCGGGCCGCGTCCAGGCGGGTGCGGAGGATGCCGGCGGTCTCCTTCGCCTCACCGTCGCCGGAGGCGTCGAGGAGATCGAGGGCGGCGCGGGCGACACCGAAGACGGCCGGATTGGTGTTGGTGTTCTTGGGACGGTCGTCCGTCGCCCACCGCTCGTACGGAGTGCGCAGGGCGACCGCGTCGTCGGGCAGCACCAGGCCGTCGAGCAGCAGACCGACCGTGCGGGTGCCGGTGAGGGCGGCGAGCTGGAGCGGCGGGGTGGCGGTGAGGCCGGCCTGCTCGCGGGCCTCGGCGACGGCGAAGACCACCTCACCGTCCTCGGTCGCGCCGCCCAGCAGGAACACGTCGTTGAGGCCCCAGCCCGTGTACCAGGGCACGCGCCCGTCGAAGCGCCAGCCGTCCGGCACCCGGGTGGCGCGGACCGGCAGCTTCGGGTAGGCGCGCAGATGCGAGAAGGCGATGCCCGCGAGTTGTGTGCCCTCGCTCAGCGGGCGCAGCCAGCGGTCGCGGGCCGCGCTCGGCTCCTCGCCGGCCGCGGCGAGGGTGCGTACGGGGGTGTGGTGCTGTGCCTGGACGAAGAACGTGGCGCAGCAGGCGCCCGCCAGGATCTCGGCGATCTCCCGGCCGACGGCGGCCGGCGCCCCGGCACCGCCGTACTCCGCCGGTGCGTTGACCCCCAGGACGCCGGACGCCTTGACGGCCGCGACGGCTTCGGGTGTGACGCCCTCGCGGTCGTGCCGCTCGGCCGCGGGTGCCAGGACGTCGCCGGCCAGCCGGCGGGCCGCGTCGATGAGGGGATGGTCGGGGGTGGCGGTCATGCTGTGGTCTCCTCGGGGATCGGGCGGGGCTCGCCCAGGGTGAGCATCAGGCGGTTGGCCCAGGCGAACACGGCGACGACGTGGATCAGGTCCAGGATCTCCGTGTCGCCCAGGCCCGCGTCCGTCCGCAGCGCCGCCAGGTCGAGCGGGCGCTGGGGCTCGCGGGTGAGGCGTACCGCGAAGTCGGTGACCGCGCGGCGGCGGGCGGTTCCCGTGTCCGCCGCGGTGCCGTGGCGCAGGACCGCCTCGGCGGGGGCGGCGTCCTTGGCCAGCTGGATGAAGCGCCGCGCGTGCACGGACGCGCAGTACACGCAGCCGTTGACGCGGGAGACGGCGAGTGCGGCGAGTTCCCGGTCGCGGCGGTCGAGGCCGCGCGGCGCGTACATGATGGCGTTGTAGAGCCGGGACCTCTCACGCAGCGCGGTCACGTCGTGGACGAGCGCCAGGTAGTAGGGGGAGGTCTTCGCCGTCGGCAGCGACTCCTCCAGCACGGCGAGCTGTTCGGGGGTGGCGCGGTCCACGTCCACGGTCTCCACCCACGCGTCCCACTCCAGTGCGTCGGCGGTGAACGGCCGGCCCTCGCTCGCGGCCAGGTACGCGGGCAGCTCGCCGCCCTCTGCCGGGAGGCTGCCGAGCGCCCGCAGTCCGGCGGCGAGCCGCGTCTGGTAGGTGACGAACGCGATCAGCTGCGAGGCCGTGACGATGTCCGGGGCGCTCCAGCCGGCGTCCCGCAGGGCCGCGATGTCCTCGGGGCCGGCCGTGGAGGGGGCCAGGACGAGGAGGCGGGCGTGGCGCCGCAGCGCGGTGAACCGGTCGGAGGGGGCGGGTGCCGGGCCGAGTGCCCGGTAGTGGGCGGCCAGTGCGGGCGCGCCGTCCAGTTCGGCGGTGTGGGCCGCGAGTGCCGCCCGTTCGGGGAGGGTGAGCCGGCTGCCGGCGGTGCCGCCGGTCAGCAGCGCGTCGTGGGCGCCCTGTGTGCGGGCGTACACCGTCTCGCGGTACGTGCGCAGCGCGGCGGGCGTACCGGCGACGGTGTCGATCACGTCGGACATGGATGGTGCCTTTCTCGTCATCGGGGGCGGGGGTTCGGCCCGGTCAGCCCGCCGCGTCCTCGCCGGCCCGGTAGGCGCGCAGGTACAGCCGCGCTCCCGCGACCAGCAGGATCGCCACGCACACCGCGAGCGCGGAGGCCAGCCCCAGGTCCTGGTCGGCGAAGGCGAGTTTGCGGATCTCCAGGGGGACGGTGGTCGAGGTGTCCATGGGGCCGCCGCCGGAGAGCAGGTACGGCAGGTCGAAGTCGTAGGCGGTCCAGATGGTGCGCATCAGCATGGCGACGATCAGCGCGGGCGCGATCCACGGCAGGGTGACGTGGCGGAAGACGCCGATGCGTCCGGCGCCGTCCAGGGCGGCGGCCTCGCGCAGTTCGCCGGGCAGTGTCTGGAGCCGCGCCAGGACGACGATCACGATGAACGGCACGTATTTCCAGCAGTTCACGGCGACCAGTGCGGCGATCACGGTGGCCGGGTCGGCGAACGGGTCGACGAGGCTGTCGGTGAGCCCGAGTGTGCGCAGCAGGTGTCCGGCCATGCCGGAGGTGTCGTTGAAGGCGAAGCGGAACACCATCGCGGCGACCACGGCCGGGACCACGTAGGGGAAGAGGACGAGCCCGCGTGCCAGGGTCTGGCCGCGCAGTCCGGCGTTGAGCAGCAGCGCGACCGCGACCCCGGCGACGGCCTGGATCACCACGTTCCCCGCGACCCACGCGACGCTGCGTCCGAACGCGCCCCGCACGGCCGGGTCCTCCCACAGCCGCCGGTAGTTGTCGAGGCCGAGGAAGGTGTGTTCGCGGGTGAGGAAGTCGACGTGGAAGAAGCTGTCGAAGACGGAGGCGAGGAAGGGGTAGGCCGCGAAGACGAGCAGCAGCAGGAGCGCGGGCAGCAGCATCAGGGTGCCCAGCGTGCGGTCGGACAGGCCCCGGCGCGGGGCCTTCTCGGGACGCGGGGGCCGCGCTGGGCGCGACGGGGACGGGGAGGCGGCGCCGCGCGCTGGCGGGCTTCCGGTGACGGCTGTCATTTCACGGCCCCCTGTCCGATGCCGCCGACGAGGAATTTCTGGACGAGTACGAACAGCATCAGCACGGGTGCGACGACGATCAGCGCGGCGGCCATGAGCACGCCCCACGAGTAGACGCTGGTCTGGTCCATCAGCAGGGAGAGTCCCGGGCTGAGGGTCAGCTTCTCCGGGTCGGCCATCAGCGTGGAGGCGAACAGGTACTCGCTCCAGGCGGCGTTGAAGGCGAACACGGCGGTGGCGACCACCCCCGGCACCGACTGTGGCAGCACGACCCGTACGAACGCGCCGAAGCGGGTGCAGCCGTCGACCATCGCGGCGTCCTCCAGCTCGACGGTCAGCCCGTGGAAACAGGAGCGGAGCGTCCACAGGGCGAACGGCAGCAGCGTGGCCGTGTAGATCACGACGAGCGCGGCGAGGTTGTTGGCCAGCCCGAACCGCGCCACCAGCTGCGAGACGGGCACCAGCACCAGGATCGGCGGCACCAGGTAGGCGAACAGCGACAGCTCTCCGACCCAGCGCAGCCCCGGGATGCGGAACCGGACGAGCGCGTACGCGGCGCACAGGCCCAGCACCACCACGGCGAGTGTGGAGCAGGCGGCCACGATCAGGGAGTTGACCAGGTAGGTGCCGAAGGAGGAGATCTCGAAGAGGGTGCGGAAGTTCTCGAGCGTGAACGTGTGCGGGAAGAACGTCGGCGGGTAGGAGATGATCTCCTCGTCGGGTTTGACGGCCGTGCTCACGATCCACAGCAGCGGCAGGTCGGCGACGAGAACGACGGCGGCCAGTGCCGCGTACTGGAGGGCGCGTCCCGGTCTCGGGAAAGTCATGCCGCGGGCCTCCACTCGGGGTTGGCCCTCCGCCAGTCGCGGGCGGCGAAGGCGAACTGGTCCACCGCCCTGCGCCAGGCCTGCTCGGGGTCGTCGCCGCGCAGCAGGATCGACTGCACCATCGTGGCGTCGGCCGGCGGTGGCGCCCACGCCTTGCCCGCCCAGGGGCACGGGTTGGAGAGCTTGCCGTCGTAGCGCCCGTCCACGACCGAGCCCATGGCCATGTCGGGGCTCATCGCGTGCGGGACGAGGTCGAGGATGGTGCGCACCCAGTCGCCGTGCTTCCGCAGATAGGGGTCCTGGGAGCGGCCGATCTCGTCGCGGAGCCGGTCCCTGACGGACTTCAGCGGCGGGATCAGATGGCCGGGGACGGTGAGGGAGAAGCCCAGCGCGTTGTCGCCCGTGGTCAGTTCCTTCAGGAAGGCTCTGGCCTCGCGTCTGTGCCGGGTGTGCGCGAAGACGCTGTACTGGTTCTTGCCGCCGTACGCCAGCCGGCCCGTGCGAAACGGGCCCGCCGGGACCGGCAGCACACCGGTGACCTCGGCGATCCTGGGGTTCTGTGCGGCGAGGTTCACCCCGAGCCGGCCCGCCATGGTGGCGAAGGCCGCCTTCCCGGAGATGTAGGTGTTCATCAGGTCCGGATAGTTGGTGTTGTAGGCGCCCTTGCGGCCGTACCGCATGATCGCGACATGCCGTTCGACCGCGGCGAGCACCTCGTCCTTGCCGAACAGCACCTCGCCGTCGGGTCCGTAGTAGTCCCAGCCCGCCTGGTAGACGTACGGCGCGAGGAACTGGGTCGTCATCCCCGGGGTGTTGCCTGCTCCGGAGGAGATGCCGTCGATGCCGTCCCTGCCGTGCAGTTCGCGGACGGCGCCGAGGAACTGGCCGTAGGTGCGCGGCGGTTCGATGCCGGCCTTGTCGAGGAGGTCCTTGCGGTAGTAGAGCACCGAGGCGTTGGCCTGGAACGGCATCGCGTAGTCCTCGCCGCGGTGGATGATGCGGGTGCCGGGCAGGAAATCGTCCTCGCCGATCTCCTCGATCATGCCGGTGAGGGGCAGCAGATAGCCCTTGACGGCCCAGTCGAGGATGTTCGCGGCGGGCGGTGCGAAGACCCCGATGTCGGTGCCGGTCTGCATGGCCGACTGGAGGTACTGGAGCTGGTTCTCGTCCGAGTACAGCGTCATCTTGACGGTGACGCCGGGGTGCTCGCGCTCGAACCGTCTGATGACGGAGCGGTAGAAGGCGAGCGACTTGGGGTCCGACTCGGTCGTGTAGAAGGGCACGACCTTGCCGCCGGAGGCGGCGCCGGTGCCGCAGGCGGTCAGCAGTGCGGAACCGGAGGCGGTGACGGCGGAAGCGGCGGCCAGCGACAGCAGGCCGCGCCGCGACAGCCGCCGCGGTATGCGGGCGGAGGGCATGGCGGTCCAGGGTGATGATGCGGGGAAAAGGGCGACGGGAGAGCGGGAAGGGTGCCGCTCAACATCCCGTGCTGGTGGACCGCCGCAGGTCGAGGTAGCGGCGCTGGGTGAGACGCGGAGTCGTCACGGCGCTGCCCTCCCTCGGATCCTTGTGCGACACAGGTGACCGGAAAGCTATGCGGTCGTCCGGACCGCTGTCAAAGAGCATCTGCCCTGCGGACCGGCGGTGTCCGGTTGCCGGACGGGGTGAACGGAGGAGCGGGGGCTGCCCGGCCGGGCCGCAGGGAGCGGGGTTGCGGGCCGGCCGGCGGCGGTCTGCCGCCCCGCGCACCGGCGCCCTCCTTGGGGCGGGAGGGCGCCGGTGCGCGGCAGATGTGCGGCAGGTGTGCGGTCAGCCGTTGTAGGGGGCCGCGACGTCCAGCACCCAGGTGACGCCGAAACGGTCGGTGAGCATGCCGTACAGCGGTGCCCACTGCGCGGGCTCCAGGGGCCGGCGCACCGTCGAGCCTTCCGCCAGCTTCTGCCACAGGGCGCTGATCTCGTCCGCGTCGTCACCGCGTACGGAGACGAAGAACGGGTCGGTGCCCCGGTCCCAGGGCAGGTCGGAGGGCACGTCGTAGGCCATGATGTGGAAGCCGTTGTCGCCGGCCACCTCGCCCCACACCACCCAGTCCGCCTCGTTCTCGTTCCGCACGGAGCCCATGTCCTTGTAGGTGATGGCGGACAGACGCCCGCCGAAGACGGACCGGTAGTGCTCCAGCGCCGCCCGCGCGTCGCCCCGGAAGTTCAGATGGGTGGTGGTCGTGACGGGCATGGCTTCTCCTCGGTTTTTCCATGGTTCGGGGGCACGGCCGTGCAGCACGGCGGGAGCTGTGCGGACGGCCGTCTCGTGTCCGGGGGCCGTGGGCCTCTCCGGCGGATCGTGCGGTCCACCGTTCCAGAGGTGGCGGACAGGTTGTGTCCTGCTCTCGCGGTCCCCGGTGATCGGGTGTGCGGGGCGGTTGGACGCGGACGCCGCGCGGTAAAGGTCAGGGCCGGTGCGTGCTCGCCCGGCGGGTGCCGTGCTCAGCCGGGCGAGGACACGAGCCGTCGTGCCCGCCCCGATCGCTCCGGAAGGTCGCCATGCCCCCCACCCGCGTCTCGATGCTGCGCATCTACCTCAACGACCACCTCACCGGCGCCACCGCCGGCGCCGAACTGCTGCGGCGGACGGCGGGCACCCACCGGGGCGGGCCGCTGGGGCCGGAACTGGAGGAGCTGGCCCGCGAGGTCGCCGAGGACCGGCAGGAACTCGTCGAGATCATGGTGCGGCTGGGTGTCCCCGTACGCCAGGCGCGGGTGACGGCGGGATGGGTGGCGGAGAAGGCCGGGCGGCTGAAACTCAACGGCGGCCTGCTGAGCCGTTCGCCGCTCAGTGATGTGCTGGAGCTGGAGGCCATGCGGCTGGGCGTGCAGGCCAAGACGGCGTGCTGGCGCACGCTGGCCGTGCTCGCGGACGGCGAGCCGCGCCTGGACGCGGGGAGGCTGGCCGAACTGCTGGACCGGGCGGCGGCGCAGGCCCGCAGGCTGGAGGCGCTCAGTGCCCGCGCGGTCTCCCAGGTGTGGGGCTGACGGCGGCACTTCCCGGCGAGCCGTGCCGGTGCGCTCGGCTCCGGCGGGGTGCGCCGACGCCCGTCACCAGGCCGCCGGCGCATGCGTCACCGGCCGCACTCAACCGCCTGCTCCCCCGGTGCGGTGGGTGGGTGCCGGGTCGTATGGCGGGGTCTGGCCGGAGTGTTCCGCGTACGCCGGCAGCGCCTCCCGCACCCGCAGCAGGTAGTCGGCGGCGACGGACGTGTACGCGGGCGCGAGCCGGCGGCAGGGCACCGGCGCACCGGGCGGCGGGCGGTGTTCCAGGGCGGAGAAGCCCTCGGTGGCAGCGGCGAAGCGCCGGCCGACCTCCCGGGTGAGGAAGGAGGTGTCCAGCAGCGCGGCGCAGGCCCGGAAGGAGAGCGCCGTTCGGGGGGCGGCTTCCAGCAGTGCGGCGATCCGCTCGTCGACCGTCTCGGCGAGCACTCCCTCCCTCAGCCGCGCGGAGCCGGGTGGCCGCAGCTCCGGGAGCGGCTGCGGTTCCACGGTGCGCAGCCGTTCCGTCAGGGTGTCCGCCGCGTGCCGGAAGGCGGCGACGGGAGCGGCGGCCGACGCCGGGCGGTGGTACGGCAGCGCTTGCAGGTTCACCGCCGCCCCGTGGAGCGGCGGCACCGGGATGTCGAGGACCGCGCCGCGGAAGCGGGCGAACGCGGTGCCGGCCTCCCGCGCGGGTACGGTGCGCAGCACCGCGCTCGCCTGCCGGCACCAGGCGTCGAACGCGTTCATCGTCGCAAGGGCATGGCGTGTCTGACGGCGGTTCCGCGGCGGGCCGAGACGCCGCACGGCAGCCACCCGCACGTTTGTCTGTGCCGCGATTTCCCGTACGGCCTCGACCGCGGCCTCGTGGAGGGTGCTGCGCGCCGCTTCGGGATCGGGCCACTTGCGGATGGCTGACATGCGTCGATGATGCGGCGGGCAGCGCCGTCCGCCAAGACCGCCGCTGTGTGTCAGGGGCGGGCGGCCACCAGCAGGTCGGCCACATAGATCTCCTCGACGGCCTCGTCGGGGAAGAGCGCCCGCAGCCGGTGGCGCTCCTCGTCGAGGAAGGCGCTCATCGCCTCCGTGCCGAGGGCGAGGAGCGCGGAGCGGCTGCCGACGTTGTCCAGGTGCGTGCCGAGGGGGACCACCCGGCTCCAGCGGATCTGCCGGCGGGTCACCCGCAGCCCGGTCAGGCCCGCGCGCCGGACGGCTTCGCCGTCGTCGGGGCGGGTGACCGGACGCGGTGGTACTCCGCAGTGGCGGGCGATGCGCTCGTGCTGGGCGCGGAGCCACGGCACGTCGAAGGCGGTGGTGTTCCACCAGACGGCGAGTGCCCCGCCGGAGCCGAGGACCCGCATCGCCTCGGGGACGGAGCGGGTGGTGTCGGTCCACTGCCACGACTGCGCGTACGTGAGCAGGTCGCGGGAGGCGGTGGCGAGCGGGAGGGCGTTGCCGTCGCCCCGTACGAGCGGTACTTCGGGGAGTGTGCGGCGGAACCGGGCGGCCATCGCCTCACCCGGCTCCACGGCGATCACGTCGGCGCCGCGCCGGCGCAGGAGACGGGTCGCGATGCCCGTGCCCGCGCCGATGTCGGCGGCGCGGACCTCCGCGAGCGGACGCTGGAGGAACTCCTCGACGGTGTCGAGGAGTTCGGGCGGGTAGGCGGGCCGGCTCGCCGCGTACTGGGCGGCGGCCGAGTTGAAGGCGTGAGCACGCGGGTCGGCGGTCATCCCTCCATCATCGCCTCCCCTGCCCGGCGGCCGGCGCCGGGACGGCTCGTCGCCGGGCGGCGGGCAGCTCGCCGTTGTGCCACCATGCGCTTCCGCGGGGCGAGTTGGTCCGGCGAGGGCGGCCAGGGCTTGGCGCTGTGCGGAACGCCGGGGCGGCCCCGCCCGGTGGGGAGGAGTGGCGAGGATGAGTTTCCGGCTGGCGGCGTACGGGGTGTGCGTCGAGGACGGACGGGTGCTGCTCGGCCGTCATGTGTCCTCGGACGGGCGGAGCACCTGGACTCCGCCCGGCGGCGGGGTGGAGCACGCGGAGGACCCCATCGACACGGTGGTCCGGGAGGTCGCCGAGGAGACCGGTTACGACGCGGTGGTCGAGCGCCTGCTGGGCGTGGACTCGCGGGTGATCCCCGCCGCCGAGGCGCGCCGCGGGGAGAAGCACCAGAACGTCGGCGTCTTTTACCGCCTGCGTGTCACCGGCGGCCGGCTTCGGCCGGAGCCGGACGGCGGGATCGCGGAGGCGGTCTGGACCCCGCTCGGGGATGTCGCCGGTCTGCGCCGGTCCTCGTTGGTCGAGGTCGGTCTTACCCTGGCGCGGACGCTGCCGGCGACCGGCCATGTCGCCCCCGTACCGGTGGGCGGCCTGGTCCGGCACTGAACGTGGGACCGCACCGGTTCGGGAGGGCTCTTCGGTGCCGCACCGCACCGTCGGCCCGCCGTCGAGCGTGGCGGAAGGGCGGTTAGGCTTCCTCCCGAGCAGGCAGGTCATCTGGCGTGCCACGCCGGTCAGTTGCGGCCACGAGCGGAGGAAGCATGACGTACACCCCTGAGGAGCAGGCGGGCATCTTCGAGTCCAGCGGGACGGGGCTGCGGACCCATGAGGCCCATTCAGCCCGTATGTACGACTATCTCCTCGGGGGCAAGGACAACTATCCGGCGGACCAGAAGGCCGCGGAGGCGGCGATGTCCGCGTTCCCGACGCTGCGGACCGCCGCCCGGGAGAACCGTTCCTTCCTCGGTCGTGCGGTCCGGTACGTGGTCGAGGAGACGGGCATCAACCAGTTCCTCGACATCGGTTCGGGCCTGCCGACCGCCCACAACGTCCACCAGGTCGCCCAGCAGCACGACCCTCAGGCACGGGTGGTGTACGTCGACAACGACCCGATCGTCCTGGCGCACGGGCGGGCGCTGCTGTCCACCGACGCGCGGACGACCGTCATCGAGACGGACCTCCGCGAACCGCGCTCGATCATCGACCACCCCGAGACGAAGGCGCTCATCGACTTCGAGCAGCCGGTCGCCGTGCTGGCGGTGGCGATCCTGCACTTCATCTCCGACGAGGAGGACCCGGCCGGGCTGGTGGCGCAGCTGCGGGAAGCCCTGGCCCCCGGCAGTGTGCTCGTCCTGTCGCACGCGACCGCCGAGATATCCCCCGAGACGGCACTGGGTGTGCAGGCCGCCTACCGGGCCCAGGGGGTGCCGCTCACGCTGCGGGACCGCGCGGAGTTCGCGAAGCTGTTCGACGGCTTCGAGCTGGTGGAGCCGGGCATCCAGGTGGTGTCCGACTGGCGTGCGACCGTCCCGGAGTCGGAGCGCCCCTCGCACGCGGAGGTCTCCTGGTACGGCGGCATCGGCCGGCTGGTGTGACGCGCCCGGCCCTGTGCGGTCCCGCCGTTCGCGGGGCCGCGCAGGGCCGGGGCACGAAGAAGGTGAAGGGCTGCTTGTCGGGGCAGCGGCTACTTGTCGAGGTAGCTCTTCAGGTCGTCGAGGACCTTGTCCGCCGCGGTGACGCCGAGGCCCAGGTACCAGGTCTCGTCGTTCACATCCTTGGCCTGCCCGTCCTTGACGGCGCGGAGGTTCTTCCACAGGGGGCTGTCCTGGGCCTTGGCGCGGTCGGTGGCCTTGGGGTCGCCGTAGGCGCCGGTGAAGATCCAGTCCGCGTCGGCCTCGTCCATGCGCTCGGGGCTGATCTCGGTGGCAAGGTCGTTGACCTGCTGGTTCTTCGGGCGGGGCAGGCCGACGTCCTGGAGGATGGTGCCGATGAACGACGCCTTCGCGTACAGCCGGATGGTGCCCGGCATGTAGCGGACCATCGAGACGGTGGGCTTCTTGTCGCCCAGGTCGTCGCCGAGCTTCTCGGCCTTCTGCTCGTACGCGTCCAGCTTCTTCTTCGCCTGCTCGGTGCGGTCGAGAGCCGCGGCGTTGAGGAGGTAGTTCTCCTTCCAGGTGAAGCCGGGGCGGATGGAGAAGACCGTGGGGGCGATGGCCGAGAGCTGCTTGTACTTGTCGGCGGCGCGCAGCTGGCTGCCGAGGATCAGATCCGGCTTGAGCTTGGCGATGGCTTCCAGGTTGAGGTTGTTGATGGTGCCGATGTTCTCGGGGTGGCCCGCCTGCTTCTTGAGGTAGCTCGGGATCGCGTTGTCACCCTCGGTGGGGGCGAGGCCGACGGGCTTGAAGCCGAGGGAGACGGCGTTGTCCAGCTCGCCGACGTCCAGCACCACGACCCGCTTCGGACGGTGCTTGATCTCCGTCTTGCCCATGGCGTGGGTGATGGTGCGCGGGAACTGGCCCGGCTTGGCGTCCGTGCCGAAGGAGGCGGTCTTCTTCGCGGCGCTCGCGAAGTCCTCGCCGCCCTGCGCCACCTTCTCCTTCGTTTTGCCCTTGCCGCCGCCGGAGTCGCCGCCGTCACCGTCGGAGGAGCCGCCGCAGGCGGAGAGCGTCAGCGCGGCGGCGAGGGACAGGGCGACGGTGGCGGCGGCGCGCTTGCCGCCACCGCTCAGGCGTATCGACATCAGGTGCTCCGGAAATCAGGGGGTTACCACTTAGGCAAACCTTACTTCCTTTTTCGGCCACTCCGACACGCCCCCGCCCGCCCCGCCACCCGGGGCGGTCCGCATGATGAGACATTGGCACGCATGAACATGCAGATGGGAGCTGGTCTACCCAGAACGGAAGGCTTCATTCCTGTGTTCTTGTTCATCGGCGCACAACGATCGAATTGCGCCACATACCCGGCAATTCGCCGAGGGGTGCTCGTCTAGGGTGCCACCCCATGAGCACCGCCCGGTCCACCAGCAGTCAGCAGAACAGCCCCGAAACCGCACATAACTATGCACCGTCGGCGCACGGCGGCCCCTCCGAGCGGCGGCACGCCGTGCGCGTGCTGCGGCACATATGGATCCCGCTCGAGGACGGCACGCGGCTCGCGGCGCGGGTATGGCTTCCCGAAGGCGTCCAGGGGCCCGTGCCGGCCGTGCTGGAGTACATCCCCTACCGCAAGAACGACGGCACCGCACCGCGTGACGCCACCTTGCACGGGCAGTTCGCGCAGGCCGGGTACGCCGCCGTGCGCGTCGACTGCCGGGGCAGCGGCGACTCGGACGGCGTGATGCTCGACGAGTACCACCAGCAGGAGCTCGACGACGCGCTGGAGGTGCTGGCCTGGATCGAGCGGCAGGAGTGGTCCGACGGACAGGTCGCGATCATCGGCAAGTCCTGGGGCGGCTTCAACGGTCTCCAGATCGCCGCGCTGCGCCCTCCGCAGCTGCGCTGCATCGTCACCGTCTGCTCCACCGACGACCGGTACGCGGACGACGTGCACTACGCCGGCGGCTGTCTGCTGGCGTCCGAGATGCTGCCGTGGGCGGCGACGATGCTCGCCTACAACGCCCGCCCCGGCGACCCGGCGGTCCTCGGCGACGGCTGGCGCGAGAAGTGGCTGGAGCGGCTGGAGGCGACCGTCCCGTACGCGGAGACCTGGCTCAGCCACCAGCGGCGCGACGCCTACTGGCAGCACGGCTCGGTGTGCGAGGACCACTCCGCGATCCAGGTGCCGGTCTACGCCGTGGGCGGCTGGCTGGACCCCTACCGGGGTGCCGTCTTCCGGCTGCTGGAGCACCTCGACCCGCAGCAGGCCCCCGTCAAGGCGCTCATCGGCCCGTGGGCGCACACCTACCCGCACCAGGCGGAGCCCGGGCCCGCCATGGACTTCCAGGGCGAGTGCGTGCGCTGGTTCGACCACTGGATGCGCGGCGTCGACAACGGGATCATGGACGAACCGCGGCTGCGCGCCTGGATGCCCGACCCGGCACCCGTCGGCAGCGACCACGAGGAGCGCCCCGGCCGCTGGGTGGCCGAACCCTCGTGGCCCGCTCCCGGCGTCACCGACCGGCGCCACCCGCTGAGCGCCTGGTCGGACGGCGCGGCCACGGCACTGCTGCGCTCCCCCCTCGCGCTGGGCGCGGCGTCGGGCGACTTCCTCAAGTTCGGCGACGTGCCGGGGCAGTACGGGGATCAGGCCGCGGACGACGGACGCTCGTGCACCTTCACCGGGCCCGTGCTGGAGGAGACCGTCGAGATCCTCGGGGCCCCCTCCGTCACCCTGCGCGTCAGCGCCGACCGGCCGCAGGCACAGCTGGCGGTCCGGCTGTGCGAGGTGTTCCCGGACGGCTCGTCGAAGCTGGTCACCGCCGGACTGCTCAATCTCACCCACCGGGACGGCCACGCCGCGCCCGAGCCGCTGGAGCCCGGGAAGACCTACGACGTGCGGGTGCCGCTGTTCGCCATCGGGCACGCCTTCGGCGCCGGCAACCGCATCCGGGTGTCCGTCTCGGCCTCGCTGTGGCCGTGGATGTGGCCGTCGCCGCAGCGCACCACCGTCACGGTGGAGACGGGGCACGGGGAGCTGACCCTCCCGGTGCGCGCGCCGCGGCCCGCCGATGAGGCGGCACTGCCGGCGTTCGCGCCGCCCCGCGAGGGCCCGCCGCACAGCATCGAGCTGGCCGGTATCCCGGGGGCGCGGACGGTCGCCTTCGACCAGGAGAGCGGCGAGCAGACCATCGTGACGACACCCGCCGACGGCACCATGACCGACCACGCCGACGGGCTGACCCGCACCGGCCGCGATCTGAACCGCTTCCAGCTGACCGAGGGCGACCCGCACTCGGCCGTCGTCGAGTGCGAGCGCGAGGAGACGATCCGCCGCGAGGAGTGGGCCACCCGCGTGCACACCCGTTCGCGGATGACGGCCGACGGCGAGGACTTCCTCGTCGTCAACACGCTGCGCGCCTACGAGGGGCTGCCCGGCCCCGAGGGCGAGGGCGAACGGCAGGTCTTCGCGCGCACGTGGTCCTTCACCGTCCCCCGGGACCAGGTGTGAGGGCCGGCGCGCGGCAGCGCGCGTGGGCGGGACTGCTGGCGCTGGTGTGCCTGGCGGCCCTGACCGGCTGCGGGGGCGCCGCCTCGGCGACCGGTGTGCGGCCGACCGTGGTCATCGGAGCCAAGCAGTTCACCGAGCAGTGGATCATCGGCGAGATGTACAAGCAGGCTCTCACCAAGGCCGGCTACGACGTCGAGCTGAAGAACAACATCGGCAGTACGGAGATCATCGACGGGGCGCTCACCTCAGGTCAGATCGATCTGTACCCCGAGTACACCGGGGTGATCCTCCAGGTGCTGGCCCGGGACGAGAGCATCCCGCACTCGGCGCGGGACACCTTCGTCAAGGCCAAGGCGTTCCAGGAGAAGCGCGGCCTGACGATGCTGGAGCCCACCCCGTTCCAGAACAAGAACGCGGTGGCCGTCAAGCCCGCGTTCGCGAAGAAGTACGGCCTGCGGACCATCGGTGACCTCGAGAAGGCAGGCCATGTCCGGTTCGCCGAGTACCCCGACAACATCTCCGGGGCCCTCGGCTACACCGAACTGGTCAAGAAGTACGGCCTGACCGACACCAAGGTCAGGTCCCTCAACATCGGCCTCCAGTACAAGGCGCTGGACCACGGTGACGTGGAGGCCGCCGACGTCTTCACCACCGATCCGCAGCTGGCCCGCGGGAACTACACCCTGCTCGAGGACGACAAGGGCTTCTACGGGTTCCAGAACGTGGCTCCCGTCGTGCACAAGGACGTGCTGGAGGAACAGGGGCCGAAGTTCGCCGAGACGCTGGACAAGGTCGACGCGCTGCTGACCGAGAAGGCCGTGCAGCAGCTCAACCGGGCCGTCGACACCGTGCGGCTGACCCCGGCCGAGGTCGCCGGGAAGTTCCTCGTGGCCAACGGCCTGCTGTGAGCCGGCGCGACGGCCTGCCGCACGCCGGCCGCCCCTCGCCCCGGCGCCCCCCGACCAGGAGAACCACCCCATGACTCAGGTCCGTCCTGAAACCCCTGCCGCAGCGCAGGACATCGTCTTCGACCACGTGGTCAAGACGTATCCGAACGCCACCGTCCCCGCCGTCGACGACCTGTCGCTTACCGTTCCGGCCGGTGAGATCTGTGTACTGCTCGGCCCCTCGGGCAGCGGCAAGACCACCGCCTTGATGATGGTCAACCGGCTCGCGGAGATCACCGGCGGTGACATCCGCATCGGCGGGCGCTCCATCCGCGATCTGGACCCGATCCGGCTGCGCCGCTCCATCGGCTACGTCATCCAGCAGACCGGGCTGTTCCCGCATCTGTCCATCGCCGAGAACGTGGCGACCGTGCCCAAGGTGCTCGGCTGGGGGAAGAAGCGCATCAAGGAGCGGGTCGGACAGCTGCTGGAACTGGTGGGGCTGCCCGTGGACGAGTACGGCCGGCGGTATCCCTCGCAGCTGTCGGGCGGGCAGCGCCAGCGGGTCGGCATCGCCCGGGCGCTGGCCGCCGATCCGCCGGTGATGCTGATGGACGAGCCGTTCGGCGCGCTGGACCCAATCACCCGTGAGCATGTGCAGGACGAGTTCCTGGCACTGCACGAACGTATCCGCAAGACGGTCATCTTCGTCAGCCACGACATCGACGAGGCGGTCAAGATGGGCGACCGCATCGCGATCTTCCGGGAGGGCGGCAAGCTGGCCCAGTACGACACCCCGCGCACCCTGCTCAAGGAGCCCGCCGACGAGTTCGTCGCCCGATTCGTGGGCGCCGACCGCGGCCTCAAGCGGCTGACCCTCACCCGGCTCGCCGACCTGGCCGGCAGTGGTGAGCTGTCCCCCGCCCGGCCCGACGACCGGAGCCTGCCCGTTCTGCCCGCCGATGCCAGCCTGCGCGCCGCCCTCTCCCTGATGGTGGCCGAGGGCACCGAGGGCGTCCTGGTCACCGCGGCCGAGGGCGCCCCGGACGCGGACGGTGCGGCCCGCGCCGACGGGACGCCCGCCGGCGGCACCGGTGCCGGCGGCCGGGTGCTGGGCGTCGCGTCCCTGGACGCCGTACGGAAGGCGGGTACCGCGTGAGCGCCCAGCCGCCCGTCATCCCCGACTACGGCGAGCCCAGCGCCTGCGTCGCGCGGGACGCCACCTTCTGCACCGACTGGTTCGGCGACCACTGGTGGAACCTGTTCTGGCCCGCCCTGGTGCAGCACCTGGAGCTGACCCTGATCGCCGTGGTGCTCGGCTTCGTGCTGGCCGTGGGCGCCGCCGTGCTGTGCCACTTCAAGAGCTGGCTGGCCGCACCCGTCTCCGGCGTGACCTCGTTCCTGTACACCGTGCCGCCGCTGGCGCTCTTCCAGCTGCTCGTGCCCGTCACCGGGTTCTCCGTGCTCACCGTCGAGATCGCGCTGGTGCTCTACAGCCTCTATCTGCTGTTCACCACGATCCTGACGGGACTGCGCGAGGTGCCCGAGGACGCGGTGCGCGCGGCACGCGGCATGGGGCTCACCCGCCGGCAGATCCTCTTCAAGGTGGAGCTGCGGCTGGCCGTCCCCTCGCTGATCTCCGGGCTGCGGGTGACGACCGTCATGACGATCGGGATCGTCGCCATCGCCGCCTACGTCGTGGACCAGGGGCTCGGCTCGCTGATCCTCAAGGCGCTCCAGTCACCGTTCAACACCCAGTTCATCGGCGCCGGCGCGCTCGCCGTCGCCCTCGCGCTGGCCGCCGACGGCGCCCTCGTGCTCGCCGGCCGGCTGCTCACCCCGTGGGCGCGGACGAGGAGGGCCGCATAACCATGAGCACCTTTCTCGGCTCCTTCACCTTCATGCGGGACCAGTTGTCGCTGCTGCTGGACAAGACCGGCCAGCACATCTGGATGTGCGCGGTCGTCGTCGCCGTCTCCCTCGTCGTCGCCGTACCGCTCGGCCTGTGGCTGGGCCATCTGCACAAGGGCGAGTTCCTCACCTCCGCGATCTCCAACATCGGCCGGGCCCTGCCCAACCTCGCCGTCATCGCCATCGGGCTGGGCATCTTCGGGCTGACCTTCACCAACATCGCCATCGCCCTGCTGATCACCGCGATCCCGCCCATCCTCAGCCAGGCGTACCTGGCCGTGGACCAGGTGGACCCGGACCTGGTGCGCTCGGCCCGCGGCATGGGCCTCACCCCCGCCCAGGTGCTGTTCAAGGTGGAACTCCCGCTGGCGCTGCCGCTGTTGTTCTCCGGTGTGCGGATCGCCGTCGTCTACGTCATCTCCAGTGCGACGCTCGCCACCGTGGCGGGTGGCGGCGGGCTCGGCGACATCGTGCTGGGCCAGGCCACGTACGGGCTCGAAGGCGTCATCGCCGCCGCCTTGTGGGTGGCCGTCCTCGCCCTGGCCGCCGACGGCGCACTCGCGCTCCTCCAGCGGGTGCTGGTCCCCAAGGGCCTGCGGGCGGCGCGCTGAGAACGCGGCGCTCCCCCGCCCGGGCGCCGGCATTCCGGGCGGGGGAACGCCGCGTGACCGAAAGCGGTCCTCGCGCCGGGTACGGCTGGAAGCATGCGGGATGCCGGAGGGCCCGGCGGAGAAAGAGAGGAAAGGCCGGCGTGGTGGCGCGAGAACAGGTGACGGACGGGGAGCGGCTGCGGGCGCGGCAGGACGACTTGCAGCGGGAGGCCGACGCCGTCGCGGAGGACCTGGGACTGGCCGGGCTGCTGGCGCCGCACGGACGCGTCGAGCGGGTGGGCAGCGCCGCGCTGGGGCTGATGGTGGCGGCGGACCTGGATCTGACCGTGGTCTGCCCCCGGCTGGACGACTCCGTCAAGCGGGCGGTGACCGCCGCGGGCGCCACGCTGGGGCTGCACGAGAGGGTGCGGCAGGTGACGTTCCGCGACGACACCGGGGCGTGGAACACCGACCCGCGCTATCCGGACGGCCTCTATCTGAACGTGGAGTACCGCTCCGCCGCGGGACGGGAGTGGACGCTGGACATCTGGTTCGTCGACGAACCCGACCGGCAGCCCGATCTGGCCCACGTCCGGGACCTGCCGCCGCGGCTGACCGACGCCCACCGCATCACGATCCTCGGCATCAAGCAGGCCCTCTCCGAGCGGCCGGCGGCCTCGCGGGTGCCCAGTTACGAGGTGTACCGGGCGGTGCTGGACCACGGGGTGACCGATGTGGCGGCGTTCGACGCCTGGGCGGGGCGGGAGCGCGGCTGAGCCGCGCGCCGCGCCCGCGTGCCGCCCGGGGCCGCCGGCCCGCCCTCTCGGGCGCGGGCCGGCCACTCCCCGGACGCCGGGCCTGCCGCTCAGACGCCGGCCTGCCGGCCGGCCGTCAGCGGGCGGTAGCCGTCCGCGAAGTAGTCCTCCGCCGTGCCGGCCCGGTTGACGTCCCAGGTGGCGCAGTGCAGGGAGCCGCCGTATTCGAAGACGTCACGGAAGGGGACGGTCAGCACCTCGAAGCCGAGCTTGTCGAGCAGTTCGTGCAGCGGTGCCTCCCGCTCCTCGCAGATCACCTGGGTCGGTGAGACGCTGAGCACGTTCATCGACAGCCACTTGGACGACTGGCAGTAGCGCGGCATCTCGTCGTTTCCGGTGGTCGGCTGCGGCGCCTCGACCAGTTCCCAGCCGTTGCGCAGGAACATCTGCTCCTCGCCCTCCCGCAGCGGGCGTTCCGGGTTGGTCAGCACCAGGCCGGGACGGAGCGGGACGAAGGTGCAGTCGATGTGCGAGGGGAAGAAGTCCAGCGGGAAGTGCACGGGGTGGACGCGGAAGCCACGCGGCTCCAGATGGCGTTTGAGCCAGCGGATCCCGGCCCGGTTGGTCGTCATGGACTCCTGAACCACCAGATCGCGGCCGAACCGGCTGATGTCGGCGGCGTCGAAGACGACCTCGTCCTGGGTGACGCAGAACTCCGAGGAGTGCATCTCGCGGTGCCGCTTGGCCAGCGGCCAGTCCCAGAACTCCTGGCGGTACATGCCGTCGGCCATGGACGGTTTGGGGGCCACCGTCCACACCATGCCGGGGTCGTTGTCCCAGTACTCGTAGACCAGTTTGCGGTAGGCCAGATACTCGAAGTAGCGGGCCCGGCGGGACATGGTGGCCTCGACGATCTCGTTGCCCAGGGTGATCATCACGTCCCGGGGGCACACCACGCAGTACTGGTTGGCGACCTCGAACGTGGGGGTGCGCAGCGGCGCCGACAGATCGTACGGCTCGGGCCGCCGGACGGTGACGCCGCACGACCGCAGCAGGTCGGCCAGGCCGTCCAGCTGGGCGTTGGCGCGGTCGATCATCTCCGCGGGTTTGGGCCCGGTGGGGAACGCGCCGCCCGAGCCGCGCAGTTCGGGCCGGTAGCCGGGCTCGGTCGGTTCGAAGCAGGCGCCGTCGGCGATGCCCACGACGATCTCGCGCAGCGGGTCCCACTCGTTCCAGGAGTTGACCAGGGTCGCCGGTTGGTTCACGGTTTGTCCGCCCTTTCTCTGGGGTGAGGTGCGCGGTTGCCGGAGCGAGGGGTCCTCACGAAGTGGCGCCGTCGAGGGCACCGAGGGGGAAGGAGCGCAGGGCCGGATCGCCGAGCCGGGCCGCGAGCAGCGCACAGGCCGGGCCCGCACGGTGGTCCGCGGACGGCGGGGTGATCGCGACCGGGGTGGCGGCGCCGTCCGCGACGCGGTAGTCGATGCGCGAGGTCCCGTCGCTCAGCCGCGCCGGGCCGTCGGGGTGGCCGGGCCGGGCCGCCGGGACCGACAGCGCGTACGACGGCGCCGCGGCCACCGCGTCGCGCACGAACCGCTCCAGCGCGGCGCCCCGGATGCCGTCGAGTCCGGGTACGCGCTCCTGCACGGCGCGGTGGAAGAGGTAGAGAGGGAAGTCGGGTACGGCCGCGCGCAGTCCGAGCCCCGAGGCGTGCCGGGGGTTGAGTTCGGTGGCGGTGAAGCCGTCCTCGGTGAGCAGCCCGTCCACGCTGAACAGGCCCCGGTAGCCGGTGGTGCGTACCAGTTCCTCGCCGGCGCGGCGGGCGGCGTCGCGGATCTCCCGCTCGGCGGCCTCGCCGGGCCGCCAGTGGGTGGAGGAGCCGCAGAACACCAGCCGGCCGGCCGCCGGATCGCCGAGCGTGACGATCTCGATCGGCGAGAAGACGGCGAGCGAGCCGGGCAGGGCCATGGCCAGCACGCTGCACGGCACGCCGTCGGCGAAGCGGGCCACCCGCACCCGCCGGGCGCGGC
This sequence comes from Streptomyces albus subsp. albus, assembly GCF_000725885.1. Taxonomy (GTDB): domain Bacteria; phylum Actinomycetota; class Actinomycetes; order Streptomycetales; family Streptomycetaceae; genus Streptomyces; species Streptomyces albus. Next base: position 195,959 of record NZ_JODR01000014.1, on the reverse strand, counting down.
TGCCCAACTCGCTCACCGCGTCGGTGAACCGGTGCGTGCGGGGCACCCAGCGCAGGCCCAGCGAGTCACCGACGTGGCCGTGTGAGGAGTCCGCGGCCACCACCACCCCCGCCGGTCCGCCCAGCCGGTCCGCCACCCGGGGGTCGCGCAGTGCCTGGGCGACGGTCAGCACGGCGTGCGGCGGCGAGGCCACACCGATGCGGGTCCAGAGCCGGTCGATGGTGGTCTTGTCCTCGACGGCTGCCCAGCGCGGGCGCCGCCAGCCGTGCACCGGCCGCCCGCAGAACCGGGCGATCCCGGTGCGGGGGGTGCCCAGGGCCAGCCAGCGCCGGTGCGGGTCCAGCGCGTCCAGCCAGCGGTGGACCTCGGCACCCGGCTGCCGCAGCCACGCCTCGAACTGGGGCCGGGTCAGCTCCAGTCCCTCGTCGGTGCAGCGCCACACCTGAGGGACGGCGGGTGCCCCGGGTCCCGGCCCGGTGCGGCTGACGACGGCCGCCACCCGTGCCCCGCACGCGTGGAGTTCGTCCACGAGCGCGGTGGTCCGGTGGTCGAAGTCGTCGAGGAGCAGCACCGTCTCCCGCCCGTCCCAGAAGCGGTGCAGGGCGCGGGCGACGGTGCCCCGGATGTCCTCGGGGTCGGTCACCCCGGCGGGAAGAGGTGCGGCGGCCCGCTGGGTGAGGGGCATCATGCCTCCGCTTTCCGGCCCTGGGGGGCGTCTTCGGTCCTGGTCGCCGCCCCGGCGAGCCTGAGGTAGACGGCGGCGCCCACCAGCAGCGCGCAGCCCATGACGAGCCACGGGGCGCTGCCCGACGCCGAGAACAAGAAGGTGTGCACGCCGGGTCCCAGGGCGCCGGAGAGCCCCCAGGCGAGCTGGTAGAAGGCGCTGTAGCGGCCGGCTTCGTGCGAGGTGGCGTAGGCGAGCACGATGGTCATGGCCACGGCGCCGAAGACCGCCTCCCCCAGGCTGAAGACCAGGACGGGGACGCCGACCCCGGCGACGGCGCCCGCGCGGCCCAGCAGCGTCAGCGCGGCCAGTCCGCCGAACGCCGCCGCCACCAGTACCGCGGCCAGGGCCATCAGCCGCAGCGGGGCGTGCCGCCGGCCCAGCCGCAGCGCGAGCGGCTGGCAGGCGGGGATGGCGACGCAGGAGAGCAGGTAGGCGGCGGGCGGCACCCACAGGGGGGCGTCGAGGGACCGCAGATAGACGGGGAGGATCGAGTCGAAGGCGACGCTGGAGAGGGTGAGGGTGAGGGTCGCGCCGGTGAAGGCGAGGAAGCCCCGGTTGGCCAGCACCCCGCGGTACGAGGGGCGCCGTCCGCCGCTGTGGTGCCGCTCGCGGTCCGCCGTCCGCTCCCGGGCGGGGGCCAGGGCTCGGCCCACCCACCGGAAGAGCACGCCGGCGACGGCGAAGCTGGCCGCGTTCACCAGGGGGATGGCGTTCCACAGTGCGGCGTCGGCGCCCTCCAGCGAGGAGGCGAGGGCCACGGCGAGCGCGCCGACGCCCAGGCCCACGTTGCGCAGGCTGTTGAGCAGCGCGAACAGGCTGCGCTGGGCGTGCTCGGCGGAGGTGACGCTGTCCACCAGCCCGCCGTGCGCCGCCCAGTAGAGCCGGTCGCCGAAGCTGACCGTGAACGCGATCACGGCGACCGTCGCCATGTTGTCGGCCAGCAGGTAGCAGGGGAAGGCGACCGCGCGGCAGGCGCAGCTGAGGACCGCGGCGCGGTAGGGGCCCAGCCGGTCGGTGAGCGTGCCTACGGCCAGGCCGCCGGCGGCCAGCGCGGTCAGGGAGCCGGCGCTGAGCGCGGAGCCGGCGGCGGTCAGCTCCATGCCGCGTCCGTAGACGAAGTACAGCAGGGAGAAGGTGATCCACACGCCGCTGCCCAGGGCGTCCACCACCATGGCCGCCATGAAGCCGCGGGTGCGGCCGGCGGAGACGGGCGGCCGGCCGGGGGTCGTCGTCACGCCGCCCACCGCACCTCCCGCGACCACCAGTCCTCGATCTCGCGCAGCCGTTCGGTGACGTCCTGGCCGTCGTCGAGCCGGAAGACCAGCTCGGCGATGCTGTCGGTGCTCGACCGGGGTCCGTCGTGGCGGACGCCGGTCTTCCCGTAGGCGGCGAACCGGTGTGCGTACGGCAGGGGGCAGAACTCCGGCAGCCGCTCCAGGGTGGCGGCCCGGGGCGGGAACCAGGCCCAGCCGTGGCGCGGCCGGCCGGGTTCGGGGCGTGGCACCGGGAGTCCGGCCTGGCCGCGCAGCTGGGCGGCGTACAGGTTGACGCCGGTGGCCAGTTCGTGGGCCTCGACGATGCCGCAGCCGCCCGGCCGGCAGGCGATCTCGCACAGCACCAGCGTGTCGTCGGGGGTGTGGAAGAACTCGGCGTGGAAGGCGGTGGGCACGGGGACCGGCGGGAGGGCGGCGACGACGGCGGCGGTCGCCTCGGTCAGCCGGGGCGCCAGCGGGTCGCCGGGGGCGAGCATACCGCTGATGCTGGGGATGCCGTCGGTGGCCGTGTCCAGGTTGGGGTGGAGGTAGCGGGAGGGGACGGCGTGCAGCACGGTGCCCTCGGACATGAGCCCGTCGACGTGGCAGACCGTGCCGGGCACGAACCGTTCGACCAGCTGCGTGCGGTCGGCGGGCAGCGGGCAGGAGCGCAGCTGCTGCGGGTCGCGCAGCACCCGTACGCCGACGGAGCCGGCGCCGTCGGCGGGTTTGACCACCACCGGCAGTCCGTGCGCGCGGGCGAAGTCCACAAGGTCACCGGTGTCGCGCGCCACGGCCGCCTCGGGGACCGCGACCCCGTGCCGGGCCGCCAGCCGCCGCATCAGGGACTTGTCGCGGAAGGCCAGCGCGCTCGCCGTCCGCTGGCCGGGCAGCCCGTACCGCTCCCGTGCGCGGGCGGCCCGCACCACGTCGCTCTCGGCGGTGGTCAGCACCCGTTCGATCCGGCCGGAGGCGCAGAGGGTGTCGATGAGTCCGTCCACCCGCGGCGAGGTGTAGTCGTCCACGAGCTGGGTGCGGACGAAGGCGCCGGTGGGCGCGTACCGCGCGGCGCCGCGGTCGGTGACGACGATCAGCGAGGCGCCCGGCAGCCAGGCCGGTACCCGGTCCAGGACGGGCCTGCGGTTGAGCAGCAGCAGCGCCATCGGTTTCCTCTCCGGCCTGGCGGCCTCGCGAAGACGCGTCCGGTGCGGGGTGCGGGTGGGGTGGGTCAGCACTGGAGGACCAGTTGCCGCAGCGCGGCGGTGGCGTAGCAGCCGGACGGCAGCAGGAAGGAGACCTCGACGGCGTGCCGGCCGGGGAACGCGTCGTCGGGGCCGGTGCGCTCCACGGTCACCACCGTCTGGACGACGGTGGGCCGTACGGTGGCCCGTTCCACCGGCCCGTCCCGCCACGAGTAGCGGGTGTAGGGCAGCTCGTGGCAGGCGGCCTGCAGCGCGGCGACGTCCGCCCCCGAGGTGGGGAAGCGGTAGGGCAGTCCGTCGACGCTGGTCTCGACGCTGTCGCCGGGGCAGCTGGTGGCGATCAGGTCCGGCACGCGGGCGTTCCAGTCGGCGGAGGAGTGCGCGGCCAGGTAGAAGGCGGTGGTCCTGGCGTCGAGTCCGCGGCGGAAGAGGTCACGGTCGGGGCCGGTCCACCGCCGGGCGGTTCCGCTCTCGGGGGCGCCGAGCGTGGCCAGTTCGCGCCGTGCCAGCCCCCAGTCCTCCTTGAGCAGTGCCTCGCCGACCAGATGGGTGCGTTTGGGACCGCCGGGGACGCCGAAGCGCTGGGTGTCGTAGTAGTTGACGAACAGCAGGTTGCGGCGCCCGCGTTCCGCCAGCCGGGCGGCGGTCGCCTCGTCCAGGTCGCGGAGCACCACCCGGAAGCCGTTGCCGTTGAGCCGGCCGACGGTCAGCGCCTCGTGCCCGTAGCCGTAGTGGTGCAGCCGGAGCCAGCGGCCGGGCTCCTCGCTGAGGGCCGGCTCCTCCTCCACCGGTCCGCCGGCCGCGGTGCGGGCGGTGACGGGGACGGACAGCAGCTGTTCGGTCACCCCGTCCTCGTCCTTGAGCCCGGCGTAGCCGACCTCGCTGCTGGGCAGCCCCAGCCGGTCGGCCACCCAGCGCACCGCCTCCATGGTGGTGTAGCCGCACTTGTGCAGCAGGAGGTAGCGGTGGGGCGCGGACTGTGCGCGGGTGAGGGGCACCACCAGGTTCTCCCGTACGCGGAAGTCCTCGGGTCGGTGTTTGAGCACCGGGTTGCCGGTCGTCATCTGCGTCTCCGCTCCGCCGCCCGTGCGGCACGTATGTCGCGTTCGTGGTGTGTGTGGTGCGGTGCGGCCCGCGCCGGGGCCTACCACGCGGCGGCCCGCTCGCCGAGGGCGAGGGCCAGGAGATTGGTGTTGACCCGTACGGGGACGGGGACGACGGAGGCGTCGGCCACCCGCAGCCCCTGGACGCCGTGCACCCGCAGCCGGTCGTCCACCACGGCTCCGGGATCGCCGGGCCGGCCCATCCGGGCGGTGCCCATGGGGTGATGGGCGGTGCGTGCCGCCTCCCTGACGTAGGCGTCCAGCCGCGCGGGGGACTCGACGGTCCTGCCGTCCACGTCGATGATCTCCTTGGTGAGCGCGGTGAACGGTGCCTGTCCCAGCAGCTCCCAGCACAGGGCGACGCCGGCCCGCAGCCGCCGCGCGTCCTCCTCGTGCGCCGTGTAGTCGATGGCGATGCGCGGGGGGACGGCGGGGTCGGGCGAGACGGCGGTGACGGTGCCGCGGCCCAGCGGTGCCATCAGATTGGCGGTCACCATGAACGCCCTGCCGTCCGGCACCCGCGGGGCCAGATGGGGCGCGTACACGTCGAGCCGCACATGGTTGAGCGCGTAGATCTGGAGGTCGTCGGCGACGCTGGAGCCGGGCGCCGTGCAGCGCAGCACCACTTGGGCGCAGGGGTCGGCCGGGTCGCACAGACCGGGGACGGGCAGCACACCGATGGGCACCTGCGCGTGGTCGGCGAGCTGGGCGCCGACTCCGGTCAGTTCGGCCACCGGCGGCACACCGAGCGCGTCGAGTACGGGGCGGGGGCCGATGCCGGAGCGGTGCAGCAGTGCCGGTGTGCCGTAGGCGCCGGCGCACAGGGTGACGCGGTCGGCGTGCACGGTACGGGTGCGGCTGCCGGAGCGCAGCAGGACACCGGTCGCGGTGCTGCCCGAGAACAGCACACGGTCGGCCAGGGTGCCGGCCAGCACGGTCAGGTTGGGCCGGGAGCGTGCGGGGACGAGATAGGCCAAGGCAGCGGAGATGCGGGTGCCGTCCTCGGTGAGGTTGAGCGGCAGCGGTCCGACGCCGGTCGCATCGGGTGCGTTGTGGTCGGCCGTGTACGGGTGCCCGGCGGCGGTCGCGGTCTCCACCAGCGCGGCCGACAGCGGGCTGAGTCCATTGCCGGTGCAGCGCCGCAGCCGTACGGGTCCGTCGGTGCCGTGCACGGGCCCGGAGAAGTCCGTGTCGGTCTCCAGCCGGCGGAACCAGGGCAGCATGTGCGGCCAGGACCAGTCGCCGCCGGTGATCTCGTCCCAGGCGGCGAAGTCGCCGGGGGCGGGGCGCAGCGCGATGCAGCTGTTGACCGCGGAGGAGCCGCCGACGACCCGGCCGCGGGGCAGCGGCAGCCGTGCGCCGTCGTCGCGGATGCCTTCGAGTCCCCAGTCGTGGTCCACCATCGAGGGGGTGCAGCCGTCGCGCAGATCGGCGGGGAGGGCGGCCGGGTCGGGGTCGGGGCCGGCCTCGACCAGCAGGACCCGCCGGCCCGGGTCGGCCGACAGCCGGGCGGCGAGCACCGCGCCCGCCGAACCGGCACCCACCACGATGTCATCGAAGCCGTGCGGCATCCGTGCTCCTTCCGGGGGCGGGGGCAGCGGCGGCGTGGGCGCGGGCGGCGTCGCGGGCCGGGCCCAGCAGCCACCGCGACAGGGCGGCGGGCCGGGTGAAGCGCACCACGTCCAGCCGGTCCGGCACGGGCCGGCGGGCCATCTCCCGCAGGCTGTCGCGGGTCAGGTGCCGGGTGGTCCAGCCGTAGCGCAGGATGTTCTCGGGGTCGGTGAGGACCGAGCGCAGCGGCGGTTCCTGGTTGCCGCTCCAGAGCACTTCCCGGTGCAGCGACCGCAGCAGGGTGCGCAGCAGCAGGCTGGTCATGGTGAGGGGGACGGAGTAGTCCAGCCACACCAGCAACTGGGCCCGCCGGGCCAGCAGCCGGGCCACCTCCGGGTAGTGCCATTCGGTGATCCAGCGGGCGGGGCGGGTGAGCCGCTCCACGTCGTCGGGGAACTCCTCGCGCGGCTGCCAGCCTGGCCGGTAGTAGAGCGCGTCCAGGTCGATGTGGTCCAGCTCGAAGAGCGCGGCGAGTTTACGGGCGACCGTCGTCTTTCCGGCGCCGCTGCCTCCGGCGACCAGCACCCGGTCGGGGCGGTACGGCGGCGGGGACGCCGGGTCGAGCAGGCGCAGGGTCACGGGCGCGTTCCTCTCGGGTCCGGGGTGCCGGCCGGGGGCGTTCGCGGGGTGCCGCTGCCCTCCTCGGCCGACCGGAGACACGATCACCGGCGCCCGCCGCTTTGTGACCCTGACAGGTGTACGGGTGTGCAGGGCGCCCGGTGCCTGCACGATCGACGGCATGTCCCTTACCAACGTGGGAAACGACCGGCACGCCGCCGGAACGGACACGGACCGGGCCCGGGAACGCGACCGCCGCCATCTGTGGCACCCGTGGTCCTCCGTGCGTCAGCCCGCCGACGACCGGCCGATCCTGGTCGCGGGCGAGGGCTGCCGGGTCCGTGATGTGACGGGCGCCGGCTATCTGGACGCGATGGCCTCGGCGATGAACTCCAGTTGCGGCTACGCGCATCCGGCGCTGCTGGAGGCCGCACGGCGGCAGCTCGAACTGCTGCCGCACTTCGATCTGAGCGCGGCGAGCCACCTGCCCGCCGGGCTGGCCGCGGAGCGGATCGCCGGTCTGCTGCCGGCCGGGCTGGAGCGGACGTTCTTCGTCAACAGCGGGTCGGAGGCGACCGAGGCCGCGGTGCGCATCGCGCACGACCACTGGACCAACCGGGGTGAGCCGCGTGACCGTCTCGTCACCTTCGCGGCCGGCTACCACGGCACCACGCTGGTCGCCCAGCACCTGTCCGGTCTGCCGACCAACGCCATCCACGGCACCGCGCCGTTCCCCGTCACGCGTGTCGAGCTGCCGCTGGAGCCGGCCGCGCTGCGCACGCCGGAGGCGCTGACGCTGCTGGCCGACGCGTTCGAGCGGGCGGTGCTCGACGGTCCGCCGCCGGCCGCCGTGATGGTCGAGCCGCTGCTGAACGTGGGCGGCGGTGTGGTGCTGCCCGACGGGTTCCTGCGGGCGCTGCGCGCACTGTGCGACCGTACCGGCGCCCTGCTGATCGTCGACGAGGTGTTCTGCGGATTCGGCCGCACGGGCCGCATGTTCGGCTTCCAGCACGACGGCGTCACCCCGGACCTGGTCACCATGAGCAAGGGCATCAGCGGCGGTTACGTGCCGTTCGCCGCGCTCACCACCACCGACGAGGTCTACCGTTCCTTCGCCGCCGACCCGCTGCTGGGCGGGCTGCGGTACGGGCACACCACCGGCGGGCACGCGGTGGCCTGTGCCGTGGCGCTGGCCGTCCTCGACGTCATCGAGGAGCGCGGCCTGGTCGGCTCGGCGGCGCGGCTGGGCGCCGAACTCCTGGCGGGCCTTGCGCCGTTGGCGGAGCACCCGGAGGTGACGGACGTGCGGGGGCTGGGTCTGGTGGCCACCGTGGAGTGCCGGCAGCCGGAGTCGGCCGCCGCCCTGGTGGCCGAGGCGAAGCGGCAGGGTGTGCTGCTGCGGCAGCAGGGCCGCGCGGTGATGGCCATTCCGCCGCTGGTCATCGACGCAGCGGAGGTCGCCGAACTGGTGCGGGCGGTGGAGCAGGCCGTTGCCCGGCTGTGACCCGCCGCGGCGGCAGCAGCCGCAGATGGCGCTCCCCCACCAGTCCGGCGCGCAGCACCAGCGCGACGACGGCCTCCCGTTTCCAGTAGGACCGCTTGCCCTCGGTCAGCCCCGCCCATTCGGCCACCCGCAGCTTCTCGTTGGCGAGGTATTCGATGTGATGGTTGACGGCGGCACGCGTCATTCCGACCGGCCGGCAGCCGCCGTTCAGTCGCTCGATGACCTCACCGACCGTCGGTACGGCACCCGGGGGCCCGCCCCGCAACTGCGGCTCGCACAGCGCTACGAGCACCCGGAAATAGAGCGCCCGCTCATCCAGCCGCGGCCAATTCGTCACGCGGGCGGGCAATGCCGCACTGTCGGCGTTCGCCGCCGTGGCGAGATAAGGAGGTTCCGGGCCGAATATGTTCACCAGGCCCGCGCCGCGTGGTACCGCCAGCACCAGCCTCGCCAATTCGAAGGGGATGGGGGTGTCCCGGCGGCGGGGCGGCACCTTGATGAATTCTCCGCCGCCGCCCTCCATGTTCTCGACGAAACAGCTGTCCTCGGCATGCAGATTCGTCAGACACCAGTGTCCGCGCCGCGCGGTGACGACGGCGGCACCTTCTTCTCCCGGCTCCCCGCCGCCGTCGACCGGCACGAACGTGAGCACGTCCCGGTCCGCGTCGTACCGGATGACGGCGGATCCGTCCTCCGCTATCTCGCAGCGTTCCGGGCGTTGTCGGGAGGTGCTCCGCACCGTGGGGCGCGCCGGATCCTCCGCCCACCAACCGGAAAACTGCAGCGTCAATGACCACACAGTCGAAATCCTCGCCGATATCGTCGCCCGGGGCATCCAATTACGGTTCCGCTCAGTGACGAGATGTCACGTTATACAGCTGCCCCTGGCATGTGCAATGCCGCCGTGATCGATCGGACACCGCCCGCAACTCCGTTCACGATTCACCTTTCCCGGCGCGGTGACCTGAATATGTCGGTGCTTCGATAAACCTCAAGGGCGTGAAATGGCGAATCTCTTGTCACTCAACTCGGAACTGCGGCCCGCGACCACCGGCGGCGAACAGGCCGTGGCGGCGGTCACCAAGCTGCACGACTTCCTGGCGAAGGAGGCCGAGGTCACCGACCGCGAGGGCCGGTTCGCCGGCCAGAGTGTCCAAGCCCTCGCGGACGTGGGGGTGTTCGCCGCTGCCGCCCCCTCCGACCTGGGCGGATTCGGGGTGGAGCGGCTGCATGACCTGACGGTCCTGACCGCCGCCATCGCCCGGGCCGACCCCTCGGTCGCGGTCGCCCACTACATGCACACCGCGCTGGCCTGGTACTTCGCGCGGGTCGTCCGCTTCGGGGCCGACGGTGAACCCGGCTATCTGCCGCGCCGCGAGTGGCTGGAAGCCATTGGTGCCCGCCGGATGCTGCTGTGCTCGGCGGTCGCCGAACGAGGGGCCGACTACTGGAACCTGGCCACCACCGCCAAGCCCTCGTACAACGGCTGGGTCGTCAACGGCCGCAAGATCCTCGCCTCGATCTCCCCCGCAGCCACCCACTTCTACTGCCGGCTCAGGGCCGAGCGCGGCAAGGGGGCCCATCTGGCGAGCGCGATGATCCCCGCCGACACCCCGGGCGTGCACGTGGAGGACGACTGGCAGGGGCTGGGGCTGCGCGGCTCGGGCAGCGGCACCGTCGAGTTCAGCGACTGCGTCGTGCCGGAGGACGCGCTGCTGGTCCGCGGCCCGTGGGGGAAGCGGGACGCGAGCATGCTGGAGGGCAGGGCGGTCAGCGGGATGGGCCTCAACGGGGTCTACCTGGGGCTGGCCGAAGCCGCCCGCGACGAGGCCCTCGCGGCGCTGAACCGGCCTTCGGGGCGGCGCCGCACCGCGTCGGCCGCCGTCAAGACCTCGGTGGCCGAGATGGAGACGGCACTCGCGGCAGCACGCGGCACCCTGGCCACCGCCCTCCAGGACTTCGACTCATATCTGCTGACCAACAAGCCGCAGGTGACGACCGACGATGTGAGCCGGGCCATGATGAAGGAGTGCCAGACCGTCAGCACGGTGGTCGAGCGCGCCGCCACCACCGTGGTCGACCACGCCATGCGGGTGACGGGAGGGGCCAGTTACACGGCGCACCATCCCCTGGCCCGCGCCTACCGCGATGTCCGCGCCGCCGTGTTCATGCCGCCGTACTCGCCCCCGGAGGAGTCGGTGGACTTCCTCGCGGGCGTGACGCTGGGCACCAGCCCGGACTGACGGCGCGCCGCGGCCCGTCCGTCCGCCGCGCGCACCCGAGTTTCCGCGGCACCAGCCGCCGCGGACACCCCTAGGCGACCGCCGTCCAGTGATGTCACACATCGGGTCCGACCAAGGGGTGAGGCAGCGGGGCCACCACCTCGCTGCGGCGCTGCGGCCCGGCCTTCGGGCCGGGCCGCATGGACGGCTCACAGGATCGCGAGGAGACCAACCGTCCGGCGCACCGCGCGAACACACCACCGCGGGAGGGAGAAGACCGGGGAGGAAGCCGGAAAGGGCCGCGGAGGAAGAAGGACCGCGTCGTACCCATTGAAGGATTGTTCAACGATCCCTACGTTAAGGGCAGTAGCACTCCCGTTCCGACGCAGGAGTCCGCCATGTCCTCGACCACTTCCCCCGCGCACACCGACGCCCCGCAGGCGCGCGCCCTCTTCCGCGCGGGGCTGGCCACCCCGACCGCCGGCTGGGCACCCGGACGCGCCCAGGCCAACCTCATCGCCGTGCCCGCCGACTGGGCCTACGACGTCCTGCTCTTCTGCCAGCGCAACCCGAAACCGTGCCCCGTCCTGGACGTCACCGACGCGGGCGCCTGGCACACCCCGCTCGCCGAAGGTGCCGACCTGCGGACCGATCTGCCCCGCTACCGGGTGTGGGAGAGGGGCGAGCTGGCCGACGAGCCCACCGACGCGACGGCCTACTGGCGGCGGGACCTGGTGTCCTTCCTCATCGGGTGCAGCTTCACCTTCGAGGCGGCACTGACCGAGGCCGGCGTGCCGATGCGCCACGTCGAACAGGGCCGCAACGTCTCGATGTACGTCACCGACCGGCAGTGCCGGCCGGCGGGGCGGCTGCACGGTCCGCTCGTCGTCTCCATGCGCCCGGTCCCGGCCGCCCTCGTGGAGACCGCCACCCGGTGCAGCGCGCTGCTGCCCGCCGTCCACGGGGCACCCGTGCACGCCGGCGACCCCTCGCGGCTGGGCATCGCCGATCTGTCCCGTCCCGACTTCGGCGACCCGGTGGAGATGCGGCCCGGGGACGTACCGGTCTTCTGGGCGTGCGGGGTCACCCCGCAGGCGGCCGTCATGGCCTCCCGTCCGCCGTTCGCCCTCACCCATGCTCCGGGGCAGATGTTCCTGACCGACGTTGCCGACAGTCACTACCGGATCGGCTGAAACCGCCCCGTCCCCTCGTCGCCCTCCCTTCCGGGCCGGTGGGAGCGGTGCCGCTCCGCATAGCGGACGCCCTCCCCCGGGCAACGAACCTTTTCCGGCCAATCCTTTGATGCGCTCCTGACAGCCGACCCTCCGGCTGGCACTCTTCCACATGCCGCCGGGCCCATCACCCGATGGTGACCGGCCGCACGTCGTGCGCGCGGCGCTCCGTCCACTCCGCCGCCGCGCCCGCTCCACCAAGTTCTGCCTTGCTCTGCCTTGTTCTGCCCAGATCCACCGAGATCTGCCCGGACGGTGTCCCGCCGCCCGGTCTTCCCGGCCGCACACCGTCGCGGCCCGCAGAAGGAGCCAGCATTGCGAAGAACCTCCACCTCCCACAGACGCCGCTCCCACCGGAAGGCGTCCGCCGGAATCGCGCTCGGCGCCGTCGCCGCGCTGCTCTCGGTCGCCGTCCAGACCGGACCGGCCACCGCCGACGACCAGGACTCGGCCACCGCGTCGGCCGCCGGCAAGAGCGCCGACCGCGGGGAACTGCCGGTCAAGCTCTCCCCCACCCAGCGCGCCTCACTGCTGCGGCACGCCGACGCGGCCAAGGCCACCACCGCCGACAAGCTGCGCCTGGGTGCCAAGGAGAAGCTGGTGGTCCGTGACGTGGTCAAGGACCGCGACGGCACCACCCACACCCGCTACGAGCGCACCTACGCGGGGCTGCCCGTCCTCGGGGGCGACCTCGTCGTCGAGACGGACGCCGACGGAGCCACCCGGCAGGTCCACCGTGCCTCGAAGTTCGCCCTCAAGAACGTGCCGACCACGGCGAAGGTGCGGCCGGCCACCGCCGAGAAGCAGGCGATCAAGGCGGCGGACGCCGCGGGCGCGAAGAAGACGGACGCGGACAAGGCACCCCGCAAGGTGGTCTGGCTGGCCCAGGGCAAGCCGGTACTCGCCTGGGAGACGGTCGTCGGCGGGCTCCAGGACGACGGCACGCCCAACGAGCTGCACGTGGTGACCGACGCCGCCACCGGCAAGAAGCTCTTCGAGTGGCAGGGCATCCACAACGGCATCGGCAACACCCAGTACAGCGGCCAGGTCACCCTCAGCACCGCCCAGACGGGCTCGGGCTACACGTTGACGGACAACGACCGCGGCGGCCACAAGACCTACAACCTGGGCAACCGGACGTCCGGCACGGGCACCCTCTTCAGCCAGTCCTCGGACACCTGGGGCAACGGCTCGCCCTCCAACCCGGCGACCGCCGGCGCCGACGCCCACTACGGGGCCGCCGAGACCTGGGACTACTTCAAGGAGGTCCACGGGCGCTCCGGCATCCGCGGGGACGGCCAGGGCGCCTACTCCCGGGTCCACTACGGCAACAACTACGTCAACGCGTTCTGGGACGACAGCTGCTTCTGCATGACGTACGGCGACGGCTCGGGCAACTCCAACCCGCTCACCTCGCTGGACGTGGCGGCCCACGAGATGTCCCACGGCGTCACCTCCGCCACCGCGGACCTCGTCTACAGCGGTGAGTCCGGCGGGCTGAACGAGGCCACCTCGGACATCTTCGCCACCGCCGTGGAGTTCCACGCGAACAACTCCGCCGACCCGGGCGACTACCTGATCGGCGAGAAGATCGACATCAACGGCGACGGCACCCCGCTGCGCTACCAGGACAAGCCCAGCAAGGACGGCGCCTCCAAGGACAACTGGTACGCGGGCATCGGCAACATCGACGTGCACTACTCGTCCGGCCCGGCCAACCACTGGTTCTACCTGCTGAGCGAGGGCAGCGGCGCCAAGGTCATCAACGGCGTCAGCTACGACTCGCCCACCGCCGACGGGCTGCCGGTCACCGGCATCGGCCGGGACAAGGCCGCCCTGATCTGGTACAAGGCGCTCACCACCAAGTTCACCTCCACCACCAACTACGCCTCGGCGCGCACCGGCACGCTCGCGGTGGCCGGTGAGCTGTACGGCACCAGCAGCGCCGAGTACAAGGCGGTGGCTGACGCCTGGGCCGGCATAGCCGTCGGCACCCGGCCCGGCGGCGGTGACCCGGGCACCGGCAAGACGTTCTCCAACGACGCGAACGTCACCATCCCGGACTACCCCGGCCGTGCCGTCACCTCGAAGATCACCACCTCGGGTCTGAGCGGCAAGGCCCCGTCCGGCCTCCAGGTGGGCGTGAAGATCGTCCACAGCTACAGCGGCGACCTCCAGGTCGATCTGGTGGGCCCGAGCGGCAAGGCGTACCGGCTGCACAGTGTGGCGTCCGACCCGACGCCGGACATCGACACCACCTACACGGTCAACGCCTCCGCCGAGAACGCCAACGGCACCTGGCAGTTGCGGGTGCAGGACCGGGGGCCGGGTGACACCGGCTACATCGACAGCTTCAAGCTGACGTTCCCGTAATCCCGCTGCCCGCCCACCGCACGCGAGCACGCTGGGCACACGGCGTACACAGGGGCGCGCCGCACCGGTTCCGTACCGGTGCGGCGCGCCTTGGTGCTTGCCGGGGCCGCCTCACGGCTGTGCGGGGAGCTTCTCCAAAACGGTGCGGGCGCACTCCAGCACGAGGGCGCACACCCGGTCCGGGTCGGCGTCCGCGAGCGCGCCGCGCCCCACCACGCGTCCGCTCAGACCGATGCCCAGCAGCCAGGCCAGGACCAACTCGGCGCGCAGCGCGGCGTCGTCTGCGTCGGTGAGGGTGGCGAGGACGTCTGCGTAGTCCTCGGTGAGCAGCCGGCCGACCCGCGCGGCCTCGCCTCCGGCGGCCGACCGCAGGAAGATGTCCAGGGCGCGGTGCCGCCGTTCCTCGTCCCCGGCGTCCCCGGCCTCCTGCGCCAGCAGGCCGCGCAGGGCGCTTTCCAGCACGTCCTCGGCGGGTGTCCGGCGCAGGTGCCGTCTGCCCTCCCCGGCCACCACCTGTTCGAACAGCGCCTGCTTGGAGCCGAAGTAGCGGAAGAGCAGCGCCTGGTTGACGCGGGCGCGGGCGGCGATGTCGCGGACGGTGGTGCGTTCGTACCCGCGCTCGGCGAACAGCGCGGAGGCCGCGGACATCAGTGCCTGCCGCGTGGCGACGGCGCCCCTCCTGCGGTCGGTCGTCCGGTCAACGGTCATGCGTCTCCCCCGTCGGAGCAGGCCGTCAAGGCCAGCCAGCGTAGTGGTTCCGGGGCCAAGTGCGCCCCGGTGTAAGACCGTTGACTGAGGCATCCAATTACCCCTACGGTTTGTAAGCAGACGCTTACAAACCGGTAGGAGGTCAGGTGACCAGCACCGACACCGAACCCGTGGCCTACCCCTTCAACGAAGCGGCATCCCTCACCCTCGCCGAGCAGTACGACCGCGTCCGCGACCGGGACGGGCTGCAACGGGTACGGCTCCCCTACGGCGAGGCCGCCTGGCTCGTGACCCGGTACGCCGACGCCCGCCTCGTCCTCGGCGACAACCGCTTCAGCCGCGCCGTGGCCGCCACGCACGACGAGCCACGCCAGTCCGCGGGCCGGCTCACCGGCGGTCTGCTGAGCATGGATCCGCCCGAACACGCCCGGCTGCGCACCCTGGTGGCCAAGGCGTTCACCGTCAGGCGGGTGGAGAAACTGCGGCCCGCCGTGCGCGAGCTGGCCGAAAGCCTGCTGCGGGACATGGTGGAGGCGGGACCGCCGGCCGACCTCGTGGACTCCTTCGCCCTGCCCCTCCCGGTCGGTGTCATCTGCAAGCTCCTCGGCGTCCCGGAGGCCGACCGGCCCCGCTTCCGGGTGTGGAGCGACAACGCGCTGTCCAGCAGCAAGCTGACCGCCGAGGAGTTCGAGGCCAGCAGGAACGAACTGCGCGCCTACATGGCCGAACTGATCGCCGAGCACCGCAAGCACCCGGCCGACGATCTGATGACCGCCCTCATCGAGGCCCGCGACGCGCACGACAAGCTCTCCGAGCTGGAACTGGTCGACCTGTGCGTCGGCATCCTCGTCGCCGGGCACGAGACGACCGCCAGCCAGATCCCCAACTTCCTGTGCGTCCTGCTCGACCACCCCGACCAGTTCGCCCGGATGCGCGAGGACCTGTCGCTGATCCCCGCCGCGGTGGAAGAGCTGCTGCGGTTCGTCCCGCTCGGGGTCGGCGCCGGACAGCCCCGCTACGCCACCGAGGACGTCGAGGTCGGCGGGACCCTCGTCCGCGCCGGCGAACCCGTGCTCGTCGCCATCGGCGCGGCCAACCGCGACGCCCTGCGCTTCGACGACTCGGGCCGGCTCGACATCACTCGGACGGACAACTCCCATCTGGGCTTCGGCCACGGCGTCCACCACTGTCTGGGGGCCCCGCTGGCCCGCGTCGAACTCCAGGAAGCCCTGCGCGCGCTCCTGCTGACGGTCCCCGGCATCCGGCTGGCCGGCGACATCGACTGGAAGACCGAGATGATCGTGCGCGGCCCGCGCGCGATGCCGGTGGGGTGGTGACCATGACCTGGCGTGTCGAAGTGGACCGCGGCGTGTGCATCGGCTCGGGCATCTGCGCCGGCACGGCCCCCGGCGTCTTCCGTCTGGAGGGCGAACGGTCGCGTCCCGTGCAGGAGGAGATCGAACCCCAGGAAGCGGCCCTGGACGCCGCCGACTCCTGCCCCGCCCTGGCGATCACCCTGCGGACGGAGAGCGACGAGATCGTCGGCCCCCGCCCCTGACCGCTCTCCTCCTCACGGCCGCACGCCGGGCCGGCCGGGCCGCTGCCGGGCCGGCGGCACTCACGGGCCGGGCCGCCGGTGAGCACCGTGCACCCGGCGCAGGGCGAGGAGGGTGGCCACGGTCTCCAGCCACCGGGCCACCCGCTCCTCCCCCTCCAGGTCGGTCGGCCCGAGGACGGACGAGGCCGCGGTCAGCCAGTCCCCGGCGAGTGCGGTGGCCGCCCGGCCCGGCAGGGGTTCGGGGAGCAGGGCGGCACGGCGCAGTCCGTCGCGGCGGACGACCTCGGCCAGATAGGTGAGCGCGCGCGGCAGGACACCCGCCTCCTCCACGGCCAGCGCGGCGGCCACCGCACCGTCACCGAAGAGGGCGGTGCGGTGGGCGCCGTCGGGCGTCAGCCCGTAACGGAGCAGCAGGCTCACGTCGTAGGTGCGCAGTTCGGCGTCGGTCGTCCGCTCGGGTGGCACGGCGCGCCTCACTCCTTCACGGTGATACGGAAGACCACCTCGGGTCCCTTGCGGCCGGCCTTTGCGGCCTTCTCCTCCTCGCCGCCGCACGCGAAGCAGTCCTTGCGCAGCCGCACCCGGGTGCTGCCCTCGGCCTCGGCGCGGTAGTCGAAGAAGTGGTCCCCCGGGGAGCCCATGCGGTCGGGGTCGTCGGCCTTCGACCGTTCGCCGGTGCGGACCACGACGGCCGGGTCCGGTGCGGGACTGGCAGGTTCCCAGTCGTATCCGGCGCTCGGGCTGATCCGCAGCTTCAGCGCGAAGGTCTCACCGGGGGCCACCTCGATCTCGGTGTGGTCCTTGCCGAAGACCTTCGCGGGTGCGGGCTGCGACGGCCGGGCGGAGCCGGAGGCCGACGGGGACGGGGCGGAGGAAGCGGCTTCGGGGGACGGCGCACTGCCGGCCGCCGCACCGTCGTCCGCACCGCCGCACGCGGTGGTCAGGAGACACAACAGTGCGACGACGGAGACGGCCGCGCGGCGCGGGGCGCGGAGTGTGTGGGTCATGGCTGCGGTTTCTGCTTGGGGAGCTGGATGTCCGTCGGGGTGGGGTGGCGGCCGTCGGTCGCACCGCCCATGGTGCCGTTGACGAAGTCCTCCTCGCTCACCCAGGTGGTGTAGCCCCAGGGATTGTAGATCTGGAGCTTGCCGCCGTCCTGGCCGATGACGACCATCTGGTGACCGAACTGGTCGTCTTTGCGGGCGCCGAAGGGCACGGGCTGACCGTTGTTGACCGCGTCGCGGATGGCCGGCAGCGCGTCCTTGCGGGCCTGCTCGGACTCGACGAAGCGCAGTTCGTAGTCGGTTCCGGTGTGCGCCCCGATCTCCTCGTCGGCCACCATCTCGCCCTCCGCACCGTTCATGCCCTCCTTGTCGCCCTCGCGGCGCGCGTAGACGCGGCTCTCCTCGGCACGCAGCCGCTCCTCGAAGGCGGCACCGCTGTCGTGCTCCGGATCGCCGGGGTGCCCGCCGGTGGTCAACTCCAGGGCGTAGACCGGGTCCGTCTGGGCGTGCATGGTGACGGTCGAGAAGGCCACGCAGGTATTGCCCTCCTGCTCCCACTCCCGGCCGTCGAAGGTGACCGTCTGCGAACTGTCCCCGCTGACGCGCGAGTCGTCGCGGCGGGTGACGATCGGCGTCAGGTGCTGCTGGAGCCAGGCGGGCCTGTCGCCGTAGGGGTGGATCTTGCGGGCGAAATCCGTGATCGTCGGCATCGGGTAGCCGACGGCCAGTGCCTTCATCAGATAGGCGCGTTCCTGCGGCGATTTGGCGGCGTCCAGCAGCTTGTCGTAGGCGGCCCGGTCCCCGGCGCTCAGCCGGTCGAGGCGCAGCCCCGCGCGTTCCAGATCACCGGTGGAGAGGATCTCGTTCTCCGCACGGTCCCCGCCCCACGCCCCCGCGTCGGCGAGGACGATCCGGTCGGCGTCCGTCATGTGCCGGCTGTCCAGCCGGCCCGCCCGTGCCTCGGAGGTGAGCTTGTCCAGCTCGCGTTCGGCCCGCTCCCCGGCCGCCTCGGCCACCGTCACGCCCGACTCCAGGTAGCGCAGCCCGTCGAGCGCGGCCTGCCGGGCGCGGCCCGCCGTCTCGGCCGGGGCGAAGAACGCGTTGCCGCCGTCGGGCAGCATGCCGCGGGCGGTGCGCAGCGCGTCGAGGCCGAAACCGTGCTTGCTCTGCGCGGTGTCGATGCCCTCGGCCAGCAGAGCCAGTTCCCGCGCCGCCGTACCGAACTTCTCCGCCATCTGCTCGGCGTTGCGCGCGGCGGCCTTCGTCACGTCGCTCGCCTTGGAGCCCGCCTCGCCGATCCAGGTGGCGGGAAGCCCGGCCGTGGCCACCGCCCGCACCCCGGCCCCCACCTCGTCCGCGACGGCCGCCGCACGGCGGTAGGCGGCGGCCTTGGCCGCCACCTCGTCGGGGGACCCCTCCGGGGCGGGGAAGTCCAGCGCCTGCTGGATGAGACGGGTGAGCACGAGGTTGCTCTCGTCCCCGTCGAATCCGCCCTTGCCGTGGAACTCCAGCTCTTCCAGCTTGCCCCGCAGCGTGTCCAGGTGATCCTTGCGGCGGCGGCCCAGCGCTGTCACCGCCGGTGCTCCGCGGGGCGGCCGATGCCGTGCAGTGCGCTGCGCACGCCGTGGTCGGTGTGCGTGTTGAGGGCGACCCCGTCCCCGATCTTCCCGCGGATCTGTCGCAGCGCCCCGGCGAGGACCTCGATCTCCTCGTCCCACGCCCGGGCGAAGGAGGTGAACGCCTGCTGCCCGCCGTACTCGCCGAAGGCCGCGTCGGCGAAGGGGTTGAGCGCCAGGCCCGCCAGGCCCGCGAACGGCGCGCCGCCCAGCCCCTTGCGCATTCCGTCGAGCGCACGGGCGGCCTCGTCCAGCCGGTCTCCCTGACTGAGTGTCGGCCTGTGCTCCAGCCCGAGCCCCGGCCTGCCCTCTCCCATGGCTCTCCGCCTTCCCACGCCACGGCGGCCCATCAGGTCCGCGTCAAATGGCGGTCATCATAACGATCCCCCGCCGCGCTCCGGTCCGGCCCCGGGCCACCCGGCGGCACCGGGGCCGGACGAGACCGGACGAGAATCGGGACGAGAATGGTGCGGGCCGGTGCCAAGGCGGTACGGACAGGTACGCCGGCCGGCGGCCGGACCGGACGGGCCGGACGGAAGAGGACGCCGGCCGGCGGAACGGCCGATGCGCGGGAAGGGACAGACATGACGGCACGACGGCCGCTCGCGGTGTTCGACCTGGACGGCACGCTCGCCGATGTCCGGCACCGGCTGTCCTTCGTCGAACAGCAGCCCCGCGACTGGGACGCCTTCTTCGCGGCGGCCGTGGACGATCCGCCGCTGACCGCGGGTGTCGCGCTGGCGAAGGAGACCGCGGAGACGGCCGATCTGGCGTACGTGACGGGACGGCCGGAGCGGTGCCGCGCCGACACCCTGGCGTGGCTCGCCGAGCACGGCCTGCCCGCCGGACGGCTGGTGATGCGGGCGGGCGGGGACCGCCGTCCCGCCCGCGTCACCAAGCCCGAGCTGCTGCGGCGGCTGGCCCGGCAGCGGGAGATCTGCCTGGTGGTGGACGACGACGAACTGGTCTGCGCCGCCTACGAACGCGCGGGCTTCCGAGTGCTGCGCGCCGACTGGATGGCCGCCCAGCCCCTGCTGGAGGTCGTCCAGGAGGACGAAGGGCGCACCTGACACGGCCCCGCCCGGGGTGGTGCGGGCCACGGCCGCACCACCCCGGGCGGGCCGGGAACGAGCGGAGGGGTGGTCAGGCGGGCGTCCCGTCAAGCGGCCGGACGGTGAACCCGCCCCGCCCGTCGAAGCGGACCTCCAGCACGGCGTCGAAACCGTCGTCGCGGCGCGGTCTGCGCAGCTGCCGGAACGTGGCGCGCAGCCCCACCTCGGGTACCCGGGTGCGGCCCTCGCGGGCCGCGTTGCGCTCCAGCGAACCGGCCAGGTCGGGCGGGAACCAGTAGGCCGTCACCGTCGCCCCGTGCGCGTGCCCGCAGGCGATCAGCGGCTCCCATTCGCGCGGTGAGGGATTGGTGTTGTCGACGGCGACGGACCGCCCCGCGGCGAGCGCTTCACCGAGCAGGCGCATCTGCCGCCGCTGCCTGTGGCGCGCCGACCGCGGGAAGCGGTCCTTGCTCACCAGCACATGATCGTGCGCGAGGTGACGGCGGTAGAAGGTGCTCTTCCCGGACGCCTGGAGCCCCACGAGCACCGCCGTCCGCAGGTGCGCCGGCCCGCCCTCGGCCCCGTCCGCCTCGTCACCCATCCCCGCGTCCTCTCCTTCCCCGCCGGATGCGGCACGTGCCCCAATGTGACACGGCCCGGCGTGCCCCGCTGGCCGCACCGCACGCCGGGGGACGATCATGACCGGGCCGCAGCGCAGGGGACGGGCCGGCCGACAGTGAGGATCGACGCCGTGGCTGACGAGGGAACGACCGCCCACGCTTCCGGAACCGGCCGGGAGCCGGGGCGACGGGTGCTGGGACTGATCGCCGAGCCCGGACCGGCCGAGGAGGTGGCGCACAAGCTCGCCGGGCAGTTGCCCGAACTGCTGGCCCGCTCCTCGGACGACGCGCCGGATCCGGACACCTGGCAGGTGGAGGTGGAGCGCAAGCTGCTGCCGCTCGAAGCCGACGGCAGCCTTCCGCTGATCGAGGTCGGCCGCGAACACCGCAGGGAGCACGACTGGGACGCGGTCGTCGTGCTGACCGAGCTGCCGCGCCGTGCGGGCAGGCGGCCGATCCTCGCCGACTGCGCCCCCGAGGAGCGGGTGGGTCTCGTCTCGCTGGCCGCGATGGGCGCCCTGCGCGTGACCCACCGCGCCCGCGCCACGCTCGTCCATCTGGTGGCCACCTATCTGACCCCCGCGCCGGGCCGGACCGGCGGTGCCGCACCCTCTCGCAGAACACTGCGGACGGCGGGCCTGTCCCGTTCCCGCACGGTCGACGAGCGGGAGGCGCGCCAGGACCCGGACAGCGAGGCGGAGCGCACGGTGGACGCCAACGTACGGCTGGAGGGGGCGGGGCTGCATCTGATCCTGCCCGGCAGGCGGGGGCAGCTGAGGCTGCTGGCGGGGATGGTCCGGATGAACCGTCCCTGGCGGCTGGTGCCGTCGCTGTCGCCGGCCCTGGCCGGTGCCATGGCCGGTGCGGCGTTCGGCGTCTTCTACTCCAGCATCTGGCAGCTCGCGGACGCCTCCGGCACACTGCGCCTGCTGCTGGTCACCGCCCTCGCCGTGCTGGCCATGATCGCGTGGCTGATCCTCTCCAACGGGCTGTGGGAGCGCTCGCCCGATCCACGGCTGAACGCCTTCTCGGCGCTGTACAACGCGGCGACCGTGGCGACCGTCTCGTGCGGGGTCGTGGTGATGTTCCTGCTGCTGTTCGCGGCGACGTTCGTGGCCGCCTGCGTCATCATCCCGCCGCCCTACCTGGCGAAGACGCTGAAGCATCCGGCCGGGCTGTCGGACCTGGCGACCGTGGCGTGGCTGGCCGCGTGCCTGGGCACCGTCGCGGGAGCGCTCGGTTCCGGGCTGGCCGACGAGGAGGCCGTACGGGAGGCCGCCTACAGCCGGCGGGAACGCCAGCGCCAGGAGTGGCGGGAGAGGCGGGAGGCGCAGGCGGGGGGCGAGGAGCCGGGAAGGGCGCACACAACCCCCGCATCCTGACCGTCGCCATGTCCGCTGCGGCGGCGCATCCTTGTCGCACCACCACGGAACCGCGGCCCGGCCGGGGTGGGCCGGGGGAGGCGAGGAGGGAGCGGCGATGCCCATACCCGTGTGCTCACTGATCCTGAACGAGCAGCAGTCGGTCGCCGAGGGGACGTACCACGTGGTGCGCTTCCCGTTCGGCGGCGGCGAGTCCTACGACGCCGAGGGGATGCACCAGGTACGGCAGCCGGACGGTTACGAGGTCACCGACTGGCGCCGCGACGACAGATCGGGGCTCATCTGGCCCTCGGTGGACGGCTGGGGCTCCCTGACGGCGATGATCTTCTGGGAGGCCGGCAACTACAGCGAACTGCGCGACCAGTTCGTCCGCGATCCGCTCGGGCTGACGGACGACCCGATGGACACGACGGCGACCGATCACCGGCCCCCGTCACCGGGCATGCAGTGCTTCACCAAGCACCACGAACTGTTCGTGCACCCGGACGTACCGCTCGCCCTGCGCGTGGCCCACCAGGGGCGCGGCACACGCCGTCTGGCACACGCCCAGTTCAAGCTCGCCATCCACACCTGACCCGGTCCGGCACCCGCACGGACGGCACGGGCCGTGCCCCGGACCTCGGGCGGTACGGCCCGTGCGGGCGGGCCCGCGTGGTACGAAGGAGGCGCCGGGACACCGCGGTGACTCTTCCGGGCGGGCAGCGGCAGCCGCGGCCGGGGGCGCCGCACACGCCGCAGGCCCCCGCTCCGGGGGGACCGACCGATACCGGAAGGACGCCGCACATGGACGAGAGCACGCTGCGTGCGCTGTACGAACGCTGGCTGACGGAACTGTGGAACGGCGACCTGTCCGTGGCGCCGGAAATCGTCTCGGCCGGCTTCGCGATCCACCACGGAGC
The DNA here is from genome assembly GCF_000725885.1 of Streptomyces albus subsp. albus. Classification (GTDB taxonomy): domain Bacteria; phylum Actinomycetota; class Actinomycetes; order Streptomycetales; family Streptomycetaceae; genus Streptomyces; species Streptomyces albus. Next base: position 173,335 of record NZ_JODR01000014.1, on the reverse strand, counting down.
GATCCAGCCGGGCACCGAGCGGGAACTGACCGGCCCGGAAGGCATCGCCCGGCTGGTCTCGCAGGGACGCGCCTTCTTCTCCGAGCTGACCTTCGAGCCCGAGCTGGGACCGCTGGTGCAGGGCGATCTGCTGGCGGCGCGCTGGGTGGGCCGCGGGACGTACGCGGGCGGCGTGCCGGGCGCCACCGCCGCGCCCGGAACCGAGATCGTCTTCCGGGGCAACGACATCCTCAAGGCTGCCGACGGCCGGTTCACCGCGTACTGGGTCTGCTCCGACGGCGCCTGGTTCAACGAGCAGTTGGGCATCGGCTGACCCGCCCGGCGGGGACGGGGCAGCGGGCTGTCCCGCCCGCGGCAGGCGCTGCCACGGGCGGGAGGGCCGCCGCTCAGGCGGCCGGGCGCAGCACCACCGGAAGGCGCTCGTGGCCGTTGGTGATGAGGGAGGGCACCGGGCGCAGTTCACCGGCCGGGACCGCCAGCCGGGCGTCGGGGAACCGGGCGAAGAACCTCTCCAGTGCGGTGACGCCCTCCAGCCGGGCCAGCGGGGCGCCCAGGCAGAAGTGCACGCCGTGTCCGAAGGCCAGGTGCTCGGGGCCGGGTGCCGTGCGGGTCAGATCGAAGGAGTCGGCGCTCTCCCCGTGCCAGTCCGGGTGCCGGTTGGCCGCCGCGTACGAGGCGAGTATCGGCTCGCCCTTGGCTATCACCTGGCCGTCGGGCAGGGATATGTCCCGTACGGCGAAGCGCAGCGGCAGGTGCTTGACCGCCGGCTCGTAGCGCAGGGTCTCCTCCACCACGTCGGACCAGCTGGCCCGGCCCTCGCGCACGTGCGCCATCTGCTCGGGGTGGGTGAGCAGCGCGGTGATGGCCTGATCGAGCAGGTTGACGGTGGTCTCGTAGCCGGCGCTGATCATCAGCAGCAGCGTGTCGCGGAGTTCCGTCTCCGTCAGCGCCGACCCGTCCCCCTCCTCGTCACGGGCGGCGATCAGCATGGAGGTCATGTCGTCGCCGGGGTGGTCCCGTTTCTCGGCTATGAGGGAGTCCAGCACCTCGTACAGCTTGACGGTGTTGTCGGCGGCCTCCTGCGGCGTGAGCGTGGTGGCGAAGACGTTGTCGACCAGTGCCCGGAAGTCCTCCTGGTGGTCCTCCGGCACGCCCATCAGATGGCCGATGACCTTGATCGGCAGCGGGTAGCAGAACCGCTCGCGCAGGTCGGCGGCCTCGCCGTCGGGAGTGGTGGCCGCCAGCGCGTCGAGCAGTTCGTCGACGATGCTCTCCACCCTCTCGCCGAGCGCCGCCACCCGCCGGGCGCTGAAGGAGGGCGCCACCATGCGGCGGAGCCGGCGGTGGTCGCTCCCGTAGGAGGTGAACATGTTCTCGACGGCGACCCACAGGGCGAGCGGCCAGGTCGGGACGGTCTCGGCGAAGGCCGGCCAGTGGTGGCGGGCGTCCTTGGACACGTCCGGTCCGGTCAGCAGCTTCTTCAGAAGCGCGGGCTCGCTGACGGACCAGGCGGTGACGCCCAGGATGTCGACCCGGGTCGCCGGGCCGCGCTCGCGCAGCGCCAGGTGTTCACCGTGCGGGTCGCTGCCGGTCGGGTCCAGGGTGAGGGGCTCGGAAACGTCCACGGTGCGTCGCAATCTCCGTTCGAGGGGCGTTCACGGCTGTTGTTGGCTGATCTTGGCCGAATGAGGTCGTGAATCGTTCAGTGGGTGTTCGAAGCTGACGGTCGGACAGCTGACAACAGTAAGAGTCGATCAAGCTTCCGGGTAGAGGGCTTCACGACAAGATCCACAACGGGGCCCGGCTCCGCGGCCCCCGCCCCTGCCGCCGAGCACCCCGGCGGACCTCATCCGGCGTACAGCTCGACGGCCCGCCCGTCCGGGTCCCGCACCACATGCCGGCCGGGCGGCAGCGGCGGCGTCATCTCCCGTCCGGCCACATGGAATCCGAGCCGGACGCGCGAGACCGGGCGCCCCTCCCCCGCCGGGAAGAGTTCGAGGACGGTGCCGTCCGGCAGGGTGCACGCGTAGTGGACCGGCCCCGCGCCGTGCTGTTCCCGTACGAAGGCAAGACCGAGTCCGCAGTAGAAACGGTGCGCCTCTTCGAGGTGATCGGTGTAGACGACCAGCAGCGCCAGATGTGCGGCGCCGGCCGGGTGACGGTCGGTCACGAGAACCCCCCACGGTTGTCCCCCACAGTCGTACCCGCCCCTGGTTCCCCGCACGGCCCGCACACATGACGCCGCCGTGCGGGCGCCGCGCCTCATCGCCCCCGGCGGTTGGAGCACCGCGACGGCGGACGTGCCCCCGTCCCGGCGCGCGACACGGGAACGCGCCCCCGGCGCACCACCGTGGCGCCGCCTGCCGTCCGCCCCGTCCGCGCCTCCCGGCCCACCGGCCCGTCCTGCTCCGCCCCGGCCCCACCGGCCCCGGGCCGGGTGCGGCCCCGCGCGGGCCGGCTCGGCGCGGCACGGCCCATTCCGGCGTTCGCCGGTACACACGGGCGGTTGTGCGGCATTCTCGGGCCCACGGGACCCGTGCCCGGGTTGCGAGGCCGCCGCGAGGAGGATTCATGGCGTGGAGGAACGAGGAGTTCGGCGCTTCCCACGAGGGGTGGCCGGGGGCGGTGCTGGCCGACGGAAGCGAACCCGGGCCGGCCTGCCTGGACGCGGGCAGCGGCGCCCACATGGCGCAGACCCGCGAGTGGTGGGCCTACAGCGGCCGGCTCGCCACGCCCCGGGCGGCAGGCGTGCGGGCCGCCTGCGCCTGCGGCTGGCGGGGTGAGCGCGACTACCCCGTCGACTGGGAAGAGCTGGGCAACTGGCGCGACTTCGACGACTCGGCCGCCTGGCAGGACTGGAGCGAGCACATCAACGACGTCGAGGCCCGCTCCGTGCCCCTGCCCGTCCAACTGGAGGAGACACTGGAGAGCCTGGCCGCCCGGCTCATGGCGCTGGCCGACGAGGCACCGCTGGCCGCGCTGCGCGCGGTGGGCGAGCTGGAGCGGATCACGGCCGCCGGCGGGCAGGCCGCCGCCCACAACGTGCACGCCGACGAGATCCCCTGGGACACGGCGGCGCAGGCCCTGGGGCTGAGCGAACAGGCGGCCCGCTCCCGCATCATCCACTACAGCATCCGCCGCTGACCTGCCCCCGGCCCCGCGTCACGGCCTCACGCGCAGCCGATCCGGCACCGTCACGGCCAGGCGTACGTGGCGGCAGGGAACACGACGGCCCGACTCTTCGGCGAAACCGCCATGGTGTGCACCCGGCGCGCACCCCGCCACGAGGAAGACGCCCGATGCACCGGCGGCCGGCCCCCGCGTCACGGCCTCGCGCGCAGCCGATCCGGCACCGTCACGGCCAGGCGGCAGGGAACACGACGGCCCGACTCTTCGGCGAAACCGCCATGGTGTGCACCCGGCGCGCACCCCCGCCACGAGGGAGACGCCCGCTGCACCCCCACCCGGCCGCGGGGCGTGCCCTCATCGCGCCGGCTCGGATGCCACCCGGCCGTCGGCCGCCAGCCGTTCCAGTTCGGCCGCGGCGTCCCCGCGGAAGACGGCACGCGCTGCCGTGGTCTGCCGGTCGCGGTCGGAGCCCGGGGCCGCCAGCGCGCGGACCGTGCGGGCGGGTTCGCCCTGCCCGGCCGCATGGCGGGAGAGCCCGGCGCGGGCCATCTCCTGCACGCCGGCCACCGCATGGCCGGGCAGCGGCCGGTGGCCGACCACCGGCAGCCCGGCGGCCAGGGCCTGGACGGCGGTCTGTCCCGCGGCGTTGTCGACCAGCACGTCGGCCGCCGCCATCAGCCCGGGCAGGTCCGTCACCCAGCCGAGTGGCAGCACTCCCGGCAGTGCGGCGGCCCGGCGGCGGAGTCCCCCGTCGTTGCCGCACAGCAGCACCGGCAGACAGCCGTCCGCCGCCAGTTGCCCCGCGGTCTCCAGCAGTCCGGTCCCCACTCCCCAGGCCCCCGTGGACAGCAGCACGGCGGGTCTGCCGCCGGTCCGGGTGGGGGGCGCCGCGCCGGGGGCGGGCGGGTGCCCGTCCAGCAGGGCGCGCCACTGCCCGTCCGTGTCCCGGGGCGCGAAGAAACGGCCGGGCACCACGGGCCCGGTGGTGCGGGCCGGGCGTCCCGTGCCGGCCCGCGCCTGGCGGGCGGCCGTGTCGGTGACGCACAAGTGGAGGTCGTTGCCGGGGTGCAGCCAGCCGCGGTGGACGGCGAAGTCGACCACGACGACGGCTGATGGGACCGGCAGCGCACCCCGCGCCCGCAGCCGGCCGGTCACCTGGGCGCACAGGTGGAAGGTGGGGACGACGACGTCGGGCCGCCACCGGGCGACGGTGCGCAGCAGCGGACGCTCGGCCAGGGCAGCCAGCGGGGCACTGCTGGGGCGCGGCCCGGCAGCCGGTTCCCGGGCCAGGAACCCGGTGTAGACCGCCCCGTACAGGCTCGGCAGATGCCGGACGGTGGCGCGGTATCCGGCCCGCAGCGCGCGGCCGGTGCCCGCCGGCAGCAGGGTGAGGACGTCGTGGACGACGGCGGCGTGGCCGCGGGCCCGCAGCCGGTCCGCGAGTTCGTACGCGACCGTGTCGTGGCCCGCGCCCATGCCGGCACTCAGCAGCAGGAAGCGGTGCGGCATGGGGCTCCAGGGGTCGTCGGACAGCGGACCGGGCGCGGCCTGGGGCGGCGCGGCGGCCCGGCCCCGACGGCACCCCCGGTGCCGGCCCGGCCGGGCACGTCCGGGCCCGGTTCGGCCACCCGCAGACCAGTGTGCTGGGCGACCGGCGGCGACGCGGTACCGACACTCGGGGCGCCGCCCGCCGGCGCCTGCTGCGCACCGTCGCAGACCCGGCGGGGCGGCGAGCGGGCGGCGGCGGACGGCACAGAGCCGAACAGGTGGTTCGGCCGGTCCCGGCACGGCTCCGGGCGGATGTGCCGCCCGGTTGCCAGCATGCTGGATCCGGGGCGTGCCGCGCCCCGTACACGTTCCCGGCCCCGCGCGGCCCGTACTGCTCACCGGAGGCGTTAAGTGTTCGACAGGCTCGGCAGATCCGAAGGCCGTCAGGCACACTCCCTCCTCAGCGCGCAGACCCCCGCCGCCTCGCGCTCCCCGTCCCGTGCACCAGGCCGGCAGCCACCCGGCCGGCCGCCCGGGCCGGAGCCGGCCGGCCCGCCCGCGCCGTCCGGGGCCCCCGGTACGGCGCCGGGCGGGCGCGGCCATCGGCCGGTGGCGCTGGTCACCGGCGCGTCGTCCGGCATCGGGACGGCCGTCGCCGAACAGCTGGCCGCAGAGGGCGGCTGGCGGCTGCTGCTCAGCGGCCGGGACGAGGACCGGCTGGCCCGTATCGCGACCCGGACGGGCGGTGTGCCGCTGGCCGCCGACCTGAGCGACCCGCGGGCACGCGCCCGGCTCGCGGAGGAGGCACTGGCGCACAGCGGCCGGGTGGACGCCCTGGTGGCCGGCGCCGGCATCGGCTGGGCCGGACCGTTCACCACGATGCCGGCCCAGGACATCGACGACGTGCTGGCCGTCAATCTGAACGCGACACTGCACCTGGTGCGGCTGCTGCTGCCCGGCATGGTGCGGCAGCGCTCCGGCCGGCTGGTGCTGATCGGCTCCCTGGCGGGCAGCGTGGGGGTGCGGGGGGAGGCCGTCTACGCGGCGACCAAGGCGGGGCTGACCGCGTTCGCCGACAGCCTCCGCTACGAACTGGCACCCAGCGGGGTGCGGGTGTCGATGGTGCTGCCCGGCGTGGTGGACACCCCGTTCTTCCAGCGCCGCGGCGCCCCCTACCACCGCGACCGCCCGCGGCCGGTGCCCGCCGGGCACGTCGCCGGAGCGGTGTGCCGGGCGCTGCGCACCGGCCGCCCGAACGCCTATGTGCCCTCCTGGCTCGCCCTCCCCGCCTGGCTGCACGGCGCGGCCCCCGGGCTCTTCCGCACGCTCGCCCAGCGCTTCGGGTAGGCCCGCACGTGCTGTGGACGGCGGTCTCGGTCGTGCTGGCGCTGCTCGCGGCGCTGGGCAACGCCGCCGCTTCGGTACTGCAGCGGCGCGCCGCCGCCGTCGAGGGCCCCGGCCCCTCGGGGCGGCGGCTGTCGTGGCTGCCGCATCTGCTGCGCCGTCCCGTGTGGCTGTGGGGGGCCGCCACGCTGGTGCTGTCGGGGGTGTGCCAGGCGGGGGCGCTGGCCACCGGGCCGCTCGCCGTGGTGCAGCCGGTGATGACGACCGAACTGCTGTTCACGCTGATGCTGGGCAGTCTCGTCTTCCGGCAGCGGGCGGGGGGCCGGGCCTGGGGCGCGTTCGTCGCGATGGTGGTGGGGCTGGCGGCGCTGCTGGCGCTGGTGTGGCCCTCGGGCGGCAGGGCGTCGGTGCCCGACGGCCGCTGGCTGGTGGCCGCGCCCCTGGTGGCGGTACTGGTGGCGGTACTGGTCGTGGTGGCGTTCCGGCTGCCGTCCGCGCCCCGGGCGACCGTGCTGGGCTCGGCCACGGCCGTGCTGTTCGGGGTGACGGCCGCCCTGATGAAGGACGCCATCTCCCGGCTCGCCGACGACGGGCTGGTGCGGCTGCTGACGGCATGGCAGACCTACGGGGTGGTCGTCGCCGGGCTCGCCGGTTTCCTGCTGCTGCAACTGACCCTCCACGCGGGCACCCTGGTCGCCTCCCAGCCCGCGCTCACCCTCGGCGACGCGTTCTTGAGCGTGGTGCTGGGCGCCACCCTCTTCGACGAACGGCTGGCCCTGGGCTGGCTGGTCGTGCCCGAACTGATCGCCCTGGCACTGATCAGCGTGGGCAGTGTGCAGCTGGCCAGAACGCCCGCCGTGGCCGGAAAGACGGACGAGGAGGAGGGCATGTGGTGAGCTCCCGCCGTGTGGCCGCCGCCGCGGCTGCCGCGCCCGTCGCGGTGGCCGCCTGGCACATCCTGCCGGCGGCGAGCTGGCTGCCGGCGGTGCGGGCGCTGCTGCTGCCCACGCTGGACGGCCGCGGCAGTCCGGACCATGTGGCGCTGACCTTCGACGACGGACCCGACGCCCGGTCCACGCCGTACTTCCTGCGCGAGCTGGACCGGCTGGGCGTGCGGGCCACGTTCTTCCTCCAGGGGGCCGCCGTCCTGCGGCACCGGGGGCTGGTGCGGTCCATGGCCGCCGAGGGCCACGAGTTGGCCGTGCACTGCTGGGAGCACAAACCGCCGTGGCTGCCGCGCCCCGTCGCCGACCGCGAGGACCTGGCGCGCGCCGCGGCGGCCGTCCACAGCACCGGGGGCGCCCGGCCCCGCTGGTACCGGCCGCCGTACGGGGTGCTGACCGCCACCCGCTGGCGGGCCGCCCGGCGGGCGGGGCTGTGCCCGGTGCTGTGGACGGCCTGGGGCCGCGACTGGGAGCCGGGTGCCGACACCGGGGGCGTCCTGGCCCAGTTGGGCGGACGGCTCGGCGGCGGCGCGACCGTCCTGCTGCACGACAGCGACCGCAACAGCGCCCCCGGGTCCTGGCGGGTGACGCTCTCGGCGCTCCCCCACCTGCTCGCCCGCTGCCGGGACGCCGGCTGGCGGGTCGGCCCCCTGGCCGAACACGGGCTGACGGAGGGCGGCTGAGGCCGGGCCGTACCGGCGATACGGCAAGGAGCGCCGGGCCCGCGCCGTCAGCGTTCCTGGCGGGCGGCGAGAGCGTGGACCACGTCGGCCGTGGCCGGGTGGAGCCGGCGGTAGAGCCCGTACAGCTCCTCGTACCGGGCGGTGGCCGCCGGGTCGGGGGTGACGGTGTGCGCCACCGGGTTCCACGCGTCGGCCGAGGCGTCGCCGACGAGGCGGGCCGCGAGCAGGGCGGCGCCGTAGGAGGCGCCGAGCGAGACGGTGCGCAACTGCTGGGGACGGCCCGTGACGTCGGAGACGATCCGGGTCCACAGCCCGCCCCTGGTGCCGCCGCCCACCGCCACGATCCGGCGGATGTCTCCGCCGGCCCGCTCCAGCGTCTCGATGTTGTGCCGGACCGCGAACGCCGTCGCCTCCAGCGCGGCGCGGTACAGGTCGCCGCGGGTGTGGGAGAGGGTGAGGCCGGCGATGACGCCGCGGGCCTGCGGGTCCATCAGCGGGGTGCGCTCGCCCGCGAAGTACGGCAGCATCAGCAGCCCGTTGGCGCCCGGCCCGGAGTCCTCGGCCAGTGCGGTCAGTCCGGCGTAGTCGGCGTCGCCGAACAGGTCCCGCAGCCAGCCGGTGACGGCGCCCGAGGTGGCCATGCCCCCGGCGAGGCTGCGGGTGCCGGGCAGCGCACCGACGGTGCTCCACAGCGCGGGGTCGGTGAGCAGGTCGGGGACGGTGTGGACGAGGAACATCGTGGTGCCGTACATCAGCATCAGGTCGCCGGGCCGGTGGGCGCCGACGCTGAGCGCCTCCGCCCAGGCGTCGACGGTGCCGGTGATGACGGGGATGCCGGCGGGGAGCCCGGTCAGCCGTGCGGCCTCGGCCGTCACGGTGCCGGCCGCCTCCCCGGACCAGCGCAGGGGCGGCATCGGCAGGCCGGGGGCGACGAGTTCGGTCCAGGGCGTGTACCAGTCCTGGGCGTGGGTGTCGTAGAGCGGGGTGGCCTGGCTGGCCGAGTGGTGGTCCAGCACGTAGGCGCCGGTGAGTTTGCGGACCAGCCAGGAGCTGGTCATGTACAACCGCCGGGCGCGGGCGAAGAGTCCGGGTTCCTCGTCGGCGATCCAGGCGATCTTCGCCCCGGCGGCCTGGCTGGACAGCAAGGAGCCGCAGCGGCGGCGGATCTCCTCCCGGCCGAGTTCGGCGTCGAGCCGGCTGATCTGGGCGCCGGCGCGGGTGTCGACACCGTAGAGCACGGCCGGGCGCAGCGGGGTGTCGTCGGCGTCGGTGAGCAGGACGCAGGGGCCCATGCCGCTGACACCTACGGCCAGCACGTCGGCGTCGGCCCCGGCGGTCAGCTCGCGGCAGAGCGAGACCGTCTCGTCCCACCACACGCCGGCGTCCATCTCGACGTGCCCGGGGGCGGGCCGGTCGACGGTGTGCTCGCGTACGGCGGAGCGCAGCACCGTGCCGTCGGTCGCGACCAGGACGCCTTTGCTGCTGGAGGTGCCGATGTCGACGCCGAGGACTGCGTTGCGGGACATGCGCGCAGGCTTGCAGAAATCGATTTCACCGTCAACGGGCGTTGACCGGCCCCCGCGGCACGGTTGCCACCGCCACCACTTCCCGCGCCTCGTCTCCCACCCCCGGTACGTCGAACAATGCGGCAGTGCACGGCTGTTGACGTTGGTGAGCGGCCATTTCTAGACTCCCTGAAATCGATTTCTGAGGAGTCGTCGTGCTGACCGACACCCGCCCCCTGCTCGAAGTCGAAGAAGTCAGCAAGACCTTCCCCGGCGTCAAGGCCCTGGACCGGATGCGGCTTTCGCTGCGGCACGGCGAAGTGCTCGCCCTGGTCGGCGAGAACGGCGCCGGCAAATCGACACTGATGAAACTGCTTTCCGGTATCCACCGCCCCGACACGGGTCGTTTCTTCCTGGACGGTGCGCCGCTCCGCCCGACCGGTCCCCGGCACGCGCAGGAAATGGGCATCGGCATCATCCACCAGGAATTCAATCTGCTGCCCGATCTGACGGTCGCCCAGAACATCTTCATCGGCCGCGAACCCCGCCGCGCCGGATTCCTGCTCGACCGCCGGGCCCTGGACGCGCGTGCCCGGGAACTGATCGGCCGGCTCGGGCTCCCCCTGGACCCGCACCGCAGGGTCGGCGGCCTCACCGTGGCGCAGCAGCAGATGGTGGAGATCGCCAAAGCGCTCTCCCACGACCCGCGCGTCCTGATCATGGACGAGCCGACCGCCGCGCTCAACGACGCCGAGGTGCGCACCCTCCACCAGCTCATCCGCCGCTTCGTGCGCCCGGAGACCGGCGTCATCTACATCTCGCACCGCATGGCCGAACTCACCTCCCTCTGCGACCGGATCACGGTGATCCGCGACGGCCAGTACGTCGCCACCATGGAGACGGCACAGACACGGGTGCGGGACGTCATCGCCAAGATGGTCGGCCGCGAAATCGGCACCGGAACCCGGCCGCGCCCCGCACCGGCCGCCCGTGAGCCCCTGCTGACCGTCTCCGGGCTGAGCACCCGGACACTGCTGCGGGACGTCGGTTTCGCGCTGTACCCGGGCGAGATCCTGGGCTTCGCCGGCCTGATGGGCGCGGGCCGCACCGAGGTGGCCCGCGCCCTGATCGGCGCCGACCCCGTCACCTCCGGCACGGTGACCCTGCGCGGGCGGCCGGTCCGCATCCGCAACCCGGCCGACGCGGCGCGGCACCGCATCGGCTATCTGTCCGAGGACCGCAAACGGCTCGGCCTGCTGCCCGAGGACGGTGTGGACACCAACATCGCGCTCGGAGCGCTGCGGGAGCGCTTTGCCCGTTTCGGCTTCGTCCGCGACCGGGCCGTCGGCGAACGCGCCGCGGAGCTGGTGTCAGCGCTGCACGTCGCGACGCCGTCGCTCGACCGTCCCGTCCGCCACCTCTCGGGCGGCAACCAGCAGAAGGTCGTCCTGGCCAAGTGGCTCGCCAAGGACTGCGACGTGCTCGTCTTCGACGAGCCCACCCGCGGCATCGACGTGGCCGCCAAGGAGGAGATCTACCGCCTCCTCGACACGCTGGCCCAGCAGGGCAAGGCCCTCGTCATGATCTCCTCCGACCTGCCCGAGGTGCTGCGCATGGCGCACCGCGTCCTGGTGATGGCCGAGGGGCACATCACCGCGGAACTGACCGCCGCCGAGGCCACCCAGGAGAACGTCATGCACTACGCCACGCTGCGCCCCGGCCGGCCCGGAACCCGACCGGCCCCCTCCCCCGCGTCCGACCCCGCCGGCACCCCGGAGGCAGGAACCCGATGACAGCCGAGACGGCACCCGCGTCCCCACCGGACGGCTCCGCACCACCGGACGGCTCCGCCCCGCCGCGGACCGCGCACGGCGGCACCCTGCGAGGCCGCCTCCAGCAGCTCCTGGCGCTCGGCGGCCTCGTGGTGATCTGCGTGGTCTTCGCGGTCGCCGACCCGATCTTCCTCAGCTACGGCAACATCACCTCCGTCCTGTTCGCGACCGTGGTGATCGGCACCCTCGCGCTGGGCGCCACCTTCGTGATCATCTCGGGCGGTATCGACCTGTCCGTGGGCACCGGCATGGCGCTGTGCGCCGTCGTCGCCGGGGTGCTCATCACCGACATGGGGCTGCCGATCGCCGTCGGAGTCCTGGGCACCCTGCTGTTCGGCGCGCTGCTGGGCTTCGTCAACGGCTGCAACGTGTCCGTGCTGGGGCTGCCGCCGTTCATCGCCACCCTCGCGATGATGCTCGTCGCGGGCGGACTGGCGCTGGTCGTCTCGGGCAGCGCCCCGATCTACTTCGACTCCACCGCCTACACCGACATCTCCACCGGCAGCATCGTGCCCGGCACCGACTTCCCCAACGCGGTGCTCATCCTGGCGGCGGTCGCGCTCCTGGCGGGCGTGACCCTCAGCCGTACGGTGCTGGGCCGCTACACCTACGCCCTCGGCAGCAACGAGGAGGCCACCGCGCTCTCCGGTGTCGACGTACGGAAATGGAAGATCGTCGTCTACACGCTGGCGGGCCTGTTCACCGGCCTGGCCGGCATCCTGATCTCCGCCCGCCTGGGCTCCGCCCAGCCCGCGACCGGTATGGGCTACGAGCTCCAGGCCATCGCCGCCGTCGTCATCGGCGGCACCTCCCTCAACGGCGGCAAGGGCTCCATCGGCGGCACCGTCATCGGCGCGCTGATCATCTCGGTGCTGAACAACGGCCTCCAGGTGCTCGCGGTCCCCCAGGAATGGCAGAACGTGATCCTCGGCAGCGTCATCGTCGTCGCCGTCTGGGCCGACCTGGCCCGCAAACGGAGCATCCGGTGACCCCCCGGCCGCGGCGCGGCGCGGCCCTCGCCCTGGCCGTCCTGCTGGCGGCGCTCAGCGGCTGCGCGGCCGGCGAGAGGGCGGGCGAGGGCCGCAAACCGTACATCGCCATCGTCTCCAAGGGCTTCCAGCAGCAGTTCTGGCAGTCGGTGCGCAAGGGCGCGCAGCAGGAGGCGGAGCGGCGCGGCGCCGAGATCAGCTTCCAGGGCCCGGCCACCGAGAGCGACGTCGAGACTCAGGTGACCCAGGTGACCAACGCGGTCGGCAGACGGCCCGACGCGCTCGCCCTGGCGGCCCTCGACTCCCGGGCCACCGAACCGATGCTGCGCAAGGCACGGCGCGCCGGGATCCCCGTCATCGCCTTCGACTCGGGCGTCGACAGCCGGATCCCGCGCACCACCGTGGCCACCGACAACCGGGCCGCCGCGGCCGAGGCCGCCCGGCGGCTGGCAGCGGCACTGCACGGCAAGGGCCAGGTCGCCGTCATCGCGCACAGCCAGACCAGCGGCTCGGGCATCGACCGGCGTGACGGCTTCGCCCGCTGGATGGCGGACCACGCGCCCGGCATCGAACTGCTGCCCGTCCAGTACGGCGGCGGCGACCAGACGAAGTCCGCCGACATCACCAAGGCCGTGATCACCGCCAACCCCGGTGTCGACGGCGTCTACGGCACCAACGAGGGCTCCGCCATGGGCGTCATCCAGGGCGTCGAGGAGAGCGGCCGGAAGAACATCAAGACCGTCGGCTTCGACTCCGGGAAGGGCCAGATCGACGCCGTGGAGGACGGCCGGATGGTCGGCGCCATCACCCAGGACCCGCTCGCCATCGGACGCGGCGTGGTGGACGCGGCGCTCAAGGCACACGGGGGCGGCGAGCTGCCCCGCACCGTCGACACCGGCTACTACTGGTACGACCGCCACAACGTGCACGACCCGAAGATCGAGGCGGTGCTCTACCGGTAGCCGGCGGGCTGTGTGTTTACGAGCCGCGGTGCCGGATAGACGAGACGCCGAGTGCTTGGGAGTACAGGCACATCCGCGGGAGCAGCCCCGGGTGTGTCCACCCGGTCCGCACCCCCCGCGGTTGGTCCACGTGTCCACGACACAGGGAGGAGCCAACCCCATGTGCGCCGTACGGTACCGGCCCCAGCGAGCACGGCACAGCCACGACGACGCGCCCGACACCACGAAGGACTTCGAACGGCTCGCGAAGCTGCCCGAAGGCCCCGAGAGGGAGGAGCTGTGCGACCGGCTGGTCGAGGCGTGGCTGCCGATGGCCCATCGGCTGGCCGCCAAGTACCGCAGTCGCGGCGAGAGCCTGGAGGACCTGGAGCAGGTCGCCGCGCTGGGCCTGGTCAAGGCCGTCAACCGCGACGACCCGTCGCACGGCACACCGTTCGTGCCGTTCGCCGTACCGACGATCACCGGTGAGATACGCCGCCACTTCCGCGACCACACCTGGGACGTGCACGTCCCCCGCCGGGTGCAGGAGCTGCGCAACAAGGTGCGCACCGCGATCCGGGAGCTGAGCACGGGGGTGGACGACCGCACCCCGTCGACCGAGCGGATAGCCGAGCACACGGGCCTGCCGGTGGACGAGGTGGAGGCCGGGCTGGAGGCCATCGGCAGTTTCCGCTCGCTGTCCCTGGACGCCACCGCGGGCGACAGCGACGACGGTTTCTCCCTGGCCGACACCTTCGGCCACGCCGAGCCCGACTACGAGACGGTCGTCGCCAAGGAGGCGGTGAAGCCGTGTCTGCGGGAGCTGCCGGAGCGGCAGCGCCGCGTGCTGTACATGCGCTTCTTCCGCGACATGACCCAGTCCCGTATCGGGCAGGAGCTGGGCATCTCCCAGATGCACGTCTCCCGCCTGCTGAACAAGAGCTTCGAGTACGTCCGTCACCGGGTCGAGCACGAACGCCGTCCCGCCCGTCCGCGCTGCGCGGCGCGCGTCTGACCGCCCGCGCCGCACGGCCGGCGACGACACCCCCCGCCGGGACGCCCCCGGGAAAGGAGCACCCGCCATGCTGATGGCCCACCCCGCCGTTCTCCGCGATCTCGTGGAGCAGTACGAGGCGCTCAGCGCCCTGCACGCCGAGGACGGCTCGCCGGAGAGCCGGCAGCGGCTCAACGACGTCGCCTACACACTGTGCGTGTCCACCGGCACCCGCGACGTCGACGCGGCGCTGATCGCCGCCCGGCACCGGCTGCCCGGCGCCCGTGTGGAGGACGACTCCCTGCTGGACGCGCCCCAGGAGCCGCACACGACGCCGGTCCCGGCCACGGAGGCGTGAGGGAATCGCACCTGGCCGCCGGACCCCGCTCGCCCGCCCTCGTGTCCGGATGAGGGCGGGCGAGCGGCTCGGCCGGGCAGCCGCTCACTGTCCGGCGCCCCGCCCGGAAGCCTCACTCACCGACTCGTGCACCGCCTCGGCGAAACGATGCGCGACCCCCCGCCATACAGGAGTGGCCTCCTCCGCGTCCTGACGGGCCCGGTCGTGGAGGGTGCCGGGGTCGAGCCCGTGCACGGCCAGCCGCGCGGGGTCCCAGCCGAGCAGCTGGTCCGGGGCGACCTCGGGGTGGAACTGCACACCCCAGGCCCGGTCCCCCACCCGGAACGCCTGGTAGGGACAGTGCGCGCTGTGGGCGAGCCAGACGGCACCGGGCGGCAGTCGGGTGATGGCGTCCCGGTGCCGTTCGATCGCCGTCACCCGGCGCGGCAGGGCGCCGAAGAGAGGGTCGGCGGCGGCTTCGGGGCGCACGGTCAGCGGCGTGCTGCCGATCTCGGGTTCACCGTGCTCCGCGGCGACCTTGCCGCCGGCGACGTGCGCCAGGAGCTGGCCGCCCAGGCAGATTCCGAAGACCGGCGTCCGGCTGTCGAGGGCCTGCCGTACCAGTGCGCGCGTGGAGGCCAGCCAGGGGGCTCGCGTGTCGTCGTCCGGCAGATAACCCCCGCCGAGGACGATCAGGGCCTGGTGGGTCAGCCGGGCCGGCAGCGTATCGCCGCGGTAGGCGTGCACGGTGTCGGGCGTGACCCCGGCCTCGGCCAGCCAGCGGCCGAACCGCCCGGGTCCGCCGCGTGCCGTGTTCTGCACCACCAGTGCCGTGGTCATGCCTGCCTCCGCCCTCGCCGTACCCATGGCGCGCCGTGCGCACGCCGCCGCCTCATTATCCGGGCGGCCCCGGGCACGCGGACGGGGCGGAGGCCGGCGGGGCGGGGCGGCGGCCGGACGGGAAGGGGCCGTATCCAGGCGGGCCCGGGCGGCAGTTGAGGCGGCCGGCACGCCGCTCCCCGGGCCGGACGACGCGGAGGCCGGACAGGGCACGTCCGGTACTTGGGCCGTCCGGCCCGGGATGCGGCGCCCGTCAGCTCGGTCCCGTCGCACGTGGTCGGTCCCGCGGGTCGCGGTCCGTCCCGTCCGGACGTGGTCAGTCCCGCCGTCACGGACCGCCCCGCAGGACGCGGACTGCCCCACCCGTCGCGATCCGTCCCGCTGGACGCGAATGGCCCCGTCGGTCGTGGTCCGTCCCGTCGGGGACAGCAGTCCCACCGATCGCGGTCCGCCCCGCAGGACGCGGGCCGCCCCACCCATCGCGTCCGTCCCGTCCGTCGCGAGCGGCGGTCGTGCGGAAGCGTCAGTCGCGGGCGGTCGTGCGGCCCAGTGCGAAGGCGCCCGCCAGCAGCGCCACGAGTCCGCCGGCGGCGCCGGCGGCGAGCTTCTTGCGGCGCTTGACGGCTGCCAGCCCCGCCGTGGCCGCGGTACCCGCCGTGGCGGTCGCGGATGTGAGCGCGGTCTTCGCCTCCTCCCCCTTCTTCCGGGCCACTTCCCCGGCCAGGCCCGCCGCCTGTCCCGCCTTGCCGGCGGTCCTGGCAGCCGCGGCGGTCGCCTGCTGGGCACTTCCCTTCGCGTTCTTCACAGGGTCAGCCATGCGGTGGCGGGTTGCCCGGTGCGCGCCCGGCAAACCCGGGCGGGCGGGGAGGGCCGTCACGCGGGGCGCTGGGGTTCAGGCGGGTCTGAGCGCGGTGTCGGCCGACGCGCCCCGGGAAGGGGAGGACGAGGTGCCCTCCGCGGCGTCGACGAAGCTGCGCAGTCCCTTGAGAAGGGCGTCGCGTTCGCGGGGCCGCATGGTGTTGAGGATCTCCACCAGGGCCTCTTCCCGTTGTTCGCGCAGGTCGCACAGATAGGCACGGCCGCGCCTGGTCAGCCGCAGTTCCAGTTCGCGCCTGCTGACGGGGCTGGGCGAGCGTTCGACGAAACCGATGGCCTCCAGCCGGTCGCAGAGCCTGCTGACGGAGGACGGCGCGGATCCGAGCGCTTCGCCGAGCGTGCGCAGATTCATGCCCTCGTCCCGGTCCACGCAGTACATGACGCGGAGCTGGGAGGGGGAGACGGGGGCGGTGGACGCGGCGTTGCGGCCTCGCTCCCAGAGGACTTCCAGGAGTTCGATGACCTCACCCGCCCGCCGTGTGGTGTCACGGGCGTCTCGACCGGGAGGGGTAGGGTTCACGCCCATATCAGTTCCACTCCATATCGGCGGGCGTCTCAGACCGGGCGAGGGCCCTGCGCCTGCCACTGCTCGGGTCCGGTCTCGGCGGATCGGGCGGCGGCCGTCCTGGAAAAGCCTATCCCTGATCACCCCGTATGCCCGGGCAGCCGCATGTCATTCCACCGCACTCCGGCCGCCCGGTGTGCCCTGTCCCCACGGCTGTGCCCGCGGGCGGGGGCCCTCAGCCGACCCGGGGGCGGACGGCGCCGGCGGGGCGCTGCGGCGGCAGGGGGCAGGGGTGCGGCCTGGCGTGGAGCAGCGCGTCGAAGAAGGCACGCGCTTCGAGGAGCGCGGTCCGCATGTCCTCGGCCTCGGTGCCGTGCTGTGCCGGGCCGGCCTCGTGGACGCAGCGGTAGCCGTGGACGCGGCGCGCGTGGTGGACGGAGAGCGCCGCGACCCGCTCCTCCAGCGGGGCCGTCATCGGGTAGCCGCGCGCGGCGGCCAGTGCGGTCAGCAGGTCGGCGGCCTCGTCGAGTGCCTGCCGCGGGGAGTCGGCGAAGGTCTCCTCGACGGTGTTCCACCGGGCCAGGCACAGCTCGCGGGTCTCCCGGCCGAGCGGCAGCACCTGAAGGGTCCCGTACTTCTTGAGGCGGGCACGCAGTTCCCGTGACGTCCGCTTGGTGTCGCCGTGGTGCCGGGCCAGGACACGGTCGTACTCGGGGCCGAACCGCCGCTGGAGCCGCTGTCCCTCGTCGAGTGCCGCCTCCTGGCGGATGCGGAGCGCGAGACCGCCCGAGACCACCAGGATCACCGCGAGGCCGGCGATGAGCAGGATGGTGACCATGTGCGCCTTCTCCCCGGTTCCGGGCCGCTCGGCACACGGGAACCGACCTGATGAGGGGGGAAATCCGGGTGCTGGAAGAAGAAACCCGGCATCTGTCCGCGTGCCCCGAAAGTACCGGTGGAAAACCACCGAAGGGCGAAAATCCGCGCCAACCACCGCGAGGCGGAGTATTCGTGACGCCTCATCAGCGGATGCGCGACGAGCGGGCGGACGCCTCCGCGCGCCTCCCGGCGCGACATGTCGTCTCCGTCCCCGGGACGGCGTCCGCTCGCTAAGATCCGGAGCAGGTGTCCGGGCAAGGGGCCCGGGGTCGCGGTTGGGGTGGACATGGTTGCTGGGCGGGTCGTCCGGTTCGACGGTGCTCGCGGTTACGGATTCATCGCTCCGGATCACGGGGGCGAGGACGTTTTCCTGCACGCGAACGACCTGATGATGCCGGAGTCCTACGTGCACGCCGGGGTCGCGGTGGAGTTCGAGATCGAGGACGGTGACCGGGGTCTGAAGGCATCCTCGGTGCGGCTGCTGCACAACCCGGGGACTTCGTCCCCCTTCGAGTCGGCACCGGGCTCGGGCCGCTCACCGCAGAGCGGCGCGGCCCGTACGGAGGACGGTGACGAGCCGCTGTGCGACGTGCTGAGTGTCGCCGAGTACACCAGCGCCGTGACCGAGTTGCTGCTGGAGGCGGCTCCCGGCCTGACCGGTGCGCAGATCCTCGACATCCGGCGGCGGCTGGTGCAGTTCGGCAAGCACCACGGCTGGGCCGAGGACTGACCGGCCGGCCGGCGGGAGGGATGCCCCGCCGCGTCCGGTGGGGCACCTTCGGCAGGTGACGTGCCGTCAGATCCCGAACGCCGCCGGCCAGCGGATGACACCGCTGGGGACGGGATGCGCGTGCGGCCCGAGCGGGAGGGCCATCATGGCCTCGTCGGGCACCTCGATGGGCGCGCGGATGCCGAAGCGGGAGGCGCGGGCGAACCCGAACCGGGGGTAGTACTCGGGGTGTCCGAGCACCAGGACCAGGCTCTCCCCCTGTGCGCGCGCCGCGTCGAGGGCGGCGCGGACGGCAGCCGAACCGGCGCCGGTGCGCTGGTGGGAGGGGAGTACGGCGCACGGTCCGAGGGTGAGCGCCGGGTGGCCGTCGACATGGCAGCGGGTCAGCAGCGCATAGCCGACGGGGGTGCCGTCGGGCGTGCGGGCGAGGAGGGAGAGCCCGTCGATCCAGGCGTCGGCGTCGGCCCGCAACGCCTCGACGATCCCGGCCTCTTCCGCGGTGGGGAACGCCGCCAGGGTGATGGCGCGGATCGCGGCGGCGTCGGCCGCGGAGCCCGGCGTCTCGGGCCGGGTGTCCCAGTCGGTGCCCGCCGGGGCGGCGCCGGTTCCGGGGCCGGTGGCGGGGCGGGAGTCGGTGCCGTCGGGGTGCACGGGGTCTCCGTTCGGTTCCGAGCCGCGAGGTGCGACAGCGGCGTCGGCCGGTTCCGGCGTCCGGACCGGCCTGACTGCCTGTGGCGGCGCTCACGCTAACACAGCACGGCAGGCGGGCGGCCTGCCGTGCTGCGCGCACCGGTTGGGCCCGGCGGACGGTTCCTCCCGGGCCCCGGGCCGCTCACGGGCGGAGCGGACCGGGGCGTGCGGGAGGGGTGCCGGGGGCGGGACGGCCGGGCGGGGTGGGCGCGGCCGTCCGTGTCCCGGCTTGCCCGCGCCCTCGCGGCTGTTGCCCGGGGAGCGGACTTCGGGGTGCGGGTGACCGTGCGGGCCGCTCCGGGCGGCGACGCACGGGCCGGTTCTAGTACCAGCCGTGCTTGTTGTGGTGGGCGAGCGCCGCCTGCCAGGAACCGTAGCGGTCCTTGACGTAACGCTCGGCGCCGGCGTGCTGTTCGGCGACCGTGCCCCTGCCCCAGGGCTGGTCGGTCTGGAACAGCCCGTGGTATTTGCCGTTCTGAGCGTTGGGGTTGCCGCTGGACTCCCGGCGGATGATCTCCGCCTTGGCCGCGCTCTCGGACGTCGAGTGTGCGGAGGAGTCGGGTGCGCTGCGGTGGTCGGGGGCCTGTTGGGTCCCGCCACCGCCCCCCGCGGGCGGGGTCTGTGGCTCCTGGGGTGCCTGTGGCTGCTGGGGCACCTGTGGCGTGGTGTCCTGCGCGGCGGGGGGCGGGGTCGAGGGGCCGGGGCGCGGGGTCTTGGCGCCGGTCAGCTCCAGGTGCTGTCCCGGGTAGATCCGGTCCGGATCGGCGAGATGGTTCCGCTCGGCCAGTTCGGGCCAGGTCGTGCCGTGCCGTTGTGCCACCTCCGAGAGGGTGTCGCCGGGCTGCACCTCGTACCCGGTCGTACCGGTGCCGCTGGTGGTGCTCCCGGGCTGCGCGGCCTCCGCGTGGGTGTGCCTGTGCGTGTGCGTGTGCGTGTCGGCGGACTGTGCCTCCTGCGCGAACGTGGAGCCGGCCGGGACGGCGACAGCAGCCGCCGTGAGGACGCCGAAGGTGGCGATCTTGGTCTTACGCATCTGAATCAAGTCCTTACCGTCGAGTCCGGAGACTCTCTGTTGGGGTCAGAGGAAAGCCCGTCAGGGCGGTAGCAAACTCCTTCGGGCACCTTCTGGGCTGACCATCCGTTCGGCTTGGCTGATCTTTCACTCGTGCAGAGGTACCGGGCGTCCCCGATGGGCGGTATCCGCTCGGCGACCGCCAGTTGGCAGGCGCGTCCGGCCGGACGGCGGAGGAGCGGCCGGGCGGAGCGGCCGGCCGGACGGTGCGGGACAGGCCGTACGGGGGCGACCGAGCGGGCGGGAGGCGGGCAGTTGGAGGGCGCCGCCCGCATCGTCGTATCAGGGCGCGCCGTTCACCTCCCCGCGGCGGGCGGTGGTGCCGCGGACGCCCTGCCGAAGGGGTGCCGCACGTCGGCGCTCCGGCCGCCACCGGCACTCCGCGACACGCCGTACGGGCCCTGTACGCGCAGGTCGTAGGGGTCTTGTCCGCACCCCTCGTACACCGCACGGTCGCGGGCCGGGCGACCGGCGGGTGACGGTCGGCGGAGCGGTGCGTGACAGCACGGCACATCACCGCGCGGCGTCTTGACGCGTCCTGCCCCCCCTCCCTCTCCGTACGCCTTCGCCTGGTTCGCTCCGGAAGGCGCGCCCTGTCCCCGCCGGGAGCGGGGCGCGCCGGGGTGCTGCCCGTACGGACTCGGGCGGCCCATATGGCGAAACGGGCCGTGAACGGGCAGGTGCCGGGCCGGAACGGGCGGCGGTCCAGACCACCGCCCGCCAGCTGAACGCCTCTTGAGCGATCAATGATCGATCTCCGAACGGGCATAAGCGGTCACGATCGATCGGACCAGAAGGCTGGTCGTGCCCGCACGGGCCCGGTAGAACTTCCTCCACGGACGACAGCCGGGCAGGAACGGGCGGGTCCGTGACCGAACGGAGCAGCAGACGTGACGGGTCCCGACGACGGAAGGAGCGGCCGAGCCATGAGCGCGGCGGAGCGGCAGCGGCAGATCGTCGGCGAGGCGCGGCGTCTGGGCTCCGTCGAAGTGGCCCGGCTCGCCGACGAGCTCGGCGTCGCCAAGGAGACCGTCCGCCGCGACCTGCGGGTACTGGAGCAGCACGGACTGCTGCGGCGTACGCACGGCGGGGCGTATCCGGTCGAGAGTGCGGGTTTCGAGACGACCCTCGCCTTCCGCACCACCATGCACGTGCCGGAGAAGCGGCGGATCGCCGCGGCGGCCGTGGAGTTGCTGGGCGACGCGGAGACCGTCTTCATCGACGAGGGCTTCACTCCTCAGCTGATCGCGGAGGCACTGCCCCCGGACCGTCGCCTGACCGTGGTGACGGCCTCGCTGCCGGTGGCGCACACCCTGGCCACCGCCGGGGACTTCACCGTGCTGCTGCTCGGCGGACGGGTACGCGGCGGCACGCTGGCGACCGTCGAGCACTGGACGACGAAGATGCTGGCCGGCTTCGTGGTGGACCTGGCGTTCGTCGGCGCCAACGGCATCTCCCGGGAGCACGGGCTGACCACCCCCGACCCGGCGGTCAGTGAAGTGAAGGCGCAGGCGATCCGGGCTGCCCGGCGGCGGGTGTTCGTCGGACTGCACACCAAGTTCGGCGCGGTCAGCTTCTGCCGCTTCGCCGAGGTGAGCGACTTCGAGGCGCTGGTGACGTCCACTTCCCTGTCCGCCCAGGAAGCACACCGCTACGCGATGCGGGGTCCGCAGGTCATCCGGGTCTGACCACCCGCCGCCCGGGCCCGCGGGCTGCCCGTGCGGCACCGCCGGCCGGTCCCCCCAGCCCCGTCCATGCACAGCTTTGCCGTAATACAGGAATTCGCCAGGAGTGCCCATGCGCTGTCGGAGCAGAGAGCCCAGTCGAAACCCCCGCAGGCCACGTCGCATCCGGGCGGTGACCGCGACCGCCACCGCAGGGGTTCTGCTCACCCTGCCCGCCTGCGCCGGCGCGGGAGCCCTCGGACAAGGGGGTGACACGATCAACGTCCTGATGGTGAACAACCCGCAGATGCTGGAGCTGCGGAAGCTGACGGCGAAGCACTTCACCGAGGAGACCGGCATCAAGGTCAATTTCACGGTGCTTCCGGAGAACGACGTCCGCGACAAGATCAGCCAGGACTTCGCCAACCAGGCCGGCCAGTACGACGTGGCCACCCTCAGCAACTACGAGACGCCGATCTTCGCCAAGAACGAGTGGCTGCGTCCGATGGACGGCTACACCCGCAAGGACAAGAAGTTCGACCAGCAGGACATCCTGCGCCCGGTCCGCGAGTCGCTGAGCGGCGAGGACGGCAAGGTCTACGCGCAGCCGTTCTACGGCGAGTCCTCCTTCCTGATGTACCGCAAGGACATCTTCGCCAAGGAGGGGCTGAAGATGCCCGAGCGGCCCACGTGGCCGCAGGTGGCCGAGCTGGCGGCGAAGGTGGACGGCTCGGAGCGCGGGATGAAGGGCATCTGCCTGCGCGGGCTGCCCGGCTGGGGAGAGCTGATCGCCCCGCTCACCACCGTCGTCAACACCTTCGGCGGGACCTGGTTCGACAAGGACTGGAACGCCCGGCTGTCGGACCCCGCCTTCAAGAAGGCGACGAAGTTCTACGTCGATCTGGTGCGCAAGCACGGCGAGTCGGGTGCCGCCCAGTCCGGGTACGCCGAGTGCCTCAACAACATGACGCAGGGCAAGACCGCGATGTGGTACGACGCCACGGCCGGCGCCGGCTCCCTCGAAGGGGCCAAGTCGAAGGTCAAGGGCAAGATCGGCTACGTGCCGGCGCCGACGCTGCGGACCGAGAGCTCCGGCTGGCTCTACTCGTGGGCGTGGGGCATCCAGAAGGCGAGCCGCAACCCCGACAAGGCGTGGAAGTTCATCTCCTGGGCGTCCGGCAAGGAGTACGAGAAGCTGGTCGGCAAGGAGTTCGGCTGGGCCAACGTGCCGGCCGGCAAGCGGGCCTCCACCTATGAGCTGCCCGAGTACAAGGAGGCCGCCGGGGCCTTCCACGAGGTGACCCGCAAGGCCATCAGCCAGGCGCGCCCCCGTGATCCCGGCGTGCAGCCGCGGCCGACCATGGGCATCCAGTTCGTGGACATCCCCGAGTTCGCCGATCTGGGCACCAAGGTCTCGCAGGAGATCAGCGCGGCCATCGCCGGCCGCCAGTCCGTCGAGACGGCGCTGCGCAAATCGCAGGCGCTGGCCCAGGAGGTCTCCGACGAGTACGAGGGGCGAGGCCGATGAGCGCTCCGACGACCACCCCACAGGCGGGGACGCGTGACATACCGCCCGCGGCGCGGCCCCGGCCCAGCCAGGCCGGCGGCGGCCCCTCCAACCGGCTGCGCGCCTGGGTGACCAGGGCGCCGCTGCTGCCCGCGCTCGTCTTCATGATCGTCGTCACGCAGTTGCCGTTCGTGGCCACGCTCGTGGTCTCGCTGTTCGACTGGAACGCCCTCTACCCCGAGGCGCGCTCCTTCTCCGGCTTCGCCAACTACGCCGAGGTGCTGGGCGACGCCGAACTGCGGGACTCCGTGGTGACGACCGTGCTGCTGACCGCCACCGTCGTGCTGGTCAGCCTGGTGCTCGGACTCCTCCTCGCACTGCTGCTCGACCGCACCTTCAAGGGCCGCGGAGTGGTGCGGACCCTGCTGATCGCCCCGTTCCTGCTGGTGCCGGTGGCCGCGGCGCTGCTGTGGAAGCACGTGCTGTACAACCCCGAGTACGGGCTGCTCAACGGCATGCTCACCTGGCTCTTCGGTGACGACGCGCCGCAGCCGGACTGGGTGGCCGAGATGCCGCTGGGCGCCGTCGAGGTGGCACTGATCTGGCAGTGGACCCCGTTCATGATGCTGATCCTGCTCGCCGGGCTCCAGAGCCGGCCGGCCGACGCCATCGAGGCCGCGCGGATCGACGGAGCCGGCGCCTGGCAGATCTTCCGCTATCTGACGCTGCCGCATCTGCGCCGCTACCTGGAGCTGGGCGCCCTGCTCGGGTCGATCTACATCGTGCAGAACTTCGACGCCGTGTTCACCATCACCTCCGGCGGGCTGGGCACCGCCAACCTGCCGTACACCATCTACCAGACCTTCTACCAGGGCCACGAGTACGGACTCGCCTCGGCGGCCGGTGTGCTGGTGGTCATCGGTTCCCTGATCATCGCCACCCTCGCACTGCGGGTGGTCTCGTCCCTCTTCCGTGAGGAGGCCCGGTCATGAGTGCGACCGCCGCGATCGCCGCACCGCGGAAGGTGCGCCGACGGAACGCCGTGCTGGGCCTGCTGGCGTGGGTGTGCGGGATCGTCTTCGTGCTGCCCATGGTGTGGATGGTCCTCACCTCGCTGCACAGCGAGTCGGACGCCGCCACCAACCCGCCGTCGCTCGCCGCCCCGCTGACGCTGGACGGCTACCGGGAGTTCTTCGGTGTGGGCGGCGGCGCCAGCCCCTGGCCCCCGCTGGCCAACTCGCTGACGGCCTCGGTGGTCTCCACCCTGTGCGTGCTGGTGCTGGCCCTGCCGGCCGCCTACGCGCTGTCCATCCGGCCGGTCCGCAAGTGGACGGATGTGCTGTTCTTCTTCCTGTCCACCAAGATGCTGCCGGTGGTCGCCGGGCTCCTGCCGATCTATCTGTTCGCCAAGAACACCGGCTTCCTCGACAACATCTGGCTGCTCGTCATCCTCTACACCTCGATGAACCTGCCGATCGCGGTGTGGATGATGCAGTCCTTCCTCGCGGAGGTGCCCACCGCGCTGATCGAGGCGGCACAGATGGACGGCGCCCGGCTGCCCACCGTGCTCACCCGGGTCGTCGCCCCCGTCGCCGCGCCCGGCATCGCCGCCACCGCGCTGATCTGCTTCATCTTCTCCTGGAACGAGATGCTCTTCGCGCGGGTGCTGACCGGGGTCGTCGCCGAGACGGCGCCCGTCTTCCTGACGACGTTCATCACCAGCCAGGGCCTGTTCCTGGCGAAGGTGTGCGCCGCCTCCCTCGTCATCTCCCTGCCGGTCCTCGCCGCAGGGTTCGCCGCCCAGGACAAGCTGGTCCAGGGCCTGTCGCTAGGAGCTGTGAAATGAAGGCCGCACTCGTCGAGTCCGTGGGCAAGGTCTCCCTGGCGGAGGTGCCCGACCCCACCCCCGGGCCCCGCGAGGTGGTGGTGAAGGTGGCGGCGTGCGGGCTGTGCGGCACCGATCTGCACATCCTCGAGGGGGAGTTCGCGCCCTCCCTGCCGCTGGTCCCCGGGCACGAGTTCGCCGGTGAGGTGGTCGCGCTGGGCAGCGAGGTGACCGAGCTGGCCGAGGGCGACCGGGTGGCCGTCGACCCGTCGCTGTACTGCTACGAGTGCCGCTACTGTCGCACGGGCCACAACAACATGTGCGAGAAGTGGGCCGCGATCGGGGTGACCCGGTCGGGCGGAGCCGCCGAGTACGCCGTCGCGCCGGTGGCCAACTGTGTCCGGCTGCCCGAGCACGTGCGCACCCAGGACGCGGCCCTGATCGAACCACTGTCCTGCGCGGTACGCGGCTACGACGTCCTCAAGAGCCAGCTCGGTTCGCACGTGCTGATCTACGGTTCCGGGACGATGGGGCTGATGATGCTGGAGCTGGCCAAGCGCACCGGCGCGGCCAGTGTGGACATCGTCGACCTCAACCCCGACCGGCTGGCCACGGCCCGCACCCTGGGGTGCAGCGCAGCCGCGGCCGGCGCCGACGAGCTGGACCGGCCCGGCGGCTGGGACCTGGTCGTGGACGCGACCGGCAACGCCGCCGCCATCCAGGACGGCCTCGGCCGGGTCGCCAAGGCCGGCACCTTCCTCCAGTTCGGCGTCGCCGACTACGCGACGCGGGCCACCATCGACCCGTACCGCATCTACAACCAGGAGATCACCATCACCGGTTCGATGGCTGTGCTGCACAGCTACGAGCGCGCCGCGGAACTGTTCGCCGGCGGCATCCTCGACCCGGAGGTGTTCATCTCGGACCGGTTGCCGCTGGCCTCCTACCCCGAGGCGCTGGACCGGTTCGCGGCGGGCAAGGGCCGCAAGATAGTCGTCGTGCCCTGACCCGCCCCGTGCCGGGGTCTCCCCCCGTGCCCCGGCGCCGTGCCCCGGGACCGCCCCTCACAGGTGGTCCCGGGGCACGGTCTCGTTCCAGGTGCGGGAGAAGACCCGGTCGCCGCCCTCGTAGGCGTCCAGCGTGGCGTGCACGTGGAACTCCTTCCCGGTGCAGGTCAGCACGGTGCGGGTGACCGTGCGGGTCTCCCAGCCGTCCCGCCGGAACGTCATGGTCCAGGCGGACTCGCCGCCGACGGAGGTGAAGTCGTCGGCGACCGCCGTGTACCGCTCAACGGCGCGGCGCCCCACCTCCAGTCCGATATGGTCCAGGCGGGTGAGCCCCGGGTCCTTGACGATCTCCAACTCCTGCCGGTAGCCGATCAGGTCACGCTTGACCTCCCAGCGCTCCTCCGGCGGGGTCAGTGCCGTTGTCGGCAGCGGCGGGGTGCCCTCCGGCTCCCCGAACAGCCCGTGCGGCGCCTCCCCTTCCGGGCGCGGCTCGCGCACCGGCAGGGTGAGACTGCTGGTGTTCTCGTGCACCGTCAGCAGCACGGGCCTGGGCGGCGGCCAGGCCAGCGGCCAGTACGAGGTGGACAGCGACAGCCGGATGCGGTGGCCCGGCGGGAACGCCTGCGCCACCCCGTTGAGCTGCACGGTGGCCCGGTAGCGGCGGCCCGGCTCCAGCGGTTCGGGCTCGTCGGTGCCGGTGTGCCGGGTCAGGTTCAGCAGGCCGTAGGTGACCCGGGTGGCGCTGCCGTCCGGTGCCACGTCCGACAGCCGCGCGGCGACCTGGGCCACCGGTTCGCTGACCGTCAGATCCAGCTCGACGCTCGGGGCGCCCAGGATCTCCACCCGCTCGGAGAGCGGTGCGGTCTCGAAGACGAGCGAGCCGCCGTCCTCCTCCCGCTGGTCGTAGGGCAGGTCCGGCGGCGCGTTGTACGACGCCCACTTGCCGGCGAACTGGCCCACCGACAGCGGGGAGCGCACCGTGAGGGCCGCCCCCGGCTCGCCGTCCCGCGCCGCGTCGGACGCCGGGCGGATGCGGTACTGGGCGAGCGGGTGGGACACCTCCGAGACGGCCGGCGAGGGCCACTCCTCCTCCACGACCCACCTGCCCGACCGCTCCTCGTAGGCGGTGGACGGCGGCACGCTGTCCTGCATCCAGGCGCTGAGCATCGGCCCGTCCATGACCCCGTTGTCCTCGCCCTTGAGCCAGTGGTCCCACCAGCGGACGACCTCCTGGAGGTAGCCGATGGCCGGGCCCGGCTCCCCCAGGTGCGGGAACTTGTGCGACCACGGGCCGATCAGCCCCTTGCGCGGCACGTCGAGCCGGGCCAGCAGCCGGGTGACGGCGTTGGAGTAGCCGTCGGCCCAGCCGCTGGACGCCAGCACGGGGCACCGCACGGCCCGGTAGTCCTCGCACACCGAGGCGTGCCGCCAGTAGTCGTCGCGCCGCTGGTGGCGCAGCCACTCCAGCACCCACGGCTCGGTGCCCTCCAGCCGCTCCCGCCACATGCCGCGCCACCGGTCCCCGACCACGGCCGGGTCGGGCGGGCAGGTGGCGTAGGCGAACATGGTGCCCGCCTCGGCCAGATTGTCCGAGAGCAGGGCGCCGCCCATGTAGTGCATGTCGTCGGCGTACCGGTCGTCGGTGAACGAGGCGATGACGATCGCCCGCAGGCTCTCCGGCTGCCGGGCGGCCACCTGGAGGGCGGCGAACGCGCCCCAGGAGATGCCCATCATCCCGGTGGTGCCGTCGCACCAGGGCTGCGCGGCGAGCCAGGCCAGCACGTCCTCGGCGTCCCGCTGCTCCTGCTCCAGGTACTCGTCCTCCAGCACCCCGTCCGAGTCCCCGGTGCCGCGCAGGTCCACCCGGACGCACACATAGCCGTGCCCGGCGATGTAGGGGTGGTGGACGGAGTCCCGGACGGCCGTCAGGTCGCGCTGCCGGTAGGGGATGTACTCCAGTACGGCCGGGAGCGGCTGGTCGTCCGTGCAGACCGGACGCCAGATCCGGGCCGCCAGCCGGGTGCCGTCCGGGAGCGGCACGGTGGTCTGCTCTTCCTTCGTCTCGTAGGGCAGGTTGTGCACGCTGCGCATGGGCGCGGCCTCCGCTCCTTTCCGTACTGCTGTGCGCGGGCCTGCGGCCGGTCCCGTCACTCCCGGCCGCCGTCGGCGCCTCCTTGGGAGGGCTCGCCGTGCAGCCCCAGGGCGGCGATGGCGCGGTCGTACTTGTCCCGCAGCTCCTCCTCGTCGTCCCCGGCCGTGAAGACGTGGGCCAGTTCGTAGCTGTAGCTGTCCTGCTGGGACAGGTGGTCCAGCCGCTGGCCCGGCCGGGGCACCACATCGACGACGACCCCCGGTATCCGCGCCTCGACCCGGGCGATCTCCTGCTGCGAGGGCACGCGCCGGGCCACGCCGTCGGTGAACCAGCGGTGGTACCACTTGGCCGCGTACCGGTAGTTGCCCCCGCGGTGCGGCAGGGCCGGGTCGCGGCCCAGCGCGAGGGCCAGCATGCAGTGGTGGTTGGGGGCGCCGTCCACGAAGTGGAACAGCTCGGCGTGCGACTGGGAGTGCCGCGGGTTGATCTCCAGCAGCCGCACCTCGTCCTTGCCCGGGTCGTAGAAGAACTCGATGCTGAAGGTGGCCGCGTCCATCCCGATCTGCCCGATCACCCGCTTGGCGACCTCGGCCAGCCGCTCCTGCACGGGCTGGGGCAGCATGCTCGGGTACTGGTGGCGCAGGAACGAGGGCGAGTCGGGGTAGGTGATGGAGTCCAGCACCCCGTAGACGGTGACCTCGCCGTCGAGCGCGTAGCCCTCGACGGCGCACTGGAGACCGGTGAGCGTCTCCTCGGCGAGGCAGACCACACCGCCGACGCCTCGCATCTCCTCGGGCAGCTCCACCTGCTCCAGGATGTACTCGAACGGCCTGCCGACCCTGCCGATGCCCTCCTTGATCCTGGCGACGGCGTCCCTGAACTCGGCCAGGTTCTCGACCCCGTAGGCCAGTTCGGAGGAGTAGGCCAGGGCCGGTTTGACCCACATCGGGAACCGCACGCCCTCGGGGGGCTCCGGTTCGGCGGCCTCCAGATCGACGCGGCCGAAGCGGGGCACCTCCTCGATGACCTTCCGCTGCTCCAGCCGGCTCCAGTACTTGTGCTCGCACTTGACCACCGACTCAAGGCTGGTGCTGCGCGTGCCGTACTCCCGTGCCAGCAGCGGGATCATGGTGCTGACGGGGAAGTCCCAGTAGCCGACGACGGCGTCGATCCTGCCGCCGAAACCGTCCAGGACGCCGCGTGCCCGCTCCAGCAGCTCGGGCACCGAGACCTCGTCCTCCTGGAGCTCTTCGGGGGTCAGCAGCGGGTGGAAGCGGTAGCGTTCGGCGCCGGGCACCGCCTCCAGGGTGGCGCGGTTGGCCTCGTCCATACCGAGGACGAACACGTCGCTGATGCCCGTGCGGTCATCGGCGGTCCGGGAGCTGTGCGGGGGAACCGTCTCGTGCGCGGCCTCGTCCAGGGCGGTCTTCTCGGTGGTGGACACGAATCATCTCCAGGTCAGTTCGCGGATACGCCCCGGGCCGGGCCCGGGGCCGCCGAAGCACTGGCCTGACCCCGGCGGCCGGGGGCGGGTTGCCCGGCCGCCGACGGAGAAACCCCCCAAGCGGTGCGGAGCGGCACCGCCGCCTCACACCTCGGACGCGCCCCAGGCCGGCACCTGAAGCCGGTCCCCCACCGTGAGCGTGCCCGGGCGCAGCACCGAGAACTTGGCGCCGAAGGCGACACCCCCCTGTGCGGCACGGCGGTAGCCGGCCAGCGTGCGCAGGGGTTCGGGGCCCCTCTTGCGCCCCGTCTCCTGGTCGACCAGGGTGACCGCGCAGCGGATGGCCGGCTTGGCGTAGCCGAGTTCGGCCGGGCCGATCCGCAGCCGGCGGACCCGGTCCTCGGCGTGCGGCTCCTCCTCCCACCCGGCCACCACGATGTTGGGACGGAACCGGCTCATCGGCAGCGGCTCGGCACCACGGGCGGCCAGCCGCGCGTTGAGGGCGTCCAGCGAGGCGCGGGAGACCACGAGGACGGCGCTGCTGTCGGCGTAGCGACAGGTGCCGGGGATCAGCCCGTCGGTCACCCGGTCGTTGTCGGGCGGCACCCTGACCAGCCTGCTGGGCACCCCGAGCACCTGGGTGAACCAGTCGGCCGCCGTATCGCCCTGGTCGATGCCGCGCAGCGGACGCCCCAGCATCTCCACCGGGCGCCGCTCCCCCTCCGTGTCCACCTCGACGGTCAGCTCGCCCGCGCCCGGCGCCCGCAGCGACAGCAGCTCGCCGGCGCCCTCCTGCCCGTGCACCCGGGGCCGGACGCGGGCCAGCGCCGGGTCGCGGCGCTGGGTGCGGCCCACCCCGTCGGGCGTAACGACCATGAAGGCCCGGTCGTGCGCGAGACCGGCGGCGAGCAGCCGGGCCGTGGGCGCCGTCACGGGGGCACAGCCCTTGACGGGGTAGTGGACCAGTTCGACGACCTCGGCCATGCGGCTCCCTCGTGTCGGTGATGCCCGCGCGCGGTACCGCACCGCCCGCACCGGGCATCCTCCCCGAACCGCTGCCGCCCGCGGAACCGGCCTCCCGACCGCGAGCGCGCCGGAACCGGGGCGGTCACCGGTCGCTTAGCCTGGTGTGCCAGGAGGGAAGAATCCGTGACGATCTCAAGGTCCCGTCCCGCTGCCGGGGAACAGGAACGGCAGCAGGGACACGCGCAGCACGAGGCACAGCAGCGGCCGACGACGCACCCGCGCCCGGCGGTGCCCGCGCCGCAGCGGGCGCGCGCCCGGGTGCGCGAGCCCGGACCGGAGGGGCAGGAGTGCGTCCTGCTCAAGCACGGGGAGATCTTCCTCAGGGGCCGCAACCGTGCCCGATTCGAGGAACTGCTCCACCGCAATCTGCGGGACGCCCTGCAGGGCCTGCCCGGGCCCGCCTGGATCGAGAAGGGCCGCAGCGTGACGCTGGTGGGCCCCACCGCGAACAGCCCGCTGTCCCTGGAGGAGCTCGTCGCGTGCGTGCGGCGGGTGATCGGCTTCAACCTGGTGCAGCCCGCCGTGCGGGTGCCCAGCACGGTGGAGGACATCGGCGACCACGCCGTCCGGGCCCTGCGCCGGGCGTGGGAGGAGCGCTCCGGCGGGCGGGGCGTCATCACCTTCGCCGTACGCGCCAAGCGGCGGGACAAGTCCTTTCCCCTCACCTCCTCCGCGCTGGCCGCCGCCGTCGGGGAACGGGTGCGGCTGGAGACGGGCGCACAGGTGAACCTGACGGCGCCCGACGTCGAGCTGGCCGTGGAGGTCGAGCGCAAGGGCAGCTATCTGGCCTGGAAGCGCGTCGCCGGCCAGGGCGGACTGCCGGTGGGGTCCAGCGGCCGGGCGCTGGCGCTGCTGTCGGGCGGTTACGACTCGCCGGTGGCCGCCTACCGCGCCATGCGGCGCGGACTGGCCTGCGATTTCGTCCACTTCACCGGAGCGCCCTACACCGACGCCTCCTCCGTCTACAAGGCGTACGCGCTGGCCCGGGAACTGAACCGCTTCCAGCCGGACCGCACCCTGTGGATCGTGCCCCTCGGCAAGGCGCAGAAGCAGCTCGCGATCGCCGGTGCCGGACGGCTCCAGGTGGTGGCGCAGCGCAGGCTGATGGCCCGCACCGCCGGGGCCCTGGGGCAGCGGCTGGGGGCCGGCGCCCTGGTGATGGGCGACAGCCTGGGCCAGGTCGCCAGCCAGACGGTCGCGAACATGGCCGCCGTGGACGAGGCGGCCTCGCTGCCGCTGCTGCGGCCCCTGCTCGGCTGGGAGAAGCAGGAGATCATCGACGAGGCGCGGGCCCTGGGCACCGCCGAGGTCTCGGTGCTGCCGGACGAGGACTGCTGTTCGCTGCTGGCCCCGCGCCAGGTCAGCACGCACGCCCGGGTGCCGGATCTGGAACGGGTGGAAAAGCGCCTGGAAGTGGACGAACTGGTCGAGGAACTGCTCGCGGGCGCCTGGGCGATGGAGCCGGGCGCGGACTCGGCGGGCCCGGCGTCCTGCGCGGCGGCGCCGGAGCCGGGGCCCGGGCAGGACGGCTGAGAGCCGGGCCGCCGCCCCGGGGCCGGTCCGGTTGCCGGGTGCGGCGGCCCGTACGCCGCGGCCCCGCACCGGCCGCCCTCCCGGTCCGGGGGCCTCAGCGGGGTCGCGGGCCGCGGCCGGGCGCCGGGGTGCCGGCGATACGTGCGTAGGAGCTGAGCACCGCGCTGCGCAGCCAGTCGGGCAGCGGTTCGCCCTGGGTGCTGCCGGTCAGCAGGACGGCGATCTCCCGCAGTTTGGTGTTGGTGCGCTGCGAGGCGTCGACCAGGACCTGCCAGGCGGTGTGCGGGGTGCAGCGCCAGGAGGCCATCAGGACGCCGCGGGCCTGGTCGATCACGGGGCGGGTCTCCATGGCCTGCCGCAGCTGGGCCAGCTCGGTGCGCAGCGCCTGCGCCCCGTCGGCAGGGGGCGGCTGCTCACCGGAGGGGGCCGCGTCGCCCGTGTCCGGCGGGGGTCCGGCCGCCCGGGTGCCGTCAGGTGTGCGCACGGGGGCGCTGCCCTCGCCGGGGGAAGGCGCCGGTGGCCGAGCAAAACCCGGGGTGTGAGGACCGCCCCGGCTGGTCACCCGCTCCCCCAGCCGCACCGGTTCGGAGCCGGAGCCGGAGCGGCAGCGTCCCGGATCCGTCCGCGGCGGGTCCGGGACCGCGCCCTCCTGCTGCGGGCGGGCGGCGGGGTGCGCGCCGCGTGGAGATCCATAGGGTGCCCTTCGAAGACAACATTTGCCGTACGACACAGATACGCCTGCCCCGGCCCCTGTCCGGCACACCTGTTGAATGCGCGACGGGCGGGGGGACCCGCTCGTCCGGCACGCGTCCTGCTCGACCACCGTGCGGACGGCACCGTCTCGGGCACCGCCCGGGCGTGACGGGGGCGACGGCGGGTGCGTCCCCCACCACGTACGGTGGCCCGGAAGATCGACCCACCGCCGTCACGCGCGAAGGAGCCGACGCACCATGCCCGAGACCGAACCGACCGTCCTCGCCGCCAAGGACGGCCGCGTGGGCCGTCTGGTCCTCAACCGGCCCCAGGCGCTCAACGCGCTCGACCTGGAGATGGTCCGCCGTGTCGCCGCGGCCCTCGACGCCTGGGAGGACGACCCCGAGGTGGCGGCCGTCGTCATCAGCGGCGCCGGCGAGCGGGGGCTGTGCGCGGGCGGCGACATGCGCGGGGTCCACGACGACGTACGGGCGGGCGGCGGCGCCGCGTCCGCACGGTTCTGGGCCGAGGAGTACCGGCTCAACGCCCGGATCGCCCGCTACCCCAAGCCGTACGTGGCGCTCATGGACGGGATCGTCATGGGCGGCGGCGTGGGGATCTCCGCGCACGGCACCGTCCGTGTCGTCACCGAGCGGGCGCGGGTCGCCATGCCGGAGACCGGCATCGGCTTCGTCCCGGACGTGGGCGGCACCTGGCTGCTGTCCCGGGCACCGGGCGAGACGGGCACGCACCTGGCGCTGACGGCAGGCCCGGTGGGCGCCGGGGACGCGCTGCTGTGCGGGCTCGCCGACCACTTCGTACCGTCCGAGCGGCTGGCCGGCTTCTCGGCGGCGCTGGCCCACACCCCGCCGCAGGAGGCGGTCGCCCGGTACGCGGCCCCGGCCCCGCCCGCCGCTCTCGCCGCCCACCGGTCCTGGATCGACACGTGTTACGCGGCCGACGACATCGAGGAGATCCTGCGCAGGCTGCGGGACAGCGGCGCCACGGCAGCCAAGGAGGCGGCCGAGGCGATCGAGGGCAAATCGCCCACCGCGCTCAAGGTGACGCTCGCCGCGCTGCGGCGGGCCCGCGGACTGCACTCGCTGGAGGAGGCGCTGGAGCAGGAGTACCGCACCTCCGTGGCGACGCTCTCCTCGCACGATATGGTCGAGGGGGTGCGAGCGCAGCTGGTCGACAAGGACCGCAGGCCCCGCTGGTCGCCGGCCACGGTGGCCGAGGTGTCCGACGCCGAGGTCGCGCGGCACTTCGCGGCGCCGCCCGGCGGCGGGCTGGGACTGCACCCGCGCGGCTGACGGGCGCCGAGGGCGCACGGGTGACGCTTTCCCGCAGGACCGTCCGGCAGGTTACCCGTGCGTTCCTCACATTCTGTTCGTGACAGAACTGACTACCCATTCCTTTCCCGGTGCTGCACGCTTGTTCCGTGCTTCCCAGGGGAGGGGAACGATGGACAAGCGGTACGAGATTTTCTGTCTCGCGGACAGGTATTTCTACGACACACCCGACCGCTTGTCGGATTCCGCCCAGGACAGCGACGGGACACCGGACGCGGGTGCCTTTCCCGTCTCGCTCCGGCCCGTCCCCGAAGGCTGGCGGCAGACCCGCTCCGGGGACTGGCTGGAGCTGCGCCCGCAGGCAGGCGAGTTCCCGTTGCAGGGCTGGAAGATCCACGCCTCGGCGACGCTGGACAACGCCGACGCGATCGGCACCGCCGTCTGGGACCACTGCGTCCCGCGGAGAATTCCCTTCAAATTCGTCCCGCACCGCACTCTGCTGTACCTGCGGAACGCGAAATACGCCGGGCGCGGCACGAGCGGTAAATTCGCCACCATCTATCCGGCCGACGAGGGACAGCTTCAGGAAATTCTCGAAGAGCTGGGTGCCGTGCTCGACGGCAGACCCGGTCCGTACATTCTCACCGATCTGCGGTGGGGACGGGGGCCGTTGTACGTGCGCTACGGCGGTTTCGCACCCCGGTTCTGCCTCGACGCACACGGACAGCTGGTGCCGGCCGTCGAGAACGCCGACGGGCAGCTGGTGCCCGACCGCAAGGACCCCGCCTTCCGGGTGCCGGACGGGGTGGAGCTGCCCGCCTTCCTCCGCCCGCACCTGGCGGCCCGTGACTCCGCCACCGTCGCGGACCTGCCGTACCGCATCGAGCGGGCCCTGCACTTCTCCAACGGCGGCGGCGTCTACGGCGGCACCGACACCCGCGACGGGAGCCGGGTGGTGCTCAAGGAGGCCCGCCCCCACGCCGGTCTCGCCGCCGACGGGGCCGACGCGGTGGCCCGGCTGGAGCGGGAGAAAGCGGCGCTCGACCAGCTCGCCGGACTGCCGGTGGTGCCCGCCGTGCGGGACTGGTTCACGCTGGACGGCCACCGGTTCCTGGTGATGGAGGAGCTGTCCGGCAGACCTCTGAACTCCTTCTTCGCCGAGAGACATCCACTGCTGAGCCCCGATCCCGACCCGCAGGCCGTGGCCCGGCACACCGCGTGGGCGCTGCGCATGCACCGGCTGGTGGAGGAGGCCGTCACGGCGGTGCACGAGCGGGGCATCGTCTTCAACGACCTGCACATGTTCAACATCATGGTCGCGCCGGACGAGGAGTCGGTGGCCCTGCTGGACTTCGAGGCGGCGGCGCGGGCCGAGGACGACCCCCGCCAGATCGTCGCCCACCCCGGCTTCATCGCCCCGGCCGACCGCTCGGGCTACGACATCGACCGCTACGCGCTGGCCTGCCTGCGGCTGGCCCTGTTCGTCCCGATGACGACCCTGCTGGCCGTGGACCGGGCCAAGGCGGCGGATCTGGCGCGGATCGCCGCCGCCCAGTTCCCCGGCATCCCCGAGCGGTTCCTGGCCGAGGCCGTCGCCACCATCGAGGGCGGCGGGACGGGCGGGCGGCAGCCGTCGCGCGGCACCCGGCCGGCCCGTCCGGCAGGGCCCCCGGCCCCGGCCGACTGGCCCGCCGCCCGCGACTCGATGGTCCGCGCGATCCTCGCCTCGGCGACACCCGACCGCGACGACCGGCTCTTCCCCGGCGACATCGCGCAGTTCTCCGACGGCGGCGGACTGGGCCTTGCACACGGCGCGGCAGGCGTGCTGCACGCCCTGGCGGAGACCGGCGCGGGCCCCTGTCCGCAGGGCGAGGAGTGGCTGCTGCGGCACACCGACCCGCCGCCCCGCGGCACCCCCCTGGGGCTGTACGACGGACTGCCCGGCATCGCCTGCGTCCTGGCCCGGGCCGGGCACACCAAACGGGCCCTGGAGCTGACCGAGCGGGTGCTGGCGGAGAAGTGGCAGCGCCTCGGCGACTCCCTGTACGGCGGGCTCGCCGGGCTCGGTCTCGCCCTCGGCCACCTCGCCCACCTCACCGGCGAGGAGGGGCTGCGCGCCCCCGCCGAGGAGGCCGCGCGGCTGCTCGCCCGGCGGCTGGAGGAGCCCGCCGAGGAGACCGCGGGCCGCGCCAGGGCCGGACTGCTGCACGGTGCCACGGGTGCGGCTCTGCTGTTCCTGCGGCGCCACGAGCGCAACGGCGACCCCGCGGAACTGGACCTCGCCGAACGGGCGCTGGAGCGCGACCTCGGCCGCTGCGTACGCGACAGCGCCGGCACCCTCGTCGTCGACGAGGGCAGCCGCACCATGCCGTACCTGGGCGCGGGCAGCGTAGGCATCGCCATGGTGCTCGACGACTTCCTCGCACACCGGCCCGGCCACGACCGCTTCGCGCGGGCCCGGGCCGGCATCCTGCCCGCCGCGCGGATGCGCTACTACGCGCAGCCCGGCCTCTTCCAGGGCCGCGCCGGGATGCTGCTCCATCTGAGCCGGACCACCACCCCCGGCGTCACCGAACTGGACCTGGCGGCCCAGTCGGAGGGGCTGGGCTGGTACGCCATGCCGTACGGGGGCGAACTGGCCTTCCCCGGCGACCAGATGATGCGGCTGTCGATGGACCTGGCCACCGGGACGGCGGGCTGTCTGCTGGCGGCGGGCGCCGCCGCGGCCGTCCGCGAGGGCACCGCACCGCCGGCCCTGCCGTTCCTGCCGCCCGTGCCGCGCGGCCTGACCGCCGCTCCGGCCCGATCCGCGCCGGCGTCCGCGCCGGGCGGCCCACAGACCGGCCTTGGGGACGAAGGCCGTACCGAAGCACCACCGTCCCTGTAACACACATCCGATCACCCGAATGGGAAGGAACAACCACCATGGCACTTCTCGACCTGCAGACGATGGAGCCCGAGGAGCGGACCGGCGGCGGCGACGACAGCAGCGCCAGCCTCCTCCTGTGCGACAAGCACAGCTCCCACAGCACGCTCCTGTGTCTGTGACCGGGTGACCGTCGCACCCGGTGCCCCTGGGCGGGGGCTCTCCCCCGCCCAGGGGCACTCCCCCACGTCCGCGGCGCCGGCGGGAACCGGCGGCCACCCCGGTTCGGCGCAGGCCGTGCCGCCGAGGGCGCACCGGCTGCTGCGGGCGGAAGTGCGCCGGCACAAAGGACGTGTCGCGGCGCTCTTCCTGTGCGCCACCGCGGCGGCGGGTGCCCAACTGGCGCTGCCCGCCGCGCTCGGCCACACCCTCGACCTGCTGCTGGCCGGCGGCGCCCCGGGCGGGCGGGCCGGCGGCTGGCTCGCCGTGTGCGCCGCGCTGACCTGCGCCCTGGTGGTGCTGGACGCCGCCGAGACGGTGCTCACCGGTACGCTCGCCGCCCGTACGACGGCACGGCTGCGCACCGCGCTGACCGACCGTCTGCTGGCCGTCTCGCCGCTGCGCGCCGGCCGCTTCGCCCACGGCGACCTGGTCACCCGCTGCACCGGCAACGCGGCGCACGCCGGCACCACCCCCGGAAGTGCCGCCTCCGCACTGGCCGCCCTGGTCACCCCGGCGGGCGGCGTCGTGGCGCTCGTCCTGCTGGATCCGCGGCTCGCCCTGGTGTTCGCCGCCGGCATCCCGCTGCTGGTGCTGCTGCTGCGCGCCTTCTCCCGCACCTCCGCCGCGTGTGTGGCCCGCTATCAGGAGGCGCAGGCCGCCGTCGCCGGAAGGCTGGTGGAGGCCATGGCCGGTGCCCGGACCATCGCGGCGGGCGGCACCGTGGAGCGCGAACGGCGCCGCGTACTGGAGCCCGTGGCCCGGCTCTCGGAGCACGGCCACCGCACCTGGCACCTCCAGGGCCGGGCCACCGCACAGGCCGCCGTGCTGGTGCCCTTCCTCCAGCTCGCCGTCGTGGCCACCGGTGGGCTGCTGCTGAGCGCCGGTCAGCTGAGCGTGGGCGGTCTGGTGGCCGCCGCCCGGTACGCCGTCCTCGCGGCCGGCATCGGCACACTCGTCGGACAGCTCAACGCCCTGGTCCGGGGCCGTACGGCGGCGCAGCGCCTGGCCGAGGTGCTGGCGGTGCCCGCCCTGCCGCAGGGCACCCGCACGCCGCCGGGCCGTGCGGAGGGCGGGGCCGACCGGCTGGAGCTGCGCGGGGTGCACGCCTCCTACGCCGGGGAGCCGGTGCTGCGGGGCGTGGACCTGGTGGTGCCCGGCGGCTCCACCGTCGCGGTGGTGGGCCGGTCCGGGGCCGGGAAGTCGCTGCTGGCGGCCGTCGCCGGCCGTCTCGTCGAACCCGACGCGGGGCAGGTGCTGCTGGACGGCGCGGACCTGGCCGGGCTCCGGACGGCCGCGCTGCGCGACACCGTCGCCTTCGCCTTCGCCCGGCCCGTGCTCTTCGGCGGC
The DNA here is from genome assembly GCF_000725885.1 of Streptomyces albus subsp. albus. Classification (GTDB taxonomy): domain Bacteria; phylum Actinomycetota; class Actinomycetes; order Streptomycetales; family Streptomycetaceae; genus Streptomyces; species Streptomyces albus. Next base: position 135,039 of record NZ_JODR01000014.1, on the reverse strand, counting down.
ACGGTCGGCGACGCCATAGCGGCCGGCGCCCCCGCCCGCGGCCCGCACGGGGCACGTGTGCGGGCCGCGGCTGCCGCCGCCTGCGCCGACGGTTTCCTGCGCACCCTCCCCGAGGGCTACGCCACCCCGCACGACCGGGCCCCGCTGTCCGGCGGCGAGGTGCAACGGCTGGGGCTGGCCCGGGCGCTGGTCCGCGACCCGCGCGTACTGATCCTGGACGACGCCACCTCCAGCCTGGACACGGTGACCGAACACGAGGTCACCCGGGCGCTGTGGGGCGGCCCCGACGGTGCGGCACGCACCCGGCTGGTGGTCACGCACCGCGCCTCGACCGCCGCCCGCGCCGACCGCACCGTCTGGCTCGACGCGGGCCGCGTCCGCGCGATCGCCCCCCACGACCGGTTGTGGGAGGACCCCGCCTACCGGGCGCTGTTCGCCGACGACACGGGGAGCGGCCATGGCTGAGGCCCCCGCCGTGCACCCCGCCGCCGGCAGGCACCGGCGCCCCGGGCTCGTCGGTGCCGGGCTGCGCTTCCTGGCCCGGCGGCCCCGGGTACTGGGCGCACTGGCCGGCTGGTCGCTGCTGGAGGGCGCCCACACCTTCGCGCTCGGATTCGCCCTGGCCCGCGCACTGGACGACGGTTTCCTGGCCGGGCGGCCCGCCACGGGGCTGTGGTGGCTGGCCGTCGCCGCTGCCGCGCTGGCGGTGGGCGCGCTGGGCATGGCGCGGGTCTACCGGCAGGTGGCCGCGCTGACCGAGCCGCTCCGCGACGAACTGGTGCGGCGCGTGGTGGGACGCGGACTGTACGAGGCGGTCACCGCCGCGGTGGCACCGGGCGGCGGCCGGCACACGCCGGGCAGCGGCGTCGTCTCCCGTCTCACGCACCAGGTGGAGATCGCCCGGGACAGCTTCGCCGGGATCGTGATGGTCTCCCGCTCGTTCCTCGTCACCCTCGCGGGCGCGGTCACCGGGCTGGCGGCGCTCGCGCCCCGGCTGCTGCTGGTCGTGCTGCCGCCGCTGCTGGCCGGTCTCGCCGTCTTCGCCGCCACCCTGGGCCCCCTGGCCCGGCGGCAGCGCGCCGTTCTGGTGGCCGACGAGGAACTGGCGGGCGAGACCGGCACGATGGTGAGCGCCCTGCGGGACATCGCTGCCTGCGGCGCCCAGGAGACGGTGCGGCGCACGGTGCTCCGGCGCGTCGAGACGGAACGGCGGGCCGCCGTCTCCCTCGCCCGCTGGGGCGTCGCCCGCGCGCTCGCCCTCGGGGTGGGCGGACGGCTGCCCGTCGTCCTGCTGCTGGTGTGCGCGCCGTGGCTGCTGCGGCACGGGGTGAGCGCGGGGGCGCTGGCCGGCGCCCTCACGTATCTGACGCAGGCACTGCTGCCCGCTCTTCAGAGCCTGGTGCACGGGCTGGGCGGCGCCGGGGCCCGGCTGACCGTGGTGATCGGCCGGCTGCGGGAGGGCGCGCCCGCCGGCGTACCGCTGCCTGGCCCGTCCCGGGCGCCGGCGGTGCGCGGCGGACGGCCCGCGCCGCCGGCGCTCACTCTGCGCCGGCTCACCTTCGCCTACGGAACGGCGGCCCGGCCGGTGCTGTGCGGACTGGACCTGACGGTTCCGGCGGGCGGACGGCTGGCGGTCGTCGGCCCCAGCGGCGCGGGCAAGTCCACCCTCGCGCTGCTGATCGCCGGACTGCTGCGGCCCACCGGCGGCGAGGTGCTGCTGGACGGGCGCCCGGTCGTCGCCGGCCCGCCCGGTGCGCCGGTCCGCGCGGAGGAGAGGGTGCTGATCCCGCAGGAGGCGTACGTGTTCACCGGCACCGTCCGCGAGAACCTGTGCTGCCTGCTGCCGGACCGGACCGCGCCGCCGGGCGACCCGTCGCTGCTGGGCGCCGTGGTGGCGGTCGGCGCCGCGGAGCTGGTGGACCGGCTGGGCGGGCTCGACGGACAGGTGGAGCCCGCCTCGCTGTCGGCGGGCGAGCGGCAGCAACTGGCCCTGGCCCGCGCCTGGCTCTCCCCCGCCCCGCTGGCCGTACTGGACGAGGCGACCAGCCGGCTCGACCCCGCCGCCGAGGAACACGCCGAGCGGGCCTTCGCCGAGCGCCCCGGGACACTGGTGGTCGTCGCGCACCGGATCAGCTCCGCGCTGCGGGCCGACCGCGTCCTGGTGCTCGACGGGGAACGGACGGCGTGCGGGACCCACGCCGAACTGGTGGAGCGCAGCGCCCTCTACCGGGATCTGACCGCCGGCTGGACCGCGGGGCCACGGGTGTGACCGGTGGCCACGGCGCGGCGGACGGGCGTGGCGTGACCGGTGGGCGCCGTGAACCGCGAGGCCGGGTGCGGGCTTCCGTCGTGCGGGCGGGGCGGGCCGGCCGGGTGCGGGCGGCCCGGGAACCGGTCGGTCTCGCCCGCACGCCGGAAGCCCGCGCCGGGTTCAGAGCCAGCCCGCGCCCTGGGATATCCGGATGGCGTCCACCCGGTTGCGGGCGCCGGTCTTGCGGGTGATGGCGGACATGTAGTTGCGGACGGTCCCGGTGGACAGGCCCAGCCTGCGGGCTATCTCGGGGACGGGTGCGCCTTCGGCGGCGGCGGAGAGCACCGTCAGCTCCCGTTGGCTCAGCGGCACTTCGGAGGCCCGCAGCAGGGTCTGGGCCAGGGCGTTGTCGACGAAGCGCTCTCCGTCGGCCACCCGCCGTATGCCTCTGACCAGTTGTTCGGGAAGGGCGTCCTTGCACACGAAGCCGCTGGCGCCGGCGTCGAGTGCGCGGCGCAGCGCCCCGGGGCAGTCCTGGCTGACGAGCGCCAGCAGCCGGTGCGGGCGCGGCGGGTGCCCGGCGGTGCCCGGGTGGTCGGCGAAACGGGCGAGTTCGTCCAGGGAGGTGCGGCCCGCCATGTCGGCGTCAACGACGCAGACGTCGGCGGCACGGCCCCGTACCGGCCGTACCGCGTCCTTCCAGGAGGCGGCCTCGGCCTCCATGTCGGGCTCCGCCCCGACCAGAGCGGCCAGCGCGCATCTGAGAATGCGCACATCGTGCACCAGCAGTACCCGGATCACACTGAGTCCCCCCTCAGGGCCTGATAACCGCTTTTGACAGGCGCGACTCCATACATATAAGCGCACCGGAAGGAGGAGGCGGGGAGATTTGGCCACACTCAGACACCGCGCATGTGCGATGTGTTATGGGGGCGCGCTTGGGGGCGCATTCGCCGGACCGGCACTCCGTACGCGGAATAACCGTCCGCGCGGGGGAAGTTGACGGGTGCGGCGCGCCCTGTGCGGCGCGTCCGCCGGCTTCCTTCCGCTCCGTATGTGAGGACACCGCTGATGACCACCGCACTTCCGGACGACTTGAAGAAGTACCTCGACGAATCGAACGCCTTCGCGACCGTGGCGACGCTCATGCCCGACGGGCGGCCCCACCAGACGGTGGTGTGGGTGATCCGCGACGGCGACGATCTGCTCTTCTCCACGACCGCCGACCGCCGGCAGGCCAGGAACATGGCGCGGGACCCGCGCGTGGCGGTTGTGATCAACCCTCCGGAGACGCCCTACGTCTACACCGAGGTGCAGGGCACCGTCACCCTCACCCCGGACACCGGCCACACGCTGCTGGACACCATCGCACGCAAGTACACCGGCAAGAGCTACGCGGAGTTCAACGCCGAGGCCGCCCGCACCGACGGGGAGCGGATCGCCGTCCGGGTCACCCCCGACAAGGTCACCGGCAGGCGGTGAGCTGCCCGGCGGCCCTCACCACACCAGTGCGGCGAGCAGGGTGACACCCGCCAGGGCGCAGGCGACATAGTCGCCCAGGTGCCCGGAGTGCAGCCGGCGCAGCGGCCTCGACCAGCGGGGCCGCACCCCGCTGGGCACGGTGCGCAGCGCGACGCAGGCCGCACCGGCGCCGAGGGCCGCAGACAGCAGACCGAGCAGCACACCCGTGGCCGTCCACTGCGGCACCGGCGAGTGCGGCAGCGGTTCCGCGCGGGCGAACAGCACCGTCGCCAGGTAACCGGTGTGATCGGTGAAGGAGTCCGCCGCCCGGCTGACGGCCGCCCACAGCCCGGGCACACAGCCGACCGCGAGTCCGCCCGCGAGCAGGGCCCCGGTGGCGGCGAGCATGGTGTCGGGGGCCCGGGTCACCCTGCCCTGGGTCTCCGTCGGCTCGTCGGCGCCGGTGGTCTCGGCATCGCCGTCCCCCGCCGCACTCGCCGGACCGGCACCACTCGCCGGGCCGACAGCACTCCCCGCGCCCGCCGCGCCTGCCGGGCCCGCAGCACTCCCCGTGCCCGCCGCACCGGCCGTCTCCGCAGCGCCGGTCCCGCGCGCGCCGTCCGCGTCCGTACCATCCGTACGGGCGACGCCCGCGCCTCCCGGGCCGGGACCGCCCGGTTCCGTCGCGTCCGGGGGCCGCTCCCGCGCCGGCCGGGCGGGGACGTCCGCCTCGGCGGGCGGGGCGCCCAGGCCGAGGAAGACGCCGCCCGCCACCCGCAGGACCGCCCCGCCGGTGGCGGCGGACACCAGCACGAAGACGACTGTCGCCCAGCCGCCCGCCGCCTCTTCCGAAAGTGCCTTGCCCAGTCCGGTGCCGAACGGCGGCAGTCCGGCGAGGGCCAGCCCGCCGACGGTGAACAGCACCCCCACCCGGCGCAACTCCCCTCCCCTGCCGTGCAGTTCCTGCTCGTCGACGCTGCCGAACCTGTCCACGAGGACGCCCGCGCAGCCGAACAGGGCGGCCTTGACACCGGCGTGGCCGAGGACGTACAGCGCGGTGCCGGTCACTCCCTCGGGGGTGAGGGAGGCCAGGCCGACGAGGAAGAGACCGGTGTGCGCGACGGTGGAGAAGGCCAGCAGCCGTTTGATGTGCCGTTGCAGCCAGCACAGCAGCGCCCCCGCCAGGGCGGTCAGCACGCCCAGCACCAGCAGGGTGCGCCGCACGGCCGTGCCGGGGAGCCCGCCGGGGCCGGCGAACACGGTGAAGTAGAGCCGGGCCGTGCCGTAGACACCCAGCTGCACCATCACCCCGGACAGCAGCATGCACACCGGGGTGGGGGCGACGGTGTGGGCGTCGGGCAGCCAGAAGTGGAAGGGGAAGGCGGCGGCCTTGACCAGGAAGCCGGTGGCCACCAGCACGAATGCGGCTTTCACCAGCATCCCGGCGCTGTGCGGGGCGGCGTCCAGCGCCGCACCGAGCGGGGCGAGGCCGAGCGCACCGGTGTGCGCGTACAGCAGGCCGATGCCCAGCAGTGTGGCGTAGCCGCCCAGGGAGTTGAGGAACCCGAAGGTGAGCGCCCCCTGGACGGCGCGGGCCTCCTCGACGCGGTAGCCGGTCAGCGCGTAGGCGACCACGCCCATCAGCTCGAAGAAGACGAAGGCGTTGAACAGGTCGCCGGTCAGGGTGAAGCCGCACATGGCGGCCTGGAAGACCAGGATCAGCGCGGGGAACGCCCCCGCCTGGTGGGCCGGCGGGTCGTCGAAGAAGCGCCAGGAGTAGACCAGTACGGCCGCCACCAGTACCGAGACCAGCGCCGCGAAGCCCAGTCCGAGGCCGTCGCCGACCAGGACGATGCCCACCCCGGCGCCCTGCCGGGGCCGCCAGCCGCCGGCCCACTCCACGGGGGTGGGCCGGTGTGCGGTGACGGTCAGCAGGACGAGGGCGAGGGCGGCGGTGGCGGCGGCCAGTACCGTGCCGAAGACCTCGGCGACGTACCGGGGCAGCCACCGGCCGGTGGCCACCAGCAGGGCCGCGCCGAGCAGCGGTCCGGCCACCAGCAGGGGCAGGGCGTGGGCCGCCGTCATCCGCGCAGCTCCCGCAGTTCGTCGGGGTCGACGGTGCCGTGCCGTTTGGACACCTGGACGACCAGGGCGAGCAGCAGCGCGGTGACGGTGGCGCCGACCACCACGTCGGTGAGGGTGAGCGCCTGCACCACCGGGTCCACGAGGGGGCGGGAGCCGGGTGCGATGTCGGAGTGGACCGGCGCGGTGCCGCCGCGCCGGTAGCCGATGGACAGCAGCAGCACATAGGTGGCGGACTGGCACACGGCCAGGGAGCCCACGGCGTGGATGAGGTTGCGGCTGGTGGTCAGGCCGTAGCAGCCGACCAGGAACAGCCAGCCGGCGACCAGGTACGGCAGCACGCTCACGGGCGGCCCCCTTCCGGGGCGGCGCGGGCCGCCCCGTCCGCGCGGTGTCCCCGCCCGTCCGCCGGTTCGATCACGATGGCCTGGTCGAGGAACTGCGCCAGCAGCACCACGACCCCGGCGGCGACCTCCACGCCGACGGCGGCGTTGAGGACGGGCACGGTTCCGGCGGAGGAGAGCGTGTTGAAGGTGCCCAGGGGCAGGACGTTCTCCAGGAAGGCGGCGCCGGCCACCAGGGCGGCCAGGCCGGCGAGCAGATAGCCGGCCTCCCCGGCGGCGTCGGCGAGGGTGAACAGCGTCAGCGAGCGGACCCGTTGCAGCGCCCGGTAGTCGATGGCGATGTAGAGCAGGTGCAGCGCGGTCGCGGCGACCACGCCGCCCTGGAAGCCGCCGCCGGGGCTGAGGTGCCCGTGGGCGATGACGTAGAGGCCGGTCAGCACGGTGACGGGCAGCACCAGCAGCGCGTAGCGGCGCACCGGCGCGGACACGAAGGCGGGTTCGGGTGCGGTGCGGTGTTCGTCTCCGGCCTGGCGCAGCACGACGACGGTGCCCAGTACCGAGCCGAAGAAGACTGCCTGCTCGCCCATGGTGTCGAAGGCGCGCTGGTCGAAGTTGACGGAGGCGACGGCGTTCGCGGAGTGCTGCCTCAGCGCCTCGGCCACCGCGCGCGTCCCGTACGGGTGCCAGGTGCCGCCGAAGTCCGGCATGTGCGTGAAGGCGCCCGCCAGCAGCAGGGCCACGCCGAGCCCGCCCACTGCGAGCACCCACATCCGTACCCGCAGGCTCATTCGTGCTCCTCCCGGCGTTCGCTGCGGCGCGCGTTGTGCCGGACCTTGCGCACCGACAGCAGCACCATCAGCGGGGTGAACGCGGTACCGACGGCGAGTTCGGACAGGGCCACGTCGGGCGCCTGGAGGACGGCGAACAGCACGGCGAGCGACAGCCCGAGTCCCGCGAGCACCGCCGACTGGCGCACCGGGTCGCGGGCCAGCACGACGGCCGTCCCGGCGACCGCGACCAGCAGCAGGGCCGCCATGACGGGCAGTTCGCCGGCCATCTCAGCCCTCCCCGCCCGGCGGCGAGGTCAGCGCCCGGGTGCACAGCGTGCTGCCGGCCACCAGCAGGCCGCCGATGAACAGCAGCTTCAGCGTCGTCCTGCCCCAGGTGGCCGCGGCGCAGACCGGGATCACCACCAGCGGCACGGGGGCCACACCCAGCACGGTCATGGCGCGGGTGACGCGCGGGCGCGGCCGGGCGGCCCGCAACTCGTCGCTCAGCAGCCGCTCGTACACCAGCGTGCCGACGGGCCCGAGCACGGCGAGCACCAGTGCCATGTCGGTGTAGGAGGGACGCTGGTAGCCCTGGGCGAGCAGCAGCATCACCAGGGCGGCCAGCACGGTGGCGAGGTTCTGGGCGAGCACGCGCCGCCTCAGCGGGCCGGTGCACACGCCCAGCAGGGCGGGCAGGAAACCGGCGAGGAGCAGCGCGCAGGCGGCTGCCAGCCACCCGTTCACGGCCGCACCGCCGCCAAGCGGGCCGCCCGTGCGACGAGGGCGGCGAGAAGCGCGGCGCCCGCCCCGACGCAGCACTCCAGGACGTCGACCGTCTGGACGAGGACGAGCCACAGCCCGGTGAGGGCCGCCCACCAGGCGGCCACCTCGCAGGCCGCCGCCGCCCGACGCGTCATCACGGCGCCTCCCCTCGGCGGACGGTGCCCTGGCGGGCCGGACGCGTGAGTGGGTACCACCGCTCCCGCTCCGTCAAACGGGGCGTGCCGCCCGCGGTACGCCCTCCGCCGCGCGCGTCGTTTCCCGCGGTGACCTGCGGGTACCGCGACGCTCTTGGAACCAGGCAGCCGACAGCGGCCCGTGCGGCCGACGAGCGGAACGAGCGGAGTGACGATGCGACTGACCGAGGCCACCGCACAGACACCGACCGGGACGGCGGAGAAGACGGAACTCCTGCCGCCGCTGCGGGCACGTGACGCGGCCGGGGTGGCCGCCGATGTGCTGCTCCCGGTACTGGCCCAGGGAGTGATCGTCCGCAGGCCGTCGGCCATGTCCCTGGCCGAGCGCACCGGCTGGGACCGGCGCGGTGTCGAGAGGGTGCGCGCCCTGCGGGACCGCTACGGCCCCGGGCCGCTGCCGCTGACGGTGCGGGGCCGCTCGTACGCGCTGGTGCTGGACCCGGACGACGCGGAGCGGGTGCTGGCCGACACACCGGAGCCGTTCCACCCGGCCGCGCGGGAGAAGCGCGGGGCCCTGGCCCAGTTCCAGCCGCACGGGGTGCTCGTCTCCTCCGGCCCGCAGCGCGAGCAGCGGCGGCGGTTCGTGGAAGAGGTGCTGGAGACCGCGCAGCCGCTGCACGGGATGGCGGACCGTTTCACCTCCGTCGTACGCCAGGAGGCGGCGGAGCTGCTGGCCGGGGCCGACCGCTCGGGACAGCTGGTGTGGGACGAGTTCGACGCCGCGTGGTGGCGGATCGTCCGCCGGCTGGTCCTGGGCGACGCGGCGCGGGACGACACCACGCTGACCGCGCAGCTGGGCACCCTGCGGCAGGCGGCCAACTGGTCGCTGCTCAGCCCGCGCCGCAGGCGGCTTCGCAGCGCCTTCCTCGCCCGGGTGCGCTCGTACGTGGCGCGCCCGCAGCCCGGCAGTCTGGCCGAGCGGGTCGCCGCCGTCGACGCGCCGGCCGGCACCGACCGCGCGGGGCAGATCCCGCACTGGCTGTTCGCCTACGACGCGGCGGGCATGGCGGCCGGCCGCGCGCTGGCGCTGCTCGCCACCCACCCCGACGAGGCGGACCGCGCGCGGGCCGAGGCCCTCGAAGGGCAGCCGGACACGCCCCGCACCCTGCCGTATCTGCGCGGCTGTGCGCTGGAGTCGGTACGGCTGTGGCCGACCACGCCGCTGATCCTGCGCGAGAGCACCGAGGAGACCTCGTGGGAGGGCGGCAAGCTGCCCGCCGGCTGCGTCCTGGCCGTCTACACCCCGTACCTGCACCGCGCCGAGCCCGCCGCGCCGTACCAGGACATCTTCGCGCCGCAGCAATGGACCGGGGAGACGGGACGCGCGGCCCGGGGCAACCCGGCGCTGCTGCCGTTCAGTTCGGGTCCGGCCGGCTGCCCCGGGGAGAATCTGGTGCTGCTGACGGTCAGCACCCTGCTGGCCGCGCTGCTGGAGCGGCACCGCTACTCGCTGGCCTCCCACCCGCAGCTGCGGCCCGCGGCTCCGGTGCCGGCCGCTCTCGACCACTTCGCCCTGCGGTTCCGGGTCCATCCGGCGGGCCGGGGGACTGACACGGACTGACACCTTGCGCGACACCCGGAAGGGGGTGAGGGCCTGGCCCTCACCCCCTTCCGGGTGTCTGCCGCCGTCCGGACCGTGGCGCGCGGTCACACGGCGGCGCCGTCACACCTCGTCCTCGTCCCGGGTGCGCAGGGCGTCCTCCTCGGCGGAGAGTCCCCCGCCACCGCCGCCCTCCCGGCCGTAGACGTCCTGCCGGCGCGGCGGGGTGGCCTCGGGGTCGTTGCGCAGCCGTCCGGAAGCGTCGTCGGGCGGCCCCGAGACGGCCTCCCGCTCCGAGACCTCCGGCTCCTCCTCGGCCAGCCGCTGGTCGAGGGACTCCCCCTCGCGCATCTCCGCCGGCGTGGGCGCGGCGCGGGTCACCGCGGTGGGTGCGTCGCCGGGCACCGACTCCTGCTGCGGGTCGCTGGCGCGCTCCTGCTGGGGGGTGCCGTCCTGGAGGTCGGGGATGCCCTGGTCCTCGGGGTCGGCGCCGGGGTCGCCGGGAGCGGTGTGCTCCGCCTCGGCCTCCGCCTCGGGGGTCAGGAAAGAGGTGTCGAAGCCGCCGCTGTCCCGGCCGGGGCCGCGCGGCGGCGGGTCGGACTCCACGGGCGGCTGCCACTCGCCGCGCTCGACTCGTTCGCCCGGCTGCCGGCCCTCGGCGGGCCCCGCGCCCATCTCTGCGGCGTCCTCGGTGGTGACGCCCTCTTCCGCGGGGATGTCCCGGCCGTCTCCGGTCATGGTGGCCTCCTCTCGTTCGGATGCTCCGGGTACCCACCCGGCGCGCCCGCCACGCGGGGGGACGGCCGCGTGGCGTCAGTGTCCGGCCCGGTCAGCTCGCCCGCTCCAGCCGGGCGTAGACGCTCTCGTCCAGCCGGGTGAGCAGGTCGGCGGGGTCCTGGTAGATCTCCTGGGCGCCGGCGTCCTCCAGATCGGCGCGGGGGATGCCGCCGGAGAGCACGCCGACCGCGGTGACACCGGCTCGTGAGGCGGCCTCCATGTCCCACACGGAGTCACCGATGAACACCGTCTGTTCCCGCGCGGCCCCGGCCGTCTCACGCGCCTGCTCCAGGGAGTCCGGCGCCGGCTTGCCCCGCGCCACGTCGGAGGCGCTGGAGATGTGGGAGATCAGGTCGTCGGCGTCCAGGGCGCGGCGCATCGCGGCCAGTTCTCCCGGCCCGGCGGAGGTGACCAGCACGATGAGCCAGCCGCGGTCGTGGAGGGCGTGCAGCAGTTCCCTGGCGCCCTCCAGCGCGGCGAGCCGCTCGTGCCAGGCGCCGAAGAGCGTCTTGTGGGCCGCGCTGATCGCCTCGTCCTGGTCCTGGTCGCGGCCCTCGCCCAGCGCATGGGCGATCAGGTCGTGTCCGCCCAGCCCGATGGCACGGTGCAAGGCGACGGTGGGCACTTCGTGGCCCGCCTGCCGCAGCGCCTCCCACCAGGCGGTGACGTGCAGATAGGTGGTGTCGGTGAGGGTGCCGTCGACGTCGAACAGCGCGGCGCGGGGCATGGCGGCTCCTTGCGGGGTCGGGCCCGGTTGCGGGCGTGGGCGGGTCGGGGGCGGACGGTCCCGGGGGCGCTCGGGCAGAGTGCCGTCAGCCGCCGCCGAGAGCCTCGGGGCCGTCGGCGACCGCCCGGACGGTCGTCAGGTCGGGCGAGGCGGCGTCGGGCAGGTTCATGCCGGCCGCCACACCGCTGCGCAGATAGTCGAGGACGGTGCGGGTCAGCCGTTCGCCGGGCAGCACGGTGGGGATGCCCGGCGGATACGGGGTGATCATCTCGGCGGCGACCCGGCCCTCGGCCTCGCTCACCGGGACGTCCTCGTGCCGGCCGAAGTAGGCGTCCCGGGGCAGCAGCGTCTGCTCCATCCGCAGATCGGCGGGGCTGCGCAGCCGGACGGCGGGCGAGGCGGGGAACTGACCGGCGCGGGCGGCCAGCTCCCGCAGGGCGGCCAGCAGGCGCGCGGTGGTCTCCCGGTCGTCGGCGTGGGTGAGCTGGGTGTTGATCCGCCGGTGGTCGCTGATGTGGACGTCCAGGTGGTGTTCCTCGCGCAGCCAGTCGGCGGCCTGATAGCCGGTGACCGGGAGGCCGGCCAGGTCGATGACGACGGGCAGCGGATCCAGGTCGGCGGCCTTGCCCTCCCCCACGAAGTCGTCCCGCCCGTTGACGTGCAGCCCGTCCACCGCCTCCACCTCGGCCCGCACCTGCGTGGCGAGGTCCAGGGCGTTGCCCAGGAGTTCGCGGCCGTGCTGCACCATCTGGCGGCGCCAGCCGTCCATACCGGCGTAGAGGAGCACGCTCGGGCTGGTGGTACCCAGCAGATCGGCGCGCTGGGCCAGCGTCAGCGGGTCGATGTACGGCCCCTGGAGATGGAAGACGGAGCCTTGTTCGAGGCCGCTGCCCATCTTGTGGATGCTGGTCACGCAGACGTCTGCGCCCGCGTCCATGGCCCAGGCGGGCAGATCGGGGTGGAAGGGCAGATGGGCGCCCCACGCCTCGTCCACGATGAGGGGGCGGCCCCTGCGGTGGCAGACGTCGGCGATGGCGTGGAGCTCGGCGCAGGTGCCATAGGGGGTCGGGCTGGTGACGAGGGCCCCGCGGGCATCCGGATGCTTTTCGAATGCCTGCTCGAACGCGGCTGCCGACGGTGCGTGCGCCAGCAGCCGCTCGTCGTCCCAGACGGGCTCCACCCACACCGGGCGGATCCCCGAGAGGACCAGACCCGAGACCACCGACTTGTGGGCGTCCCGGCCCACCAGCAGCTTCTCGTGCGGGCCGGCCACCGTCAGCATCGCGGACTTCACCGACAGGGAGCTGCCGCAGGTGGAGAAGAAGGTGTGCTCGGCGTGGACGGCGTCCGCCATCAGCTGTTCGGCCTTCACCAGGACGGCACCGCGCGTCCGGCGGTCGTCGAGCCCGCCGGAGGCCAGCACGTCGCCGTGGAAGACGGCGTCGCCCAGCACCTCGCGCACCCGGGGGTCGGCGCCCCGCGCCTGCTTGCGTCCGGGCGGGGAGAACCCCAGCTCCCCCGCCTCGTGGTAACGGGCCAGTGCTTCCAGTACGGGTGCGGCGTCGTGGTCCATGCGTCCCGTAGTGCCCCGCGAACGCCGGAGACAACCAGCCGGCCGGCCGGGCCGCACAGCCCCCGGCCGACCGTGGCAACCGGACCCGGCCCGGCTGACGACGGCACCCGGCCGGTCCGGCACCCGGCCCGGACGCGGGTTCGGCACCAGCGCCGGTATGACGGCGGCCCCGGCGGGGGGCGTGCCGCGAAGCTCTCAGCGGCGCTCCCTGGGCGTCTCGCGGACCACCTCCTGCGGTTTCTTGTCGTCACGCAGCCCCAGGAAGCGGGGGTGCCGCAGCATGCCGTCCCGCGTCCACTCGGTGAACCCGATCTGCGCGACGAGGCGGGGCTCCACCCAGTGCGCACCCCGCTCCCGTACGGGATCGGCGAACGGGGACCGGCGCTGCTCCAACTGGTCGAGTCCGCGCCGCAGGGCCAGCAGAGTGGCCCGGTCGTACCCGGTGCCGACCTTGCCCGCGTAGCGCAGCGCACCGCCGCCGGGCCGGTCGTAGTGGCCCAGCAGCAGGGCGCCGAAGCCCACCCGGGACCCGGCCGGTTCGGTGAAGCCGCCGATGACGAACTCCTGGCCCCCGGCGCATTTGAGCTTGAGCCAGTCGGGGGAGCGGCGGTGCTGGTAGCGCCCGTCGGCGCGTTTGGCGATCAGCCCCTCCCAGCCGCGTGCGCACGCCTCGTCCAGCCGGTGCTGCCCGCCCTCGTTGCGGTGCGTGGTGAAGCGCAGCGGCGCGTGGAAGTCCAGCGCCCGGCGCAGCAGCGATTTGCGGGTGCGCAGCGGGAGCCGGGTCAGATCCGCCCCGTCGAGCCGCAGCAGGTCGAAGACGTAGTAGGTGACGGCCACACCGCTGGCCCGGGCCTGGCGTTCGGTGCTCAGCTGCATGCGCTGCTGGAGCCGGGAGAAGTCGGTGCGGCCGTCGGCGAAGGCCACGATCTCGCCGTCCACCGTAAAGTCGGTCCCCGGCTGGGCGGCGAGCGCGTCGGCGATCTCGGGGTAGGTGGCCTCCACCCGCCGCCCGGTGCGGGAGAGCAGCCGGGTGGTGCCCTCCTCGCGCACGGCGAGCGTCCGGACCCCGTCGAGCTTGCGTTCGAAGAGCCAGCCGCCGGCGGGGAAGTCCCGGCGGTCGCTCAGTTCGGCACGCATCGGCCGCTCGGCCAGCACCGCGCCCGGCGGAGCCGGCCGCAGCAGGGCACGCTGGTCCTCCGGCAGGCTGGCGAGCAGATCGCTCACTTCCGGCCGCCCTCGCGCGTCCATTCCTCGTCCGCCTCCTCGCGCACCTGACGCAGCGTGCGGTCGCTGAGCGCGGAACGCACCCGCCACGGGTCGGGGGTACCGCGCGAGGAGGCGTGGCTGTCGTTCTTCTTGACCAGCAGCCAGGCTTCCCGGTCGCCGTCGTCCCCGCTGCGGAAGCGGGAGAGGGCCCAGTCGCCGCGCAGCTTGCCGCCGTGCATCCGGAAGGAGATGTGGCCCTTCTCCAGGGCCTTGCCGAAGTCGCGGGACAGCGGCTCGTAGGTGCCCTGGTCCCACACGATGACGGGGCCCGCACCGTACTCGCCGCGCGGGATGACCCCCTCGAAGGTGCGGTAGTCCAGCGGGTGGTCCTCGGTGGGCATGGCCAGCCGCTTGTCGTGCGGGTCCGTGGAGGGCCCCTTGGGCACCGACCACGACTTGAGCACGCCGTCCCACTCCAGCCGGAAGTCGAAGTGCAGGCGGGTGGCGTCGTGGATCTGCACCACGTAGCGCGGCTGCGCACCGCCCTGCCCGCGCTCGCCCTCCGGTTCCGCCGTACGGTCGAACCGGCGCTTGCGCCGGTACGTGCCCAGTGCGTCGTCCTCGCCACTCACGCCCGGTCCTTCCCGGCCCGGAGCCGCTCCGGTGCGCACCGCCCGGAGCCGTCTCGCGGCCCTCTCGCGTCTGCTGGTCCGCGCCCCTTCGCGTTCCCCCTCTTCCCGCCGGTCACACGGGTGCGCCCGGAACGGTTCCGGGCGCCGCGCACTCCGCCGGCCGGGCCGTCAGCCGGTACGGCGCCGGCCGCGGGGCCCGAGCTGGGACTCCCAGGGGATGAGCGGGTAGGCCAGCGGGGGCGGGTGCACGCCGCCGGGGCCGATGACGTGGTTGCCGATCCGGCCGCCGAGGTGGACGAGCCGGCCCTCGTCCTCGCGGAAGTGCACGGCCCCGTCGCCGCGCTGCACGGCGGCCACGGCCTCCGCGAGGAAGCCCAGCTCGCCGGTGTCCCGGTCGGACCACTCGTACTCGGCCCACATGTACTGGTCCACCCACAAGGTGGCGACGTCCTCGAAGTAGACGGCGATCATCGTGGAGGCGTTGCCGGGGCCGATGAGGACGCAGAACTCGTCGGTGACCAGCGGTGAGAGCGGGTAGCCGGGCACCGCCCGGGCGGCGTCGGTGAAGATCTGCACGACAGGGTTGACGGCCACCGGAGGCGCGGTACTCCGCCGGGTACCGCCGCCGGGCCGGCCGCGAAGGTGCGGGCGGCCGGGGCGCCGGAACCGGCCGGGCCGCCCGCCCTCGTCCACGTGCTCGCTCAGCTGTTCACTCACCGTCACGTTCTCCTCGTCGTCCGGCCGGCCGGTCGCACAGCCCCGCCGTCATCGACGGTATGCGCGATATGTCCGGGCGGCAGCCCGGCGCGGTACGAGGTGGTGACGGCCGGTCCCCCACGCGGGACGCACCGGCAACGGCACCCGGCCCGGGGCGTACCCCACAACCGGCGGAACTAGTTGAACCGGTGACCGGAGGGGAACGCGGCACGACGACCGCACGCCCCTCCACGGCGACGACGCACCCGCGCGCGCACCGCACCGCACACCCGGAGACGAGGAGGTCCACATGACCACGACGCCCCACTCCCCCGCCACCGCGCCCCCCGCGCCGTCCGCGACGGCCACACTCGCCGCCTGCGACCAGGAACTCGCCGCCTACCTGGCGGCACACCCGGCACCCGCCGCCGCGGTGGACGCGGTCATCCGCGACCAGCACGGGCGGCTGCTCGTCGTCGACCCGGTCTACAAGGACGGCTGGGACCTGCCCGGCGGCATGGTCGACGACGAAGGGCTGGTCGACGGACTGGTGCGGGAGCTGCGCGAGGAACTGCGGCCCGCCGCGCTCCGGGTCGGCCGCCTGCTGGCCGTCGACAACGTCCCCGCCCCCGCCTACGGCCGCGCGATGACCGCCTGCGTCTACGCCGTGCACCTCCCCCACCCGCTGACCGTCGACGATCTGCACCTGCAAGGCGACGAACTGCGCGCAGCCGCCTTCCTCCCCGAACACGAGGCCCTGGACCTGCTCCCCGAGCGGCTGCGCCGACGCACCGCCGCCGCCCTGACCGCGGAACGCGGCGCACACACGGCCCACCTGCTGGACGGTCACCCGGCTCCCCTGGACGAGAACGACCGCTGGACGCTGCTGCCGGGCCCGGCCGTGGCAGCCGCCGCCGTGGTGACCGACCCCGCCGGCCGGGTCCTGCTCGTGGACGGCGGCACCGAGAACGGCGGTGCCGCCGCCCCGTACCGGCTGCCGGGCGCGCTGGTGGGCGCCGCCGAGACCCCCGAACAGGCCGCGGCCCGGGCCCTGGCCGCCGAGGCGGGGCTCGCCGCTCCCGGCGCGGTCGGACCTCTGCTGGCCGTGGGCAGCGCGCCCTGCCCGGCCGGCAACCGGACGCTGCTGACCCATCTGTTCGCCGCGCAGCAGCCGCCCGCCGGGCACACGCTGCCCGGCGGTGCGCACTGGGCCGACCCCGCCACCGCGCCCGCGGCGCTCCCTGCGCACCAGGCGGGGCTGCTGCGGGACGCGGTGGCGCCGGGCACCAGGTCCCCGGGACACCGGCCGCGGTGACCATGCGGCCCCGGCACCACCGCCGGGACCCGGCTGCGCGGCCCGCCCGGTACCGCACCCGCTGTCGCGGCACCGGGCCGCCTTCGCATGGCCCCGAGCTGCCGCCCGTGCGGTGCGGGACGCTCAGAGCCGGTCGTGGACGGCCGACAGGTGGTCCAGCACTTCGGCGGCCGAGTCCACGGCGGGCGCGCCGAGGCGGGCCGGGGCGGTGTGCAGGGCTTCGGTCAGGGCCCGCCGGCGTTCGTCGTGCCGTGCGCGCCCTGCGTCGGTGAGGGCGACCGGCACGGAGCCGTTGTCCTCGAACCCGCGGATGCGGGTGACGTAGCCGGCCGCGACGAGACCGCTGACCGGCCGGGCGGTGGCGGCGCCGGAGGTCTTTGTGCCGACGGCGAGCCGGCGGATGCCCAGCGGGCCCTGCTCGGCCAGGACGCGGAGCGCCCGGACGTGCGTGGGGGAGAGCGCGCCGGGGTGCGGGTGGCGCGTCCACGCGACCGCGCGTCCGCGGCGCCGAGCCGGTGGGCGGCACGGGCCGGGCGGTACACCGCCGAGCGGTGCCGCACCCCCGCGGCATGGTCGCCTTCTCGATCGCGGGCCCGGGCAGGGCGAGCCGGGCGCCCGTGCCCCGAGCCCGACGAGCTGCCCGCTTCCGACCAGGCGCCCGCCTCCTTCGGACGCGTCCGCGCGCCGAAGCAACCGCGCGCCCACGTGGACGAGTTCCACCCGCTCGGCGGCGTGGCCGCCGGGGTCTTCCGCTTCGCCGCCGAGCGGCTCCGGCGCGCCCTCGACGGCGAGCCGGCCGACCCCGGCCGGGATGTAGGCCACCACGTCCACCTCGACGGCCGTACCACCGACGGCACCGCCCGTCCCGCCTGGTGGCGGGACACCGAGTGGTGGTAGCCGCCGGCGGGTGGCCGGGGCACCCGCCCACCCGCCGGGAGACGTACTCCCGCTGTTTTCCCTGCCGCCGGGCTGGAGCGGCCGGTCGCCCGGCAGTAGGGTGCGCGCCCACCGCCGTCGAGCGAACGACGCGTGGACCGCGACGTTGTGGAGGTAACGGATGAGCGCGGGCGACATATTCTTGTGGGAACTCCTCGGCACCGCCGTGCTGGTGATGCTGGGTACCGGCGTCGTCGCCAACAACGTTCTGCGCAGGACGAACGGCAAGGGCGGGGGCGTGCTGTTCGTCAACATCGGCTGGGGCTTCGCGGTGTTCACGGGTGCGAGCCTCGCGGCGCCCAGCGGCGCCCACCTCAACCCCGCCATCACCCTGGCGTTCGCCGTCGCCGACAAGACCGCGTGGGCGGACGTGCCGGTGTACGTCCTCGCCCAGATGCTCGGCGGGATACTCGGCGCCGTGCTGTGCTGGGCCACCTACAAGCTCCAGTTCGACGACCACGACGAACCGGCCGGCACCCTGGGGATCTTCTCCACCGCGCCGACGATCCGCAACACCGCCTGGAACCTGGTCACCGAGGTGCTCGGCACGTTCGTGCTGGTGGCCTTCGTCCTCTTCTCGCCCACGTACAAGGCCGGCGCGGGCGACGTCCCCACCTTCGGCAACTCCGCGCTCGGTTACGCCGGTGTCGCCTTCGTCGTACTGGTGATCGGCACCTCGCTGGGCGGGCCCACCGGCTACGCCATCAACCCGGCGCGTGACCTGGGGCCGCGGCTGGCCTACGCGTTCGTCCTGCCGATCAAGGGCAAGGGCGCGGCCGACTGGGCGTACTCGTGGGTCCCGGTGGCCGGCCCGCTGGTGGGCGCCGTGCTGGCGGCGCTGCTCTACATGGCCTACCCGGCGGCCTGACCGGCGCGCGGGCGCGGCCCTCTCGCCCCGCCCCACGCGGACCGCGTCACCCGGCGCCGAGCACCGGGTGACGCGGCCGGCCGGAAGCCGTCCGCCGCGAGGCGGTCTTCCGCTTCCGGCCGGGCTCCGGTGTGCTGGGGGTGAGCGCCGGGCGCTGTGCGCGTGCACCCGCCGGGCGCCCGTTCGAGGACGTACACCAGGAGGGAACCGCGCATGGAGACCACCACCGGAGCCGGGCGGCGGACCGGCTGGTACGTGGACGACAGGTGCACCGACTGCGATGTGGCCCGGCAGCTCGCCCCCGGCCTCGTCGAGGAGCGCGAGGGCCGCTCCGTGGTCGTCCGGCAGCCCCATGGCGAGGCGGAGGAGCGGCAGTTGCTGACCGCCGCGCTGGCCTGCCCCACCCGTTCGGTGCGGCCTCCGGGCGGCCGTCTGGACCAGAGGTGGCCGGACCCCTTCCCGCTGCCGGTGGACGACGGCGTCCTGCTGTGCGGGCACAACTCCCGGCACACGGCGGGCGCCAACTCGTATCTGCTGCGGCGCCCGGCGGGGACCTGGATGATGATCGACACGCCCCGGTTCGCCGAGCGGCTGGCGCAGCGCTACGAGACACTGGGCCGGTGCACGGACGTGCTGCTCACCCACCGCGACCACGCGGCGCACGGGAGGCGGTGGGCCGACCGGCTGGGCGCCCGGCTGTGGATCCACGAGGGCGATCTGGACGCCGCTCCCGGAGCGGACCGGGTGCTGCGCGGTACGGAACCGTCGGACATCGCCGAGGGGGTGCGGGTCTTCCCGCTGCCCGGGCACACCCGCGGCAGCGTCCTGTACGTCGCCGACGAGCGCTACTGCTTCAGCGGGGACAGCTTCTACTGGGCGCGCACCCTGGAGGACCTGGAGGTGGCGCAGAGCGTCACCTGGTACTCGATCGAGGAGCTGGCCGCCTCCCTGGCGCGCACGGTGGACGCCCTGCGCTTCGAGTGGCTGCTGCCCGGGCACGGCAGCCGCAAGCGGCTGCCCGCACCCGAGATGGCCCGCAGGCTGCGCCGGCTGACGGAACGGGTGGCGGGCTGCCGGCCGCGGCCGGTCGACTTCACGGCATTGCGCTGGTAACGGGCGGCACCGGTGGTGCCCACCTGCGCCGGGGCACCGTGGCGTCCGCGTGCCGGCTCCGGCCCGGGCCCCGGAACGGATTGCCCGCCTGCGCCGTACCCCGCGCGTACCGTCCCGCCGGTCCGGCGGGACGGTGCGGTTTCCCTGTCCGTGCACCGTCAGCAGCCGTCAGCCGAGGTACGCCATGGCTTCCGCACCCGACTCCCCGTCCCTGACCCGGGCAGATCTGCGCAGTGTCTTCGAAAGCTCCTTCTCCCCGCACGCCCGCGCCGGTGCGGCGCGCGAACTGGTCGGCATCGAGGTGGAGACGGCCGCGCTGGACCCGCACACCGGCGCCGCCGTGCCCTACGAGGGGCCCGCCGGGCTGCGGGCGCTGCTGGAGCACCTGGTGCGGGAGACCGGCGCCGTCCCCGTGTACGACCGCTCGGCGCTGACCGGGGTCACGCTGCCGGAGGGCGGCACGGTCACGCTGGAGCACGGCGGAGCGGTCGAGTACTCCTCACCGCCGTGCGACGGCGTGGCCGAGCTGGCGCGGGTCGCGGACGGGGCGCTGCGCCGGCTGGCGGCGGTGGCCCGCCGGTTCGGATTCGCGCTGGTGCCCGGTGGTCAGTACCCGTTCACGGCGCCCGGCGACGTGGCGTGGGTGCCGCACTCGCGCATGCCCGCGATGCGGCGCCACTTCATGAGTCTGGGCCCGTCCGGCGCCGACGGGGTGCAGGTGATGTCGCTGGCGCTCTCGACCCAGACGTCCTTGGACTTCACCGGCCCCGAGGACCTGACGCGGAAACTGCGCGCCCTGGCGGCGGCGTCCACCCCGGCAGCCGCGCTGTTCGTCAACGCACCGCTGGAGGGCGGACGCCCCTGCGGGCTGCTGTCCCGCCGCATGGACCACCTCAGCCGCACCGACCCCGCCCGCACGGGTGCCGTACCGGTGATGCTGGCGGCGGACGTGGACGCGGACCGGCTGGTGGACTGGGCGCTGGACCTGCCGATGATCCACCGCGCGGCCGGGGACGGGGGCCGGCGCCCTGCACCCCCTGTACCGTTCCGCACCCTGCTGACCCGGGGGTTCGGTGACGGCACCCGGCCCGGCCCCGCCGACTGGCGCGCCCACCTCTCGCAGGTCTTCACGGACGTGCGGGTCCGCGAAACCCTGGAGCTGCGGGCGGTGGACGGCCCGCCCTACCGGGCGCTGTTCTCCGTGCCCGCGTTCTGGACGGGGCTGGCCTACCACGCGCCGTCGCGCGACGCGGCCTGGGAGCTGCTGGGCGGCATCACCCCGGACGAACACCGCGCGGCGCAGGCCCACATCGCCCGCCGGGGCCTGGCCGCGCGGATCGCCGGCCGTCCGGTGCGCGAGCTGGCCACCGCGCTGCTGGACCTGAGCGCGGCCGGGCTCGCGGCGCGCGTCGCCGCCGGCACCGAGCACCCCGAGGCGCTGTCGTTCCTGGAACCGCTGCGCGAGGTCGCGGCAACGGGTGTCACCTTCGCCGAGCGTCTGCTGGCCGACCGCGCGGCCCGCCCCGCCGGTTTCCCGGCCCGCCACATCGCGCACCACCGCATCCCCTGACGTGAGCCCGGCAGGCAAGCCGGCGGGGCGGGTGCGACCGGGGCGGTGGCTCAGACCACGCCCTGGTCGCGCATCGCCTCGGCGACACGGAGGAACCCCGCCGCGTTGGCGCCCAGCACGTAGTCATCGGGGGCGCCGAACTCCTCGGCGGCCACGACGCACTGGGTGTGGATGTCACGCATCACCGCGGCCAGCCGGTTCTCGGTCTCCTCGAACGACCAGATGTCGCGGGCCGCGTTCTGCCGCATCTCCAGCGCGGAGGTCGCCACACCGCCGGCGTTGGCGGCCTTGCCCGGCCCGTACAGCACACCCGCCTCGCGCAGCACCTCGACGGCGTCCGGGGTGCACGGCATGTTGGCACCCTCGGCGACCGCCTTGACGCCGTTCTTGACGAGGCCGACGGCGTGGTCCTGGCCGAGTTCGTTCTGGGTGGCGCACGGCAGCGCGATGTCGCAGGGCACGTCGTAGACGGAGCCGGTGGTGCTGAACCGGGCCCCGGGCCGGGCCTCGGCGTAGGTGTCGAGACGGCCGCGCCGCTCCAGCTTTATCTCCTTGAGGAGTTCCAGGTCGAGCCCGGCCTCGTCCACCACGTAGCCGGAGGAGTCGGAGCAGGCGATGACCAGCGCCCCGTACGCCTGGGCCTTCTCGATGGCGAACAGGGAGACGTTGCCGGCCCCGGAGAGCACGACGCGGCGGCCGGCGATGTCCTCGCCGCGGGTGGCCAGCATCTCGCGGACGAAGTGCACGGTGCCGTACCCGGTCGCCTCCGTACGGGCCTGCGAGCCGCCCCAGCCGGTGCCCTTGCCGGTGAGGGCGCCTGCCTCGAAGCGGTTGGTGAGCCGCTTGTACTGGCCGAACAGGTAGCCGATCTCCCGGCCGCCGACGCCGATGTCACCGGCGGGCACGTCGGTGTGCTCCCCCAGGTGGCGGTGGAGCTCCGTCATGAACGACTGGCAGAACCGCATGACCTCCGCGTCGCTGCGGCCCTTGGGGTCGAAGTCGGCGCCGCCCTTGCCGGCGCCGATGCCCAGTCCGGTGAGCGCGTTCTTGAAGATCTGCTCGAAGGCGAGGAACTTCACGGTGCCCAGGGCCAGGTCCGGTGCGAAGCGCAGACCGCCCTTGTAGGGGCCCAGGGCACTGCTGAACTCGACCCGGTAGCCGCGGTTGACGTGGACCTCGCCCCGGTCGTCGGTCCACGGCACCCGGAAGAGCACCTGGCGTTCGGGTTCGACGAGCCGCTCCACCAGCTTGGCCTCGGCGTACTCGGGGCGCTTGCGCAGCACCGGGGCCAGGCTGTGCAGCACTTCGTGCACGGCCTGGTGGAACTCGGGCTCACCGGGGTTCCGGCGCAGGACCTCGGCGTACACCGCTTCGATACGGCTGCTGGCATCCACGGGCATCATCCTCGTCACTAGCCTCGGCAACCCGGCCCGGAGGGACAGGGCTGGGGAACGAGAGTACGTGCCCCTACCACAAGCCCGAAGAGCGGGTAGCGGAAAACATTTTCCGCAGAACGGTTACCCGCCAGTTCGAACACGACTGGAACACACCCGCGAGGAAGCCACTGCCCGGCGCTCTCACCCCGCGAGCCGCACCGCGCTCTCCAGCAGCACGGCGTGCACGAACGCCTGGGGGAGATTGCCGCGCAGCTGGCGCTGCTCCACGTCGTACTCCTCGGCGAACAGCCCCGCGGGGCCGCAGGCCGCACGGTTGCGCTCGAACCAGCGGTAGGCGGCCTGCCGGTCACCGAGACGGTCGGTCGCCAGGGACATTATGAAGCCGCACAGCAGAAAGGCACCCTCGGCCTCGGCCAGCGGACGGCCGTCATGACGGAAGCGGTAGACGTACCCGTCCTCGCACAGCTCCGCGCGGACGGCCTCGACGGTGCGGCCGGCACTCGGGTCGTCCCCGTCCAGGCAGCCGCGCGCCAGCGGCATCAGAAGCGCGGCGTCCGGCTTGGGATCGTCGGCGGCCCGCGCCCACACCCCGTCAGGACGCAGACACCGCCTGCGGGTCTCGGCCAGCACGGTCGCCGCCAGCTCACGGACCCGGCCGGCCTTCCGGGCGGGCAGCCGCCCCGCGAGCGCCCGCAGCCCCGTCACCACGCTGAGCCGCGAATGCGTCCACCAGCGCTCCTCCAGCTCCCACAGCCCGGCTTCGGGACGCTGCCAGTTGCGTTCGACGACGGAGACGGCCACATCGGCCGCGCGGCGCACGTCCGGGTCCTCGAAATGGCCGTGGCGCGCCGCGGCGGCGTACAGCTGGAGCACCTCGCCGTAGGTGTCGAGCTGGAACTGGCCGCCCGCCTGGTTGCCCACCCGGTCGCTGCCGCCGGGGTAGCCGCGCAGATGCAGGCTCCGCTCGGCCGGCACCGGGCCGCCGGTGACCGTGTAGCAGGGCCGCAGCGCGTCCCCGTCCTCCAGGACCCGCGCCGTCACGAAACCGACGGTCCGCTCCAGCAGCGGGTGAGCGCCGTGCGCCGCCACGGCGATACCGGCGTAGCACTGGTCGCGCAGCCAGGCGTAGCGGTAGTCGTAGTTGCGGCCCTCCCCCGCGTGCTCGGGCAGCGAGGTGGTGGCCGCCGCCGCCATGCCGCCCGCGGAACTCGTCAGCCCGTGCAGCACGGCGTACGCCAGCCGGGCGTCCCGCGAGGCCGGCAGCTCCTCGCAGCCGGGCACGACCTGCCGCCAGCGCCGCTCGGTCTCCTCCCACAGCCCGCGCGGCTCCAGCCCGCCGTCGCCGACCGCACGTCCGGAGGCGATCTCCAGCACCAGGTCGTGCCGGTCGCCCCGGCGCAGGGTGAGCGTGCCGCGCAGCGCGCCGTCGGACGACGGACGGGCGTCGGGCGCACCGGCCCAGCGCAGCCGCAGCCCGCCACCGGTGGCCGTCCACGTGCGGGAGCCGTCCCCCGTCCCCTCCTCGGGCCGCCATCCGCTCAGCGGGCCGAGCCCGAAATCGGGGCGCGGATCGAGCAGCAGCCGCACCCCGGTGCCGGAGGCGGGGGCGTCCTCCACGCTCACCTGCCGCAGCAGCACCAGCCGCTCGGGGGTGGCGGGCATCGCCAGCGCGTCCCGGGTGACGATCACCGCGTCCGAGGTGACCCACCGGGTGACGCGGATGAGGGTGCCGTCCTCGTAGAACCCGCCCGAGACGTGCCAGTTGTCCGCGGGCCGCACGGTGTACTGGCCGGCGCCGCCGATGAGCCGGGAGAAGACCGCCTCGCTGTCCCAGCGCGGTGCGCACAGCCACACGATCTCCCCGCGCGGGCCGAGCAGCGCTCCCCGCTCGCCGTCGCCGAGGAAGGAGTAGTCGCGCAGTGCCCAGGGCGCCGCCGGTCCGCCGTCGTCCTGCTGGGAAGGGCCCACCTGCGTCATGTCCGCGACCCTAATACCCGCCGGCCCCCGGCCCCGCGCACCCGGCACACCCGCCGCGCGGGAGCCGGCGCCGGGCGCGTGACGGCTGTCGGTACGGGTACCCGCCCCGCCCCGCGGCGGACGCCGAAGCCGCCGCCCGTCCGGGAGGAGAACCGGCGATGACCCAGCACGTCCGCGACGTCATGACCGCCGCACCGGTCGCTGTGGGCACGCTGACGGGGGTCGGCGAGGTCGCCCAGCGGATGCGGGACGAGGACATCGGCGCCGTACTGGTGACCGAACGTGACGAGCTGCGCGGGCTGGTGACCGACCGCGACCTGGCCGTCCGGGTGCTCGCCGAGGGGCTGGATCCCGCCCGTACGACCGTCCGCGAGGTGTGCAGCCCGCGGCTGGTGACGGTCTCCCCCGACGACGAGTCGGGCCGGGCCCTCGCCCTGATGCGCCGGCACGCGCTGCGCCGGCTGCCGGTCGTGGCGGACGGCGAGACCGTGGGCATGGTCGCGCTCGGTGACCTGGCCGTCGAGCACGACCCGGAGTCGGCGCTGGGCGAGATCAGCGCCTCGGCGGCCAACACCTGACCCCGGGCCGGCCCGTCCCCTCCTCGACGCCGAGGGCCGGGGACGGGCCGCGGTCCGCGTCCGCGCCCCGGGCCGCCCGCGTCAGTCGCCGGCGCCGCCCACGGGGCGCAGCATGGCCCAGGTGCGCGGCCCCCCGTCCGGGAGATCCACCGTGGCGGTGACGGAGAAGCCCAGCCGCTCGTACAGGGCCACGTTCCGTTCGGCGGAGGTCTCCAGGAAGGCGGGCTGCCCGGCCTCGTCCGCCGCCGCCAGCCCGGCCCGTATCACCGCGCTGCCGAGTCCGCGGCCCTGTGCGTCCGGGTCCACCCCCACGGTCCCCAGGAACCAGGCGGGTTCCTTGGGCCGGTACGGCTCGAGGGCCCGCTCGGCGGACTCGAAGGCCGCGGCGCGGTCACCCGCCAGCTCGGCCAGCAGCGGTCCGGCCTCCGCGAAGACCGGCGAGGGGTCCTTCTCGGGCGTCGTCCAGACGGCGACACCGAGCCCGCCGTCCGCCACCCATACCCGCCCGTAGGACATGCCGACGCGGGTGAGGAACAGCTCCTGGAACCGGCGCACCCGCTCCTCGTGGTCGTCCGCGGCCACGACGTGCCGGGTGAAGGCGTAGTCGGCGAACGCGCGGGTGAGCGTACGCAGCGCGACCGGCAGATCCGCGGGTTCGGCGGGCCGGACCTCGGCAGTCGGCCGCTGCCGGCCCGGTGGTTCCCGTCATGAGAGCTCCTTCTCGGCGGCGCGCTGCCGCGCCGTGGGACGTCCTTCGGCCCTCTCAACGATCAAGGAGCCGGACTCGTGCCCGCCCGTCCTCTCCCCGCATGCAAGGCGCGGATGGGGGTACCCCGTCGGCCGTGATCCCGCGCACAGCCGCGAACGGCACAGAACGCACCCTCGCAAGGTGAGGAGCCTTCTCATGTCCAAGCGCCAACCGGACCAGGCAGGCGGCGAGCCGGACCAGATCCGCGGCCCCGAGGAGCGGCGGATCCACGGCGGTATGCCGGACAGGCCGGACGACGAGGCACTGGCGAAGCGCACCGAGGAGGAACGCGTCGAGGCCGGGGTGGACGACTACGACCCCGACGACGTCCCCTCCGCGACGGAGAGCTGAGCCCCGGCGTCCGGCGGCCCGCAGGCGGCGGGCCGCCGGGCGCCGCGAGGCCCGGAGCACCCGTCCCCCGAGACCGTCAAGCACCCGAGCCGCAAGACGCTCCGGGGCCGGCCCCGGCTGGACCGGCCCGAGCGCTGAGAGGTCGCGACCATGCCCATCGCCACGGTGAATCCCGCTGACGGCGAGACCCTCAAGACGTTCGACCCGCTGTCCGAGGACGAGATCGAGCGGCGCATCGCGGAGGCCGACGCGGCCTTCCGCGGCTGGCGCACCACCACGTTCGAGGAGCGCGCCCGGCTGCTGACGGCCGCGGCGGCGCTGCTGGAGCGGGAGGCGAGCGGCGTCGCGCGGGTCGTCACCACGGAGATGGGCAAGACCCTCGGTGCCGCCGAGGCCGAGGTCGCCAAGTGCGTCAAGGCGATGCGCTGGTACGCGCGGAACGCCGAGGAACTGCTGGCCGACGAGTACCCGGCCGCCGAGGACGTGGCGGACTCCGGTGCGGTGCGGGCGCGGGTGTGCTACCGGCCGCTGGGCCCGGTCCTCGCGGTCATGCCGTGGAACTTCCCGCTGTGGCAGGTCATCAGGTTCGCCGCGCCCGCGCTGATGGCCGGCAACGTGGGGCTGCTCAAACACGCCTCGAACGTGCCGCAGACGGCGCTGTACCTGGGCGACCTCTTCCACCGGGCCGGTTTCGCGCCGGGCTGTTTCCAGACACTGCTGGTGCCCTCGCGGGCGATCGAGTCGGTGCTGCGGGACAGGCGGATCGCCGCCGCGACGCTGACCGGCAGCGAGGGCGCCGGCCGGTCGGTGGCCTCGGTCGCCGGGGACGAGATCAAGAAGACGGTGCTGGAGCTGGGCGGCAGCGACCCGTTCATCGTCATGCCGTCTGCCGACATCGACGCCGCGGCACGGGTGGCCGTCACCGCGCGGGTGCAGAACAACGGCCAGTCGTGCATCGCGGCCAAACGGTTCCTCGTCCACACCGATGTCTACGACGCGTTCGCCGAACGGTTCACCGAGGGCATGCGCCGGCTGACGGTCGGCGACCCGATGGACCCGGCCACGGACGTGGGACCGCTCTCCAGCGAGCAGGGCCGCAGCGATCTGGAGGACCTGGTGACCGACGCGCTCGCCCAGGGCGCGCAGGCGCTGTGCGGAGGCCGCCGGCCCGAGGGGCTGGAGCGCGGCTTCTACTACGAGCCCACGGTGCTGACCGGCATCACCGACCGCATGCGCATCCACCACGAGGAGGCGTTCGGGCCGGTCGCCACGCTCTACCGGGTGAGTGACGTGGACGAGGCGATCGACGTGGCGAACGACACCTCCTTCGGCCTCAGTTCCAATGTGTGGACGCGGGACGACGCCGAGACGGAACGCTTCGTGCGGGACCTGGAGGCGGGCGGCGTCTATCTGAACGGGATGACCGCCTCCCATCCGGCGCTGCCCTTCGGCGGCGTCAAGCGCTCCGGCTACGGGCGGGAACTGGACGGCCACGGCATCCGGGAGTTCTGCAACGTCACCACCGTCTGGCAGGCCGCCTGACCCCTCCCCGCCGGCTCACGGCCGGCTGACGGCGCGGTTGACGCCCGCCACGAACGTGGTGGCCAGCACCCAGCCCGCCACGATGAGCAGATAGGCCAGCCACTGGTACCAGCCCTGTGGTGCGTAGGCCTTCTCCTGGCCGAAGTCGATGATGGGCAGCAGCAGGTCCAGGGCGTAGGCGAACGCGTTGAAGCCCGGCGCCTCGTCGGCCTTGAGGGGACGCGGCGGGTGCAGCCCGAAGGCGAGGGTGCCCAGCAGGAGCAGCCCGGCCAGCCAGCCGGCGGCACGCATGGGACGGAAACCGTAGCCGACCGTCGCGTCCTGGAGGTGTCCCCACAGCCGCCCGTAGAGGGGCAGCGTGGTGCGGTGCCTGCGCTGTTTGGCCAGCTGCACGGTACGGGCGGCGGCGTCGTCCCCGATGTGCCGGTAGGCGGCGGTCAGTTGCTCGTACGCGAACGGGACGTAGCCGTCCCCGTCCCGGCCGAGCACCTCCAGCCGCTCGGCGGCGGGCAGGGTGGGGGCGAGGGTGGTGTAGACGAGACCGTCCAGGCGCACCTGCTGGGGCCACACCCCGGGTTCGGCCGCCAGCGTCTCGCAGCGGGTGCGGCGCAGATTGACGACGCCCGCGGTGATCCGCGTGTCCCGCGTCGTTGAGCCGCAGCACGCCGTCCACCCGCAGCGTGGTCGCCCACAGCTGCGGCATCCGGCAGCCGCGCAGCGTAAGCTGGCGCAGTTCCGCACCGTGGAGGCGGACGGTGCGCTCGAACACGCAGTCCGCCAGCGCCACCGGGGCGGTGACGACACCGGAGCGCAGGTCGAAGTCGCCGGTGATCCTGGCGCCCCGCAGCCGCAGCGCGGGTATCTCCCCCTCCTCCGCGGGGGCCCGCAGCAGCAGGGCGCGCAGCACCCGCGCGCGTACGGTCCGCTCGCCGTCCGCCGGGAGCACCACCTCCTCCCCGCGGGGGAACGCCTCCCACACCCGCCGTTCCGGCTCCGTCAGTTCATCGGTCTCCACGCGCGGCACTCTTTCCCGGCCGCGACCTGCGCGTCAACCGTGTGGGGCGCCGCCGGGCGCCGGGCGGTCCCGGGGGCATTACCCCGCGCGTAATCGACCCGCCACACCGTCCGGCGGCATGGTCTTCCCATGGCCGCCGGAACACCGGCGGCCACGGGGACGACAGGGAGGGCCCGAGCCATGAACGCGTACGAGCAAGCCGTGGAGCGCTACTTCGCCGCCTGGAACGCCGAGGACGCCACCAGCCGTGCCGAGGCGGTTGCCGCGGCCTGGACCGAGGACGGCGGCTACACCGATCCACTCGCCGAGGTGACCGGGCACGAGGCGGTGGCCGCCGCCATCACGGCGGCCCGCGAGCAGTTCCCCGGCTTCGCCTTCCGGCTGAGCGGTGCCGTGGACGGCCACCACGACATCGCCCGGTTCTCCTGGGAACTGGTAGCAGCGGCGGACGGCTCCGCACCGGTCGCGGGCTTCGACGTCATCACGCTCGCGGAGGACGGCCGGATCTCCTCCGTCAAGGGGTTCCTGGACCGGGTACCCGCCGCCTGACCGGCCCCGGGGCCCCGGCTACCGTGCCCGGCGTGGACAACGCGCACACCACCGCCGGCCAGGAGGCCGGGCACCGGGAGGACGCATCGGAGGAGGGCTGGCCCGTCCCGGCCGGCACCACCGCGCTCAGCGTACCGGTGCCGGAGGCGGACGCTCTGGTACGCGGCTGGCGTGCCCGGTACGACACGGCGGCCCGGTACGGGGGCACCGCCCACCTGACGGTGCTCTTCCCGTTCCTGCACCGCTCCGCGACAGGGCCCGCCGAGGTCGCGGCGCTCGGCGGACTGTTCGCGGCGCACCCGGCGTTCACCCTGACGTTCCGCCGGTGCGGGCGCTTCCCCGGCGTGCTGTACCTGGTGCCCGAGCCGGCCGCACCCCTGCGTGCCCTCACCGCGGCCGTGGCCCGCCGCTGGCCGTCCCACCCGCCGTACGGGGGGCTCTTCGGTGATCTGGCGCCGCATCTGACGGTCGCCAACAGTGGTGGCGCGGCCCTGCACCGGGACATCGAGCGGCGGCTGTCGGCGCTGCTGCCCATCTCCGCGCGGGTCGGCGCCGTCGATCTGGTCGTGCACGAGGCCGGGCGCTGGCAGCCGTGGCTGACCTTTCCGCTGGGCGGGGGCGGCGCGGTCACCGGCCGCCGGGCACCCGCCCGGTGACCGCGCCCGGTGGGGCCGCGGCTCAGGCGACGGGCCGGTGGCCGGCCGGTACCTCCTCGCCGGCGGGGACCGGTCCCGGCGGGGTGCCGTCGCCGAAGGGGCGCCCGCCCAGCTGTTCGCGGTGGTGCGGCGTCAGCCAGCCCGAGAGGTCCGGGCCGACGGGCACGATCGAGGTGGGATTGACCCCGGTGTGGACGACGTAGTAGTGCCGCTTGATGTGGTCGAAGTCCACCGTGTCGCCGAAGCCGGGCGTCTGGTACAGGTCGCGGACGTAGGCCCACAGCACCGGGTCCTCCGTCAGCTTGTTGCGGTTGCACTTGAAGTGGCCGTGGTAGACGGCGTCGAACCGCACCAGCGTGGTGAACAGCCGGATGTCGGCCTCGGTGATGGTGTCGCCGACCAGGTAGCGCTGGTCGCGCAGCCGCTCGGAGACCTCGTCCAGCCGGCGGAAGACATCGGCGTAGGCGGCCTCGTACTCCTGCTGCCCGGTGGCGAAGCCGGCCCGGTAGACGCCGTTGTTGACGTCCCGGTAGATGCCCTCGGCCACCGTGTCGATCTCGTCCCGCAGGGCTTCGGGGTACAGATCGGGGGCTCCCGGACGGTGCAGCTGCCGCCATTCGGTGGCCAGGTCGAGGGTGATCTGCTGGTAGTCGTTGGTCACCAGCTTTCCGCTGGGCACGTCCACGATGGCCGGGACGCTGACGCCGCCCGGGTAGTCCGTCTCCCGCTTGTCGTACGCCTCGTGCAGGAACCGGATGCCCAGCACCGGGTCGCGGCCGTCCGCATCCAGGGTGAAGCGCCAGCTGCGGTCGTCCTGGATCGGGTCGGTGACGCCCAGCGAGAGGGCGTCCTCCAGGCCCAGCAGCCTGCGGGAGATCAGGGCGCGGCTGGCCCACGGGCAGGCCCTGCTGACGACGAGCCGGTAGCGGCCCGCCTCGACGGGCCAGCCGTCACGCCCGTCGGCGGTGATCCGGTCGGCGAAGTGGCTCTTGGACCTCTTGAACGCCTTGCGGCCGTACTCGGTGTTCCCGGCGCCTTCGCCGGTGGCAGCGTCGCTCATTCCGGTTTCCTCTCTCGGGGTCGGGGCGGGCCCTCACCTGCCCGTGACCGGATGCCTCACGACGCATCCCATCACTGCGGGGCCGTCCTTGCCGAGTACCCGGCGCACCGGACGGGGCCGGGCGGCGGACCGGCCGGTGCGCCGGAGGGGCCGGTACGCCGAACCGGCCGGGTGCGCCGGGCGGGCCGGCGGCGCGCGGGGCGGGCCGGCCCTCGGCGCGTCACCAGCCGTTGCGGTGCAGCACCTCGGAGACCGGGCGGCGCCGCACGGGGCCGAACCTGCCCAGCGGCCAGCCCACCGGGATCGCCGCGAAGGTGTGCATCTCCTCGGGGATGCCCAGGGCCTGCTTCCACTCCGCCTCCAGCATCAGGTGCCAGACGGTGATGTTGGCGGCCAGGCCGAGACCCCGTGCGGCCAGCAGCAGGTTCTGCACGCCCGGGTAGACGCAGGAGCCCTCCGCGAGCGCGCCGAACCGCTCCTGGATGCGGGCCAGCTGCCGGGTCGCGGTCTCGCCCAGGGCGGCGGCCGACGCCTTGAGGCCCTCCTCGTCGGGTGTCTGCTCCGGCATGCGGTAGCAGGGGATGATGAGGGCGGGCGTGCGGGCGAAGTGGTCACGCTGGTACTCGATGGCGGCGACCATCCGCCCGTAGGCGGCCTCGTCCATGCCTTCGGGGGCGTGCTTGCCCGTCGTCGCCAGATAGGCGTCGACGCAGCGCTTCCACAGGGGGGCCAGCCGCGCCATGACGCCGGGGTCGGTGACCACTACGTACTCGTACCGCTGCATGTTGCCCCCGCTGGGGCCCCAGACGGCTGCCTGGACGAGCTTTTCCAGCAGCTCGTCCGGAACGGGGTCGGGCTTCAGCCGGCGCATGGCACGCATCGTGGACATGGTGTCGAAGAGCAGCGGCTGGGCGGCGGGGTTCCCGGCATCGTGAGACATGATCGAAAAGTGTAGGCCGGAGAAACCCAAAGCTCAGCCCCTGGTTTGACGGTGAGTGAGCGACAGGGGAGGGCGGCGCCTCACCCCACGAAGAACTCCCTCATCACCGGGGCCAGTTGCTCCGGCGGCACCTGATGGAACGCTCCCGGCAACTCACGGTGCACCCCACGGGGCAGCGCCTCCGCCGTGACGCGGGCCGCCTCCCTCAGCGCCGGCGTGCTCTCCCGGCTGCTGACCACGAGCACCGGGACGTCCACCGCCGCGAGGGTCTCCACCGGGAGGGAGGCGTCGCCCAGCAGCGTCGTGTCGTAGACCAGCGTGTGGGCGATCCGTTTCACGCCCTCCCAGGACGGGGACCGCCGGGCGCCCTCGACCGCCTGCGGCGGCAGCCCGACGATCCGCTCCATGAAGTACGCCACGGCGTCGCCCCGCCGGTCGCTGCCGACCAGTTCGGACAGCAGCGCGGCGTGGTTGGGCGCCTGCGGCCGGCCGGCCGCGCCGGTGAAGGGCGGCTCGAACAGCACCACCGCACCGAGTCCGCGGCCCGTGCGCGCCGCCTCGCGGAGCACCACCAGGCCGCCGGACGACATCCCGAAGGCGTACACCGGCGACGGGTCGTCCCCTCCCGGCCCCTCTCCCCCGCCGCCCAGCACCGCGACGAGCGCGGCCAGGTCCTCCGCCTCCCGCTCCGGCGCGTATCCGGGGGCGTCGCCGCTGTCGCCTCTGCCTCTGCGGTCGTAGACGACCGCAGACATGCCGGCGCCGGCAAGGTGCCGTGCCAGCGGCACCCCGGCGGTGCGCGTGCTGAGCGCTCCGCCGACGAGGACGACGGGCGGGCCCTCGCCGAACCGCTCGAAGGCCAGGACGGTTCCGTCGGCCGAGGTGACGGTCTGCACGGTCATGGTGGCCCCTTCCCTGGTGGCTGCTGGGAAGACTTCTACCAGCGGCCACCGGCATCTCCGCCCGGGCACGACGGCGCGGCACCCGCCCTGTCGCGGACCGCGCCGCCCGGCGCCGGGTCAGTCCCGGGGCGGCGGAGGCGGCGTGGGCGCACCGGGCGGGGGCGGCACCTTGGCGTACCGGCGCGGCCCCTCGCCGTCCCGGTCCGCCTCCTGCGCCGGTGCGGCGGACGGCAGCAGTGCGTCACGCCGCGCCCCGGGACTCCAGCCGGGCTCCACGACCCGCTTCTGCACCACGACGGCCCCCGCCAGCACGGCCGCGCCGAGCAGCAGCATCAGGACGATGCCGCCTGCGGTACCGGCCTTCGCCGCGAAGCCGACGAGTGCGCCGAACCATCCGAAATCGGCGTCGCCGAAAGTCGTGTTCTCCTTCCCGAAGGAGCCCAGCACCTTCAGCAGCACGGCAGGCAGGAGCGTGATCAGTACGCCGTTGCAGAACGCGCCGAGCGCCGCGCCCCGCCGGCCTCCCGTCGCATTGCCGTAGACACCGGCGGCACCGCCCGTGAAGAAGTGCGGGACCAGCCCCGGCAGCACCAGGGCCAGGCCGAAGGCCGGGTTGAGCACCCAGGCGAGCAGCGCGAGCGTGCACAGCCCGCCGGCGAAGCTGGCCAGGAAGCCGACCAGTACCGCGTTCTGCGCGTACGGGAAGACGATCGGCGCGTCGAGCGCCGGCACCGCGCCGGGCACCACCTTCCGAGCGATGCCCTGGAAGGCGGGCACCAATTCGCCGAGGATCGTCCGGACGCCGAAGAGGATGACGGCCACCGAGATGCCGAACTGGAGGCCCTGCATGACGGCCTGCATCAGATAGTCGCCCAGATCGGTGGCGCCCGCGCCGCCGTCGGCCGCGAACACCCGGAACGCCGTCCGCTCCCCCGCCTTGACGACGTACACCACGGCCATGATCACGTAGATGAGCAGCATCGACAGCGCGGTGGCCACCATGGAGTCCCGCAGGAAGCGCAGCCCTTCGGGGAGCTTCATCTCCTCGGTGCTGCGGCTGCGCCTGCCGACGAGCTGCCCCACGGCCCCGGCGGTGATGTAGCCGGCCGTCCCGAAGTGGCCGATGGCGA
This sequence comes from Streptomyces albus subsp. albus, assembly GCF_000725885.1. Classification (GTDB taxonomy): domain Bacteria; phylum Actinomycetota; class Actinomycetes; order Streptomycetales; family Streptomycetaceae; genus Streptomyces; species Streptomyces albus. The sequence goes on along the minus strand of NZ_JODR01000014.1, from coordinate 101,356 downwards.
TGCTGTTGTTCCCGGTGATCCGCTTGGTCCACGGGTGGGCGAAGGCCGGCAGGGAGACCAGCAGAATGCCCAGCAGCACACCGCCGACCGCGACCACCGCCCAGGCCGGCAGTCCCGCCGTGGCCAGCACCACCGTCAGCAGCGTCGCCATGAAGAGCATGTGATGCCCCGTCAGGAACACGTACCGCAGGGGCGTCAGCCGGGCCAGCAGCAGGCCCAGCCCGAAGCCGACGATCATCAGCCAGGCCACCCGTGCCCCGAACCGGGCCTGGGCGATACCGACGATGGCCTCGTTGGTGGGGATCACCCCGTGCGCGCCGGTGGCGCCCTGGATCATCTCCCCCAGCGGGGCGAGCGAGCCGACGACGAGGTCCGCGCCGGCGTTGATGAGCAGGAAGCCCAGTGTCGCCTTGACGGCGCCGCCGGCGATCTGTCCGGCGGGCTTCCGCAGCGCGGCCAGACCGGCCGCCGTGATGAGGCCGATGAGATACGCGGGGACGCTCAGTATCTCGTTGACGAGGAACTGCGCGATCGTGACCAGCCAGTCCATGGAGCCTTCCGGTTCGTGCGTGGTGATGGGTGCGGGCGCCGGGACAGATGAGGGGGCCGCCCGGCGGGGTGGGGACGGCGGGGGCCGTCAGACGTCGTAGGTGTCGCGGAGCACCGCGTCGACCTCCTTGACGCTGGTGAAGTCCGCCACCACCCGGACGGGGACACCCACATCACCGAGAGTGCGGGCGATCTCCCGCGAGGTGAGGACGGCCACCGCCTCGGCGGCCTTCCCCTTCGCGGAGATGGTGTCGGTCGCCTCGACGGTGACGTGGCCCTCCCAGCCCCAGCGGGCCAGGACCTGTTCCAGCGTGTTCTTGAGGAAGAGGCTGGTGCCCACGCCGTTGCCGCAGACGGTGAGGATCTTGTGCACGGCGGGTCCGTCCGCCGCCCCCTGCGCCCCCTCTTGTCCCGCGTCCTGCCGGGGCCCGCCCCCGTGGGGCGCCGCGGCGGAAGCGGCAGGCACGTCCGCGGCGGAGGCCACAGGCGCGTCCGCACCGGATTCCGCACCGGAGGCCGAAGGCGAGTCCGCGGCGGAGGCCGGGGCCGGTCCGTCGCCGCGCGAGGGGGCCCCGCCGTCCGTGGCCCGTTCGTACCGCTCCAGCACGCCGCGCAGCTCCTCGGGGCCGTTCGCCGCGCGCAGCGCCGCCTCGGCCTCCGGGTCGCCCAGCAGCCGGGCGAGGGCCGCCATGGCCGCCGTGTGCGCGCCCGGGTCCCGGGCCGCCAGCGCCACCACGAGGGTGACCGGATCGTTGCTCTCGTGCCCGAAGGCGACCGGTTCGGCCAGCCGCACCCAGGCCATACCCGTGCGCAGCACCGCGGGGGACGGCCGGGCGTGTGCGAAGGCGAAGCCCGGCGCCACGACGATGTAGGGGCCGTTCTCCTCCACGTTGCGGATCATCTCGGCGGTGTACTCGTCCGTACCGCATCCGGTGGCGGCCAGCAGCTCACCCGCCGCGCGGACGGCGCCGCGCCAGTCGGACGCGGGCAGGCCGAGACGGATGGCCCCGGTGGGCAGAAGTTCACTCAGTGACGCCATGGGCGCAGATCCTGGCACGGGTGATACCGCCAGGTCACCAGGGGTGCGGCAGTGCCGTCCCCGGAGAGGCCCGGCCCTCGGCGCGGGCCCGTGTCGGCGCCCGGAGCCGGGGGTACCCGCTCTTCCGCGGGTGGTCACAGACGCCCCTCGCGCCGCGACCACCCCCCGCGCGCACATATGCACAACGCCCTCTCGACGACCGACGACGCAGGGAGGAACCATGCGCCTCGATTCCCTCGCCCCTCTCCTCGACCGGAGCGGACCGTGGGCCACCGCCTACGTGAGCACGGCCCGTGCCACCGAGACGTCCGGGGAGGAGCGTCGCCTCACGGCCCGCGCAGCGGGGGACGAGCTGGCACGGCAGGGGGCCTCCAAGGCCACCGTGGAGGCCGTCACCGAGCATCTGGCGACGCTCTCCCCACGGGCCGAGCCGCAGGGCAGCGCGGTGTTCGCCACCGAAGGTGAGGTCGTCCTGGAGGTGCCGCTGACGCAGGCGCCCGACCGCGCCCAGGTGTGCTGGGCGACGCTGCCGCACCTGGGCCCGCTACCGGAGCTCCTGGGCGAGAACCCGCTGTGCCTGACGGCCCGCATCGACCGTACGGGCGCCGACTTCGAGCTGACGGACGCGTACGGCACCCGTCCCGCCGGCCAGGCGCGCGGTGAGGAGTGGCCGGTGCACCGCACCGCCAACGGGGAGTTCTCCGAGAAGCACTTCCAGTTCCGGGTGGAGAACACCTGGGAGAGCAACGCGGGCGTGATCGCCGAAGCCGTCGCGGCCCGCTTCGCGGAGAGCGGCGCCGACGTGCTGCTGCTCAGCGGCGATCCGCGCGAGCGGCGCGCCGTGCACGACAAGCTGCCCGAGCAGCTGCGTCAGCTGGCCGTGGAGACCTCGCACGGCGGGCGGGCCGCCGGCTCGTCCACCGAACTGCTGGACCGGGAGACCGAACGGATCCGGCAGGAGTACGCGCGGCGGCACACCGCCGAGGCCCTCACCGAGCTGCGGGCCGCGCACACGCCCGGGGCGTCCCCCGCCGGCGCGGCCGGCGGCGGCGTCGCGGAGGGTGTGCCCTCGCTGGTGGAGGCGGCACGCGAGCACCGGCTGGACACGCTGGTGGTACGGCCCGGCGGGCCGGACCGCGAACGTGAGGTGTGGGTCGGTGACGGTTCCGACCAGCTCGGTGTGCGCCGCTCCGAGCTGCAGTACCTGGGCGCCACCGACCCGTCCCCCGCGCGTGCCGACGACGCGCTGCTGCGCAACGCGGTGGCCACCGACGCCGAGGTTCTGGTCGTCCCGCCCGAGGACGAGCTCCCGGTGGGCGGTCTGGGCGCGCTGCTGCGCTGGACCCACGGCGAACCGGGCCCCGCGGCCTGAGACGGGCCCGGCAAGGTGGCCGACGCGCCGGAGCGCGGGACGGTCCGGCCGTCCCGCGCTCCCGCTGTGCGGTTCCGCCCGGCTGGATAACGCCTCCGATTTCACGCTCTTCCATGAGGGCGCCGAGGACGCCACCTGCCAGGAGCCGGAGCCGCGGTCCAGCCAGCCGGAGAGCAGCCCGAAGCAGGCGCCGGTCAGCGCGAGGAGGGCGCCCAGCCAGCTGGGCGAGGTGAGCCCGAAGCCGGCGGCGATGACCATGCCGCCGAGGGACGCGCCGAGCGAGTTGGCGATGTTGAACGCCGACTGGACGCTGGCGGACCCGAGTTCGGGCGCGTCTCTTCCGTGGTCGAGGATGCGCGCCTGCACGCTGGGGATGGCGGCCATGCCGGCGACCCCGGTCAGGAAGACGTTGGCCGCGACCAGGACGGTGTTCTGGGCCGTGAAGAGGATCATGGCCAGGGAGAGGGACAGGGCCAGCAGCGCCCCGCAGATCGTCCGCACCGGCCAGTCGGCCAGCCGCCCGCCCAGCATCGTGCCCACCGTCATCCCCGCCCCCGCCAGGGCCAGCAGTGCCGTGGCCGCGGTCGGGGTGTAGCCGCTGACCTGGGTGACCAGGGGCTGGATGTAGGTGTAGAACGAGGAGGTGCCGGCGAAGCCGAACACCACCACGGTGTAGGCGAGCCACACCTGTGGCCGTTTGAAGAGGCCGAGTTCGCCGCGCACGCTGCCGCGGACGGGGCCGGGCTGGACGGGGAGCAGCACGGCGAGGAAGACCAGTCCCAAAAGACCGATCCCGGCGACCACGATGAACGTCCACCGCCAGCCGACGGTCTGGCCCAGCAGGGTGCCCAGCGGCGAGCCGACGATGTTGGCCATCGGTACGCCGACGAGGACCACCGACAGAGCCCGGCCGCGTTTTTGGGGCTGGACGAGTCCTGCCGCCACGACCGCACCGATTCCGAAGAACACACCGTGCGGCAGCCCTGACGAAAAACGTGCCGCCAACAGAAGTTCATGGTTGGGGGCGAGAGCTGACGCGATGTTTCCGGAAATGAACAGACCCGTCATGGCGAGCAATATCGTCTTACGACGAACGCGCATACCGGCGACGGTGAGCAGGGGGGCGCCGATGACGACGCCGAGGGAGTAGAACGAGACGTAGCCGCCGGCCTGAGAGATGGATACCCCCATGTCGGAGGCGGCCTCGGGCAGCAGACCTATCATCACGAACTCGGCCGTGCCCGCACCGAATGTTGCGATGGCCAAAGCCAGGAGGGCAAGGGGCAACGGGACCTCCTTGCAGGAGTGGGGTGTTGGGGAGGGGTTCCCGGCTCGCGATGGCGAGCCGTTCCTTGCAATGAAGCGTGCCGCAATACCGGATTCGAGCAAACGGCTTCCCGATAAGGCTGCCCATAATAGGATTGCGGTCTTTCTCCGAACTCCCCCTGAAATCAAGGCAGTCGGGCTCCGCCACCACCGGAGAGCGGTGGTGCGAGAACTTTCGCCTCGGCGTGTCGCGAACGACCGCGCTGCCCCACGCACGGGGTGCGAGAGTTTACGGTGACGAATGCGTCGAATGTGGCCGCGGAATTCCGTGGTACTGGATAACTCCCGCGCGGTGGCGACTCGCAAACAGCGAATCCCAGAAGGCGACTTCCGGCGGGCCGGGCGGTACGGGCCCGGAAACGGCCTCGGCCACCCCGGGGAGGGGGTGGCCGAGGTGGTGCCCGCCGGCGGGCGGGCACCGGGGATGGTGCGGCCCCTTGCCCGCCGGTCCGGCGCGGGGCCGAAGCGGCGGGGCGGCGGGGGGTCAGCCGCGGATGTTGACGTCCACGCAGGCGTAGAACGCGTTGGCCGTGTCCGCGATGTTCCAGACGGCGAGCACCTTCTGCTTGCCGGTGAAGCCCTTGAACCCGACGTTGTGGGAGACGAACTCGCCGGGGATGGCGCCGTGGTCGTTGAACTCGGCGAGCTTGGTGTTGCCGATGAAGTACTGCCAGGTGGTGGTCGCGTGCTTGGCGGTCAGCCGCCAGTTGAAGGTCGCCGAGCTGCCGACGTCGGTGACCCTCCATCCTTTGTTGTCGTCCCGCAGGTCGGCGAAGCGGGAGTTGCCGCCGGCGCAGTCCTTGAGCCCCTTGGGCCCTTCGACGCTCTGCGGTTCCCACTTGATCTGACCGCACTGGACGACGCCCGTGGCGCACTGCGCCTGGCGGCTGGCGGGGTTGGTGACCCAGCCGTGCGCACTGGCCGGGGTCGCGGTGAGGCCCAGGACCATCAGGGGTGCGAGCCCGGCTCCGGTGAGCGCCGCTAACTTCCTGCGGCTGCGGGGGGTGTGCTTCTTGCTGGACTTGTCGCGCATCTCAGCTCCTTCGGTGAGAGGGAGAGCACGCTGTGGGGATTGGTCTAGACTTTAGCTGTTGACGGAGTCCGGTCAAGCCTTCGGGAACGCGAAACCGTATCCCTGCTCCTTCAGCCACGGCAGGTACTGCCGCAGCGCCTCGTACGACTCGGAGCGGTCCCCGCCGCCGTCGTGGAAGAGCACCACCGCTCCGTCCTTCGTCTGCTCCTCGGCCTGCCGTGTTATCTCCTCCGAGCCCGGCCGCTGCCAGTCACCCGGGTCGACGATCCAGCCCAGGGGCCGCATCCCGTGCGCGGCGGCTATCCGGCGGCTGTCCGGCGTGAAGGCCCCGCCGGGTGCGCGGTAGTAGTGCACGCGGGCCCCGCCCGAGGCCTTCTCGATCATCTTCTGCGCGTCGAGTATCTGCCGCTTCTGGTACGCCACCGGCTTGTGGTCCATACCGGTGTCGTGGTCGACGGAGTGGTCGCACAGCCGGTGCCCCTCCGCGACGATGCGCTTGACGAGATCCGGGTAGCGCTGCGCATTGGGACCTATCAGACAGAAGGTGGCCTTGACGTGGTACTGGCGCAGCAGATCGAGCGTCTTGGGCGTCCACTCCGGGTGCGGGCCGTCGTCCAGCGTCAGCGCCACCGTCCGGCCGCCCTTGGCGGTGTGGTGGCTTATCGTCCGGCTCACCTTCGGGGGCACCTTCGGCGCGGAGTGCGGCGCGGCCTTCGGCTTGCCGTGCGGTGCGGCGGCCTGCTGGGGAACACGTGCGGCACGCACACTCTCCTCCCAGCCCGGATGCCGGCCCGAGGCCACCGCCCCCGAGCTCGTCCCGATGAACGCCGTCAGCAGCCCGACCGCCACGGTTCCCGCCGCGGCTGCCATCGCCACGACCGCCGGCCTGCTGCCCCGCTTGCTGTGCAACTCCTGCTCCCAACTGCCCGTTTTCACCGTGCTTGTCAATGATGCAGACCTCTGAGGCGGTACAGCGGTTGCGTCGGCCGGATGAGAGATACGCCGCATTTGGGCCGGGCCGACGCGGGCTCGCGCACCCCGCCCTGACAGCCTGGGAGGGAACGACCGGAACGAGGAGAGCACAGACGATGGCGAGCAGCGCGGGATTCACGCAGGATGTGGCACGTCAGGTGCTGGCGGCGGCGACGGGCGGCCCCGGCGGGACGGCACAACTGCTGTCGCTGGGGGAGAACGCCGTCTTCGCCCTGGACGACACCGTGGTACGCATCGGCCGGGACCCCGGGCTGCTGGCCCGCGCCGAGCACGAACTGCGGGTCGCGGCCTGGCTGGAGAGCGAGCAGGTGCCCGCGGTCCGCGCCGCCGAGCCTGCCGCCCGGCTGGTCGGTGACCACCCGGTCACCTTCTGGCAGCGGCTGCCGGAGGCCGTACGGCCCGCGAACGCCACCGACCTGGCCGGACTGCTGCGGCTGGTGCACGCCCTGCCGAAGCCGCCGTTCGAACTGCCCCCGCGGGAGCTGATGAGCGGTGTCGAGAGGTGGCTGCGGCTGGCCGGTGACGCGGTACCGCGCGAGGACGCCGCCTTCCTGCGCGCCCGCCGGGACGACATCGTCGCCACCCTCCCGGGCCTGGTGCCCCAGCTGCCGCCCGGCCCGGTGCACGGGGACGCGCTGCCCCGCAACGTGCACGTCACCGAGCAGGGGCCGCTGCTGGTCGACCTGGAGACCTTCTCCTCGGACCTGCGCGAGCACGACCTGGTCGTGATGGCCCTCAGCCGCGACCGCTACGGCCTGCCGGAGGAGGAGTACGAGGCGTTCTGCGCCACCTACGGCTGGGACGTGCGCGAGTGGGAGGGCTGCGCCGTGCTCCGGGGCGCCCGGGAGACCGCCAGCTGCGCCTGGGTCTCCCAGCACGCGCCCGGCAACCCGGCGGCACTGGCGGAGTTCCGGCGGCGGGTCGCCTCCCTGCGCGACGCCGACCCGACGGTGCGCTGGCACCCGTTCTGACCCCCGCGGCGGCGCGGGGTGGCGGAGTCGCCGGCCTCCGCCACGAAACCGCTGCTCAGAGCATCGCCGCAGGTCAGCGGGGGTGGCGTAACGCGGACGCAACACCGCTGCCCTAGCGTCGGTGCCATGGAGACCGAATCGCCGACGGCCTGCTCCCCGCGGGCCGACCGTGCCCGGCGGGTGGCCAGTGTGCTGCGCCGCCAAGTGCTGGAAGGGGCCTTCGGCACAGGAGTGCTGCCCGACGAGCGGGCCCTGATCGCGGAGTTCGCCGTCAGCCGCAACACCGTGCGCGAAGCGCTCGCCCTGCTGCGGGACGAGGGGCTGGTGGAGCGGCGGCGGGGTGTCGGCACGGTCGTGGTCGGCCGTGCCTACGAACACCCGCTGGGCGAGCTGGCCGGCCTCGCCGAGGTCCTCCAGCACCACGGCAGCGTCGTCAACCAGGTGCGGGAGGCCCGCAGGGTACGGGCCCCGCAGGCGGTGGCGCGGCGGCTGGGCCTGGGCGAGCGGGGCGAGGCCGTCTATCTGGAGAGGCTGCGCAGCCTGGACGGGGTGCCGCTGTCGCTGGACGCGACGTATCTGCTGCCCGAGATCGGTGAGCCGCTGCTGGCGCTGGAGCGCGGGGTGCTGGAGCACCAGGACGTCTTCCAGCTCATCGGGACGGTGGCGGGCGCCGCGCTGGGCGGCGCCGAGGTCTCCGTCCAGGCGGTGACGGCCGACGCGGCGACCTGTGCCGTGCTGGGCCTGCCCGAGGGCGGCGCGGTGCTCGCCGTCGAACGGCTCACCTCGCTCGCCGACGGCCGCCCCGCCGACCTGGAGTTCATCCATCTGCGCGGTGACCGCCTGGTGCTGCGCGCCCGGGTGGGCGCGCCCGACGGACACGGGGCGGCAGCGGCGGGCCGCGATCCGGCGAGGGGGCGCCGGCCGTGAGGGAAGGTGTGCGCTCGGAGGGGGCACCGCGGCTGCTGACGGTCGCGATGTGCCTGTGCGTGACGCTGGTGGTGGGGATGGTCTCCGCCGTCAACCTGGCCATCCCCGCCCTGTCCGCGAGCGGGCTGCGCCCGTCGGCGGCCCAGGTGGTGTGGGTGGTGGACGGCTATGTGGTCGTCTTCGCCTGTCTGCTGATCCCCGCCGGGGCGCTGGCCGACCGGGCCGGGCGCAAGGGCACCCTGCTCGCGGGCATGGGCGTCTTCACCGCGGGCTGTCTGCTGTGCGCGCCGGCCCCGCACGTGGGGGTGCTGATCGCCGGCCGGGCGATCAGCGGGGTGGGGGCCGCCGCGGTCCTGCCGACGACCCTGGCGCTGCTGGTGGACGGCGTCCCGGCCCGGCGCAGGCCGCGGGCCGTGGCCGCCTGGGCGGCGATGACCGGGCTGGCCGCCGTGCTCGGCAACGTGGGCGGCGGCGCGGCGATCCAGTACGGAAGCTGGCGGAGCCTGTTCTGGTACCCGGTGCCGCTGGCCGTGGCCGCGCTGGCGCTCGCCTGGGCCGCCGCACCCGTCGTGCCCCGGCACCCCCGCCCGCTCGCCCCGGGCAGCACGGCGCTGCTGACCGGCGGCTTCCTGGCGCTCCTGTACGCCGTCGTCGCCGGCCCGCAGTCCGGCTGGACCAGCCTTCCCGTGCTGGTCGCCGGGGCCTCGGCGGTACTGCTGCTGGTGTGGTGGGTGCGGCACGAGCTGCGGGCCGCACACCCGCTGCTGGACCCGCGGCTGTTCCTGCGGCCCGCGGTACGGGCGGGCGCGCTGGGGATGACGGCGCTGTTCACCGGCATGTTCGGGCTGATGTACGGCAACGGCCAGTACCTCCAGTACGCCAAGGGGTACGGGGCACTGGAGGCGGGCGTCCGGCTGCTGCCGATGGCCGCCGGTCTGCTGGCGGGACCGCGCTGCGGGCTCCTGGTGGAGCGGCTGGCGGGGCGGCGGGCCACCGCGGCCGGCGGAATGCTGGTGCTGGCCTCCGGGCTGTGCGTGGTCTCCACGGTGACGGCCGCGACGCCGTACGCCGTCTACGGGGCGGGCGCCGCCTTGACCGCGCTCGGCTGCGGCATCGCCACACCGCTGCTCTCCCACGCGATGCTCTCCGCGCTGCCGCCCGAGCGGGCCGGGGCGGGCTCGGGCTTGCAGAGCCTGGCCCGCGAGGTGGGCAGCGCGCTCGGCATCGCGCTCGCCGGCACCGTGGTGACGGCCGTCTTCACCGGGCACCTGCCCGCCGTCCTGCGCGGGCCCGGCGCGCCCGGCACGGTGGCCGAGGCCCGGTCCCGCAGCACGGACCCGCAGGTGCGGGAGGCGGTGGTGCGCGCGTTCACCGACGGCCTGCACGCGGCCACCCTCACGCTGGCCGCCCTCGTCGTCTGCACGGCGGTGGCCGTGGCCGTCTGGTTCCCCTCCGGCCGGGAGGAGTCGCCCGGCGAGCGGCCGGACGCGCGCGGCACCGAACGGCGGACCGCACCGGCCTCCGCGCGGCCGGGCGGAACAGCCCGGGACTGAGCCCCGGAACCGAGCGGCGGACGGCACCGGCCCGAAACTGAGCCCCGGGACCGAGCGGGGCCGCTCGGGGCAGCCGGCCCGCCCGGTCCGGCCCGTCCCGGCCGGGGTCCCGTCACGCGGCCGGGAGCCAGCCCCTCTCCCGCAGGGCCTCGGTGAAGCGGCCGTAGGAGTCGTCGAGCGCCGCCTTCTCGCCGGGTACGGGCTCGACGGTCGAGCCCTGCGCGGTCATCGCCCGGGCGGCTTCCTCCAGCGAGGGGTGCAGGGTCCCGGTGGCGGCCAGCAGGGCGGCGCCGAACGCGGTCTCGGCACGGGGGACGACGTGCAGCGGGAGGCCGAGCGCGGTGGCGCGGATGCGGGTCCACAGCGCGCTGCGGCTGCCGCCGCCCGCCGCGTGGAGGGGTGCGCTCACCGGTACGCCCAGCGCGGCGACGCGTTCGAGGGCGAGCCGTTCGAGGAAGGCGACGCCCTCCAGGTCGGCACGGTGCCGTTCGGCGTCGTCGGCGGGGGTGCCGAGGGTGAAGCCGCGGGCGGCTCCGGCCACGAAGGGGAAGCGCTCGCCCTCCCGGCGCAGCGGGTAGCTGACGCAGCGGGCGGGACCGCGGGCGGCGGCGGCCTCGTCGAGGGCGGCCAGCCGGGCACCGTCCAGCGTGGCGAGGGCCTCGCCGCCGGTGTTGGAGGCCCCGCCGGGCAGCCACCAGCCGTCCGGATGGCGGTGGCTGTAGAGGGCGCCCGAGGGATCGGTGACCAGTTCGCGGGTCACTCCCTTGAGCACGTACGTGGTGCCCAGGACGCCGACGAACTGTCCGGGCGCCACGGCGCCGGTGGCGATCTGTCCGGCGCATCCGTCGGTCATGCCCAGCCGCACCTCGCAGCCGGCCGGCAGCCCGGTCGCGGCGGCGGCCTCCGCGCACACGGTGCCGGCCGGGGTGCCGGGGGCCTGGACCGGCGGCAGCCAGTGGGCGGGCACGTCCAGCGCTTCCCACACCTCGTCGGGCCACCGGCCGGCCAGCGGGTCGTAGCCGGTCTTGAGGGCGTGGCTCCAGTCGGCGGCGACCGGGGTGCCGGTCAGCGCGCGGCCGATCACCTCGGGGGTGTGCGCGATGCGGGCCGCGCCGGGGTAGCGGTCGGCGTGGCGCGCGTACCAGGCGACGCGGCCCAGCGCGGCCGTGGGGCCGACGGTCAGCCCGAGGGTCCGCCAGCGGTCGGCGCCGGCCTGCTGGGCGCGGGCGTTGAGGTCGGCGGCCCTGCGGTCGTCGTACATCAGCGCGGGCCCCAGCGGCGTTCCGTCGGTGTCGGTGAGGACGAGGGTGCCGGAGGTGGCGCAGACGGCGACGGCCCGCACCTCGGCGCCCCGCGCGGGCAGCGCGGCCGTGGCCTGGCGCAGTGCCTCGGCGGTCGCGGGCCACCAGCGGGTGGCGTCCTGTTCGCTGCGCCCGCCGGTGTCGCGGGCCGGGCGGGGCAGTGCGGCCCGGCCCTCGGCGAGCACCGTGCCGTGGACGTCCGCGCACACGACGCGGACGGCGGCCGTGGCGACGTCGATCCCGGCGACGACCGGTGCGGGGGCGGAAGCGGAGCTGTGCATGGCGGGCTTCCCTTTCGGCTGGGGGTTGGGCTTCGGACCGGCGTCACCGTCCGGTCTCCGGACCGGCGTCCACCGTCCGGTCGGCACGGCACCCGCGGGGTTTCACATGGGGTGTGAAATTAACAGTCGCCGTGTTAGGTCTCGGGCAGCGTGTCAGGTCGGAGGTCAGCCGCGTACCTGGGCGACCCGCACCTCGGTGTGCTCCCGCAGCTCGCCGACGAGTTCGCCGGGCACCCGGTCGTCCACCACCACGTGGTCGAAGCCGGCGACCGGGCAGAGCCGGTGCAGTGCGGTGCGGGCCACCTTCGAGTGGTCCATCAGCAGGGCGCTGCGCGCCCCGGAGGCGAGCATCGCGCGTTTGACCAGCACCACGTCCTGCTCCTGGTGGAAGGTCATCCGCGCGTTCATCGCCGAGGTGCTGACCAGCACCAGGTCCACGGCCACCGCCTCGATGGCCTCGACGCAGGGCACGCCGAGGAACGAGTCGTGGGTGCGCGAGTACTCGCCGCCCAGCGCGATCAGCCGTATCTCCTCGCACCCGGCGAAGGCGTCCAGCACCCGGCGGGCGTTGGTCAGCACCGTCAGCGGCGCCTTGTCGCGCAGCAGCGGGGCGAGCGCCAGCACGGAGGTGGAGTCGTCCAGCATCAGCGACATGCCGGGCTCGACCAGGTGGGCGGCCTCCCGGGCGACGGCCTCCTTCTCGGCGACGTGGACGCCCAGGCGGTAGTCGAGGTTGCTCTCGAAGACGCTGGTCGGCAGCGCGGAGACACCCCCGCGGAAGCGGCGCAGCACCCCGCGCCGGGCCAGCGCCTCCAGGTCGCGGTGGACGGTCATCACGCTGACGCCCATCGTCTCGGCGAGCCAGGTGACGGTCACGGTGCCGTGCCGCACCACGTGCTCGGCGATGCGCTGTCTGCGGTGTTCCTGGGACCGGGCGGAGCCGGCCGGTACGGAGTCGGCCACGGCCCTCACCCCGCCAGGCCGGCGGCGGTGGCGGTCTGGTCCGCCGCGCCTCGGTCCACGGCGGTGGGCACGTTGAGCGCGCGCAGCGCCGTGCGGTCGCCCGAGACCTCGATCTCGGTGACGGCCGCGTTGTCGAGGCGGGGCAGTACGTGCCGGTAGCGGCCGAGGGGGATGCCGAGCATGGCGCACAGGGCGATACGGAAGGCCGTGTTGTGGGCGACGACCAAGACGGTTCGCCCGTCGTGCTCGGCGGCCACCTCGCGCAGCGCCGCGCACACCCGGGCGGCGACCGCGCCGGGCGGCTCGGAGCCGGGGAAGGCGCCGGTCTCCGCGTCCTCCTGGAAGGCCCGCACCTTCTCGGGGTCGTCGGCGGTCATCTCGGCGATGGTGCGGCCCTCGCCCCAGCCGAAGTCCGCCTCGCGCAGCCCCTCGTGGACGGCGGGGGTCAGGCCGAGTGCCCGCGCGGCGGGCCCGGCCGTCCGGCGGGCCCGGCCCAGCGGCGAGCTGACGACGGCGTGCACCGGCGCCTCGCGGGAGCGGGCCACCGCCCACCGGGCCAGTTCCTCGGCCTGCCGCAGCCCGGCGTCGGTCAGCGGTACGTCGGAGATGCCGGCGTAGCGGTTCTCCGCGTGCCAGACGGTCTGGCCGTGCCGTACGAGCAGGAGCCGGGCGGTCATACGTCCTCCAGGACTTCGGGCGTGCGCTGCGGCGGCCCCGGGAGCCGGTCCCGGGAGGGCCATTGGGTTTCTTCACGTCGAGCGCTATAAATATAACAATCTCGATGTGGAGAAACGAGCGAGCAGTGCCCGAAAGCACTGCCGTCTGGAGGGCGCACGGCCATGAGAGAAACCGCTGGGGCGATCATCGGCGTCGACGTCGGCACGTCCGTCACCAAGGCCGTCGCCTTCGACCGGGACGGGCACACCCTGCACATCGCCTCCCGGCCCTCCGCCCTGCTGCGCGCACCCGGCGGCATCGTCGAACAGGACCTGGAGGACGTGCTCGGCAGCGTGGCCTCGGTCGTCCGCGAGGTCGCCACGGCCCTGCCCGGACCGCCCGCCGCGCTCGCCCTGACCGGACAGGGCGACGGACTGTGGCTGCGCGACGCCGAAGGCCGGGCCGTACGCAGGATGATCTCGTGGATGGACGGCCGCGCCGCCGGCCTGGTCACCGGCTGGCAGCGGGACGGCACCGTGCGGGAGATCTTCCGGCACACCGGATCCGGCATGTTCCCCGGCTGCCACGCGCCGCTGCTGGCGTGGCTGGCCGCGCACGAACCCGACACCCTGCGACGCGCCGCGGTCGCCGGCTACTGCGTGGACGCGATAGCCCAGCGGCTGACCGGCACCGTCAGCGTCGACGCCTCCGACGCCACCCTCCCCTTCCTCGACCCGGTCACCCGCACCTACTCCCCCGCCGCGCTCGCCGCCTGCGGCGTGAGCGACTGGGCGCACCTGCTGCCCGAACCCGCCGCGCCGCACACCGTGCTGGTCCTCGACGCACAGGGCGCGGCGCTCCTCGGCCTGCCCGAGGGACTGCCCGTCACCTCCGGCCCCTACGACCTGCCCGCCTGCGCCATCGGCAGCGGCGTGCGGCAGGCGGGCGACGGACTGCTCACCGTCGGCACCACACTGGCCTGCCAGGTGCTCACCGACCGCGCCGACGGCCCCCGCGACGGCGAACCCGCCGGGATGTGGCTGTGCACCCCGCGCAGCGGCCACTGGCTGCGGGCACTGCCCGCCATGGTCGGCACCGCCGGCATCGACTGGGTGCTCGGCCTGGTCGGCGCGTCCACCGGCGACCTGGAGACCCTGCTGGAGCGCAGCCCGGCGGGCGCACGCGGGGTGACCGCCCTGCCGTTCCTGTCCGAGGCGGGCGAGCGCGCCCCCTTCGTCTCCCCCGGGGCGCGCGCCTCCTTCGAGGGCATGTCCCTGGGCCACGACCGCGCCGATGTGGTGCGGGCCATGTGCGAGGCCGTCGGCTACGCGGCCCGGCACTGTCTGGAGGCCGCCGGACTGTCCCGGACACTGATCGCCTGCGGGGGCGGCACCCGCTCCGCGGGCTGGATGAAAACCTTCGCCGGAATCCTCGGGCGGCCCGTACGGGTGCCGCTGGAGCCCGAGGTGGGAGCCCGCGGCGCCGCCGTGGTGGCCCGCGCCGCGCTGGGCGACCCGGTGGACGAGGAGCAGTGGTACGCCCGCTACCGGCTGGTGGAGCCCGACGAGCGGGAGCGGGACGGCTACGAGCGCGGCTACGCGGACTACCGGGAGCGGGTGGCGGCGGCCCGGACACGCTGGGACGGGCAGCCGGCCGCCGTCTGACCGGCCGATCGTGATGTCGCATTCCCGCCGGTCCGCGCCCGGCCGGCCCGCGAGAATGGCGGGGAACCGAGAAGGGACGCGCCATGCACCGCACGCACACCGTCATCGACAGCCCCGTCGGACCGCTCACCCTGGTGGCCACCGACGGCACGCTGTCCGGCATCTACATGGACCCGCACCGGCACCGTCCCCCGCAGGAGACGTTCGGGCCGCGGGACCCGGGCGCCTTCGGGCAGGTGACCGAGCAGCTGGGCGAGTACTTCGCGGGAGACCGCAAGGAGTTCACACTGCCGCTCGCCCCCGAGGGCACCGACTTCCAGCGCACCGTGTGGCGGGCCCTGTGCGACATCCCGTACGGCGGGACGCTCTCGTACGGGGAGCTGGCCGCACGCATCGGCAGGCCCAGGGCCGCGCGGGCCGTCGGCCTGGCCAACGGGCGGAACCCGATCAGCATCGTGGTGCCCTGCCACCGTGTCGTCGGCTCGGCCGGGCAGCTCACCGGCTACGGCGGCGGCATCGAACGCAAGCGGCACCTGCTGGACTTCGAGCGGGGCGCGCTCGCCGCACGGCCGGCCGGCACGGCGGTGCCGGCGTCGGCGGGGACACCGGGCGCTGCTGCGACGACGCTGTGGTGACAGCGGGTTTACGCCCCGCGCCGACGGCCACCCGTAGGGCGGACAGGCACTCTTTCCGTCCACGTGAGGAGGACAAGATGCTCCGCGCCATCGCCGACGTGCTGCGCGCGATAGGCGGCGCCATCGCCACGGTCGTCACGCTCCCCTTCCGGGCCGTCGCCCGGCTGCTGGGCGGAGCGTCCCGCTCCGCGCACTGAGCCGACGGGGGGCGGGCGGCGGTGTGCCGCCCGCCCCCCCTGGCTCCGCGCCGCGAGCGCCTCACCTCACCCGCCGAAGTCCAGCAGGATCTTCGGCGGGCCGCTCCTCCCCCGCTCCAGCAGGGCGAACGCCTCCCCCACCGACTCCGCCGCAAGCACCTCGGCCACCAGCGGTTCCGCCTGGAGCGCACCCTGCGCGAACAGCGCGACCGTCCGGTCGTAGTGGGAGATGCCGTGCTGGATGCCGAGCACGTCCACGCCCTGGAGGGAGAGTTCCCCGGGGACGAAGGAGACCGGCTCCCTGGCGACCCCCACCAGCGCGACACGGGCACCGCGCCGGGCCATCCGCAGCGCACCGGTGAACGCCGAGGCGGCACCGGACGCCTCGATCACCAGCGAGTAGGCGCCCTGCGGGGCAGCGTCGGCGTGGTGGACGGCGTTTGCACCGAAGCGCCGGGCCAGCTCCAGGCCCGCCTCGTCGATGCCGACCGCGTCCACGGCAGCCGCGTACCGGTGCGCGAACTGGACGGCCAGCAGCCCCATCGTGCCGGTGCCGATGACGGCGACCCGGTCGTCGAACCGCAGGCGCGCCCGCTCGAACGCCTCCACCACCGAGACCGCCGGCTCGATGAGCGCACCCGCGTACCGGGGCAGCGTGGGGGGCAGCGGGGTGAGAGCGTGCACGGGCACCCGCACGTAGTCGGCGGCGGCGCCCTGCAAGCCGTACAGCCCGATCTCGCTGAGCGCGGCGCACATCTGGGTGCGGCCGGCGTGGCACCGGTCGCAGCGCCCGCACGGCACCATCGTCCGGCCGACGACGAGGGAGCCGACAGCCGGTGCGCCCTGGGGCGGTTCGTCCGCGTAGGCGGCCACCTCCCCGTACCACTCGTGGCCGAAGACGTGCGGGAAGGTGATCCGGCCGTCCTGGAGGAACGCCGAGGTACCGTGCAGGATCTCCAGATCGGTGCCGCAGACACCCACCTGCCGGGTGCGGACGAGCACCGTCCCCGCCTCCGGCTGCGGAACCGGCACGGTGGCCAGTTCCGTTCGCCCCAGGCCGGTGATGCGGGCGGCGCGCATGGTGCCGCCGGGCCAGTTCCCCTTCAACGGACGTCCTTTCGCAAGCTGCGCTGTGCGGGTCCCGGTGCGGCGCGGGCCGCACACGGGAAGCACCCACGGCGACGGCCGCCACCTGCGGTGGAGTCTGGCACGGGACGCACACCGGCCCCGCCGCGGGGTCCGGCGGACCGCACCCTCTTCCGTGTCACCGCACCGCCCGGCGCGACCGCTGCCGGTAACCTCCCCCTCTCCCCGCACGGGACGGACCGCCAAGTCCCTCACCCCACAGGGGGGACGCACACGCAAGGGCGGCGGCCCCTGGGGTGGCGGACCGTGTGGCGGCTTACTCGGACGGGACGGCCGCCGGTGGTGTGAGGCGGCGCGGCGGGGCCGGGGTGCCGTTGCGGAGGGCGACGAACTCGCGGGCGTCCTTCGACCAGTTGTCCACCGGCGTCCACCCCGTGCGGCGCGCGCTGCGGCGCAGTGCCGGGGCACCCAACCGGGCCCAGGCGAACGGAGTGCCCAGGGCGCCGTGGCCGTCCTCCATCCACACCCGGCGCCGTTCGTCCACGTCGTCCCCGGCGACCTCCGCCAGCAGCAGACCGCCGGGCCGCACCAGCCGGGCGACGCGGCGCAGCAGCCGGGCCGGGTCGCCGCCGATGCCGATGTTGCCGTCCATCAGCAAGGCGGTGTCCCAGCCGCCGGGCGCCGGGAGGGGGTCGAAGACGGAGCGGCACAGGGCGCGGCCCCCGCGCAGCACCGTACGGCCGACGGCCGCCGGGTTGACGTCGATGCCCAGCGCGGGGTGGCCGGTTGCCCGCAGGGCGCTCACCAGCCGGCCGGGCCCGCAGCCGATGTCGAGCACGGCGCCGCGGCAGCGGTCCAGCACGGTCAGGTCGGCGGCGTCGGCGGCGCCGCACCAGCGCTCGATGTCCAGCGGGAGGCTCCAGCCGCCGGGGCCGCGCAGCAGCAGCGGGCCGCGGCCCCGCCCGAGGGCCTCGGTGTAGGGGTCCTCCCGCCAGGACCCGGTGTCCGTCCGCCTCCCTTCTCTCACGCCGTACCGGACCTCCCCGCACCCTCTTCGCCACCGTCGGGCCGGGCGGCTGCGTCCTGTGCCGGCCGCCGCCACCGGGCGTGTTCGGCGGCGAAGAGGGTGCCGGGGGCCTGGGCGGCGACGGCCGCGGCGTCCTCGGGTTCGTCCACGTCCCGCAGCTCGGGCAGGTCCGTCACGGTCAGTCCGGCGGCCACCAGCCGGGCGCGCTGCACCGCCCCGGTGCGGGGGGTGGACATGGGGACGCCGCGCAGCAGCGCGGGGTCGGGTGCGGCCAGTCCGAGGGCCCAGAAGCCGCCGTCGGCAGCGGGCCCGAAGAAGGCGTCGTGCCGGTGCCAGGCGGCGGGGCCGGTGGCGGGGGCCAGATGTGCGGGGGTGAGCTGCGGGGTGTCCATGCCGACGAGCAGAGCGGGGCCGTCGCACAGCGCGAACGCGGCGGCCAGCCGTTCGTCGAGGGAGCCGCCGGCCTGCGGCACGATCTCCAGCCTGGCGCCGCCCTCGCCCGGTTCCGGCAGCCACGGTCCGGGCCGGCCGTCGAGGACGAGGATCCGCCGGCGGGCCGGCACCGCGAGCACGGTGCGCAGTGTGTCGGTGAGCGCCGCTGCGGCGAGCGCGGCGGCACCGCGCGCGGTGAACGCGGGGGCGAGCCGGGTCTTCGCCCGGCCGGGGCGCGGCTCCTTGGCGATGACGAGCAACGTGGTGCGGGCGTCGCCGGGCATCAGACGGCCCCACCGTGCCCTGACGGCCGCGGCGCCGCCCGCCCGGGGAGGGTCCCGGGGCGCGGGCTGCGGGAGAGGCGGGTGCCCGCGGTACGGGGCGGGCGCGGGGCGCGGCGGACGTACGGGGCGGCCGGCCGGCCCCGCTGCCGCGCCGGCCGCTGACACCGAGCCGGCTGCCGGTGCGGCCCCGGGCCCCGATGACGTCCCGGCTGCTGGTGCCGCTGCGGTCCTCGGTGACGTGGGGCCGGCCGGCCGGCGGCGGGGCGCGCGGCGGCGCGGTGGGGCTGCGGGGGCGGCGCGGGGCGGGGCCGGGCGGCGCCGTGACCTGTCCGGGGGTGCATGTGTCGGTCCCTCCTCGGGTCGGGCTGGGGCGGCGCGGCGCCGGCCGGGCTCCCTGGGCGGGGTGGCCGGTACGGCGGCGGTCAGAACCGGTACGGCGGCGGTCAGAAGCTGTCCGGGAGCCACGGCTGGTGGCCGGCGGCCAGTGCGTCGAGGAGGGCCAGGTCCCTCTCGTCCCCTTCGGCGGTGCCCAGCCGGGCGGCGTGGCACAGCGGCAGGGCGCCCGCGTACCAGGCGGCGAGGGTTCCCGCGGGCAGCCGTACGGTGCGGGCGGCGGCCCGGCCCGGCGGGGGGCTGCCGCGCCGGGCCTGGAGGCGGCCGTCCTCGAAGGTGAGCGCGTACGGGGTGGTTCTGCCCTCCGGGGTGACGACCTTGAGGCCGAGGGCGCCGCGCGGGTGCGGGTGCCAGCCGCGGGCTTCGAGGGCGCGCGGGACGTCGAGCAGGGTGAGCACCCACGGGTACCAGCCCTCCTCGCGCACCGTGTAGTGGTCCAGCGCCCAGTGCAGGGGCCCGGTGCGGGGCAGGACGGAGCGCCGGAAGCGCAGGTGCCGTACCTGGGGCGAGCGGGCGGTGACGGCGTCGAGCAGCGCGGGCAGGTCTTCGAGCCTGTCGTGCCACAGCTCGTGGACGACGGCGGTGACGCCCCACTGCTGGTGGGGTTCGACGGTGAAGGTCGCGTATCCGGCGAGCGTCCCCTCTCTGGTGATGCCGAGCGTCAACGCGTCGGGGAGGGTGCGGCTCTTCCACTCGTGCCACCAGGCGGGGCGGCGCAGCGGCCCGTTCCAGCGGGGCGCGAGCCGGTCGCGCAGCGCAGCGCGGGCGGCCTCGTCGGGGCGGCAGACGGTGCCGGGGCGGGCGGGGCGGGGAACGTCGGCGGGGGTGAGGGTGTGGCCGGAGGCGACGGCGACCGCCTCCCAGCCCCAGCGCCGGTAGAGGCCCGGTGCCGGGGTCCAGGCGCAGGCGAGGACGGCGCCGTGTTCGCCGCGCAGCCGGTCGGTGCCCTCGTCGGTGAGCCGGCGGGCGTGTCCTGCGCCGCGCTCCCAGGGGGCGACGGTGAGCCAGGCGACGCCGCCGGAGGGCACGGGGCGTCCGCCGAAGTGCTGGGCGAACGGGAGGAAGAGCCCGCCGCCCAGCACTTCGCTGCCGCGCACGGCCAGCGCCGTGATGCCGTGGGCGCGCAGCCGGGAGTGGCCGTAGGGCGTCTTCGCGAAGGCGTGCCGGGCGAGTTCGAGATAGCCCTCGAACGCGGCGTCGTCGGGGGCGGTGGTCACGCGGGTCTCCATCAGCCGGCCCGCGTGGTGAAGTAGCCGGTGACGGCGTGGCAGACGTGTCCGATCTCGGCGGCGTCCAGGTCGGGCCGGATGGGCAGACAGAGCGTCCGGCGGGACAGGTCCTCGGCGACGGGGCAGGGGTGGCGGTCCGCCGCGGGTCCGGCGAGGGCGGGCTGGCGGGGCAGGGGTACGGGGTAGCGGACGACGGCGTCGATGCCGGAGTCGGTCAGGTGGGCGAGGAGCCCGTCGCGCACGGTCTCGCTCTCGGTGCACACCTGGAAGAGGTGGTAGACGTGGCCGCCTTCCTCGCCGGGGTCCTGGAAGCGGAGCGGCAGCCCGGCGAGCCGTTCCCGGTAGGTGGCGGCCACCGTGGCGCGGCGGGCGTTCCAGGTGTCGAGCCGGTCGAGTTTGTGCAGCAGGACGAGGGCCTGGAGGGTGTCGAGGCGGGAGTTGTAGCCGAGGATGTCGTGCTGGTTCTGGCGGGGCTGGCCGAAGTGCCGCAGCAGCCGGAGCCGGTCGGCGAGCGCGTCGTCCTGGACGCTGACGGCTCCGGCGTCACCAGCGGCGGCGAGGTTCTTGGACGGGGCGAAGCTCCAGCAGCCGGCCGCCGAGGCGGTGCCGACGCGGACGCCGTGGCTGCGGGCCCCGATGGCCTGGGCACAGTCCTCGACGAGGGTGACTCCCGCGTCGCGTGCCAGTCGCGCGGCGCGGGGCACGTCCGCCGCCTTGCCGAACATGTGGACGAGGATGACGGCGCGGGTGCGTTCGGTGAACGCGGCGGGCAGCAGGTCGAGGTCCATCAGGAAGTCGTCGTCGCGGCAGTCCACGTAGACGGGGGTGGCGCCGCGCCGGGCGATGGCCTGGGCGGTGGCGTGGAAGGAGTTGGCGACGGTGATCACCTCGTCGCCGGGGCCGATGCCGAGCGCGTCGAGGGTGAGGATCAGCGCGTCGGTGCCGGAGTTGACGCCGACGGTGTGCGCGGCGCCCAGGTAGCCGGCCAGCCGCCGCTCGAACTCGGCGACCTCCTCCCCCAGGACGTAGCCGCCGCGCAGCAGCACCTCCCCGATCCGGTCCAGCAGCTCCCGCTCCCCGCCCGCGAACTGGGCGGGGTAGCGGTACTTGGGAACGGTGAAGCCGCCCATGCTCAGCGCTCTTCGGACGCGGGCTCGGCGTGCTCGCCGGCGATCCGCCCGTCACCGCGGCCGTAGTCGTCCTCCAGCCGGACGTTGTCCGAACCGTCGTCGTAGGTGGAGACCTCCACCAGCACGATGTCGGTGACGCCCTCCACCCGGTGGACCGCGCCCGGGTCCACATGGGCCAGCGTCCCGGCCGGCATGGGCAGGCGCAGGGTCTCGCCGTCGCGGGTCTCGCGGTAGTGCATCACCGCCTCGCCCTCGAGGATGAAGTAGCTCTCCCGTTTGTGCTCGTGGTACTGGAGCGAGGTGCGGTGGCCCGCCTTGATGCGGATGAACTTGAAACCGTAGGGGCCGTCCGGCTCCTCCTCGTGCAGCCAGCGTTCCTGGCCCCACAGCTTGACGACCTTCTTGGTGTCGGCGAACTCGATGACCCGCACTCCGGGCGCCACCTGCCGCGGGGGCCGGGACGGGTGGGCGCCGGTGTCGCCTTCCGGCTCGCTGATGGCGGTGAAGACGCCTTCGGTGGTGGGGCTGCCCATGGGTGCGGTCCTTCCGGTCGGGATGGCGGTGCGGATGGCGGACGTGCGGCTGCGCCGCGTGCGGGCGCGGTCAGCGTGCCGTGATGTGCAGCGGGGCCTGGCGGCCGTGGTCGCGGACGACGGGGAAGAAGACCTCCGGCGGCCAGGTCAGCAGGTGCCAGACGATGCCGGCGACGGAGCGGTTGTACGGCCAGGCGGCCGGGTCGGTCATGCCCCAGCGCGCGAACGCGGTCAGCAGTACCGGGTCGGCAGCCCGCCACACACCATCCAGTTCGAACTCGATCCAGTGGTGCAGGGTGGTGAACGGCGGCGCCACCAGCAGGCCCGCCCCGTGCCGGGCCCGGATGCCGCGCCGTGCGGCCTCCCGCAGCAGCAGCCGCGTGGGGATGAGGCAGTTGGCCAGACGGGTCCGACGGGAGAAGTCCTCGTCCTCGATGACGCCATCCGGCAGGACGTACAGCTCCCAGTCGGCGACGAGCGAGAGCAGCTCGGAGCGGTCGTCGTCGAACACGTAGGTGTCCGAGGGGAGACGCGCCTCGACGGTAAAGGTGCCGGGCGCGGTGTGCCGCAGGCTGCCGGGCACGCTGTGCGCGGCCAGCCCGGGTACGGGCTCGAAGGCGCAGGGGGCTGCGTGGCCCGGCCCCGCGCACTGGGCGGTCAGCTCCAGCCGGTGGCGGTGCGGCTCCCCGCTCCGGGCGGCCTCGTCCATGGCCCGCGCCTTGCGGGCCAGCGCCCGGAAGTAGGGGGAGGGCAGATTGAGGTAGGTGCTGATGTTGTGCAGGTCGGTGCGTTCGAAGCGGCGCCGGCCGGCCGGGCCGCGGTGCGGCAGGCCGTGGTCGAGGAGGGCTTCGAGCAATCCGGGCCCGATGGCCCAGGTCTCCTCGGCGAACGCCGCGTCCTTGGTGAAGGTGCGGTGCTCGTCGGGGACCCGCAGCACCCGGTCGACGGCCTCCTGAAGCGTCTCGGGCGCGGACGCCCGCGTACCGGCGGCGGTCACCGCGCCGCTCCGGGCGCCGGGCCGGCGGCGGCCGGGTCCGGGAGGGAGGCCGGGTCCTGGACGGGGGCCGGGTCCGGGACGGGCCGTGCGCCGGTGGCCCGGCCGGCTGCTGCCACCGGGGTACGGGCGGCGGCGACGGCACGGAGCGCGGCGCCGATCCGTTCGGCGACCGCCTCCCGCAGCACCGTCTCCAGCGGCGGCCGGCCCCGGCGGCTGAGGGCGTGCGCGGCCTCGGCGCGGATACGCAGGCCCTCGTCGGTGCGGAAGACGTAGTGGCCCGCGATGACGGCACGCTCGACATCGGTCGCCGTGCTGGGCTCCAGCAGCCATTTGCGCCATTTGCCGCTGTCGTGGGCGAGCCGGAGGAAGTCCTCCTTCGCCCGGGGCAGCGCCATTTCGTCCAGCACCCGCAGCAGGGCGCGGGTCTCGGTCACCCCGTACTCGGGTGCCACGTTGAACGCGTCCACGCCCGCGCGCAGCAGCAGCGCCGTCTCCTCCACCGTGAGGTAGTCGCAGTTGTGCGCCTTGAGCAGGACGCCCTCCTGGTGGCAGATGGCGGCCAGGGTGGAGACCTGGCGCAGCGTCTCGGACCGCGCGCCGGGCCGGTGGAAGCGCCCGACGTTGCGCAGCTCGGCCACCTTGGTGCCGGTCTGCGCGACGACGTACCGCGGTCTGGGCGCGCCCGCCGCCTCGATGCCCTCCAGCACGGAGCGGAGTGCCGCCTTGAACTCGTCGGGGTCGTTGGTGTCCACGTCCTGCGGTTCGAAACCGATCTCGTAGGCGACCGTGACACCGCGCGCGGTGGCCTCCGCGTGACAGCGCGCGTACAGCTCCACGAGCCGCTCTGCGGCCTCCCGCGCCGGTGCGGGCCCGGTGCCGGGCCGGCCCTCGGAGGTGTCGATGTGCAACAGGCCGAAACCGGCGTCGAGATCGGCGGTGAAGGACGCGAGGCAGGAGGCCATCGCCTCGGCCGGGTCCGTCAGCGTCGCCTCCGCGGGGTGCATCCAGGGCCCGCCGTGGTCCCGGCACAGCAGCGTGAGCCCTTCCGTGTCGTGCTCGCGCACGTAGGCGGCGAACTCGTCCGTCGTCCAGCCCAGATAGCCGCCGCCGAACTCGGCGGCGTCCACCTGACGGCGGCTGGGGATCAGCATGAGCGGGGTGCGGGTGCGCCGGGCGACCGTGAGGGCCGCGTCGACGGTCGTGCGCGAGACCGGGCCGATGCCGACCACTGGTTCCATGGGTTGCCTTCCCCTGTGTGCGGTATGTGCCGGAAAGGGCGCTGCTGCCTCAGTCGGAGCGCTGCGGACGGAACGCGGCCAGATCGCCGATCACCGCGTCGGGCGGCCAGGTGCACCAGGGGAACGTGGCGTAGGCGCCGGCTCCGGTGCCCTCGGCGTCGTACCAGTCGGCGGCGCGCGCGTGGTGCAGATGCACCATGCGGTCGCGGTGCCGGTCCATGCCGCCGTACAGGTCGGCCCGCCAGGCGAAGTCGTTGTCGGCGCCGCCCCAGCCGGCGGTGAACCGTTCGTCGTAGCCGCCGATCCGGGTGAAGAGGCTTTCCCGCAGCCAGACGCAGGCCCCCGGCGAGCGGCGCAGGAACACGCCGCGCAGCGCGTCCCGCTCCACGGCGGGCCGGCCCTCCAGACAGCGCTCGGTGACCGCCTGGTGGCTGGAGGCGGCGTCCAGGTACAGCACGTCCTCGAACGGCCAGTGGGCCTGGGTGCCGGGCACCCGGAACCGCTCCACCGCGCGCTCGACGAACCCCTGGTCGACGAGGATGTCCGCTTCCAGGACGCAGACGAGTTCGGCGGGCCGGGCCCCGTGCACCACGCCCGCGTTGATCGTCCACGAGTAGTTGAACGGGCCGGGGTTCTCCGCGAACAGATAGGTGTCGCAGTACGGGCCGTACAGCTGCTCCCAGCGCGGCTCGCCGTCCGACTCCACGACGACCACCCGGTAGCGGTCGCGCGGATGGCTCTGGTTGTTGAGGGCGTGCAGCACGGCCGCCAGATTGCGGGTGCGGTCGCTCTCGGCGCCGCGCTCCCGGAACGGGATGACGACCGCCGCGTCGACCGGCCCCTTCGTACCCGCCGCCGGCCGGGCCGTCCGCAGGATCTCCCGGGCGGCGGGCGCGCCGAGCCCGGCGGGCCGTTCGGTGCCGGTCTGCATCCGCAGCCGGGAGGAGGTCTCCGCCTCCCACACCAGCTCAGCCAGCCGCGTGGTGACCGGCTCCTCGCCGTGCCGGCGCAGCCGGTCGGCGAGCAGCGCCGTCAGCAGACGGCAGGCGGGGATGTCGGCCGGGTCCTTGGCAACCGTCTCGGCCAGGGTGCGGATCCGCGCGTCGGGAAGCGCCCCCACGGCGTCGGTGACCGCACGGTGCGCATCCCGCGACCAGGTCCAGAAGCCCGGTGCGGCCGACTGCGCGAACGGATCGGCGGCCAGGACGCAACTGCTGACGGCGGCGTCCGCGAGGGCGGCCGGGTCCTGATGCCTCCAGCTCATACGGGGTCCTCTCGGGGCGGGGGCTGAGCTCATCCTCGGACCGCCCCCGGCGGCCCGACAGCCCCGGATGGCCGCCCGGACTGAGGTGGGCGGATGGGGTACCCGATCGGCTAGGGTCCACCGCCCGCGCCGGGCACGGACGAGCCGCCCACCCCGTGAGGGCGGGCAACCGCACGGCACCCGCTCGCAAGTGGGCGCCGCCCCGTGCCTGTATCGACACCCGTGACCCTGCGCCGAGCACGCCCCACTGCCGCGCACACCCTGTCGGCGAGCAGGACATGACGGTGACCAGGGCACGGCGGTGACCAGGGCATGGCGGTGAGCAGGGATGAGGCGGCGGAATGGCAGGACCCGGCAAACGGAACGGCGCGACGACGGGCCGTCATGGCGGCGGGCGGGCGGGCCGGGGGGCCACCCGCCGGGCACGCGGCCCGCCGCGCAGGCGCCGGCAGCACCCGTCGGCCGGTGGCCGTGCGGATGCTGCGGGCCGGTGGCCGGGCGGGTGCCTGCCGGCCCGTGGTACCGACGGGCGGCTTCCGGTCGCGCCGGCGCAGGCGGCGGGGCGGCGTCCGGGAGGCGTCGGCCCCCTGGCGGGGCGGTGGGTCAGTCGGTGAGGCCGAGCTTCATGGCCGTCACCACGGCCGCCGTCCTGTTGGTGGCGTCCAGTTTCAGCAGGACGCTGCTGACCAGGCGTTTCACCCCGTGCTCCGAGATGCGCAGCCGGCGGGCTATCTCCTTGTTGCTGAGCCCGGCGACCAGTTGGTCGAGCACCTCGTGTTCGCGGGCGGTGAGCCGCACGGTGCGGGCCGGCAGCCGGTGCGCGGACTCGCCGGCGTGGCGCAGGAGTTGCCGTCCGAGCCGCAGCGGCATGGGCATCTCGTCCGCGGCGAGCTGCCGTAGTGCCCGCTCCAGCGAGACCGCGGTCAGCTCCTCGCGGAGCAGATAGCCGTCGGCGGGCAGGCGGGCCAGCGCGGTGCCGGACTCGGCGTCGGCCGGGTCGAGGACGACGAGGGTGCGCAGTCCCGGCCGGGTGTGGCGGAGCCGGGTGAGGGAGGGCAGCCTACGGGGACCGGCGGCCGTTGCGTCCCGGTGGCCGGCGTTGGCGCTGGAGAGGAGCAGGATGTGGAAGCGGTGCTCGGTCAGGGCCCGTTCGACGGCCTCGGGCCCGGAGAACAGCTCCGCGCGGTCGACGACGGCCAGCCGCGGCAGCATGGCCTCCAGGCCGAGCCGCAGCAGCTCCGCCTCGACGTACACGGCGACGGCGAGCCGGACACCGGCCTGCTCACTGGCGCCCGGCTTGCCCTGGATGTCGGTCATGCGGCTCACCCGTTTCCCCGTATGGGCCCACGTGCGCCGGGGCCCGGCGACGTGGACCGGCCCTGCTTGCCGCGAGAGATGATCTCTCAGACTCCCGCCCCAGGGAAGCGAGTTGACGCGGCGGCCGATGGTGTCCGGGTGTGCTCGCGCGGCGCCCGGGGCGGACGTGACGCGGGCTCGCCGGGGCACCTCACCCACGCCGCCACCGCGTGCGACGGTCACCCGCGTCGCGACCGTTTGCCCCCGCCTCTTGCCCGGTCCCGCCCGTTCGCGTCCCCGCTCCGCCGCTCCCCAGCCCCCCGTCGTCCCCGTCCGTCGTCCCCCGTCCCGTCTCCGACCGCCGCAGGAGGAATCCGGTGCGACCATTGAGCGGAGTGACCGTCGTCGCTCTCGAACAGGCCGTCGCGGGCCCCTACGCCACCCGCCAGCTCGCCGATCTGGGCGCCCGCGTCATCAAGGTGGAACGGCCCGGCGGCGGGGATTTCGCCCGCGCCTACGACAGCCGCGCCGGCGGCATGAGTTCGCATTTCGTGTGGGCCAACCGCGGCAAGGAGTCGCTGACCTGCGATCTGAAGCATCCACGCGGTATGGCCGTGCTGCGCGCGCTGCTGGAGCGGGCCGACGTCTTCGTGCAGAACCTCGCGCCGGGCGCCACCCGCCGGCTGGGGCTGGACGCCGCGTCGCTGCGGGAGGCGTGGCCGCGGCTGATCGTCTGCGACATCTCCGGCTACGGCCAGGGCGGACCGTACGAGACGGCGAAGGCGTACGACCTGCTGGTGCAGAGCGAGGCGGGACTGCTGTCGGTGACCGGCACGCCGGAGCAGATGGCCAAGGCCGGCATCGCGGTCAGCGACATCGCGGGCGGCATGTACGCCTACAGTTCGGTGCTGGCGGCGCTGCTGGAGCGGGGCCGCACCGGGGAGGGCAGCCACCTGGACGTGTCGTTGTTCGAGGCGACGGTGGAGTGGATGGGGTTCCCGCTGTACTACGCCTACGACGGTGCGGCACCCCCGCCGCGTGCGGGCGCCGCGCACGCGACCATCTATCCGTACGGTCCCTTCACGGCGGGCGACGGGAAGACCGTCATGCTCAGCGTGCAGAACGAACGCGAGTGGCAGGGTTTCTGCACCCGTTTCCTGGGCCGCCCGGACCTGGCGGAGCATCCCGACTTCCGCGGCAACGCGCAGCGGGACCGGCACCGGGACACCCTGGGTCCGCTGATCGCGGCGCGTTTCGCGGAGCTGACCGGGGACGAGGCCGTGGCTCTGCTGGCCCGGATACCGGTGGCCTCGGCCCGCGTCAATTCCGTGCACGAGGTGTGGCGGCACCCGCAGTTGGCGGCCCGGCAGCGCTGGCACCGGGTCGGCACCCCGGTGGGGCCGCTGCCCGCCCTGGCCCCGCCGGGTCCGACGGGTGCGGCACCCCGGATGGACCCGGTGCCGGACGTGGGGGAGCACACGGATGCCGTGCTGGCCGAACTGGGCTTCTCGGCCGAGGAGATCACCGGGCTGCGGCAGGAGGGCGCGGTGTGAGCGCGGCGGGGACCGTGCCCCGGCGCGAGTGGCCACGAGAGCGGCGGCCGGGAGCGGCGGATCCTGGCGGGCGAGCCGGCCTTGTGGCCCTCATCCGCCGAGCCGTGCCGCGACGGTGCGTACCGCGTCCCGCAGGCCGTCGGCCACCGTCTCCAGCCGTGCGGCGATCCGGCTGGTGGGCCCGGCGACGGCGACGACCGCGCGCACCGTGCCCGCCACCAGGACGGGACGGGCCGCCGCGCTCACATCGGGCAGGGTTTCGCCCCGGTTGAAGGCGACGCCCTCCGCGCGGACCCGCCGCAGCTCGTCGTGGGCGCGCTCCCGGGCCGCCGGGTCGGCCAGGAGCGCTTCCAGGCAGGCGGCACGCCGTGACTCGGGGCGGTGGGCGAGCAGGACCTTCCCGGCGCTCGGCGGGTAGAGGGGGCGGCGGGTGCGCAGCGGGGCCGAGTAGCGGATGAGCTGCGGCGACTCGGCGGCGGCCAGATAGCTGAGCGAGTCCCCCACGGCGATGCCCAGCATGGCGGTCTCCCCGAACCGGTCGCGCAGTGCCTCCAGTACGGGCACGGCGGCCTCGGCGACCTCGGGGGCGGCGGGCGGCAGCAGCCCGCCCAGTGCGGGGCCGAGCCGGTAGACGCCCGCTTCCTCGGTGAGATAGCCCTCCGCCACCAGCCCCTTGACCAGGCCGAAGACGGACGACTTGGGCGCCCCCAGTTCGGCGGCCAGTGCGTGTAGTCGGGCGCCGTCCGTGCGGGCCACGGCCTCCAGTACCCCGGTGACGCGGCTGACGGTGCGATGGGCCCGCGCCGTGGTCCCGGTCATGTCACACCCCTCCTCGCGTTCGCATATACGAACCGTACGCCTTAACACCCGCCACCCACCAGCCCGTTGGCACCTCTTCGTACCCATTGACCTGGCCGATACCCCCTCCTAGCATCGCGGCTGTCCCTGTTCCCGGCCGTATATCCGAACCGTGACCGAAGGGCGGGCTGCCGCACATGGATTTCCAGCTCACCGAGGACCAGGAAGCCATCCGGAAAGCCGTACGCGAACTGGCGGCGCGTTTCCCCGACACCTACTGGGCGGAGCAGGACGAGGCGGGCAGCTTCCCGCAGGCGTTCTACGAGGCGTTCGCCGAGGGCGGCTGGCTGGGCATGGCCGTCCCCGAGGAGTACGGCGGTGGCGGCCTCGGCATCCTGGAGGCGTCCCTGCTGCTGGAGGAGGTCGCCGCCTCCGGGGCCGGGATGAACGGGTGCAGCACGATGCACCTGACGATCTTCGGGCTCAACACCCTGGTCAAGCACGGCAGCGAGCGGCTGCGGCGGGAGATCCTGCCCCGCGCCGCCGACGGCTCGCTGCACGTCTGCTTCGGCGTCACCGAACCCGACGCGGGGACGGACACGACGCGGATCTCCACCGTCGCCCGGCGGGACGGCGACGACTACGTCATCGACGGCCGCAAGGTGTGGATCACCAAGGCCGGTCAGTCGCAGATGATCGTCCTCATCGCCCGCACCACCCCGCGCGAGGAGGTGGCCAAGCCGACCGACGGCATATCCCTCTTCCTGGCCGATCTGGACCCCGGAGCCGTCCGGCTGCGGCCCATCCCCAAGATGGGCCGGAACGCGGTCGCCTCCTACGAGGTCGTCCTGGACGGGCTGCGGGTGCCCGCCTCCCGGCGGATCGGCGAGGAGGGGCAGGGCTTCCGGTATCTGCTCGACGGGCTGAACCCCGAGCGGATCCTGCTGGCCCACGAGGCGCTGGGCATCGGCCGTGCGGCCCTCGACGCGGCGGTGCGGTACGCCGGCGAACGGGTCGTCTTCGGCCGTCCCATCGGGCAGAACCAGGGCATCGCGTTCCCGCTGGCCGAGGCGGCGACCCGGCTGGAGGCGGCGGGGCTGGCCGCCCGTCACGCCGCCTGGCGGTACGACCGGGGGCTGCCCTGCGGCAAGGAGGCGAACATGGCCAAATGGCTGTGCGCCGAGGCCGGTTTCCAGGCGGCCGACGCGGCGGTGCAGACACACGGCGGCATGGGGTATGCCCGCGAATACCACGTCGAACGGTACTTCCGCGAGTCGCGGCTGCTGCGCCTGGCGCCCATCAGCCAGGAGATGGTGCTCAACCACGTGGCCACCCATGTACTCGGTCTGCCGAGGTCCTACTGATGCGCGGCGACGGACGACAGCCCCTGGCAGGGCTGCGGGTGCTGGACCTGTCACGGGTACTGGCCGGTCCGCTGTGCACCCAGATGCTGGCCGACCACGGCGCCGACGTCGTCAAGGTGGAACCGCCGGGCGGGGACGAGACCCGCGGCTGGGGCCCTCCGTTCCTCGGCGACGAGGACGGACCGGCCCGGGTCAGCGCCTACTACCAGAACCTCAACCGCAACAAGAGGAACATCGTGCTGGACCTGTCGGGCGACGGGGGCCGCGCGCTGCTGGGGCGGCTGCTGCGGTCGGCCGACGTCCTGGTGGAGAACTTCAAGGCCGGCACCCTCGCCCGGTGGGGCTGGCCGGACGAGGAGTTGCGGACCCGCTTCCCGGCACTGGTGCACTGCCGGATCACCGGCTTCGGCACGGACGGACCGATGGGCGGCCGGCCCGGCTACGACGCGGTGCTCCAGGCGTACGGCGGCCTGATGAGCGTCAACGGGGAGGCGGACGGCGATCCGCTGCGCGTCGGCGTGCCCGTGGTGGACATGGTGACCGGCATCCTCGCCTTCTCCGGGGTGCTGCTGGCCCTCCACGAACGCAACAGCTCGGGCCTCGGCCAACTGGTGGACTGCACCCTGCTGGACACCGCCGTCGGCCTGCTGCACCCGCACTCGGCCGGCTGGCTCGCCGACGGCCGGGTGCGGCCCCGCACCGGCTCCGCCCACCCGTCGATCGCCCCGTACGACTCCTTCGAGGCGGCGGACGGCCCGCTGTTCGTCGGCGTCGGCAACGACCGGCAGTTCGCGGCGCTCGCCGGGCTGCTGGACGCGCCGGAGCTGGCCGCCGACCCCCGGTTCGCCACCAACCCCGACCGGGTGCGGAACGTCACCGCCCTGCGTGCCGAGCTGGCACCGCGGTTCGCCCGCCACCGCCGGGCCGAACTGGCGGGCAGACTGCTCGACGAGGGCATCCCCGCCTCCCCCGTGCACGATGTCGCCGAGGCGCTGTCCTCACCCCAGGTGGCGCACCGCGGCATGGTGGTGGAGCACGACGGCTACCGGGGCATCGCCACGCCCATCGGGCTGACCCGCACCCCGGGCCGGGTGCGCGGGGCGCCGCGCCCGCCGGGAGCCGACACCCGTGCGGTGCTGCGGGAGGCCGGACTCGACGAGGCGGAGATCGCGGCGGCCCTCACCGAGGGCACGGCGCGCGCCGCCGGGGAGGGCTGACCCCGGGGGACGCACCGGAGCGCGCCACCGGCCGTCGCCCGACGGCTGAGGACAGCGGCCGGCCGGCGGTGTCCACCGGGTCCGGGGAGACGATGCGGCCCGGGAAGACCGGCAGTTGCGCACCCGGAGCGGCCGGATGGCACCGGCCGTCTTCCGGTACGCCCCGGGCCGTGGCCGTCGGGTCCCCCGGCGGTGGCCGTCGAGCGGGACGCGTTCACGGCAGCGTCCCGCTCGACAGCGCACTTCCCGCCGGCCGGCCGACGGGCCGTCAGCACAGGTGTAACGGTGGGTAAGAGCCTGGTACGACACCGTACTCACCGGAAACGGCCGTGCCAGGGCGCGCAGCCACGAGCAGCGGTACCCCGGGCAACGGCAGATCGGGGCGTGACATGACGGCACAGCGACCCGTATCCGCACCCAACCCCTCCCCCGCCTCCGGATCCTCCTCGTCCCCCTCCTCCGCGAGCGCCGCCGCGGCCGGCCGGTCCGCGCCGGGGGCGCCCTACACCGACCCCACCCTCGGCATCCCGGTGGCCGCCTCCTGGCGAGGCGAGCCCCGCAACCGGCTGGTGACCATCGGCGACTCCCTCACCCAGGGCTTCCAGAGCTGCGCCGTCTTCCAGACCGGGCTGTCCTACCCCGCGATCATCGCCCACGAGCTGGGCTGGTCCGCGCACTTCCGCCAGCCGTCCTACGACGGTGCCGGCGGACTGCCGCTCAACCTGGAGATGCTGCTGCGCGAGCTGGAGGAGCACTGCGGCAAGGACATCGACTGGTG
Source organism: Streptomyces albus subsp. albus (assembly GCF_000725885.1). Lineage (GTDB taxonomy): Bacteria > Actinomycetota > Actinomycetes > Streptomycetales > Streptomycetaceae > Streptomyces > Streptomyces albus. The sequence goes on along the minus strand of NZ_JODR01000014.1, from coordinate 69,276 downwards.
GGAGACGCCCGCGGCGCTCTTCCGGGCCCGCCGCTTCATGGACAAGGTCGAGGACCACTGGGAGCGCGGCGCGGGTGCCGCCCCGGTCTCCACGACCGCGATCAACCACAATCTGGCCGTCTTCGGCTGGGATCTGCGGGACGCGCTGGAGAAGTCGGCGGACGTGTGCCGCAAGATGATCGGCGCCCCGCACGACGATCTGATCCGGCAGATGGTCGGCAACCCCGGTGAACGCGCGGCGCTGCGTGCGCTGCCCACCCGGCCGCCCTCCGCCGGCGCCCTCACCCAGGTCGAGGCCGCACGGGTGCTGGGCGAGCGGGCGGCCGACGACGCCGGGGAGGCACGCGAACCCGATCCGGACCACGGCATCGAGACGCTGATCGTCTTCCTCGGGGCCAACAACGCGCTGTCCTCCGTCGTGGACCTCAAGGTCGTCTGGAGCGAGGCGGGCTACGACGACCTGCGCAGGAAGGGCCGGTTCACGGTGTGGCGGCCGGAGCACTTCGCCGCCGAACTGGGGCAGTTGGCGCAGGCGGTGGAACGGATAAGAGCCCGGCACGTGATCTGGTGCGCCGTGCCCCATGTGACGATCGCCCCCGTCGCGCGCGGGGTGGACGCGAAGGGCGCGGCCGGCTCCCGCTACTTCCCGTACTACACCCGGCCGTGGATCAGCGACCGGGACTTCGACCGGCGGCGCGACCCGCATCTGACCGGCGAACAGGCGCGGGCGGTGGACGCGGCGATCGACCGGTACAACGACGCGATGGCCGACGTCGTGCGCACGGCACGGCGCGCCGGACGGGACTGGTACCTGCTGGACACGGCAGGACTGCTGGACCGGCTGGCCTGCCGCCGCTACATCGAGGACGCCACGGCCCGGCCCGGCTGGTGGACCCCCTATCCGCTCCCCCGCGAACTGCGGGCCCTCGACCCGGTGCCCAACTCACGGTTCCTGCTGAGCGACGGCGAGGCGCGCAGCGACGGCGGACTGTTCTCCCTGGACGGCGTCCACCCGACGACGGTCGCCTACGGCATCCTCGCCCAGGAACTGGTCGATGTGATGCGGACGGCCGGCGTGGAGTTCCGCACCCCGTACGGGGGCGAGCCGCGCACCGGGCGGGTGCGGGTGGACTTCGAGCGTCTGGTGCGCCGCGACACGCTCATCAACCGCCCGCCCGGCAACGTCACCTCCGGGCTGCACGTCATCGGCTGGGCCGACGAGGCGCTGGACATCATGGCCCGCGCCCTGCGGTTCGGCCGGCTGGGGCTCGGCGGGAAGTAGCCGCGACGGCCCGGCGGGGAGGAGCCGCCACGGCCCGGCGCGGGGTCAGCCGCCGTTGCCGTGCCGCACCAGTGCCCACGCCAGACAGCCGAAGGCCGCGGTGTTGCAGACGGTGCGGACGATGTTCCAGCGCACCCAGGCGTCCTCGAACTCCGCACGCAGCCGGGCCATCCCCTCCGCGCTCCCGGGAAGTCCGCCGGCGTCCAGGGCGTCATTGAGCGGAACGTTGCATTTCATGGTGATCACAAGAACGGCGAGGTACAGCACCGCCGCCGCCACGATCCACGGCAGCGTGCCCGTGCCGCCCCCGCCCCACAGCCGCAGGGCACCGGCGCCCAGTATCAGCAGCAGCGAGCCGGCGAGCAGGAGCAGGAACCAGCCGTTGAGGATGGCCACATTGATGCGCTGCATCCCCTCGACGAACGTCCTGTCGCCGGCCCGCCGCAGGCCCGGCAGCACCGCGACGGCGAAGCCGTAGTAGAGCCCCGCGCTCAGCCCGGTGAGCAGCACGGCTCCCAGCAGCGCGGCGCCTTGCAGTTCCCGCATGCCCGTCTCTCCCCTTCTGTGCCACGTCCTTGGCGGGCCGCCCTCGCGCGGCCCTGCCGTGCCGCACAGTCAAGCGCGCGCCCGGGTGGCATCCCATGGCCGTGACGCTCAGCGGGATGTGCGAGCGTCCGCACCGCCACGCGTGGGACGAGTCGGGGAAAAACACACAGGCGACCGGCGTGCCGCCCGGGTTCGACAGTCGGATTTTGTCAAGGTCACTCTGCGTCATCTCGGGAGGCGGAGTCGTCCATGCCGAAACTGCTGGCAGAGTGCACAGAACGACGCGGCAGCGAGCCACAGGGACGGTTGACCGTCCTGCACCTCGCCCAGCCCGTCACGGGCGGTGTGGCGCGCGTCGTCACCGACCTGGCCCGGGCCCAGGTCGGCGCGGGCCTGCGCGTCGTCGTGGCCTGCCCGCCCGGCGGCGCGCTCGCCCACCTCGCGGCGGACTCAGGTGCGCAGGTCGTCTCCTGGCCGGCCGTCCGCGAGCCCGGCGTCCACGTCCCCGCCGAGGTGTACGGCGTACGGCGGCTGGTCCGCTCGCTCCGGCCCGACCTCGTGCACGCCCACAGCGCCAAGGCGGGGCTGGCCGCCCGGCTGGCGCTGCGCGGCCGTGTCCCCACCGTCCACCAGCCGCACGCCTGGTCGTTCGAGGCCGCCCGCGGTCGCACCGCACTGCTGGCCCGCGCCTGGGAGCGGTACGCCGCACGCTGGGCGGACCGGGTGCTGTGCGTCAGCGAGGCCGAACGCGGCACGGGAGAGGCGGCCGGCATCGCCGCCCGCTGGGCCGTGGTGCGCAACGGCATCGACCTGGACCGCTTCGCCCCGCCGGCCGGTCTCGCCCCGGGCGAGCCCGACGCGTCCGCCCGGGCCCGGCTCACCGCCTCGTACGGGGTGCCCGCAACGGCGGCCCTGGTGGTGTGCGTCGGACGGTTGTGCGAGCAGAAGGGGCAGGACATCCTGCTGGCCGCCTGGCCCCGGATCGTCGCGCGTGTCCCGCACGCGCGGCTCGTCCTCGTCGGCGACGGCCCCGATCTGGCACGGCTGCGCCGCGTCGCGCCCCCGCACGTCGTCTTCGCCGGTGCCGCCGCCGACGTGCGCGAGTGGTACGCCGCCGCCGACGTCGTCGCCCTCCCCTCCCGGTGGGAGGGCATGGCGCTCACTCCGCTGGAGGCGATGGCGTGCGGGCGGCCCGTCGTCGTCACCGACGTCGACGGCTCCCGCGAACTGCTGCCCCCGGGCCAGGAGACCACCTGTCTGGTGCCTTGCCACGACACCGTCGCGCTCGCCGACGCCGTGACCCGTCTCGCCCGCGACCAGCGGCTCCGCGCGGAGCTCGCCGAGGCCGCCGTCAAACATGTACGGGCCGGATTCGACGTGCGCGAGACCGCCGCCGCCGTGCGGGAGACGTACGCGGCCGTGCTCCGCGAGCGGGCCGCCGCCCGCACCGCCCCCTTCCGGGCCACCGGGACGCGACGGGCGGGAGCACGATGACGCCGGACAGCACCGGCGCCGTCCCCGTCCGGCCGGGCGGCACCGGGGCCACGGACGGCCTCCCCCGGGGCACCGAACAGCCCACCGACCCCGAACACGCTCAACCGCCCGACCGGACCTCCCGCACCGCGCCGGCCGTGCCCCACCCCGTCGCCACCGGCGGACCGGAGACCGGCGAGAGCGCACACCACACGCAACGACTGCCACCGCCCCTGGTGCCGTCCGCACGCGGCCCTCTGCCGGTGGCGGGACCCAAGGCCGCCGCCCGGCGCCGCCGCGCCACCGCCCTCCCGCTGGCCGCCGCCGACGCCACGGCCGCCACCGTCGCCGTCCTGGCCTGCGCCGGAGCCGACGCCGCACCGCTGCTGCTGCCACCCGTCACCGCCGGGCTGCTGGCCACCTGCCGACGCGCCGGGCTCTACCGGCCCGGCCTCGACCCGCAAGCCCTCGACGAACTGCCCGCCCTCACCGCCCGCTCCGTGGCCGCCTGGTGCATGGGCGTGACGGTGCTGGTCGCCTACGGCTGGACCGGCACCCTCTCCCTGTGCGGCATGCTGGCCGGCATCACCGGCACCGCCGCCCTCGCCTGCGCCGGGCGGGCCCTCGTCCACACCCTGCACCGCCGCCGCGGACTGCGCAGGCCGCGCACCGCCCTGGTCGTGGGCCGGGGCCCGACCGCCCGTGCGGTCACCGCGGCACTCACCGACCGTCCCCGCTACGGACTGCGGCCCGTCGGCCTCGTCGAACCCGGCCCGGGACACGACAGCGTGCCCGGCCGCACCGTCCGCGGCGACACCGCACCGCTGCCCCTCGAAGCCGAGCCCGGCATCGCCGAGCCCGGCGCGCAGGCCGGACCCGGCCACCGCGCGGAGACGCACAGCGTGGCGGCGCACACCGGCCAGGGTGCGCCCGCCGATGCCCCCGCGGCGGAGCACGCCCTCGCCGTCCAGGGCACCCCTGCCGCGGGAACGTCCGTGCCCTGCGAGGACCTGCCCTGCACGGACGGCCCGCGCGCGGGCCGGGCCGATGTGGAGGCGCGGACCCTGCCGGTCGTCGCGACGCTGGAGGAGGTCGCCCAGGAAGTGACGCGCAGCGCGGTGCAGGACGTCGTCTTCGTGGGCTCGCCCTGGGAGGACCCGCAGACCGCCGCGCTCGCCCAACTGCTGGGCGAACGCGGCGTGACCGGCTGGCTGGTACGGCCGGGCTGCGCACTCGGAGCACACGGCGGGCACGCCGGGCCCGACGGCCGGCCCGACGACGCACACCTGTGGGGCTTCAGCTGCCGGCGGCTGGTGCTCGACTGCCCACGCCCGCGCACCGGCCTGCGCAAGCGCCTGCTGGACCTGGCGCTGGTGACCCCGGCCCTGGTACTGGCCGCACCGCTGCTGGGCGCCTGCGCGCTGGCCGTCAGACTGCTGGACGGACCGGGCGTGCTGTTCCGCCAGGAACGCATCGGACAGGGCGGACGCCCCTTCAGCCTGCTGAAGTTCCGCACCGTACGCCCCACCGACGACCACGAGGCGGCCACCCGCTGGACGGTCGCCGGGGACGCGCGCACCAGCCGCATCGGCCGGCTGCTGCGCCGCACCTCCCTGGACGAGCTGCCACAGTTGTGGAACGTCCTGCGCGGCGACATGAGTCTGGTCGGGCCGCGCCCGGAACGCCCGTACTTCGTGCGGCAGTTCAGCGAACGGCACCCGGGCTACGCCCAGCGGCACCGCACGCCCGTGGGCATCACCGGGCTGGCGCAGGTCTACGGCCTGCGCGGCGACACCTCCATCGAGGACCGCGCCCGCAGCCGAAGGCCGGACAAGCACAGCCGAAGGCCGGACAAGCACAGCCGAAGGCCGGACAAGCACAGCCGAAGGCCGGACAAGCACAGCCGAAGGCCGGGCAAGCACAGCCGGAGGCCGGGAAAACGCAGCCGGAGGCCGGGCAAGCACAGCCGGAGGCCGGACAAGCACAGCCGAACGCAGGGCCGGCAGATCCGGAGGGCTCTCCCTTGTCGGTGACCGGGCAAGCAGAGCCGGAAGGCTCGCCTCAGTCGAAGGCCGGGCCGTCCCTCCCCGAGGCGGGGAAGGGCCCGTCGAGAGCCGGACGGACGGCCCAGGCGGGTAGCGGAAGCGGACCGCGAACCGACGGCACCCGGCCCCGGACGGGCGGAACCGGCGGAACGGGCGGAACCAGCGGGGCCGCACAGCCGGCCCGTGCCGCCACCCCGCACGACGCCGCCGCGCCAAGGGCTGCCGGTGGCACGGCGAAGGCACCCGGCGCCACGGCACGCGAGGCCGACAACGCGACAGAACCGCCCGGCAGCGCGGTACTCGAGGCCGACAGCCCCACAAGCGCGGCCGGCCCCCCGGCGCCGGGCGCCGACAGGGTGGCAGGCGCGCCCGGCGGCGTGGTGCGGGAGGCCGGCGGTGTCGTTCCGGCGCCGCGTGCCGCACCCGGGGAGGCGGCCGGCCGGCGGTTCTCGTACGGGCCCGTGGTGCCGGTCGTGGCGACGGTGCTGCTGCTGTGCGTCCCGCCCGGCCCGGAAGGGCCGGGCGGCAGCACCCCGGCCGATCTGGCCTCGGGCGTGCTGGTCGTCTGGTGCGTCCTGGCGCTGTTGCGCCGCCGGCGGTCCACGGCCGCAGGGCCGGGCCGCGCGGTGCCGTCCCCGCTCACTCCGCTGGCGGCGCTCGTCCTGGGCGGCCCGGCCGTGGCGTTCGCCGTCGCGACGGTCGCCTCCCACGATCCGGCAGCGAGCCTGCCCGGTTTCGTGCGCTATCTGCAACTGTTCGTCCTGGTGCCGGGTGCGGTGCTGCTGTCGTTGCGGGACGCCCGCGACGCCCGGCTGGTGTCGGCGGCGATCGTGGTGCTGGCCCTGGCCGAGGGGGCGGTCGGTGTCGTACAGGCCACCACCCGCACGGGCGCCTCCTACATGGGCCAGGACATCCGGGCGGTGGGCACGTTCGGGGCGCTCGACGTGATGGGCATGGCGACGGTCGTCTCCTACGGGCTGATGATCGCGTTCGCCTTCGCCCTGGCGCCGCCCGCCGGGGCGCACCGCCGGCTGCGGCCGTGCGCCCTGGTCTGCGCCGCCGTGTTCGTGGTGCCGCTGGCCCTCTCGTACAGCAGGGGCGCGTGGATCGCGACCGTGCTGGCGTGCGTACTGCTTCTGCTGCTGCGCGGCGTCCGTACGGCGGTCGCGGTACTGGCGGCGCTGACGGCGGCGGGCGTGGTACTGGTCGGCGGTTTCGGCGTCGGTTCCGCGCAGTTGGGGGAACGGCTGCACAGCATCACCGAGGTGTCCGACTCACCGGACCAGTCGGTCACCGACCGGTACAGCCTGTGGAGCGCGGCGTGGGACATGTGGCGTCAGGACCCGGCCACGGGTGTCGGCCCGAAGGGGTTCCCGGCGCACCGGGACGCGCACGCGCCGCTGGCCCTGTCGTCCGGCAGCGACACCGCCGGTGCGGGGGTGTCCTTCCAGCGGGAGCCGCTGCTGTCGCCGCACAACATGTATCTGCTCGTCCTGAGCGAGCAGGGGCTGATCGGTGCGGTGGCGTTCGTCGGCTCGTGGGGGGTGCTGCTGGTGTGCGGTCTGCGCCGGTTCGGGGCCGCGCGGCACGGACGCACCGCGGACTGCGGGCTGGTGGCCGTCGGGCTTCTCGTGTGGCAGGTGATCAATTTCTTCTACGGCGACATCGGCGGCCCCTCGACCGTGCTGACGGCCCTCGCCGCCGGTCTGGCCACGTGGTGGGCGCTGTCGCCCGCGAACGGGCCGGCCCGATGAGCGGCGACCGGCGCCCGCCGTCCGAACGGCCTGCTTCCGCGCGGCACATGGCCGGTGCGGGTCCCGCTGACCGGCGCCCGGACGGCACATCCGTTCCTGGCGCACCGCGGCCGGTGACCGGCCCGGACGCCCCCGCGGCGCGGGGTGGCGACGACCGCGCCGCCCCACCCGTCCACCCGCCCGCCTCCGCGTCGGGCACGGCCGCCGCCCCCCGGACCGCGCCGGCAGCCCCCTCGTCCGCTGCGGAGGACGCCCGGCAGAACGTCCCGCAGGGCACCCGGCAGGAGGCCCCGCAGAACGCACGGCTGAACGCCCCGGACGGCACCGTCGCGGACCGGCGGGCCCACCAGGGCGGCCGGGAAGTGCCGCTGGAGGCCATCGCACCGGTCACCCCGCCACCGGCCGCCCCGTCGCCGACCACTCCGCCACCGGTCACCCCGCCACCGGCCGCAGCCGCCGCGCCGACGACGGCCGCCGCCCCGGAGCCCCGCCCGGCCGACGCCGGGCGACGGGGGCGGGCCCGCCGGGTCGGTGGCGAGGAAGTGCCGCTGCTGGGGCGGTTCCTGGCGCGGGCCGCGGCGGTGACGGCGGCGCTGACCGCCGCCGGGTCGCTGTGCGGGCTGCTGCGCGACCAGGCGATCGCGCAGCTGTTCGGCGCGGACGCGGCAACCGACGCGTTCCTGGTGGCCTGGACCGTGCCCGAGCTGGCCTCGACGCTGCTGATCGAGGACGCCATGGCGCTGGTGCTGGTGCCCGCGTTCAGTGTCGCGCTGGCCCGCCGTGCCGCGGGCGGGGCCGAGGGCGACGACCCGGTGCGGACACTGGTGGCCGCCACGCTGCCGCGTATGGCGCTGTGGCTGGCGGGCGCGGCGGGGCTGCTGGCGCTGGCGGCTCCCCAAGTGGTGCGGGTGCTCGCCCCGGGGCTGGCCGACGTGAGCACCGCGGCGGCCTGTCTGCGGCTGACCGCGCTCACCGTGCTCTTCTTCGGTGTGGCCGGCTACTTCAGCGCGGCCCTCCGCGCCCACCGGCACTTCGTGGCGCCCGCCGCGATCTATGTGGCGTACAACTGCGGAATCATCGGGGTGACCGTCGCCGGGCACGGCCTGTGGGGGGTGCGGGCCGCGGCGCTGGGGGTGGCGGCCGGCGGGGCGTTGATGGTGCTGGTCCAGTTGCCGTCGTTCCTGCGCCGGCTGCCGGGCCGGGGGCCCCGTGCGGTGCGGGCCCCGCGCTGCCGGGCCGGCGCGCTGACGGCGGTCGGCCTGGGCGCGCTGGCGCCGGTGGTCACCTTCGCGGTGAGCCGCCAGGCGCAGGTCCTCTTCGAACGCTTCGTGGCCTCTTCCCTGCCGGCCGGGGCGATCTCGCACCTCAACTACGCGCAGAAGGTCGCCCAGTTGCCGATGGTGCTGTCGCTGATGGTGTGCACGGTGACGTTCCCCGTCGTGGCCCGGGCCATGGCGGACGGCGCCGCCGAGGTGGCCCGGCGGCGGGTGGAGCGGGACCTGGCGCTGGCGGGGATCGTGGTGCTGCTGGGCGCCGCGTACGTGGTGGCGTGCGCGCCGCAGATCATCGGGCTGCTCTTCCAGCGGGGCGCGTTCGACGCGCGGGACACGGCGGCGACGGCCGCGGTGATGCGGGTCTACACGTGCGGGCTGCTGGGCCACAGCATGGTCGGCGCGCTGGTGCGGCCGTTCTTCTCGGGGGACCGGCCGCCGTGGTACCCGGCGGCCTCGATGGGCGTGGGGCTGGCCGTGACGGCGGGTGCGGGGCTGCCGGCGGCCGGGCTGTGGGGGGTGTACGGCATCGCCGCCGCCAACGCGCTGGGCATCACGACGACGGCCGCGCTGCTGTTGCGGGGGCTCGGCGCCCGGGTGGTGGCCATCGACGTGCCGCGGGTGGCGGGCGGGCTGCTGCGGCTGCTGCTGGCGGCGGGCGCGGCGGCTGCGGCCGGCTGGGCCGCGGCCGGGCTGTGTGCGGCGCCGCTGGCGGGGGCGGCGCTCGGCGGGGTCGTGGTGCCGGTCGCGTTCGTCTGCGTCGGCCTGCTGGTGGGGGCGCCCGAGCTGCCCCAACTGTTCACCACCGTCAAACGGAGGATCACGCATGCGCGCTGACAACGGTTCGCGGGCGCCGTGGGTGCTCATGTACCACTCGGTGTCCGACTGCACGCAGGACCCGTACCGGATCACCGTGGCCCCCGCCCGGCTGGAGCGGCAGTTGCGCTGGCTGCGGGAGCGGGGGCTGCGCGGGGTGGGCGTCGGCCGGCTGCTGCGGGAGCGCGCGGCGGGCCGGGCGGCCGGTCTGGTGGGGCTGACGTTCGACGACGGGTACGCCGACTTCCTGACGGGCGCCCTGCCGGTGCTGCGCCGCCACGGCTGCACGGCGACCGTGTTCGTGCTGCCGGGGCGGCTCGGCGGCGTCAACGCGTGGGACGAGGAGGGTCCGCGCAAACCGTTGCTGGACGCCGACGGGGTGCGCGCGGTGGCGGCGGCCGGTATGGAGGTCGGCTCGCACGGCCTGCTGCACACCGTTCTGACGACGGCCGACGACGCCGGACTGGAACGGGAGACGGCGCACAGCCGCGCGCTGCTGACGGAGTTGACCGGCACCGCCCCGGAGGGGTTCTGCTACCCGTACGGGACGTGCGACCGGCGCGCTGTCGAGGCGGTGCGGGCCGCCGGCTACGGGTACGCCTGCGCCATCGACCCCGGGCCGCTCACCGGTCTGCACGCGCTGCCCCGCGTCCACATCGACGCGCGGGACACGGCCGTGCGGCTGTACGCGAAGAAAGTGCTGCACCCGCTGCGCCGCAGGCCGCTGCCGGCCGCCGCCGTACCGGCCGCCGGGGCGGCGGCGCAGAGCGGACCGGGCGGGCCGGGCGGGGTGCCGCGATGAGGGTGCTGCACATCATCACCGGGCTCGGGGTGGGCGGCGCCGAGGAGCAGTTGCGGCTGCTGCTGCGCCGGCTGCCCCGCCACGGGGTGCACGGCGAGGTGGTGACCCTCACCGAGCCGGGGAGCGTCGCGGCGGGCATCCGCGCGGACGGCACCCGCGTCGTGCATCTGGGCATGGCCGGCAACCGTGATCTGACGGCGCTGCCCCGGCTGGTGGGGCTGGTACGGGCCGGCCGCTTTGACCTGGTGCACACCCATCTGTACCGGGCGTGCGTCTACGGCAGGATCGCCGCCCGGCTGGCCGGGGTACGGGCGGTGGTGGCCACCGAACACTCCCTCGGCGAGGCCGTCTTGGAAGGCCGGCCGCTCACGCGGGGTGTGCGGGCCCTGTATCTGGCGACCGAGCGCCTGGGCACCACCACCGTGGCGGTCTCGGACACGGTGGCCGGCCGGCTGCGCCGCTGGGGCGTCCCGGCGGCACGGCTGTGCACGGTGCCCAACGGGATCGACGCGGACCGCTTCCGCTTCGACGCCGGGCGGCGCGCCCGGGTGCGGCGGCGCCTGGGTGTGGCGCCGGAGGAGTTCGTGGTGGCCGGGGTGGGCCGGCTGGTGCCGGGCAAGCGGTTCGACGTCCTGGTGGACGCGGTGGCTGCGGTACCCGGGGTGCGGCTGCTGCTGGCCGGGGACGGCCCGGAGGCGGCAGCGCTGCGGGAGCGTGCCCGGGCGCGGGGCGCCGGGGACCGGGTGCGACTGCTGGGCGCGTGCGCGGGCGGCCTGGACGGTGCGGCGGGGGCCTCGGCGGGCGGCGTGGGCGATGTGGTCGCCATGGCCGATGCGGTCGATGCGGCTGACGTGGCCGGTGTGGTCGATGTGCCCGGGGTGCTGGCGGCGGCGGACCTGTTCGTGTCGCCGTCGCGGGAGGAGTCCTTCGGGCTGGCCGTCCTGGAAGCGCTGGCCGCGGGGCTGCCGGTGCGTTACGCGGCGTGCCCGGCGGTGGCCGACCTGCCGCCCGGCGCCGCGCCCGGCGCCCGCCCGCTGCCGGCCTCGCCGCACGGGGTGGCCGACGCGCTCCGTGCCGAGCTGGCCGCCCACGCGGCCGGGCCGCACCGGCTTCCCGTGCCGCCCGTCGTCGGCCACTACGACATCGCGCGCTGCGCGGAGCGGCTGGCGGGGGTCTACCGCGACGCCCTCGGCGCGCCGGGCGGGCCCGGCCCCGGGAGCGGGCCGGCCGTGCCCGCCCGGCCGGCCGGTGCCGCGGCCGGCGCGGCGCCTTCCGACAGCTCGTCGACGACCAGTCCAGTCCCCTGACGCGAGGTGAGTTGATGTCCAGAACCGCTCCGGGAAAAGCCGCATCCGAGGCCGCGCCACCGGGCGCGGAGGCGGGCCCGTCCGCACCGGCGCCGCCGGCCCGGCGGCGGGGGCCGCTGCGCCGGATCCCCCGCTGGTGGCCGCTGCCGGTGTGCGCCGTGCTGGGCGTGGCCGGCGGTGCGGGTTACGCCGAAGTGGCCGAGCCCAGGTACGAGGCGTCCAGTTATGTGCTCGTCTCCCCCGGCGCCCGGGCCGACACGGCCTCGGCGCTCGGTTACGCCCAGGCGTACGGGAAGATCGCCACGGACGCCGTGGTGCTGACCGCGGCGGAGACCCGCGCGAAACTGCCGCGCGGTGTGCTGCGTGCGCACGTGCGGTCCAGCACCTCGCCGGACGCGCCGATGGTGCAGATCACCGGCGATTCGCCCCGGCCCGGCCGGGCGGCCGACTACGCCGACGCGGTGGCCCGTTCGCTGACCCGTACGGCGAAGCAGTCGGCGCACCGCACCGGGGTGCGGCTGACGGTGGTCTCGCCCGCGGCGGCCACCTTGAAGCCGGTGTTCCCGTCCCTGCCCGTCGCCGTGGCGGTGGGGGCCAGCGCGGGCGGCCTGGTGGGCGGACTGCTGCTGCTGGTCCGCCCGCAGCGGCGCCGCGATACGGGCGCCGCACCGGTGCCCGCGCCCGCGCCGGGCGGGGACGGCACGGCTGACACCTCCCCGGCGTCCGGGCAGAGCGGCGAGGCCGAGCAGCGCTCCGACGAGCTGGAGGCGGCCCGGTGACGCCGCCGCTGTCCTCACCCGCCCGGCACAGGCTGGCCGGTCCCGTGCTGGCCCGGTGGCGGGGCGGCCGGGGTGACGCCTCGGGCCGGCCGCCGGCCCGGCTGTCCGCCGCGGTGTACCGCGCGGAGGACCGCTTCGCCGCGCTGGCCGACGACTGGGAGGGGCTGCGCAGGCGGAACCGGTCGGCCACCCCGTTCCAGAGCCACGCCTGGCTGTCGTCGTGGTGGCGGGAGTACGGGCGGCGGGGCCGGCTGCGCATCGTCGTGGTGCGGGAGAACGGCAGGCTGGTGGGGGCGGCGCCGCTGATGCTCGTCCACCGGCCGCTGCCCGCACTGGTCACGCTGGGCGGCTCGATCTCCGACTACCAGGACGTGCTGCTGGACGACAGCTGCCCGCGCGCGGCGGAGGCGCTGGCGCGGGCCCTGCACGCGGCGGCACGCGGCGCCGTACTGGATCTGCGGGAGGTGCGTCCGGGCGGTGCGGCAGAGCGGCTGTACGCGGCCTGGCCGGGGGCCCGCAGATGTCTGTCCGACTCCACCTGTCTGGAGCTGCCCGGGATTCCGATCGAGGAGATGCTGGGGCGGCTCGCCCCGGCCAGCGCCAAGCGGACCCGGCGCAAGCTGCGCCGTATCGACGAACTCGGCATCGTGGCGCACCGGGTGACGGGCGAGCAGGTCGCGGACTCGGTGCGCACCATGCTGGAGCTGCACGAGCGGCAGTGGCGCGGCCGGGGCGTGACGGCGGAGCATCTGCGCCCCCGCTTCGGCACACATCTGGTGCGCGCCGCCGAACGGCTGGTGGCCGACGGGGACGCCACGGTGACCGAGTACCGGATCGGTGCGCGGGTGGCCGCCTGCGACGTCGCGTTCACCTCGCCGGACCTGGTGTGCGGCTATCTGTACGGCGCGGACCCGGAGTTGCGCGCACAGCGGGTGGACATCGCCACCATGCTGCTGCGGCACGACGCGCAGTACGCCTCGTCGACGGGCCGCGGCACGCTGAGCCTGCTGCGCGGCACCGAACCGTACAAGCTGCGCTGGCACCCGGCGACCGTCGTCAACCGGCGCTATCTGCTGGCCCGCCGGGAGCTGCGGCCCCTGCTGGAGCTGCACGCGGCCCGGGTGGCGGCCCGCAGGGCGGCGGCCGGGCTGCTGCGGGAGCACGGCCTGGGCGAGCGGATCCGGGCGCTGCGCTCCCGCACGGCCGGCCAGGGGGCCGGCCGGTGACGGTATGACGACGGTGCGGACGGTGTGCGGTACGCGGCCCGGGCGGCTAGCCGGCCGGGCCGCGCAGCCGGTCCGGGCGCAGACAGTAGGGGCCGATGCCCCAGCACCGCTCCCACCAGGGCCGGGGCGCTGCGGGCTGCTGTGCGGGCACGGGCGGGCTCGCGGGGCGCGGCGGCTTCGGGGGCCGGGGCGGGCCGGACCTGCGGGGGCGCTGCGACGCGGGTTCGCTGCGCGCCGGCGGCGTGGACGGCGGGGTGGACGGCGGGGTCGCGGGCCGGGAGAAGAGGGCCTCCCGGTAGGCGGCCGACGCCTCGGGGTTGTCGCGGCACCGCCACACGCCGTGCGGGCAGTAGTCGCTGATGGTCTCGTAGACGGGCTTGTACCGCTCCATCCAGGCGAGCATGCCGCGCACGTACTCGGGGTTGTCGCCGTTGCGGAACAGGCCCCACTCGGGGTAGGAGACCGGTTTGCCGTGGCGGCGGGCGAAGTCGATGTGCGCCTGGAGTCCGAAGGGTTCGCGCACCTGCTCCTCGAAGGGCATGCCCTTCGGCTGGTCGTAGGCGTCCATGCCGATGATGTCCACCACGTCGTCGCCCGGGTAGCACAGCGTCCAGGGGATCGCGTCGGGGCCGCGGCTGGGTGTGAAGTCGAACCGGAACCGCTGGCCCGGCACGGCCCGCATGGTGGTGACCACGCGGCGCCAGTACTCCTTCCACGCCTCGGGGTCGGGGCGGCAGCGGTGCGCGTAGGTTGCGCCGTTCATCTCCCAGCCCGGCACCAGGACGGTGTCGGCGAGCCCGTGCTCCACCAGCCGTTCGGCGAGGGTGCGGAAGTGGCCGTCGAACCGGCCGGCCGCGCCGTCCACGAGCAGGTCCCGCACCTCCTCGTCGGACAGCCCTGCCTCGTTGCGGGCCTGGAGGGGGACGTTGAGCACGAACAGGTGCCCGGGTTCCTCCCGTCGCCAGCGGGCCCAGGGCTCCAGGAACCCGGGCGGGCCCTCGATGTCGCTCCACCGCTCGCCGGGCAGGTAGGTGTGGCCCACGCGCAGATCGGTGCCGCCCAGCCACTCCTCCATGCCCCGCAGAAGACGTACGCCCTCCGGGCCGGAGCCGAGGAAGGCTCCGACAGCCCGGCCGGCGGGGCCGGACCGGGCGGCGGGCGAGTCGGCGGCGGTCGCGGAGGGGCGGCCCGGGGCGGAGTCGCCGGCCGAGGGGCGGGGCGAGAGGTCCCCGGCGGGGTCGCGTCCGCCACCGGGCAGCACGGTGCAGGAGACGAGCGCCCCCGCGGCGACGACGGCGGACAGCACCGCCCTGATCCGTGCGCGGGCGTGAGTCCTGATGCTGGCCTTGATGTCGCGGGTCCGCATGGGTCCTCCTGCTCGCCGCCGGGCCCAACGTGCGGCCTCCGGCCGGTCCGCACCCCCGGTGAACCGTCAGCGGAATTCTCACCCCGCCCGCCCGTGGCGCCCCGGCAGGACATGCCCTCGCACCGATGTGCGACACCCCGTACCGGCACCGCCGGGAGCGGACCCGCGAGAGCGCACACCGACCACGCACCGGAACACCGTCTGCACAGAGAGGGAAAGCCATGTACGACCTCGTAGTCGTGGGCGCCGGACCCTACGGACTGTCCGTCGCCTCGCACGCCGCCGCCGCGGGCCTCGATCTGCGGGTGCTCGGCAGACCGATGGCCACCTGGCGGGAGCACATGCCACGCGGCATGCTGCTGGCCTCCCGCCCCGAGGCCACCGCCATCGCGGACCCGGAGGGCAGCCGCACTCTGACCGCCTACTGCGCCGGCCAGGGGATCGGCACCGAGGACGCCCCGCTGCCGCTGGACGTCTTCGCCGAGTACGGGACGTGGTTCGCCGAACGGTCGCTGCCGCCCGTGGACGAGCAGACGGTGACCAAGGTGGCGCCGCACCGGGAGGGCTTCCGCATCGAGACCGCGGAGGGCGAGCGGCTGCTGGCCCGGGCCGTGGTGCTGGCCGTCGGTGTGCCGCTGTTCGCCCACCGGCCCCCGGCACTCGCCGGCCTGCCCGCCGAACTGGCCTCCCACAGCACCCACCACCGTGATCTGAGCCCGTTCCGGGGCCGGGAGGTGACCGTGCTCGGCGCCGGGCAGTCGGCGCTGGAGACCGCGGCGCTGCTGGCCGAGGAGGGCGCCCGGGTACAGCTGGTGGCCCGTACCTCGCACCTGGCCTGGGACGCTCCCCCGCAGCCGGAGCGCGGCCGGCCGGCCGCCCTGCGCCGGCCGGTCAGCGCGCTGGGCACCGGCTGGCCCAACTGGGTGTGGTCCCGACTGCCCGGCGCGGTGCGGCACTTGCCCGCGGCGATGCGGCTGCGCATCGCCGACACCGCACCCCGGCCCTCGGGCGCCTGGTGGCTGCGGGACCGCTTCGAGGAGGGGGTGCCGGTACTGCTGGGCCACCGCGTCACGGCGGCCGACCGCACCACGCCCGGTGTGCGGCGCCTCGGTGGCGGCCCGGGCGAGCGGGTACGGCTGTGGCTCGCCGGGGTGAACGGCACCGCCAGCACCCTGGAGACCGAACACGTGCTGGCCGCCACGGGGTTCGCACCCCGGCTGTCCCGGCTGACGCTGCTCGACTCCACACTGCGTGAGGGGCTGCGCCGGATCGGCGGCAGCGACGCGCCGTGGCTGGACGCCCGGTTCGGCTCCTCCTGCCCGGGGCTGTTCTTCGCGGGCCTGCTGACGGTGCCGACGTTCGGCCCGGCGATGCGCTTCGTGCACGGCACGCACTTCACCGCGCCGCGGCTCGTGGAGGGGGTACGGCAGCACCTGGCGGAGCTGTCGCCCGCGACGGGGGCGGCCGGCCCCGTCCCGGCCGGGTCGACCGTCCCCGACAGCACCGCCGCGCATCCGGCCCACACGCTGCACACACAGCGCACGCCCAGCGAGCGGGCGGCGTCCGAGGCCCTGGCGGAGGGGCTGGGCCGGCTGCCCGCACCCGTGAGCCGGCCGGCCGGCTCCCCCGACCGCGCCGCCGCCCACCGGCCCGGCGGCAGCACCGAATGACGGACGGGAGCGCGCCGACGGGCACCTCCTCACGGTGAGGGGGTGCCCGGACCGCGGCCGGGGCGGCCTGTCCGCGGTGCGGAGCGACCCGCCCCACGGTGAGGGGCGGCCTGTCCGCGATACGGGGTGTCCGGCCCACGGTGAGGGGCGGCGGCGCGGGATGACGGGCCGCGCCGCCGCCCAGGTCCCGGTCCCGGCTCCGGAAGGGGTCGGCGGCCGGCGGAACCCCGCACCCGTGCTGCGGCCACCGTGCTCCGGCGGTCGTGTCTCCGGGGCCGGCACGTCAGCAGCGGCCTCACAGGCCCCGATGGTCCACAGGCCAGGGCCTCACGGGGTCCGAACGCCACAAGGGCAGGTGTCATGCGACGCCGGAACACCCCGGGCCGGGACCGCCGGTCTGGGGCGGCCCGGGTGAGGGCGCCCGGCCGCGCCGGTCAGCCGCCGGTCAGCGTCCGGGCTTGCTCTCGAAGCGCGACCCGTCCGCGGCGCCGGCGCCCTGCAGTTCGGTGGCGAGGTGGTGCACGGTCACCAGATCGTGCACCAGATTGCGGGTACGGTCCTGCGGCAGGTCCGCGGCCCGCGAGATGTCGTCCAGGCTGACGGCCTCGCCCCCGTGCTGCTGCTCGGCGGTGACCAGGGCGCGGAAGACCTGCTCGTGCTCCGTCGAGTACGCGGGGCGCCCCCGGCCCTCGTACGGGCTGCGGGACTCGGCGGGGCCCACCCCGCCCTGGGGACGCGGAGCGGGTGCCTCGGCGGTGTGGCCCTGCTTGCCCTGCCGCTGGGCGGGCGTCTCCTCGTCCTGCCGGGCCGAGGGCCCGGCCCGGTGCGTGCGCTGCTTGGACGCACCCGTGGTCACGTTGCGCGCGCTGGGGGCCTCCTCGGCACGGTGTGCTTTGTGCGCCGCCGCGCGCCGCTGTTCCTCGTCTCCTTCGACCTTCTTGCGCACCATGACGGTCCTCCCTCCGGACCTCGGTCAGCGGTCGAGTTCCTCTTCCACCGGCGGTTTGGGGGCGTCGCGCAGATGCTGCGACTGCCCCGGCCGCCCGCCCTTGCGGGCCTGCTCGGCGCGCTGGGCCGGACTGTGGTCGAGGTCGGAGTCGGGGTCCACACGCACCGAGCGGGCCACTTCCTCACGGTTGGCGTACTGGTCGGGCGGTATGCCGCGCAGCGCGGAGCGGACCTGATCGGAGGCGCCGGAGGCGGCTCGGACCAGTTCGTCCTTGTCCGCCGGGAAGTCCACGTCGTCGAGCGCGGCCAGCACTTCCTTGACAGTTGTGTGAGCCATCTTTCTTCGCTGCCTTTCTCGGCGCGTCTCCCGTCCAGAGGGGCGGCGCGGGCCGCGCCGCCTCGCCGTGGACGGTGTCAGTCACCGGCGGTGCCGGTGCTGCCGGAGAAGAGGACGGAGGCCGTCTCCTCGTCCATGGACTGCCGGATCCGTTTGGTCAGTCCGCCCTGGGTCGCCTCCTCCAGCAGTTCCACGACCGTGCGGGCCTCGTGCACCGCCTTGGGCGGGTCGGTCCTGGCCCGCCGTGCCACCCGGTCGAAGAACTCGTGGCGGTCCATCCGCACCCCGGTGACCGGCTCGTCCTGCGCGTACTCGACGCGCCGCAGGTGCTCCCCCAGCTCGACGGGGAGCTGCGCGGCCAGCTTCTCGGCCATCGTGGCGGGGATGCGTTCGGCGAGCGTCTCCAGGGTGGCGCGTGTTCCGGTCTCGGCGGCGCCTCTGCTGGGCAGATGGGCCCGCGCCTGTACCTGACCGATGAACTCGTCGTGCTGCATGGTGTCTCTCCTCACTCGAGCAGACGAACACGAGTCCTTTTCCAGCATGCGCGCCGCTGGTGCGGGGCGCATGTCCGCCGGGTGACCACCGACGGCGCTCCCATGCGTCCGCATTTCCGACGCTTGCGCCCGTTTTCCGGTGTCCGTTTTCCGGCGTCCGGTTTGATGCGCCCCGCGCCCCGCACCCCGGCCCCGGCTCCGCCGGTTTGCCGGTTTGCCGGTTTGCCGGTTTGCCGGTTTGCCGGGCCGGGTCCGGGGTGACCCGGCCCGGTGGACGGGACGGGACGGGACGGCCGGACGGTGAAGGGAGACCGCAGGTGTCGCAGGTGTCCAGCTCGGCTTCCGGGCAGCACACCATGGGCCGGGGACGGGTCGCGGTCGTCACCGGCTCGGATTCCGGCATCGGCCGCGCCACCGCGGTGCGGCTGGCCCGCGACGGCATGGACGTCGGCATCACCTGGCACACCGACCGGGACGGCGCCGAGGAGACCGCGGCGGCCGTCCGGGAGGCCGGGGCCCGTGCCGAGGTGCGGCACCTGGATCTGACCCGACTGCCGGAGGCGGCCGGGGTGGTGGACGAGCTGGCCGACGCGCTGGGACGGCTCGACGTACTGGTCAACAACGCGGGCACCGGGACGTCCACCCCGTTCCTGGACATCGGCCACGCCACCGTGCGGCAGGTGCTCGACGTGGATCTCGTCGGGCCTTTCCTGTGCTCCCAGCGTGCGGCCCGGCGCATGATCGGGCAGGGCGGGGGCGGCGCCATCGTGAACGTCACCAGCGTGCACGAGCACCAGCCGCGTGTCGGGGCCGCCCCGTACTGCGCGGCCAAGGGAGGTCTGGGGCTGCTCACCCAGGTGATGGCGCTGGAGCTGGCCGAGCACGGCATCCGCGTCAACGCGGTCGCACCGGGCGAGATCGCCACCCCGATGACCGGCCGGCAGGACGCGGACGTGCACGCGGCCGAGCGCCCCGGGGTGCCGCTGCGGCGCCCCGGGGACGCCCGCGAAGTGGCCTCCGTGATCGCCTTTCTGGCCGGTGCGGACGCCGGCTATGTGACCGGCGCGTCCTGGGCGGTGGACGGCGGCATGCTGCGGATGGGTCCGCAGGCCGGCTCCCATCTGCCCGACGACTCCTGGCGCCGGCCCTGAGCCCCGCCGGGGCTCCCCGGCCCGGTGGGGCCCGCCCCCTACAGCTCGCGCACCACGCGGGCCGGGTTGCCGACGGCCAGCACACCGGGCGGCAGATCCTTGGTGACCACCGACCCGGCCCCCACGACGGTGTCCGCGCCGATGGTCACCCCGGGGCAGACGATGACGCCGCCGCCCAGCCACACGTTGTCGCCCAGCGTGATGGGCACGGCCTTCTCCCAGCCGGCGCGGCGCCGTTCGGGATCCAGCTCGTGGGTGGGCGTCAGCAGCTGCACATTGGGACCGATCTGCGCATGGCTGCCGATGGTGATGGGCGCGGCGTCCAGGAAGACGGCTCCGAAGTTGATGAACGTGTGGGCGCCGATCGACACATAGGTGCCGTAGTCGCAGTGGAAGGGCGGCCGGATGTTGACGTTCTCGCCCAGGTCGCCGATCAGCTCCCGGAGTATCCGGCGCCGCTCGGCCGGCGAGGCCGCCCCCGCCGAGTTGTACCGCTCGCACAGTGCGGCGCGCCGTTCGGTCTCCGCGAGCAGTTCGTCGTCGTCGGGGATGTACCAGTCGCCGGCCAGCATGCGCTTCTTGTTCTCGCCCACAAGGCTCCCTCCCGGATGCGGTCCGCCACCTCGTCGTGCGGCTGCCGGGAACACTCTCGCAGGCCTGCCGGCGACGGCGGCCGTACAGCCGGGGAAATACTCCCGTAACTCTTGACGGAAACCTGTCTTGCGTTCTTAACTGCTTGCCGTACGACCCGTCCTGGACGGACTCCCTACGGCCTCGCCGTAGATCTTTGGCAGGCACAGACACAGACCACCTGTCGGTGGCTCCGCTGTGTCTGCTTCCTCGCGTTGTGCCATCGGACAGGTCCTCCTGAAAAGGCGGAATGATGGCACAACCTCCGAGCGTCAGAGGCGTCGCCGACATCGTCGCGCTCATCGACGGACTCAGAACCGTGGCGGGCCGGGCACGCCTCTCGTGGTACCTCGCCTTCGGCGGGCTCTTCCTCGACGCGTACGCCAACGCCGCGCTGAGCGCCGGCCTGGGTCCGATGACGGACCAGATGAAGCTCTCCAGCACCCAGATCTCCGTGCTGACCGCGACCGCCCCCTTCCTGGCGATCATCTTCAACCCGGTCGGCGGCTGGCTGGCCAGCCGGATCGGACGGGTGCCCCCGCTGCTGATCGCGAAGGTGTTCGCGGTGGCCGGCGCGGTGCTGGCGGCCTTCTCCGGCGACTTCACGACGGTGTGGCTGGGCCGCGTACTGGTCGGCGTGGCCTACGGCGTGGACTTCGCCGTGGCCATGGCGCTGCTGGCCGAGTACACGCCCAAGGCCAGCAGCGGGCGCCTCAACCTGTGGCAGGCCGTCTGGTACATCGCCACCACCGGCAACCTCGCCCTGGCCCTCGGCTTCTACAACCTGGACGTCGGCCAGGACATCTGGCGCTGGTCGCTGGGCTCGGCCGGGGTGATCGCGGCCGTGCTGCTGGTGCTCCAGTGGCTGTTCCTGGTGGAGAGCCCGGCCTGGCTGGCCAGCAAGGGGCGGCTGCCGGAAGCGGTACGCAACCTGCGCCGGATGTACGGCATCGAGGCGGTGGCCGCCGAGCCCGAGGCGGCGCGCGACGGTGCGGGCGCCGCGCGGCCCGCGGTGGGCTTCCGCGACGCCGGCGTGCTGTTCAAGGGCGCCTATCTGCCGCGCACCGTGCTGTCGTCGGTGATCTCGCTGGGACAGGGCATGCAGTACTTCGCCGTCGGCTGGTACCTGCCCGTCATCAGCCTGGCGATCTTCGGGGAGAGCTTCGAGAAGGCGACGATCGGCTCGATGGTCTTCAACGCCGTCGGTATCGCCGGCGGCCTGGCCTCCGCCCTCTTCGGCCGCAAGCTGGGGCTGCGGCTCAGCTCCGCGTACGGCTTCGGCGGGGTCTTCGTGGCCCTGGTGGTGATGGGGCTGACGTTCGGCAAGGCGCCGCTGGTGGTGGCGTTCTGTCTGCCGGTGCTGTTCATCCTCTGCCACTCGGCCGGGCCCGGCGCCAACGGCAAGTCCATCGCCGCGCTGTCGTACACCAGTGACGTCCGTGCCCTGGGGACGGGCGTGACCGGCATGGTCGGCAGCTTCGGCTCCGTGATCGGCCTGTACGTCTTCCCGCAGATCAAGGAATCCCTGGGCCTGGGCAACACCTTCCTGGTGCTGTCGGTGGTGCCGCTGCTGGGCATGCTCACCTGCCTGGCCGTCAAATGGGACCCCATCCAGGCCACCGCCTCCCCCGACGAGGCCGCCGCCGACGGCACCGGCAGCGCGGCCCCGGCGGGCACTCCCGGCACCCCCGGCTCGGCTCCGTTCCCGGCCGCGCCGGGCAGCGGCACCGCGGCGCCGCTGGGCACCGGAGGGGGCAAGCCGTGACGCCCCGGACCACCCCGGCGGGACGGACCCGGCGCGGTGTGCTCGCCATCGACGAGGGCACCACCGGGACCCGGGCCGGCATCGTGTGGGAGGACGGCGGCGTCGGAGAGGTCTTCTACCGGCCCATCAAGGTGAGCCATCCCGACGCGCTCTCCGTCGAGCAGGACCCGATGGAGATCTGGACGGCGACGCTGGACGTGTGCCGGCAGGCCCTGGCCGCCGCCGGCGACGGCACCGAGGTGACGGCCTGCGCACTGACCACCCAGCGGGCCACCGCCATCCTGTGGGACCGGGTGACGGGACTGCCCCTGCTGCCCGCCGTGGTCTGGCAGGACCGCCGCTACGCGCAGGACCTGACCGCCTACGAGGAAGCGTGGGACCCGGTGCTGCTGGAGCGCACCGGGCGCCCCGTCGGCTCCCGCCAGCCGTTCCTGTGGGCCGCCCGGCAGCTCGCCGAACGGCCCGAGGTCGCCGCGGCCCACCGGGAGGGACGGCTGCTGTTCGGCACCGTCGACACCTGGCTGATCTGGCAGCTCACCCGGGGCGCCACCCACGCCACCACCGCCTCCAACGCGGGCTCCACCGGCGGCTACCTGCTGCACGAGCACGCCTGGGACACCGAGTGGATCGCCCACCTGGGCTTCCCCCTCGATCTGCTGCCCGCGCTGTGCTCCGACGACGCGGACCTGGGCCGCACCGACGCGGACACGCTCGGCATCTCCGTCCCGCTGGCCGCCTCCATGGGCGACCAGCACGCGGCACTGCTGGCACTGGGCGGGCTGGAGGCCGGGCTGGGCATGTGCGTCTACGGCACCGGCGCGTTCGTGGACGTGGCCACCGGCACCGAACCGGCCCTGCCGCGGACCGACATCGCCGGGGTGCTGGCCCAGCCGGGCTGGCGGCAGGGCGAGCGGACGCTCTTCAGCCTGGAGGCGTACGCCTCGACCACCGGCTCGGCGCTGCGCTGGCTCTGCGACGACCTGGGGCTGTTCGAGACGCCGCAGCAGATCGGGGAGCTGGCGGCGACCTGCGCGTACGCCCCGGGCGGGCCGCGGTTCTTCCCCGCGCTCGCCGGGGTGCGGGTCCCGGTGTGGCGTCCGGGGGCGACCGGGGCGCTGAGCGGGCTGAGCCTGGCCACCGGCAGGGCCGAGATCGCCCGCGCGGTGCTGGAGGGCATCGCGCACTCGGTGTGCGACCTGGTGGACGGGGTGGCCGACACGATGGGCGCGCCGTTCCGGCGACTGCGGGTCGGCGGCGGGGTGTCCGGCAGCGACCCGCTGCTGCGCATCCAGGCCGATCTGGTCGGCATGCCGCTGGAGCGGGTCGCCGACTCGGCGACCGCGAGCCTGCGCGGCAGCGCCTATCTGGCCGGGGTGGGCGCCGGTCTGTGGTCCTCGCTGCGCGAGGTCGTCGAGGCACAGCCGGCGGGCCGCGTCTTCGAGCCCGGTATCGGGGCGGGTGACCGCGAGGAGCGGCGCGCCGAATGGCGCGCGCTCGCGGCTGCCCACCTCGGCTGAACGGGGCCGCACGGACTCCGGTCCACACGCGGATCACGGCCACCGGCATCGGAAGGCCGGGGGCCGGCAGGCGGGCCATGGTCCGCGAGTCTGCACCGGCGCCGTCCGCACCCAGCGCGGCCGGCCCTCCCCGCGAGGCCCTGCTGGTGGCGACGGCGGTCCGTCGGACGACGGCCCCCGCGACCCACCGGCGGACCGGAGCCGCCGAGACGGACCCGCCGCACCGGATCCGCCGGCCCCGGAGCGGACCCGCCAACCGGAGCCGGCCGTCCCCGACAGCCCCCGCCGCGCCCCGCACCGTCCGGGCCGCACCCGACCGGCGCGGCCCGCCAGACCACTTGCGCGCACCGTCCCGCGGTGCACGCGACCGCACGACAGGCGGCGGCCCACCGGCCGCCGCAGGCACTACCTGGAGTTGATTGTGATCACCATGCCAGCCCGCAAGCCGGGCCGCTCGGCACGGGCGACGCGCCGTACGGCGCTGCTGCTCGACCGGCGGAGGACCACCCGGCAGCTCGCGGACGAGCAGTTCGACGTGCTTGTCGTCGGCGGCGGCATCACGGGGGCCTACACCGCGCTCGACGCGGTCTCACGGGGCCTGCGCACCGCCCTGGTGGAGCGGGACGACTTCGCCTCCGGCACCTCCTCGAAGTCCTCGAAGATGGTGCACGGGGGCCTGCGCTACATCGAGCAGGGCAATGTCAACCTCGTGCGGCACTCGCTGCTGGAGCGGCACCGCTTCCGCCGCAACGCGCCGCACCTGGTGCACCGGCTGCCGTTCCTCTTCCCGGTCCTGGAGAAGGAGGGCGTCTTCGATCCGCGGCTCGCCAAGGGCTTCGAGGGCCTGCTGTGGACGTACGACCTGGTCGGCGGCTGGCGCATCGGCAAACTGCACCAGCGGCTGACGGTCGACCAGGTGCTGGCGCACGCCCCGACGCTGCGCGCCGACCACCTCAGGGGTGGCCTGATGTACTTCGACAGCCGCGCCGACGACGCCCGCCTCACCCTCACCATCGTCCGCACCGCCGCCGCGCTCGGCGCCACCGTCCTCAACGGGGCCCGTGTGGACGCCCTGCTGACCAGCGGCGGGCGCGCCTGCGGGGCGAAGGCGCACATCGACGGCGAGGAGGTGGAGATCCGCGCACACGCCGTCGTCAACGCGACCGGTGTGTGGACCGACCGGCTCGACTCCATGGCCGACACCCACCACCGCGACCAGGTGCGCCCCGCCAAGGGCGTGCACATCGTGGTGCCCTGGCACAAGCTGCGGATCGACTGCACGGTGACCGTGCCCATCCCGGGCCGGGCCCGCCGCGCCACCTGCACCCGCTGGGGCGACACCGTCGTGCTGGGCACCACCGACAACGACTACCACGGCTCGCCCGACGACGTGCACTGCACCCGTCAGGAGATGGAGTTCCTGCTGGAGGGGGCCCGCACCGCGTTCGACGTGGAGCTGACCCCCGACGACGTGCTGGGCTCCATCGGCGGGCTGCGGCCCCTGGTCGGCAACAAGGAGGGCGCGACCCTCGACATGTCGCGTGACCACCACATCACCGTCGGCCCGACCGGCATGGTGACCGTCACCGGCGGCAAGCTGACCACCAGCCGGCACATGGGCGAGCTGGTCATCGA
This sequence comes from Streptomyces albus subsp. albus, assembly GCF_000725885.1. GTDB lineage: Bacteria > Actinomycetota > Actinomycetes > Streptomycetales > Streptomycetaceae > Streptomyces > Streptomyces albus. The sequence continues at coordinate 44,462 of NZ_JODR01000014.1, read as the reverse complement.
CAAGGTGGCCGGGGTGCTGGGCCGCAAGGGCCTCAAGTCCCGCACCACGCATCTGCCGCTGCTGGGCGGCGCCGGGTACGACGCCGAGGCGGTGGCCGCCTCCGGCGGGCTGGCCGCGCACCTGGGCGAGCGGTACGGCACCGAGGCCCGGTTCGTGCACGACCTGATCGCCGATGACCCCTCCCTGGCCGAGCCCGTCGTCGCCGGGCTGCCCTACACCCGCGCCGAGGTCGTCTACGCGGCCCGCGCCGAGCTGGCCCGCTCCGTGGACGACGTGCTCTCCCGCCGGCTGCGGGCCCGGCTGTTCGCCCGGGACGCCTCCGCCGAGGCGGCGCCCGAGGTCGGCGCCCTGCTCGGCCGCGAACTGGGGCTGACCGACGAGCAGATCGACCAGCAGGTGTCCGACTACCTGACTTCCGTCCGCCACGAGAAGGCCGTCCTGTTCGGGGACGCCGAAGGAGCAGCAGCATGATCAGCCGTCAGACCATCACCCACCCCTTCAACCGGGGCCGTTACACCGTGGGCGCCCCCAGCCCCTCCGGCTGGGCCCAGCGCACCCCCGTGGGGGACGGCCCGGCCGCCCTCCAGAGCGATCCGGTCGAGGTGCCGGCCGCCGTCGTGGAACAGCTGCGCGCCTGCGCGCAGGCCGTGCACACCGCCCGCGAGGAGGTCGTGACCCGCACCCGTGACTGGTGGGCGGGCTCCATGATCGGCGAGACGGACGGCCGTCCGGCCACTCCCGACGCGGTGGTGGTGGAGGCCGCCGACGCCGATCAGGTCGCCGCCGTCCTGCGGATCTGCAACGAGGCCGGTATCCCGGTGACCGCCTCCGCGGGGCGCAGCAACGTCACCGGTGCCGCGCTGCCGGTCTTCGGCGGTGTCGTCCTGGACCTGTGCGGGCTGGACTCGATCCTCTCCTTCGACGCCGAGTCGAACATCGTGGACGTCCAGGCGGGCATGTTCGGCGACCTGTTCGAGAAGGAGCTCCAGGAGACCTACGGGGTGACGACGGGCCACTGGCCCTCGGCGTTCGCCCTCTCCACCGTCGGCGGCTGGGTGGCCTGCCGCGGCGCGGGGCAGCTGTCCACCCGCTACGGCAAGATCGAGGACATGGTCGTCGGGGTGGACGTCGTCCACGCCGACGGGACCCGCGCCACCTACGGCGACTACGCCCGCGCCGCCGTCGGACCCGATCTGCGGCAGCTCTTCGTCGGCTCGGAGGGCACCCTCGGCGTCATCGTCGCGGTGCGGCTGCGGGTGCACCCGCTGCCGGAGTACGCCAAGGCGCTGGCGTTCGGCTTCGAGACGTTCGCGCAGGGGCTCGAGGCGTGCCGCCGCATCCTCCAGCGCGGCGCGACCCCGGCCGTGCTGCGGCTCTACGACCGGCTGGAGAGCGGCGTCCACTTCGACCACCCGGACACCAACCTGCTGCTGATCGCCGACGAGGGCGACCCGACGCTGGTGGACGCCGCGTTGCAGGTGAGCCGCGAGGTGTGCGAGGAGTACGGGCCCGAGCTGGACAGCGCGGCGGTCTTCGACCGGTGGCTGGACGAGCGGATGCTGGTGGGCAAGTCCTCCGACGGTTTCAAGGCCTCCCCCGGCTTCGTCGCCGACACCCTGGAGATGGCCGCCTGCTGGAAGGACCTGCCGGCCATCTACGACGAGGTGGTGGCCGCCATCGAGGGGGTGCCCGGCACCCTGGCCGCCTCCGCCCACCAGTCGCACGCCTACACCGACGGTGCCTGCGTCTACTTCTCGCTGCGCGGCGACGTGGACCCGGCCGAACGCCGCAACTGGTACCGGTCGGTGTGGGACGCGGCCAACGCGGTGCTGATCCGGCACGGCGCCGCCCTCAGCCACCACCACGGCTGCGGTCTGCTGCGCGGGCCCTACCTGGCCGAGGCGCTCGGCGGCGGCTTCCCGACGTTCACGGCGGTGAAGGAGGCACTGGATCCGAGGGGCATCCTCAACCCTGGCAAGCTGGGGCTCCCCAGCCGCTTCGGGACCTCCCCGCTGAGCTGACGACATCCAAGGCAGGTCATGACCCCCAACGCCCGGCCCAGCGCCGCCCGACTCGACCGGAGACTGTCCGCCGCGTTCGCGAAAGTACCGGTCGTCGCCTCGGTCGTCGGCGCCCAGCACCTGAAGGACTTCCTGACGGCGCCCGCCTCCGTGTGCATCCTCGCCTCGGTGCCGGTGGGCAAGCTGCCGCAGGTGGTCCCGGCGCTGGGCCGGGCGGGCAAGACCGTCTTCGTCAACGTGGACTCCTCCCCCGGACTCGCCCAGGACCGGGGCGCCCTGGAGTTCCTCAAGCACATGGGCGCGGTCGGCATGGTCAGCACGCGGCTCTCCCTCGTCGAGAAGGGGCGCCCGCTGGGGCTGCTGACCATGCAGAAGGTGTTCGTCACCGACCGCTCCAACCTCAACCGCAGCGTCGACGCGGTCTCGCGCGGGCTGCCGGACCTGGTGGAGATCATGCCGGCGCCCATCGTCGCCCGGATGTCACCCGAGTCGCTGCGGGCCATGACCCCGCACGTGGCGGCCGGATTCGTGCAGTCGCCCGAGGACGTCGCGGCGGCCCTGGACCTGGGCGCGGTGGCCGCCGCCACCTCCGACCCCCGGCTGTGGCACCTGACCCGGGACACCCTCCCCTCCTCAGAAAAGAGCTGATAGCCATGAGTTTCGTCGTCGTCGCCCGCTACCGGGTGCGGCCCGGCGCCACCGACCAGGTCCTCGCCCTGCTGGACGAGATGGCCGCCGCCTCCCGGAAGGAGCCGGGCAACCGCCGGTACCGGGTGCACCAGGGTGTCGAGGATCCGCGGACCGTGGTGCTGTACGAGGAGTACGACAGCGAGGCCGACTTCACCGCGCACTGCGCCAGTGACCACTTCCGGCGGCTCGTCCTGGAAGGCGTCGTACCGCTGCTGGAGTCCCGCGACGTGGTGCGGCTCGACCCGCGCGAGGAGGTGACGGCGTGAAGACCGCGGCGGTCGTCCTGCGTGCGGTCGCCACCGAGCGGCCCTACACCACCACCTGTCCCGTCCAGGTCGAGGAACTGGAGCTGGGGGCGCCCCGCGAGGGCGAGGTGCTGGTGCGGATCGCCGCGGCCAGCCTCTGCCACTCCGACCTGTCCGTCGTCAACGGCGACCGGGTACGGCCGCTGCCGATGGCGCTGGGCCACGAGGCGGTCGGCGTCGTCGAGGAGACCGGCCCCGGCGTGGCCCGCGTCGCCGCCGGCGACCATGTGGCGCTGGTGTTCGTGCCGAGCTGCGGCTTCTGCGAACGGTGCGCCGAGGGCCGCCCGGCACTGTGCGCGGCAGCCGCGGCGGCCAACGGTTCGGGCGGGCTGCTGCACGGCCCGGCGCTGCTGCGGGACGCGGCGGGCGCCACCGTCAACCACCAGCTGGGCGTCTCCGCCTTCGCCCAGTACGCGGTGGTCGCGCAGGAGTCGCTGGTGCCGATCCCCCACGACGTGCCGTTCACGGTGGCCTCGATGTTCGGCTGCGCGGTGCTCACGGGTGCCGGCGCCGTCCTCAACACCGCCGGGGTGCGGGCCGGCCAGTCCGCGGTGGTCTACGGGCTCGGCGGCGTCGGGCTCTCCGCCGTCATGGGCGCGCGCGCCGCCGGGGCCTGGCCCGTCGTGGCCGTCGACCCGGTCGCCGCCAAGCGGGAACTGGCGCTGCGGCTCGGTGCCCACCACGCGTACGCGCCCGACGAGGCGGAGGCGGCCGTCGCCGACCTGACCGGCGGCGGCGCCGAGTACGCCTTCGAAGCGGTCGGCAGCCCCGGGGTGACGGCCGCCTGTCTGCGGGCCGTGGGCCGGGGCGGGAAGGTCGTCTCCGTCGGCCTGCCCGCACCCGACCGCACCCTGGACGCCGTTCCCGCCCTGGCCTTCGCCGGGGAGGGCAAATCGCTGCTCGGCTCCTACATGGGCGACGCCGTGCCCCGCCGCGACATCCCCCGGTTCCTCGACCTGTGGCGGGCGGGCCTGATGCCCGTCGAGCAGATGCACACGGGGACGCTGCGGCTGACCACCCCGGACGTCAACGCGGCCCTGGAAGCCCTGGCCGACGGCACGGCCATCCGCCAGATCCTGGACACCTCCGGACTGCTCACGACCTGACCCACGGCGCCGGGCCGGGCGCCGGTCCCATGCCGGCGTCCGGCGCGGTGGGACGGCGCCCCGGCGCGGTGGGATGGTGCCTGGCACCGTGGGACCGGCGGCCGGCGCAGCGGGGCCGACGGCCGGCACGGCGGGGCTGGCGGCCGGCACGGCGGGGCCGATGCCCCCGCGCGCACGCGCTGGGACGGTGCCCGGCACCGTGGGACCGGCGCCCCGACGCAGTGGGACAGCGCCCGGCGCAGTGCGACCGGCGGCCCCGACGCAGCAGGACAGTGCCCGACCGCGGGACCGGCGGCCGACACCGCGGAGCCGGGCACCCGTCAACGCTGGACCAGCGACCGGCGCCGGGGGACCGATGCCCCCGCGCGCTGGGACGCTGCCCGGCACCGCGAGACCGGCGGCCCCGGCGCAGTGCGACGGTGCCGGTCCGCCCCGTCCGGCGCCCGGCAGCGTGGGACTGGCCGGCGCCCAACATGACAAGCGCGGCCGGGGTGGTGCACCACCCCGGCCGCTGCCGCTGCCAGACGCCTATTCGGTTCCCGGGCGTTCGCTCTTGGGACCCCGGCCCCGTTCCGAGCGCGGACCGGTGGGACGCCATTCCGGGTCGCGCTCCAGGTCGCGCTTGGCCTGCTCGTTCGCCTCCTGCGCGTCCGCCGCGCCGCTGCGCTCCAGATCCTTGCGGCGTCGGGCGCGGTGCTTGTCGTAGCTCTTGCTGCCGGGCTCCGGCACTGCGCTCACCTCGCTCGCGGGCTTCGTCGGCCGTTGCGGGACCGGCCGCCTCCGGCTGCCGTCCCGTGCTCGCTCGCGTGCCGTGGTTCCCAGCGGGACACGGGGAAAACACTCCGCCGGTCGGCGGAAAACCCCGCCCCGCGCGGGACTGGCCGGGCCGGAAGCGGGATACCCGAGGCGACCGGCGCGGCGGGGCCGCAGGTCCCGCCGCGTGACATGGACGCGGCGGCCCCGTACGAGGGGGCCGCGCACCCGGATGTTGCGGACCGGATGTTGCGGACCCGAACCGGCGGAACCGGAGCACCGGCCGGAGCGGGACACGCGGCCGGGCCCGGAGCACACCGCGAGCCCGGCCGGGTCCCAGTGGTCCGCTCCGGGCCAGGGCCTCCGGCCGGAGGTCGCCGGACCGGCCGGAGGTCTCCAGTCCGGCCGGGGCGTGGCCCCGTACGGGGCGGGAGTGCGAGCGAGCGAGGGAACGGAGCGGAGAATGGCCACGACGGGCGAGGCCGGGGCCGGGACGGAGGCACCCGCGAGCCTGCGGCTGCCGGGGATCGTGCTGGGGGTGGGGCTCGGCGGGTTCGTCGACGGCATCCTGCTGCACCAGATCCTCCAGTGGCACCACATGCTGACCAGCACCAACGACGACCGCATCGGGGTGAAGTACTACTCCCCCCACACCGTCTCCGGACTGGAGATGAACACCGTGTGGGACGGCATCTTCCACGCCGTGTGCTGGCTTGCCGTCCTGCTGGGGCTGGCCGTCCTTTACGCGCGGGTCACCACCGGGCGCCGCAGGGTGTGGGGCTCGCGGGTGCTGTGGGGCTGGATCATCGCGGGCTGGGGCGTCTTCAACCTGGTGGAGGGGCTGCTGGACCACCAGATCCTCGGCATCCACCACGTGCACGGCGGCCCCTACCAACTGTGGTGGGACATCGGCTTCCTGGTGCTGGGCGCGCTGCTGCTGGCCGGCGGTTGTCTCCTCCAGCGCGGCGGACGTCCGGTCGGCGGCGGGGCGGGTACGGCACGGGCCGGGCGGCCGGTATGAGGGCCGCTCATCCACCGGGAGGCCCCGCCCCGGGCCATGGACACGGGGACGTGGACGGTCCGTTGGCGCCGGTGCTGACGCTGCTGCCCGTGCTGGCCGCCGTCCTGCCCGCGGCCGGCTACCTGCTGCTGGTCCGCCGTGCGCGCCGCGGCGGGCGGGGGCCGGGCTGGAGCAGCCCGCGCACGGCGGCCTTCCTGACGGGCTGCGCACTGCTCGCCGTGGCCCTGCTGCCGCCGCTGGCGCCGTGGGCGCACCACGACTTCCGGGGGCACATGGCCCAGCACCTGCTGATCGGGATGTACGCGCCGCTGGGGCTGGTGCTGGGCGCACCGGTCACGCTGCTGCTTCGTACGCTGCCCGCCGTCCGCGCGCGGCGGCTCACCGCCGTACTGCGGTCACGTCCGCTGAGGGTGCTCGCGCATCCCGCCTCGGCGCTGCTGCTGAACACCGGTTCGCTGGTGGTGCTCTACTGCACGCCCCTGTACGGCGCGGCCACCGCGCACCCGCTGGGGCACTGGCTGCTGCACCTGCACTTCCTGGCGTCCGGCTGTCTGTTCGCCTGGGTGATCGCCGGCCCCGACCCGGCGCCCGCGCGGCCCGGCGTACCGGCCCGGCTGGTGCTGCTGGGCGTGGCGATCGCGGTGCACGCCGTGCTCTCGCAGGCAATGTACGGGGGCTTCGGCGTGGACATCCCGGCCCCGGTCCCGCAGGTGCGGGGCGGGGCCGAGCTGATGTACTACGGCGGCGACATCGCCGAACTGCTGCTGGCCGCGGCCCTGGTGGCCACGTGGCGCCCCGCCCGCACGCGGGGCCGACGGGTTCAGGCGGCCTGAGACCCTGCGACGTGCGCTTGTGCCGCGCGCAGTGCGTCGCGGATGTCGCGGGTGGCGGTGGAGACGCACAGCGTGTACGAGACATCGTCCAGCTCCCGGCCGCGGCCGGGGCGGGAGCGGAGTGCCTCGTAGCGCGTGAGCAGCTCTCGCAGGGTTTCGGGGTGGGCCATCATGAGGGGCTCCTCGGGGGCGCGCGGCACGTTCGCCGGCGCGCGGACGGTGTCGGGGGGCGGCGTTCCGGATGTCCGGGCATGCGGGCGTGCCGCTCGCAGTGCCGGGCTCGGACGCCGGCGCCGGCTCCGCACGGTGCGGGGACACCACGGCGCGGGCCGGGGCCCCGTCGTGGAACCGGCGCATCCCGCCCGGTACCCGACAGCAGACCCGCAAACCGAACAAAAACCTACATTCCTCTCCTCGTTTCCTCTCCGCAGGCGGCGGGCACCACGGCACACGGGAAACGAAGGCAGAACCCGGACACAAGACCGGACGAGAGAGGAACAGCAGGAGGCTTGAGGTGACGTGATGGATTCCGTACCCGGGGTGCCATGCTGGGTCAGCCTCACCGTCCGCGACCGGCAGGCCACCGAGGAGTTCTACAGCGCCGTACTGGGCTGGACCTTCACGGACAGCCCCCTCGGCTCCGGATTCCGCACGGCCACCAGGGAAGGCAAACCGGTCGCAGGCTTCAACGAAGCCGCCGTCTCCTGGCAACTGCCCGTCCGCTGGACCGTGTTCTTCTCCACGCCCGACGCGGACCTGGCGTGCGACCGCGTCCACGAGAGGGGCGCCACCGTCGCCGTCGGACCGCTGCGCGTGGGCGAGGGCCGCGCCGCCATGGTGGCCGACCCGCAGGGAGCACCGTTCGGCCTGTGGCAGGGCGAGTTGCCGCGCGGCTGGGAGGTGGGCGCCGGACACGCACCCGCCTGGCTGGAGCTGCACACCAGCGACGCCTTCGCGGCGGCACTCTTCTACGGCGAAGTGCTCGACTGGACGAAGAACCCCAGTCATGGGGTCAGTTACGAGGAACAGCACGACGAGGTGCACATCCTGGTGGACGGAGAGACCGTCGCCGGGCTGCGTGGCGGCGGCATCGAGGCCGCGCCCGACCCCCGGCGGCGCACCCGGTAGGACGTGTACTTCCGCGCGCACGACATCGACGCGGCGCTGGCCGCCGTCGAGCGGACGGGCGGCTCGGTGCTCTCGCCCGTCCAGCAGGCGCCGCACGGTCGTTACGCGACCGTACGCGACCCGGACGGCGGGCTGTTCTCCCTGCTGGGCCCCTGACACCCCCGACGACGGTCCCCGACAACGACAGGCCGCCCCCGGCAACCGGACGTGTCCGGCTGCCGGGGGTGACCCCTGAGAGGGCGCGGGGCGGCTGCCCGCACCAGGTGATCCCAGGCGCCGAACCGGGTACCCGGCGGGTCCGGCGCCCGCCACGGTGCACACCGGCCACACACCGGCCACGGCGCGCTTACCGGCCGCACAGGACACACAGGCCGCACAGGACACACAGGCCACGCAGGCCGCAGAGGACACGGGCCGCAAGGCGGGGCGCGGTCCCCAGGCCGGCCGGCGCCCCTCGGCCCGGGCCCGGCCGCCCCGGGCGCCGGCCGAAGACCCGAACGAGACAGCGGAGGTGCCGATGAGCCGGCAGCAGGGAGCACGCGCGGGCACGGACGGCCAGGTGGTCGTGGTCACCGGCGCCAGCGGAGGCGTCGGCAGGGCGACGGCCCGCGCGTTCGGCGCGCGCGGCGCCCGTGTCGCGCTTCTGGCCCGGGGTGAGGAAGGACTGGCGGGCGCCGCCGACGACGTACGGGAGGCGGGCGGCACCGCCCTGCCGCTGGCCGTCGACGTCAGCGACCACGACGCCGTCGAGGCCGCAGCCGACCGGATCGAGCAGGAGCTGGGCCCGATCGCCGTGTGGGTGAACGTGGCCTTCTCCACCGTGTTCGCCCCCGTACGCGAGGTGAGCGCGGAGGAGTTCCGCCGGGCCACCGAGGTGACCTACCTCGGCTTCGTGCACGGCACCCTCGCCGCGCTCCACCGCATGGAGCCCCGGGGCGGCGGGACCATCGTCCAGGTCGGCTCCGCACTCGCCTACCGGGGCGTCCCGTTGCAGGCCGCGTACTGCGCGGCCAAGCACGCCATCCAGGGCTTCCACGAGTCGCTGCGCTGCGAACTGCTCCACGACAAGAGCGGCGTGCGGGTGACGATGGTGCAGTTGCCGGGGCTCAACACCCCGCAGTTCACCTGGGTCAAGTCGCGGCTGCCGCACAGCCCCCGTCCGGTGGCGCCCGTCTACCAGCCGGAGGTCGCGGCCCGCGGCATCCTGTACGCCGCCGACCACCCCGGCCGGCGCGAGTACTGGGTGGGCGGCTCCACCGTCGGGACCCTGCTGGGCGACAAGTTCGCGCCGGGCCTGCTCGACCGCTATCTGGCCAGGACCGGCTTCAAGAGGCAGCAGACGGGCCGGGACCGCTCCCCCTCCCAGCCCGACAATCTGTGGAAGCCCGCCGACGAGCACCACGACTACGGGGCGCACGGCGCGTTCGACGACGAGTCCTCACCGCGCAGTCACCAGCTGTGGGCCTCCCACCACCACGGGCTGCTCGCCGCGCTCGGCGCGACGGCGGCCGTCGCCGGGGCGGCGGCGGTCGGCCGGGCCCTGCGACGCTCCGCCTGACGGCACGGCCGGGGCACCGGGCGGCGGCCGTGAGCGGCCGGGACCGGCCGTGAACGGAAGGCCCGGCCGCCGGCCCGGTGCCGTCACCGTCAGAGACCGCCCGGTCCGCCGTCAGCGGCCGTCCGGTCCGTCAGAGACCGTCCCGTTGTCACAGACCGTCCGACCGTCAGAGACCGTCCCATTGTCACAGACCGTCCGGTCCGTCAGCGGCCGTCCGGGTGCAGCGACTCGTGACAGACGAGGCAGGTCATGCGGCGTGCGTCGTGCGCCGACCACACCCGGCCCGTCGCACTGGAGCGCCGCACGGGCTCCGGGTCCCTGTGCAGATGCCGCGGGCAGGCGCCCGCGCCGCACTCCACGCACACCGCGACGGCGACGCTCTCGACGCCCTCCTCGTAGCAGTCGTAACAGTGCATGCGACCGCTCCTTCTCCTCGTCGGGTACCGGCGGGCCGGGCCGTACCGTCCGCGAGTTCCCCGCCTGCCACCGGACACGCATGGGGCGACGGCCACCGGCGCACCCGGCAGGCGACGGTGCCCGCACGCAAGGAGGAACCCGCAGTGAACGACACACTGATCCGTGACGCCGAACTGCTCGTCACCATGGACGGGGACGAGATCCCGGGCGGCTGGGTCGCCCTGCGGGACGGCACGGTCACCGGCACCGGCCGCCCCGGCACCGAACCGCGGGCGGCCCGCACCCTTTCTGCACGCGGTGCGCTGGTGACCCCTGGGCTGATCAACACCCACCACCACATCTTCCAGAACCTGACCCGCGCCTACGCCCCCGCCACCCGCTACGAGCTGTTCGACTGGCTGGGGACCCTCTATCCCCTGTGGGCCGGGCTGGACGAGGAAGCGGTGGAGGTCTCCACCTGGGTCGGACTCGCGGAACTCGCCCTGGGCGGCTGCACCACCACCGCCGACATGCTCCACTCCCATCCGCGGCCCCGGCTGACCGACGCCCAGATCCGCGCAGCCCGCCAGGTCGGGCTGCGCTTCCACGCGTGCCGCGGCGCCCTCGACCTGTCCGAACGGGACGGCGGGCCCGCCCCCGAGGAGATCACGCAGAGCACCGACGACATCCTCGCCGACTGCGAACGTCTGGTGAGCACCTACCACGACCCGTCGCCGGGCTCCATGGTCCGCATCGCCCTCGCCCCCGCCACCCAGGCCGCCGTCAGCGAACGGCTGATGGCCGAGACGGCACGGCTCGCCGAACGTCTCGACGTACGCCTGCACACGCACCTGGCCGAGTCCCTCGACGAGGTGACCTACTGCCGCGAGACGTTCGGACGCCGCCCGGTGGACCAGTTCGAGCACGTCGGCTGGGCCGGCGACCGCGCCTGGGTCGCGCACTTCGTCTTCTCCGAACCCGGCGAACGCGCCCGGCTGGGCCGCTGGGGCACCGCCGTCGCCCACTGCCCGGGCTCGACGATGATGCTGGGCGCGGGTGCGGCGAGCCTGCCCGCCCTGCGCGAGGCGGGCGTCACCGTTGGCCTGGGCTGCGACGGTTCGGCCTCCACGGACCACGCCTCGCTGTGGCTGGAGGCCCGCACCGCACTGGCCGCGGCCCGCGAGCGCGGCGGCGCCGCCTCCACCACGGCCCGCGACGTCCTGCGCGCCGCCACCGTGGACGCCGCCGCCTGCCTGGGCCGCGAGGACGGCCTGGGACGCCTCACCCCCGGCGCCCCCGCCGATGTGACGGTCTGGGAGCTGGACGAGTTCGCCTTCGCCGGCGCCCACACCGACCTGGTCGAAGCCTGGCTCCGCTGCGGCCCCGTCCGCCCCCGCCACACGATCGTCCAGGGCCGCCCCGTCGTCGAGAACGGCACCCTCACCCTCCCCCACACCCACGACATGCTCAACGCCCACGCCCGCATCTCCCGCCGCATCCAGCGGCTGTCGGACTGACCGGCGCCCGGCGCCGGCGGACGCAGGTGGCGGTCACGGTCGGTGGAAGGTGACTTCCGGGTTGGTGGGGGTCGGGGCGTCGAGGAGGGGGCGGGGGAGGGTGCGCAGGTGGTGGTCGAAGAAGGCGGTGACGTAGCCGGTGGTGATGCGGCGGCTGCGCTCGCCGGAGAGGGGGGCCGTGGGGTCGGTGACCCCCAGCCGGGCGCCGAGGACGGGCAGGTCGGTGAAGGAGAGGTGGCCGGTGCCGGTCACGGTGAGCCAGCGTTTCCAGCCGCGTTGGCGGTGCCACTGGCGCAGCCAGGTGGTGTCCTCGGCCCGCGGGGTGTGGCCGTCCTCGGTGCCGAGCAGCAGGAGGGGGCGGCCGGTGCCCGCGCGGGGCACGGGGGCGAAGAAGGTGCCGTCCAGGTCGGCGGCGGCCCGGATACGGCGGTCCGTGCCGGCGGCCACGGCTGCCGCGTTGCCGCCGAGGGAGTGGCCGGCGGCGCCGATGCGGCGGGTGTCGATGAGCGGGGCGTAGTCGCGGGGCCGCGGGCCGGTGGCGTGCGGGGTGCCGCCCGTCAGTTCGTCGACGACGAAGGAGATGTCGGCGGCCCTGTTGCGGGCCGCGCGGGCGAGCACCTTCTTCTCCCCGGCGTCGTCCGGCGCCTGTTCCACCCGGTCACAGGCCGCGCAGGTGAGGGTGCGGGTGCCGGAGCCGGAGCGGCGGGGGAAGTCGGTGCCGAACGACTCGTGGGCGTGGTCGAGGAGGGCGACGACGTAGCCGTGCGAGGCGAGTTCCTCGGCGAGGACGCTGAGGGTGGCCCGGTGCAGGGTGAAGCCCGGTGACAGGACGACGAGCGGGTGGCGGCCCGGTGCGGGGCGGGCCCCGGTGCGGGCGTTGGTGCGGAAGGCGGCGACCTGCCGGGCCGTGACGAGCTTCGTCAGTTTCTGGCCCTCGACCAGCAGTTCGGCCTCGCGCGGCGAGAGGTACGCGGCCCGCTCGCCGTCGGCGCCGTGGCCGCGCCCGGCCGGGTAGAGGAGGGAGACGAGCACTTCACGGGCGCCGGCCGACGGCACCCAGGGGTCGCGGCGTGACGGGTCCACCAGGTGGAGGGTGTCCCGGCCGGTGGGGTGGGGGCCGGTCGGGCGGGGCAGGGTGTACCTCTCCTGCCCCGCCGGTGTCGCGGCGGTGTCCCGGGCCCGGGCCGCCGCGGGTGCCCCGTCCCCGGGGGCGCAGCCGGTGGCGGCGGGTGCGAGCAGGCATGCGGTGAGAAGGGCGGCGGCGACCGCCCTGCGCTGTGCGGTGAACATGGCCGGGAGCGTAGGAGGGGCGCTGGGGGCGGCGGCACTGTCCCAGGGGCGGGGGCGGGGCTGACTTTCGTCGTGTCCTCCGGCCGCGGATGTCAGTAGCCCGCGGAGACCCGCACGGTCAGTTCGGGCAGGTCGCCGCCGCGGAGCGTGTGCCATGCGCCGCGGAAGTCGGCGGTGATGTCGGCGTCGGTGGTGGGCCCTGCCGAGTGGGAGGTGAGGGTGGTGCGCGGCAGGTCCCAGGCGGCGTCGTCGGAGGGTGCGGGTTCGGTGGGCAGCACGTCGAGGACGGCGCGGCGTACCCGGCCGGTGCGCAGTGCCCGGGCGAGGTCGTCGGTGCGGACGGTCTCGCCGCGGCCGACGTTGAAGAACGTGGCACCGTCGCAGGCGGCGAACAGTCCCGCGCCGAACAGTCCGGCCGTCTCGGGGGTGAGGGGCAGGGTGTTGACGACCCAGCGGGCTCGGGAGAGCGCCTCGGCCAGTTCCGGTGCCGGGACACCGCTGCCGCCCGTCTCGCCGGGGTCACCGAGGGGGACGACGCGGTCGAGCCCCGGGGCGGTGCGGGCGCCGTGCGCGACGCCGACCGTGTGAATGCCGCAGCTGCCCAGCGCGCTGCCGACGGCGGAGCCGATGCGGCCGGCGCCGAAGACGACGGCGAGGGTGCCGTCGGCCAGTTCGGTGGGCAGCCGGTGCCAGGTGCGGGTCTCGTGCTGGTGCAGGAAGCCGGGCACGTTCTGGAGTTCGGCCAGTGCCCAGGCGAGGACGTACTGTCCGATCCGCTCCCCCATCCGGCCGACGGTGCGGGTCAGCAGGACTTCGCGGGGCCAGGGGGTGCGGGCGGCCAGGAGTGCGTCGACGCCGGCGTTGGTGCTGTGCACCCACAGCAGCCGTTCCCGGCCGGCCGGCTCGGGGAAGCCGGGGCCGATGTGGACGCGGGGGCCCGGGCCGGTGCCCAGCGGGCGTCCGATGATCTCCTCGATCTCCTGGTGGACGTGCGGGGGCAGGCCGGGATCGACGGTGACGACGGCACCGTCGAGTTCCTGTCCGATGCGCAGGGGGTCGGCGCCGGCGCTGGTCATGGGTTCCTCATTCCGTGCTGGTGGTGCTCATCCGGTGTGCGGTCGGGGTGGGCGGCGCCGCCGTCCCGGGCCGTCGTCCCGGTCGGTGCCGCCCGGGGTCAGGCGTCGGTGATGCGCCAGTTGCCCACCTCACGGTAGTGCGAGTCGAGGACGGCGGAGCCGTCACCGGGCACCAGCGCGTAGTGGTGAAGGTTGCCGCCCCAGTAGCGCAGGGCCCGTCCGAGTTCCGCGGCGGCCTCGCCGTCGCCGCGCATCTGGTCCATGTCGATTTCGAGTACGAATTTCACAGCCGGCCTCCTCGGGTGTGCGGGGGCTGTACCGCCCCTCGGTACCTTCCATCGTTTCATTGAACTGCTTTTTGGGACTTTTCCGAGGACGGTGGCCGGGATGTGCGGGGGTGCCTGTGCCGGAAGTCTCAAATGGTGCCGGGCGGCGCCGGTGTGCGTGCCGCGGTCCGGTACCCGCCGGGTGTTCCTGGATGCCCGGATTCCGGGGGAACATACAGCCATGCAAAGTGAGCTCTTCGCTTCGAAGAACATGGCGCAGCCGCCCACCGCCGCGGGGATGGAGCTGCAGAACGACAAGTGTGTGAAGTACACCGTCAACGGTGAGTGCCTCGCACGGCAGGGGTCGATGGTGGCGTTCCGGGGGAATCTCCGGTTCGAGAAGAAGGGGCAGGGGGTCGGCAACTTCCTCAAGCGTCAGGTGACGGGGGAAGGGCTGGCGCTGATGTCCGTGAGCGGACAGGGCGAGGCGTGGTTCGCGCACGAGGCGGAGAACTGCTTCATCGTGGAGATAGGCCCGGGTGACGCGTTGACGGTCAACGGGCGGAACGTGCTGTGTTTCGACGCCGGGCTGCACTACGACATCGGCGTCGTCAAGGGCGCGGGGATGGCCGGCGGGGGTCTGTTCAACAGTGTCTTCTCCGGGCAGGGCAAGCTCGCCGTCATCTGCGAGGGGTCGCCGATCGTGATCCCGGTCTCGACGCAGGCGCCGGTGTTCGTGGACACCGACGCGGTGGTCGGCTGGAGCGCCCAGTTGCAGACGTCGCTGCACCGGTCGCAGAGCTTCGGCTCGATGATCCGCGGCGGTTCGGGCGAGGCCGTGCAACTGCGGCTGGACGGTGAGGGCTTCGTCATCGTGCGGCCGAGCGAGAAGCAGCCGGCGTCCGCGAGCAACTGAGGGGCGGCGGCACCGGGTGGAGGTGCCGGCGCCCGCACCCCGCCGGGTGCCGGCGCGCTCACACCCGGCCCCCTCCACCCGGCGCCCGGCCCGGCGCCGCACACGCCCGCACCCGGGTGGAGCCGGCACCGGCACCCGACCGGGTGCCCGCGCCCTCACACCCGGCGCTCGCACCCGGTGCCCCGGCCCGGCACCACACCCGCCCGCACCCGGGTGGAGCCGCCCCCACCCGGCACCGGCACCCCATCCGGCACCGCGCTCTGGCATCCGGCGCCCGCACTCACACCGCGGCGAGGCCCCCGGCGCGGGCCAGCTCGCGGCGGGCCCGCAGGAAGGGGCGGGGCCGGTTCGCGGCCAGTACGGCGGTGGTGGTGCCCTCCCGTTCGTACACGGCGAGGAAGCTGCGGTCCTCGGGTGAGCCCTCCACGACGCGCACGGTGTCGCCGCTTCCGCGCCGCCCCGCGAGCTGGATGCGGATGCCGTACTGGTCGGACCAGAAGTACGGCAGACCGCTGTACGTCTCCACCGTGGTGCCGGCCAGCAGGTTGCGGGCGGCGACGGCGGCGGTCTCCATGGCGCTGGTCCAGTGTTCGGCGCGGTGTCCGGCGCTGCGGGCCACGTCGCCGACGGCCACCACGCCGGGCACGGCCGTCATGCCGCCCGCGTCGCAGACGACGCCGTCGTCCAGCGGGATGCCGGAGCCGGCCAGCCAGTCGGTCGCGGGGCGGACGCCGATGCCGACGACGACCACGTCGGCGGGCAGGAACCTGCCGTCGGACAGCTCGACCCACCCGATGCGCCGGCGGCCCTCCTGAGTGCCGGCGGCGGCGCACACGGGGGTGCCCCGGGGGCGCCGGGCGGGGTGCAGCGCGGTCACTCCGGTGCCGGTGAGCAGGGTGACGCCGTGGTCGGTGTGCAGATCGGCGCAGAAGGCGGCCATACGGGCGCCGAGTTGGGGCAGCAGCGGCTGTTCGGCCGCTTCGACGACGGTCACGTTGTGGCCGAGGGTGGCACAGGAGGAGGCGACCTCCGCGCCGATGAAGCCGGCGCCGATGACGACGACCCGCACCTGGCCGCGGCCGAGGTGTTCGCGCAGGGCGACCGCGTCGTCGAGGGTGCGCAGGGTGTGCACTCCGTCGAGGGGTTCGCCGGGCAGGGTGCGGGGGGCGGCGCCGGTGGCCAGGACGACGCCGTCGGCGGCCAGTGTGCGGCCGTTCGACAGCGTCACGGTGCGGGTGGGCGGGTCGAGTCCTTCGGCGCGGGTGCCCAGCAGCCAGTCGGCGTCGAGGCCGGCGATCTCCTCGGCGTCCGCGAGCCGGAGCCGCTCGGCGGTGAGCGCTCCGGTGAGGAATTCCTTGGAGAGGGGAGGGCGGTCGTAGGGGCGGTGGTGCTCCTCCCCCACGATCACCAGCCGGCCGTCGTAGCCGTGCTCGCGCAGGGCGAGGGCGGCGTGGAGCCCGGCGAGGGAAGCGCCGATCACGGCGATGGTCTTCATGCGGCGCTCCCTTGTCCGGCTGCGGCGGTGTGCGGCTGTGCGGCCTGTTCGGGCTCGACGTGTACCCACACGGTGCCGTCGAGCACGCTCACCCGGTGGGTGCGCACGGCCTTGCGAGCGGGGAGGCAGGTGGGACGGCCGGTGCGCAGGTCGAATGAAGCGGCATGCAGCGGGCATTCGACCAGACAGCCCTCGAGCCAGCCTTCCGACAGGGACGCGTCCTGGTGGGTGCAGGTGTCGTCGATGGCGTACAGCTCGCCGTCGGCGTTGAAGACGGCGATGGGAGGTTCGAGGTCGAGACGGACGGACTCGCCTGCGGGCAGGTCCTCAAGGCGGCAGACGGGGATCACGGTGATTCACCTCGCGAGCACGTTCGGGTGAGGAAGGTCGGCGGAGCCGGGCAGTGGAGCCGAGAAGATGCGGGGAGGCACTTCGCTACTATCCGAGTTCCGCATCGCGCACGATGGAGCGTGATGCGCAACAGAATCCAAGCGGGGAGGCTTCACGTCAAGCACTCACCGGCGTCCTTGGCCCGAACCGGGCCACCGACGGGCGCGCTCGCGCGTCCGGGCAAGCGGAACCACAACCAGGCCAGCAGGCGGTGACGTTGAGCAGATGAGCGAAAAGACGGAGGACACAGGGTCGGGACGGCAGTCCAACAGGGCAGCCGCGTCGGTGCAGTCGGTCGACCGCGCGGTGAGCGTGCTGGAGATCCTCGCCCGGCACGGCGACGCGGGAGTGACCGAAATCGCCGAGGAGTTGGGCGTCCACAAGTCCACTGCGTTCCGGCTGCTGGGCGTACTGGAGGCCAGAGGGCTGGTCTCCCAGGAGCAGGACCGCGGCAAGTACTACCTGGGCCCGGGGGTGCTGCGCCTGGCGGGCGCGGCGGCTTCCCGGCTGGACATCTCCCAGGAGGGCGCCCCGGTGTGCCGGGAGCTGGCGGAGGAGGTCGGCGAGACCGCGAACATCGCGGTGCTGGACGACGATGCCGCAGTCAACATCATGCAGGCGCGGGGGGCTTCCTCGGTCACCGCCCAGAACTGGCTGGGCAGACGGACTCCGCTGCATGCGACCTCCAGCGGCAAGGCGCTGCTGGCGCACCAGCCCAAGTCGGTGCAGGAGAGCGTGCTGTCGCGGAAGCTGCCGCGGCTGACGGAGCACACGGTGGTCTCGCCGGCCGAGTTGCGGTCGGATCTGAGAGCGGTGGTCAAGACGGGTTTCGCGGTGGCGCGGGACGAGCTGGAGATCGGGTTGCACGCGGTGGCGGCGCCGGTGCGGGCGCACGACGGCAAGGTCATCGGCGCGATCAGCGTGTCGGGACCCTCCTACCGGCTGGAGGAGGAACGGCTCCAGGAGGTCGCCAAGCGCACGATGGCGGCGGCGCAGGATCTCTCGCGCCGCATGGGTTACGCATACTGACGTCCGTCGACCGGCGTCACAATTTTCTGACGCTCCGTCAGTTCCGGCGGTGCCCCGACCTCCCATAACTGCGGGTCCGAGAAGCCTCGGGCCCGCAGTTCGCATTTCTGACACACCGTCACCAACCACTGATCCACATCTCTTGACGGCGGAGTGCGGCGTTCTCACTATGTCTCCCATAGCGCAACCAGTCGTGCACTACGCAACAACTTGCGAGGTCTGGGAATGCCACACGAGGTCCGCGCTGTCATCGCGATGAAGAAGGACGCCCCCGCCGAGGTGCAGACGGTCCTGGTACCGGATCCCGGCCCGGGGGAAGTCCTCGTCTCCGTCCAGGCATGCGGTGTCTGCCACACCGATCTGCACTACCGGGAAGGTTCCGCCGGCGACGCCGACGACTTCCCGTTCCTGCTCGGCCACGAGGCCGCGGGCATCGTCGAAGCGACGGGCCCCGGCGTCACCGATGTGCGCCCCGGCGACTTCGTCGTCCTCGCCTGGCGCGCACCGTGCGGAAGCTGCCGCTCCTGCCGCAAGGGGCGGCCCTGGTACTGCTTCGACTCGCGCAACGCCCGGCAGCGGATGACGCTGCTGGACGGCACCCCGCTCACCCCGGCCCTGGGCATCGGCGCGTTCGCCGACAAGACCCTGGTCGACGCCGGACAGGCGGTCAAGGTCGATCCCGCCGCGCGGCCCGAGGCCGCCGGACTGATCGGCTGCGGCGTCATGGCCGGCTGGGGCGCCGCCGTGCACACCGGCGGCGTCGGCCACGGCGACACCGTCGCCGTCATCGGCTGCGGCGGCGTGGGCAACGCCGCCATCGCCGCCTCCTCGCTCGCCGGGGCGCGGCGGGTGATCGCCATCGACGTGGACGACACCAAGCTCGACACCGCGACCCAGTTCGGCGCCACCCACAGCGTCAACTCGCGCGGCACCGACCCGGTGGCCGCCGTCCGCGAGCTGACCGGCGGCTTCGGCGCGGACGTCGTCATCGAGGCGGTCGGCCGGCCCGAGACGTACCTCCAGGGCTTCGCCATGCGCGATCTGGCGGGCGTCCTGGTGCAGGCGGGCGTGCCCTCCCCCGGGGTGACGATCGAGCTGCCGTTCCAGGAGCTGTTCTCGCGGGGCGGCGCCCTCAAGTCCTCCTGGTACGGGGACTGTCTGCCCAGCCGGGACTTCCCCGTCCTGATCGATCTCTATCTCAGCGGCAAGCTCGACCTGGGGGCGTTCGTCACCGAGACGATCGCCCTGGACGAGGTCGAGATCGCCTTCGAGCGCATGCTGCGGGGCAAGGTGCTGCGATCGGTGGTGGTCCTGTGAACGCGTCCGCGCCCCACGCCGCGCGCCGGCTGACCGAGCGTGTGGTGATCATCGGAGCCGGCATCGTCGGCTGCTCGCTCGCCGAGGAGCTGACCGCCCGCGGCTGGCGCCATGTCACGGTCCTGGAGCAGGGCCCGCTCCCCTCCCCCGGCGGCTCCACCTCGCACGCCCCGGGCCTGGTGTTCAGGACGAACACCTCCAGGACCCTGACCGCGTACGCGCGCTACACGGTGGAGAAGTTCAGCTCCCTGCACGTGGCGGGGCGCTCCTGCTTCCTGCCGGTCGGCGGGCTGGAGGTGGCCGCCACCCCGGCCCGCTGGCGGGACCTGCACCGCAAGGCGGGGCTGGCCGCCGCCTGGGGCGTGGAGGGCGAACTGGTGGGGCCCGCCCGGTGCGCTGAGCTGTTCCCGCTGCTGGACCCGGACACCGTGCTGGGCGGGTTCCACACCCCCGGCGACGGGCTGGCCCGCGCGGTGCTCGCCTGCCAGGCGCAGATCCGCGAGGCCGAGCGGCGCGGCGCCCGGTTCCTGGAGCGGCACACCGTCACCGGCATCGAACGCGCGGGCGGCCGGGTGAGCGGCGTCGTCACCGACCGGGGCACCTTCCCGGCCGACCACGTCGTGAGCGCGGCCGGTTTCTGGGGCCCGGTCATCGGCGCCATGGCGGGGGTGGACGTGCCGCTGCTGCCGCTCGCCCACCAGTACGCCAGGACGGCACCGCTGGCTCGGCTGGCCGGTGAGGGTGCCGAGGACGCCGAGGCGCGGCGGCCCCTCCTGCGCCACCAGGACCACGACCTCTACTACCGCGAACACCTGGACCCCGACGGCGGCCCCGGCCGCATCGGCATCGGCACCTACGCGCACCGGCCGCTGCCGGTGGACCCCTTCACGGTGCCCTCCTTCGACGAGGCACCCGTGATGCCGTCCTCGCTGCCCTTCACCGAGGACGATTTCGCACCGAGCTGGGCGGAGACCCGCCGGGTGCTGCCCGCGCTGGCCGGCTCCCGGGTGGAGGAGGGTTTCAACGGTGTCTTCTCCTTCACCCCGGACGGCATGCCGCTGCTGGGCGAGTCCCGTACGCTGCGCGGCTTCTGGCTGGCGGAGGCCGTGTGGGTCACCCACGCGGCGGGCGCCGCCCGGGCGGTCGCCGAGCTGATGACCGACGGCCGCGCCACCGTGGACCCGCACGAGTGCGACCCGCAACGTTTCGAAGGGGCCCAGCGCTCCCCCGCCTATGTCCGCGACCGCGGCGAGCGCAGCTTCGTCGAGGTGTACGACATCGTCCATCCGCTCCAGCCGTCCGGTGCGGCCCGCCCCCTGCGGACCAGCCCCTTCTATCCGCGCCAGCAGGAACTGGGCGCGTTCTTCCTGGAGTCCGGCGGCTGGGAGCGTCCGCACTGGTACGAGGCCAACGCGCCGCTGGTACCGGAACAGGCCGGCCCGCTGCCCGAACGTGACGCGTGGTCGGCGCGGTACTGGTCGCCCATCGCCGCCGCCGAAGCGCGGGCCACCCGCGAGCGGGTCGCCCTGTACGACATGACACCGCTGCGGCGGCTGGAGGTCACCGGGCCCGGCTCGCTGGACTTCCTCCAGCGGATGACCACCAACAATCTGAGGAAGAGGCCCGGTTCGGTCACCTACACCCTGCTGCTGGACGAGGCCGGCGGCATCCGCAGCGATCTGACGGCGGCCCGCCTCGGCCCCGACCGCTGGCAGCTGGGCGCCAACACGCCCGCCGACCTGGACTGGCTGGCGCGCCGTGCCCCGGAGGGCGTCCACATCCGCGACATCACCTCCGGCACCTGCTGCGTGGGGGTGTGGGGCCCGCTGGCCCGCGAACTGGTGCAGCCGCTGACCCGCGACGACTTCTCCCACGAGGGCTTCGGCTACTTCAAGGCCAAGGAGTGCTTCATCGGGCACGTCCCGGTCACCGCGCTGCGCGTCAGCTACGTCGGCGAACTGGGCTGGGAGCTGTACGCCGACGCCGATGTGGGGCTGCGGCTGTGGGACACCCTGTGGGAGGCCGGGGCGCACCTCGGTGTGGTCGCCGCCGGGCGCAGCGCCTTCAACAGTCTGCGGCTGGAGAAGGGGTACCGGGCCTGGGGCGCCGACATGACGACGGAGCACACCCCCGAGGAGGCGGGCCTGGCCTTCGCGGTCCGTCCGGCCAAGGGCGAGTTCGTCGGGCGGGACGCGCTGGCGGCACGGGGTGCGCCGCAGCGCCGGCTGGTGTGCCTGACCCTGGACGATCCCGCCGCGATGGTCATGGGCGGCGAACCCGTGCACGTGGACGGGACCGCCGCCGGATATGTGACCAGCGCCGGGTACGGCTACAGCGTGGGCCGCTGCGTGGCGTACGCGTGGGTGCCGGCGCGGGCCGCCGTGCCGGGGACGTCCGTGGCCGTCGAGTACTTCGGCGAGAAGGTCGCGGCGACGGTCGCCGAGGAGCCCCTGTTCGATCCCGAGATGGCCCGCATCCGCCGCTGAAGCGCGGCCCCGCCCCTCTCCTCCCGCCCCCCCGGGGGTGCGCCGCCGCGTCCTCCGTGCCCTGCCGCCCGTCCCGCCCCCGGCGGCCGGGTGCCTCCGGCACGCCCGGCGCCGGCGGGAGGAGGGCCGGTCGGGGCCGGAGAAGGAGGATTTCCATGAAGACGGCCCACGATGTCATCGTCATCGGTCTCGGCGGCATGGGCAGTGCCACCGCCTGCCATCTGGCGGCCCGCGGCCACCGCGTCCTCGGACTGGAGCGCTTCGGGCCGGCCCACAACCGCGGCTCCAGCCACGGCGGTTCCCGTGTGACCCGCCAGTCCTACTTCGAAGATCCGGCCTACGTCCCCCTGCTGCTGCGCTCGTACGAGCTGTTCGAGAAGCTGGAGCGGGACACGGGCCGGGACATCGTCACCCTGTGCGGCGGTCTGATGCTGGGCCGGCCCGACTCCCGTACGGTCGCCGGCAGCCGGCGCTCGGCCGAGCAGTGGGGGCTGCCGCACGAGATGCTGGACGCCGGTGAGGTGCGGCGCCGCTTCCCGACCTTCACCCCCGCCGACGACGAGGTGGCGCTGTACGAGGGCCGGGCCGGTTTCGTACGGCCCGAGGCAACCGTCACCGCCCATGTGCAGCTGGCCCTCCAGGCCGGCGCCGATCTGCGGTTCGAGGAACCGGTGACGCGCTGGGAGGTGCTGCCGGGCGGCCGGGGGGTGCGTGTGCACACCGCCGACGACGTGTACACGGCCGGGCACCTGGTGGTGTGCCCGGGGGCCTGGGCCCCGCGGCTGCTCGCGGACCTCGGCGTGCGCTTCACCGTCGAGCGGCAGGTCATGTACTGGTTCCAGCCGGAGGGCGGTACCGCCGCGTTCGACCCGCGCCAGCACCCTGTCTATGTGTGGGAGGACACCGGCGGGGTCCAGGTGTACGGCTTCCCGGCCATCGACGGCCCCCAGGACGGCGCGAAGGTGGCGTTCTTCCGCAAGGGCACCGTCTGCGATCCGGAGACCATCGACCGTACCGTCCACGACGACGAGGTGGCGGCGATGGCCGCACAGTTGCGGCCCCGCATCCCCGCGCTGCCCGGCCGGCTGCGCAAGGCCGTCACCTGCATGTACACCACCACGGCTGACGAGCACTTCGTACTGGCCCGGCACCCGGAGCACCCGGAGGCGGTGACGGTGGCCTGCGGGTTCTCCGGGCACGGCTTCAAGTTCGTCCCGGTGGTCGGCGAGATCGCCGCCGACCTGGCGCTGCACGGCACCACGGAACATCCCATCGCCCTGTTCGACCCGCTCAGGAACGAGCTGCGGCAGTCCGCGACCGAGCCCGAGGAGACGACGACATGACGACCGCTGTCGGCAGCCTGCTGGCGACCCTGCCAGGGGACCGCTACACCGATCCCGACAACTTCCGGCGCGAGCAGGAACGCATCTTCGAGACCGAGTGGTTCTGCGCCGTCCGCGCCGCCGACCTCGACGGACCCGGTGCCTTCCGCACCGTGCAGGTGGGCCGGGAGAGCGTGCTGGTGACCCGGAACCGGCGGGGCGAGCTGCGGGCGTTCCTCAACGTGTGCCGGCACCGGGGCGCCCGGCTGTGCACCGAGCAGGCCGGGCAGGTCCGGCGCAGCCTGCAGTGCCCGTACCACGCCTGGACCTACGACCTGGACGGCAGGCTGACCGCCGCCCCCAATCTGACGCGGATGCCGGATGTGGACCGCAGCGCCTTCGGGCTGCACACCGTGCCGCTGCGCGAATGGCTGGGGTACGCGTGGGTGTGCCTGGCCGCCGAGCCGCCGTCGTTCGAGGAGACGGTGATGGCGGACGTCGCCGAACGGCTGGGCGGGGGCGAGGTGATCGGGCACTACGGGATCGAGTCGCTGGCGCTGGGCCGGCGGCACACCTACGACGTGGCGGCGAACTGGAAACTGATCGTCGAGAACTTCATGGAGTGCTATCACTGCGCCACCATCCACCCCGAACTGACCGAGGTACTGCCCGAGTTCGCCGACGGTTTCGCCGCCCAGTACTACGTGGGCCACGGCCCCTCGTTCGCACCCGAGGCGGAGGGCTTCACGGTGGACGGCCGCGCCGGCTTCGCCCGCCTGCCCGGCGTCCCCGACGCACACGACCGCCGCTACTACGCGCTCACCGTCCGCCCGCAGGTCTTCGTCAATCTGGTGCCCGACCATGTGATCTGGCACCGGATGTTCCCGATGGCCGCGGACCGCACGGTGGTCGAGTGCGACTGGCTGTACGCACCGGACGTGGTGGCCTCCGGCGCGGACCTGTCGCCTTCCGTCGAGCTGTTCCACCGCGTCAACGTGCAGGACTTCGACGCCTGCGAGCGCACCCAGCCGGCCATGGCCTCCCGCGCCTACCGGCAGGGCGGTGTCCTGGTGCCCAGCGAGCACCACATCGGGGAGTTCCACACCTGGGTGACCGAACGGCTCGGTGAGGACACGGACCGGTGAGTGGTGGGCGGCCCGGTGCACCGGCGCCGGGCCGCCCACCGGGCCCGCCGGTGTCTCCCGGGAAGCGGCACCTCACCGGTGCAGCGGGATACGGGCGAGCGCGCGGGCCCCCGCATCGCCGCGTGCGGGCCACCGGAGCTGCTATCGGCCGGCGGGGTGGTCGATGACGCGACTCATGAACAGTGCCGTCTCGCCCTCGGACTCGGTTCCGCTGTAGAGGGACGTGTCCAGGCCGCAGAAGGTGAACCCCATCCGCTGGTAGGCGCGGATGGCCGGGGCGTTGATGTTCGTCACTTCCAGCCAGACGTGGCCGGCACCGCGGGACCGGGCCCAGTCGATGGCGTGGTCCATCAGTGCGCGCCCGATCCCCCGGCCCCGGTACGGTCCGGCCACCTCGATGTCGGCGATGGTCAGCCGCCGGTTCCAGGGCTCGTACTCCGTGTCGGCATAGCCGCACACATGATCGCCGTCCAGCGCGACGAACCGCCGCCGGTCCCCCGGCGCCTCTTCGCCCGCGGGCTCGTCGTCGGGGAAGACCTTGTGCACGGGCGCATCCAGCCGCGTGGGCCGAATGCTGAACCCTTCCTCGGAGCGGACCACTTCGAAGACGGTGTCCGAACTGAACTCGCCCTTGATGACAGCGGACCTGTCCCTCTCGCTCTCGGCCACGCGATAGGTGATGGCCCCCACCGCCCCGCGCCCTGCTGGTCCACTGTCGGGTAGCGTCATGCCGCCACCGTACCGGCCCGGTGCACCGCGGCGGACCGCACCGATGCGGGGGCGGCCAGGTCCGGTCCGGGGGCACCCGGATCTGTTCCCGCGCGGCGGTGAACCTGGTGCAGTCGTCGATGTTGCCGCCTCACCATGAGGACTCCGCTAGCGCGCCGCCGCCGCGATGACCTCGTCCAGGACCTCGCGGGTGTACCGCAGGTCCTGGATCGAGCGGTCGATCCGCTGACGTTCCTGCTTGAGCTGCTCGACCAGCCACGGTGTCGCCGTCTCGGCCGGGCCGCCGTCGTGGTCGCGCATGCAGGGGAGGAGGCTCGCGATCTTCTCGCCGCACAGTCCCGCGGCGAACAGCTGCTGGATGAGGATCACGCGGTCGACGGCCGCCTCCGGGTACTCACGGTGTCCCCCGGCCGTGCGCTCGGAGGCGAGCATGTGCTTCTGCTCGTAGTAGCGCAGGGAACGTACGCTCACTCCCGTGCGCCGGGACAGCTCGCCGATCTTCATGCGTCCTCCCGCCCCTCGCCCGTCCGGGGTTGAATCTGACACCGGTGTCAGATTCTACGGTTCCGGCATGACGAACAACACCGCTTCTCCTCTCCTCGCCCCCTACACCTCGGCCGCCCTCGGTCTGCCGAACCGGCTCGTCATGGCGCCCATGACCCGGTTCCGCGCACATGAGGACGGCACGCCGCTCCCGGTGGTCGCCGACTACTACGCGCAGCGCGCGGACGCCGGGCTCATCGTCACCGAGGGCATCTGGCCGCACCGCCGGGGCCAGAGCGGCTGGCGCGTCCCTGGGCTGGAGACCGAGGCACATGTCGCCGGCTGGCGCGCGGTCACCGAGGCCGTCCACGCACGCGGCGGACGGATCTTCGCCCAGCTGATGCACGGCGGGCGGCAGGGCCACCCGCGCTCCCGGCTCCTGGTCGACGTACCGGCCGGGCCGTCGGCCGTGCCGGTCCCGGGGCCCGTGCACGTCAAGGACGGCAAGGCACCGGCGCCCGTGCCCCGCGAGATGACCGTCGAGGACATCCGCACCGCGATCACGGACCATGTGGCCGCCGCGCGCAACGCCCTGCGGGCGGGCTTCGACGGCGTGGAACTCCACGGCGCCAACAGTTACCTGATCCACCAGTTCCTCGCCGACAACACCAACCGCCGCGAGGACGCGTACGGACGCGACAGGACCCGCTTCGCCGTCGAGCTGGTCACCGCGGTCGCCGACGCGATCGGAGCACACCGGCTCGGTCTCAGACTCTCCCCCGGAAACCCGCAGTTCGGCATGGCCGAGGCCGACCCGGGACCCGTCTACCGTGCGCTGGTCGATGCGCTCGATGCGCTCGGCATGGCCTACCTCCACGTGACCGACAACGACACCTACCCGGCTCTCGCGGATCTGCGGCCTCGCTGGAGCGGCACGCTCGTCGCCAACGTCGGCGAGAACCGGGCACCCACCACCCCGCGCCAGGGGGAGCGGGTGCTCACGGAGGGCCTCGCGGACCTGGTCTCCTACGGGCGCGCTTTCCTCGCCCACCCCGACCTGCCCGCGCGCATCGCCGCGGACGACCCGCTCGCCACGCCGATCAGGACGCAGGACCTGTACACCCATGGCGCGCGGGGCTACACCGACTACCCGACCCTCGAAGAAGAGCGCGCGGGGCGGCTCGTCCACGCCGCGGCACGGTGACCGGCTCGCGCAGGATTATCCGTCCTGGCGGGCGCGGACGAAGGAGAGGAAGTCCTCGGTGTGGGGGTCGCCGAGGCTGACGGGGCCGGCCTGGTGGTGTTCGGCCGGGTCGACGGTGATGCGGTCGGCCGCCGCGGCGGCCTCGACCATGGCGTGCGGGCCGGTGCGATGCGAACTGCCTCGCAGCGCGGGGCGTTCGGGACACGTTGATCGGATGTCAGCTTCGGGCGACCCGCACCACTCGTCAAGACGTGCCGCACGGATCGGGGCGCAGCGGCGTCGGGGCCGGCCGGGGTCCGGGAAACATCCGAGGTCCCTCCGGGCCCCGGGCGCGGCGAGCGTGGGGCGGCGTGATGGAGTGGGCGTATGAGCGCTCCCTCCCGCCCCTCCCCCGCACAGGCCCTCGCGGCGGCCCGGCTCGTCGTCTTCGACTGCGACGGGGTGCTCGTCGACACCGAGCGGATCGGCCCCGAGGTGGTGGCCGCGATGGCGACCGAGGCGGGGTGGCCGCTGACCCCCGCGGACGTGCTGGAGAAGTTCCTGGGCACCCCGGAGCCGTATCTGCTCGCCCAGGTGCGCGCGCACGCGACCGTGCCTGTCGGCGACGAC
The DNA here is from genome assembly GCF_000725885.1 of Streptomyces albus subsp. albus. Lineage (GTDB taxonomy): Bacteria > Actinomycetota > Actinomycetes > Streptomycetales > Streptomycetaceae > Streptomyces > Streptomyces albus. Next base: position 17,376 of record NZ_JODR01000014.1, on the reverse strand, counting down.
TGGCTGGTGGAGTACCGGGCGCGGGTGGCCGCCGCGTTCGACGCCGCCCCGCACACGATGCCGGGCGTGCCCGAGGTGCTGGACGCGCTCGACGCCCGGGGCATCCCCTACTGCGTGGCGTCCAGCGGCAGTCATCCGCGCATCCGGCATTCGCTGGGGGCGACCGGCTTGTGGGACCGGTTCGCCGGGCGGGTGTTCAGCGCGGACGACGTACGGGAGGGCAAGCCGGCGCCGGACCTGTTCCTGCACGCCGCCGCGGAGTGCGGGACGCCACCCGCTCAGTGCCTGGTGGTGGAGGACAGTCCGGCCGGTGTACGGGCCGCGCGCGCCGCCGGTATGCCGGTGGTGGGTTACACCGGCGGCCCCACTCCCGCCGCGTGGCTCTCGGACGCCGACCTCGGCACGGTGGCGGACCTGCGCGCCCTGACGGCCGGGCACTCGCTCACGTGAAGGCGCCGGCCCGGGCGGCGCGGGCGGCGACATCCGCGGTGCGGCGTGCGAAGGCGGGGTCCAGCGGCTGGTGGGTGACCAGGAGCCGGTAGTAGACGGGTGCGCTCACCGCCTCGATCACCTGTGCCGCGTCCGTTCCCGCGGGCACCTCTCCGCGTGCCGCGGCGCGTTCGACGATGACGGCCACGTGCCGGGTGCGGTCCGTGAAGAAGCGGCCCATCACCCGGGAGGCGTCGGGGTGTTCGACGACTGCGGCGATCATGCCGGTCAGCAGGTTGCGGTTCCGGGGCGTGGCGTACAGCGCCAGGATGCCGTCCAGCAGGATGCGCAGATCCTCGCGCAGTTCGCCGGTGTCCGGGACGGTGACCTCCTCCACCACGGAGGCGAACAGGTCCAGGACGACGCCTTGGACGGAGCCCCAGCGGCGGCGGACGGTGGTGGCGTGCACCCCCGCGCGGGCCGCCAGCCGTTCGACGCTGAGGCGCCCGAATTCCCCCGCGCCCAGTTCCGCCAGCGCCGCGTCCAGCACGGCCTGCCGGGTCCGGGCCGTTCTGCCGCCCGGCCGTACCGAACCATGGGCCGGCCGCTGCTGCGCCATGCCACACCCCCACCGACGTCCTCGGTCCGCCGGGCAGGGCCGTGTTCCGGGCCTGCCCGGGCGGCACCGTGGGGCGCCGCGGGTGTCAGTCTCCCGCACCTCGCCGGTGTGCCCGTGTGCTAGTGTCCCCAGCACTTAATGCACCAAGCCATGCATTAAGTTTCTCCGGGACCCGCTCCCCTCCCCGCTCACGAATGAGACACCACATGCGCGCGAAGCTCACCCTCGCCGTCGCGGCGGCGTTCCTCTGCCTCGGTGCGGTCACCGGCTGCGGCCCGGAAGCGGACGGCGACGGCCCCGCGGCGGGCAAGAACGGTTCACAGGCCGCCGAGGACGGCTCGCAGGCCGGGAAGGGCAGCCCCCAGGCGTCTCCCGGCGGGACGGCGCGGAGCGACGGCGGGCAGCAGGGGAACGGCGGCACGACCGAGGGGCTCCCCCACGCCGGGTCGCTGCGCGGCGTGGAGACCTACCTGGGGAAGACGCAGCTGCCGTGCTACGACATGAGCAGCGACCCGGCGGACGACCGGCTGCCCGCCGACGGTTTCGTCGACACCGTCTCCGAGAACGCCTCCGCCGCCGCCAAGAAGGAGGCGGCGGCCTGGAGCATCAAGGAAGAGGGTGTCTGCGGCGAGGACTGGACCAACAGCTACCTGGTGTACATGCCCTCGGACATGCGGGCCTTCCAGCAGCGGTACAAGGAGTACGTCCTCGGCAACGACCGCTCGGGCGGCAGCAGTTCGCTCACCTCCGGACGGTTCCTGATCGGGGAGGACTTCGCCGTGGATCCGGCCGGGAAGATCCGCGACAGCGGTCTGCTGGCGACCGGACTGCTGCTGCTCAACTGCGATCCGGGCCTGAAGGTCCCCAGCGGCCACACCGAGCGGCCTGCCCTGGTCGACGGGTGTGTGCTGACCGACTACGTCGCCGGCTGACCCACCGCACTGCCGGTGGACGCAAGACAAGGAGAGACGAACGTGGACAAGAAGTGGGGTGCCGCCGCACTGCTGCTGACGGCGGCACTGCTGACAGGGTGCGGCTCCTCCGGCGGCGACTCCGCCGAGGACAAGGGCGGCGCGGACTCCGCCAAGGAGGAGAAGCACACCAGCGCCCCGGAGCGCTCCGCCAGCAGCGCCCCCAAGGGCGACGGTCTGGACGGTACCTGGCGTGCGGGCAACAAGGACAGCCCCTTCAAGACGCTGACGATCACCGGCACGAAGGTGAAGACGACCGGCGAACAGAGCTGCCCCGGCGAACTGTCGGGCGCCGACGGCGAGAAGCCGCGCATCGAGCTGCACTGCGCCAAGCCCGTCAACGGCCGGGAGAAGGGCGCCGTGAAGATGAAGCCCGACGGCACCAAGCTGTCCATCAGCTGGGACGGTCCCGATTGGGGCGGTTACATGGACGTATTCGAGCGCTCCTGACCCCGCCGCTCCCCGGTCCGGCCCGGCCTCCCGGGCCGGACCGGTGTCATTCCAGCGCCGCCCGCAGCCGTTCCCTGTCCGCTGCCGGCACAAGCGGCGCGTAGGAGTCGTACAGCCGTACAGAGCCTCCCGTCCCAGCCGGGCGGCACGGGAGGCGTCCGAGGCGCCGAGGGCGTCGAACAGCCCGCCGCCGCACTCGTCTCCCGGCTGTTCAGCCGGTTCGGCCGGGAGCACACCGTCACGGAGGTGGCGCCGGGGCGTCCGAGGGGGAGCGTGGGGCTGTCCATGGTCGACGACCGCCCGGCCGTGAAGATCCCGAGGACCATCTCGTGGTGCGCGGGCTGGTGACCGCCCACACCCGGTGCACGGCACGGCGCCCGGCTTCGGTGCGGTGCCCGGCACGACGGACGGTACGATCCTCACCCGCGACGCCGGTCTGCCCACCGTCGTCCACGGTCCGGGCGGCAAGTGGATCGCCCACCGCAAGGACGAGTACGTCCGGGTGCGGGAGATCGGCGAGTATGCCTTCGTGTACGCGACCGCCGCCCACCACTTCTCACCGGCGGTGCCCTGCCGGAATGGAGGCCGGCGCCTCCATGTTCGTGATGGGCAGTGTGCTGACCGTCGACGGCGGCTGGACCGCCGTGGACGGCCGGTACGACCCGGCCGTCTGACCCCGCCCGCCCGTCCCCCCTCCCCCACCCCCCGCATTCCGAAGGAGCCCCAGCAATGCCGAGTCCGCGTCCCTCACAGGGGGAGGGAAGCCCGCTGGACGGGCTCCCCCGGGTCGGAGCCAGGCGCCCGGCGCTGTGGCTCCTGCTCGTCCCGCCGGCCCTCTACTGCGCGGCGCCCCTCGTGGCCAACCGCATCGAGCCCCGCGTGCTGGGGCTGCCCTTCCTGCTGTTCTGGATCGTGGCCGCCACCGTCGTCAGCCCGCTCGTGATCTGGCTGGTCTCCCGGCTGGACCCGGCGTTCCGCAAGGATGCGGTGGAGCCCCTCCCGGCGGACGACCGGGAGGACGTGCGATGAGCGGCTCGGCCGCGGTGGCGACCACCATCTTCGGCCTGGCGATGGCGGCGACCCTGGCCATCGGGGTGCTCAGCGCGCGGGGCCGGGACAAGGGAATGGCCGAGTGGTCGGTCTCCAGCCGCGGACTGGGGGTGCTGTTCATCTGGCTGCTGATGGCCGGTGAGGCGTACACCAGTTTCTCGTTCCTGGGCACGGCGGGCTGGTCGTACTCCTACGGCGTGCCGATCCTCTACCTCGTCGCCTATCTGACGGTGGGGTACGCGGTGGCGTACGTCGTCGGCCCGGCGCTGTGGACGTACGCCGGGCGCCACGGGCTGCTGTCGATCGCGGACATGGCCGAGCACCGGTTCCGCTCCCGCCCGGTGGGCATCCTGGTGGCGGTGGTGGCGACGGTCTTCCTCGTGCCGTACGTACAGGTCCAGATCCAGGGCATGGGCGTGGTCGTCAACGCCATGACCTACGACAGCGTGGACCTGAACGTCGCCGCCGTCGTCTCGTTCGTGGTCGCGGAGGCGTTCGTCCTGGTGTCGGGGCTGCGCGGCTCGGCATGGGTGAGCGTCCTCAAGGACGTGCTCGTGATCGCCGCGGTGGCGTTCCTGGCCGTGTGGGTGCCCCTGCACTACATGGACGGATACGGCGACTTCATGGAGCGGATGGTGCGGCACCGGCCCGAGTGGCTGACGTTCCCCGGGCACGACTCGGGCGGGCTCAACGGCACCTGGTTCGTCACCACCCTGCTGCTCAACGCGGTGACCATCTCCATCTTCCCCACCACCGTCGCCGGATACCTCAGCGCCAAGAGCCCCAACGCGCTGCGCCGCAACGCGCTGCTGCTGCCCTGGTACCAGCTGCTGCTGTTCATCCCGATGATGGTCGGCGCCGTCGCCCTCTTCGCGCTGCCGGCCCTGGGTAACCCGGACCTGGCGCTGTTCCGGCTGGTGACCGACTCGCTGCCGGCACCCGTCGTCGCCGTGATCGGGGTGGCGGGCGCGCTGTCGGCGATCGTGCCGATGAGCGTCTTCATGCTCGCGATCGGCACCCTGTGCGGGCGCACCCTGCTGGGCGGCGGCAACGGCTCCGACCCGCGCAGCCGGGCCCGCCGTGACAGCGCACCCGGCGGCGCCGACGACGTCCGCGTCAAACGGCGCTCCCAGCTGGTGTGCCTGCTGGCCGGCGTCGTCGCCCTGCTGGGTGCCCTCTTCCACCCCGACACACTGGTGCAGCTGTCCGTGCTCTCCTACGAGGGCCTGGCCCAACTGGTGCCGCTGGCGCTGCTCTCCTTGTTCTGGCGGCGGCTGACCGCGGGCGCCGGGGTCGCGGGCATGCTCACCGGGCTCGCCGTGGTGGTGGGCCTGTGGTGGACGGACAACGACCCCTGGCACGGCGTCAACGGCGGCGTCCTGGGCCTGGCGGCCAACCTGCTGGTGGCCGCCGCGGTCACCTACGGGCGGCCGTCCGCACCCGTGACGGCTCCGTCCCGGCAGAGCCCGTCCCCGAAGCAGGAACCGGCCTGATCCCCGGGAAGGCGCGGGCGTGGACGTGAGAACCGGTCCGCGGACGGGGCGTGCCCTCGTGTCTGCTTCCGCCCCCCCGCATGACGGTCGTCGGCTTGAACTGTCCAGCTCAAGTCCGCCGAGAAACCGGGGGCGCCACGCGACGGAGTTCGCGAGCGTAGCGATAGAGCATGAGCGGGGGCTCATGAGGACCTGTCACGACCCGCAACCGGTAGATGTACGGGGCCGGGCCGGTCACCTGCACGATCTCCCCGGTACGGCCGCTCTTCACGTCCCACGCGGTCTCGCCGACCTCCCACATGTCACACACCCCGCAGGCCCTTCCCCCCGGACCCGGCGTCCGGGTTGTGCCCCAGGTGCAGATGCCGGCCCTGCAATGCCTCCAGATCTGCCGCGCTCCTGTCATCACCCGTCTCCCGGGCCCGACTGATCATCGTCCGGAACCATGCGCAGTCCCGGCACCCGGCGTTCACCGCCCCGCTCACACTCGCTCCCTGATCGGGCATGACCCCTGCCTCTCGCCGCTTGCCATTTGCTTGCTCTGTGTAGCGAGAACAACACAACCGGCGATACTCTCGGGGCACTTGAGCGCGAAGACGCAAGTACACGATGACGTGCGCCCGATCGCTTCAGACACATAAGGGCTGGTCGAAGATGACAAGCAAGCGGAAGCGGGTCCACGACTTGAACCCGGTGATGCCTACCTCGTTCGGGGAAGACGTCAAGCGAGTAAGGCATGCGCGCGGGATGCTGCAAAAGCATCTGGGAGCAGCCACCGGCTACAGCGAGGGGTACGTCAGCAAGGTCGAAAAAGGCACCATCACGCCGTCGATGAAGTTCGCGAAGGGCTGCGACGTCGCGTTCGGCACCGGTGACCTGTTCGCCGAACAGCTGCGGCGGCTCATGGATGTCGACCATCCGGACTGGTTCGCACCCTTCGTGGAGCTGGAGAGAGCGGCATCCGAGATCTGCGACTACAGCACGAACCTCATCTTCGGCGGCGTGCAGACCCGTGAGTACGCACGCGCGGTGCTCCGCTCCGGTCAGCCACTCGACACCCCCGAGCAGACCGCCGCGAAAGTCGATCTGCGGATGGAGCGTCGCAAACTGCACGAGAGCAATCGCCCACCGCTTCTGTGGCTGGTGCTGGACGAAGCGTGCCTGCGGCGCAAGGTCGGCGGCGAAGCGGTGATGCGTGACCAGCTTCGCCACCTGACGGCCGTGGCCGAATACCCGGCTGTCACGCTCCAGGTGTTGCCCTTCGCGTCGGGCGCGCCCCCGGCGGAGTCACCGTTCACGCTGCTGGAATTCCCGGACGACCATCCCCCTGTCCTGTACTCGGAGGGCCAGGGAATCGGCCGTGTGATTGACTCTCCGGAGCACGTACGAACCGGCCAAAACCTGTTTGACCGGCTGCGCGCGGACGCACTGTCGCCGACTCAGTCACTCAACTTGATCCGAAGCGTGATGGGAGAGCGCACCAGATGAGCACGACCAACGGACCTTGGCTCAAGAGCAGCTACAGCGGCGGTCAGGGCGGCAACTGTCTGGAGTGGGCACCCGCTTCGGCGGTGACCGGTGTCGTCCCCGTACGCGACAGCAAGGACCCCGACCGGGCACCGCTCACCTTCTCCGCAGAGGCATGGTCCGTTTTCGTCGCTACCATGAAGCAATCCGCGCGCTGACACACGACCGACGCGCCGTCACCGGCCCGGGCCCGGCTCGATTCGCAATGTGATGGGAGAGCGCACCAGATGAACTCGACCAACAGACCGTGGCTCAGGAGCAGCTACAGCGGCGGTCAGGGAGTGGGCGCCGGCTTCGGCGGTGCCCGGTGTCGTCCCCGTACGCGACAGCAAGGACCCCGAGCGGGCACCGCTCACCTTCTCGACCGCGGCCTGGGCCACATTCGTCGCCGCCGTGAAGCAATCCGCGCACTGACAGGCGGGCCGCCGGCCGTCACTCCTTGGCGGAGCCCGTCAGCATGCCCTGGATGAAGCGGCGTTGCAGCACCAGGTAGACCAGGACGACCGGCAAGGCGATCAATGTGGCGGCAGCCGCCAGCAGCGCCGTGTCCGAGGAGTGCTGGCCCTGGAAGAAGGCGAGGCCCAGCGGAACCGTCCGGTGGGCCTCGTCGCTGACCATCACCAGCGCCAGCAGGAACTCGTTCCAGGTCCACATGAAGACGATGACGGTGAGCGTGGCGAACGCGGGCCGCCCCATCGGGACGAGCACCCGGGTGAGGGTGGCGAATCCCGTGGCCCCGTCGATGCGGGCGGCCTCCAGCAGGGAGCGCGGGACGTTGCGGAAGTAGGTGCGCATCCAGAAGACGCCGAAGGCGAGGGACTGCGCGGTCTGCGGGAGGATCAGTCCCCAGTAGGTGTCGGTGAGGCCCCAGTGGCGCAGGTCGAAGTAGAGCGGGACGACCACCGCTTCCTGCGGCAGGGTCAGCCCGAGGACGAAGAGGTGGAAGAGCACCTGGGAGCCGGGGAACCGCATGGTGCCGAAAGCGTAGGCGGCGAGGGTGGCCAGCACGGTGGTGAGGGCCACCACCGCGGCGGCCACCACGACGGAGCTGAGCAGGTAGCGGCCGAAGTGGCCGCGGGTCCAGGCGTCGGCGAAATTGCGCCAGTTGAGGCCGTCGGGGAGGGAAAAGCCGGTGTCCAGCGAGGTCTGGCTGGACAGCGCCGTGGACAGGATGCCGACGAGTGGGGTGAGCGCGATCAGTGCGAACAGTCCCAGCAGGCCGTAGGTGACGGCGCGGTCGAGGGACGAGGTGGTGCCGGTGCGGGTCCGCGCCGTTCTTGCCGGCTGCCGCGCCGGGGTTTTCGTCGGGCTCATCGGGATCGGCCCTCCACGAGCCGGGTGACGACGAGGGTGAGTGCGAAGATCACCGCGGTCAGGGTGATGCCCATGGCCGACGCCGAGCCGACTTCACCGGTCTCGAAGGCGCGGCGGTAGACCTCGTAGGCGGGTACGGAGGTGGCGTTGCCGGGGCCGCCGCTGGTGGTGATGTAGACGAGGTCGAAGTTGCGCAGCGCGGCCACCACGGTGAGGGTGAGCGCCACGGAGACCTCGGCGCGCAGTCCGGGGAGGGTGACGGTGAAGAACTCCCGTACCGCGCCGGCGCCGTCGATGCGGGCCGCCTCGTACAGTTCGCGGGGGATGCGCTGGGCGCCGGCCAGGAACAGCACCAGACACAGTCCGGTCTCCACCCAGGTGCCGATGACGCCCACGGCGGGCAGGGCGAAGCGGTCGTCGCCGAGCCAGGAGCGGGTCAGCCCGTCGAGGCCGACGGCACCCAGCGCGTCGTTGAGCAGCCCGTCGGGTGCCAGGATGGAGCGCCAGGCGACGCCGACGACGACCATGGCCAGCACCTGCGGCAGGAACAGCACGGTGCGGAAGAAGGTCATGCCGCGGACGCGGAAGCGGGTGAGCGCGGCCGTCAGCAGCAGACCGGCGGCGACCGGCAGGACGGCGTAGAAGAGCAGCAGCACGGCGGCGTGCGCGAACGGTGCCCGTAGTTGCGGATCGGTCAGCAGGTCGCGGTAGTTGTCCCAGCCGGCCCAGGTGGCGCGGGTCAGGCCGTCCCAGTGCAGCAGGGACAGCCAGGCGGTCTGGCCGAGCGGCCACAGCAGGAAGAGCCCGAAGACGGCGAGGGCGGGCAGGATGTACAGATAGCCGACGGCCCGCGGCTCGCCGGGGGCCCGCTTTCGGTAGCGGCCCGCCAGGCGGCGCACCATGCCGCCGCGGTCCGGGGCGGCGGCTCTCATCGGCCGTCCCCGGCGTCCGTGCCCGCCGCGTCCTGCTGTTTTCGGAAGTCGTCGTACTGCTGCTGCATCCGGCCGGCCAGCCGACCGGGGCCGGTGCTGCCGCTGAGGACGCCTTGCAGGTCGGCGGAGAGGCTGTCGTAGAAGCCGGGTGTCGTGTAGTCGAGGTAGGGCACGAGTCCGTCGGCCTCGTTGAGCCGCTGCCAGCCGGTGAACATCCGGCCCACCGCGGTGTCGCGGTCCAGCTTGCGGGCGGCCTTGCCGAACACCACCGGCAGCACGCCTTCCTCGGTCAGCACGTCGCAGGCGTGCGCGCCGGTGAGGAAGTCCAGGTAGGCGGCGGCCACATCGGGGTGGTCGGACTTGGAGGTGATCGACCAGGGCAGGCCCTCGCCGCCGGTGGTCACCAGCGGCCGGCCGGCGGTGGGGGGCGGCGGCATGAAGCCGAGGCTGTCGCCCATGGGTTTGCGCAGATCGGCCAGCTGCCAGGTGCCGGTGATCAGGAAGGCGCCCTTGCCGTCGGCGAACTGTTTGGCCGCGTCGTCGTAGCCCTTGCCGTTGGCGCCCTTGGGCAGATAGCCCTTCTCCGCCCAGGCGGCAAGGGTGCGGGCGGCGGTGCGGGTGGCCTCGTTGTCGAAGCCCGCGCCGCGGCCGAGGACGGTTTCGCGGACCGGCCCGGCGCTGCCCGCCGCCTGGGCCTGGAGGACGCCGAAGGTGTGGATGGCGGGGTACTTGTCGAGGTTGCCGAACTGGACCGGGAGCTGTCCGGCCTTCTTCAGCTTCGGCAGGGCGCCGGTGAACTCGTCCCAGGTGCGGGGCGGCCGGATGCCGGCCTTCTTGAGCACCGACTTGTTGTAGTAGATGCCTATGTACTCCCCCTCCTGGGAGAGGCCGTAGAGCTGCCCGGTGCCGAAGCGGGTGCCGTCGGCGGAGACCCGGTTGAGGTTGAGCAGGGTCTGCGGGAAGCGGGTGTTCCAGCCGTAGAGGCCCGCGTAGCTGTCCAGCGGTGTGAGCATGCCGGCGTGTGCGAAGGCCACCATGTCGGAGTAGCCCTGGTTGGCCTGCACGACATCGGGTGGATTGTCGCCGCTGAGCGCCAGTTTGAGGGTCTTCTTCAGGTCGTTGAAGCTGCGCGCGACCCGTTTGACGGTGACGTTGGGGTACTTGCGCTCGAACTCGGCGTTGAGCCTCTCGATCGCGGCGTTCTGGCCGCCGCGCACCTGCTGGTCCCACACCGTGAGGGTGACCTTGCCCGCCTTCGACGGGTCGGGGACGGCGGTGGCCGCGCCGCCGCCGGGACCGGCCGCGCCGGAGCCGTCGGTGCCGGGCACGCAGGCGGCGGCCAGCAGCAGGGCGCACAGGGCGCCGAGGGTGCCGCCGAACCGGCGCGTTCGTGCGGAGCGGCGGCCGGGCCCGGTCATGAGCGGAACCCGATCGTGGGGGTGGCGCGCAGCAGCGGCCACTCGCCGCGGCCACCGGGCAGCAGGTCGTCCAGGAAGCTGTAGCGGCGCATCACCTCGGGGCTCTGTCCGCCGATCCGCCGTGCGTACTGCCACCAGGCGGCCACCTCGCTCCAGCCGGGTGCCGAGAGCGAGCCGCCGAAGTGCTGGACGGACAGCGCGGCGGTCAGATTGGCGAAGGCCAGCCGGTCGGCGAGCGGCCAGCCGGCGAGGGTGCCGGTGGTGAAACCGGCCATGAACACGTCGCCCGCGCCGGTGGGGTCCAGCGCCTCTACGCGGAGTCCGGGCACATCGGCCTGCTCACCGGTGGTGCCGTCGATGGCGACGGCGCCCTTGGGGCCCTTGGTGACGACGGCGACGGGGACGAGTTCGGCCAGTGCCGCAACGGCCGCCTCGGGGCTGTCGGTGCGGGTGTAGTGCATGGCTTCGGTGGCGTTGGGCAGGAAGGCGTGGCACAGCGAGAGGTCCGCCAGGGTGTCGGGGTCCCAGGCGCCGGTCTCGTCCCAGCCGGTGTCGGCGAAGATCAGGCTGCCCTCGGCGTGTGCCTGCCGTACCCAGTCGCCGACCCGGCCCGGTGCCAGGGAGGTGACGCAGGCGCGGGAGCGGGGGCGGGCGGCGACGCTGACGCACGGCCTGGGTGCCTCGTGGCCGTGGCTGACCATGGTCCGTTCGCCTTCGTAGGCCATGGAGACGGTGACCGGTGAGTGCCAGCCCTTGGCGCGGTGGGAGGGGGTCAGGTCGATGCCTTCGCTGTCGGAGAGGGCGTCCCAGCAGTAGTCGCCGTACATGTCGTCGCCGAAGGCGGCGGCGAGTGCGGTGCGCAGTCCCAGCCGGCGCAGCGCGGTCGCCATGTTGGCGACGCCGCCGGGGCTGGAGCCCATGCCGCGGGCCCAGGTCTCGGTGCCGCGTACGGGGGCGTGGTCGAGGCCGGTGAAGACGATGTCGAGGAAGACCGTCCCGGTCAGGAACACATCGGTCGCGGGGCCGCCGTCGGACCGCAGGGCGGCCAGCGGGTCCAGCGAACTCCCGGTCGGTGCCGGGTGGGCGCTCCCAGTGGTGCTCAAGGCCGCTCGCCCCTCTCAGCTATGGCCAGAAGATGCCTTCTAGGTGACTGGTGTGAGCGTTACCTTGCCCGCTCCGGTCGCCGTCGTGCAAGAGTTCGCTCACAGTCGCGCACAGACGCGCAGAACGGCTAGGGTGCCTGCCATGTTGCGCGAAACCCGGCACGAGAAGCTGCTGCGGATCCTCCGCGAGGAGGGCGTGCTACCGGTCGGCGAGATCGCCCGCCGTCTGGAGGTCAGCGAAGCCACCGCCAGGCGCGACGTCTCCGACCTCGCGGAGGCCGGCCGGCTGCGGCGCGTCTACGGCGGCGCCGTGGACCTGCCCCGCACCGAACCGGCCGAACGGCCCTTCGCCGAGGAGGAGGTGGACGACCTCCCGGCCAAGGACGCCGTCGCCGCGCACGCCGCGCAGCTGGTCGAGGACGGCGAGACGGTGCTGCTCGACATCGGCACCACCACGCTGCGCCTGGCGCGCCGGCTGCGCGGGCGGCGCCTGACGGTCGTCACCTCCAGCCTCGCCGTCTACGAGGAGCTGCGCTCCGACGCGGAGGTGACGCTCGTCCTGCTGGGCGGCGAGGTACGGCGCAACTACCGCTCACTGGTCGGCCGGCTCACCCAGGCCGCACTGCGCGAGGTCTACGCCGACCACGCCTTCCTGGGCACCAGCGGCGTCCTGCCCGACGGCCGCGTCCTGGACACCACCGAGGTGGAGGTGCCCGTCAAACGCGCCATGCTCGGCGCCGCCCGCAAGACGGTGCTGCTGGCCACCCCCCGCAAGTTCCCCGGCACCGGCAGCGCCCGCGTCTGCCAGGCCACCGACATCGACACGCTCATCACGGGCCGGGCCTGCGACCCGGCCGCCCTCGCCGCGTTCCGCGAGGCCGATGTGGAGGTAGTACAGGTATGACGGGTACGACCCGCACGAGCAGGACCCCGGACGGGCCGACGGCGCCCGGCACGGCCGGCATCCGGCTGACCGTGCTCGGCGGCGGCGGCTTCCGCGTCCCGCTCGTCCACCGCGCACTGCTGGACGACGCCGCGGCCGGATCCGCCGGCCGGTGCACCGACCTCGTCCTCCACGACACCGACCCCGGCAGGCTGGCGGCCATCGCCGCCGTCCTCGCCGAGCAGACCGAACGGCACGGCGGCCCCGCGCCCGCCGTGCACACCACCACCGACCTCGACGAGGCGCTGCGCGGCGCCGACTTCGTCTTCAGCGCCATCCGCGTCGGCGGGCTCGCCGGACGGGTCGGCGACGAACGCGTCCCGCTCGCCGAGGGACTGCTGGGCCAGGAGACCGTCGGCGCCGGCGGAATCCTCTACGGGCTGCGCACCGTGCCCGTCGCCACACACATCGCCGAACGCGTCGCCGCCGTCGCCCCCGACGCGTGGGTCATCAACTTCACCAACCCCGCCGGCATGGTCACCGAGGCCATGAGCCGGGTGCTGGGGGACCGCGTGATCGGCATCTGCGACTCGCCCGTCGGACTGTGCCGCCGCGCGGCCCGCGCCGTGGGCGCCGACCCCGACCGCGCCGACTACGACTACGTGGGCCTCAACCACCTCGGCTGGCTGCGCCGCATCGTCGTGGACGGCACCGACCGGCTGCCCGCGCTGCTGGCGGACAGCGCCGCGCTGGAGTCCTTCGAGGAGGGCAAGCTGTTCGGCGCCGACTGGCTGCGCACGCTGGGCGCCCTGCCCAACGAATATCTGCACTACTACTACCACCACCGCGAGGCCCTGGCCGCGATCCGGGAAGCGGACGCCACCCGCGGGGAGTTCCTGGCCCGGCAGCAGGAGGACTTCTACGCGCGGCCGGCCGACGGCACCGCCGCCCGCGGCGCCTTCGAGGCGTGGGAGGCCACCCGCCGCGAGCGGGAGGAGACGTACATGGCCGAGAGCCGGCAGGCGTCCGGCGGCTGGCAGCGCGACAGCTGCGACCTGGAGGGCGGCGGCTACGACCGCGTCGCCCTCGCCCTGATGCGGGCCGTCGCCGTCAACGAACGGACCACGCTGATCCTCAACGTCCGCAACCGGGGCGCCGTACCAGGGCTGGACGCCGACGCGGTGGTCGAGGTGCCGTGCCTCGTCGACGCCGGCGGGGCCCGCCCCCTGGCGACCGGTGCCGTCGCCCCGGACCAGCTCGGCCTCATGCTCCAGCTCAAGGCGGTGGAACGCGCCACCATCGAGGCCGCGACGACCAGGTCCCGCAGCACCGCCCTCCGCGCCCTCGCCCTGCACCCGCTGGTCGACTCGGTGCACGCCGCCGGGCGCGTCCTGGACGGCGCCCGCCCGCCGTTCCCGTGAGCCGGGAGGGCCGCCCCCTCAGCCGGCGGACAAGTGGGCGCCCTTCTTCCCGCTCTTCCCGCAGCGGGAGCCACGGCGCCGGGCGCGGGACCGCCACGCATGGGCCCGTGCCTGGTGCCCGGCGTCGCTGACGACGGAGAGCAGACCGCCCAGTACGGCGCCGTTCTTGGCCAGCTGCGTCCGGTGGGCCGCGCGCTGCGCCGGGTCCTCGTGCTCCCAGAAGGGGTGCCCGGCCAGCGTCGTGGGCACCAGGGAGGCGGCCAGCGCCAGTGCGGCGGTCCGCGGGGCCCGCCCGGCGGTCAGCAGCGCCCCGGCCAGGACCTGCACCGCCGCGTTCACCCGGACCAGCAGCACGTCGTCGTCCGGGAGCGCCGGGAGTCTTTCCCGCAGCCTGGCCAGGAACGGGCCGGCCAGCTCGGCCCGGGGGTCCGGTTCGCTCATCGTCTCCATACCGGCGCTGACGAAGAAGGTGCCGAGCAGGGGGCGCGCGACCAGATGAAGCGGAGTCATACGAGCGTACTTCCACACGATGCCCCCTCCCGTCGCCCCCGGCCGTCCGGCTCACCCGAATGACGGTGCCGGCGGTGCGGGGCACCCGGGCGCGGAGGACCGTGGCCAGGGGCGGCCGGCGGACGGCCGCCCGGCACCGGGGGCCGGAACGGGAGGTCGGGCGCATGAGTGGCGAGTTCGAGGGCAAGGCCGCGCTGGTCACCGGCGCCGCCTCTGGGATCGGCCTGGCCGTCGCCCGGCGGCTGGGACAAGGCGGCGCCGCGGTCGTGGTGGCCGACTACGACGAGGACGGCGCCCAGGTGGCGGCGGGCGAACTGGAGACGGCGGGGGTGCGGGCCGAGCCGCTGGTCGTGGACGTCACCGACCCGGACTCGGTCCGCGAGTCCGTACGGTTCACCACGGAGCGGTTCGGCTCCCTGGACCTGGCCGTCAACAACGCGGGAGTGGGCGGCCCCTCGATGCCCACCGGCGAGTACGAGATCACCGCATGGCAGCGGGTCATCTCCACCAACCTCAGCGGCGTCTTCTACGGGCTGCGCTACCAGCTGCCGGTGATGGCCGCCGCCGGCCGGGGCGCCATCGTCAACATGTCCTCGATCCTGGGCACCAACGGATTCGCCGGCAGCCCCGCCTACGTGGCGGCCAAGCACGGTGTCATCGGCCTGACCAAGACCGCCGCGCTGGAGTACGCCGACAAGGGCGTGCGGATCAACGCGGTGGGCCCCGGCTTCATCGACACCCCGCTGCTGCGGGAGACCGACAACCCGATGCGGGAGAGGCTCATCTCCCTCCACCCGCAGGGCCGCCTCGGCACGGCGGAGGAGGTCGCGGAGGTGACGGCCTTCCTGCTGTCGGACCGCGCCGCCTTCGTGCAGGGCAGCTACCACCTGGTGGACGGCGGGTACGCGGCACAGTGACCCGGCGCCGGTGAGGGGGCTCCTGTCCGTTGCGGAATCCGGGTGCGGGGCGGCGCGATCGTGCGTGGGGCGGCGCGATTGTGTGCGGGGCGGCGCGACTGTGTGGGGCGCCGGTGTCGGCCGCCCGTGTGCGGCGCCGGGCTGTGTTCGATGCCGGTCCGTGTGCGGTGCCGGTCGGGTGGAGGCCGCTGTCAGTCGCCGGGGCCCGCGTGGCGGGTGCGCCACAGATGGGCGCCGGCACCGAGGGCGAGCAGCACGACACAGACGGAGAAGACCAGCCCGGCGCCCCGCAGGCCGAGCCCCGTACTGAGGGCCCCCACCCCGACCACCGGCGCGGAGATGCCCAGATAGGCCACGACGAACAGGGCGGAGATGGTGCCCCCGCGGTGTTCGGCCGGAGCGCGGGCGCTCACCACGGTGAGGGCGGCGCGGAAGGCCAGCCCCTGCCCCAGGCCGCCGGTCACCGCGCCGGTCACCAGCAGCGGCAGCGACTCCAGCAGCAGCGACAACCCCACCTGCACCATCCCGAGCACCAGCCCCAGGCAGCCCAGCGGCAGCGCGATCCCTCCCGGAATGCGGCCCGCCGCCGCCTGCCCGACCGGTGAGGCGCAGAAGACGGAGAAGGCCACGGCACCGGAGGCCGCCAGATTGCCGATGTGCAGCGTGTCGGCCATGAAACCGGGCGAGACGGCGGTGAACAGGCCGAGGATGGCGAACCCGGTGAAGCAGGCCAGCCCCGCGGGCACGAACACCTGCCGGGTCTGCGGCGGGACCTCCATCCCCTGCGGGCGCAGCGGCCCGCGCGGCCGGTGCCGCCGTACGGTCTCCGGCATGGCGAGGGTGAGGACGAAACCGCAGGCCAGCAGCGCCAGATGGGTGACGTAGGGCAGGGTGAGCGGGTCGGGGGCGTACTCGGCGAGGATCCCCGCCAGCAGCGGGCCGCAGCCCAGCCCGCCCATGTTCGCCGCCGTCGCGGCGAAGCCCTTGCTGCCCGCGGGCGCCAGCTCCAGCACGGCCGCGGTCGCCGCCCCGCTGAACAGCCCGGCGGAGAATCCCGACAGCAGCCGCCCGGCGAACAGGAAGGGCAGCCCGCCCTCCAGCAGGAAACAGCCGGCGCTGGCGGCGGACAGGCCCAGCGCCGCGAACAGCACGGGACGGCGGCCCAGCTTGTCGGAGAAGTCGCCCGCGACGAGCAGCGCGACGATGACCCCGACGGCGTAGACGGCGAAGACGATCGTCACCATCAGCTCGCCGAAGCCCAGCTCCTGCCGGTAGAGGCCGTACAGCGGCGTCGGCAGCGTCGTGCCGGCCATGCCGACGGCGAAGACGAAGGCCGCCGCCGCGTACCACAGCACCCCACGCGGACCGTCCGCTCTCTCCCTCGCCGCGCCGTCTCCCCCGCCCGTCACGCGGGGGGACGCGGACCGGCGGTCCTCATCTCCGGCGGGGCTCATCCGGCCAGCAGCGCGCCGGCCGCGGGGTCCGGGCGCGGCTGCCTTGGACCGGTCGGCACGTCCTCGCTCCCGTCGTCGGTCAGGTCACCGGTGCGCATCCCTCACCTCGCTCCCGCAGGGGACACCGCGGTCCCCGCAGGGCACCGCGCCCTCCAGCATCCCGCCGGACGGGCAAAGACGCATGCCGACGGGGGTCCTCTACCGGGCGGGATGCCGTGCCAGGCCCCCGGGCGTAGCCTGGATGGGGCGCCCTGTACGCGGGGGAAGGAGCCACTTGTGAAGTCTGATACGCATCCCGACTACCACGAGGTGGTCTTCCGCGACCAGGCGGCCGGATACGCGTTTCTGACGCGTTCGACGGCCACCAGCGACACCACGATCGAGTGGGACGACGGGAACACCTACCCCGTGGTCGACGTGGAGATCTCCTCCGAGAGCCACCCGTTCTACACCGGAAAGGCGCGAGTCGTGGACTCCGAGGGCCAGATCGCCAAGTTCCGCCGCCGCTACGAGGAGACGGCACGGGGTACGACCCCTGACAATGTGCTGCACTCCGCGCCGGACAGCGAACCGACCCCCGAGGACGTCGTCCTCGCCTCCGGCCGGGACCTGAACGAGGAGAACCTCCAGTGGGCCCGGGAACGCATCGCGGCTGAGGGCAGAGCCGCACTGGACCGGCAACTGCCCTGAGCCGGCACCGACGTGACGAAGCGGGTGGGAGGGTCCTCCTCCCACCCGCTTCGGGTGTTCGCATGCGCGGTGCTGTGGTGTCGGTGCCTGTTCCGGTCAGTAGGCGGAGTCGACGTTGTCCATGGTGCCGTAGCGGTCGGCGGCGTAGTTGCAGGCCGCGACGATGTTGGCCACCGGGTCGGTGAGCTTATCGGC